>NZ_JBTMZT010000028.1:1502-3717 GCF_054570475.1 Bacillus sp. C1
ATGTATGTTCTTTGAAAACTAGATAACAGTGTAGCTCATATTTTTTAATTTTAGTTTGGTTAAGTTAGAAAGGGCGCACGGTGGATGCCTTGACACTAGGAGTCGATGAAGGACGGGACTAACGCCGATATGCTTCGGGGAGCTGTAAGTAAGCTTTGATCCGAAGATTTCCGAATGGGGAAACCCACCATACGTAATGGTATGGTATCCTTATCTGAATACATAGGATAAGGAAGACAGACCCAGGGAACTGAAACATCTAAGTACCTGGAGGAAGAGAAAGCAAATGCGATTTCCTGAGTAGCGGCGAGCGAAACGGAATCTAGCCCAAACCAAGAGGCTTGCCTCTTGGGGTTGTAGGACATTCTATACGGAGTTACAAAGGAACGAGGTAGACGAAGCAGTCTGGAAAGGCTCGTCACAGAGGGTAACAACCCCGTAGTCGAAACTTCGTTCTCTCTTGAATGTATCCTGAGTACGGCGGAACACGTGAAATTCCGTCGGAATCCGGGAGGACCATCTCCCAAGGCTAAATACTACCTAGTGATCGATAGTGAACCAGTACCGTGAGGGAAAGGTGAAAAGCACCCCGGAAGGGGAGTGAAAGAGATCCTGAAACCGTGTGCCTACAAATAGTCAGAGCCCGTTAATGGGTGATGGCGTGCCTTTTGTAGAATGAACCGGCGAGTTACGATCCCGTGCGAGGTTAAGCTGAAGAGGCGGAGCCGCAGCGAAAGCGAGTCTGAATAGGGCGTTTAGTACGTGGTCGTAGACCCGAAACCAGGTGATCTACCCATGTCCAGGGTGAAGTTCAGGTAACACTGAATGGAGGCCCGAACCCACGCACGTTGAAAAGTGCGGGGATGAGGTGTGGGTAGCGGAGAAATTCCAATCGAACCTGGAGATAGCTGGTTCTCCCCGAAATAGCTTTAGGGCTAGCCTTAAGTGTAAGAGTCTTGGAGGTAGAGCACTGATTGAACTAGGGGTCCTCATCGGATTACCGAATTCAGTCAAACTCCGAATGCCAATGACTTATCCTTAGGAGTCAGACTGCGAGTGATAAGATCCGTAGTCAAGAGGGAAACAGCCCAGATCGCCAGCTAAGGTCCCAAAGTGTGTATTAAGTGGAAAAGGATGTGGAGTTGCTTAGACAACTAGGATGTTGGCTTAGAAGCAGCCACCATTTAAAGAGTGCGTAATAGCTCACTAGTCGAGTGACTCTGCGCCGAAAATGTACCGGGGCTAAATACACCACCGAAGCTGCGAATTGATACCGATGGTATCAGTGGTAGGGGAGCGTTCTAAGGACAGTGAAGTCAGACCGTAAGGACTGGTGGAGTGCTTAGAAGTGAGAATGCCGGTATGAGTAGCGAAAGACGGGTGAGAATCCCGTCCACCGAATGCCTAAGGTTTCCTGAGGAAGGCTCGTCCGCTCAGGGTTAGTCAGGACCTAAGCCGAGGCCGACAGGCGTAGGCGATGGACAACAGGTTGATATTCCTGTACCACCTCTTTATCGTTTGAGCAATGGAGGGACGCAGAAGGATAGAAGAAGCGTGCGATTGGTTGTGCACGTCCAAGCAGTTAGGCTGATAAGTAGGCAAATCCGCTTATCGTGAAGGCTGAGCTGTGATGGGGAAGCTCCTTATGGAGCGAAGTCTTTGATTCCCCGCTGCCAAGAAAAGCTTCTAGCGAGATAAAAGGTGCCTGTACCGCAAACCGACACAGGTAGGCGAGGAGAGAATCCTAAGGTGTGCGAGAGAACTCTGGTTAAGGAACTCGGCAAAATGACCCCGTAACTTCGGGAGAAGGGGTGCTTTCTTAACGGAAAGCCGCAGTGAATAGGCCCAAGCGACTGTTTAGCAAAAACACAGGTCTCTGCGAAGCCGTAAGGCGAAGTATAGGGGCTGACACCTGCCCGGTGCTGGAAGGTTAAGGAGAGGGGTTAGCGTAAGCGAAGCTCTGAACTGAAGCCCCAGTAAACGGCGGCCGTAACTATAACGGTCCTAAGGTAGCGAAATTCCTTGTCGGGTAAGTTCCGACCCGCACGAAAGGTGTAACGATTTGGGCACTGTCTCAACCAGAGACTCGGTGAAATTATAGTACCTGTGAAGATGCAGGTTACCCGCGACAGGACGGAAAGACCCCGTGGAGCTTTACTGTAGCCTGATATTGAATTTTGGTACAGTTTGTACAGGATAGGCGGGAGCCTTTGAA
>NZ_JBTMZT010000037.1:0-579 GCF_054570475.1 Bacillus sp. C1
ATGATACGTTTTTAAAGTTTCCAAAGACAAAATTACAATTGAATATTGGGAAATTAGGGTTTACTGAAGGAAAACTGAAACAAGTTCGTGTCATTCCAAAATACAATGAGTATGTAGTGGAATTAGTATTAATTTTTCCTTCAAAACAACAAATTGTTGAAGAGAATGGTCGTTATATGAGTATTGATTTAGGTATTGATAACCTTGCAACCATTGTAACAAACACAGGTATGAATCCTGTACTTGTTAAGGGCAAACATGTCAAAAGCATAAATCAATATTACAACAAAATGAAGAGTCACTTTACAAGTGTTCTCAGGCAAGGTAAACAAACAGGGAAAGAACCTTTTACTGCAAAAAGAATAGAAAAACTTCATCAAAAGCGTTACCTGAAAATAAAAGACATCTTTCATAAAGCGAGTCATCATATTGTAAAACTAGCTCAAGAAGAGAGAGTTTGCAAAATCGTTATTGGTCAAAACAAAAGTTGGAAACAAGAAACTGATATGGGAAAGAAAAATAACCAAACATTTTGCCATATCTCGCATCGTGTATTGATTCAAATGATTACATACAAAG
>NZ_JBTMZT010000039.1:0-522 GCF_054570475.1 Bacillus sp. C1
TCTTCGCGTTTTGGCAAGATTCTTGAAAATAAGAATACATACGATGTCCCTTTTTAATCCAAATTTGAAGAGTTTTATAATTTGTTTGCTTTTCCGCTGTCATTTTTTCACCTCCTTGTTAAGGATATTATACCAAAACAAGAACGTACGTTTCTATCTTTTCACTTGAACATAACATATTTTTTTCGATTCACCTCACCACCTTCACATCTGTTTAGAGGTGGGAGTCCTCTCGAAAGGTATGATAGAAATACACCTTCAATCGTTAGCTACAATTAAAGGTGCACCTTTTTATAACTTTATGCATAAAAATAAATATAAAATTTTTTACTTTATGGGGACAAATTATAATTTTATACAAGGTAAGATTCTGCTTCGCTTGGAATGGCGCTTCCCATGTTGAGTTGAACTTATGGTGCTGGTGTTATGCTTATAATATCTAATACATTTTCCAATTTGAATTGTAGAAGCATTTCTTGTTTAACAGCCGCTTGCAATGTCTGTTTCACACTGTTATTTACT
>NZ_JBTMZT010000035.1:0-777 GCF_054570475.1 Bacillus sp. C1
CCGGAGCGCTAGCTTCGGTGGAGGCGCTGGTGGGATACCGCCCTGACTGTATTGAAATTCTAACCTACGGGTCTTATCGACCCGGGAGACAGTGTCAGGTGGGCAGTTTGACTGGGGCGGTCGCCTCCTAAAGTGTAACGGAGGCGCCCAAAGGTTCCCTCAGAATGGTTGGAAATCATTCGTAGAGTGCAAAGGCATAAGGGAGCTTGACTGCGAGACCTACAAGTCGAGCAGGGACGAAAGTCGGGCTTAGTGATCCGGTGGTTCCGCATGGAAGGGCCATCGCTCAACGGATAAAAGCTACCCCGGGGATAACAGGCTTATCTCCCCCAAGAGTCCACATCGACGGGGAGGTTTGGCACCTCGATGTCGGCTCATCGCATCCTGGGGCTGTAGTCGGTCCCAAGGGTTGGGCTGTTCGCCCATTAAAGCGGTACGCGAGCTGGGTTCAGAACGTCGTGAGACAGTTCGGTCCCTATCCGTCGTGGGCGTAGGAAATTTGAGAGGAGCTGTCCTTAGTACGAGAGGACCGGGATGGACGCACCGCTGGTGTACCAGTTGTTCTGCCAAGGGCATAGCTGGGTAGCTATGTGCGGAAGGGATAAGTGCTGAAAGCATCTAAGCATGAAGCCCCCCTCAAGATGAGATTTCCCATAGCGTAAGCTAGTAAGATCCCTGAAAGATGATCAGGTTGATAGGTTCGAGGTGGAAGCATGGTGACATGTGGAGCTGACGAATACTAATAGATCGAGGACTTAACCATATAATATGAAGCAA
>NZ_JBTMZT010000032.1:0-1458 GCF_054570475.1 Bacillus sp. C1
TAAAATGTACCCTTTGTAAAGGACATTAAAAAAAGCCTAGGCAGCTTGAAGAAGATGATCTCTGTATTGCACAGGGGTCATCTTTTTTAAATTCCATTGGTATCTGTAGTAATTGTAGTAGATCATATATTGTTTAATTTCTCTTTTTAATTCATCTAGATTTGTACATACTTTAATAGAGGCTTCATCTTTAAAATGGCCAAAGAAAGATTCTTGGGGAGCGTTATCCCAACAGTTACCTCTTCTTGACATGGACTGTTGTAACCCCAGCTTCTTAACTGTTTTTTGGAAATTAGGGTGTGTATACTGAACTCCTTGATCTGAGTGAATCAAGGCATCTTTTGCTTTCTTAAAGTTTTTGTTCCTTTTTAACTTTAGAAGAGTGTCTGTAGCTAATTCCACAGTCATACGTTCTGATATATGATAGGCTAAAACTTCACTAGTTGAACCATCTTTAATGACCGATAAGTAGGCTTTCTGACCTTTTCCATAAAATAAATATGTGATATCTGTTAGAAGGACTTTACCAGGGATTCCTTGCTTAAATTGGCGATTCAATAGGTTTGGCACAACTCGATGTTCTTTTGTAGCTTTCATAATTCGTCTATAAGGATTTGCTTTTCTAATTGGGCATATAATGCCGTATTTCTTCATGATTCGTCGTATACGCTTCAAATTGTAGACAACCTGAAATTGACCCGCCAAAGTCATTTTGATTTGACGAGCCCCTTTCTTACGACCTTTGAAATGGAAGGCTTTTAGGATAAGTCCTTTTACTATCTCATCCTTCTTATCTTTTTTACGTCTTTGTTCCTGTGATTTCACAGAGAAATAGTTATAATAACCGCTTCTTGAGACACCAGCTACTCCACATAGGTATTTCACCATATGTTTGAGTTGGTATGTTTCTATCACCGAATGAATCAGGATATATTTCTGACTAGAAAGAAGGACTACTTTTTTTGCCCCCTTTCTATCAAACGAATCTTTTTTAATAGTTCATTTTCTACCTTTAGTAAGTTAATTTGGGCTTCTAAGCGAGCGTTCTCCTCCTCCAGAGTCAGTTCTCTTTCTCTAAGACCCTTTGAATTTCCAGATCTAGTGTCACGTAGACCGCTAATCCCATTTTCATTGTAAGCTTTTCGCCATCTTTTACTCGCTGCCTTAATTCTATCCATTCCCAAGATTTCTACATCAAACCCACATTCTTCAAAGATTTGTCTTGGAAACTTGCCTTTCTCTTTTTCGCCAATAAATATACGCTTAAATTCATCCATATATGTGATACCTTTTGAACTGACAGATTTAACATATTGATTAGATGATAATAGCTTAATTTCTTTCTCTGTAAAAACCCTTTTACTCATAATTTTCTCCAGTCTTTATGTTTTTCTTAATTATATACAAAAAAACCTATAGGGAGACTTTTTTAGTGTCTACTCTATAGGGTACATTTTA
>NZ_JBTMZT010000040.1:0-505 GCF_054570475.1 Bacillus sp. C1
AGTAGTTAGTAAGCAAAAACTTCTCGACCAAAACATCTCTTTCCAAAGTTTCTTTTTCACTCGTGGAAAGTCTCTCTTGATTAGTCGAGAACTTGCACTCTTATAAGCATTGATGAATTTTGTCATTTCCGTATTAGGATGTGCCTTGAGCAAAATATGAACATGGTCTACATCATGATTCCATTCAACTAATGTGATGTTATAGTTTTTAGATAATCGTACAAACATGTCTTTTGCATAGTCTGACATATCATCATCAAACACATTTCTTCTGTATTTTACGACCAACACAAGATGATAATATAATAAGAATACTGAATGGTTATTACTATCTAATTTCATTGATATACCAGCCTTTATACGTTATAATACTGATTATATCATAGGCAAAATAAAAGGCAAAGCCTTTTGGCTATGCCAAACCGAAATTCATCTCCCACCTACCGTTGGGCTAAGCCCTTCACACGCTTGAGGAAGGAGAATTCTTTCGGGGAATTCGTTAAAT
>NZ_JBTMZT010000026.1:0-8419 GCF_054570475.1 Bacillus sp. C1
TGCATCTTTTCACTTTCACTCTCTACTTGTTGTTTTACTATCTCTAATTCTTTGTACTTATCAACAACATCACTTTCCAAACTCTTTTTCGCTACTTGTAATTCGTTTGTTTTCTCTTCAACATTTTTCAAATGATCGTCAACCGTTTGTAACTGTGTTTCTTTTTCTTGTACTTGGTTTTCAATAGTTGACTTCGCTTCTGCATATTCTTTGTATTGACGAACTTTCATGTACTTATGTGAACCTACATTCGCACGTTCAAAATTCGGAATGTACTCTTTAGCCAATTGCTCAATATAGGCCGTTTCTAATTCTCTCCAATGTGCAATTAACTTTCTTCCCGTTCCTTCTACACCTTGTTGTTGCAAAGCTCTATCCATTCCGACACGCCTCGTTAGTCCTCGACTACTTTCGAAATTCGGTACATAGTTAATATGTAAATGCGGATTCGCTTCATCATCATGCAAAACCATGTTATAAACCGCTAGGTTTGGATTTCGCTCCTGAAACGCTTCAGCATAGCGTTTCAGCGCTTCCTTTTTAGCCTCCCTATACTTTGGGTCGTCTTTACCTTCCCCAATCGCTACAACGAGTTCTCGTTGCTCATGTGTCTTATCATCTTTATGTACTTTGTTATAGTAATCATCAATTTTACGATCACTCCGTTTTTGTTTCTCGTTATACTTGTCCACGGCTTCTTGAAAAACAACCTTGTATACACTTCGGATGTCCTTTTGAACAAAATAAATATTCTCATGTAACCTAGCTGGATCAATGCCAGGATTCCCATAAATATTTTCTCTATTATTATGGCTTAATGAACTTTGATGAGATTGATTAAATGAGATAGAACCCAACATAAAGTACCACCACTTCCCCTAGATTAATTGATACCATCAGTCTAGCAAAGCGACGAAATGGTGTCAATTAAAGTAACCCTATACGTATTTTGACACTAACGTATCAAAATCGATAGGGGTCTGCGACGCTTTTCGGCTGCGCCGAGCCATGCTTGGCATGGCAAATGCAAACCTTGGGCTTCGCCCAAACCCACTGGGGAACTCTTCCCCAGACCCCCTTCTTCTATCCAACTCCCCAACCCCTCAATCCTTGAGGGGCTCCCTCGCCAGTTGGCAGGCCAAAACGGTGAACGTTTTGGATCTACAAGAGGGTCGCATAGTAAGTATATCAACTCCTTATCCTCCCGCTCCCTTTCGGGCTCGGTCCGGTACCGTTGACATACCCGTTATAACTACCACTTTATCTATAAGAGCTATCGCCACATACCCAATTTCGTTCTCCATTATATGCAATATTGCATATAAAAATATATTGATATGGATGTAAGCGCTTACTATAATAAAAGTATAAAGATTCAACACATCTTAGTACCAACAAAAGAGGAGGAAAATAACATGGCAATCGCAATGGCAGTTTTAAAATTTGTAGGTGGAGCAATTCCATTAGTTCAAGAACTTTTAAAAGCATTTATGTAAGTTTACTATTTAGCAATTATTTATAGAAATTATCATACAAATGATCTGTATATCAAAGGTAAATTGATTTGCAGATCATTTGTGTGAGCAAAGTCCCTTTAGCATTATTAAGGGACTTTTTTGTTATTCCTGAAAGTAAACTTTTAAATATTAGTTTACTTTCAATTCCCCTTAAACATTAACTTCACACCAAAACCCCTGATATCCTCAAAATATACAACAAAAGTATACATTCAAAACGCCATAAATAAAGAGGTCGAAAATCCATGAACAAAAGAACAGATCGAAAATATGAAATAAGCCCTAAAACGTCACTGTTCAGAACGAAAATATATTCTATTTCTAATTGGAATCAATACAGGATTACGTGTCAGCAATCTACTCCAAATCGAAACACAAACTATATTAAAATTAAAACGAAAAAAGAGAAAATAATTCAAAATCAAAGAGGGAAAAACGAAGAAAGAACACATGATTAATCTTACTTCTATTTTTGATAAGATCTATTCCTATGCTCAAACCTTAGAAAATACCTGGTTATTTCCTTCACGAAAAGGAGATCAACCCATTAGTAAGATCCAGACTTATCGACAATTGCAAAAAGCCGGAGATTTCGCCGTTGTAGAATCCAGCGAATAAAGATGAACTTCATCGTAGAATGGATGAACAGGACAAGATTCAAGACAAGCTAAAAGAAGAAAATCCCAAATACACATACGCTAGGTTTCGTAAAAGTATGAAAAAGCTGTTGAACGTATGAACTAGGTTGATAAAGATTCCGATCATTTCCTTGTGGATATTTTGCGCTATTATGCGGATTATCGACTATCAAAATAAAGGATTCTATCATATTAACCCTGTGTCGTATTTTACAACATACTCTATCGATGACTTCAACAATATGGTTGTGGATAAAATATTTACGTTTTAGGCTTATATACATAGTTTAATACCTATACCTAAAATAGTATCACTCATAAAATATTATATTCTTATCTAGGAGGTATTAAATTGTATAGCCATTATTATTCAAATAAGCCTTTTTATCTCCCTTATAATAACAACTATTCTTACTACAATAATTATCCTTTTCACAACAATTATCGTTCTTATCCAATTTATTACATCACTCCACTTAACGCTTATAATCCTTATCATTTTAGAAACACAAGAGTCACAGAAAAAAAATTTATTATCTATAACAAAAATTTAGAAGAGATTAGAAATGATACTTGTTACGAGGTAGTATCAGGAGAAGTAAAGTGTGAGCCAGCACCACTTAGTCAAGTATTTGATATTCCCTTTCTTGCTCAGGAACAATGTTATGAACAACCACCTGAAATGAAACCTTACCCTTGTAAAGAGCGAAGAACAGTAAATATAATAGGCACACTTATAGTTACTGTAACAGATGCAAATCTGACTCAATTTAATCAGAATTATTCATGTTTTGTAAATAATAGTACGTTAGCTGAAGCAAGTAAAGCTTTTGAGCAGTCAATACCATCAGGAGGTGGTGAAATTACTAATGCAATTCTAGATAGAGCAATAGATTATACACGTGACGCTTATATAAATATAATTAACAGAAACCAATGTTCACCTTTAATTACAGTTCGAGCAAGATGGGAGCGTAAAATATTAAGTGACTGGAAAAATTGACATTAATACGGATACAGCTATCCTTTGGTTAAAAGAGATAGCTTTTTTTATTAGTCATACTGTTGCTATGGTGTAAAATAAAATGTATAAAACATTGATTTAATTATAAATTTCGAACTAATATAGAAAAAATTAATTATATTGAGGTGACAGCATGGCGGAAAAAGAAAAAATCATTGATATACCTTTAACAAAAAAGCAAATTGCCAATTCTTGCGCATACTTTCTGAATGTGTGATTCGAAAGTATGCGCAAGAATTGGAGCATGCTGTCAGCTTGGTGATGACTCGCAATACGAAGACAACATGCAGTGCGGCGGTCCCAAATTCAATAATGACAACAAATCAACCAAACAATTCACAACACGCTGTAAGCGTTCTGTTGGAAAGTAATTTAAAAATTCAAGAAAATTTAATCAACTCTTTAGCTGAGATGATCATCAAACAAAATGAAGAAATTGTTCTTCAAAAAGGTTTATTGGAAAAACAAAATCAAGGATCGGACAAGCGCCATAATGATTTGAAGAATGGATAACTTTGCCCATCCCCTGAAAAAGGGGAATAAGACAGAAAATATCAATTAATAAACCATCAGCGTAACAAAAAGGTAGAAGATTTATATTGTGACAAATTATTTTTGAGACAGTATTTAATTACATCTAAATTCAATATGATTTAGGCTAGAATGTAAAAAGAAAAAATGTAACAAAAACAAACGTTTATGTTACAAATCGAACAACTAAGGCTGAATCCTAAATTCTTCTATAACTGAAAAGGAATATTTTGTATTAATACTCCTTTTCGGGGGATGGGCAAAAACACCCACATTAGAACCTTACAAAGAATATCTCCCAAATTTAATTTTTAAACAAACCGAAAAAACCTTTCCGTTTTCGTTTCTGATTTTGTCTCTGTATATCTCTAATGTTTTCAAGCAATAATTGATCTCGTTTCGCTAACTTCTTCTCTATAAAAACTTCTAATTCAATGTTTTTACCTTCTACTTCCGTTAATTTTCTCTCTGTATTAGCCAAATGTTCTTTTGTGGTAACTAATTCATTCGTAATCTCTTGTAATTTTTGAACAAGCGTTTGATTAAACTGATTTTGTAATTGTTGATTTTCTAATACTGTATCCAATTTCTTTTCTAATTCCGATTTTTCTTTTTTTGAGACAAACACATCAAGTTCTCCATTCCGCCATGCTCGAACTTGATCATAAGACCATTTTTGTATCTGTATTTTTTCTTTAATTGCTGTTAATTCTTCTATATTTTCTTTCGAGTATCTACGATGCCCTCCCTGGCTTCGCTCCGTTTGTATATTAAATTCATTTGACCATGCTTTTAATAAATCGGGAGTTACCCCTACATGATCCGCAACAATTTTCGGTGTATACATTTCCGATTTTAGTTCCAATTTTAATTCCTCCCCCAAAAACGGAATACGTTTTTTGCTCATAAACAGGATTAAATCAACTTTTTCATCAAAATCGGAATGCACTTACAACTGATTTCACACCCGATTTTAAAAACGAATTGATTTCGAAATACATTTCGATTTTAACACCGATATCGATTACTTCTCAATACCATCATCAAAATCTTTTTTATTTATACAAGATTTTATGCAAAAAAAGAATAGCCGGGATTCCCAGAATCCTCGCTATATCAACCATGTATAAAATCCTGCATATCAATTTTATATAGAAAAGGGAAAAGAACCTTGTAAAAACAAGGGTTCTATGAAACTATTTGCTACCGATAATGAGACGTTATGTTAACCGGGCATGAATGTAATATTCATAACATATTGTTTCTTTTTGTCAGTTACAGGACGATTCGTTTGTTAAATGTATCCGAAAAAAAGAACGAATGTTTGCATTTTACTTGAAAATATTTGTAAACTTAATTTATAAGACTAAGTGAAGGGGAGAAATACAATTGAACACTATTGATTTATTATTATTAAATCTAAAAGAAGTGAGAAGACGGAGTATAAAGGTATGGAAAGCAATTCCGAGTGATAAATTAGATTGGAAACCAGATGAAAAAGCTATGACTTGTTTAGAGATGATTCGACATGTACTGAAATCAGAACATTATTATCATTTGGCTATTGAAAATAGGGGAAGTCTAAAAGAGTATAATTCTCCATTTGAAAACAGACCTTTTTTATCTGTCGAAGATGAACTGAATTTTGCTGAGATATATCACAAACAATTTTTAGATACTGTTCGTTCTTTTTCTAGTGAAGATTTAAATACAATTAAAATTGATCGTTCAAATGTAGGGTATATCCGTTCTTTAGGGGATATGTTAATGCGTATAGCATATCATGAGAGTGTTCATACAGGACAAATGTTAGATTATATGAGAACAATGAAAATTGAACGCCCAAATATATGGGATTAATAATTTCACTACCAATAACGAGAATTATGTGAACACGAAAGTCCTCCAATTAAACAATCCGGAGGACTTTTAATAGTTTTCCAAGTTATCTTCCAAATACACTCAATCCTAAATAAATCAAACTATAACTAATTAAAGCACTTGCAAGCATCAAACCTATTTTTAATAATTTGTCTTTTATATTAGGCTTTACTTCACTTACAGGTTTTCCCTCTATAAAATCAACTATTTGACGATAAGTTTTTAAATTATGCTCTTTTTTTATGTTTTCAACTTGCTGTGATGAAAACATAAGCAAAATCGTAAGTACCAAAGGTATTATAAGACCATAATAACCAAAAAAGTAAAATACAGGTGCAATAGAAATAGGAAGTATAATCATTGATGCTAACATGATGTAACTCCACTTAAAGAAAGTTAATTTTTGAAGTTCTTCTTTCATAATCTTTACATCTCCTTTAACTAAATCATCCAGGGAAACGTTAAAGAGAATACTCATCATTAGTAAATTATGAATATCTGGATAGTTCCTTTCATTTTCCCAGTTAGAAATAGATTGTCTGGAAACATGAATTTTTTCTGCTAACTTCTCTTGGGACATATTATCCCGTTTACGAAAATATTGTATTTGTCTACCAATGTTCATCTATACATCTCCCTTAAGTTTGAGGTTAAGTTAAAGGCTAATTAAAGACTACCAAATTTCTTTATAATAACCTGATTCTACATTGTAAAAATGTTTTATCATGCTATTCTCCCCTGTTTTTGGGTGTGAATGCTGGCTGGGGGTCTGGGGGCTAGCCCCTAGGAACTTAACGTAACTGAATATGGAATAAGCTTATTATTTAAATCGATAGAATTAGCGGTTCGGCGGGTATAATTGCTGGTCCAAGTCGAGCAACTTAACCCCGTTTTTGGTCTGTTCGGCTTGGCGAAAGCTAAAAACCCGCCGAAAAAAGTTTTGCAAGGACAATATCAAAAGGAGAAGGCGATAGCCTTTAGGTGAGGATTAACGAACCGACTTTTTGATATTGAGGGTGGAGATTTTTGAGTGATTTTCTCAAAAATACTACCCGTTCCTTGCGGAACTTTTAGCCCTATATATAAGAGTGAGAAGAGAAAAGTAAACAAAGTCAGTAATATCAAGGGTTTATAGAAGATAGGGTGTCAAAAAAAAGTGACACCAGTGTCAAAAAAAAGTGACACCTAAAAAAAGGTAAATAAAAATAAAAAAAGAATGCAAGAAAATTTTTGCATTCTTTTAAAATAAATAAATGGGTAATTTATGTTTTTTCTTTCCTTGATCTTCAATTTTAAAATTTCTTAGTGAATCCCTAAAAATATGTTGAGTTGCTTTGTCTATTCCATCTTTAGGAGAGCAACACATAACATTTGGATTTACAAACCATGTACGACTAGTACAAACTCGTCCATCTTCAGTTGTAACACCTGATTGTGCAACTGCTAATACTCCCTTTTTTAATAAACCATTCATAACACTAGAAATACTTTGACGAGTCATTTTAAACTTTTCAGCTAAATATGTAGGTGATGCTGGATTATTTGTCTCACGTTCTACAAGAACATTGGTTTTAAATTCTACAGATGAAGTTAATTTGAATAAAAAAGCTTCTTCCTTACTGCTTAAATAACCTATTTCAATCAGATAATCTATATTATCCATTATAATTTGCACAAATCTCACCCGATCTGTAGGTTTTTTCTTTTTACCTATGAAATATTCTTCCCCACCGGACATTTTACTTAACATCTGTAAAAGCATAGCTCTTTCTTCTTCCGAATAACCACCAGTTTGCAACTGGTCATAAATACTATCAATCTTGCTATCTCTTATTTTCGCTTTTTTTTCAGCTTGTCCAAAATCTACAACTTTTGTCATAAAATAATTCTCTCCCTTAGTGGAAGGAATCAACTTTTATATGTTAGAATGTATATAGAATATATATTGGTTGATTCCAACCTTATTATGAAAAACCGCCTGCCGTCCAAAGCATGGGCGGTTTTTCTCGTTTATACGTCTTTTTTTATAATAACATGAAATACGTTACTAAAGGTTTCCATCTACTAAAAATCACTTCTCTTTTTCACTATTATCACGTCTATCTTTCCATATCAAACCCTCTCTGCTTATTCATTTCCCTCTTATGTTCTTGTTCAAAATGATTATTAACTCCCCTACCAACCAATTCATTTTTAACAAGCCCTCTAAGCAACTGAAATTGCTCTTTTAAAGCTACTTTCGTTTGTTTGTATAAAACCCCCTTATATTTGTTTGTAAATCCTTTATATGAGCTTTTAAAGACCCTATTTCCTTATGTAATACACTAACTTCTTTTTTCAACTGACCTTTTTCTTGTTTCAATATCCTATTCTCTTCCATCCAACCTTCTGCAGTCATTTTTAAACTTTGATACTCTTTCACAAAGTCTGTTTTTCTCAAACGCTCATAATCCTTTTTGATAGTAACCGCTGCATTCACTTGTTTTGTTAATTCTTGATATTGTTCTGGTGATAACACATAATTTCCAGTCTTTTTCTTCGTGACTTCAGCTTTCCCAAACGTTTTATTATTCTGTACATCTGTTATTACTTCTTTACGCAAAAATGGAATTTTAATAGGTTCATTTGGCACTTGATCCGTAGCACTATCTAATTCTTTTTGCATTTGTTCTACTCTTTTTTCTAACTCTATATGACGCTGACCAATTAGCTGCATCTTTTCACTTTCACTCTCTACTTGTTGTTTTACTATCTCTAATTCTTTGTACTTATCAACAACATCACTTTCCAAACTCTTTTTCGCTACTTGTAATTCGTTTGTTTTCTCT
>NZ_JBTMZT010000036.1:0-724 GCF_054570475.1 Bacillus sp. C1
AAAGTAGAAGGAACGAAAACATGGAAAGACGAAAATGCGAAAGATCGTCCATCCATGATTAAAGTAGACTTACTACAAAATGGTAAAGTGATCGAAACGAAAGAAGTAAGCGCGGCGAGTGAATGGAAATATGCGTTTACAGACTTGGCGTCATACGATGCAGAAGGAAAAGCATACAAGTATGAAGTGAAAGAACAGCCGGTGGATGGATACCAATCCGAGGTAAAAGGCTATGACATTACGAATACAAAAGTAGGCCAAACAAAAGTAGAAGGAACGAAGACGTGGAAGGATGATAACGCGAAAGATCGTCCATCCATGATTAAAGTAGACTTACTACAAAATGGTAAAGTGATCGAAACGAAAGAAGTAAGCGCGGCGAGTGAATGGAAATATGCGTTTACAGACTTGGCGTCATTAGATGCAGAAGGAAAAGCATACAAGTATGAAGTGAAAGAACAGCCGGTGGATGGATACCAATCCGAGGTAAAAGGCTATGACATNCATACGATGCAGAAGGAAAAGCATACAAGTATGAAGTGAAAGAACAGCCGGTGGATGGATACCAATCCGAGGTAAAAGGCTATGACATTACGAATACAAAAGTAGGCCAAACAAAAGTAGAAGGAACGAAAACATGGAAAGACGAAAATGCGAAAGATCGTCCATCCATGATTAAAGTAGACTTACTACAAAATGGCCAAGTGATTGCGACACAAGAAGT
>NZ_JBTMZT010000022.1:0-25040 GCF_054570475.1 Bacillus sp. C1
TCCCTCATAATAATAGCTGATATCAATACCCTTCATAAACACTTCACGATCATGAATTTTATCCGTTAACGCATTACTGATAAGATGACGAATTTCTAAATCGTTTACCGGACTGCGTTCCATTGCTGAGAGGTAATCTTCTTTATTGATAAGATTCCAATCAACGACTTTCTTTACTTCTTTTTTCAAAATCAAATCTAGCCAAATACGTGTACTACGACCATTGCCCTCTCGAAACGGATGAGCAACGTTCATTTCTACATATTTTGCTACAATTTCCTTCAGGGTAGACTGGGGCATTTTGTCGATATAACCCAGTGACGCTTCTAAATACATAACCGGAGCAAAACGGAAATTTCCTTTTGAGATATTTACATTACGTGTCTTACCTGCAAACTCATAAATATCACCAAACAGATGTTTATGGATAGCTGCTAATCCTTTGTATGTACCAACCTCTAAGTTACTAATATCACCCGAATCGTATAACTTTTTAGCATTAGCCTTACTAAGTCTCTCTTCAATTTTTGCCAATTCAACTTGATTTGTAATACCTAACTTATTTTCTAGCATTCATGTCACTTCCTTTACTCCTTAATAGTTTTCCAAGTTTCAAAAAGCTTTCCTAACATTCCTATTATAAAAATAATAAATGCAACAACTACACACAAGACTAAAACGTACCAAATTATTAAAAACAAAGGAAGTCCATATATACGGTTTAAAAAACATAACCTGTCCACTTCCTTTTAAAATCTTTTCTCTAGTCATTGAACTGTCTTAGTGGACACCCCAGGATAATCTGCTAATTACTTATATATTACTGATGGCATAAGCTCCATTGCCTGTTCGACTGTAATATATTCTTCTCGTGACTTTATACTAGCTTCTCTTCATTTCTTTACTTTCCTCTTATACTTTTCAACAATAATTGTATTCTTCATAGATTTTACCAAATTTCGTGGCAAACCCAGCATTTTAAAATCATTTTCCACAAACGCATCAAAAAATGTCCTTACATCTCTATAACCATTCCTCGCTGTACGCTCTACTTCTTTTTTAGACTATAAGTCCATCAACCTATTATTTAATTTGAATACCATTTAAACTATTACAACTTGATTTTTAACGATTAAAGCTATAATGAACGAATAAATGTACTAAATACTCCTACTTTATTAGTTTTTTTGTATTCAGTAAAGTGAAATTAAAACAAGAAATTACGTGTTCAGTAAAGAAAACTAATAATTTTTCATCCAACAACTATACCTAATTCATAGTCAGTATAACAAAACACCTTAAAAACTATGAAAATTGCCGTACCCCTTTATTAGAATATTAATATCAGTATGTCCAAGTTTAATAAATTTCTTGCACCAGAACCTATGGTGACCCCTACCAGCAATAAGACTAAATTTCATATACTGTAGATAGTTTAGACATTAAAATACTAAAAATATAGAAGATAGATACAACAAGCCTAAAAACCAAGAAAAAAAGGTACAGTAGAAATATGTACTGGCAGACTGGACAAAGCTACAAATTAACCTGTATTTAGTGTGATTAAGTCATTGGGTTTCTCTTGTGTCAGCTTATATAAACACTCTGCTGCACTTGGAACAATCGATTGTATAAATTCAAAGTATAGTTCTTTCAGCTCTTTATTTCGACTAATAGCATGGTTAAAAAGCAACGCCAAAGTAGACAGTCCTGTTTGTCGTTGGCTGCCTTTACCGATTATGTGAATATATATTTTTTTTGATTTCTTTAACACGCTATTTAACGTACTTCTTGGGATTTGTAAGGCTTCACACAGTTCTTTTTGAGTGAAGTATACAAATCCTTTTTCTGTGTCTTTCTGCGCGTTTAAGAAGCCAATGATGTCCTGCTCCCACTCATACCAGTGGCTACGCACACGTTCCTTACGTGCTTTCTTATGCTTATACCAATATTGAGATGGTATTGGTCCTGAAAATGATACTTCCCCATCTGACCAAACTTCTAAAATATGATTAATGTACGCTTTGTTTGCACCCTTGTATTTACCAGAGAAGGCACTACGAATAGCCTTTTGAATGCTGGCATTTTTCAAAGGGCTGTTTAAGTTTGTATTGAATTGGTCTAATAAGTTGTATGCATCTTTTTCCGTCATTCCAGAAGAATAGCATGCTAAAGCTAGCGTAAATGCCGCGTTATCACGCCCAATTACACCTTTTTGACCTCTAATATGCGTGCATGCTAATACCTTTTGCACCCATCCTTCAGTGATTTGTGTCGTACGACTTGGTTTGTTCGAAAGAAATGTAAATAAACTTCTACGGTGGCCAATATCTTGATCCTTGGACCATTCGATTAAATAAGCTAAATTACACGTGCTTTCTGCATCAAACCATACAACATTCTCTTCATTTGGCATACGGAAGAATCCGAAATCATTGCATGTCAAATCAACACCAGGTAATAAATCGCTTAAAGCTTTCCTGATGTTCTCGCTTATTCTCTTTGCGCTACGTAATCCACGGAAATCATTCTTATTTGAAATGAACAATGGGTTATCTAGTACGAAATAAGCCTGGTATCCCTTCACACTTTCCAAGATAACTGTAGGCATGCCTAATTGCTTGTCCATTGCTGCAAGTACGATTTCTCCAGGAGTAATGTCCTTTGTATCGATATCTACAGTGAAACAGTTGATTTGTTTTAAATTACGTTCTTCATGACCTTTAATAATTCTTCTGCTTCTGTCCAAATATGTACCTACTCTGAATACATTCGGTGTCCAATGCGTAGCTTGTCCGATATGATCCAGAACTGCTTCTTGAGAAGTTAATACAACTCCTTTAGCTCCATAGGGATGCATTAAATCTTCTTTTGTACGCGTAATGAATACAAATCGGTCATTCATCTTACTAGTATCCTGTGAGTCTAACCTGGCGATGCTAGCTCTAGAATTCTTGTATTTATATTTTCGTAATCCACTATGTAAAATCAATTCAATTGCTTGCTGCGCTTTATCCATGTTAGATCTCCTTTCTACTAGATTTTTGACAATAAAAAAGGTGAGCAGTTATTACACTGCTCACCTTGAAAATTCCCTGAAAAGTATATAAAAACAGAATTTCTCCATATTTAAACGTAATTTTTCCGTACTTAAATAAGGATATCTATCTTTACAATCCATCACTAATTAACTATACTAAATACAGATATTTTTATATCTCTAATAACATAGTTAACTAGAACGGTACTGGGAAGTTTACATACTGGGTTGGTCAGTGTGTAAATGGAATACAAGTTGTTGTCAGCAACGTGTATTCACCGGGGAGTAAAGTTATTGTCAGTAACTCTACTTTTCTGTCAGATTGAGACCTGAGAAATCTCTATTAGACAGCCGTTCTTTTTTATTTGTTTTTGTAAATTATTTATCGAATATGCTCTAAAGAGCTCTTTATGTACAATATCAAATTAAATCTTTTTTTGTTGAAAAACTTGTTGTTTATTACGTTACAGCAAGTTTTTTTGTTTGTAAATACAGAAATGACAACTTGAAACTACGCGTAAGTAGAAATGTAGAACTACGCAAAAGTGTAAAAGTATACTTTTCTACCTATAATTGAAAGTTGGTATACTTTACCTAACTTACGCATAGGTAGAAATGTATACTTTTGTTCTCGCATTTACAAACGTAATCTCCTGAAAAATTGTAATTAACCCTTAAATACCAGTGTATAAAGAAAAAACTTTAAAACTACGCATAGGTAGAAATGTATACTTTTCTATCCGTAAAAACATCCATTCTATAAACTACGTTTAAGTAGAAAAGTAGAAAAGTATACTAAAAAATCTTACGCTTAAGTATACTTTTCTACTTTTTCGATAAATCCGTTTAAAAAACTTAAACTTTTCTACGGTATACTGTTGCGAATATTGAATGTAGATGTTACATTTTACTCAAAGGTATACTTATTCGGAGTTTTATGGAGGAATGTCGAAAATGACTAGACAAGCAACTACATACGTAATCGGTAACTTTAAAGGTGGAGTTGGAAAAACAAAAACAGCTACAATGTTGGCTTATGAAGCTGCTACAGTATTTAATGAAAAATGTCTTTTAGTGGATATGGATCCTCAGGGGAACGCTACAAGAGTCCTTGCTAAAACAGGTGACATTGAAGAAATTGATAAGTCTATTACGGATGCATTTCTAAATCAAAATTTAGAGAATGAGATTATTCCAGTAATTGAGAATTTGGACATTGTTCCATCTAATACTTCATTTAGAAAACTATCAAAAATCCTCTTTGATATGTTCCCAGAGGATGAACTTGCACAAATTACATATTTAAAAAAATTACTAGAACCATTAAAAGATAAATATGATCGTATTTACATTGATGTACCACCAACAATCAGTGACTACTCAGATAACGCTATGATAGCAGCCGATTATTGTATCATCGTTCTACAAACACAAGAATTATCTTTAGAGGGCGCTCAAACATATATCGCTTATATGCAGTTCTTAGCAGAAACATATGATGCAGACCTACAAGTTTTAGGTATTATTCCAATGATGTTACATCAAGGAAAACGAGTGGATAATAAAGTATTACAACAAGCTCAGGAAATGTATGGCGGAAATGTTCTAGATACAATTGTGAGATATCAAGAGCGTCTAAAAGTGTACGATATTGAAGGAATTCATAAAAATGTTAACGTTAGTGGCAATATTGATATGTGGGATGAAAAAGCTCATCAACTATTCATCGATGTTCTTAGCGAACTTAATGAACATGAAAACTATTTTGCTACTATTAATGCTTAAGGAGGAGGCTCATAATGTCTAAAGCACCATTTCAACCTATAGTCACAAAACCCGGAAATACTTTAAATGACAAAGGTGTACAGATAAAAGGAACAAACGATTTCGGCCGTAATAATGAGCCTGTTAAGAAAAAGGTTATGACTCCTATCATTAATAAAGGGAAAATACCTGTTCCTGAGAAACAAGATCAGCGTTTAGTTCCATCTAAAACAGCTAAAATTTCACCTGCTGTTTTGCTAAAGCTAAATACTCTTAAACCATTTATAAAAGAACAAGAAAGCATGGATAAGGCATCAATTAACAGTATCATTGACATGCTTCTTGAAAGCTATGTAAATACTAAACTAACAACGCGACAATCTGAAGGTTATAAAGGGATGTACAAACACCTTTACGAAATGTTGGAAAAGAAATAACAAGCAATATAGTTTTAAAATAGGAGTGGTGCCTGTGAAAAATAAGAATAATTCATTTGTAGTAACAGTTACGCCTATTACTGACTGAAATAAAAAAAGAAGTATCCCTGTTTCTAGTTGGGGATACTTCTTTTTTTATTATATATCCCTCATCAAAGTGGAAAAGTAGAAATGTATACTTTTCTACTTTTACGTAGTTTATATAAAGTCCTCACCAAAACTTCCACCACGGCCTTTTCTTCTCTTTTGCAGCAGCGACTTCTTCACGATATTCCTGCATTAATTTCTTCGCCTCTTGTATCTCACGTAATGTTTTCATAAGCGTCTCATCTCGTGCTTCCAATCGTTTTTCCACTCGTTCATTATGTTGATCTATACTCGCTTTAATTTCCTCGTTGCTTTGCTTTGCCTGCTCACTTAACCGTTCTTCCATCGCTAATATACTTTGATTCATTTCCTGCGCCATAACGCTGTATTGTTGCTGTAGCTGTTCTTGAATATGAAATGGAATTAAGTTCGTGTCCTCAGGTTCTTCTTTAATCAAATCCGGATTAACTTTTTCTATTTGTTGTGCAATCATCTTTGCTGCCTTTTCCAACGTCATACCGTCATGCTTACTAAGCTCAATTAATCTCTCAATAACCAGGATGTCACCGTCTGTATATTCACGTCTGCCACGCTTATCTTTCTTTACTGTAAATCCCTCTCGTTGCAACACTTCCATATACTTTCTGAGCGTACTATCGGATATTCCTAGCCTTTTGTATACTTCACTAGCAGAATAAACAATCTCGTCCGTCATAGCGTCACAACACCTCCTAGAAAAAATATTCCCTAACGATTTTTAAATTCCTGCAAAGAAAAAAGCCCCACTCATGTAGGGATTAAATCGCCTTTGCTATTTCAACCAATAATCTCATAAACAGCGGTATCATTTGTACTACGATATATCCAATCCCAGCACGGGAGATTAACGAGAAACCTCGTTCTTGGCTACCAACCATAATAAATAATCCACCGCATAGCGCTACAACGGATGCAATTGGGTAGGATACTGCTTTAATTAGAAAGATAACTGGCTCAAATGCATTTACGATTCTGTTGTACAGTTGGCCATCTATATAATTTTTAAAGTTGCCATCTTTTGATTGCACATCCTTGAATACTTCATTTACATTTGGCGCATCTGCTTCTGTTCCTGATGCGAATACATGTGGAATATCTATAATGTTGCTGAATATAATAGCACTACCGATTGCAATACCAACTCGCACCGCCACAGGTGCATATTTTTTTGTTTTCTTTTTGAACAAGCTCCACTTTTTCTTCGCTCCATAATTACCATCCATAAAATCCTTGATGCTCATTGTCTCAGTTGCCATATAGACCATCTCCTTAACTTTAATGGAAATCAGTAACCGTAAATATGTTGCAATCTAATCCCTCGCAAAGCTTCTGTATTTGCTTTCTTCGGTATTCTTGTCACTTTTGGAGTTATTTTGCTCTTGTTTTAAGTAATATTTTGCATTATAAGTAAATATTAAAACGCTATCATTATATAAAACGATAGCGTTTTTTATTTACTTGATTCCGATTACTAAACTATCTCGTGCGGCTTCAACAACTTCTGTTGTTATTGTTTCAAGCTTATTAATTTCGAGTATTCTTTCAATTTGAGTGAACAATCTCTGTATGAGCCTAAAGTTTCCTCCAGTAATCTTTATTATGCTAGTTATTGCCTCATAATCGGAAAAGTCCTCAAGCTTTATAGAAAGTCCTAACTCTCCCCATTTATATTCCAAAATATGATGGGTTTCATCTTTACTAAGTTTATCAAATTCATGGGCAAATCCAATTCTAGAGTAGAGTTGAGGGTATCGAGCTAATCGCTTTTCAATGCCAGGCATTCCAATTAATATCATCGCTATATCATTTCGATCGTAGATATCCCTAAGTTGTTCTAAATTTTGTACTTTTAGGCGATCTATTTCATCAACAATAATCAAGTCGATATTCTCATAAGCGTCAGTGGAGTATTTTTCTTCTTCTCCTTTAGTAAGTACTTTATACATAGTTCTTACCATGTTCATTCTAATTCCAATAGTATGAATCTCGTCAGTCATTTTAGTGGCTCGTACAGCTGGAGCTGTATAAAAGATTGTCCTAGCTTCAAGTATCTTTTCATCTGCATCTTGGCCAATTTCATTTGCTGTTTTATAAGCTATTTGTTTTTCAATGGAATCCCAATTTGCATAATACCTTGAGGACAATGTTTTTCCTACACCCGGTAATCCATAACAAATGCCTATATATTTATATTTAATACATGCATCACAAAACTCGGCAAATCGCTTATATTCTTTTGTTTCAATAAATTTTTGACCTTTATTCATTGAAATACCTCTTTAACTTTGACTTTTTGGTAGGTTCATTTGTTTTGTCCTCTAGATCCTTTTTCTTTGACAAGGCAATTTCTTCTACAATAGTTTTTCCAGAATCGAGTTGCTTTTTTAGACTTCTCCGTATTTTATTTCGTGCTGAAACAATCTCTTTTAAATCTACTGTATAATCGGAGATTTCAGGGGAAATAGCCGTACATAAGTATTTATCTTGATAAAACACTCGAATCTCCGCAATGTCTCTTGGATCATAACGAATAATGACTGTTTCTCCAACGTATGCAGCTAGATTTGTGTCTATATATCTAAGTCCTTGGAAGTGAATCCCGTCAGAATGAACCTTCCTTGGTTTCGCTACATTTAGCAATAATAAATCAAGACTTTCCAAACTCTCAGGCATATTTGGAAGAAATCCAGAATTATTCCACGCCTGTATCGGTTCTTTCTTTGTTGTACTGTGAACCCTATGGTGATAGTAACTTATAATGAAATTTGATAATTTTTCATCTAATTCTTTAATGGTAAGAAGTGAAGTGCTAGTCTGATTTCCCAAATAACCGGGTAAATCTTGCAGAAACAATTGATTAATGGTTAAAAAGAATCTCTCTATTTTCCCACGCCCTCTTGGAACACCAATTGTAGAAAAAACTAGATTAATTTTTAAATCAACTGCTACTTGCTCTAAATGGTTGGATGTAAAGTCACTCCCATGGTCTGTATAAAATATTTCAGGAATACCACATATTTGCCAATCGGGATTACTTTTTTTCCATATTGCTTGGTGTAAGACCAAAGAAGTATGTATAGCAGAGGGATTTTCGAAAGTTAAGAAATATCCAGCGACTGCTCGGCTATAATCATCTAAAATGATTGTTAGCCAAGGTCTTTCTGGTTTTCCTTTTTCATTTAAAACTATAATGTCTAATGGGGTATGGTCTGCTTGCCAAATTTCATTGGGGTAGCTTGCCTCTCTTCGATGAATTAAATCATATTGATTGTTGTATGCTTTTTGACCATCATGCGCTAACTTCTTCAAGCTTGGCGAAAGGGACTGTGATACCTTATGCACTTGATAATAACTTGGTTTTTCCCAGCCTTTTTTCTGACATTGCTCACAAATCATCCGATGAATAGACGTTAATGAATTCCTTTTGTACTTCAATATCAATTGTTCGATCGATATGACAACTTCCGGCTCTAAATGTGTTTTGCCGGCATCACTTCTTGTTTTTCGAATTAAACCTTTTAATCCATTTTGTTTATAGTCCTGAATCCAGTATTGCAGCGTTCTTTTGGCAATACCGGTTTCTTCTATAATAACAGTTAATGTTTTCTCATCAGTAAGATAAGGCGCAATGGTTTTATACTTTACCATTGCTTCTCGACGTTGTTCTTCTGAATAAGCCGTTAATGGAGGATGTTCATTTTGCATTAATACCCACCTTTCCGATTTATTGTCTTTCTAAATAGCGATAAATTGTAGTGCGAGATACACCCCATTTTTCTGCGACATCTTTGATAGGTGTACCACTTTCAATTAGGGATTTCATCATTTCTATGTCTTTCAATCCAAACTTTTCTGGTCTGCCACCGAGCCTTCCTCTTGCTCTAGCTGCTGCTCGACCGGCAGCCGATCTTTCTTCTATTAAATTACGTTCAAATTCAGCAAAAGCTGCGAATAAGTGAAACATCAATTGTCCTGTTGCATTACTTTTGTCCATTGTTAGGTTTTCTTGAAGACTATGAAAACCAATACCACGTTTATTTAAGTTATTCACAATTTGGATCAAATCTTGCATGTTACGTCCTAGACGATCCAATCGCCAAACTACAATTGTATCGCCTTCACGTGCATAATGAATTGCTTCCTCTAAACCAGGACGTTGTTTTTTTGTTCCACTCATTTTATCGTGAAAAATTTTCTTACAACCATATTGAGTTAGTGCATCTGTTTGTAAATCTAAATTTTGTAATCCTGTAGATACACGTGCATATCCAATTAACACCAATTATCACTCTTTCTAATTTTTACTCTATTACCATTGTAACATAAGATATAAACACATTGGTTATTGAACATAGAATAATGAACAGAGTTTTATTACATATAAGACAATAAAAAACGCTTCTTTTAAATCAAAAAGAAGCGTGTCCAGAAAAGGACGAGTTTTGGAACAAATATTGGGTTTAAGAAATATTGACAGGCTGCTTTTTTGATTTTGTTCCGCAATCGGGCCATTTAATTGAATACCACTTCTAAATTAAAAATAGGACTTTATGTTAATATTGATGTGATTTTGTTAAACGATGTACTTAAGTAAGCTAACGGGGAAGTTTAGTTGAAAAGATAATTAGTATGTGTCAGAAGATAATATCCAAAACTCAATACTTTACTAATTATTCTATATAGTGTAATGTGCATTGTAGAACGTTTGGTCTAAAAAGACTGTTAAAGATTTTTTATTCTTTAGGGAGAAGGAATTGAGATGGCTAGAAATAAAGAATTTGATGAAAAGGCAGTTCTAAAAAAAGCGATGGAACTTTTTTGGAAGCAAGGATATGAAAAAACATCGATGCAAGATTTGGTTAACCACATGGGGATCCATCGTAGAAGTATCTATGATACATTTGGTGACAAGTACTCATTATTCTTAGCTTCTTTAAAATCTTATGAAGTGTTTGTTGCAGAAGAATTAACTAAAATTATAAGCAATTCTTCAACATTGAAGATAGCTATTAGAAATATTTTTGAGTATGTAGTCAATTTAGCTGAATTAGAAATCTATCCAGCAGGTTGTTTTGCAGTTAATACTGCTGTAGAGTTGTCTTTGTTAGATAAAGATATACAACATTTAACTACTAAAATGTTTAACGATACAGAAGAGTTATTCAATAAACTTTTAAAAGAGGGGCAAAATAAAGGCGAACTTAAAAATGATTTAAATACTCAAGTTACTGCTCAATTTCTGCATAATAACCTTATTGGTTTAAGAGTATTAGTTAAAACCAAGTATACAAAAAAGGATTTAGAAAGCATTATTGATTTAATTTTGAAAGTGTTAGAATAGCTTTCTTTTTTCTTTCTCCATTCTAGAATGAACGTTCTAAAAAAGACTTTCTTTATAAAAAAAAACTTAAGGAGAATTTATATGACAACATTTACAATTCCAACAAAATCAACATTTATTGAAGCGAATGGAACACGTTTTGCATATAGGAAATTTGGTGCGGAATCAGGTACACCTGTCGTATTCCTTGTTCATTTTAGAGGGACCATGGAAAATTGGGATCCTAACATGCTGGCTCCAATTGCAAAAGAAAGACCAGTGATCCTTTTTGATAATAAAGGAGTTGGAGAGACAAATGGTAGAACACCAGAAACGATAACAGAAATGGCACAAGACGCTGCTACATTTATCAAAGCACTTGGACTTAACCAAGTGGATCTTCTAGGTTTCTCAATTGGTGGGATGGTGGTTCAAGAATTAGCCTTACAAGAAGGACACCTCATTCGCCGTATTATTATAGCTGGTTCGTCTCCAGAAGCTGGAGTAAATCCAGATCCAGTAATATTTGAGAGAATGAATCGCCACGGAGGAAATGTAAACGATGCTTTAGATGATTTCATGTTCTTCTTCTACCGTTCAACTGAAACTAGTAAAGCTGCTGGAATGGAGTCTCTACAACGAATCATGAATCAGAAACAGGTTGAAAGCTCAGATCAAGTACAAGCAGCTCAACTAAAAGCCGTTGCAAAATGGGCCCAACCGAAGACTAATCATAATTACGATTGGTTGCAAAACATTCCTCATCCAGTGCTTGTGACCAATGGTATTGAAGATGTAATGGTACCAACAAAAAATAGTTATATTCTAGCTGAGAATTTACCAAATGCACAGCTGATTATCTATCCTGATTCTGGTCATGGACACCTGTTTCAGTTCCCAGAATTATTTGCTGAGAATGTTAATTCATTTTTAGATGCTACAGCACTATAAGTATCATAACAAACAAAAAAGGAGATTGATTATGAGTAAGCTATTTGATGAAGTGCGTATTGGAAATATTTCTTTAAAGAATCGTATAGGCATGGCACCTATGACAAGAAGTCGTGCCTTAGAAGATGGTACACCTAGTAATTTAGCAGTTGAGTATTACGGTCAACGTGCGTCTGTTGGCTTAATTATAAGTGAAGGTACTCAACCTTCTGATGATGGGCAAGGGTATACAAATACACCAGGCATTTATACTAAGGCTCAAATTGAAGGATGGAAAAAAGTTACATCTAAAGTTCATAACGAAGGCGGTAAAATATTTATTCAACTGATGCATGTAGGGCGTGTATCCCACCCAGATAACACACCACATCACCGTCAAGCCATTGCTCCTTCAGCCATTGCTCCTAATGTGGAAATTTTCACTCCTCAAGGAATGAAGCAAGTTCCTACTCCTAGAGAGTTAACAGAAGGAGAAATTAAAGATGTAATCAATGAATTTCGTTTGGCAGCACGAGCAGCCATTGAAGCTGGTGCCGATGGTGTCGAAATACATGGGGCTAACGGTTACCTAATTCAGCAGTTCCTAAGCGAAAACTCTAATCATCGTCAAGATGCGTATGGTGGTTCAATAGCAAACCGATCTCGATTTGCTATTGAAGTAGCTAAAGCGGTTGTTGAAGAAATTGGGGCCGAACGTACGGGTATTCGTTTTTCACCTCAAGGTACTTTAAACGGTATAGAAGAGGGAGAAACAAGTATTGAGATGTACCATTATCTAATTGCGGAGTTAAATAAGCTCAAGCTTGCCTATCTTCACGTCATGCACTTTGGAAACGAACCATTACTACAAGAAATACGAAAGCTTTGGTCACAAGCACTTCTCGTTAACCGAGCAGGACGCCCTTTAGATAAATTAACAGTAGACTTGGATAATGAACTGGCTGACGTTGTAACTGTAGGGACTTGGTTAATCGCAAACCCAGATTTTGTGAAGCGTTTGAAAGTCAATGCACGATTAAACGAGCCTGATCGAAATACAATGTATGCGGGTGGTGCGGAAGGATACACAGATTACCCGTTCTTGAATGAAGAACGTGATTAAAGAGCAACGGTAACAATAAATTAAACTTCCCCTAAACATGTTTAAGTTTAGGGGAAGTTATTATTCCTTAAAGTATGAAAGGGAATTGAGAATCGTTACAACCTAAGGAGCGAAGTGAGTCAGTAATTTCATTCAGGTTAAAAGGAGTTTTGTGATGAGAGCATTTGTAATAGAAGCATACAAGAAAGAGCCTACTTTTATTGATCGACCAGTACCCAAAGTAGGCAATAATGAAGTATTAGTTAAAATACATGCAGCGAGTATAAACCCACTTGATACAAAAATACGTAAGGGCGAATTAAAGCTACTCCTGCATTACGATATGCCATTGACATTAGGAAACGATTTTGCGGGAACGATTATCGAAGTGGGGAAAAATGTAACCAAATTCAGTGTAGGCGATGAAGTTTATGGTCGTCCCCGTTCTAACAAGATTGGCACATTTGCAGAGTATCTATCAGTACATGAAGATGATATTGCGATAAAACCTAAAAATCTTAGCTTTGAAGAAGCTGCATCTATCCCTTTGGTTGGTTTAACTTCTTACCAGACCCTTTACGACATCTTGAAGGTTAAAAATAATCAAAAAATTTTAATTCATGCTGGCTCTGGAGGTGTAGGAACTTTCGCTATACAGCTTGCAAAAGAAATGGGAGCCTATGTTGCAACTACAGCAAGTGAGGGAAGCAATTTAGCAAAATCACTTGGTGCGGATGAAGTTATTAATTATAAAATAGAAAAATTTGAAGAAATTATAAAGAATTATGATGCAGTGATTGATACTATTGGGGGAGCAACCTTAGAGAAGTCATTTCTGACAGTAAAAAAAGGTGGGAAGATTGTTTCAATCTCTGGTACCCCAAATGGTCGTTTTGCAAAGGAAATGGGACTGGGACATTTTAAAAAAATGTTACTCTCATTAGCAAGTACAAAGTTAACTAGTTTAGAAAAAAAGCACGATGTGGAGTACACTTTTCTTTTCATGAAGCATAGCGGACAACAGTTACAAGTATTAACAGAACTTTTGGAATCAGAGAAGATTAAACCAACGATTGATAAGATCTTCACATTTGAAGAAGCTACAAAAGCAATTGGTTATGTAGAAAATGGAAAATCAAAAGGGAAAGTAATCTTAACTATCGTAGGTCAGCAGAATAATAGTAAGGAAGAGATTACTCTGACTTAAAGAAAGACAAGTTAAATTACCATAACCAAACAAAATGATTAGATATAAATAAATTCATATAATGAAATGCTTTTATTTACAATTCATATAAGTTGTTTCGTAATAATATTGTCTAATAAGCTAAAGGGGGCTTTACTTCGAAAAGAAGCAGAGCCTTTTTCTTATTGAACGAAGGGCTTTAGTTCAATAGCGATCTTCAACAATCGGGCGCTTTAATGGAGCAACGAAAAAAGCCTAATTTCTCAATTTTAATGAGAAATTGGGCTTTTTATATTTACTCATAGTGCAAAAAAGCGCTTGAAATAGATGCAAAATAACTCCTAAAGTGACATCAAATCAAGCAGTTTTTCTTCTTGAAAAAGATATAATACATACATATGTACCTTATTTACTTTTACCGTACAATAAATCTATTAAAGTTATTGAGCCAATAAGCCTTAAGAAAAGACTTGTTGAAGTTCTGTCGGAATTAATAAAATTTCATCAAGTATGATAACTTCCCTGACGTTAACTGTCAGGGAAGTTATATTATAATAGCTATATCAATTGTGATTGGAGTGTTATTGGATGCAAACAAAAAAAGCTTTTCTATATGTATTTAATACAATGTCGGACTGGGAATATGGATATTTAATTGCTGAACTAAACTCAGGAAGATATTTCAAAAAAGATTTAGCACCTTTAAAAGTAATTACAGTAGGAGCTAATAAAGAAATGATTACTACTATGGGAGGACTGAGCATAAAACCAGATATTTCCCTTGATGAATGTACTCTTGAGAGTAAAGATCTTTTAATTTTACCAGGAGGGACTACTTGGAGTGAAGAAATGCATCAACCTATCTTGGAAAGAATTGGCCAAGCTTTAAAGCTTGGCACTATTGTTGCTGCAATTTGTGGTGCAACTGATGCCCTCGCGAATATGGGATACTTGGATACTAGAAAGCATACAAGTAATAACTTAGAATATACTAAAATGGTATGTCCTAACTATAAAGGAGAAAAGTTTTATGAGCTGGGATCTGTGGTATCTGATGCGAATTTAGTTACTGCATCAGGAATAGCTCCTCTGGAATTTGCAATGGAGGTACTGAAAAAAATAGATGTATTTACACCAGATGCATTACATTCATGGTATAACCTAAATAAGACTCATAAACCTGAATACTTCTTCCAGTTAATGAATTCAATAAATAAATGAAGTAACTGAAAAGCTCAATTTCTCTATTTTGATTTGTAGAGAAGTTGGGCTTTTTAATTTGAAATTTCCTTATCGTTGTAAATCCGCATTTTCATGACGCTACCCCTAAAGGGACTTTGCTCACACAAATGATTTGCAAATCAATTTACCTTTGATATACAGATCATTTTTGGACATTTGGAGGTAGTAAAGTTTTTTTAGTTGATGGGCATGGAGCTGACCTTAATTATTCATTAGTTATTTATTGGAAATATCTCGTTTCAATCGCATAATTAGGGTATATGATAATAAATTAAAAAATAATAGAGAAATTTCAGATTTAATTTATTTAGAAATAAAAGTAAGTTTAAGATTATATGTATCTTGTTTAAACCCCAATATTGATTTAATTTAGCGCCTAGTAAATATTTATAAATGCACCTCAATTATTAGTTAATGTTTAATAATTGAGGTGCATTTCATTTGAAGGTGTTACTTTTGTCAGCCCATTTTTTCAAAATTAGTGTAATAACATGTCCCTTTATAGTTACTCCTTCCATACTATATTTTAAGCAGCGCAGACTGCAACCATATAGTAAGGGGGAAGTATACATGTCACAAGCTGATATTCCAAATATTACACCAAATATCACACTTTCTAGAGATGACGCTGTGAATCTTTTACTAGCTTCTATTGCTTTAGAAGAATTAGGACTAAGCCATGTCATTAACTCCGAAGCTGAAAAAATCCAATATGCGATTGGTACGCTTCCAGGATTAAGCGGCCCTGTCAGTATTAGTGATATTCTTAGTATTAACCAAAGCGTTAGAGATACGTTGAATACCGTAATGAAGAAAGAGATGTTATTAGATTCCAAATTGTCTACCGTGCAGAATTCTACTGTGACAACTGGAGCTACTGGGGTAACAGGTACTACAGGCGCCACTGGGCCTATGGGCGTTACGGGGGCTACTGGGGCTACAGGACCTATTGGAGCAACTGGGGCTACTGGGGCTACTGGGCCTATGGGCGTTACGGGGGCTACTGGGCCTACTGGAGCTATAGGACCGATTGGACCTACAGGCGCCACTGGAGTTGGAGTTACGGGCGCTACGGGTGCTACTGGAGCTACTGGGCCTTGTCCGCCAAATTGTCCACCAGGACCGACTGGGCCTACAGGCGCCACTGGAGTTGGAGCAACTGGGGCTACGGGCGCCACTGGGGTAACAGGTGCTACGGGCGTCACCGGGGGTGTAGGAGCAACTGGGGTAACAGGTGCTACAGGAGCCTCTATTACCAGTGCGAATGCGAACTTTATCAGTGTGACTCCTCAAACTGTGGCGGATGGTGCTCCCGTTATCCTGCAGTCAAGTAATGCCGTGAATGGTACGCTGATTTCGAACACTCCAGGTACTGGGACTATTACTCTTGCTCCAAACCATACGTATTATGTCAATTATGCTGCACAAGCGGTCACTACAGGTACTACGGCGTCGACGGTTCTGACTTTGGATGGTGTTCCTATACCGGGAACAGAGGCTACTTATACGGGTGCTGATGGGGTTCCTGTACAATTGTCTAACCAAACGATTATTCAGACAGGAAGCACACCTGGGACACTCCAGCTAATAAACACTTCTGGAGCTACGACTACATTCAATAGTGTTTCTATTTCTGTTTATACAATTCAATAAAATAAGAAAGGAGTTATGTCAAGTGTCACAAGCTAATTTGCCTAATATTACACCTACGATCACGCTAACCAACGATCAGGTCATCCCTCTGCTACTCGCTTCAATTGCCATCGAAGAGCTGGGACTTAGTCATATTCTTAACGCCGAAGGAGAGAAAATTCAATATATAGTCGGTACGCTGTCTGGATTAACGCCTCCAGCCACTTTTAATGACTTATTGCTGCTTAATAGCAGTGTTCAAGATACAATTCGTACTTTAGCTAAGAATTCTATCCTATTGGAATTTAAGTTAGACAGTATCTTGCAGCAGGATGTGTCCACTGGGGCTATGGGCGCTACTGGGACTATGGGCGCTACTGGGACTACGGGCGCTACGGGCACTACGGGCGCTACTGGTACTACGGGCGCTACTGGAATACCGGGCGCTACTGGATCTACGGGCGCTACTGGGGCTACGGGTGCTACTGGATCTACGGGCGCTACGGGCGCTACTGGAATACCGGGCGCTACTGGACCTATAGGCGTTACAGGTGCTACAGGACCTACTGGTACTTGTCCAACTGGTTGTCCAACTGGACCTACCGGGGCTACAGGTTCATCAGGTTTGACCGGAGCTACGGGCGCAACAGGAGCAACGGGAGCAACAGGAGCCGCTGGAGTTGGAGCCACTGGACCTACAGGGGCTACTGGAACACCGGGCCCTCCAATCACAAATTTCCTAAGGGCTATATCATCTGGGTTGTCTTCTATCAGTAATGGTGTTCCAGCACCATTTGATACGATCACATTGCAACAAGGTTCATTGATTTCACTTACTCCGGGTGATACTACTATATTTCTACAACCAGGTCATACCTACTATATTGCAGGTATTGCTACAATGCAACTGGATCCAACGAATAGTTCTTCTGTCTATTTCACTGTTAATGGTGTACGATTACTCCAAGATTTTATGGCTGGGACAGGAAGTGCTACATTAGGCGGTGCTATAATCGTAAATGCTACAGGGAGTTCTCCTTCAGCTTTTCAAATTATAAATGGAGGTACAGTTGGAGACATTACTGCTGTGGATGTCAGTGTCATTGCCTTAAATTAAGTTTAATAAATTTGATGATAAATAATAGGAGTGATAATAGTGTCACAAGCGAACGTACCCAATATTACACCTACAATCACGATTGGTTTAGATGACGCATTAAATTTGTTATTAGTATCTGTTGCCCTAGAAGAGCTAGGGCTAAGTCATATTATTAATGCTGAAGCCGAAAAACTTCAATATACACTTGGAACTATACCAGGGTTAACGACACCGGCTTCTATTAGTGATTTGTTGAATATCAATAGAAGTGTAAGAGATACGATAGCGGAATCTATAAAATATGAAATGTTGTTATTTGATAAATTAACTGCTGTTATTAACACGCCTTTGAAAGGACCTACAGGTGCTACAGGGACAACTGGTGCTACAGGGACGACCGGTGCTACAGGCGCTATAGGTCCTACTGGTTTAGTTGGCATCACCGGAAATACTGGTGCTACAGGGACAATCGGCGCTACCGGCGCTACAGGACCTACGGGAGATTTGGGCGCTACCGGCGCTACAGGTGCTAGTAGCACTGGAAGTACCGGAGCTGCTGGGATAACTGGACCTACTGGGGTTTGTCCGTGTGTAACCGGACCTACAGGTCCTACGGGAGCAAGTATTACCGGGGGGACAGGAGCTACAGGAGCTACAGGAGCTACAGGAGCTACAGGAGCTACGGGAGTTCGAGGAGTTACGGGACCTACAGGTCCTACGGGCGTGCAAATTACGGCGAATAATGCATTTTTCTTTATAAATGGTAGTACTCCGATAATTGCACCAGGAGATGCAATTCCATTTCCAACTAATAATACACTCAACGGTACTGCTATAACCCATGTACCCGGTTCAACGGATATCTTTCTCGCACCTAATCAAACTTACTACATTGACTATCGTACGAAAGCAGAATTATCTACTGCTGGAACTATTATTGGCGATGTTGCGTTGCAATTGAATGGAGTAACAATCCCAGCATCAGATTCAGTTATGCAGTCATTGCCTGGAGGTTTTCAAGGTATAACAGCGTTGACATCAAACACAATTATTAATACACCTAGCGGAGCTCCAAGTCTACTACAACTGATAAATAATGGAACGACACCTGAATCGTACGACCTTACTGACTTAAGTATTACTAAACTCATATAATGTATACAAGGAAAGGAGCAGAATATGAATAGCAGCGCAGATTTTTCTTGCTCGGGAGGATGCGGTGGTATTTCTATCAATGGATCACCAGCTATCCTATCTACTGTTGTTCAAAATGGAAATTCTATTCGGTTACAAGGAATGTCTAATATCTTACTGGCTCCAGGCACAGCCTATTTGGCTGAATATAACGTTCAGTTCTCCACACCAACTGCGGGTTTTGTTTTATCTTCTCAATTAATTCTTAACGGCTTACTTATACCAGGATCGCAAACATTATCTTTTCCATCAACTATTCCTTCAGGATTGAATATACCAGTCTCAAGTGTGTCGGGTGGTGTCGTCTTTAATACTCCATCCACACCAAATCCAAGTGTTTTACAATTAATCGGGTTTCCACCTTCTGGTACTGCGGGGGCAAATTTTAATAGTGTTAACCTTCGGATTGTAGAAATAGATTCTTCCAGTAGGGATTCAGTAACAAACAATAATACTGGTATTTATGGATATGGATATGTAAATGTAGATTATAATGGACCGATACCTTTTTTAGAAGCAGAAGTAACTAACGGTACGGGCATCAATTTTTCACCAAACACGCCAACGTCTATCTCATTGGCTCCTAATGCCACATACTTTGTTTCTTATAATTTCATTGCATGTCCCTTGACCGCAGGATTAGCTGTTCGTGTTATATTATCCTTAAATAACAAATTTTTAGAGCAAAGTTTATCATTGGCTCCAGCACTTACTGACTTATCCACTATATTTACAAGTGCAGCAGGTTCTGCTGTCTTTAATACCGGATCAGATTCCAATCAAATTCTCCAACTAATTAATAATACGAATGCTTCAACTACCAAGTTTTTATCGGCAAACATCAATATTATGCAAATTGGATAAATCAAAAAAAGTAGTTTTATTGCAAAATTTTTAAATAAAGCTAAACGGGGGACCGCCACATTACTATCAAGCTAACAAAATAAAATACCCCCTAAAAAAATGAAAAAATGCGCTATTCTTTCTGTAAAATCATAAGAAAAGATGGCGCTTTTTTATGTCTATTTCTGTATCTGATAAACCAGTTCTTCTAAAAATACAGGTGTGATGTATCGCTTTAATTCTTCCACAAATCGTTGTAATTCATCTTGAATCAAGAGATACAAAAAAACGTTATCCTTTCTTAACAAGCTAGTTAAGAAAGAATAACGTTTTTTTGTACTTGGGGGTAGTGGAAATTCTTAAGTTGATGAACATGTATGGTGACCCCTTTTTAACTTTAATATTCACATAAAATTATACCTATAATTTCACTTACTATATTTTAAAACTTCTCAATAAAGGGTACTGGAAAACGTTTAAATAAAATCATAAATTTTTCATAGTTTGGTCATGGTCATAGAGAATATCTTGATTTTGGAGAGCAATATCAAGCTAACACAAAATATAAAGAGCATTTCCATAAAAAAGATATTCAACGTTTACAAACAGACTCCTTTGCACCAGGAAATATAGCAAATTCTTATGCTTGTAATACAGAAACAAACGTTGAAGGTATCAGCTTTTCACAATTTTAGGCCAATAAAACTAAAGGGATTATAATCGCTTGTACAGACGGTCAAACTGTTTATAATTACATTACAGTTTGTGCTAAAATATCTCCTATCCAATGTTTAAAAGAAAGTGATGCAGCAGATAAAAATAGAGCTAGAACAGGATATTCAGAATATGGTACCCTTAGATATCCTTAAACTGGAAATATAAATGAAGATAATCCAAATCCACATTGGATAGTATTTAAACCAAAAGCATAATAAACCAAAACATTAGTAATAAATAAAAAAAGTAACCTTTTAATAAAAGTTACCCTTTTTTATTTTCTTATTCAAATTCATTTAATTACTTAAATTCTCTAAATTTTCAAAACAAAAATAATAACATAATCATAACAAAAAATGCTTGTAGACTGATCTATACTGCGTTCCCTTATTATATATATACTATATTCTTATTCGCCTTTTTCTAACAGTAGAACCACGAATCTTGGCGAAGATATTGGTTTTTGCCCTGTCCTGGGATCCGTCCGCAAATCTCAAAACAATTATTTTCCAAATAACCTTGCAAAAAATCCTTTTGATTCTGTAGATGCTGTTAATGTTTTTGTTTCTTGTACTTCACGAATTGTTTCAAGTAACTTCTGATTCCTTTTTTCTAACTTATTATCAATATAATTTTCTTGCTTTTGTAATTGTTCAATTAACAATTTATTAAATTCTTCTTGTTTCTCACTATATTCTCTAAGTTTACTAACTTCATTTTTTAATGCTTTTAATTCCTCAGCTAAAATTTCTCCAACTTCTTTGCTAGGAACAAGCTTTATACTCTCTCCACCTGTAGCAAAAAAATGTTCAATTTGTTTAATTGAATAATTCTGTTCTCGATGTAATTGCTTAACTATCTTCATTTGTTCAAGAGCTTTTTCATCAAAAATATTGTAACCTGACTCATTTTTCTCTAAAGGAATATATGTCTTTAATTCTTTCATCCAATTCCTTATAACATTTGATGATTCATCTAAACATAATGCAACTTCTTTAACAGTCATCCCTATATAACCTGGATTTTCTCCACCTAGGTATTCACTTTTATCCATCTTTTTACCCACCTTTAAAACCTAGATAAAAACCTAAATATTTTTAATACCAATGGTTATTTTCAAAAAAATCAACATTGGAACCTAGGTATTAAACCTAGGTTTTTACTAATTCATTCTACTAAAGTTTATATCTTCCTGTCATATAAAATAACGATTTTTCTCTTTCTTTATTTCATATTCCATTTTCTTCTTAATACACAATTATTTAACCTATACAGCGAAGATCATAGCCGCGCTACAAAGTATTTGCTAATAACCTTGCAACAAACCACAATCAGAATCACATTCCTATTTTTTTAACATAGTAAATTTTAGCTAAAAGATAAATCATTTTATAAAATTGGAAATTCCGAATCCAAACAGAGAGAAGAGCATAAGGGTTTTTTGGGCCCAACTAGAAGTTGGGGCTAGGCAGAGCCTAGCTTAAACGTGGGTACACGAGAATTTCCAGGATGTGCACTCACGGTCGACTCAAAATTTTCCAATTACACGTATTTTTTGTTAAAAGTAGAATCGAGGTGTACACAAGGTACCCTTCATAGCATCAAATGTGCACCTGCTGTAGACAACACATTCTTTATAACTTGCAATCAAACATTACTTTAAAATACTAAAAGAGATTCATCTAAATTAAGTAAATACAAAATTATAATTTATAAACAAACAACAGCAAAATATAAGATGTCATTCAGACGCTTCAAAATCTCTTTTAAAGAATATAAAACTGAAATAATACTATTTGTCGTAAAAACAAAAATATGCGCTTAAAAAGAAAAATAAACGGTTTTAAATAAGGGTTTGCATTTCCCTTTTGGGGTTGAAGCTGGTTCGTCGTGTGAGGGCAAAACCCCACATATAACGTATTCTATTAATTTGGTAAGTGAAATTTTAAAACGAATCACTAGCGGTTCAGCTCGTATAATAGCAAATTCAAGCCGAAAAAAGTTTTGCAAGGATGTAGCAAAGCAACAAAATATAACATTGTTAAAATACAAAACGGAACTTTTAAAATATTAAACATATAATATTAATATTTTAAAAGTTAGAAAGGAACATGATAATGGAAAATATTCAAAAGTCATCTGCTACGCCGGATTTATTTTTTAGTATAGAAAATAATTTTTCTATACGTTGTAAAAGAAACGATAAAAATATTCTTTATTCTGCAGGTTCTACACAAATCCCCTCCATGACTGATAGCTCAATTGCAGAGCTTCATCTTTCTAAAGGGTATATCCGAGAACCCCATTGGCATACAAACACTTGGGAATTAAATAGATTAGTATCTGGTGGTGCCTCTATCGGAATTTTGAATCCTAATACTCACGAAATTTATATTTATCGATTAACAAAACCTGGAGATGGTGTGTTTATTCCAATGGGATGGCTGCATTGGGTAACAGGAAACCAAGATAATACACAAATACAGTCGACCTTTAATAACGGCATTCTTGAAACAACCGAAATATCTGATGTATTACGTTTAACTCCCCCAAAAATATTTCAATTAGCTTATGGCATGAATATTGAAAACTTAAATAACGTATTTTCACCAATTACTGAAACTGTAGTCATTGGGCCAGCTAAATAATCTTAACCTTTTGTTTTGAACATGTTGTTACAGTTCCCCATCTATCAAACTATAAAAACCTTAAACTCTTACACAACGTACATTTTTCGGTTCTGGTGCAAAAACTTCAGGACAATTGCAATAAATCTACAAATCTTGGACATACTGATACTACTAACCTAAAGAAGGTGCGTGATTGGTATGGAAAAGGAAAATGTATTCAAATAGAAACATTATCAGCCTGATATTATTTTGTTAACGGTAAGATGGTACCTACGGTACAACCTCAGTTTTCGTGATTTAGTGGAAATGATGGAGGAACGGGGCTTATCCATTTCTCATACAACGATTATGCGTTGGGTTCATCAGTACGGTCCTGAATTAGACAAAAGAATCCGACATCACCTTAAACAAACAAATGACTCCTGGAGAGTCGATGAAACATATATCAAAGTAAAAGGTCAATGGATGTACCTGTATCGTGCTGTTGATTCAAAAGGAAATACAATCGATTTTTACCTAAGCAAAACAAGAGACCAGAAGGCTGCAAAGCGCTTTTTCAAGAAGGCCTTGCAGTCTTTTCATGTTTCAAAACCTCGTGTTATAACAGTCGATAAAAATCCAGCTTATCCTATAGCAATTGAACAGTTGAAAAAAGAAAAAAGCATACCTGGTGGTATGCGACTTAGACAACAAAAGTACTTGAATAACATAGTAGAACAAGATCATCGTTTTATAAAGAAGCGAATTCGTTCTATGCTAGGGTTCAAATGTTTTGACACAGCTACATCCATTCTTTCTGGAGTAGAAGTCATGCATATGATTAAAAAAGAACAGGTTGATTTACAGGACCAGTCTGTCCAAAATCAGAAAGAATTCATCCATCAATTGTTTGGGCTTGCGGCATAAGATACGATTCCGTTAGGAATCTATGCGCTTTATTATCTTTTATTCTATTTTTGCACCAGAACCTGTTTTACTGTATGCTTCCCATTCAATTTCAATAGGGATAGGTAATTGAGCTGACTGAGCAATGTGTTTAATTATAATTGGAGGTATCTCTGAAATACGTGTAAAAAATCCAAGATTTTGTACAGTTTTTAGCAAGATTAGTAGCGCTAGCTGCTGTAATGTTCCTTTTGTTTTCAAACTTGTCCATTCTATTTCACTTCTTGTTGGCGTATATACACTCCTTAAATCTTCCGTACTTATATTATGTTTAATTCTTGGATATATCGTATCTTGAATACTAGGCATGACTAATCCCCCTAGAATCTATATATGTTTTAATATTCAACCATCTTCATTGTAAAATAAAAACCTATCCGCAGATAGGTTTTTTTCTTATATTTACGGTGTCCATTTGAATATTTTTCCAGAGTGGCCCCTCATACCTAGAATCGTTTCCGTACCCCAGTAGTAGTTGTTCTGATACTTACCGTCAGGCATGTCCCCGAGTATTTTGTATCACCCCTATTTAACACTAAGCTTTCACCATTCAGATACAAGTATAAATAGAGGTAGAGTCCCGAAAAAGGGAGATAGGCAAAAAACACCCAACGTACAATTTTCTTTTTCCAGTCGTGTGCCCCCTACTAAAAGTCTCGTTAAAAATTCTCCTAGAGATACCGCCCTTACAAATCATCTGTATTGTACTCTGTATATCCCTCATAATAATAGCTGATATCAATACCCTTCATAAACACTTCACGATCATGAATTTTATCCGTTAACGCATTACTGATAAGATGACGAATTTCTAAATCGTTTACCGGACTGCG
>NZ_JBTMZT010000038.1:0-552 GCF_054570475.1 Bacillus sp. C1
GGTGTCTTTCTTACGATTAGTCAAATGTTTTTTAGAGCTATAATTGATTAAATGCCAGAGATTTTAGGCCAATTAGAATGCAAACCAAATACCCCTAATATGTGTCTATTTTTTACTAGGGGGAAGATATGGTATAATGGATGAAACTATGGTTTCAGGCGGTTAACCGATAATCATAGTGTATATTATGTGTAATGAGATAGAAGAGAAGCTTCAATAATTTATTTACACATGCAATGGACGCAACTTTATGACACTTGTTATAAGGTTGCGTTTTTAATTTATCGTAATACTCAACAATATGATTTTGTCCGTAACGTCGTTGTTTAATCATGTTCTGGATGATAAGGAAAAGGAGCTTCCGCAAATGCTTATTTCCACGTTTATTGATTTTATCTTTAAAAAAGGTTTTACCTGATTGAAAACGGCGTATATCAATACCAGCAAATGCATTAAGTTGCTTGTTATTGTTAAAACGAGTAATATCTCCTATTTCAGCCATCAAGCGTACGGCAGTATTCGGTCCAATCCCAGGAAGACTGCGAATGATAT
>NZ_JBTMZT010000033.1:0-1057 GCF_054570475.1 Bacillus sp. C1
GTATTCTGCACGTTGCTCAGCTACATACACCATCTTGCTAATACAGCTTTCTTTTTGGTGAAGAAGCTCTTGATAGCGCCTTGCGTATAATTTGAGCTGGTCACACAGAACATCGTTCTGAGAAACAGCAGGATAGCAAATTTTCGCTATTTCAAGTATCTGAATCGCTTTTTTCTCCGCAGTAATATTTGATATTTTTTTATTGGTGTTGGCACGAATACGATTTTTTATAATGGTTTTAGAAAGACCTAAAACATAATCTGGGTGGGGAAATAGTTGAACAAAATTTAAAAACAAATCAGATTTACTAGTAAATATTCTTTCCAATTCTGGAAATGTTAATTGGATTACTTTATGCATACGGCCGCGAATTATTGATAATTCATCATCCAGTTCACTATATAATCTAGATAGAGATTTTAACTGATAGAATAAATTATCAGTTCTGGTAGATACCCTTCGGGTAACTGTAAAATGAGTGAGAGCTAATCGGTGTGCGTCGCTTCGGTCTGTCTTATGAATCCGCAAGGAATCACATTGTATTTTGGCTTCTAATGGGTTTAATAAACAATATGTATACTGGTTATTTTGCATAAATCGTTCTAGCTGTCTGGAATAGATCCCTGTTGATTCGAACACAATTTCAGGTGATTCGCCGGTTTCATCTGTAAGCTTATGTATCTTTTCTTGTAGCTTTTTAAAATCAGGCTTAGTATGCTTGATTTCACTTTCGAATACACATTGTTTTTGTACATTATAAATTACCATATAACTTTTACCCATACTGACATCAAATGCAATAACGTGTTTCATATAGCTCCTCCTCAGGTGGAATTGAAGTCTTCAACTTACACTTATCGATTCTCATTTCTTATACACGATCTCGAAGACCAACATACTAAAAACTGATTCAAATAAGGTAAGTGAAGAAGGTCAGTTTTGTATACGGATTCAGAATCCCAAGACACCCACGACCTTCTCTTCACTTCTACTATATAAAAAATAGTAGTGCGAACCAATGCCTTGGTCTGCACTACTAATCTTAGTATGTTTTGTA
>NZ_JBTMZT010000001.1:0-240185 GCF_054570475.1 Bacillus sp. C1
CGAAAAGTAGTCCCGAATGCATGGAAAAACGGGATAGAGGGGTTAGGCGTGAAACAGCTCGCTAGTGTGTTAACCCCGCTGACGTTAATCGTCCGTTAGGTCGAAACGTTAGAAACCTCCACTTCAAGCTTTGCTAAGTGGGGGAGTATTCATGGTGTTTACGGGTAGGAAAGAATAAATTTGTTACTAAAAATAAAGAAGAGAACGATTCTGAATGTGATGTATATTATGTGACAACCTGACATCTATCAGATATAATAAATTATCTTAAAGGTGATAACTTTAATGAGTTTATGAATGAAAAGCATTTGGCGGTAGATAATCCGAATCGGTTATAAGGTCTATGTGACACTTGTTGCATAGACTTTTTTACGGAAAATGTCCTTTTTTACATAAAAAATACGAAAATAGGAGAAAAAAAGCGAATTTTTTCGAAAGTTTTGCGGGAAAATATTGTATGAGCCTGCATGTTTATCGTATCATTAGTAAAAGGACTCGGGAGTGACATCTTCAAATAGAGTGGATGTCTTTTTTTCATTCAAGTGAACCGATACATAAAGATAGATAACATAAACAGAAGGAGTGTACGAAGAGATGAACGTAACAATCTATGACGTAGCGCGCGAAGCAAACGTTTCAATGGCAACTGTATCACGCGTTGTGAACGGTAACCCAAATGTAAAGCCTACAACAAGAAAGAAAGTATTAGAAGCGATTGATCGTTTAGGATACCGCCCAAATGCGGTAGCACGTGGACTAGCAAGTAAAAAGACGACAACAGTAGGTGTTATTATTCCAGATATCTCAAATACGTTTTACGCGGAACTTGCACGTGGAATCGAAGATATCGCGACAATGTACAAATATAACATTATTTTAAGTAACTCTGATCAAAATAAAGAAAAAGAGTTTCATTTATTAAATACAATGCTTGGTAAACAAGTGGACGGTATTGTATTCATGGGTGAAGATATTACAGATACACATGTAGAGGAATTTAAAAAGTCTCCAGTACCAATTGTATTAGCAGCATCATTTGATGAGGGAAATGAAACGTCATCAGTGAACATCGATTATATACAAGCAGCTTATGATGCGATGAAACATTTCTTAGAGCAAGGTCATAAGCGTATCGGTTTCGTATCAGGTCCTTACATTGACAAAGCAGGAAGCGCGAAGAAATTACAAGGTTATAAAAAAGCGTTAGAAGAAGTAGGAATCGCATATGATGAAAATCTCGTTATTGACGGAGACTACACATATGATTCAGGTCTAGAAGCATTTGAAAAGCTTTGGGAACTTGATCAAAAACCAACAGCAATCTTTGTATCTTCAGATGAAATGGCACTAGGTGTCATCCATGCAGCCCAAGACGCTGGATTAAACGTACCAGAAGATGTAGAAGTACTTGGTTTTGATAATACACGTCTTGCATTAATGGTACGTCCACAGCTTTCAACAGTTGTACAGCCTATGTATGATATCGGTGCAGTAGCAATGCGTCTACTGACAAAATATATGAACAAAGAAAAAGTAGAAGATCATACGGTTATCTTACCTCACCGTATTCAATTTAGAAATTCAACGAAGTAAGAAAAGGAAAAACTCACAGCTTGGTGCTGTGAGTTTTTTTGCCGTGGAGAGGGGGAGCTGACGAGGTTTGTTCGTATAAAATGGTGAGTGAAATTTTATCGACGATTTTTTAAATATATCAATCGTTTCTCATCATATATCAGCGCAAATTGAAATATATCAGCGATTCGACAAAGGATATCGACTAACCAACAAAAAACGACAAAAAACAGGGGCTCATAGCTCTTGTTTTTTTATTCATGTTTAATTTTATAAATAATACTAGCTACGATAGAAGCAGGTATGTAATAAGGATTACTTTCATAATGAAAATATAGTCTTAATTATTTTCGATAAATGCCCATAGTTCATCCGCATGACGCAAATTATTATCTATACACATTTGTGCGGTTGTTTTGAATCCTGTTAACAAATCATTTATTTGTAAAGTATGATACTTTTCTATATCTCCGTTTACTGTTGTAGTATCTTTTTTAAAATTAATAGAGACACCTAATAATACTTTATTCGTTTTGATATCGACTACTTCAATATAAAAAAATTTGTTTTCTAAATCGATTGTAATATAATCAAATCTTTCTATTTGTTCTAATATGGCATAGCTAGTGTAGTCATCTTTCAATAGTAATCCCTCCACCTATACAAATTGCGGTGTTGTAAACAAAAAGAGCTTTCCACTCATTTACTTTTTTTGTCTTTACGTGGAATAGGGAAGAAAAAGGCACTGACCGTTCCTACGTATGGGTGGATGCTCTCTTTCGTTCAAAAAGAAAAGCCTTTTAAGTACATATCTCTATCCCTTTATCATATTCTGTTTAGCAGTAAAATTTCCTGCAACTACGAAATGTCATGTATAATAGAAAGAAAAGACTTGTGAGGGGGGAGAAAAGATGATCGTTCTTTGGATAATTACGCTTTGTATGACTGCCTTTTTTGCATATATGACGTTAAAACAAAATGGCTTAAAGCGCTTTGTTCCAGGAAGTATTCTTGCAGGAATTGCCCTTATCACGTATGTAACTTCTATTTTTATTGAAAGTATATCGGTGAATTTGAGCGCTAGTTTCGTATTTGTTGCGATCACATTATTTGCAGGTGCGATTATGATATTAGTCGTTGCCGGTATTATTTTGTTTATTCATATGAATTCGGAAACGTTATAATATATAAATCCAAATGAAAAAACGAACATCAAACGATTCTTTTCACATGGATGAGAGCATCTGGCCATGGATAGAAGTGGTCAGTGCCTTTTTTAGCCCCATTCCATGTGAAAACAGAAGGAGAAAATGAGTGAAGGTCTCCATCTGTTTTTCATAACCATAATGTATCTGTTAGAAAATCAAATTGGATATATATAAAAGGCATGTCCTATGAAGGGCATGCCTTTTGTCCGTTCTATTATGCGTTGTCTTTTGAAGCATTTTGTTGTTTCAATAGGTCGCGAATTTCGCCAAGTAGTACTTCTTCCTTTGTTGGTTCTGGAATTTCTTCTACTTTTTCTTCTTCTTTTTTGAATGTTAGCTTGTTGAATAGTTTAATAAATAAGAAGATAGAGAATGCGATAATAAAGAAGTCAAAAACAGTTTGAATAAATGCGCCGTATTTTAACGTTGCTTTTCCCACAGGATAAGATAGATCTTTGAAATCAATACCACCTAGTAAAATTCCGATTACTGGCATAATAACATCATTTACTAAAGAAGTAACAATTTTACCAAATGCGCCACCAATTATAACCCCGACAGCTAAATCAACAACATTTCCTTTTAAAGCGAACTGTTTAAACTCGTTCCACATGTATGATTCCCATCCTTTCCACGATGCTATATGAATTTTATAATTTCTATCAACATATTCTATAGAAGTTTTTGATAGAAATAAAGAGGGAATGGGAATGAAAGTAAATTCAGAAAAATGAATGCGTTTTATTTTGTAATGTATTTTCGGTTTGTAGATTGTAATAATGATTGTAGCATTTGCTGTGATTTCAAACCTTCTACTCCATCAACCAATGGTTTTGTATCTCCTTGTACACAATCGATGAAATGGTGAACAGCATCTTCAAATCCGCGCTGTTTTAACGTTGTTTCCCATGAAGGTGAACCACTTTGTGTAACGTGATTATCTTGTTCAATCTCCAGCGTATTCATGTTTTTTACACGAATGATTTTACCCGTTGTGACAAGTTCGATTTGTTCTAGATTTGTACCAGCATGACGATGCATAGCGGTAGAGAGTGATGTGCCATTTGAACTTGTATACGTATGATGGCCATAAAGGAGTTCGTTTTTTTCATTAGTTTGTATCATATTATGAACAACACGAAGATCACCAGCTGCTAACCAACGAGCTGTATCGACAATATGTAGATAGTCATCAAGCATTGTAAAATCATATGTATATGGGCCGACTTTGTTTGTACGATGCTTTTCGATACGAATCCAAGAAATATCATGTGCTTGTTCTTTCGCAGCCACATACATAGGAACGAAACGACGATTGAAACCAACCATAAGTTTTCGGCTATGTTTTTCACTAAGTTCTACTAATCTTTCAGCTTGTTCAGTAGTAGCAGCTAACGGTTTATCAACGTAAACATCTATCCCTTTTTGAAGCAGTTCTGAAACAATTTCATAATGTGTTGCAGTGGAACTATGGACAAACAGTGCGTCGCATTCTGAAGCGAGAGTTTGTAAGCTAGTGAAGTCTTGAATACGATATTGTTTACAGATTTGTTTGCGTTTTTCAGCATTTGGTGTAAACGCTCCCGTAAATGTCCAATCTGTTTCTTTTGTGAGAGTTGGAAGATAAGCTTTTTGTGCAATGCTGCCTAATCCAATCATACCAATCCGAGGTTTATTCATATGTTTTCCCGTCCCTGTTATGGATTTTTATAAGTTGTATAGTTGTATAGCAACTATACTGTAGCATATGTATTGGAAGGAAACAAAAATTAAAGTTCTTTTTAATAGTGTATTTCACCAACTTCTCATTGATAAGTGTAAGGAATTATAATTTTGTAAGAATTGTCTTAGAAGATAGGTGCATTATTTTTACTATAAAATACAAATATTAATTTTTCATAAACTACAGCTAAAATAACTATAAAATCGCTTGAGTATTTGGAAATATCTCCTTATGCTTATGAATAACATAGGAAGATTTATAAAGTGAGGAATTGAATTATGTCTATTAAAACGAGGTTTCTGTTGTCTTATATAGCAGTTATTTTTGTTTCGATTACTCTTTTGTTAGTTACTGGCTTTTTAATTGTTTTTTCAATAACAGGGAATTTAGAATCAGTGAAAAATTTTTATAAAAGTTCTTATATTCAAAAGCCGCTGACCCCAGATGAAGAAAATGCTTTTCTTGAATTAAAGGGAGCAGCTAAGCAGAATCAATCGCAACTATTAGATGAAGCGATGATGTCGTCATTAGAGAAAAAAGGTGTGAAGATCGTTGTAAGAAAAGGAGAAACCATTTCATATGCGTCAAAAGCAATTGAAGGCTCTAATTTAAAAGGGGCACTGCCAAAATTTGAAGCAACGAATATTAATAGTCGCGGTACGGCTGAATTAAATGACACATTTTATCGCTACGTAAAGTTTGATTTTTATTTCCCTCATAATGAAGAAGGAAGTATATTTGTATTAAACAAGCAAAGTTCATATGTGGAGCTAACCGAAAAGTTATTCCCCATTTTGTTTATATCGTTATTACTGTTAGCTATTTTTATCATTGGATTATTAAGCTATCTCGTTTCAAGAAGTGTAATAAAACCTATTCTCATCTTGAAGGATGCGACTGGAAGAATTAAAGAAGGTGATTTGAATTTTCAAGTTCCAGTTACGTCTCATGATGAAATTGGCCAATTAAACAAAGCATTTGAAGAAATGAGGCAGAAATTAAAAGAATCCATTGAAGTGCAGGAGCAATATGAGGAGAATCGAAAAGAACTTATTTCGAATATCTCTCATGATTTAAAAACACCAATTACATCTATTATTGGCTATGTGGAAGGAATAAAAGACGGTGTTGCAAATACACCGGAGAAGATGGATAGATATTTAACAACGATTTATACGAAAGCAGCACATATGGATACACTCATTGATGAGCTCTTTTTATTTTCAAAATTAGACCTGAATCGTGTGCCATTTCAATTTGAAACGATAGAGTTGTATTCATTTATGGAAGATTTAATAGACGAAATACGGATGGACTTAAGTGAATATGGAATTAACGTACACTTCCAATCGCCTAAATATGCACAAGTTTATGTAACAGCTGATCGCGAAAAAGTGAAGCGAGTTATATCCAACTTAATTCATAACAGTGTGAAGTACATGGATAAACCGGAGAAAGAAATTACGGTTACATTACTAGAGGAAGCGAATGCGGTAATAGTAAGAGTTACAGATAATGGAGTTGGTATAGACTCTGATACACTTCCATACATCTTTGAGCGCTTTTATCGTGCAGAACAATCCCGTAATTCTAGTACAGGTGGAAGTGGACTTGGCTTAGCTATCGCAAAGCAAATTGTTGAAGGACATGGAGGAAAGATTTGGGCGGAAAGTAAATTAGGAGAAAGTACAAGTATTTTCTTTTCATTGAAAAAAGTACAGGAATGTGGTGAGTAGAGTGAAGCGAATTTTACTAATTGAAGATGAAGTCAGTATTGCAGAGTTACAGCGCGACTATTTAGAGATTCATGATTTTCAAGTGGATGTACAACATTCAGGAGAAACAGGATTACAATGTGCTTTACAGGAACAATATGATCTGATTATTCTAGATATTATGCTTCCAAAGATGAATGGTTTTGAAATTTGTAAACAAATACGCGCTGTGAAAGATATTCCGATTTTACTTGTTTCAGCTAAGAAAGAAGACATTGATAAAATTCGTGGTCTTGGACTCGGAGCGGATGATTATATTACAAAGCCGTTCAGTCCAAGTGAATTAGTTGCAAGAGTAAAAGCACATATTGCACGTTACGAGCGATTGTCCGGAAATATGATCAAGCAGCGGGATATGTTATATATCCATGGGATTTCTATTGATCAACGTGCTAGAAAAGTATTCATAAACAATGAAGAAGTTGCTTTTACAACGAAAGAATTTGATTTACTTACATTTTTTGTGATGAATCCGAATCAAGTATTAAGTAAAGAACAATTATTTGAACGGATTTGGGGATTAGATTCAGCCGGAGATTTAGCTACAGTTGTTGTTCATGTTCGAAAATTACGTGAGAAAATTGAAAGGGACCCTGCGCATCCGCAATATATTGAAACAGTGTGGGGAGCTGGATATCGATTTAACGTATAGTAAACCTGTCAAAGTATTGGCGGGTTTTTTTTATGTAAGAGCTGCCCTTTCCACATGAACATTTTCCTCCATAAAATAAGAATAGGAGAATCCCCTATTCTTATCATTTAGTACAAAGCTTTTTTTGTATTATTCCGAATAATTTCAAGGCATTTTGCTACTGTTAATGCATTTTTTTCTTCAATTTCTGGTTTTCTAGGGATGGGGTTATATATGTTATTCGGATCTTCCCATGTAAGGGGGAGATCTGTATGTGCTTGTCCTTTCCAAGCTTCAATCCATTCTGGAGGGAGATAACCTGATGTGTTTTGGATGTTGTTCATTTCGAGCCAAATGAGTGCCCATGCTCTTGGGACAACGCGCCATATGTCGTATCCGCCGCCGCCAACTGCAATCCAGCGTCCGCCGCAATATTCATTGGCGATTTCATGAGCAAGCTTTGGGATTTCATGATAAATTTGCATCGTTGCACAAAGATGAGTGAGAGGGTCGTAATAATGTGCATCAGCTCCGTTTTGCGTTAAAATAATATCCGGTTTAAAATAAGCGGCGACTTCTTTCACAACAGTACGATATGATTGCAAAAAAGATTCGTCTTCTGTAAAGGCATCAAGTGGAACGTTAAAAGAATAACTATAGCCACCGCCCTGGCCACGCTCGTTTACAGCGCCGGTTCCAGGAAATAAATAGCGTCCAGTTTCATGTAATGATATCGTACAGACGTTAGGATCATCATAAAAAGACCATTGTACACCATCACCGTGATGAGCATCTGTATCAATGTATAAAACGCGCAATCCATATTTTTTTTGCATATATTTTATAGCGATAGAGCTATCGTTATAAATACAAAATCCAGATGCTTTGCCCCGAAATCCGTGGTGTAACCCGCCGCCTAAATTTAAAGCGTGTTTTACTTGACCTGAAAGAACGGCATCTACAGCAGTTAATGTCCCGCCAACAAGCAATGCACTTGCTTCATGCATATTAGGAAACATTGGTGTATCTTCTGTCCCAAGTCCGTATGACATAGCGATTGATTGTTCTAATTTTCCTTCTCCAGCACGTTTTACCGCATTTATGTATTCCTCCGTATGAATGAAAGCAATCTCCTCATCTGTGGCCATTCGTGGTGGAATGACTTGAGAAGGATGAATAAGCCCGCTTTTTTCTAATAAATCATAGGTGAGTGTAACGCGGAGCTGATTAAAGGGATGTTCAGGGCTAAAGGAATAGCCCCGAAAATCATCTGAATAAATGAAGGCGCTAGTCATGCCTGTATCCCCGTAATATTTGGCCATAAGACATGATAGCCTTTTGTCTCTAATGTTTTGATTACTTTTAGAGGATTCATCGTTTGAATGCGGAAAACGAGTACTTTATCATTCTCATCTTTTGCTGGATAGACGAGAACACTCACAATATTAATGCGTAAATCACTAAAAATAGCAACTACTTTTCCGAGAATACCAGGTTCATTTTTTACTTGAATTTCAATTTGTGAACTTGGCTGATGGGCACCTGTTAGTTTTACGAGCGTATGCAAGACTGTGGATTCGGATATAATCCCAACAAGCTTTCCGCCCTTCGTCACAGGAAGGCAGCCGATTTTATTTTCAAAAAATAACGTCGCAATTTCCTCAACAAAATCGAGAGGATGACATGTCATAACTGGTTGTTTCATAATTAATCGAATCGGTTGTTTAAGTGCATCCATTGAAACTTGTTCATTAAGAATAGACGGGCTCGCATCGCGTACGTCGCGATCGGAAATAATACCGACTACAATGTTGTGATGATCAATAATTGGAATGTGTCGAATGCCTTGCGCAGTTAATGTGCGCAGAGCTATTTCTATCGTATCGTCTGGGTGCAGCGCTATTACATGTTGATTCATAATTTCTTCTACAATCATTTCATAAGCCCCCTTTCTTAATACATAAAACGATTTTGAAAGCGTAAGCGGTCAAAAGCTTGGATTGAATTTGTATCGACGCGGTTGCCGATGCGAACCATTAAACAGTTAGCTGGATGGGAACAAATTTCTGGATCATCTGTTGCCATCCATTCTAGTCCGCCAGCATTCATCATCTTTTCCATTACTTTTCGGTATTCCCAAACATTTAAACCTGTTTGTTTTAAATCCCAGTGCCAGTAATATTCAGTCGTTAATATAATATAATCTTCCATATGATCATCCATCATTGAAACTTCTAATAAATTTTTCCCAACTGAACACCCGCGGAATGCAGGGACGACTTCAATCGCACCAAGTTCAATTAAATTGTCCATCTTTCCTTCTGACCATCTCTCTAGCGGATCAGGATATAGGTATGTAACGTATCCGACAATCATTCGGTCATGTCTTGCGATAATGAGACGAGCTTCTGGTAATTTAGAAATTTCGATAATCGCTTTATATTGCTGATCGGCAGGACGAAATGCAACTAAATCCGGATGAAATTCATACATTTCGAGATTATGTGTAGACACTGGACCTTCAATGATTAAAGTTCCTTTTGCCGTTTTTAAGTTTCTTACATTATATGTTTTTTGATGAATCAATATTTTACTCACCACCTTGAGAGTTTGTGCATTTTTCTATATCGTACCTTACAGTATATGCGATGTGAATCGAATTTTGTCAGTAAAAATTTGTCTAAAAATCAACAAAAAATACTGAAAATTTTAAATAATGTCATTATAATAGATAATAGAATACATAGGAGGGGGATGTAAAGTATGAAAGTAGAAACACTTCCTGTCATTAAAGGAGAAAATAATTTGCCAGATTATGAAGAAACATATGCAAGTTTTAACTGGGAAGAGGTAAATAAAAACTTTTCTTGGTATGAAACAGGACGAGTAAACATGGCATATGAGGCGATTGATAAACATGCGAAATCTGATCGTAAAAATAAAGTAGCTCTTTATTATCAAGACGGATCGCGTAAAGAGAAATATACATTTAAAGAAATGAAAGAGTTCTCCAACAAAGCAGGAAATGTCCTGAAAAATTATGGGGATGTTGAAAAGGGAGATCGTGTTTTTATTTTCATGCCGCGCTCACCAGAATTATATTTTGCCCTTCTTGGTGCAGTGAAATTAGGGGCGATTGTTGGGCCATTATTTGAAGCGTTTATGGAAGGAGCAGTGCGGGATCGCTTAGAAGATAGCGAAGCAAAAGTGTTAATTACAACACCTGAATTGTTAGAGCGTGTTCCACTTAATGATCTACCAGCATTAAAAACAGTCTTTCTTGTTGGAGAAAATGTAGAAGAAGGCGGAAAGCTTGTTGCGTTTAATCCATTATTTGAACAAGCTTCTAATAAATTGCAAATCGAATGGTTAGACCGAGAAGATGGGTTAATTCTTCACTATACTTCCGGTTCTACTGGAAAGCCAAAAGGTGTTCTTCATGCCCAAAATGCGATGGTACAGCATTATCAAACAGCAAAATGGGTGCTTGATTTAAAAGAAGATGATGTATATTGGTGCACAGCTGACCCAGGCTGGGTGACAGGAACGGCTTACGGTATTTTTGCGCCGTGGTTAGTAGGAGCTTCAAATGTGATTTTAGGAGGACGCTTTAGTCCAGAAGCGTGGTATGAAGCGCTAGAGGATTACGGTGTAACGGTTTGGTATAGTGCCCCAACGGCGTTCCGAATGTTAATGGGAGCAGGCGAAGGGGCAATTAAGAAACATGATTTATCAGCACTTCGTCACGTATTAAGTGTTGGGGAACCATTAAATCCAGAAGTAATTCGCTGGGGTATGAACGCATTTGGTCTTCGCATTCATGATACATGGTGGATGACAGAAACAGGAGGACAAGTAATCTGTAACTATCCATGTATGGAAATTCGTCCAGGATCAATGGGAAAACCAATTCCAGGTGTGAAGGCAGCAATTGTTGATAATGAAGGAAATGAAGTACCGCCATATACAATGGGGAACTTAGCGATTGCTAAGGGATGGCCATCTATGATGCGTGCTGTTTGGAACAACCCGCAAAAGTATGAGTCTTACTTCATGCCAGGAGATTGGTATGTATCAGGTGACTCTGCATATATGGATGAAGATGGTTACTTCTGGTTCCAAGGACGCATCGATGATGTAATCATGACATCAGGTGAGCGCGTTGGTCCATTTGAAGTAGAAAGTAAATTAATCGAGCACGCTGCTGTAGCGGAAGCTGGTGTAATTGGTATTCCAGACCCAGTGCGCGGAGAAATTATTAAAGCGTTTATCGCATTGCGTGCTGGATATGAACCGTCTGATGAACTAAAAGAAGAGATTCGTCAATTTGTGAAAAAAGGCTTAGCAGCTCATGCCGCACCAAGACAAATTGAATTCCGCGATAAATTACCGAAAACAAGAAGCGGTAAAATTATGCGCCGCGTCCTAAAAGCGTGGGAGTTAAACTTACCAACAGGCGATTTATCAACGATGGAAGATTAAGAGAGAAAGGTCTGAACGTATACTGCGTCCGGACCTTTCTTTTTATGCTATATAAATACAACTTGAAAAAATGCCATAAAACCATTCTTTTTAGGTGGGAGAGAGCATCCGGCCATACATAGAAGCGGTCAGCCTCTCTTCTTGCCCCATGCCAAGTGAAAACAAAGAGAGAAAATGAGTGTAGTTCACTTTATGTTCTTCCTAGCACCGGGCTATGTGTCGAAAAATAAAAATGGATTTATATAGGTATTGAATAGAAATGATAGAAAGGAAGATAGGGAGAATTTATAGATACTCTGTCACAAATTAATACTATTTCCTATAGCTTAAAACATCTTTTGGTGAGACAATGGTAATGTGTAACTCGTATGTACGAGTTACAAGGGGAGGATAAGATGAAAACAGAAAAAGAAAAAATGATACTAGGAGAAATGTATGTACCTGCTGATCCAGTACTTGTGCAAGAAAGAGAGCAGGCCCGCATATTAACAAGAAAATTAAATGAAACGCCAGAAATAAAATATGAAGAGCGTAGTGCAATTGTAAAAGAACTATTTGGAACGACAGGAGATAATATTCATATTGAATCTGCTTTTAAATGTGATTACGGTTATAACATTCATGTTGGCGAAAACTTTTATGCAAATTTTGATTGTGTCATTTTAGACGTATGCCCAGTAACAATCGGTGAAAACTGCATGCTAGCTCCAGGTGTTCATATTTATACGGCGACGCATCCGCTTGATCCAATCGAGCGCATAAGCGGAAAGGAATTCGGAAAACCAGTAACAATTGGGAATAACGTTTGGATTGGCGGGAGGGCGATTATTAATCCGGGTGTAACAATTGGGGATAATGCGGTGATTGCTTCCGGTGCAGTTGTGACGAAGGATGTCCCTGATCATGTTGTAGTTGGCGGAAATCCGGCGAAAATAATAAAAGAAATAAAATAGCTTTTGAATTATTTATATCTGTCTGTTGTGTTCTTATATAAAAACATAACGGACAGATATTTTTTGTATGTTTGGAGAATTTGTTAACTGAGATAAAGTGAAACTTTAATCAGTGGGGATATTACTGCCCGCAAATAGCGGGAGTCACTTTGCGATCAACCTTTTTTAGCGGAGTTTAGAATTTGAATTCAAATTGACATTATGTATACAAATGTATACAATTGATACAAATAACTATATGTATACATTTGTATACGAAGGGGTGGTTTTGTAATGAGAAAGGAAACATTTAAGGACTTTAAGAGAGAAGGGCATCATCATGGTGAACGTTACAGAGGGAAAGACGGTTCACACCACCGTGGCCCAAAAACGTTTCGCCGAGGAAGAGCGATTGCTTTTTTAGAAATGATGAATTTGAAACGTTCAACGATTAAACAACAATTAGATGCACCAGAGTTTCAATCGATTCACCAAATTTTAATCGGGGAATTAAAAGCTATTGATATGGTAATTAACGAATTTTCTCAATTATTTGAAATACACGAAAGTGAAACAACAGAAGTACAAGGTGAGAAAAATGAAGTAACAGAAGCTGCTGCAATCGATCGTAACGAGAAAGGGATGGAATAAAATGAATCAACTTAACAGTTATATTGATTCAGTGTTCCAAAAACAAGATGCTCTTTTGGAAGAAGTTATTTTGTCCATAAAAGAAAATGAGATGCCTCCTATATCGGTATCTCCTTCTTCTGGGAAATTGCTAACGATGCTTGTCTCCATTTCAGGAGCTAAAAATGTGCTAGAAATAGGGGCTCTTGGCGGCTATAGTGGAGTTTGTCTTGCTAGAGGATTTGGTGGTGGGGAAGGTAAGTTAACTTCTCTTGAATTAGAAGAGAAATATGCAAAATTAGCGTACAGTAATGTATCCAAAGCCGGCTTTGGTGATCAAGTATCATATATGACTGGACCTGCTTTACAAAGTCTTGAAAAACTAGTTGAAGAGCATACGCAATTTGATCTTTTCTTTATTGATGCAGACAAAGAAAACTATGAAAATTACTTGAACTACTGTATTAAGCTAGCGAAACCAGGTGCTGTAATCGTTGCGGATAACGTACTTGCGGGCGGTAGCGTAGCAGATTCAGGTGCTACACCGAAACGTCATACGGAACTAATGAAGAAATTTAATGAAACTGTGGCCAATCATCCTCAGTTAGAATCTTTGCTTATTCCGATTGGTGATGGGCTGACCGTTTCAAAAGTAAAAAAATAAAATAAGTTGTGAACCATTTGCCTCCTTCGTTTGTATAAGTTTATGACATGATAGATTAAGGGGGCCGATTTATATGCAGATGGGATTTATTATTTCAGGTGTTGTAGTATTTATAATGATGATTGTTATTCTTGGGATTTTAATACCTTTTGATAGGAAGTATATTGTACGAAAAGAAGGAAATAAGATTGATTTTACAAAAACAAAAATATATTTTCGCTGGAATGTATTTGATACCATTTCTGTTTGTCTTGCGATGTATGCATATATATGTGAACAAGTGTTAAGCGTTTTAGTTATGAGTAATTTAACAATTCAAAATGCATATGTACAGTTTTTAACGATTCAATCTCCAACGTGGACACTTGTTGCAAGTATATATTTAATTTCTCGTATTTCATTAACGTTAAAAGGAATAAAGGAAATCAAAAAACATGGCGCAAATTGGGATTGAGGAAGAGCTCATGCTTGCATATAAAAATGGGGATAAGCAAGCTGGCGAAAAATTATATATCTTAATAAAACCTGCGTTATATACGTTTTTATATCGATTTAACCGCGATGAGCAATTGAGTATAGACCTTGTCCAAGATACGTTTTTGACGTTAGAACGTAAGAAACATATGTATGAGATTGAAAAAGGAAAGGTTAAAACATACTTGTTCCAAATGGGTTATCGGCTCATGATTAATAAACTAAATCGAAGAAAAAAGTGGCGATCTTTGTTGCCGTTTTTAGTACCAATTGAGGAGAGGGAGTTTTCACAAGAAGATCGTCTTACAGTAAGAGACGCGATGTTGAAAGTGCCTGAGGATCAGCGGGCCGTCCTTATCCTTTCGTATTATCATGATATGCCGCAAAAGGAAATTGCAGAAGTACTCAATATTCCCGTAGGAACGGTGAAATCGAGGCTTCACAATGGCATAAAGAAATTGAAACAATTGCTGGAGGTGGATGATATTGAGCGAAAATCCCTTTGATAAGGAATATAAATTAAATATGCATTTAGATAGCGATTATGTAGAAGTGCCGGATTTTTCGAAAGAAGTAAGTCGCTTAGAACGGTTCCTTCAATTTCTTGCCTCTCCAGCAAAAGATCCTATAGAAGCAACGATTGGAAATGATTTATCAATTGTGTTTCATGTTTCACTATTAGTGGGTGTTCCCATTTTCTCTCTTATTACGATATTGATCACGACTTTGTAAAAAATGGGGTTCACCTCTATTTGACACACCGATACAAATGATGGTATAAAGGAAAGTATATAAATAGTTGAGCGTGGAAAGGGAGAAGTAGTGATCATTTCCCTGTTTTAGAGAGCTGATGGTCGGTGGAAATCAGCACATAGATGATCGCGAATTACGCCCCTAGAGCATCTTTTTTCGATTGAATTGTTATTCAAAAGGGAAAAGACGGTGCTGAGCCGTTATGTGAATGAGGTGGTAGGCCTTTTTTGCCTGCAACTAGGGTGGTAACGCGATAATCAAAATCGTCCCTTATTTAAGGGGCGATTTTTTTATGTTTTCAAATTTCACGTTCTATTAATTTAAAGGAGAGTATGTAGGATATGGGTATTTTACAAGATCTTGAATTTCGCGGACTAATTAATCAGCAAACAGATGCTGAAGGTTTAGAACAATTATTAGAAAAAGAAAGTGTAAAATTATACTGTGGTTTTGACCCAACAGCAGATAGCTTACACATCGGTCATATGTTACCAGTATTAATGTTACGTCGTTTCCAATTAGCTGGTCATCAACCAATCGCACTTGTTGGCGGTGGTACAGGTATGATCGGAGATCCAAGTGGTAAAAAAGCAGAACGTACATTAAATACGAAAGATACAGTTGCTTACTACACAGAAAGTATTAAAAATCAGCTTTCAAACTTCTTAGAGTTTGAAAATGTAGAAAACCCAGCAACAATGGCAAATAACTATGATTGGCTTGGGAACTTAGATGTAATTACATTCTTACGCGACATCGGTAAAAACTTCGGTTTAAACTACATGTTAGCAAAAGATACAGTAGCATCTCGTTTAGAAACAGGTATTTCATTTACTGAATTTAGTTACATGATTTTACAATCATATGATTTCTTAAATCTGTACCAACAACAAGGTTGCCGTCTGCAAATTGGTGGTAGTGACCAATGGGGTAACATTACAGCGGGTCTTGAATTAATTCGTAAATCAGAAGAAGATGCGAAAGCATTTGGTTTAACAATTCCACTTGTTACAAAATCTGACGGTACGAAGTTTGGTAAAACAGAGGGCGGCGCAGTTTGGTTAGATCCAGAAAAAACAACGCCTTATGAGTTCTACCAGTTCTGGATTAACACGGACGATCGTGATGTTGTAAAATACTTGAAATACTTCACATTCTTATCTCATGAAGAAATTATTGAGTTAGAAAAACAAACAACGGAAGCACCAGAAAAACGTGCAGCGCAAAAAGCGTTAGCTTCTGAAATGACAAAACTTGTTCACGGGGCGGAAGCACTAGAGCAAGCGATTAAAATTTCTGCAGCATTATTTAGCGGCTCTGTAGCGGAACTAACTGCAAGCGAAATTGAGCAAGGTTTCAAAGATGTACCATCTGTTGAACGCAGTGCAGAAGATACAGTATTAATTGATTTACTTGTTGAAAGCAAAATTTCACCATCAAAACGTCAAGCACGTGAAGATGTAACAAACGGTGCAATTTACGTAAATGGCGAGCGTACACAAGCACTAGATTATGTTGTAACAGAAAAAGACCGCATTGAAGGTAAATTTACAATTATTCGTCGCGGTAAGAAGAAATATTTCTTAATTCGTTACTAATAAGAAGCTTTGAGGGCATTCCCTCAAAGCTTTTTTGTTTTAATCTCCTTTTCAAGTTCATACGGAAATCACATGTAAGCGGTATGATATTTGTATAACATAAAAGAAGGGAGTGAAAAAACAAAATGTCACTAGAAGCGCTCATCATCTTTTCTTTGTTAAATGCTGGTCAGTTGGCGGAGAATACACAAGGTGAGGTACATAAAAATCCGCAAGATGCTTATGTGTATGTTCAAAAAGAAGAGGATAATAAATAATTTTATTTTATATATAAGAGGACGTTCAAAAAAAGGAGGGTAAAGATAGCGAATCGCTGTCTTTATCCTCCTTTTTACATAAGTGTTAGGTGAACGAAAAAAGCCAATCCAAAAGGATCGGCTTTTTGTCATTAACGAGAGTAGAACTCTACGATTAATGCTTCGTTGATTTCAGCTGGTAACTCAGCGCGCTCAGCGTGACGAGTGTAAGTAGCTTCTAATTTATCAGCATCGAAAGTTAAGTATTCTGGTACGAAGTTGTTAACTTCGATCGCTTCTTTAACAACAACAAGGTTGTTAGATTTTTCGCGAACGCTGATAGTTTGACCAGGTTTTACGCGGTAAGATGGGATGTCTACGCGAGCGCCATCTACCATGATGTGACCGTGGTTTACTAATTGGCGAGCTGCACGACGAGTGCGAGCTAAGCCCATGCGGTAAACTAGGTTGTCAAGACGAGCTTCAAGAAGGATCATGAAGTTTTCGCCGTGTTTACCTGGCATTTTACCTGCTTGGTCAAATGTGCGACGGAATTGACGCTCAGTCATGCCGTACATGTGACGAAGTTTTTGTTTCTCTTGTAATTGTAAACCGTATTCTGAAAGTTTCTTACGTTGGTTAGGACCGTGAGGACCTGGTGCGTAAGGGCGTTTTTCTAATTCTTTTCCTGTGCCGCTTAGAGAGATTCCAAGACGACGAGACAGTTTCCAAGCTGGACCTGTATAACGAGCCATAGTTGACTCCTCCTTTAGTGTTTTTATTTTCGTAAAATAAAAACAGACGTAATCGATATTTACGGGCATTTTGTTTTCATGTACCTTCGCTCCAGCAGCAGGGAGTTACGAGATACACCTCAAACGTGAGGAACAAAATACAAACGATAAACTCACATTACAAGGCTGCCTTTTTATTTTACACAAACGCTATTATATCTTTTTGCTGGGATTTCGTCAAGCGAGTTCTTTTTCGTTTTATGCATGGAAATTTTGGAAACTGCAAGAAGGAATTCGAAACAGTGTGAAAGAAAGCATAGCAACAGACAGAAAACGCTTACATATTATAAAGACATAAGGGGGGATGTTTTTATGAAAAAGAAACAGATAGAAACAGCGCTTATTCATCACGGGTATGATGCGAAGATGCATAAAGGAAGTTTAACGCCGCCGTTATTTCAAACTTCAACTTATACATTTGAAACGGCGCAGCAAGGAGAGGCAAGTTTTGCTGGGCAAGATCCAGCTTATATTTATTCAAGACTCGGTAATCCAACAGTAGAATTATTCGAAGAACGCATGGCTATTTTAGAAGGAGGCGAATCGGCGCTTGCGTTCGGTTCTGGAATGGCAGCAATTTCGGCAACTCTTCTTGCATTTTTACGGGCTGGAGATCATATCGTTTGTTCAAATGGTTTATATGGGTGTACGTACGGTTTTTTAGAAGTACTAGAAGAGAAATTTATGATTACACATTCATTATGCGATATGGAAACAGAAGAAGAGATTACAGAAAAAATTCGTCCAAATACAAAACTAATATTTGTTGAAACACCAATTAATCCAACAATGAAGCTCATCGATTTAGAGAAGGTTATGAAGGTGGCAAAACAAAATGAATTGCTTGTCGTTGTTGACAATACATTTTGCTCACCTTACTTACAAACACCTCTTTCATTTGGTTGTGACGTTGTTCTTCATAGTGCTACAAAATATATTGGTGGTCACGGGGATGTTATTGCAGGAGTGATGGTTTGTAAAACGAAGGAGCTAGCTGAACAAATTAGGCCAATTCGAAAAGATATCGGAGGAATTATGGCACCTTTTGATGCATGGCTGTTGCTGCGTGGATTAAAGACGTTAGCTGTCCGAATGGATCGGCACTGTGATAATGCGGAAAAGGTAGTAACGTTTTTGAGAAATCAGGAAAGTGTGGAAGAAGTTTGGTATCCAGAAGGAGAAATCGCATCTCACCAAATGAAGCGCGGGGGCGGGGTCATTTCATTTACGATTAAAGGTGGAAAAGAAGAGGCACAGGCATTTATGAATGAATTGCAATTTATTACAATTGCGGTGAGCCTTGGTGACACAGAAACGTTAGTGCAGCATCCAGCAACGATGACGCATGCTGTCATTCCAGCGGCAGTACGTCATGAAATGGGCATTTTTGATAATTTAATCCGCTTATCTGTTGGACTAGAATCATGGGAGGATATCGCCCTGGATTTAACGCATGCGCTACAGAAGCGATCAAATACATTTTCTCATGTAAATGGAGAGTGAAAAAAAGAGCCATCGATTTCGTAAATTGATGGCTCTCATCTTTTACATATGTTTTAGGAGCGTTTCCACAAATTTCTCTAAATATCGCTGGTCGACTTCGTCGAAACGATTTTTCTCGGGGCTATCAATGTCGAGTACACCGATAACATTGCCTTCTTTTATAATCGGAACAACGATTTCGGAATTAGAGGCACTATCACAAGCGATATGACCTGGAAATTGATGAACATCTGCAACAAGCTGCGTTGTTTTTGTTTCAGCTGCAGCGCCGCAAACGCCGCGTCCAAATGGGATGCGTACGCACGCAGGCATTCCTTGAAATGGTCCAAGTATAAGCTCTGTTCCTTCTGTTACATAAAAACCAACCCAGTTAATGCGCTCTAAAAACTGATTTAGAAGAGCCGAAGCATTTGCTAAATTTGCAACTACATTCGATTCGCCCGTTAACAATGCATCAAGTTGTTTAATTACTGTTTCATATTGACCTTCACGTGATCCTGCATAACTTTCTTTCGTAAACATGGAAACGTCACCCTTTCTATCGAGAAATGTAAAATCATAGCAAAATACGCTGTATTACATATGACTTTGTCGATAGAAAATTAAAGGAATTTGTCTTAAAAGTCAAGAAATTTACATTATAGCTGTTCAGGGTGAGAGGAAGTGAGCGCATGAAGCAGACGAAACAAAAGGTAATTGATGCGGCAATTTCATTGTTTAATACGAAAGGGTATGATGGAACGTCGGTGCGAGATATTGCAAAGCGGGCGGATGTGAATGTGGCTAATATTTCATATTATTTTGCTGGAAAGCAAGGTTTATTAGAACAGCTTATAACTGATTTTTTAGAAGGATATATCGGGGTAATTGAGAGGTCATTTGAACAGAGAGAGTACTTACCAGCTAGAGAAGTGATGAATCAAATTGTACGAGGCATTTTACGTTATCAATTTGAGCATAGGGAACTTACGCGATTTTTTTACCGAGAGCTTTCGCTTGATACAACGCTAATTCGAGAAGTGATGACGATTTATTTTTCTAAAGAAAGATATTATATAGAGAAAATCATTCAGCAGGGACAAATGCAGGAAGAGTTTCAGAAGGTGTCTTTTACAATGTTTATGACACAATTAAAGGGCATGATAAACATGCCGTATTTATATCCGCAATACATATCGGAGGTTTTGCATTCGTTTCCATCAGAAACATTCTTTTTGGAAATGTATACGAAAGAAGTGGAGCAATGGATGGAACAAATATTATGTGGAACACATATGTATTATTCTCTGCCGCGAGCGGTTCATTTATAAAATACCCCCGCCATTATTGTAGGTGGGGGTATTTTTTACAGAATTTGTGAGCGGGAAAGCCCACGTGCTTTAGCCGTGGGGGTGGTCAAGAAGGAATTTCCGTTTGTATACGCTCTTGTTTTCGTTGCCAGACGTTGTTACATAGTAAAGCGATAATGGTAATTACTGCTCCAATTACTTCAATTTTTGCAACTTGATAGCCTCGGAAAATGGAACCTGTAAGTGCGAGCACAGGAACTAAGTTCATAAATAAGATGCCGTTAATAGATGAAATAAGACGATTCCCTGTGTTCCAGCAAAAGACAGCGACAACACCGGCGATAATAGACATATAAAATAGTTCAAATCGCACTGTAGCAATCGTATGGAACGTAGGGATAGAAATGAATTTCAAATAGGTTAGTACAGTAACAGTACAAATTAACGAAATCGATCCGAATGCACATGTGAGTGTTGTGTAACGAAGCGGTGACCAAGTTTGAAAATGAGAGCCACCGTTTGTGTAAATAACCCAGCAAATAACACCAGAGAGCATGAACATATTCGTTGAGACATTACTTGCTGCTCCAAATAACAGATGAATATTGCCTTTGGAAATAACAAGGAGTACACCGATAAGTGCACAAAACATACAAAGGAATGTATAGTTTTGTGGTTTTTTATTTTGTGAGAGCCATTGTAATAGTAAAGCAAGTAGTGGCATAAGAGATTGAATCATGGCTGCGTGAATCGCACCAGAGGCTCCTGCTAATTGCTGTCCATAGAAAACAAGAAATCCATATCCGGCAAAACCGACTGTACCATAGAAGAGTAAATAGAAAGTTTGTTTTTCTAAGTGAAAAGCACTTTTCCCTTCGATCATAAAGAGAAGAATAATAAAAATAATAGCTGCTGATCCGTAACGAAAAGTAGTGAAAAAGAATGGATCTATAAATTGTAGGGCGCTGGACATAACTGGAAACATAAATCCCCAAGCTGTTACAGCAAGTAGACATAAAAGAGAGCCAAATAGCATTTGTTTTTTCTTCAAGAGTATCTTTCTCCTTCTTCTTTCGATATAGTAAGTTCATAAAAATAAGCATGAGATGAGTATAGCGCTCACTTTCGATGTACAGGAAATATTGAATTGTTATAACGGTTATAACTTTTTGTTAGAGGTGTATATGAGATGGATTTAGAAGCAGTACAATCGTTTATTGAGGTGAAACAGGCGAAGAGTTTATCGAAAGCGAGTAAACGTCTGCATATTTCACAGCCAGCTCTCAGTAAACAAATTCAAAGACTAGAGATGGATTTAGAAGTGAAGTTATTAAAAAGGTCTGCACAAGGAGTGGAGTTAACAGAGGCTGGGGAACTATTTATAAAACGTATTGAGCCTATTATAGATCAAATTAATGAAATGAAAGGAGAGTTAAAAGAGCATCGAGAAAAGAAGAAAATTTCAATTGGGGTATTGCCAAGTTTAGCTGCTCATTACATATCAAAATGCAAAGATTCATTAGAAGCATACGAAGTAGAATGGCAAATTGAACATACAAAAATGTTAATAGAATTATTTCGTGAGCGAAAGATTGATGCGATGTTAATTGATTCGGAAGTGGAAGGGGCTAAGTTCATAAAAGAAGTAAAAAGGGAAAAGGTTGTTTGCGTTGTTTCTAATGAACATGTTTATAAAGATAAGCATGCGGTTCAACTAAGGAATTTACAGCATGAAAAACTGATCATTTATCCGGAGATTTGTGATATGAGAAAGATGGTTGTGACAACATTCAAGAGAATAGGTGTTAATCCTACTATCGCTGTAGAAACGTCTTACGCTGAACCGATGCTTGCTATGGTTCGAGCAGGTCTCGGTATTACGTTATTGCCGGAAAGTGCAGTAAAACAAACGGTGCAAGATGGGATTCGTGTTATACAGGTGGAACCACCATTAACGAGAGTGATTTATTTTGTATCACATAGGAAAGAGATGTCCTTATTACCTCTCCTCTAAAGGAAGTGAAGGTAGTTCAATCCAGGTATTACAATAAATGTATGAAAAAGAGATACAGAAATTTTTAGGAAGTAATATATAAAAGGAACAAAAGAAACATGAAATTTTAAAAAAACTAGGTCAAAAACATATCATTACATGGTATGATTAATACATTGTTAGTTGTTAAATATAAGGGGAAGAGTTCCCTTTTGTACATAATGCCTTCCATTTCATAAACGGAACGGACAAAAAAAGAGATATAAGTAGGAGGCTATTTTGCATGGATTCTATCCTGACGATCGTTATCATCGTAGTAAGCTCTATTTTGGTGCTGCTCATGATAGAGCTTGTGATAAGAAATCGTTTATATAAAGATATTGAAGCACTTGAGCAGTGGAAACAAGAGATAAAAGATAAGCCTGTTGCAGATGAATTGAAACGGGTTAAAGATTTAAATATGACTGGTCAAACAGAAGAATTGTTTGGAAAGTGGCGCGAAGATTGGGATGAAATTGTTACAACGATTTTGCCAAAAGCTGATAAAACATTAGAAAACGCTCAAAAGTCAGCCTCACAATTTTCCTTCCGAAAAGCAAAGCGTTTAATGAATGACTCCATTCGTGATTTAGATGAAGCGGATAACCGCATTACGGAGATGTTAAATGAACTGCAGCAATTGTTAGAGAGCTATGAGAAAAATAGTTCGGAAATTGAAGGTTTACGTGATACATATCGTAGTATGAAAAAGAGTGTACTCGCTCATCGTCACATGTTTGGACAATCTGAACAGAAAATTGAAGAGTTACTTGATAGCGAACAGGCGAAGTTTCAAGAGTTTGAGGAGACAACTGCAAACGGCGATTATTTAAAGGCGCGTGACATTGTAAAAAGCTTGGCAGATGGATTAGCGAATTTAGAGATTATCGTTCATGAAGTTCCTGATTTATTAGTCGAGTGTCAAGCGACATTACCAGTACAATTAAGTGATTTGTTACAAGGTCATGATGATATGAAACGACAAGGATATGTATTAAATCATTTAGAAATTCCTAAAGAAGTACGAGAGATGAACAAACAACTACAAACATGTTTGATTGATTTAGAAGAACTTCACATAACGGAAGTCACTGAGAAAATAGAAGGCATAAAAAAGCGTCTGGATACGTTGTATGATCAATTAGAACAAGAAGTGCATGCGAAGCATTATGTAGAGAAAAAGTCAGTTACTGTTTATGAAGATTTAGAGGAAATTCATGAAAAAGCAATTGAGACAAAATCCGAAACGCAATTTGTAAAACAAAGCTATCAGTTGCAAGATAAAGATATTGAGTCACAAAAGTTGATTGAAAAACAAATGCATATTTTAATGAAACGCTTTGAAGTGTTGCAATTACGTATTGCAGAGCAAGATATTGCTTTCTCTGTCATTCGTGAAGAACTGGAAGAGATTTATGAGCAATGTGAAACGTTAAAGGTACTTCATGTAGAATATACAGAAATGCTGCAAACGATGCGTAAAGAAGAGTTTGAAGCGCATGAGAAGTTGCAAGAAATGCGTCATATGATTGTAGAAGCAAAACGCTTTATGCAAAAGTCTAACTTACCAGGTCTTCCAGCAAGCATTATGGAAGATTTACAAAGAGGCCAAGAGGCAATGCAAGGTGTTTATGGACAATTAGAATTAAAACCGCTGAATATGCATGTTGTAAATGACATGTTAGAAGAAGCATATTCAACCGTAAATGGTGTATATGAAAAGACGCAGGAGTTAATTGAACAGGCGTATTTAGTTGAAAAGCTAATCCAATACGGTAATCGTTACCGCAGTCATGATACGGGTTTGGCAGAAAGCTTAGAGAATGCAGAAAGATTGTTCCGCGAATATGAATACGATGCAGCGTTAGAACAAGCAGCTTCTGTTTTAGAACAACTTGAACCTGGTGTAGTTCAAAAAATTGCCCAATTTGTAGATAACGAACAAACCCCTTGATGAAAAAGGGGTTTGTTTTTTTATGCTCGATTTGTGTAAATTCTCGGATGATGTTGCTATAATGAATAGCGGAATACAGCAGTGTTATTCGTTTTAAAATAAAGAAGCATACTTCTACATTTTAAAATGGAACCGCTCAGTATATTTAGCGTAATTACATGTATTTGTGATATGATTATATGATGTGACAGCGCTGAAAGGGGAAGAACGATGATCTATTTTGATAATAGTGCGACGACGAAACCATATCCAGAAGTCCTTCAGTCTTACGTAACGGTTGCAGGAAAATATTTTGGAAACCCTTCTTCTATTCATTCGCTCGGAGGAGAAGCAGAGCGTTTATTAACGCAATCGAGAACGATTGCGGCAGAGCTTCTTCATGTTAAGCCCTCTGAGATTATTTTCACATCAGGTGGGACGGAAGGTAATAACCTTGCGATTAAAGGAATAGCGATGAGGAATCGCTCTCGTGGCAAACATATTATTACAACAAATATTGAACACGCGTCTGTGTTTGAAGCATATAAACAATTAGAAGGTCTCGGTTTTGATGTAACATATTTACCTGTAAACGAGCACGGAGTTGTATCAGTAGAAAACGTAAAACGAGCGCTTCGTGAGGATACAATTCTTGTTTCCATGATCCATGTGAATAATGAAACAGGGGCGATTCAGCCTGTTTCTGAGGTTGGTGAATTACTAGCCAATTATCCAAAAGTAAGATTCCATGTGGACCATGTGCAAGGAATTGGAAAAGTCCCACTTCATTTACATGCTTCTTATATTGATCTTTGTTCGATATCTGGACATAAATTTCATAGTGTAAAAGGAACAGGGCTTCTATATGTACGTGACGGCGTAAGGTTAGATCCGATTTTATCAGGAGGTCAGCAGGAACTTCGCTATCGTTCAGGAACAGAGAATTTACCTGGTATTGTTGCGATGGTCAAGGCACTACGTATGACGATGGAACAGACCGGAGAAAAGCGAGTGCATTTACAGAAGTTACAAGCAGAACTCGTCCAGTTCTTCGAGGGAATGGAGGACGTAACAATTAATACGTCGCTTCCATATGCAGCGCCGCATATTTTAAATGTATCGTTCGTTGGTTTAAAACCAGAAGTAGTGGTTCATGCTCTAGAAGAACGTGACGTATATGTCTCAACAAAATCAGCTTGTTCCTCAAAAGCGAATGAAATAAGTCGTGTACTAATAGAGATGGGTATACCGCATGCTGCTGCAGCAAGTGCGATTCGTATTAGTTTAGCACCAGAGAATACGATGGAAGAAGTCATGCGATTTGAAGAAGTTATAAAAGAAACATTGCCAAAATTATATGAAGTGATGAGGTAAGGAAATATGATGAAATATGAGTACATTTTAGTTCGTTACGGTGAAATGACGACAAAAGGAAAAAATCGTTCGAAGTTTGTGAGTACGTTAAAAGATAACGTGAAATTTAAATTAAAGAAATTCCCAAATATTAAAATTGATGCAACACATGATCGCATGTACATTGAGTTAAATGGTGAAGACCATGAAGCGATTGCAGAGAGATTACAAGATGTATTTGGTATTCATAAATTTAACTTAGCAATGAAAGTACCATCAGAATTAGAAGAGATTAAAAAAGGTGCGTTAGCTGCTTTCTTACAAGTAAAAGGTGATGTAAAAACGTTTAAAATTACAGTACACCGCTCTGATAAACGCTTCCCGATGCAAACAATGGAATTGCTACCGGAGATCGGTGGTCATATTCTAGAAAATACAGAGGATATTACAGTAGATGTTCATAACCCTGATGTAAATGTTCGCGTAGAAATTCGCAGCGGTTACAGCTATATTATGTGTGATGAGCGTATGGGAGCTGGCGGATTACCAGTTGGCGTTGGTGGAAAAGTAATGGTACTTCTTTCTGGCGGTATCGATAGCCCAGTAGCTGCGTACTTAACAATGAAACGCGGTGTGTCAGTAGAGGCTGTTCACTTCCACAGTCCGCCGTTCACAAGTGAACGTGCGAAGCAAAAAGTAATTGACTTAGCACAAGAGTTAACGAAGTATTGCAAACGTGTAACGCTTCATCTTGTTCCATTTACAGAAGTGCAAAAAACAATTAATAAAGAAATTCCATCTAGCTACTCTATGACAGTTATGCGCCGTATGATGATGCGTATTACAGAACGCATTGCAGAAGAGCGTAATGCACTTGCGATTGCAACTGGTGAAAGCCTTGGACAAGTAGCAAGCCAAACGTTAGATAGCATGCATACGATTAATGAAGTTACAAACTATCCGATTATTCGTCCGCTTATTACGATGGATAAACTAGAAATTATTAAAATTTCTAATGAAATTGGAACATATGATATTTCAATCCGTCCGTATGAGGACTGCTGTACAGTATTTACACCAGCAAGTCCAGCGACAAAACCGAAGCGTGAAAAAGCGAATCGCTTTGAATCAAAATATGACTTCACACCACTCCTTGAATCCGCTGTTGCTGGTACAGAAACAATAGTATTACAAACAGTAGAAGTGGCTGAAGAAGAACAATTTGAAGATCTTTTCTAAAAGTGCTTGTTCAAAAAGGAGGATAAAGAGAGCCGAGCAGTTCGAGACGCGGAAGCCACGAGTACCGGACTGGCGCGCAACGAAGAAATGCGACAGCTATCTTTACCGAACTTTTTGAACATCCTTTTAAACCATAAATTACCATCTATAGATATGTATGAAGTCCTATGGTTTATCACACTCTATACTCACAAGGAGGTGATACCATATGGCAAGCACAAATAAATTAGCAGTTTCTGGTGCTCAAGCAGCATTAGATCAAATGAAATACGAAATCGCTCAAGAGTTCGGTGTTCAACTTGGAGCTGATTCAACATCTCGCGCTAACGGATCTGTTGGTGGCGAAATTACAAAACGTCTAGTTTCTCTAGCAGAACAACAATTAGGCGGAGGTTTCCACAAATAATTCCCATATATAATGGCTTAGAAGGAGCAGATTTTTCTGCTCCTTCTTTTTGTCGAAGTATGGCTGAAAAATTTGTCAAAAGAAGAGGGTTCAAAATTTACTGAAAATTCTTTATTATAGAAGGGAGGCATAGAAGACAGAGGAGGATGTTTATGAAAAGAGAAGAATTATTAGCGCCACCATCTTATAATTTAGTTGCAGAGATAGAAAAATATACGAATGACAATGAGAAACTTGCTTTAATTTGGCAAGATGATGAAGGGAATAGAAGAGAGGTTACATATTTTGAATTAATAAAAGGTGCAAATAAAATTGGAAACGCTTTTATAAAGAGCGGTTTGCAAAAAGGGGACAAGCTTCTCATTATGATGCCCCGTTTAATTGAAGCGTATATGACGTATATTGCTGCGATTAAAGCAGGATTTGTAGTGATTCCAAGTTCAGAAATGCTTCGCAAAAAAGATATTGAATATCGTATTCAGCATGGAGAAGTAAAGGCAATTGTTAGTTATGAGCCGTATATGAAGCAATTTGAAGGGGTAGACATGATGGAGTCCCTGCAAAAGTTCGTATTGAGCGAGCAATCAGTAGACGGTTGGATTAATTTACAAACGGCGTTAGAAACAGAAAGTGATGAATTGGAAATTGTAAAGACAGACCGAGAAGATATGGTCTTTTTATCCTATACATCTGGAACAACGGGAAATCCGAAGGGTGTGGTTCATACACATGCCTGGGGCTACGCGCACTTGCGTACAAGCGCTCCGAATTGGCTTGGAATAGAAGAGAATGATGTCGTATGGGCAACGGCTAGTCCAGGATGGCAAAAGTGGATTTGGAGCCCGTTTTTAGCAACGCTCGGTTCTGGAGCAACAGGATTTGTATATCACGGTAAATTTGAACCGAAAACATATTTACAGTTATTAGATCATAATAAAGTGAACGTACTTTGCTGTACACCGACAGAATATCGTTTAATGGCAAAAGTAGAGAATTTGCAGCAATATGAGCTAACGGCGTTGCATAGTGCTGTATCTGCTGGGGAACCGTTGAACCGAGAGGTAATAGAAACGTTTCAAAATCATTTTAATGTGACAGTTAGAGATGGCTATGGCCAAACAGAGAATACATTACTTGTTGGCGTAATGAAAGGCATGGAGATGAGACCAGGGTCTATGGGAAAACCAACGCCAGGTAATCATGTAGATATCGTAAATGAAGAAGGACAACCTGTATCCATAGGCGAGGTAGGAGATATTGCCGTTCATATTGAAACACCAGCGCTCTTTAAACAATATTATAAAGACGATGAGCGGACGGCGATGCAATTCCGTGGTGATTATTATATTACGGGTGATAAAGCGAAAAAGGATGAAGAAGGTTATTTTTGGTTCGAAGGGCGCGGTGACGATATTATCATTAGCTCTGGCTATACAATTGGACCATTTGAAGTCGAAGATGCGCTTGTGAAACACCCGTATGTAAGAGAATGTGCGGTTGTCGCAAGCCCGGATGAAATTCGCGGAAGTGTTGTGAAGGCATTTATTGTTTTAAGAGATAACATACAAGAAACGGAAGAAACATTGATTCCTATACTCCAAGAACATGTTAAAAAATTAACAGCACCATATAAATACCCTCGTAAAATTGAATTTTTAGACGAACTACCAAAAACGATTTCCGGAAAAATTAGACGTGTTGAACTTAGAAAGCAAGAAATGAAACTGGCATCAAAATAAGAAATGAAACATTTGCAAATGATGAATTAGAATGTTGCTTGTGTATGTTGTGTATGATAAAATGAATGAGAACAAATGTTCTCGTTCGAGTTGTATAATGACTACTCAAAATTTGAAAAAAAGAGGTGTCTTTTATGATTTTAGGTATTAACCCGTATTTAGTTTTGAATGGTAATGGACAAGAAGCAGTGAAGTTTTATGAACATGCGTTGGATGCAAAAGTTGAAGTCATTCAAACATTTGGAGAAATGCCTGAAAATCCAGAATTCACTGTCCCAGATGAAGTGAAAGACTACATTTTACATGCACATTTAAAAATCGGGAATACGGATCTTATGATTTCTGATACATTCCCAGGTCAACCGTATCAAATTGGATCACAGGTGACGGTAGTGGTTAGAGTAAGTGATGCTGAAAAGGCAAAAGAAGTATTTGGGAAATTACAAGATGGTGGAGAGGTTGTAATGCCGCTTCAAGAAACATTCTGGAGTCCAGCATATGGACAAGTAAAAGATAAATTTAATGTAGAGTGGCAAGTCTCAACAATCCCAGCTAACGAGCATTAATTTTTGGAGCAGCACCATGTTTGTAAATAAGTAGTTCCAATAACGTGGAGAAAATCCGAAAACACAGGTTAAATAACATATGTATTAGCAACATAAATAACAATATAATTAGCACACAAAAAAGGTTTGGGGTCAAAATTAAAGGAAACCCCAACCTTTTTAATTTTAATGTGTGATTTTCGAAAAAACTTCTGTAAATATAATAATCATCCAAGTTTATCGCTAACTTTTTTCTTTACTGCCATCCAAATTTCACTATATACATTTTCCGATGTACCATTGTACTTTGTAAAAGAAATTCCAGGTAGTTCTACTAGTTCATAATCCGAAGAAGGCAACCATTCAGAATAAATTTTTGCGGTAGTTTCTTGAAGTGTAGCAGGAAATGGTCCTTGATTAGGGAAAATTGCCCATAAACTTTCTTCAATAGTAATTTGCTCTAAATTATCAAATGGATTCTCTTTTGTAGTTGCGAAACCAATCATATGAGTTAAGTATCCTTTTTCTTCCAGGTATCCGTCATCAAAATCAAAAGAAACATTCAAGACTTGATGAGGATATAAATCAGCTAATTGATGCATTTCATTTCTTTGTTGTTCGGTAATGGACTGGGCTAGTTCTAAGATAGCTTTATTTTCACCCTCGAATTGAATTGGCACTCTTTTCGATACACCTACTATATTAAATTTCTCTTTCTTTTCAATTTTGAATTCCATAGATTTTCCTCCTTTTATATCTATATAGAATGAAAATTTGGGAAATGATTTTTGAAATTTGTTTTTAGTTACTTCTGAAGGTAAAAAACCACTCCATTCACGAAAGGCTCTTGAAAATCCTTCTATTGATTGATAGCCATATTTATAGGAAATATCTGTCACTTTTGCTCCGTTAATTAATTCAACATTCGCAACCGATAATCTCCTATTTTTGATATACTCAGTCAATGACATTCCAGCCATATACGAAAACATTCTTTTAAAATGATAATCAGATAGTCCTACAATTTTCGATATATCTTTTCCAGAGATTTCTTCCGTTAAATGTGTTTCGATGTAATCCATTAAATTATTGAATTCTTGTAACATTCATTTCCCTCCTTTACAAATACATATTATCGTGAAAATTTATGATTCACTCGATATTTTTTATACGGAATTTATCGGAACGAGTCTTCCGTAATTATTATAGTTACAATCCTGCTTCGTTAGTGTAAGTATGTCTTTTCGCAAACTTTGTATATATTTAATTAAAATGGTATCATCCTATAATTTTTCTCAAAATAGCCTCCAATTAATATTTGAATTAACATCCTTATTCGTACGATGACAACAGCGATTGCCACGACATTATTTTAGGTGCTGTTTATGCTATTTTAAACATAATTTCTTTATAAAAGTTGATGCACCAATGTAAAAAGCATACCAATTACTATGTTAATTCATATGCTATTTACAATGTTTCTCCACGAAAACGGAACTACTTAGTTTGTAGAGTGGTGCTTTTTTTCTTCGTTTCAATTTTGTAGACTAGAAAGAAAAAGGGGTGGGAAGATGGGAGAGATTTGGCACGGTGGGAATATTTATACGATGAGGAAAGAAAATGAAACAGTAGAAGCTGTTTATGTTAATAAGGGAAGGGTTATAGATTTAGGAAATAAACAGGAGTTAGAAAGTCGGTATCCAGTTGAAAAGTTACATGATTTAGAAGGAAAGGTGATGATTCCAGGGCTTGTAGATAGCCATATGCATCTTATTGGGCATGGAGAACGGTTACTTCGATTAGATTTGTCGGCATGTACATCTTATGAGGAAATGCTCCTGCTCGTTAGAGAGCGCGCAAATGAAGCGCCAAAGGGGACGTGGATTATAGGTGAAGGTTGGAACGAAAATCATTTCACAGATACAAAAAACGTCCATGTTCGTGATTTAGATGCGATTTCGAAAGAGCATCCTATTGTATTAAAGCGCGTTTGCCGCCATGTTACGTGGGTGAATTCTTATATACTTGAAAAAGCAAATATAACAGTTGAGACAAAAGAACCGAAAGGCGGCAAAATTGGCCGTGATGCATCAAATGAATTAACGGGTCTTTTATATGAACAAGCGCAAGAATTAATGAAGCATATTCAGCCTGAAATAGATGAAGCATATTTACGAAGATCACTCGAAACAGCTATTCGAGATTGTTGGAAGTACGGGTTAGTAGGTGGACATACAGAGGATTTAAATTATTACGGTGGTTTTCGAAAAACGTACAATGCGTTTTCATCCGTTATAAAAGAAATACCTTTTAAAGCACATTTACTCGTTCATCATGAAGTGGCAGATGAGCGAAAAGAATATGAAAATGAACATTATATTGAATTTGGAGCGATGAAGATTTTTTCAGACGGTTCTTTTGGTGGAAGAACAGCCTTATTAAGTGAACCATATGAAGATGAGAAGGAAACAAATGGTGTGGCGATTTTTTCGCGTGAAGAATTGGCTGAGCTCGTCAAAAAAGCACGTGACTTACATATGCCAGTTGCGATTCATACAATTGGTGATCTGTCTCTTGAATATGTAATTGCTGCACTGGAGCTATATCCTTCGGCAGAGGGACTACGTGATCGGATTATTCATTGCCAGCTTGCTCGTGAAGATTTAATTGAGCGAATGAAGTCTTTGCCAGTAATTCTTGATCTTCAGCCTGTATTTGTCTCGTCTGACTTTCCGTCAGTTGTTGAAAAGTTAGGTGAGCATCGCCTAAAGTATGCCTATGCTTGGAAGACGTTGCTCCGTGCAGGATTACATTGTGGTGGTGGATCAGATGCGCCAATTGAACAAGTGAATCCGTTTTTAGGAATCTATAGTGCCGTAACGCGGCGAAGTTTTATTGATGGAGTATGTTATATACCAGAAGAACGTTTATCGGTCTTTGAAGCTGTTTCGCTCTTTACAACTGGTAGTGCATATACAATTGGAAAAGAAAACGAACGTGGTAAAATCGCACGGGGATATGAAGCGGATTTCACCATAATGGACCGTGATGTATTTGAAATTGAAGTTGAAGACATAAAACATATACAAGTTACGGAAACGGTAATAGATGGTCAAATTGTGTATCAACAATAATAGTAGCTGTTTGACAATATATAACTCCAAATTAAAAAACGAACATCAAACCATTCTTTTCAGATGGATGAGAGGATCCGGCCATGGATAGAAGCGGTCAGTGCCTTTTTTAGCCCCATTCCATGTGAAAACAGAAGGAGAAAATGAGTGGAGGTCTCTGTCTGTTTTTCATAACCATCATGTATCTGTTAGAAAATCAAATTGGATTTATATATAAGATAAAAATGAGTGCTAGGGAATCTCCTAGCACTCATTTTTTCTTATAAAAACGTTCTTTGTACTTTCTCCCAGAACGAATTGTGTTTTAATTTTACTGTTTTAATTTGTTTATCACTTAAACGAACAACTGCTTTTTCAACTTGTTTAATGCTAAGCGCTTCGTTATCCATGCCGATAACAGGATAATCATTACCGTCTGGAGTAAGCTTTAATGTTAATGTACGTTCATGGTTTAAGATGAACGGTGATCCAAGTGTACGGTATGTGTTGTTATTTAAAGAAGCAAGTTCGCTTATTTGGAAGCATGGAATTAATGGATCAACAACTGCCCCATGTAACGATTTATTATAAGCTGTACTTCCAGTTGGTGTAGAGATGACTAAACCGTCTCCTCTGAATGTCTCGAAATATAAATCATCAACGTACACATCTACTACGAATGTTTTAATGATGCTAGAGCGTAAAGAAAACTCATTTAAACAATGGAAAGATGTGCCATGATCAACATCTATTTGAATTGTTGGATATTTGCGCACTTCAATTTCATTTTGTGTAATTTCTTGAAGGGCTGTATCGACATGGTCGATATGGAAATCACAGTAGAAAGAAATTTCATCTTTCGTAGAAATACCTGCATATAAGCAATCTTCTCTAAAGCCTGTTTTGCGAACAGCTTGTAAGAAGGTGCCGTCATCTCCGACACTGACGATAGCGTTTGCGTTTTTTGGATGATCTAATATGGTAAATCCCTTTTCCTCTAATGTACGATATATTGGTTTCATTTTTTCGACAAGAGCTGCTTTGTCATCACCATAAAAGAAAAATAAATTGCGACGATCTGTCATTGTGTACCCCTCCATTGAAGTTGAATTTAACGTTGTGCACCATAAGAAAAAGTTCTAATGATATGCTCAAATATTATATTTCGATATAAATTGTCAAAATCCTCCTTTATTTTTAGAAAAGTTTATATATTCAATTTTGTCTTGCTTGTTTAAGCCTGTTTGAACTTGTCGATAATGGATGTGGAGTGAAAGGATGGTACGAATGAAGTGGCTTGTAATTGGAATTGGAATTCTTCTCTTGTTCATTTTACTTATAATATTGTCGAAACTATCTCTGAAAGTGACGTTTTTATATTCAGAAGTGGAGAAACAATGTTTATTTCAAGTGAAAATATGGATGATTCACTATACATTCGATGTGTTGGAAAGAATTGAGAAACAGCAAAAAAAGACCGGTCAAAAAATTGAAAAGGCAGAGAAAGATGGCGGGATTGAAAATAAAATCATGGCGCAACTCGATAGTGCCGGTGAATTGATAAAAAAGCTGCAAGAAATGCATACTATTATTAAAGATTTTCTTAAAAAAGTGAAAATCAATAAGTGGAAATGGCATTCGCAAATTGGAATGGGCGATGCAGCTAGTACTGGAATTGTTACGGGATATGCATGGGGAGTCAAAGGTATGACTGCAGGTGTCTTGGGACAATATACACATGTTATTGATATACCAGAGTTTGAAATTACGCCTGTATTTCAAGGGAAGGGATTTGCGACGAAAGGTGAATTAACAGCATCCTTTCATATATATCGCGCCCTCGTAACAGGAGTGAAAATCCTCTCGTTTATGAGAAAACAAAGATCTGGTGTAGCAGAAAAATCTATCCAAGCATAGGGAGGATAAAATGGATCATCCAATTCAAGGTTTAATGACAACAGCAATGCAGCATTTAAAACAAATGACTGATGTAAATACAATTATCGGGGATCCAATTAAAGCAGCTGATGGAAGCGTCATTTTAACGGTTTCTAAAGTGAGTTTTGGATTTGCTGCTGGAGGGAGCGAATTTGGAAGAACAGAAAACGCCGGTCGTCATCCGTTTGGAGGCGGGAGCGGTGGTGGTGTTTCCATTAATCCAGTTGCCTTTCTCGTTATAAATGGACAAGGTATAAAAGTATTGCATTTAGATAAACAAACACATGTGATTGATAAAATCATTGAGCTAGCACCACAAGCTGTCGATAAAGTGAAGGAAATGATGGAGAAGCGAAAAGGCGGGGAGCCTGAGTTTGAAATATAACAGTGAAAAGAAGCTAATCGATCGGTTAGCTTCTTTATTTTTTATGTAAATAAAGTAATTTTATTTGCATTCTGAATAGGGACAAACTATCATTTACAGTGTACATATTTTGTTTAAATAAGGGAGGATTTTCAAGTGGCAAACGTAACTTTTAAAGGTAACCCAATTACTTTAGTTGGAACAGAAGTTAGAGTTGGCGATCAAGCGCCAAACTTCCAAGTGCTAGCAAACGACTTATCTCCAGTAAGTTTAGAAACATACAAAGGTGAAGTAAAATTAATCAGTGTTGTACCATCGATCGATACTGGTGTATGTGACGCTCAAACTCGTCGTTTCAACCAAGATGCAGCTGGTATTGAAAATGCAAAAGTATTAACAATTAGTGTTGATTTACCATTCGCTCAAAAACGTTGGTGTGCAGCAAACGGCTTAGAAAACGTAGCAACACTTTCTGACCACCGTGACCTTTCATTCGGTGAAGCTTACGGCGTAGTAATGAAAGAACTTCGTTTACTTGCACGTGCAGTATTCGTAGTAGATAGCAACGACAAAGTAGTTTACGTAGAATACGTAAGCGAGGGTACGAGCCATCCGAACTATGAAGCAGCATTAGAAGCAGCAAAAGCTGCTAAGTAATAAGATTGAAGGCGGCCTCTTTCTAAGAGGTCGCTTTTTCATATGTATTGTCGAACCGCCGATATCGTTGTTATTTTTGAAAAGGGAGCTCTAAAAAAGAGTTCGCTTTTTCTTTTGGTAAAAAATTAAATCGCCCCGCTATTTGCGGGCAGTAAATCTCCTACCTTAAAGTGCAGTAACGCAAAGAAGCTGTTTGGAAGATCAACTGCCCGTAAATGCCCGATTGGTGAAGGCTAATAATCAGCGGGGATGAAGAAACCTCTCCGCTGATTAAAGTCTCATTTTATGGTATGATATAAGTTATGTGTAATTGACTGAAGGAGGAATATATGTGAGTCAGACAGTAGAAACATTATTTTCTATTTTTGATTCTTCTACCGTAATTTTACGTAAAGAATTGGATGTAACATACTTAGAAGCGCTTGTAGAAACAGGGGATAACCTGTTTGAAGGAGCAATTTTACAAGAAGAATTATCAGAATCAACAACTGAACGGTTGAATCGTGAATATAGTAAGTTTAATGAAGAAACATATAAAAGCGAGGAAATTCGCAAAGCATTTCAGCTCGCTATTTTAAAAGGAATGAAAGAAGGTATACAGGCGAATCATGAAATGACGCCTGATGCAGTTGGAATGTTTATGAGTTATTTATTCCATAAATTTATGAAAGGCCAAAAAGAAATTGTTGTTTTAGATCCTGCGATTGGGACAGGAAACTTAATGACGACAATTTTTAATGGTGCTCAAGAAGGGACAACGGTAACTGGATTTGGTGTAGAAGTGGATGACTTACTTGTTAGACTTGCTTTAGTGAATGCGAATTTACAAAAGCGAGCAATTGAGTTTTTCAATCAAGATGGACTAGCGCCGCTTTATATTGATCCAGTAGATGCAGTTGTTTGTGATGTGCCAGTTGGGTTTTATCCCAATGAAATAGGTGCAAGTGAATATACGTTAAAAGCAGATGAAGGAATGTCGTATGCACATCACTTATTTATTGAACAAAGTGTGAAGCATACAAAAGAAGGAGGATATTTATTCTTCTTAGTACCAAACTTCATCTTTGAAAGTGAGCAAGCGCCAAAACTACATGCATTTATTAAAGAAACAAGCTTTATTCAAGGGCTATTACAGCTTCCTGTTTCCATGTTTAAAAACGAGAAAAATGCAAAAAGTATATTTGTTCTCCAAAAGAAAGGTCCAAATGTAACGATGCCAAAACAGGCGTTGTTAGTGGAATTACCTAAGTTTTCTAATATGAAGGCGATGGAGAACATTATGGATCAATTAAATACTTGGTTCGCAACTCATAAATCGTAATCTGTGTAACAGAAGCACTCTTATATATAATACAGTTTTGTATTATGTGTAATAATTTGTAATATATACAAGATAAAACTGAATTTTTTTGAAATCTGTAATATATATTTTTTCTTGGTGTTATAATTTTTTCACTTGAAATATATGGCGTACGATGTTTAAATTAAATTCGTGAGTATAAAATTTACTGGGGATGAAACGTTTTCATCTTTGGTACATGTAAACAGATAAAATCGAGCGGTTTGTGGTTTTATCCACACAACTACCAAGAGAAAAAGGGGCGAAAGACTAGATGTCAAAAATCATCGCGATTAATGCAGGAAGCTCTTCTTTGAAATTCCAATTATTTGAAATGCCAAGTGAGACAGTATTAACAAAAGGTTTAGTAGAACGTATCGGTTTAGAAGATAGTATCTTCACAATTACTGTGAACGGTGAAAAACAAAAAGAAGTTACAAACATTCCAGATCATGCAGTAGCAGTTAATATGCTTCTTAAAAAATTAACTGAAAATGGAATCGTGAAATCTCTTGATGAGATTAGCGGTATCGGTCACCGTGTTGTACACGGCGGCGAAAAGTTTGCTGACTCTGTTTTAATTACTGATCAAGTATTAGCTGACATTGAAGATTTAAGTGATTTAGCACCACTTCATAACCCAGCAAACGTTGTTGGTATTAAAGCGTTCCAAGAAGTACTTCCGAACGTACCAGCAGTAGCAGTATTCGATACAGCATTCCACCAAACAATGCCAGAATCTGCATTCCTTTACAGCTTACCATATGAATACTATGAGAAATACGGCATCCGTAAATACGGTTTCCACGGAACTTCTCATAAATATGTAACTGAGCGTGCAGCTGAATTGTTAGGTCGTCCACTTGAAAGCTTGCGTCTACTTTCTTGTCACTTAGGTAATGGTGCAAGTATCGCAGCTGTAGAAGGCGGAAAATCGATTGATACTTCTATGGGCTTCACTCCACTTGCTGGTGTAACAATGGGTACACGTTCTGGTAACCTTGACCCTGCGTTAATTCCATACATCATGGAAAAAACAGGCCAAACTGTAGAAGAAGTAGTTAACGTATTAAATAAGAAAAGTGGTATGTTAGGTCTTACTGGTTTCTCTAGTGACTTACGTGACATCATCGCGAAAGAAGAAGAAGGCGACCACCGTGCGGAAGTAGCTCTTGATGTATTCGTAAGCCGTATCCATAAATACATTGGTTCTTATTCAGCTCGTATGAAAGGCGTTGACGCAATCATCTTCACAGCTGGTGTAGGTGAAAACAGTGCAATCATTCGTGAGCGCGTATTAGAAGGTCTTGAATTTATGGGTGTATACTTTGATGCAAAACGCAACAACGTATTCGGTGAAGAAGCATTCATCAGCTTCCCTCACTCTCCAGTAAAAATTATCGTAATTCCAACTGACGAAGAAGTTATGATTGCTCGTGACGTATTACGTCTTGGAAACATTGGTTAATATATGAACAAAGACGGGACCTTATAAGGTTCCGTCTTTTCTTTTTGTGGCAAGAAATTCCGTTAGTCCACTTGGATACAATATTTTTCTTGATTCAGAAATGCTGTAATCGGAACCCACGTCGCATATGTATTAGATTCTCCGTCTATAATAGGAATTGTCATGGTTTCATAAGGTGATCTCTCTACAAAATGGAGAGAATATAATTGAATAATCTCATGGCCTTCATGAAAAATATTTTCGAGGCATCCTAAGTAATCAATCACTTCTATGTGAGCACCTAGCTCTTCTTTATATTCACGAATCACCGTTTCTGCTGATTCCTCTCCAAATTCAATCGAACCACCGAGCAGTCTGTAATACGTTTCAATTTCTACATTATACTCTTGAACGAGAATTCGTTCGTTATGAAGTACAATTCCAAATGCTTTCGCGCGCGGATACATGAATATCCCTCACGTGTATTGGATAAATATATGTTTAGCTTAGCAGGTGTACGAAGAAAAAACCGGAAATATGTTACAATAGAAAAAAATTGAGCGAGGTGATTGTTAATGCGATCAAAGCGAGAACAAGCCATTTTACAAGAGGTTAAAAATTGGGAAGGGCAGCTATTAGAACAAGAAGCTACTGATTTTCAAAAGATGTTTGATAAGTGGCTACAGGCTTCCATTGCGAAGATTCCAGAGGAAAAGCGAAAAGCGTTGTTCACGAAAGCAGACGGATGGTTGTTTCATCTTCATGCATTGATGCAAAGCTCGCAATCACAGCTTGAGGCACGCAATCGTATTTTAGGAACAGCGCGGTTGTTTGATGAATCAATTGAGCAGCTGGAAGAATTGAAAGAATTATCCATTGATCAATTAACATATATAGCAGAGCAGCAGACAGCTCGTCATCGTTTATATTCTTTCGTGCAGGGAGGAGCAACTGGGGCCGGTGGTTTGTTATTATTGACAGCTGATTTTCCAGTTATGATTGCGCTAAATGTAAAAGCTGTTCAACTTATTGCAACATCATTTGGTCATGATGTGAACAAGCCGTATGAAATGATGCTCGCTTTAAAAGTATTTCATGCTGCTCTTTTGCCCGCAAGACTTCAGCAATATGCTTGGTATAACTTACTTCAGGAGTTAGAACAAGAAGATTCGTTCTTTTATGAAGGGGAAGAAGAAGTATTAAAACCAGCCTCTACGGAAATTGTATTAAAACAAATTTTGAAGACGTTCTCTATTTATGCGCTTCGCCGGAAACTTTTTCAAGGTATTCCAGTTATCGGGATTGCAATTGGTTCTACAGTGAATTATCGTCTAACAAGGAATGTAACAGAGTTTGTAAACAGGTTTTATCAAGTGCGTTACATAATAGAAAAAGAAAAAAGAACAAATTAAAAAGCGAGAGGCCGAAGCCTTTCGCTTTTTAATTTGTTGCATGTTGTTTTGACATTGGAATCGATACCGTTTTCTTTTCTTCCGCCGGATAATAAATGTAATCGAGCGTCTTTGCCTGTATGGCAATTGAAAGAATAGTAAAAGCAATTTCTGTCCAAGTTAAATAATATAATGAAAGTGCAAGTACGATCGCATCAAAGACGAAGAAAATTTGACCAATTGTAAAGCGCGTGTTTTTACTTAATACAATTGTTAAAATATCGTCTCCGCCGGTTGCACCACCAAATCGTAATATAAAACCGAGTCCAATTCCAGCTAACGCGCCACCTAGTACTGCAGCTACCCATAAATGATTTGATAAATCTACCGTAAATGGAGAATAGTTTTCCATTAAAGAATAAAACACTCCGAATGAAATTGAACCTAAGAATGAATAGCCAACCATCTTTTTACCTAAAAATGTAGCACATAATAAAATGACTGGGATATCCATTAATACAGTTGAAATAGACGGTGAAATATCAAAAAAGTTTTGGATAAACAGTGCAATCCCTACAAAACCACCTTCAGTTAAGTGATTTTGGAAATGAATGTGATATAGCGCTGCTGCTAAAATAAATGAACCGATTAAAACCATAAAAATTTCTTTAATAATTTGTCGACTTTGGATGTTCCTCATCGTTATTCCTTCTTTCCGTAGTTAGTAGTTCTTTTCATCTTGTAAACTAACTACGAGCTCATATAGCCTTCAGTTAGTTTACATCAAACTAACGACGCTATATATCGCTGAAGAAATAACGAATAATCCTCTCGTCCATCAATTCTCCCTACTTTCGTTTTAGTTTAAGCCTAAAAATGACTAAACAAAACTTGGAGTAGGATTTGTCATTTAGCAATCCTGCTCTCTTCTTTGCTTTGTTTAGCGAATAACAATACGACTTAAACAAAACGCTATGTGTAAGAAGAGTCTTTTCGTTGCCAAATTATCCTTCGGGCAATCATAATTTCCCCACTCTCGTATTTTTTTCGCTAGACTAAAGTATCTAAGCAAAAAAATACGCTACGTGTAAGATTCATCAATTCGATGCCACATGCTCCTTCGAGCGATCATGATATCTAAATCCTTTCTATAAAAGATTTTATATTATTATATCATACTTTCATAAAATGTATGCGGATGGAAACCGACAATAACCGGAGAAAATCTACAGAATTTGTAAGTTTATAGGAATGGTGTTGCTCTGTTTAAATATTTTTGTAGGATAGTCCAATTTGTTTAGGAAGAGCGAGAAGTTGTCCAAGAAGTAATAAGAAAGGAGTACTACAATTTACTCGCTTGTTTCCTGTTTGTCACTTTTTTCTTTGAAAAAAGCGTCCCAGCTAATGACACTTAGAAAAGTTAAACCGATAATAAATAGAGCTTTCATACAAATTAACCTCCTTTAGAATCATATTTCCATACAAACTCTTTTCGTTAGTATATGACACAGGGAATGTATAATGTGTAATTTTTTTACAAAAACAAGTTTGTATGAGAATATATTTATATAGATAGATGAAAGGTGAGGAGACGTTATGTTCAAAGATATGTTTAAAAGAAAAGATGTAGTATGTTCTCTTTGTCAAAAGAAAATTCAGTATGAAGAAGAATTAGTTGCTTTTGTAAAGTTACCGAAAGAAAGGGATCTGTTAGTAGGTCCATTTGATGTATGCTTAGCGAAATCAGCGCAAAACATATATTGCAAACCTTGTTATGAAAAAAACATGACCCACAGTAAATGAGGGGGGCATGTTTTTTAATGGTGTGTTTTCCCCTCAGATACATGTTGAGTAAGACGATACCAAAGCCATAAATCGTTAATGACAGAGGCAAGGTCGGCAATCTCAGAATTAAGTCTACAAGAAATCTCAAAGTTTTCCTCGTTATTTAACCGATGCTGTTTTTGATTAATATGGTGTTCAAGCTCTTTTATACGATCTGGTATTTTCCCGCGAATTTGTTCCCACTTTAATAAAATAGCATGCTGCATTTTTTCAGGGATATCTTCCCATTCTTCCTGCAATTCAGGTACTTCTATTCCTAGGTGTTCATCGTATATAAAATATTGCTCCATATAGGCACCCCCATATTCTACTTTCACCCCGCATTAACGGGCAGTAAGACTCCCACCTCAAAATTCAGCGAAAGCGAAGAAGTTAGGTGAGAGATCAAACTGCCCGTAAAAGCCCGATTGGTTCAACTAATAATCGGTGGGGGATGAAGAAAACCCCCACTGATTAAAGTTTCACTTTATTGTACCGAAAAAAAGACGGAAATTCGATGGAATTGTTAGAAAAATTTTTGCTAATATCTCTTGATTCATTTTGTGAAAGGTGTTAAAGTTTGAATTAATATTAATTATGATGAATATTTATACTTTAGGGGGATATAAAATGGAGAAGAAAAAAGTTGTCTTAGCATATTCCGGAGGGCTTGATACTTCCGTTGCAATTAAATGGTTACAAGAGAAAAATTACGATGTTATTGCACTTTGTTTAGATTTAGGGGAAGGTAAAGATTTAGAGTTTGTAAAAGAAAAAGCACTTTCAGTAGGGGCAGTTAAATCTTACATGATTGATGTTCAAGAAGAGTTTGCGAATGAATATGCATTGATGGCATTGCAAGGTCATACGTTATACGAAGGAAAATACCCACTTGTTTCGGCATTATCGCGCCCATTAATAGCGAAAAAACTAGTAGAAGTCGCAGAGCAGGAAGGAGCAAGTGCTGTCGCACATGGATGTACAGGGAAAGGGAACGACCAAGTTCGTTTTGAAGTGTCTATTCAAGCATTAGATCCGTATTTAGAAGTCATTGCGCCAGTACGTGAGTGGAAATGGTCACGTGAAGAAGAAATTGCATATGCAAAAGAAAATGATGTACCAATTCCCATTAATTTAGATAGTCCGTTTTCTATTGACCAAAACTTATGGGGACGCAGCAATGAGTGCGGGGTTTTAGAAGATCCATGGGCAGCGCCGCCAGAAGAGGCATACGAAATGACATTAGCATTAGAAGATACACCGAATAAACCAGAATTTGTGGAAATCGGATTTGAAGCAGGTGTACCAACAACGTTAAACGGCACTTCCTATTCACTGTCTGAACTCATCAAGGCGTTAAACACACTTGCTGGAAAACATGGGGTTGGACGTATTGATCATGTGGAAAACCGTCTTGTTGGAATTAAATCACGTGAAGTATATGAATGTCCAGCAGCGATGACATTGCTTACAGCACATAAAGAGTTAGAAGATTTAACGCTTGTAAAAGAAGTCGCTCATTTTAAACCGATGATTGAGCAAAAACTAACAGAGCTTATTTATAACGGTTTATGGTTTTCCCCTTTAAAACAAGCACTTGCTGCCTTCTTACAAGAAACACAAAAATCAGTAACAGGTACGGTACGTGTGAAGTTATTTAAAGGTCATGCCATTGTAGAAGGACGTAAATCTGAGTATTCCCTATACGATGAAAAATTAGCAACATATACAGTGGATGATGAATTTAATCATGATGCGGCGATTGGCTTTATTTCTTTATTTGGTCTTCCAACAAAAGTATACAGCCAAGTAAATCAGAAGAAGGTGGAAGCGTGAGCAAACTTTGGGGCGGTCGTTTTACAGCAGAAGCAGAAGAATGGGTCGAGGAGTTTGGGGCTTCCATCTCCTTTGACCAACAATTAGTAGTAGAAGATATCGAAGGAAGTATCGCTCATGTTACAATGCTTGCGAAACAAGGAATTGTGACAAAAGAAGAAGCCGATAAAATGAAAGAAGGCTTACAACATTTACTAGAAAAAGCGCAAGCAAACGAATTAACTTTTTCAGTAGATGCTGAGGATATTCATTTAAATATTGAAAAGATGTTAATTGAACAAATTGGTGACGTTGGCGGGAAGCTTCATACGGGAAGAAGCCGTAATGATCAAGTTGCGACAGATATGCATTTATATTTACGTCATAAAGTGAAAGATATTATAAAGGAGACGAAACAACTGCAATCGGTTCTTGTACATCAAGCAGAGAAAAATGTTGAAACGATTATGCCGGGATATACGCATTTGCAACGTGCACAGCCAATTTCGTTCGCTCATCATGTGCTTGCGTATTTTTGGATGTTAGAGCGCGATGTAAACCGCTATGAAGATTCACTAAAGCGCATTAATATGTCCCCGCTTGGCGCAGGTGCACTTGCGGGAACGACATTTCCGATTGACCGTGCGTATAGTGCGGAGCTTCTCGGTTTTGACGGAATCTATGAAAATAGCTTAGATGCGGTAAGTGACCGTGACTTTATATTAGAGTTTCTTAGTAATTCATCCATATTAATGATGCACGTATCACGTTTTTGTGAAGAGCTCATTTTATGGAGCAGTCAAGAATTTCAGTTTATTGAAATGAGCGATCAATATGCGACAGGAAGCAGCATTATGCCGCAAAAGAAAAATCCGGATATGGCCGAGCTCATTCGTGGTAAAACAGGAAGAGTATACGGGAGCCTATTTAGTTTATTAACGGTCATGAAAGGACTGCCGCTTGCGTATAACAAAGATTTACAAGAAGACAAAGAAGGTATGTTTGATACAGTGAGAACAGTAGAAGGCTGCCTTCATATTATGGCTGGTATGCTAGAAACAATGACCGTAAACAAAGAAAAAATGGGGCAAGCTGTAACACAAGACTTCTCCAATGCAACAGAAATTGCTGACTACTTAGCGAATAAAGGACTGCCGTTCCGCCAGGCGCATGAAATTGTTGGAAAGCTCGTTCTTCATTGCACACAAAAAGGAATCTACCTATTAGACGTACCGCTAGAAACATATCAAGAAATGAGTCCGTTATTTGAAGAGGATTTATATGGAGTTCTTTCACCATATGCAGCGGTAAAACGTCGTAATAGTGCTGGCGGGACAGGGTTTGAACAAATTCAAGTAGCGTTGGAAAAAGCGAAGGTGTTAGTGGGAGAGACTGTAAATTTATAAGGTTGAGAGGATGCTAAGTTCCATATAGGAGCAGAGTATCCTCTTTTTTTAGAAAATATGTTCACATAAAGTTAGCTTGTCAATCCGAAAATACTATGGCAGTATATAAGAAATATCCCTGTTTTTCGTGAATTCCAAGTTCGTAATGGTTATGTTTACGAGCCTATAGGAAAGGGAATTGAAATGTTTATAATGGAGGAAATAAAAAACATGCAAAATTTACCAAACTGTCCGAAATGTAATTCAGAATATACGTATGAAGATGGAAGTCTATTTGTTTGCCCGGAGTGTGCGCATGAGTGGGCTGAGTCAGAAACTGCAAATAATGAAGACACAAAAGTTGTGAAAGATGCAAATGGAAATATTTTAAACGATGGTGATGCTGTAACAGTAATTAAAGACCTGAAAGTAAAAGGGACTTCATCCGTTATAAAAATAGGTACAAAAGTAAAGAGTATCCGTTTAGTTGATGGAGATCACGATATCGATTGCAAAATTGACGGATTTGGGGCTATGAAATTAAAATCTGAATTTGTTAAAAAGGCATAGAGATAATCGTATATAAATGATTAAAAAGACGTTCAGTAAGATGGTTTTACCAATTACTGAACGTCTTTTATTATAAACAGCCATTTTGTAGTTCTCTTATTCGTATTTATGCCGATTTTCTGTAATCCGAATATATTCAATATCCATTAAATCACGGAGGAGTGCGCCGTGACTTAGCTCAACACCGTGTTTTTCTTGAAAATGAGAGCAAATCGTGTCGAGCATTTCAATTTCTTCATTATTTACATCTAAAATAATTCGTTCGTGATCGCCCATGTAGTATCCCTCGTTTCGTTTTTTTCTTAGCGTAACCGAAATTTACTTATTTATAACAATATCTGTATTTTGTATGTTAATGTCTTGTTATTAGGATGTTAAAAATAAGGGGAGATGGAGTTGTTTTATAGGGTTGTCATTATTTTATATACGGTCATTATGATGAAATATGCTTTCCCTGGTATTGTTACTTTACAATATATAAAACCTATGTATATCGCTCTTTTCATTTTTTGTATATTTGTAATGGATTGTTGTATTTCGCTATGGCTCTATCGGAAAAAACAGAAACAGGATGAACAGGAGAGGAAGAGAAAAAAGCGAAAAAAAACATTTTGGATGATGACATACGTTTTCGTTTTTCCAATTGTTTTAAGCTTTATGAGTGAACGCATAGCAGAAAGAGGATTTGATTTAAAGATTGGGGCAACAATATTTTTTTACTATTTCTTTTTTCACTTCATTCCGTATATGAATGAAAAGACTGGAGAAGATGAAGATTCTTTTGAAAAAGATATAAAGGAACAAGAAGATAGAATGGTAGAAGAAGAAATGGAACAGCTTGCTAAACAAAAATGGTATTTCAATTCAACGTTTATTTTCGTTCTTTGTTTAGTTACACCACCAATTGGTTATGTACATGTATTTCTTTTACGAAAAAAAATGACATACTATGCGAAATTGGGTTATTTGACACTTGCGACCATTACAATGGGATTATGGGTAATGAAGTTTTTACCGCCATCCTTATATGCGATTTTCATAGTTTGTATAGCATGCTTTGTATTTATTGGGAAGTATGTAAAGTGAAAAAACACCAAGCCTATATAGGTTTGGTGTTTTTATATTGTTTATAAATTATAATTCCCCTTGCTCTTCTTCACCGCGAACAACAAGGACATCGCATTTCGCATAGCGAATAATATGTTCAGAGACGCTACCAATTAAGAAGCGTTCTACAGCGTTTAAACCAGTTGCACCACACATAATTAAATCTACTTTATGTTTTGGAGCAATGTCTTTTGAAATTTTCGATTTTGGATTACCGAATTCGAGTATAGTTTCTACTTTTTCAAGACCTGCGTCAAGTGCAGTCTTTTTGTAGTCTTCTAATAGATCTTCTGCAAATAGGTTTGCACGCTCAGCAATTGCTCGGCTATATGCCTCAACTGCAGAATATGCTTTCACATCAACGATATGAGCGATTGTTAATGTTGCATCGTTGCGCTTTGCGACTTGAATTGCTTTTTTAAAGGCTTTTTCTGCTTCTTTGGAACCGTCCACTGCAATTAAAATATTTGTATATGTATTATTCATAGTAGATTCCTCCCAATTCATTCTCTAACCTTTTACAACTTAATTATAAAACAAATTATGATAATATGCTTCCTAGAAACGTTACAGAATTTCGAAAACTCTGTTTTAATTCTTTTTAGTTGTAATTGTGGGGAGAACTTGTTACATATGGAGTATAGTAATTTAAAAGGAGGCATGTGTGTGAGACACGCGCTCATTACAGCCGGTACGAAAGGTTTAGGAAGAAAAGTCACAGAGAAATTATTGGCTAAAGGATATTCGGTGACAGTAACATATCATAGTGATATCAATGCTGTAAAAACAATGAAAGAAACATATAAGCATATGGAAGAACGTTTGCAGTTTGTACAAGCGGATGTCACGAAAAAAGAAGATTTACATAAAATAGTAGAAGAAGCGATTCAGCGCTTTGGCAAAATTGATTTTTTAATTAATAATGCAGGCCCTTACGTCTTTGAACGTAAGCATTTAATTGATTATGAAGATGATGAATGGAATGAAATGATACAAGGAAACCTAACAGCAGTGTTTCATTTATTAAAACTTGTCGTTCCAATTATGAGAAAAGAGCGTTTTGGCCGTATTATCAATTACGGATTTCAAGGAGCAGATAGTGCGCCTGGTTGGATGTATCGTTCAGCATTTGCTGCCGCGAAGGTAGGGCTTGTTTCGTTAACAAAGACAATTGCTTATGAAGAAGCGGAACATGGCATTACAGCGAATATGGTTTGTCCAGGAGATATTATTGGTGAAATGAAAGAGGCGACGATTCAAGAGGCACGTTTAAGAAAAGACGATAAGACACCAATTGGTAGATCGGGAACAGGGGAAGATATCGCTCGTACAATTGCGTTTCTATGCGAGGAAGATTCCGATATGATTACAGGGACAATTATAGAAGTAACAGGTGCTGTCGATGTCATTCATCGATATCGACAAAAATAGATAAATTCTATCGGAAAACTCGCATTATTTTTTGTCAAATATTGAGATATTATGTTAAAATATAAGAGCGTAGAAAGCGCTTTAAAAAATGATTCAGGGGTCATTTCATAACTCAAGGGGGAATTAATAATGCGTATCGGTATTCCAACAGAAATTAAAAACAATGAAAACCGCGTGGCAATGACGCCAGCTGGTGCTGTACATTTAGTACACAATGGTCATGAAGTTTTTGTTCAAAAGGGTGCAGGTTTAGGATCTGGCTTTACAGATGAAGAATATGTACAAGCTGGTGCGAAACTTGTTGAAACTGCTGAAGAAGCATGGAATCAAGATATGGTTATGAAGGTAAAAGAGCCAATTGAAAGTGAATATAGTTATTTCCGTGAAGGTTTAATCTTATTCACATATTTACACTTAGCTCCAGAACCAGAATTAACAAAAGCTTTAATTGATAACAAAGTTGTATCTATCGCTTATGAAACAGTCCAATTAGACAACCGTTCTTTACCACTACTTGCACCGATGAGTGAAGTAGCTGGTCGTATGTCTGCACAAATTGGAGCACAATTCCTTGAAAAAACAAAAGGCGGTAAAGGTATTTTACTAGCAGGCGTTCCAGGGGTGAAACGCGGTAAAGTAACAATTATCGGTGGTGGTCAAGCTGGTACAAACGCAGCGAAAATTGCAGTAGGTTTAGGTGCTGACGTAACGATTATTGACTTAAGTGCGGACCGTCTTCGTCAACTAGATGATATTTTCGGTAACCAAGTAAAAACATTAATGTCTAATCCTTATAACATTGCAGAATCTGTAAAAGAATCTGATCTTGTTATTGGTGCAGTATTAATTCCGGGTGCAAAAGCACCAAAGCTTGTAACAGAAGAAATGATTCAATCAATGGAACAAGGTTCTGTTGTAGTTGATATAGCAATTGACCAAGGTGGTATTTTTGAAACAACTGACCGCATTACAACACATGACAACCCAACTTATGAAAAACATGGCGTTGTTCACTATGCAGTTGCAAACATGCCAGGTGCGGTTCCACGTACATCGACTCTTGCATTAACAAACGTAACAGTACCATATGCAGTGCAAATTGCAAACAAAGGCTATAAACAAGCTTGCCTAGGCAACTCTGCATTATTAAAAGGTATTAATACATTAGATGGCTATGTAACATTCGAAGCAGTTGCAGAAGCACACGGCTTACAATACGCTGATGCGAAAGAGCTTCTTGAAAAAGCTCCTGCTTTATCATAAAAGAAACTATTTTAAGACCTTCCTTGTATAGGGAAGGTCTTTTTTCTTGGGCTTATTGGTCAAATTTTTTTACAATATTTAAGCCGAAAAACATTGTAAAGATAAGAACACCCATTACATAATACAAGATATATTCTACTCGTAGCATCGAATCTTTATTGGTTATAAATAAAACAAAAAGTATTGCAGCACCGATTAAATGAGAAAGTCCAAAGATTTGAGCTGCAAATTTCAAGCTTAGTTTTTCAATTCTTTCGTCCATTACGGGTAACGGATACTGTTCGACTTCCTTCTTCTTTTTCTTAAAAAATAGTCGCTTAGCCATTTCTATTAATAAGCCAAAGATAGTATAGCCACCAGCAAATATAAGAGCAGAACGAAGACCTTCTTCATTAAAATAAAAAAATGTCGTCCCTAATACAAGAATAGTAATATGCGATACAATTTCTGGGCTAAATTTATTTTTCATTATTATTCCTCCCCAGTTTTATCTAATCGAAATAAATCCTCCACTTTGCAATCGAAAAATTCACATAGTTTTAAGGCTAATTCTAAGCTGGGGTTGTATTTGTTCTTCTCAATGGCGATGAGGGATTGCCTGGTGATGTTAACAGCGGAAGCAAGTTGCTCTTGGGTGATGTCTCTAACAACGCGGAATTGTTTCACTTTATTTGTAACCAAATCCACTATATCTCCTTTATGTAAAATTATTACATTTATAATAACTAATTTTAGGTAATTTGTAAATATAACTTTACGAAAAGTATATAAAACATTACAAAATGTAAAGGAAACAATACTATGACATTGGCAATCAATCTTTTACAATTAGATCCTTTAGCTAGCATTTTGCTTTTTGGTGTAGCTTTGGTTTGGGATGCGTTGTAGTTTTATCTACAATAGGAAAAGTTAGAGAGTAAATGCTTTGTTTTGAAATGTTGGAAAATTAGGGTATTTTACTTGTTAATATAATTCTTCTTGTGATAGTTTGTAATTGTATGCGTAAAGAACATAAAGGAAGGGACGTCATGGGGAGAAAGAATAGGAAGAAAAAACAAATCAGAAGACAGAAATATATAAAGAAAAAGCAGGAACAGAATATACCATTTCAAAAGAAGTTGGTTCTTCGTATAGAGAAAATTGCTAGATATAGCAGTATGATTTTATATGTGATTGTATCTATATATTTATTTGGAATATTTTATCAGTTAGAAATAACCCCTGAATTTTTGGAAGATATCTTACAGTGGGTTGCTTTTTTTATACCAATTGGTATGTTTTTTGTAGTGTTTGATACAATATGGCCAAGCCGTGAAAGTGAAAAAAATAAGAGGAGAAAATCGAAAAAGAAATATTCTTCTTCCTCCGATTCATCAACTGGATTTGTAAACGCTAGCGATAATGATTGTAGTAGTGCAAGCGATAGTGGGGGTGGGGATTGCGGAGGCGGCGGAGATTAAACATAAAACGTTGCATGATTCAGAATGAACCGCTGGGATTTTGAAAGAGATTACTAGGATAAAGTAGAGCATTATAGAAAGAGAGTACAATCATGAATGTAACGAAAGAACCAGAAGCAAAAGTACAAGAATGCAATGATTTGAATGAGATGCGGGAAGCTATCGTTAGTTTAGAGAAAACCGTACAAGAATTAAAAGAAGAAGTGAAGAAAGTAAGAAAGCAAAAAAGGACATTTGATTTTGGAGAAATGGAGTTTTGGATCATTGCAATTGTAATTGCAATCGGCTGGTTTTGGGGAAAATAGAAAAAGGATCAGGAGAGTGGGAGAAACGATGGAGAAAGTAAATCTTCTAGAACTCACAAAAGATATTACAGAGCAGCACAAAAATTTTGTTGTATCAAATGTGAATAGCCATTGTTTACGTATTGCGGTGTTTACGGGAGAATATGACTGGCATTTTCACTCGAATTCGGATGAATTGTTTATTGTTTTAGCAGGAGAATTGCTTATCGATTTCAAAGACAGAGAAACAGCGGTATTAAAACGAAACGATTCAATATTAATTCCAGCAGGTACGGTTCATCGAACGAGAGCTTTGCAGCGCACTGTTAATCTTTGCTTCGAAAACGTAGAAGCGGATACTGTTATTGTGGAGTGCGTATGAGAAGGTTAGTTTTAGCAGAATATCATAAGATTTTTCCTATTTTAGAAACGAATAAGCAAACATCTACTTTTGCCTATGCAGTATGCAATCAAATGATAGATGGTGAAATTTTTGTGAATGAGAGGTTAACAGCAGGAATGATTGCGACTGCTAATGGTATTTACTATTTGTTTGGAGATACTCATGATCAAGAGTTTCAATATGCGTTGTTTTTTTATCTTGAAAATGACATTTTAACAAAGAATAAACGGTTTACACTTTTTACTTCTAGTAAAGAGTGGGAGATAGTGATTGAAAATCATTTCAAGGATTCTTTTCGGAAAATCCCTCGAAAGAAATTTCTATTTCAACGAGAGCGTTTTGAAGATAGGAAAAGAGAATTAGCTGATGTTACATACAAGGTTATACGAATTGATAAAAACATAATAGAAAAAAGTACGGAATTTACGGAGTCTTATTATAAAGAGTATTGGGGATTAAAAGAATCGTTTTTGAAACATGGATTTGGATTTTGTATCGTACAAGATCAAAAGGTAGTAGCTGAATGTGTTTCGATTTTTAGGAGTAATCGTTTTGCTGAAATTGATATCGCAACAGATGCAAACTACCAAGGAAAAGGATTTGCTAGGTTAGTCGCAACTTATTTTATAGAACATTGCATCCAAAATGGGATTACGCCGTGCTGGGATTGTAATATGGATAACATTCCTTCACAAAAGCTAGCTAGTAACCTAGGTTTTTGTCATCCAATAGAATATGTTTTATATGTACGAAAAATGATGGGGGAATAAAAATGAACGTCGAATTAACAAGGTTCAAAGTAAAACGAGGAAAGAGTCACCGCGTTGATGAATGGATGAAACTGCTCAATGATCATATGAAAGAAGTGCTTTTGACATTAAATGACGAGAAAATGTATGTAGAGACAATTTTCCGGGAAATAAAAGATGAAGAAGAGTACTTATATTGGTATTCTGTGCAAGGAGAAGGCGGGACAGATGTCGAAAGTTCTCAGCATGAAATCGATAAAAAGCATGTAGAATTTTGGTATGAATGTATTGATGAAGAGGCACCAGCTACTGATATGAAAACCGAAGTTGTAATGATCCAAGATGTTGTTAAAGAAGCGATGAAGTAATATTCTTTGTATGTTTAAAAGCGCATCAAATAGATGGGCTTTTTTGTTTGTGGAATTTTTTAGAAAAGGTGTATACATTTCAAACCCTCAAACATCGTGTATATAGAAAGGAGAACAGAATGAGCCATGATACGTTTAAATCATTATTAATAAAAAAATCGAAGGCGGTTTATAATTACTTAATCAAGATTGCATAGAAAAAACAGAGGAATCACGACAGTTAAAAGGGGCAACATATATGTAATGGTTGAGAAATATTGATCATAAAGTATTAATTAGAATAATCTGAAAATTTGTGTTATAATATAGAGAAAAGGGGGCCTATATGAAGCAAATACACGGAGCAATCTATATCTACATAACAATGTTTTTCATTGGAGCGTCTTATGGTTTAGAGCATGTATACTCGCACCCGATTTTAAATTTTTTGAACGGAACATGTATGGCTATCGCGATTTTCGTACACCTTTTCTCAGTTTGGATTGTAAAGTTTCAATTAAATATTAGTGAGATGAAAGAAGGCACATTTTGATGGGCCTTCTTTTTTACTAGTATCTTTTTAATTCGTTTAATACTATTTCAATTTGTTTTTCCGCTTCTTCACATATGGATAAGGATCTTAATTTGAAGAAGAGGCTTCGTAAGAATGATTTTATATTTCCGTATAACGTCATATAAGCCACGATAGATAATGCAGATTTTTGAACTTGCATTTGGTTTACTAAAGAATGAAGAGCTGTAATGAGTTCTTTTTCATTTAATCCATTTTGCAACATCGCGACGATAGGATAGACAATTCGTTCGTCTTCTTCATACTTATAATACATTGTATGGACACTAACTTTTTCTAACAAGGTTTGTAGTATTTCTGGATAATGTTCCGCTTCAAGTTTTGGGTTTTTGGCGAGTGCTTCAAATGTATCCGAGACATGAGCGATACTATGAGCCCATCCGCAATCGTTAACGTATCCGCGGAAGTCGTGTTCTTGGTTCATGTATAAAACTAATTTGTCTTTCACCTGTATGATGTCAGGCGGTGATAAAAAGTTATGTTTTGTATCGGCATTTAAAATTAAAGCAAGTAATAATGTTGTAAATGATCGCGTGAATACAGCATCCTAATCGTCAGTATGAATGTTGTAAAATAAATATTGTTCACTTATACTTTCGGATAATAAATTTTGCAATTGTTTGTGCGAAATATGGTCATTGTGAATTAGGTGATAAAAGGTTGTATAGATTAATGTGTCTCGTAAATATCCATCAGTTGCACCAATATTTTCAAGCATGTTTGAACTTAACTCATTTAAGTTCATTGTAGAATCTATTTTATAATGATTGGTACGAAGCTCTTCTAATTGTTGCTGGAGTTGTTCCATTATATCTCTCCTTTTAATTTAGAATATTCTTACTTTTAATGTTATGATAAAAATGAAATACATACAAGACATTAGAGTCTAGGGGGATGAAATGAAGCAGAAAATTACAATACTTTGTATATTTGTTTTTCTAGGTATTTCTCTCACACTACTAACGTCATGTGCGTTTAAACAAACTGGTACAGAAGAAGGATATGTGATGCTAAACGGTGATACGGTATACTTTATCATGAATAAAAAATTTGACACAAAAACAGAGTTGCAAAATTATATGGAGCAGCAAATGAATGGGGAGTTTCCAGCTAATACGGTTTTGAGCTTTGATGATAAAAGTTCTTATAAACAATTGAAATCAGGATATAAAATAAAAGTATGGTCTTCTGAGATCCTTACAACTTATCCGGAACGAATGATTGTGAAGAAATTTGAAATAGTAGAGAAAAATGATATGGAAAAAAGGTAGCGCACCGCGCTACCTTTTTTTGAGTTTGTTGGGAAACAGGAGTTAGGAGATTTTGCTTTTTTTGTTGGTTAGTCGATATTCTTTGTCGAATAGCTGATATATTTCAATTTGCGCTGATATATGATGAGAAGCGATCGATATATTTAAAAAATCGTTGATAAAATTTCATTCACCACTTTATACGAACAAACCTCGGCAAATCACTATGTTTCTTTTTATAAATTTGTAGTATTTCCCTTTCTCCACGATCTGAAAAAAGGTAGCACATTCGCTACCTTTTTTCTTATTTCACAAATTGCAATTCTTTCGGGAATTTCGTTAAAATTTCTGATCCATCTTTTGTGATATACATATCATCTTCAATACGAACGCCGCCTACGTTTGGTACGTAAATACCTGGTTCAATTGTGAAGACCATCCCTTCTTTTAGTAGAGATGTGTTCCCTTCTTTTACATCTGGATATTCGTGTACGCTAATGCCAAGCCCGTGACCAAGACGGTGCGGGAAGAAATTACCGTAGCCTGCATCTGCGATAACAGAGCGAGCAGCATAGTCAATTGCACCAAATGTAACACCTGGCTTACATGATTCAACCGCTTGTAATTGACCAGCTAGAACAGTATTGTAAATGCGTGTTTGTTCTTCTGAAATATCGCCAAATGCTACTGTACGTGTAATGTCAGAGCAGTAACCGTCAATGATTACACCTAAGTCAAACAGTACGAAGTCACCGCGCTTCATTTTGTTTGCGCCTGGAATACCGTGTGGCAAGGCAGAGTTTGCGCCTGCTAATACCATTGTGTCAAATGACATTTTATGTATGCCTTTTTTCTTTAACTCGTGTTCAATGATTGCTAACACTTCTAATTCGCTGCGGTCTTCTTTGATTGCTTCTACACCAACTCCAACAGCGTAGTCAGCCATGTAAGCTGCTTGGCGTAAAATAGAAAGTTCTTTTTCATCTTTAATTAAGCGAAGTTCGCGTACTTTTTCTTCAGCGGATTGGAAAGATGCTTTTGGGAATAATTTTGTTAATTCTTCATAGCGTTCTACATTTAAATGTTCTTTTTCAATCGCTACTTTATTCGCATCAATACCGCGATCTTTGATTGCTTTTGCGATCATATCCCATGGCTTATCAGTATCGTTAAAGCCGATAATTTCATGAGCCCAGCCAGCGTTTCGAGCTTGGCCTTCTTCCATTTTAGGACAGACTAAAATAGGTTCTTTTTCTTGGAATACAAATAGACCGAGTAGTCTTTCATGTGGTTCACAATGGAAGTTGGTCATATAGAAGACATTCGGTGTAGAAGTTAAGAAAGCAGCTTCCACGTTTTGTTCTTGTAGCCATTGCATTAAGTTTTCTAATCTAGTATTCATAGATTGGCACCTCCAAGGTTTCAGTTACATGTATAACTTTACATCGGATGAAAGTGTTATGACAAGTAAATCGCTGTTTGAAAAGACAGGAAATTGCGAAATCGTGTAGAATAATAGGTGTGAATGTAAACAAGGGAGAGATATAACGATGAAAGTATCTTATCATGGGCATTCAGTTGTAAAGGTTGAAACGAATGGAAAGGTTATTTTAATTGATCCGTTTTTAACAGGAAATCCGAAGACAGATTTAAAGGCTGAAGATGTAAAGGTAGATGCCATTATTTTATCGCACGGTCATGGGGATCATGTCGGTGACACAGTTGCGCTTGCGAAGAAAAATAATGCAGTTGTTGTGGCCCCATTTGAGCTTGCGACATTTTTAGGATGGCAAGGTGTGAATACGCATCCGATGCATATTGGTGGATCGCATGTATTTGGTTTTGGAAAAGTGAAGTTTACGCAAGCATTCCACGGGTCTAGTTATATTGATGAAGAAAATAAGACGATTACATATACAGGAATGCCAGCGGGGATTTTATTTACAGCAGAAGAGAAAACAATTTATCATGCAGGAGATACGGCGTTATTTTCTGATATGAAGTTAATTGGTTCTCTTACTAACATTGATGTAGCATTTTTACCGATTGGTGATAATTTTACAATGGGGCCAGAGGATGCACTGTTAGCTGCAGAGTGGATTGGAGCAAAAACGGTTGTGCCAATGCACTATAATACGTTCCCGGTGATTGAACAAGACCCGCATCTTTTTGTTCAAAAACTAACAAGTAGTACAGGGAAGGTATTAGAAGCTGGAGAAAGTATTACACTATAAGATAGAAACCCTTCATTTGAAAACAACAAGTGAAGGGTTTTTATGTGTGTAAAATGGGTTGGAAAGTCTGTACTTGTTTTGATGTTTCTTTTGTTTTTCGTAATGTTTGTTGTGGTGTTTCATTTAGTTCCAACGCTACCTTTTTTCCATTAACGAAAGCTAAACAGACAGCACCTACAACTTCTAAAAATTTTTTCATTTTCAATCGCTCCTTTGTTTGATTTCTTGCTTTTATTGTACATTTGAAATCAGGGGCAAACTATCGAATGAGATGACAATAGTATTACACTGTTGTAAGAATAATTTTGTTATAAACAAAATAGTACAGCTACATAAAAGTACAGTGTAACAGTTTCGGAAATATAGTATACTAAAAATACAACACATGAAGAATTTAGGGAAAAGAAAGTATGGTGAAACCATTTGGCTACCAAACATAATCAAATTTTAGAACATATCAATAGCCTGCCGGTCGGGCATAAAATTTCTGTGCGTCAAATTGCAAAAGATTTGAGTGTAAGTGAAGGAACAGCTTATCGGGCGATTAAAGATGCAGAAAACAAAGGATATGTTAGTACAATTGAACGTGTCGGAACAATCCGAATTGAACAAAAGAAAAAGGAAAATATCGAAAAACTAACATATGCTGAAGTGGTTAATATCGTCGATGGCCAAGTGCTAGGCGGGAGAGAAGGATTACATAAAACATTAAACAAGTTCGTGATTGGGGCCATGAAATTAGAAGCGATGATGCGTTATACAGAAGCTGGAAACTTGCTAATTATCGGTAACCGAACGAATGCACATCAGTTGGCATTGGAAACAGGAGCAGCTGTATTAATTACAGGTGGATTTGATACAGAAGATCGTGTAAAAAAATTAGCAGATGAATTAAAGTTGCCGATTATTTCAAGTAGTTATGATACGTTTACTGTCGCAACGCTTATTAACCGTGCCATTTATGATCAGCTTATTAAAAAAGAAATTGTACTTGTGGAAGATATTTTGACGCCAATTGAGGAAACGCTCTATTTAAAGCCAAGTGATACAGTAGCGCAGTGGCATTTGTATAATGAAGAAACGATGCATGGGCGCTATCCAATTGTAGATGAAAACAAAAAAGTGTTAGGGATTGTGACTTCAAAAGATATGATTGGTATCGCGAAAGAAACATCGATTGAAAAAGTAATGACAAAACAGCCCATTACAGTGAATGGAAAGATGTCTGTTGCAGCGGCGGCACGTATGATGGTATGGGAAGGGATTGAGCTACTTCCTGTTGTGGATGAAAGCAATCAACTGCAAGGTATTATTAGTCGTCAAGATGTACTGCAGGCGCTGCAAATGATTCAGCGTCAACCGCAAGTTGGAGAGACGATTGAGGATATCGTTACCAATCAATTTGTGACGCCAAAAGAAGCGAAGAACGAACATAGTTATCAATTTTCTGTGACACCACAAATGACGAGTTCATTTGGAACATTATCATACGGTGTATTTACAACCGTTGTTACAGAAGCAACGAATCGCGCCATCCGTGCGCAGAAAAAAAGCGATTCGATTGTGGAGAATTTAACAATCTACTTTGTAAAGCCGATTCAAATCGACAATGTCGTTTCTGTACATCCTAAGGTGTTAGAAATCGGTCGTAAATTTGGTAAGGTAGATGTGGAAGTAAGGCACGGAGGAGAAATTGTTGGGAAAGCACTATTAATGGTGCAGTTAATTGATCGATAAGTATAAAACAAGAGCTGAGTGAAGACTCCTTTTTAAGAGGGTAATTCATTCAGCCCTTTTTGTATAACAATAGTATAGGCAGTGAAAGATAGAGGTAATCAATCGGGGAACAATTCCCTTCATTTGGTAAATAGGTTATGTTATAATTTGATTATCAGATAATTTGTATATAAAAAGAAAAGGCTGGTGTTTCATATGTCATCAGAGTTACTTTTTCTGGGCGGTGTTGCATTGTTCTATTTTCTCTTGATGATACCGATTCAATATCTTTACATGGAAGGATTAAACAAGCAACGGCAAAGAACACGACGTTCACAACAAGAACTGTATAAACATATGTCTTTTGAAGAAGAACAATTACATTTTCATGTGCAAGGAAATCCGTTTAATATTCCTCCAGCATTTGTTGCTTATATGATTTTAAAAATAAAGAACCGCAAAAAAGCATCAGCATGAATGGCTGATGCTTTTTACAGAGTGTTGGGAAACAGGAGCCAGGGGGGCTTGTTTTTGTCGTTTTTTGTTGGTTAGTCGATATCCTTTGTCGAATCGCTGATATATTCAAATTTGCGCCGATATATTGTGAGAAATGGTCGATATATTTGAAAAATCGCTGATAAAATTTCATTCACCATTTTATCCCGCATTAACTGGCAGTAAGACCTCCACTGATTAAAGTTTCACTTTATACGAACCAACCTCATCAGATCACCATGTTTCTTTTTATATTTTTTCATATGCCTCCGCCTCTTCAATTGCAAGAGGTGAGAAATGTTTATATTGGCGAAATCCGTTAAAGATGCTTGCACCGCCAAATAAAAGAAATAAGATACCAACAATGATCCGTGCAGTAGAGAGGTCTAAGAAAAATTGGTTTGCGCCAAATAACGCAACGAATACACCGAGTGCGATTGCCGATTTTCCAGCGAGCCATCCTTTTTCCATCGGACGATTTGTACGAAAATATTTTGTTTTATAGAAGAGATACAACATAAATGAGATGATAATACAAAAGACTAATACTGGCATAATGTAATCCTCCATTATTTTGTATGTAGATAAATTAAAACCCTGAAATATAAAACCTCTCTTTTTTTAGGTGGAAGAGAGCATCCACTCAAGCATAGAAGCGGTCAGTGCCTATTTTAGCCCCGTGCCGAGGGAAAACGAAAAACATTATCGAAACTTTCTAACTATTATTATAAAGCAATTGTCCACATGGATAAATTGTTTTCAGTTATAATGAATGATAAAGTAAGAAAATTGATGACAGAGGTAGAAACCAGTAAAAAGGAGACTATACATATGCATGAACAAATTTTAGCAGCGATTAAAGAGTTTGAGACGATTATTATTCATCGTCATGTGCGTCCAGATCCAGATGCCTTAGGCTCTCAGTGTGGCCTTGGAACGATTCTTCAAGAATCGTTTCCGGAGAAAAAGATTTATATGGTTGGATATAATGAACCTTCTTTATCGTATTTACGAGTAATGGATGAAATTGATGATGAGACATATGCAAATGCACTTGTTATCGTTTGCGATACAGCGAATCAAGAACGTGTTTGTGATCAACGCTATACAAAAGGGAAGATGCTGATTAAAATCGATCACCATCCAAATGAAGATCCATACGGAGATATTACGTGGGTAGATACGGCATCAAGTTCTACAAGCGAGCTCATTTATGAGTTTTACACTTACGGAAAAGATAAAGGATTAAAAATTACGAAAGAATCAGCGCGTCTTATTTTAGCTGGGATTGTAGGAGATACAGGACGTTTCTTATTCCCAAATACATCAGCAAGAACGTTACGTTTTGCAGCAGAACTTGTTGAAATGGGCGTTGAGTTTCCAAATTTATATACCGAAATGTATAAAACAAAAGAGAAAATCGCTCGTTTAAATGGATTCATTTTACAAAACTTTACGATGACAGAAGAAGGAGCAGCTTATATTAAGTTGACGAAAGAAGTGTTAAAAGAGTTTGATGTCCTTCCTTCAGAGGCATCTGGCGTTGTAGGAGCACTTGGCAATGTTGATGGAATACAAGCTTGGGTTCTGTTTTTAGAGGAAGATGATGTGATTCGCGTTCGCCTTCGTTCAAAAGGGCCTGTTATTAATAAATTAGCAATGAAGTATGACGGCGGAGGCCATCCGATGGCTTCTGGTGCAAAAGCATCTTCTTGGGAAGAAGCAGATCGTCTTTTTGCAGATTTGCGTGAGATTTGTAAGTAAGAAAAGTAGGGATATCTGTCATGTTAAAGGTGCGTGATAGATCATGTTTTTTCATCATACCTTATCATGCTGCACATTATATGGTACATCACTTCGATATGTAGTGGTGTACTTTTTCTTTTTCTATATTCATAATCATCAGTTGTCAATTTTTGAAGATGCGATTAGAAGTAAGCGGAAAGGAATGTTAATTCTAATGAAATAAGGTTTTTAGATTAGAATTATTTTGGCGCTAGTATAGTCATATGGACACAACCTAATGTTGTAAAGGATTTCCAGAAGGGTGTGTCCATCTGAAAAGAATGGTTTGATGTTCGTTTTTAATTTGGATGTATTTATTTTTTAGGGAAAACACCTCCCTATTTTTCTTGTTTTATATGGATGTCAATTTCGAGCACAGTATCAAAAGAGATTGTATCAACTTTAAAGTGGTAGGTTCGATCGTAATGTTTATATACTTTATTTTCAATTGCTTTTTTTAGGAGTTCTTTATTTTTCGCAATGCTTTGTATGTTTTTGGTTAAGAGATGCTGAAGATCATTGTGAATGGACGTTATAATGTTTTCGAGAGTAAGGTTATCTAAATCGTACTTATCATGGTTTGAAATTTCAATTTTAATTTCTTGAATGGTTAAGAGCTGCTTGTTTTCTTCATTTAGTTTATCGTGATCTTCAAGAAGAACCCGAAGTTTTTCTTCTTGCTTCTTAATGATTTGTTTTTGTTTTTCTATCATACTTGCTTGTTCTTGCTGGAAAACGCCATATATGTACAAAAAAATAAACCAGCTTAAAACCCCGCCAACAGCAGCGCCAGCTAAAAATAAAGACCATCGTTTCGCTGTATTTGCATTTGGTACCCTCATACATGTTCCTGCGTAAGCCATTTAATAATAATAAGACCGGTTTGCATGCCGCCTGTTGCAAAAAATATGAGTAAAATTTGTTTCACAATGTCTTTCATATCCCCTTCAAAAAAACTTCTTTCAAAGCTATAAAACGTATCAAAAGTTCCGCCAATCGCTGCAACGAGTGCCCAAATTCTTAAATTTTGCGCGAATTGATTAATTGAAGTAAGGGCAGGCTGTCCAATAAGAAAGGCTCCAATACCTCCAATTAAAGAGCCGCCGAGTATGACCCCGAAGGCGATAAAGTAACTAATAATAAGAAGAGAAAAAAAAGTGTGTTCTCTCACATCCATCGTCATTCTCCTTTCTTCTTCATATATATGGACAAAGTATAAGAAGTATGTTTTGATTTCCGCTTTCTTCATCACCTATAATGAAAGTAGTCAAATAGGTAAAGAGAGGGTACAACAGTGAAGTTTGTGCATTTACAATGTCAAACCGTTTATAGTTTGTTAAAAAGTGCTTGTAAAATTGATGAACTCGTCTCCAGGGCGAAAGAACTTGGATTTTCATCTCTTGCGATTACAGATGAAAATGTAATGTACGGAGTCATTCCGTTTTATAAAGCATGTAAGAAGAATGGCATACAGCCAATTATCGGATTAACAGCATCTGTTTTTAGTGAAGAAGAAGAGCAGGCCTATCCGCTCGTATTACTTGCAGAAAATGAAACAGGTTATGAAAACTTACTGAAAATTTCTAGTACGATCATGACGAAGTCTAAAGACGGGATCCCGAAAAAGTGGCTTGCTCATTATGCAAAAGGATTGATTGCAATTTCCCCCGGAAAAGATGGGGAAATTGAACAGTTGTTGTTACAAGAAAGAGACGAGATCGCCGAAGATGTAGCTCGGGGCTATCAAAAGATGTTTGGAAGTTTTTATATGAACTTACAGCACCATGCGATTCAAGATGAGTTAGTTTTGCAGGAGAAAATACCGCAATTCGCAAATGAAATCGGCATTCCAGTTGTCGCGACAAACGATGTTCGTTATGTAAATCAAAGCGATGCGCTGGTGCAAGAGTGTTTGTTATCCGTTCAAAACGGAACGAAGATGACAGACCCGGATAGACCAAGGCTTAAAACAGATCAGTATTATTTAAAATCAGCATCTGAAATGGAGGCTTTATTTTCTCATGAGGAAGAAGCTCTTCAAAATACAGTTCGCATTGCTGAGCGTTGCCGCGTAGAAATTTCTTTTCACGTCAATCAATTGCCGAAGTTTCCTGTTCCGTCTAATGAAACATCAGATGGGTATTTGCGCCGTATTTGTAATGAAGGTTTAAATAAGCGATATAAAGCGATTCAAGATGTACATAGGAAACGTTTAGATCACGAGCTTGAAGTTATCTCTCGCATGGGATTTAGCGACTACTTCCTTATTGTATGGGATTTTATGAAATACGCGCATGAGCATAATATTTTAACAGGACCGGGCCGTGGATCGGCAGCAGGTTCACTCGTTTCCTATGTGTTAGAAATTACAGACATTGATCCAATTGAGTACGACTTGCTGTTTGAACGATTTTTAAATCCTGAACGTGTCACACTTCCAGATATTGATATTGATTTTCCAGACATTAGACGTGATGAGATGATTCGTTATGTGAAAGATAAATACGGTCAGCTTCGCGTTGCTCAAATTGTTACGTTCGGAACACTTGCTGCAAAAGCAGCAATCCGGGATATCGCCCGCGTAATGGGGCTTCTGCCAAGGGATATTGACATCTTTTCGAAATTGATACCGTCAAAGCTTGGAATTACGTTACAAGAAGCGTATGAAGAATCTAGGTCTCTTCGTGAATTTATACAAGGAAACCTCTTACATGAGCGTATTTTTGAAATTGCAAAGCGCGTTGAAGGTTTGCCGCGTCATACGTCTATTCATGCGGCAGGGGTCATTATGAGCCAAGAACCGTTAACGGGAAGTGTTGCGATTCAAGAAGGGCATAATGATGTATATGTCACGCAATATCCAGCAGAAGTGTTAGAAGAGCTAGGTCTATTGAAAATGGACTTTTTAGGTTTACGTAATTTAACGTTACTTGAAAATATTCTGCAGTTTATTGTGAGGAAAACAGGGAAACAAATTGATGTACGAAAAGTATCTCTTCAGGATGAAAAGACATTTCAGTTACTTGGAAGAGGAGATACAACGGGTGTATTCCAGCTTGAATCTGGAGGAATGCGGGATGTGTTACGTAGTTTAAAACCAAATGAATTTGAAGATATTGTTGCTGTCAATGCTTTATATCGTCCAGGACCGATGGAACAAATTCCAACCTTTATTGAGTCAAAGCACGGTACGCGCCAAATTCATTATTTACATGAAGATTTAAAGCCGATTTTAAAAAGCACATATGGGGTTATTATATATCAAGAGCAAATTATGCAAATTGCGTCGCAGTTAGCAGGGTTTTCACTCGGGGAAGCCGATTTGCTTCGTCGTGCGGTGAGTAAGAAAAATCGTGAAATTTTAGAGCAAGAAAGAGTGCATTTCGTACAAGGTTGTTTACGAAATGGATACAATAAGATGTCCGCGGAACAAATTTATGACTTAATTGTTAGATTTGCAAATTACGGTTTTAACCGAAGTCATGCCGTAGCCTACAGTATGATTGGATATCAGCTTGCTTATTTAAAAGCGAACTATCCATTAGAATTTATGACGGCATTGTTATCTAGTGCGATAGGTAATGAAGATAAGATTGTGCAATATATACGCGAAACGAAGCGCAAAGGTTTTCGTGTTTTACCGCCGTCCCTTCATAGAAGTAGTCGCCACTTCCGAATAGAAGGGAATGCAATTCGTTATAGTTTACTTTCGATTCGAAATATTGGGATGGCTACAGTGAATGCGGTAATCGAGGAGAGAGAAAGAAAGCCGTTTCAAGATTTATTTGAGTTTTGTCTTCGCATGCCAGCGAAGTTTGTTACAGAGCGCAATTTAGAGGCGTTTGTTTGGTCAGGGTGCTTCGATGATTTTCAAGTATCAAGAACAACTTTATTTAATAGTGTGAAGGGTGCTTTAGAGTATGCCAGCCTTGCACGTGAATTAGGGGAAGAAAGCGTTCCAAAATCAGTATATGTACAAGGAGAAGAGCTATCCTTTATTGAACAATTAAATAATGAGAAAGAGGCGCTTGGATTTTACTTATCCAGCTATCCAACGGCGCAATATGCAAAGTTTGTAAAAGAATTGGAAATTCCATCTCTTGCACAAGCGATGAGGCAAAAGCGCAAGGTGCAGCGCGTCATTGTATATATAACAGGTGTAAAAGTTATTCGGACAAAAAAATTACAAAAAATGGCGTTTGTTACGTTTTGTGATCACAATGATGAAATGGAAGCAGTTGTCTTTCCTGAGACATATATTCATTTTTCGGAGAGGCTACAAGAAGGTGCCATTGTGTTAGTGGAAGGGACGATTGAACAACGAAATCATAAATTGCAATGGATCGTGAACGGCCTTTATTCATTAGAACAAATGGATGTTTACAATGAAATGAAAGAAGCGTCTATTTATGTAAAATTACCATCGCAATATGAAAAGAAGTTGTTAAATCAAGTTACAAAAATATTATTTCATTATTCAGGTTTTGCGAAAGTACTAATTTATTATGAAAAAGAACATAAAATGGTACAATTATCTCGTAGTTTGTCCATTCATCCAAGTGAAGAATGTTTAGGAGCACTTCGTGAAATAGTCGGTAAGGAAAATGTTGTAGTGAAAATATAATGGACAATTTCCCTATAATTCGATTATTATAGTAATAGTGTTCGTGGTCAGACCACTTGGAGAGAAGGATACCAGCAAGAATAATTTGAGGAGAGTGGATAGTTTGTCAACACTTCGTGAAGAAGCACTTCACATGCATAAAGTGCATCAAGGAAAATTAGAAACTGTATCAAAAGTAAAAGTAGAAAATGCAAAAGATTTAAGTCTTGCGTATTCTCCAGGGGTTGCAGAACCTTGTAAAGAAATTTATGACGATAAAAGCAATGTATATGAATATACAATGAAGGGAAATATGGTAGCAGTTGTAACGGACGGAACAGCTGTACTTGGTCTTGGCAATATTGGACCAGAAGCATCTCTTCCGGTTATGGAAGGTAAAGCAGTGTTATTCAAGAGCTTTGCTGGCGTAGATGCATTCCCAATTGCTTTAAATACAAACGATGTAGATAAAATTGTTGAAACTGTAAAATTAATGGAGCCGACATTTGGCGGTGTAAACTTAGAGGATATTGCAGCACCAAACTGCTTTATCATTGAAGAACGTCTGAAAAAAGAAACGAATATTCCTGTATTCCATGATGATCAACACGGAACAGCTATCGTAACAGTAGCAGGTCTTGTAAACGCACTTAAACTAGTTGGAAAGAAAATGTCTGACATTAAAGTTGTTGCAAATGGTGCAGGTGCAGCGGGGATTGCAATCATTAAGCTTTTATATCGCTATGGTGTACGCGACATTATTATGTGTGACCGAAAAGGAGCGATTTATGAAGGGCGCCCTGCTGGTATGAACCCAGTGAAAGATGAAGTTGCAAAATATACGAATAAAAATCGTGTAGAAGGTTCATTAGCAGATGTTGTAAAGGATGCGGATGTATTTATCGGTGTATCTGTAGCAGGTGCATTAACTGAAGAAATGGTTCGTACAATGAATGACGATGCGATTATTTTTGCAATGGCAAATCCGGTTCCAGAAATTATGCCAGAAATTGCGAAAGCAGCAGGCGCAGCAGTTGTCGGAACTGGTCGCTCTGACTTCCCGAACCAAGTTAATAATGTACTAGCGTTCCCGGGTATTTTCCGTGGTGCACTTGATGTACATGCGACGCAAATTAATGAAGAAATGAAAATGGCAGCTGTAAAGGCTATTGCAGAGCTTGTAGCGGCAGATGAGCTAAACGCAGACTATATCATTCCAGCACCGTTTGATGCGCGTGTAGCGCCTCAGGTGGCAGCTTACGTTGCGAAAGCTGCGATGGAGACAGGAGTAGCTCGCCGTCAAGTAGATCCAAATGAAGTTGCTGAGAAAACAAAAAAATTAGCGCTGATTGGTAAAGAGTAAGCGAGGAATTTCTATTGACATCATCAAATACAAAAGTATATCTCGAAATTGTAAAGAAAATCCGTTCCATTATGGAAGAGGATGGCTTAGTAGCGGGGGATCGACTGCCATCTGAACGCGAGTTAAGTGCGCGTTTAAATGTAGGACGTTCATCTGTACGGGAAGCATTGCGAGCTTTAGAACTCGTAGGATTAATTGAAACAAGACGCGGTGAAGGGACGTTTATTCGAAACTTCTATGACAATGGCCTTGTTCAATTGATTGCACCATTTTTATTGCAAGATGAGAAAACCATTCGTGATTTATTACAGATGAAACGATTGCTTGAAAAAGATGCTCTTCGAATCGTATGTGATTTACCGAAAGAAACGTTTTCTAGTGTGTTAAGTATGTTGCAATCCGTTCTAAAAAAGGGCGATAGCTCAGTCCAAGAGTTTCATCAAACATTCTTTAAGACGCTTATTGAACAAGTAGACAATTATTTACTATATCGCATTTGGATGATTGTAAATGATTATGTTGCAACTCTTTCTTATGAAATTTCACTAGAATCTATAGAAATCTATAGAAATCTATATGAAGCGCTATATGCCAAAAAGGAAGAAGTAGCGCTGGGAATTTATGATGAATTAATGGAAAACATACAGTTTCACTCGTAATGTATAAAAATTTGTCGAAATGACCATGACACGTTATGACAAACAATCTATCGCATAGCGGTTAAAGTTAAACGTAAAGAGAGAGGTTATTAGACAGATTGAGAAGACAAGGCTAACATCGATCTTTGGTGTTAGCCCAGTTTTCTTCTATTTAACCTTAGCTCTCAACAAAGGGGGTCAAATTGTGCTAAGAGATTTATTCGTTAAAAAGAAAAAGTACGCTGCAATTCCTTCAGAACAAGTACGAAAAGACGTACCGGACGGTGTTATGACAAAATGTCCGAAATGTAAGAAAATCATGTATACAAAAGAGCTTCTGAAAAATTTAAAAGTGTGTGTGAACTGTGGTTATCATCATCCGATGAATGCGTGGGAACGCCTTAATAGTGTATTGGACGAAGGTTCATTTCGTGAGTATGACAAAGAGATGGTTTCGTTAAATCCACTTGGGTTCCCTAATTATGAAGAGAAACTAGAAAGTGATCGCAAGAAAACTGAATTAAACGAAGCTGTTGTGACAGGTGAAGGAACAATTGATGAAATGCTTGTTGTGATTGCAGTAATGGATTCTCGTTTTCGAATGGGCAGCATGGGCTCTGTTGTAGGCGAAAAAATTGCACGTGCAGTTGAAAAGGCATACGATTTACAAGTACCATTTATTATCTTCACTGCATCGGGCGGTGCACGTATGCAAGAAGGGATTTTAAGTTTAATGCAAATGGCAAAAACAAGCGTGGCATTGAAAAAACATAGCAATGCTGGAGGCTTATTTATTTCCATTATGACTCATCCGACGACAGGCGGTGTTTCAGCAAGTTTCGCTTCACTTGGTGATTATAATCTTGCAGAGCCAGGTGCACTTATCGGCTTTGCTGGTAGACGTGTAATTGAACAAACAGTGCGTGAGAAACTGCCAGAAGATTTTCAGACGGCAGAGTTTTTACTAGAGCACGGTCAATTGGATGCGGTAGTGCATCGTGATGATATGAGAGAATCGCTCCGTAAGATTTTAGAAGTTCATCAAGGAGGGGAAATGGCTGTATGGCAGAGCTAGAATTTGAAAAACCAGTTGTTGAGCTAAGAAATAAGATTCGCGAACTGAAAGACTATACGAAAAACAGCCAGATGGACTTCAGTGAGGAGATTCGTATTTTGGAAGGAAAGCTAGAAAATTTAGAAGAAGAAATATACGGCAATATGAAAGTATGGGACCGCGTTCAAATTGCTCGTCATGCAGAGAGACCGACAACGCTCGATTATATTGAGCACTTATTTACTGATTTTTTTGAATGCCATGGAGACCGTCTCTTTGGTGATGATGCAGCGATTGTCGGCGGCATAGCGAAATATAAGGGGATGCCTGTAACGGTAATAGGACATCAGCGCGGAAAAGATACGAAAGAAAATATTCGCCGTAATTTTGGAATGCCTCATCCAGAAGGATATCGAAAGGCGTTGCGCTTAATGAAACAAGCGGAGAAATTTAATCGACCGATTATTTGTTTCATTGACACAAAAGGTGCTTATCCTGGGAAAGCAGCTGAAGAACGTGGACAAAGTGAAGCGATCGCTCGTAATTTATTTGAAATGGCAGGGCTTACTGTACCTGTTATCTGTATTGTTATTGGTGAAGGTGGCAGTGGTGGTGCGCTTGGTCTTGGAGTAGGGGATTACATTCATATGCTAGAAAATTCCACTTATTCTGTTATTACGCCAGAGGGTGCAGCTGCGATTCTTTGGAAAGATGCAGGGAAAGCGAAAGAAGCTGCAGAAGCGATGAAAATTACAGCGGCAGATTTGAAAGAATTAGGTGTAATTGACGAAATTATTCCAGAAGCGCGCGGCGGTGCACATCGTAATATTGTAAAGCAATCAGAAAATATTGATTTGATGCTTAGAAAAACATTCCAGCAATTAAACGGTATTTCGAAAGATGAATTAATCGAAAAACGTTATGAAAAATATATGAAAATTGGGCAAGTTTCGTTTTCAAACGCTTCCATTTGGATAAAATAAGAAAAGCGTGCGTTCCACTTCGCGAATGCACGTTTTTATTGTGAAAAGACACATCTTCTCCATTGTATTTTTATATTTTTTCATGTTATTTTATTATAAGGTAAATAATCTTTATGAGGTGAGTACAAATGAAACGTATTGGTGTATTAACAAGTGGTGGAGATTCACCTGGTATGAATGCTGCCATTCGTGCAGTTGTTCGTAAAGCGATCTTCCATGATATAGAAGTATATGGTATCTACCATGGATACGCTGGATTAATTTCTGGTCATATTGAAAAGTTAGAGCTAGGTTCTGTTGGTGATATTATCCACCGTGGTGGTACAAAATTATATACAGCAAGATGTCCTGAGTTTAAAGACCCAGAAGTACGACTAAAAGGAATTGAGCAATTAAAAAAACTTGGTATTGAAGGACTTGTCGTTATTGGTGGGGACGGTTCTTATCAAGGTGCTAAAAAATTAACAGAGCAAGGCTTCCCATGTGTTGGTGTGCCAGGTACAATCGATAATGATATTCCTGGAACAGATTTTACAATCGGTTTCGATACAGCGTTAAACACTGTTATTGATGCGATCGATAAAATTCGTGATACAGCTACATCTCATGAACGTACATATGTTATCGAAGTAATGGGGCGCCATGCTGGCGATATCGCATTATGGGCTGGTTTAGCTGATGGTGCAGAAACAATCTTAATTCCAGAAGAAGAGTACGATATGGAAGATGTGATTGCGCGTTTAAAACGTGGTAGTGAGCGCGGTAAAAAACATAGTATTATCGTTGTAGCTGAAGGTGTTGGAAGTGCGATTGACATCGGTAAGCGAATTGAAGACGAAACAAACTTTGATACTCGTGTAACGGTATTAGGTCACGTACAGCGTGGTGGTTCACCAAGTGCACAAGACCGTGTATTAGCAAGCCGTCTTGGCGCAAGAGCAGTTGAGTTATTGATTGAAGGTAGAGGCGGACGCTGCGTTGGTATCCAAAACAACCAACTTGTTGATCATGATATCATTGAAGCGTTAGCTCAAAAACACACGATTGATAAAGAAATGTATCAATTATCTAAAGAATTATCCATCTAATCGGTGTAATATCGAGTATTTGGGAACGGTTTCATAATTTTCGGAGGTGCAATATGCGTAAAACAAAAATTGTATGTACTATAGGTCCTGCTAGTGAAAGTATTGAAAAATTAGAGCAATTAATGGAAGCGGGTATGAATGTTGCTCGTTTAAATTTCTCGCATGGTAGTCATGAAGAGCACGGAGCACGTATTAAAAATATTCGTGAAGCTTCAAAGAAAATTGGTAAAACAGTTGCAATCTTACTTGATACAAAAGGTCCAGAAATCCGTACACATGACTTCGTAGACGGACAAGCTGAACTAGTAACAGGTGCAGAAGTAGTTATCTCTACAGAGCAAGTATTAGGAACTGCAGAGAAGTTCTCTGTATCTTATGCTGGCCTTTATGACGATGTAAACACAGGTTCTCGCATTCTAATCGATGACGGTCTTATCGAACTAGAAGTAATCGAGAAAGCGAACGGAAACATCCGTACAAAAGTATTAAATAGCGGAACTGTAAAAAATAAAAAAGGTGTTAACGTACCAAACGTAAGCATTAAGCTTCCTGGTATCACTGAGAAAGACGTAAAAGATATCATCTTCGGTATCGAGCAAAAAGTTGATTTCATCGCAGCATCTTTCGTGCGTAAAGCGTCTGACGTATTAGAAATCCGCGAATTATTAGAAGCACATGAGGCAGAATTCATTCAAATCGTACCGAAAATTGAAAACCAAGAAGGTATCGATAATATTGATTCTATCTTAGAAGTTTCTGACGGCTTAATGGTAGCTCGTGGTGACATGGGTGTGGAAATTCCACCAGAAGAAGTACCATTAGTACAAAAACGCCTAATTAAAAAATGTAACGTATTAGGTAAACCAGTTATTACTGCAACACAAATGTTAGACTCTATGCAACGTAACCCACGTCCAACTCGTGCAGAAGCAAGTGACGTGGCGAACGCGATCTTTGATGGTACAGATGCAATCATGCTTTCTGGTGAAACTGCAGCTGGACAATACCCAGTAGAAGCAGTAACAATGATGGCAAACATCGCAGTACGTGTTGAAAAGTCTTTACAATATGAAGATATGTTCAAAAAACGTATTAAAGAGTTTGCTCCAACAATTACAGATGCAATTAGCCAATCTGTTGCACATACAGCACTTGCTCTTGATGTAGCTGCAATCGTAGCTCCAACAGAAAGTGGACATACTGCAAAAATGATTTCTAAATACCGCCCAAAATCTCCAATCGTGGCTGTAACATCTGATGAGCAAGTGGGCCGTCGCCTTGCACTTGTTTGGGGTGTACAAGCGTTTATGGCTGGAAAACGTGCAGCATCTACTGATGAAATGTTAGATACTGCAATTCAAACAGGTATGGATGCAGGTCTAATCGGATTTGGAGATACAGTTGTAATTACTGCTGGCGTTCCGGTTGCTGAAACTGGTACAACAAACTTAATGAAAATCCATGTTGTTGGTGAAGAAATCGCTAAAGGACAAGGGATTGGTCGTAAAGCTGCAAAAGGTAAAGTAGTTGTGGCAAAAACAGCTGCAGAAGCTGTAGCGAACGTAACAGAAGGTGACATCCTTGTTACAACAAGCACTGATAAAGATATGATTCCTGCGATTGAAAAAGCTGCAGCTCTAGTTGTAGAAGAAGGTGGCTTAACAAGTCATGCGGCTGTTGTAGGTGTATCAATCGGTATCCCAGTTATCGTTGGGGTAAACGGTGTAACAACAACTTTGAAAAATGGCCAAGAAGTAACAGTTGATGCGGCGCGCGGAATTGTTTATAATGGACATGCGGAAGTGCTATAAGAAGTAGTATGGAGAGAAGGATCGGAGTCCTTCTCTTTTTTTTATAATGTAAATACAAAAGAGAAGGACATTCTGCAAAAAAATGAACCTTTCGGCAGTAGAGAGGGGCATTTCCCTTTCGTTTAATGCCGTTTGGGCGGTTGTAGGGGCTTTTGTATAAAGAAGGGGTGAGAACTCCTGTCTGGAGCGTGTGAGGAAGCTGGAGGGAGTCTAGATTAGAGGTAGAATGCATGTATTACGCCCTATAAATAATATGATAAGGGGGGGAGAGAGTGAAGTGGTTTCTTTTCCTTTTGATTTTAATTCCTGCTGTTGAAATAACGTTGTTAATCGGATCAAGCCATGTAATCGGTATGTGGCCAACCTTTTTTATGATTGTGTTTACAGGTGTTTTAGGCGCCTATTTAGCAAAGCGGCAAGGGATTATCGTGTTAAGAGAGATTCAATCTAGGTTAAATAGAGGTGAAATGCCAGGAGATGCTGTATTAGATGGTATTTTTATTTTTATAGGTGGAGTTCTTCTTTTAATTCCAGGATATGTGACAGATATTATCGGTTTTCTTTTTGTATTTCCGATAATAAGGCAGCCGTTTAAGTTCATGATGATTAGATGGCTAGAGCGGAAAATAAGAAGAAATGCGACCATTATCGTACAAAAATAACACTTGAGACAGAAAATGTTTCAAGTGTTATTTTTTGTCGAACTATAAAATGTATAATTATTCATTTACACAAAAAGGAAGAAAAGGTAATAATAAAAATGTTAAAAATAGAATAAAAATGCAAAAGTGTTCTTATTTATGTTGTTTTACCTCGCTATTTGCGGGCAGTAAGACTCCTATCTCAAAGTTTAGTGAATGCAAAGAAGTTAGGTGGGAGTCGGGATGTCCATAAAAGCGAGCCCGATTCGTAAAGGCTAATAATCAATGGGGGATGAAGGAAACCCCGCTGATTAAAGTTTCACTTTATGCAAAAAACAAGGGAATTACCTATTTATTATAGGCAATTCCCTTGTTTATTTAATTGCGAACAACGAGTGTTGCGGGCTGATTAAAGTTTCGCTTTATTTAGAGGGGGCCCCTTTTATGAACTTCCATAAGTCATGAAATACGTGGGCTTTGTGCAATGTGTTTAATAGTACTAATGTGACGGGACCGATGATTAAACCTAAAAAACCATATAGTTTAAACCCAACGAATAACGCGATAAGCGTTGGTAATGGATCGAGTCCGATGTTGGATGATAATACTTTCGGTTCCATAATTTGCCTTTGGACAATGACAACAATATATAAAATGAGTAGACCAATTGCGAATGCTGTATCCCCTGTGAAAAATACGTATATAACCCAAGGTACAAAGACAGCTCCTGTTCCTAAATAAGGAAGTAAATCTACGATTCCTGTAATAATGGCAATTGTGATGGCATACGGTACGCGTAAAATTAATAGTCCGATTAGTACGATGATAGTTGTCATAGATACAAGTGTGAGCTGTGCCTTTACAAATCCAAATAGCGCTTTTCGTAAATCAACAAAAATAGTTTTTCCGTATCCGTGTAGGCGACTTGGAAGTAAGTGTTTTGTTTTGCAGGTAAGTGTATGCCAATCAAAACTAATGAAGAAAGTCGCTAGTAAGATGAAGACAAGAACAGTTAACGTTGTTGGAAGGGCACTGATGAAGTTTGTTAATCCACTTATAATAGCGGTCAACAAATCTTTCATCTGTTTTGTTGCTTCCGTTCCGAGATTTTGAATGTTTTGTGTAATTGTATACTGCTGTGATTCGCCGAGATGATTAAACTTAGAAATTAAATCATCATATAAAGGCATAATATTATTGAGTGCAAATTGTTGTGCGTACTGTACAATTGCTGGGATTTTCTCGGTGACGATTTGTAGTAAGTAAGTTGTGGCGGAAATCGCTTCTGTGACAAGATATGTAACGAGTCCAACTAAGGCGCCAAACACGAGAATTAAACTGACAAGTACTGCTAAGGTACGTGGGAATTGTAGTTTTTGATTGAGAAAATTTACGACTGGATTAATCAAGTAAGCAAAAGCTAATGCGATGATAAAAGGGTATATGAGACCTGAAACATACAAAAGCACGTAAAACCCAATGATCGTTGCCAAAATGACAAATACAAGTCGTAATATTATATACAACGAGTTTCGATTCAAACGTGTTTACCTCCCATTCCAAATTGTATTTATCCCGCAAAAGCCTGATTTGTGAAGGTTAATAACCAGAGGGATGAAGAAACCCTCACTGATTAAAGTATCACTTTATGTTATAGTGGAATGATGGATTTATCCTGCTATTCATAGGAAGTGTGAAGCAATTTTCTTATAACAGCCTGACGGTAATGGCTAATCAATAGTGAAAAAATTCTCTATACAGATTGATGAGAGCCTCACTGAGTCTACTTTTTATTTTACCCGTTTCTTATAAGAAAAGAAAGGAGAGTGCTTTTCTTTCTTGGTGAATGTAAACATCCTATTCAGGTTGTATTTAAAGCAGTGAAGATCTCTTATTAACCTTCATTTTATAGCGTGTATAACGATATGTTTAACAGGATTTTTTTTGTAAACAGGTTCATTATTTTCAGAAAGGAAGTGTAGTCATGATTAGTCAATCGACGTTATTTTTATTCATACTACTTATTATTGGACTTATTGCTAAAAATCAATCACTTACTGTAGCCGTTGGGTTCCTATTTTTATTAAAGTGGACATTTCTAGGAGATAAAATCTTTCCGTACCTACAAACAAAAGGGATTAACCTTGGTGTAACAGTTATTACGATTGCAGTTCTTGTCCCGATTGCTACAGGAGAAATTGGATTTAAGCAGCTCGGTGAGGCGGCTAAATCATATTATGCGTGGATTGCTTTAGCATCAGGAATAGCGGTTGCTCTTCTGGCAAAGGGTGGTTTGCAATTGTTGACAACGGATCCTCATATTACGACGGCTCTTGTATTTGGGACAATTATTGCGGTTGCTTTGTTTAATGGAGTTGCAGTAGGACCGTTAATCGGAGCGGGAATTGCCTATGCGGTGATGAACATTATACAGATGTTTAAATGAAAAATTTTATAGTAATATAAATTTTTTGAATTCTTTCCATTCACAAAAGTCAGATAATTGTTTATAATAGGATTAGAAACCATTTAAAAGGTTACATAGCAGCGAAGACTTACACCAGATAAAATAAAAACAACATAAAACAATTTTGTATAGATATTGTTTTATGTTGTTTTTATCATAAACTCTTCGAAACTAGTTTTCCTCACCATCTGTTGTTCTAGGCGTGAGGATTCGAGGGGAAACTCACGCTCATGTTTTGTCAAAGTGAAGGAACGACACGATGGGAACACTACAACGAATTTGCATGATCGTGCATTTTGCTTGCCTAAAGAGTGAACGGGCGTTCATAATTTAGAAGGGAAGCGAACAGATATAAGGGATCAAGGTTGGGAGAATTTTTAGAAAAAGGAGAGAATGTCATGACTGTTATTCGAGGTTTAGAAGGGGTAGTAGCAACAACGTCATCCGTGAGTTCTATTATTGATGATACATTAACGTATGTTGGGTATAATATTGATGATTTAGCGGAAAATGCTACGTTTGAAGAAGTGGTATACTTACTATGGCACCGTAAGCTTCCTAATGAAGAGGAATTAAATGAATTAAAAGCATCTTTATCTGAACATTCTAAAGTTCCAAGTGAGATTTTATCATATTTAAAACAAGTAGATTTAAAGATTGCACATCCCATGTCTGTTTTACGCACAGCGATTTCCATGTTATCATTGTACGATGAGAGCGCTGAATTAATGGATGAGAACTCCAACTATTTGAAAGCGGTTAAATTACAGGCGCAAGTAGGCACTCTTGTGGCAGCTTATGCAAGAATTCGTAAAGGTTTAGAAGTCGTTGAGCCGCGCAAAGATCTATCATTAGCTGCAAACTTTGTTTACATGTTAAATAATCGCGAGCCAAATGAAGTAGAAATCGAAGCTTTTGATAAGGCGCTTGTGCTTCATGCGGATCATGAATTAAATGCTTCTACATTTACAGCGCGTGTTTGTGTCGCGACACTTTCGGATGTATATTCTGGGATTACAGCAGCAATCGGTGCTTTAAAAGGACCTCTTCACGGCGGTGCGAATGAAAATGTAATGAAGATGTTAAAAGAGATTGGCGAAGAAGAAAATGTAGAATCCTATATTCATAACGCTCTTCAAAATAAAGTGAAGATTATGGGATTTGGTCATCGTGTATATGAAAATGGTGACCCACGTGCGAAACATTTACGTGAAATGTCTAAGAGATTATGCGTGCTTTTAGGGGAAGAGAAATGGTATAATATGTCTATCAAAATCGAAGACATTGTCACAAAAGAAAAAGGTCTTCCACCAAATGTCGATTTCTATTCTGCTTCTGTTTACCATTGTTTAGGAATTGATCATGACTTATTTACACCAATCTTTGCGATCAGTCGTATGTCAGGTTGGTTAGCTCATATTTTAGAACAATATGAAAATAACCGTTTAATTCGTCCGCGTGCTGATTATAATGGACCAACGCATCAACGTTACATTCCATTAGCACAACGATAAGTTAAAAACACTATTTGGATAGTGTAAATACGCTTTCAAAAGTCTGATTTTTTCGCAAAGATATAATGATTGGAATATTTTAATTTAATTAACGGTTTGAACTGAGGGATTCATTCCCTCAGTTTCATACATATGAAATTTCAAACATGGGGGTTATCACAGTGACGACAGGAGAAAAAATTACTGTAACAAATGGTGTTATGAATGTACCGAACAATCCTATTATTCCTTTTATTGAAGGAGATGGAATTGGACCAGATATTTGGGCGGCTGCATCTCGTGTATTAGAAGCGGCTGTTGAAAAAGCTTATGACGGTGAGAAGAAAATTGTTTGGAAAGAAGTGCTTGCAGGGGAAAAAGCATTCAACCAAACAGGTGAATGGTTACCAGAAGAGACGTTGAATGAAATTCGTGAGTATTTAATCGCAATTAAAGGCCCGCTTACAACTCCTGTTGGTGGCGGTATTCGTTCTCTAAACGTAGCACTTCGTCAAGAATTAGATTTATACGTATGTTTACGTCCAGTTCGTTATTTTGAAGGTGTTCCTTCACCTGTAAAACGTCCAGAAGATACGGATATGGTTATTTTCCGTGAAAATACAGAAGACATTTATGCGGGTATTGAATATGCACAAGGATCTCCGGAAGCGCAAAAAGTGCTGGATTTCTTAAAAGAAACGATGGGTGTAAATAAAATTCGCTTCCCAGAAACATCAGGAATTGGAATTAAACCAATTTCAGAAGAAGGGACAAAACGCCTTGTTCGTGCCGCAATTCAATATGCAATTAATGAAAAACGTACTTCTGTTACGTTAGTTCATAAAGGAAACATCATGAAATTTACAGAAGGTGCTTTCAAAAACTGGGGTTATGAAGTTGCGGAACAAGAATTCGGTGATAAAGTATTTACTTGGGCTGAATATGACCGCATTGTTGAAAAAGATGGTAAAGATGCGGCGAATAAAGCGATGGCAGCAGCTGAAGAAGCTGGTAAAATCATCGTGAAAGATTCCATTGCAGATATATTCTTACAGCAAATTTTAACGCGTCCACGTGAGTTTGATGTTGTTGCAACAATGAACTTAAATGGCGATTATATTTCTGATGCACTTGCAGCACAAGTAGGTGGCATTGGTATTGCCCCTGGTGCAAACATTAACTATGTTACTGGACATGCTATTTTTGAAGCGACACATGGTACAGCTCCAAAATATGCAGGTTTAGATAAAGTAAATCCATCTTCTGTTCTTCTTTCAGGCGTATTGTTATTAGAGCATTTAGGATGGAATGAAGCTGCTAAATTAGTAACTGCTTCAGTAGAAAAAACAATCGCTTCAAAAGTAGTAACATATGATTTCGCACGTTTAATGGATGGTGCAACTGAAGTGAAATGTTCCGAATTTGCTGATGCCCTTATTAATAATATGGACTTAGCAGTAATCAAAAACGCATAATTTAAACTGGGGGAGAATTTATGACGATCAAACGCAAAAAAGTATCAGTCATCGGTGCAGGATTTACAGGAGCAACAACAGCATTCTTATTAGCGCAAAAAGAACTTGCAGATGTTGTATTAGTGGACATTCCACAACTGGAAAATCCAACAAAAGGGAAAGCGTTAGATATGTTAGAAGCAAGCCCTGTACAAGGTTTTGATGCTAACATTATCGGCACATCTGATTACGTGGATACTGCTGATTCTGACGTTGTTGTTATTACAGCAGGAATTGCACGTAAACCAGGTATGAGCCGTGATGATTTAGTAGCAACAAACTCTAAAATTATGAAAAGTATTACGAAAGATATCGCAAAACATTCACCAAACGCAATTATTGTTGTGTTAACAAATCCAGTTGATGCAATGACATATTCTGTATTTAAAGAAGCTGGATTCCCGAAAGAGCGCGTTATCGGCCAATCTGGTGTATTAGATACAGCTCGTTTCCGTACATTCATCGCACAAGAGTTAAATCTTTCTGTAAAAGACATTACAGGATTTGTTCTTGGCGGTCACGGTGATGACATGGTACCTCTTGTACGTTATTCTTACGCAGGTGGTATTCCGTTAGAAACATTAATTCCAAAAGAACGTTTAGAAGCAATCGTAGAACGTACACGCAAAGGTGGCGGTGAGATTGTAAGTCTACTAGGAAACGGTAGTGCATATTACGCACCAGCTGCTTCTTTAGTTGAAATGACTGAGGCGATCTTAAAAGATCAACGCCGCGTGTTACCAGCTATCGCATACCTTGAGGGTGAATATGGTTATAGCGACCTTTACCTAGGTGTACCAGTAATTTTAGGTGGTAACGGAATTGAAAAAATTATTGAATTAGAACTTCATGAAGAAGAAAAAGAAGCGTTAAACCGTTCAGTAGAATCGGTACGTAACGTTATGAAAGTTCTTGTTTAGTAAACATATGTTAGAAAAAGATTCGGGGTCCCGAATCTTTTTCTACTATTTAAGGAATTGTTTTTTTGAAATAATATGAAAACGCTGTCATTTATCGTGTCCTACGACAGAAACATAGATTTATAATATACATTGCCCTCATTATAGTAGCATTCCGGATAATATATTGTTTTTGGTAGGATAATAAAGTGAAACTTTTCTCGGTAGAAGGTCTATTCCTGCTGAGAATTAGCCTTGAGTAATTGGGCTTTTATGGACAGCTATCTCCATCTTTCTTGTTTTTTAGGTGGAAGTTACTGACCGTTCATGCGAGATACAATAAAACTTGGAGGGGGATTGTAACATGTTAAAGAAAAAAGTTCAAATTGGTCGTCGAATGGATGAGATTACAGTAGGAGAAAAGTTATCTATCACTGAAAAAATTGAGGATAAAGATCTATTACTATATTTAGGATTAACAAATGATTCAAATCCATTATATATCCAGCATGATTACGCATCCCAAACTCCGTATGAAAAACCACTTGTACCAAGCATTATGTTGACGGGGATGATTACAACGGCAGTTACGAAATATTTACCGGGTCCAGGTAGCCATGTTGTGAGAAAGGACCTTGCTTTTGTGAAGCCAGTTCATCATTATGAAACATTGCAAATTCATTTTGAAGTTGTAGCGGTTTCGGGGGAGGAGCATACAATTGATATGCGCGTATTCGCTTATGATGAAAAAGAAGACGTGGTTGTAAAAGGTGTATTAACAGTAGCGCCACCTCACAAAACAGCTTCTATGTTAGAAAAAACGTTGGATAATTTTTAATAATATCTAAATGCAAATTTTTGGAGGGGGAGAGCGTCCGATCGTGCATAGGAGCGGTCGGGCTCTTTTTTAGCCCCATGTTAAGTGAACACAAAGAGAGTAAATGAGTAAAAGTCTTCTTTCGTTTCCATAGCCACAATTGATACGTCGAAAAATCAAAATGGATGTATAGAGTGTAATTCAAATAGTGTTAACCTATTGTACGGTAGGTTAACACTATTTTTTTAGCATATTAGAAGCAAAAAAAACAACTAGCCCTCCGCAAGAAGTGCTAGTTGACGTAAAATTCGTTAGCGGTAGTTAAAAGGTTTTAGTTTCTTACTCAATTAAAGCACTCCGTTAGTTTAATAAGAACAGAGACGCTTATTCAACTAACGCGCCCGGTTGTTGAATATTAAAGAATTTCAAAATAGTTACTCTATTATTTGCTAAAGTCCCTGTTAGTATAAATAAAAAGGTTCACTTGTAACCAAATGTTACTATTATGACCCAAAATTACTAGAACTCATAAATAACAACCTAAAGAATTAATTAAAGTATGATACATTTATTAAGCAAAAAAATCATATCTTTTTATCATTATTTTATTATCAATTACTTTTTCAAAATAACCAAACTTGATTCGTACAATCCTTACGTTATTTGAATTACGATTTAGATTTAGTTCTTGATATGAATTCCTCTTTTAGTAATAACATAATTCTCTGGTAAGCAATTTATGCCTGGATGATTTTCGCAACGTGAAAAAAGCTCTTTTAAATCTCGTTGAAAATCACTACGTGGACGCTTTGGTTCTGCAATTCCCCATTTATCCATGCACTCTAGAATCAAAGATTGAGTCTCCGGGTATATCCTTGCAGTTTCAAGAAGACAGCCGACTGCCACTGAGCGGGTAGGTTCCTCGTATCTTTTCTTCAGTTTACCAACACAGCTTGTAGTCATCTTCCAAAGCCATACGTGGTAAGTTAGATTACTGTCAGGGATAGGTGTATCAAAGAATCCCCTGCGAATGCATGCCCATAAAGCTAGTATACTATTATTAGTGAGAGTAGAAGATTCGTGGTTACCAACATTGATGACAAGTGAACTTATATGATTGGATATATTAATGCCTCTTTCAGCCAATCTCCACCATATATTGCAAATGAACTCTTGTGTCGGTATATCCTTTCTATAATAATCCGATAACACCAGCTCTACTACTTCCGGTGGCAACGAAACGTTTAAGGAAATTAATTCATCCAACATCACAGCTGCCCGGTATTGAACATATCGTTCAGAATCTAATTTATCTTGTTCCTTTTTGTCAATATACAATAATCGTGCGATTTGCGTAACGTATGGTTGCAGATCAGCGTCCCTACTCAGACTTTCATAAGCCACTTCTAATAAATCAGCAATTAATTCAGGGTTGTTCATTTCAGTGTAAACACCCTTATCATGCTTGTCATGACATAAGCTCTCGATATAGCTAACTATCCAATTTGCAGCTTTCGACGTTTCACCAGATGACAGTATAAAATCAGCAAGGCTAGCCTTCATACTTTGGCGTTGAATAGATTCCCCGGAAACAAATTGCTGCAGCTTATCCAAAATAATATCATCTTTTAACATATCGAATACAGATCCCCCTTCACTGACCAGTAAAATTAGTTTTTTCAGATACTAAACTTATCGCTAGTCTCTCCATCCCTACACGTTTTACCTTATTTTGGTAATTATTGATAGGACAACTAAATAGTAACACATATTGGAACAGTCCTGCCAAACAAACCCATGAGGGATAGCACATTACCCAATGTTTAATTAAGACATTATCCTGCTGAAACGTCAGTTCTTTTTCGCCAACAATTTGAAAAGATACCATTTTTCTTTCAAACTTTGGTTGATGAGGTTTTTGATGTTTTTTCACATTAAATGTATGTAGATTTAGCCGAGTACTAGTTTGACAAATAGAGACAGCAAACAATTATTCGACATTCATTCCGAAGATTAAAAAGTCTTGGATACACAGTTACGTTGCAAGAACCTGAAGCTTCTTAATTTTAGTTTTGCCTTTTTCCTTTAATTACAGAAGTTTATTTTCATGCTAGTTTAGATACATTGCTTCACAAACCTAATTAGATTTCAACATGAATATCCAATTATTTCTTATTGAGTGCTATTTCATAAAATGGCCCAATTGTTGAACGCAAGTTAAACAACACTATTCAACTAAACTGTCCGTTAGTTGAACAAGAAATAATGCATACCCTATACATTTGAGGTTAACATAACGTATCATTATCAGAAGTTCTCCTCACCAACAATCCACGGCTTATCAACATTCTGTGAAACATCCTCTTCACTTACGTATGCAGTTTCTTATGCATCCCATTATATCAGTGGTTAAAAGCAATCATTGTCTGTACTGCCTTTACCCCATATGTATAAAATTCCGCTTCCAATTCCGTTAGATAATAGCCTATAAAAGTAAGTGTTTTCTGGCCAACTAATGCCTCAAAATGAGGTCAGCTTATGGAAAAAGTGACAAATATTATCACGTTTAAATCCCAAAAATATCGACAATATAACATGTTAATATCTTTATATTAATAATTATGTATATTGATTGTTCGCGTCAATGGGGTGGAGGGTTTCTTTACCCACGAGGCCAAAGAATAATAAACACACCGACAAGACAAACGGCTGCACCAGTCCAATCGAATAAATCGGGTGTTTTCTTATCAACCATCCATCCCCATAGTAAACTCATAACAATAAACACGCCGCCATAAGCTGCGTATATACGGCCGAAACTAGAAAATACTTGGAATGTAGCAATTATCCCGTATAAGCATAAAATGATTCCTCCCATTAGACCGAACCAGATAGAACCACCTTCTCGTATCCATTTCCAGATAAGATACCCACCACCAATTTCAGCTAGTCCAGCAAGAATGAAAATAATAGTTGCTTTCAACATGAATATGTATCACCGCTTTCTATTCGATATATTTTCCTGTATAACTATAGCACAATCAAACGTAGTGAATAGACAATTGTATTGAGGGGGGGATTGTTTTCTAGTATGATGGGAATAGTGGGGAAAATACTAGGGTGAAGAAGGTTTCAAGTCTATAACTTGGAGGAAAAGAATGAGCAATCGAATTTTAGTTGTTGATGATGAGGAGTTTATTTTAACTTTAATTGAATTTAATTTGCAGCAAGCAGGATTTGAAGTCATAACAGCGATGGATGGTGAAGTGGCGCTTCAAAAAGCGACAACAGAACGTCCAGATCTGATTATATTAGATTTAATGCTTCCGAAAATGGATGGTATGGAAGTGTGTAAAGAATTACGATTACAGCGTATTATGACACCTATTTTAATGTTAACCGCGAAAGATGATGAATTTGATAAAGTGTTAGGTCTTGAGCTTGGGGCAGATGACTATATGACAAAGCCGTTTAGCCCAAGGGAAGTGGTGGCTCGTGTGAAGGCGATTTTGCGTCGTACAAAATTGCAAGAAGAACCAGCTTCAGACGTGCAGGATGAGAATAGTATTATAATTACCGATTTAAGAATTTTACCTGAATTTTATGAGGCGTATTTCCAAGAGGGAAAGCTAGAATTAACACCGAAAGAATTTGAATTACTTGTATATTTAGCAAAAAATAAGGGCCGTGTGTTAACACGCGATCAGTTACTAAGTGCTGTATGGAATTATGATTTTGCCGGTGATACAAGAATCGTCGATGTACATATTAGTCATTTACGAGATAAAATTGAAAAGAATACGAAAAAGCCAGCATACATTAAAACGATTCGTGGATTAGGTTATAAATTAGAGGAGCCAAAAGGGGATGAATAAATTTCGCTCCAGGCTTCTTTTTACTTTTGTTTCTCTTATTATTCTTATTTTAGTTGGACTAGGGGTACTACTGGAAACGGTGTTTGAGAATTATTATATTGATCATGCGAGAGAAAGAACAGTAAAAGAGACAAAATACATTGCTTCATTAGTAGAAGCGGAAGGTATTGATCATGTTTTAAAAGAGCCGAACATATTTGAAAAATTAGAAGAACAAGTTGCTGTTTCGGTTATATTTACTGATGAAGTGAAGGAAATCAAATATAGTAAAGATAAAGAATCTGTATTCGATCAAGCGACAATTGAGGAACTTTCCTCGGAAACAGCAAAGCAAAGAAATAGAGTAATCACGAAGGAAACAAATGATAGAAATGTATTTCATCATGCTATATTTGTTCAAGATGCAAATGGAAAGCAAGGATATATTCTAGTGAAAAGCATAATAGCTCCTTTGAAAGATGTTCATCAAAAAACGTGGGGATTACTCATTGTAGGATTTGTCATTGCTTGTCTTGTTGTCGTCTTTCTTGGTGTGAAAATTACAGGTCAATATATTCGCCCAATAGAGTCTGTTACGAAAGTAGCGATTGAACTCGCGAAGGGGAATTATAAGGCGCGTGCTTATGAAAGTCATTCAGATGAAACAGGGATGTTAAGCAAGGCGATCAATATTTTAGCGCGCAATTTACAAGAGATGACGTTAGAGCAAGAGATGCAGCAAGATCGTTTGCACACACTGATTGAAAATATGGGAAGCGGTATGATTTTAATTGATAGCCGAGGCTATATAAGTCTTGTAAATCGTTCCTATAAAGAAATCTTTTATGTAACGGATGAAGAGTATTTAAGTCGCTTATATCATGAAGCGTTTTTGCATACAGAAATTATTGAACTTGTGGAAGAAATTTTTATGACAGAAGTAAAAGTGCGGAAACAAATGTTGCTGCCACTTGGAATTGAAAGAAAGCACTTTGAAGTATATGGCGCGCCAATTATTGGGACAAATCATGAGTGGAAAGGAATTGTTCTTGTATTCCACGATATAACCGAACTGAAAAAACTAGAGCAAATGCGAAAAGACTTTTTAGCGAATGTTTCACACGAACTAAAAACGCCAATTACTTCTATTAAAGGGTTTTCTGAAACGCTACTTGATGGAGCGATGGAAAATCAACAGTTTTGTCAGCATTTCTTGCATATTATTTTAAAGGAAAGTGAGCGTATGCAGGGGTTAATTGAAGACTTATTGGATCTATCAAAGATTGAACAACAAGGCTTTAAGTTAGATATGGGTATTGTGAATATAAAAGGATTACTAGAAGAAATTCAAATGGTGCTAGACAAAAAGTCACAAGATAAAGATATCGTTTTACAATTAGATATAAACAAGCCGATTTCTGTTATTGGGGACCCTAGTCGTTTGCAGCAAATCTTCATTAATTTAATTAATAATGCGATTGTATATACACCTTCTGGAGGTGCCGTATCTGTTACATTATTTGAAGATGATCGTAGTGCATATATTAAAGTGTCTGACACAGGAATTGGGATTAGTAACGAGGAAATTCCACGCATTTTTGAACGTTTTTATCGTGTAGATAAGGCGAGAAGTCGAAATACAGGCGGGACAGGGCTTGGATTATCAATCGTTAAACATTTAGTAGAAGCACATCAAGGGACAATTACGGTGGATAGTAACGTAGGAGAAGGGACAACTTTTACAGTGTCTCTACCGAAAGCGGATTTGGAGAAGTAGTGATCATGCGAATCTTTTATCCCGCAATTCTCAGACGCATATATAAATCCATTTTAATTTTTCGACACATAACCCGCTGCTATGGAGAACAAAAAGTGAACTACACTCATTTTCTCTCTTTGTTTTAACTTGGCATGGGGCAGGAAGAGGGGCTGACCGCTTCTATGCATGGGCGGATGCTCCCTCCCATCTAAAAAGAAAGGATTTATGTCGTTTTGTTATTTGGATTTATATTTGAAACAGCCTTGGAAGGGGATATCTTTACATTATATTAACAATTGCTTCATTAAATATTAATAAAGTCCTGTTAATATAATACATGAAAACCCCTTCATCCAAGGAGTAATTTTGGACGAGAATAGGTACTCTATTCTCGTCACTTCCCTTTTTTAAATCATAATATAGTTGTGTTTGAAATGTCCCGATCATGTCAAATAGGTATATTGATGCGATAAGGATCTTTTCATACATGAAATATTGTGACAGCATCTCCATTATACAATACATATATATCGTAGGAAGAACCGTTATTTTTCTTCTCTCTCTTAGTCGTGTTAATATAGAGAGAAGAAATAGACGGTTTTTTCTATATATAAATCCAATTTCATTTTCTAACAGATACATTATGGTTATGAAGAGCAGACAGAGATCTTCCCTCATTTTCTCCTTCTGTTTTCACATGGAATGGGGCTAAAAAAGGCACTGACCGCTTCTATCCATGGGCGGATGCTCTCATCCATCTGAAAAGAATGGTTTGATGTTAGTTTTTTAATTTGGATTTCTATATAAAAATTCGTTTAAAATTTGTATGGGGAGGTTTCCAATTTGGAAAAAAAGGTCGTATTAGTCGATGGGAATAATATCGCGTATCGTGCTTTTTTTGCACTGCCGCTTTTAAATAACGACAAAGGTATACATACGAACGCAATTTATGGTTTTACGATGATGCTAATGAGAATATTAGAAGAAGAAAAACCGACACATATGCTTGTTGCGTTTGATGCGGGTAAAACAACATTTCGTCACAAAACGTTTAGCGAATATAAAGGGGGACGTCAAAAAACGCCGCCTGAACTATCAGAGCAATTTCCTTTCATTCGTGAACTGTTAGACGCGTTTCATGTACCGCGCTATGAATTAGAGAACTATGAAGCTGATGACATTATGGGAACGCTCGCGAAAGAAGCGAGTGAACAAGGTGCTCATGTGAAAGTGATTTCTGGAGATAAAGATTTACTGCAACTTGTTTCTGATAACACACTTGTATGTATTCCGCGTAAAGGGATTACAGAAGTAGATGAATATACGAAAGAAGCCCTATTTGACAAATATAGTTTATCACCAAAACAAATTATTGATATGAAGGGTCTAATGGGAGATCAATCGGATAACATTCCGGGTGTACCAGGTGTTGGTGAGAAGACGGCGATTAAATTGTTAACACAATTTGAAACAGTAGAAGCAGTATATGAAAACTTAGATCAAGTGAGCGGGAAGAAACTCAAAGAGAAGCTAGAAGCGAATAAAGAGCAGGCACTCATGAGTAAAGAGCTTGCGACAATTATTACGGATGCACCAATTACAGTGCGTGTAGATGATATTGAATATAAAGGATATGAAGCGAGCGATGTCATCCCGATGTTTGAGAATTTAGGATTTACTTCGCTATTAAATAAGCTTGGCGCGACTCCTGAAGAAACAGCATCAGCTGAATTAGATGATATTTCATTTGATATTGTAGAAGAAGTAACGGAAGAAATGTTAACGCAAGATAGCGCTATTATGGTAGAAGTACAAGAAGATAATTACCACAAAGCTGATATTCAAGGGTTCGGTATTCAAAATGAAAATGGTTGTTACTTTATTCCGACCGATGTTGCGCTTATATCTGAAGCTTTTACAGAGTGGCTTGCAAATGATGAAATGAAAAAATATACATTCGATGCAAAGCGTGCAATTGTGGCGCTTAAGTGGAAAGGTGTAGAAATTAGGGGCATTGACTTTGATTTATTAATTGCCGCTTATTTACTTGATCCTGCTGATACAGATAAAGATTTCCGGGCGGTAGCGAAAATGAAGGAAACGCATGCTGTGAAATCGGATGAAGAGGTATATGGAAAAGGTGCAAAACGCGCGGTTCCAGAGCAAGAAGCAGTTGCGGAACATGTAGCTCGAAAAGCACACGTATTATATGATGTTCATAAAACCTTTGTAGATGAACTACAAAATAACGAACAGTATGAACTGTTTACAGAGTTAGAAATGCCGCTTGCCCGTGTGCTAGCTGAAATGGAAGTAAAAGGTGTTATGGTTGATACAGAGCGTTTGCGTAATATGGGGGATGAACTTGCTAGTAGGCTCAAGGAAATGGAGCAAGAAATTTACGAGCTTGCTGGAACGGAGTTTAATATAAATTCACCAAAGCAACTCGGCGTTGTTCTGTTTGAAACGTTAAATTTACCGGTTATTAAAAAGACGAAAACAGGATATTCTACATCTGCTGATGTGCTGGACAAGTTAATGGATCATCATGAGATTATTCCAAAGATCTTACATTATCGTCAATTAGGAAAGTTAAATTCAACCTATATTGAAGGATTATTAAAGGTAGTTCATGAAGATTCGTCTAAAATTCATACTCGTTTTAATCAAGTATTAACGCAAACAGGTCGATTAAGCTCTACAGAACCTAACTTACAAAACATCCCGATCCGTTTAGAAGAGGGAAGAAAGATTCGTCAGGCATTCATTCCTTCAAATGAAGGATGGGTTATGTATGCAGCCGATTATTCGCAAATTGAGCTGCGCGTTTTGGCTCATATCGCGAAAGACAAAGGATTAGTAGAAGCGTTCCAGCATGATATGGATATTCATACGAAAACAGCAATGGACGTGTTTGGTGTTTCGAAAGAGGAAGTAACATCGAATATGAGACGTCAAGCAAAAGCGGTTAACTTTGGAATTGTGTATGGGATTAGTGATTATGGACTTTCGCAAAACTTAGGAATTACCCGAAAAGCCGCAGGAGAATTTATTGAGAAGTATTTCGCAAGTTTCCCTGGCGTAAAAGAATATATGGATGAGATTGTACAAGAAGCGAAGCAAACAGGATACGTTTCTACATTATTAAATCGTCGCCGTTATATTCCAGAAATTACGAGCCGTAATTTTAATTTACGAGGCTTTGCTGAACGAACTGCGATGAATACACCAATTCAAGGTAGTGCAGCAGATATTATAAAAAAAGCGATGATTATTATGGCGGATCGTTTAGAAGAAGAAGGTTTACAAGCGCGCCTGCTTCTGCAAGTACATGATGAATTGATCTTTGAGGTGCCGAAAGAAGAAGTAGAAAAATTAGAGAAGCTTGTACCTGAAGTAATGGAACATGCGATTGAACTTGCGGTTCCATTAAAAGTTGACTACTCTTACGGTTCAACTTGGTATGATGCAAAATAAGGAAGTGATGGAATGCCTGAACTACCAGAGGTGGAAAATGTTAGAACGACACTTGAAAACCTTGTAACGGGAAAAACAATTCAAGATGTCATTGTAACGTATCCAAAATTAGTAAAAAGGCCAGATGATGCGGAACTTTTTAAAGAAATGTTACGCGGAGAAACGATTGACAGAATTGAACGAAGAGGGAAGTTTTTACTTCTATATGTAACAAAATATGTTATTGTTTCACATTTGCGTATGGAAGGGAAATATTTACTTTATAAAGGCGAGGAGCCAATTGATAAACATACGCATGTGCGTTTCCAGTTTACAGATGGTACAGAGTTACACTATAAAGATGTGAGAAAGTTTGGTACGATGCATCTTTTTCAAAAAGGTGAGGAATTCAGCAAGATGCCACTTGCTGATTTAGGACCTGAGCCGTTTGACGCTGAACTGACACCGGTGTATTTACAAGAAAGATTGAAAAGGACAAACCGTAAAATAAAAGTTGTACTATTAGATCAACGCCTTTTAGTGGGACTTGGTAATATATATGTAGATGAAGTTTTATTCCGTTCTGGGATTCATCCGGAACGAGAAGCTTCATCTTTAACGAAAGCTGAAATAGAAAATATTCATGCGGCAACCGTTGCAACGTTAGCGGAAGCTGTTGAGCGCGGCGGAAGTACAATTAGAACGTATCTTAATTCGCAAGGACAAATTGGCTCATTCCAAGAGCTTTTAAATGTGTATGGCAGAAAAGGAGAGCCATGCGTTACTTGCGGGAATGTCATTGAAAAGACAGTTGTAGGTGGACGGGGGACGCATTATTGTCCTATGTGTCAGCCGAAAAGCTAAGAAAGATATTTTTCTAATAACATCGGATAGGCATTTGTCATATACATAAGCAAAGCTATGTATAAGGAAGGAGCTTACCGATGTATCAATATTTCTCTCTTATTTTATTAGCTTTTACATTAAGTTTAGACAGCTGTAGTGTAGGGCTTACGTATGGACTAAGGAGCGTGCGGATTCCATTAAAATCGATACTCATCATTGGAATGTGTTCAGCGGCTGTTATGCTTGTATCGATGGGACTTGGGCATATGATCGCTAAAGTATTTTCTCCGGTGATTGCAACGCGCATTGGTGGAGTCGTTTTAGTAGCCATCGGCGCTTGGGTGTTGTATCAGTTCTTTCGGAGTAAACAAGACGAGCCGCAGCAGGAAGAGAAAATTTGGAAGTTAGAAATTGCTTCACTTGGATTAGTCATTCAAATTTTACGGAAACCGACTGTTGCTGATGTTGATAAATCAGGAACAATTTCTGGTGGAGAAGCTTTGCTTTTAGGTACCGCTCTCTCCCTTGACTCATTTGGGGCAGGAATTGGTGCATCCTTACTAGGCTATACACCCGTTATAACGGCGGTATTGGTTGCGGTTATGAGCTCTCTATTTTTATTTATCGGGATGCGGCTAGGAACGGTTTTATCAAATATGCGCTGGCTACAAAAATTTACGTTCCTGCCCGGTATTTTACTTATTATTATTGGTATTTGGAAAATGTAAGTGGGAGCGTGGAACATAAGTTTCACGCTTCTATTTATGAGGAGGAAACATTATGACAATTGTTATTGGTTTAACAGGAGGCATTGCAAGCGGGAAGAGTACTGTTTCACAAATGTTTCGTGAATTAAACATTCCTGTTATAGATGCAGATATTATTGCAAGAGAAGTTGTAGAACAAGGGAAAGAAGCATATAAAGAAATTACAAAGGTATTTGGTGAAGAAGTATTACAAGCAGATGGCGAACTAGATCGTCACAAGCTCGGGAGTATTGTATTCCATAATGAGGAAAAACGATTGCAGTTAAACGGAATTGTTCATCCTGCTGTTCGAAAAGAAATGAATGCTCAGAAGGATATGTACATAGAGAAAGGTGTGCAAGCGGTTGTGTTAGATATTCCGCTTTTATTTGAAAGTAAGTTAACAAATCTTGTTGATCATATTTTAGTTGTAGCGGTATCACCTAGTACGCAGTTAGAACGTTTAATGAAGCGAAATGGTTTTAGAGAAGAAGAAGCAAAAGCGCGCATTCATTCACAAATGTCTGTAGCAGACAAAGTAGCGCTGGCTGATAAAGTTATTTATAATGATGGCACAATTGCAGAGACGAAAACACAATTGCAGGTCATTTTACAAGGATGGAATATTATTAACTAAAAAAATGTGAAAATAGTGAAAATGTTTAGTGACATATCCTCTTTTTGTGTTATACTATTATTGGGATTGGAGATAAATAGTATAACGCATTCAAGGGGGATAACATATTATGACTCGTGTGGCAATTAATGGATTTGGACGTATTGGGAGAATGGTATTTCGTCAAGCTATAAAAGAAAGCGCATTCGAAATTGTAGCCATCAATGCGAGCTATCCATCAGAAACATTAGCACACTTAATCAAGTATGATACAGTTCATGGCAAGTTTGACGGGACAGTGGAAGCATTTGAAGATCATTTACTAGTGGATGGGAAAATGATTCGCCTTCTAAACAACCGCGATCCAAAAGAATTGCCTTGGAAAGAACTAGGTGTTGAAGTTGTGATCGAAGCAACTGGTAAATTTAATGCAAAAGAAAAAGCGATTCTTCACGTAGAAGCTGGGGCGAAAAAAGTTATTTTAACAGCACCTGGTAAAGATGAAGATATAACAGTTGTAGTTGGTGTGAACGAAAAACAATTAGATATTACAAAGCATGTTGTTATTTCAAATGCATCGTGCACAACAAACTGTTTAGCACCTGTTGTTAAAGTGTTAGATGAGCAGTTCGGAATTGAAAACGGTTTAATGACAACTGTTCATGCTTATACAAATGACCAAAAAAATATTGATAACCCACATAAAGATTTACGAAGAGCACGTGCTTGTGGACAGTCTATTATTCCGACAACAACTGGTGCTGCAAAAGCATTAGCGAAAGTTCTTCCGCACTTAAACGGGAAACTTCATGGAATGGCACTTCGTGTTCCAACACCAAACGTGTCTCTTGTTGACTTAGTAGTAGATGTAAAACGTGATGTAACAGTTGAAGACATTAATGAAGCGTTTAAAACTGCTGCAACTGGTGCAATGAACGGAATTATCGAGTTCAGCGAAGAACCTTTAGTTTCTATTGACTTTAATACAAATACACATTCCGCTATCATTGATGGTTTATCTACAATGGTAATGGGCGAACGTAAAGTAAAAGTACTAGCTTGGTATGATAACGAGTGGGGTTACTCTCGCCGTGTTGTAGATCTTGTGACGTTAGTTGTTAATGAATTAGCGAAGCAAGAAAACGTACAACATATTTAAGTGGAATGGAGGAAGGCAAGCGATTGCTTGTCTTCTTTTTATTTTTTTCTGAAAAGAAAAAATTATAGAAGTATATTTTTAAAGCGGATACATACCTAGAAGCATTGTGATTACTGTATTTTTGAATCTGTTATTTTTTTTGAAGAAAAGTAAAGAAGAGAATGTGACAGAAAAACGAAAAAACTGTTGTTGCAAAATGAAAATAAACAAAGTATACTAACACTCGTAAACTTAAGAGCTGAGGTACGTAGTCACTACTTAAAGGGTTAGGACCTCTCTGGACTAACTTTCCCCCGTGGTAGTGGAGCAAGCCAAATTGCAAATTAGTTTTCAATTCGAACAGTTAGATTAAATTTACAAGGGGGAACTGTAGAATGGATACTATGGACACGATGGGCCGTCACGTAATCGCTGAACTTTGGGATTGCGATTTTGACAAGCTCAATGATATGCCGTTTATTGAACAATTATTTGTGGATGCAGCACTAAGAGCTGGTGCTGAAGTACGTGAGGTTGCTTTTCATAAGTTTGCACCGCAGGGTGTAAGCGGAGTGGTAATTATTTCGGAATCACACTTAACAATTCATAGCTTTCCAGAGCACGGCTATGCAAGTATTGATGTTTATACTTGCGGGGATCGTATTGATCCGAATGTTGCTGCCGAGTATATTGCAGAAGGTTTAAATGCGAAAACTCGCGAGAGCATCGAGCTTCCTCGAGGCACAGGTAGCTTCGAAATTAAACATAGAGAAACAAAAGCTCTTTAAAAAAGAACATAATTGATTTAAAATGTAAAGAGGTGTATAATGCACCTCTTTTTTAGTTTATATAAGATGAGATTTCCACGGTGAGGGAACTGTACAAATTAGAATTTTACCCCGATTGGTGAGGGTTGATTAAAGTTTCAATTTATGCAGAACTGAATCTTTTGTCTCATTATGTTACAGTAAAATGAGTGAAAGTGATGAATCAGTACGGAGTTACAGTGGTAAGCGTAGATAAATAGGTTATATAATGTTGTATATATTTTCACGTGTAGGTGGAGTAAGAAGAATAAAGATTAAATTACAAGGGAGTGAATGAGTTGCGTTGTCCATCCTGTTTTCATAATGGTACAAGAGTATTGGATTCACGTCCAGTAGATGAGGGGCGCTCCATTCGAAGAAGAAGAGAGTGTGAAAGTTGTTTAAATCGATTTACGACATTTGAGCGAGTAGAAGAACCGCCACTTATTGTTGTAAAAAAAGAAGGAACAAGAGAAGAGTTTAATAAAGAAAAGATTTTACGTGGATTAATTAAAGCGTGTGAAAAAAGACCTGTATCGTTAAAGCAATTAGAAGAAGTAACACAAAATGTAGAACGTGAACTTCGAAATTTAGGGATATCAGAAGTGAAAAGCGATATGATCGGCGAAATTGTAATGGAAGCACTTCGAGATATTGATGATGTTGCTTATGTACGATTTGCTTCTGTATACCGTCAATTTAAAGATTTAAATGTATTCATTGAAGAATTAAAAGATATACTGCAAAAAGAACGAGAATAAAGGGAAACTTTGAGCCTACAAATAGTGGGGAAAGAGCTAGAAGCATATGCTATTAGCTCTTTTTCACTAAGGAGTTACATATGTATACTGGGCGAAAGGAAGGAATTGCAAGGATGGAAAAACAGTCATGGATGGAGCTACTCCCGATTGATCGTTATAAAGTAAGTGCAAAAGGATTGCTGCATAGTTACGATCGGAAGGTATTAACGATGTTATATCAACCATTAGTGGGTAGCAAGGCTTTTAGCTTATACATGACGCTGTGGGGAGAGCTAGAGCAGGATCGCGTATTTGGAAAAGAGAATACACATCACTCTCTTATGGTGACAATGCAAATGCAGCTTCCTGAAGTGTATGAAGAACGTGTGAAATTAGAAGCAATTGGGCTGTTAAACGTATATATAAAAAAAGAAAAAGATATTCGAATGTTTATATACGAGCTAGCGCCGCCGTTATCGCCAAAACAATTTTTTGATGATATCGTCTTGAGTATCTTTTTGTATAATCGATTGAGCCGTGCAAAATATAATCAAGTTAAGCAATATTTTTTAGAAGAAGCATTTGATTTTTCATCTTATGAAAATGTTACGCATTCTTTCAATAATGTATTTGGGTCTTTTAATCCAGGCCAATTTGAACATGCGCAAGAGGAACTTCGGATTCCAAGTAGCGCAGTTATGCCTGGCAATGCAAAGGGAACTGCTCCTGCTCTTTGGAACGATTTCTTTGATTTTTCTTTATTTGTAGAAGGATTATCAGCTCTTGTGCCGCGAAAAGCGATTACGGATCAAGTACGTGAATGTGTAGTTACACTCTCTTACGTGTATGGTGTGGATGTGCTTTCAATGCAAAATATTGTACTTGGTGCAATGACAGAACTGCAAACGATTGATATGGAAAGGCTTCGCAAAGGGGCGCGTGATTGGTATCAATTTGAAAATGGTCAAGCGCTCCCTATATTAAGTGAACGAGTGCAGCCTCATTCTGCACGTACGATGAAAGAGAAAGAGCCGTCTACACAAGAAGAGATGCTGATGAAACAGCTAGAAGAGATTTCACCAAAACAATTGTTAAAAGAAATCTCAGGCGGTGCAGAAGCGACAAAAGCAGACTTGCAAATTGTAGAAGAAGTAATGATGAATCAAAAACTAACGCCAGGTGTTGTCAATGTACTTATTTATTATGTCATGCTGCGTTCAGATATGAAGCTCTCCAAATCCTATGTTGAGAAAATCGCGGGACATTGGGCTCGAAAAAAAGTTGGGACCGTATCAGAAGCGATGGCATTGGCGAAAGAAGAGAATCGTCAATACCAAGAGTGGGCTGAAACGAAGAAAAAAGGTCGTACGCCAAAGAAAACAGTGCGGAAAGAAATGGTGCCAGATTGGCTTAAGGAAGAAACGAAAGAACAAACGAAAGAATTAGAAAAAAATGATGTGAGTGTGGCAGAAAACCCGAGCAAGCTAGAAGACGAACGAAAGAGATTGGAAGAAGAGTTAAAAAAATATAAGCGTGATTAATAAAGGAGAATGAACGCTCTTTGAGGTGAAAGAATGGAGCATATTCAAAATTCATTTGCAAAGTTGATGCAAAATGAGAATTTTAAAAATAGATATGAAGTGTTAAAAGCTGAAGTTATGGCGCACCCGCGTGTGAAAGAGTTTATTGAAGAACATAAAGGTGAAGTCACGACTTCTATGATAGAACGAAGTCTTGTGAAACTGTATGAATATATTGGACAAAGTGTTGGTTGCGGGGATTGTCCGAATTTAGAATCATGTAAAAATATGATTCAAGGATATGAGCCGAAACTAATTATTCAAGGTAAGATGATTGATATTCAATATGATCGTTGCGTAAGAAAAGTGGCTTATGATGAAAGAAAGAAACAAGAGAAGCTTATTCAAAGTGTATATATGCCCAAAGATATATTACAGGCATCTATGTCTTCTCTTGATTTATCTGATAGAAATCGCTTCGAAGCAATCCGTGCTGCGAATGAATTTTTAAGTGAGTATGAACCGGGTAAAAAAGTGCAGGCTTTGTATTTCCATGGACCGTTTGGTGTTGGGAAAACATTCGTGTTAGGAGCAATTGCAAACGAATTAGCGCAGCGGAAAGTTAGTTCCATGATTGTGTACTTACCTGAGTTTTTGCGTGAAATTAAAAGCTCACTGCAAAATAATACGATTAGCGAAAAGATTGATGCAGTAAAGTATGTACCAGTCTTAATGCTAGACGATATTGGAGCAGAAGCGATGTCGAGCTTTGTTCGTGATGATGTCCTCGGTGCAATTTTACAATTCCGTATGCTTGAAAATTTACCGACGTTCTTTACATCGAACTTTGATTTTAAACAGCTAGAACATCATTTAACGTATACACAGCGCGGAGAAGAAGAAGAAATGAAAGCGGCACGTATTATGGAGCGTATTAAATATTTAGCAAAACCAGTTGCGATTGGCGGGAAAAACCGTCGTCATACGTAAAGAGTGAGCATTTGGCTTGCTCTTTTTTTGTAGCTTTTCTTTCATATATGTTTGAAATTTCATACGAGCTTGTATCATTTTTTTTCTAGTCCCTTAATATATATAAAATTAGCAAGGATTATATAGTGAAGCTTTCGTGGATAGGGAGAAGTTATTTCTACTTAGAGCCTAGCTTTCACTTATAGGGCTTGAAAGAAAGCGGCCTTGTAGAGCGGGATAAAAGGGGGGGCAAGAGTGATTGAAATCTGCTTCGAAGAAAAAAATGATGCTATGCACGTATATCAGCAATTAATAAAGAGAACGGAAAAACAATATAAAGAAACAAGTATTTATTTATATGAACAAAAGGTAACCATTCATATTCCGATATGCGAATCGAATTATATTGAAGAAGTTTTAATACCGGTACTTCTTTATTTTATTGTCCATATAAAACAAAGTGAATGGATTCATACCATTTTAAAAGACAAGTTTTTTTATGAAGAACAAGAAGAATGCCATCAAATCTTACATATGGCATACGCTATTTTAAATGGACAACAAAAGGGAGTTGCTCGGGAGTTAACACGTAATCAAATGGAAGCTCGTATTATGTCTTCTTTAAAAGGGTGGCTTTGTGATCCACTTTCATTTTCTTTTTCCTCTTACACTCGTTTTCGCCTTCGTACATATAGGGAGATGGTGCATCGCCTTGTGGAAGTGGCGATTGATGAATATAAAATGGAACAAGAATACCAAATGTTTATCGAAATGCTACGGCAACAGGTGGGCAGTCGTAAATCACGGTTATCTTGTATCCATCTTGTATTTGATGAAAGCTTTATTTTTTATGATGAAAAAGGAATGCGTTTAAAAGAAGAGAAATTGGTTCAATATATAGATGAGGAGTTACTAACGAAGCAGAGTGTATACATTGATACGAAGGTAATTGCGCCGCTTCTTTCTATTGCACCGAGAATGATTTATTTGTATACGAAAGAGCAAGATCATAATATGATTGTTACCCTTCAAAATGTATTTCAAGAACGAGTTCAATTATGTGCACTGCATGAATTTGAACATAACATGAAAAATTTTAAAAATAAGGGGAACGCCCTTGATTTTCTAAGTTTTTGAGCATATAATTACCTACATAAATGAAATATATTGAAATGTCACGATGAGGACATGGGTAATTTACTACGATTCTCAGAGAGGGAAGCCTTAGGGTGTGAGCTTCCTAGTACGAGTATATTGCTTACCACCTCTAAACTGTAGCAGTGAACGTTTTTCTAGTAATTGCTAACGGACAACACCGTTATGTTGAACTTGAGCAATTAACAATTTAGTTAATTGGAACAAGGGTGGAACCACGAATTCAACACTCGTCCCTTTTTACGGGATGAGTGTTTTTTATTTTGAGAAAAAAAGGAGTGACCAGTGATGGCAGATGTAGTTAAAATTACTTTCCCTGATGGAGCTGTAAAGGAGTTTCCAAAAGGAACAACAACTGAAGAAATCGCAGCTTCTATTAGCCCAGGCTTAAAGAAAAAAGCTGTAGCTGGAAAATTAAATGATGAGATGATCGATCTTCGTACACCAATTGAAGAAGATGGTGCAGTTTCAATCATTACATTAGATTCTGAAGATGGCTTATACATTTTACGCCATTCAACAGCTCATCTTTTAGCACAAGCGTTAAAACGTTTATATAAAGATGTGAAGCTTGGTATTGGGCCAGTAATCGAAAATGGTTTCTATTACGACATTGATATGGAAGAAGCAATTACGGTTGAAGACTTCCCGAAAATTGAAAAAGAAATGCAAAAAATCGTGAATGAGAACTTAGAAATCGTTCGTCATGAAGTGCCACGTGCAGAAGCGCTTCGTCGTTATGAAGAAATCGGTGATGAGCTGAAATTAGAACTTATTAACGATCTTCCGGAAGAAGCGGTTATCTCTATTTATGAACAAGGCGAATTCTTCGACCTTTGCCGTGGAGTTCACCTTCCATCTACTGGAAAAATTAAAGTGTTTAAATTATTAAGCGTTGCAGGTGCTTACTGGCGCGGTGATAGTAACAATAAAATGTTACAACGCATTTACGGTACTGCATTCGTGAAAAAAGCAGGATTAGATGAACACCTTCGTATGCTTGAAGAAGCGAAAGAACGTGATCACCGTAAACTAGGTAAAGAGTTAAAACTATTTACAAATAGCCAAAAAGTAGGACAAGGTTTACCACTTTGGTTACCAAAAGGTGCAACAATCCGCCGTATTATTGAGCGTTATATTGTTGATAAAGAAGCAAGTTTAGGATATGACCATGTGTATACTCCGGTGCTAGGAAGCAGAGAGCTTTACGAAACTTCTGGTCACTGGAATCACTACCAAGATGGTATGTTCCCATCAATGCAAATGGACAATGAAGAATTAGTGCTTCGTCCAATGAATTGCCCACACCACATGATGGTGTATAGAAACGATATTCATAGTTACCGTGAATTACCAATTCGTATTGCGGAACTTGGAACAATGCACCGTTATGAAATGTCTGGTGCACTATCTGGATTGCAACGTGTTCGCGGAATGACTTTAAACGATGCGCACATTTTCGTTCGTCCAGATCAAATTAAAGAAGAGTTAAAACGCGTTGTAAACTTAACATTAGAAGTATACAAAGATTTCGGCCTAGAAGATTATTCATTCCGCTTATCTTACCGTGATCCAGAAGATACTGAAAAGTATTTTGATGACGATCAAATGTGGGAAAAAGCACAATCAATGTTAAAAGAAGCGATGGATGAAATGGGTCTTGATTACTATGAAGCTGAAGGTGAAGCAGCATTCTACGGTCCGAAACTTGACGTTCAAGTTCGTACTGCACTTGGAAAAGACGAAACACTTTCAACTGTACAATTAGACTTCTTACTTCCAGAACGCTTTGAGTTAACTTACGTTGGTGAAGATGGTAAACCTCATCGCCCAGTTGTAATTCACCGCGGTGTTGTATCAACTATGGAACGTTTCGTTGCCTTCTTAATCGAAGAATATAAAGGTGCATTCCCAACATGGTTAGCTCCAGTTCAAGTACAAGTAATCCCAGTTTCTCCGCAAGTGCATTTAGACTATGCGAAGAAAGTACAGGAAGACTTACAACGTGCTGGTATCCGTGTTGAAGTGGATACTCGTGAAGAGAAAATTGGTTACAAAATCCGTGAAGCACAGATGCAAAAAATTCCGTACATGCTTGTAGTAGGTGACAATGAAGTTGCTGAAAATGGTGTAAACGTACGTAAATATGGTGAACAAAAATCAGAAACAATCGCATTAGACGCGTTTGTTGATATGATTAAAGTAGAAGGAAAACGTTAAGAATGAGCCGCGGCATGCCGCGGCTTTCTTGTATATATAAATACGAATTGAAAAAATGACAGAAAACCATTCTTTTTAGATGGATGAGAGCATCCGGCCATGGATAGAAGTGGTCAGTGCCTTTTTTAGCCCATTCCATGTGAAAACAGAAGGAGAAAATGAGTGCAAATCAAATTTTATTCTTCGTAGCGGTAACGTATACGTCAAAAAATAAAAAAGGATTTACGTGGGAAAAATAACCAAACAATACTTCTCGTAAAAAAGTATTGCATGTATTCGTGTTGTTTGTTACAATATTTCTTGTTGTTAGTAAAACGCGTCGTCTTGACAGACGTTATGTCCTATGGTAAACTCATCAAGGATAATAGAATATTGTTTTGTAGAACAAGTAGAAGCACCCGCTTCTCACCTGATTGACGCATATGCAGTTAGCAGGTAAATGTATTTCTTACTAAAGATATTACAAGTGTGGGTGTTCGTACGCCCGCACTTTTTTTGTTCGGGTTCTACGATCGCAAAACGTATTCTGAGAAAACCTTGGAGGTGGCTTACTATTAGCAAGGATATGATGATTAACGAGCAAATTCGTGCACGTGAAGTACGTTTAGTTGGTGCAAATGGTGATCAACTTGGCATCAAGTCTCGTAATGACGCTTTAGACTTAGCTGCAAATCTTAATCTTGACTTAGTATTGGTTGCTCCAAATGCGAAACCGCCAGTATGCCGCATTATGGACTACGGTAAATTCCGCTTTGAGCAACAGAAGAAAGAAAAAGAGCAGCGCAAAAATCAAAAAGTAATCAGCATGAAAGAAGTTCGTTTAAGTCCTACAATTGATGAACATGACTTTAACACAAAACTTCGTAATGCTATCAAGTTTTTAGAGAAAGGCGACAAGGTTAAAGCGTCAATTCGCTTTAAAGGACGTGCCATTACTCATAAAGAAATCGGTCAACGTGTTTTAGATCGCTTCTCAGAAGCTTGTGCTGAAGTTAGTACAATTGAATCTAAGCCTAAAATGGAAGGACGTAGTATGTTCTTAGTTTTAGCACCGAAAAACGATAAGTAATAGATAGAGGAGGAAATACCTATGCCTAAACAAAAAACTCATCGCGGCGCTGCAAAGCGTTTCAAAAAAACTGGATCTGGTAAACTTAAGCGTTCACACGCTTACACAAGCCATTTATTCGCTAACAAATCTACAAAAGCTAAACGTAAACTACGTAAAGCTGGTGTAGTAAGCGCTGGTGACTTCAAACGCATTCGTCAAATGCTTGACAACTTAAAATAAGTTCGGCTGATATATAGAACAAATAGGAGGTAATATTATGCCAAGAGTAAAAGGTGGTACGGTTACTCGTAAACGTCGTAAAAAAGTTATAAAATTAGCAAAAGGTTACTACGGTTCTAAAAATACATTATTTAAGGTTGCTAACCAACAGGTTATGAAATCTTTACTATATGCATTCCGTGACCGTCGTCAAAAGAAACGTGACTTCCGTAAATTATGGATCACTCGTATCAACGCAGCTGCTCGTATGAATGGTCTTTCTTACAGCCGTTTAATGCACGGTTTAAAAGTTGCTGGTATCGAAGTTAACCGCAAGATGCTTGCTGACTTAGCTGTTCATGACGAAAAAGCTTTCGCTGAATTAGCAACAGTTGCAAAAAACAACTTAAACTAATTACTCAAAAACCTTAGAAGATTTTTCTTCTAAGGTTTTTTTATCAATTGTTTTTTCAACTAGAACAAGAAAGAATTTTTTATTGTGAAATAAGATATTTTTCTTTGAATATTGGGCTCAATTCACTCCATACATCAAATTTATTATCATCTAAATCATAAAAAAAACAAAATTTCTACCAGTGTGACCCCTGTTTTCGATTTCCTCAACTCGTAATTTTCTCGATAAAATCGCTATGGATTGCTTCTAGAGCATGTAATCCATTCACTTCAAATGTAATAGAAAAACGCTCTTCACCGTAAATATCATAAAAATTTGAGTTTTGATTTTCTTTAGATTTAACAAGAAAAATATTTTGGTTCGCAAAGTTAAGAATGGCTTTGCCTGCATCTTTATAACAGAATTCTGCACCTAAGTTGTTTATGTACCGTTTGGAAGAAATTTCTATATTCATTACAGGGATATAAGTAGTACCTATTCTTAATAATGTATTGTTTATTTGATTACCTCCTTTTAATATATTCCTTTTTTTAACAATTAATCAGTCGTAATATAAATTCCTTCTTCAACCAACTAACTGTTAGTTGTCATTTAATACCATCCATTCTTTTTTATAATACGGAATAATTTTTTGTTTGATTCAAACATCACCAGAGTTAATGAGTAGAGGCCATTTTTAAGTAGGAAAGGGTAATTACTCATTCTTAGATTAGGTGATTCATTTATACCCTTCATTACAGGGAATAAATAAAGAAAGGAATCTTTCCTAGCAGAAGCGACACTGCTATAATGGAAAGATGATATAGAAGTTTCATCAGATGTAGATAATGTTTAGATGATTTAGGGACAAGCTATTTTATAAGGGATTAGGAAGTTAACTGTATAGATAGGTAGGATTTTTAAAGCTTTAAATATGAGATAAAGCAACATTGTTTTTATGCGATGTTGGAGGAGGAATAGAATGGATTTATTACAACTATTTAAATTACAAAAAGAATTAGACGATCGTATTGTAAAAGAGCATGATCTACAACCGAAGAAATTACTGAAAGAAAAAATGTTAGCACTTCTTGTTGAAATTGGAGAACTTGCAAATGAAACACGTTGCTTTAAATATTGGAGTAAAAAACCAGCAGCTGAGCGTGAAGTTATACTTGAAGAATATGTAGACGGTTTGCATTTTATTTTATCGATTGGAATTGACTTAGGGATTGATAAAAACTTCTTGTTTTATAAATGTGCGCAAACGAATAAAACACAAGTTGAAATTTTCTTAGACACATATGCGAAAGTCATTCGTTTTACGGACCAGCCGTCTATTACAAATTATATTGAACTATTCACAAGCTATCTTCGTCTTGGACAAGCTCTTGATTTTGGGCAAGAAGAAATTGAAAAGGCGTATTTAAATAAAAACGAAGTAAACCATCAGCGTCAAACACAAGGATATTGACTTAATTTTTGAATATTACAACTTGTTTTTGTATAATGAAGTGACTGAAGAAAAAGGAGATATTGACAATGACAAAATTAGACGCGACATTGACAATGTTAAAAGAATTAACAGATGCACGGGGGATCGCAGGGAACGAACGCGAGCCACGTGAAGTAATGAAAAAATATATCGAACCGTTTGCAGATGAACTTTCTACAGATAATTTAGGAAGTTTAGTTGCGAAAAAAGTAGGGGAAGAAAACGGTCCGAAAATTATGGTAGCTGGTCATTTAGATGAAGTTGGTTTCATGATTACCCAAATTGATGACAAAGGTTTTCTTCGTTTTCAAACAGTTGGTGGCTGGTGGTCACAAGTTATGCTGGCACAGCGCGTAACAATTGTAACGCGTAAAGGTGATGTAACAGGTGTAATTGGTTCGAAACCACCGCATATTTTACCAGCGGAAGTTCGTAAAAAACCGGTGGAAATTAAGGATATGTTCATTGATATCGGTGCTTCTAGCAAAGAAGAAGCAATGGAATGGGGCGTACGACCAGGAGATCAAGTTGTACCATATTTTGAATTCCAAGTGATGAAAAACGAAAAGATGCTGCTTGCAAAAGCATGGGATAACCGCATTGGTTGTGCTATTGCAATTGACGTATTAAAACAATTAAAAGATGAAAAGCATCCAAACGTTGTATACGGTGTTGGGACTGTGCAAGAAGAAGTAGGTCTTCGTGGTGCAAAGACATCTGCACATTATATTAAACCGGATATCGCGTTTGCGGTAGATGTTGGTATTGCTGGTGATACACCGGGAGTAACAGAAAAAGAAGCACAAAGTAAAATGGGTGATGGACCACAAATCATTTTATATGATGCATCTGTAATTGGACATACCGGTCTTCGTAATTTCGTTGTTGACGTTGCGGATGAATTACAGATTCCATATCAATATGATTCTGTAGCTGGAGGTGGAACTGACGCAGGGGCAATCCACGTTTCTGTAAATGGTATTCCGTCTATGGCAATTACGATTGCAACTCGTTACATTCACTCCCATGCAGCAATGTTACATCGTGATGACTATGAAAATGCAGTGAAGTTAATTGTAGAAGTCATTAAACGTCTGGATAAAGAGGCTGTACATAATATTACATTTAACTAATAAAAAAAGCGAAGAGATGTCTTCGCTTTTTTTATATTTCAAAAGGCTTTTCTAATCCAGCTGCAGCGTGGGCTCCTAAAATAATTAACCTCGTTAGTTGCATTGCCATAAAGTGAGGCGAGTAAACCATACCTTTTTTTAACCACGATATAATCATGCCAAGATGAGCGCCTGTTACATAACTAATCAGGATATCGCGCGGAATCATGAGTTCTTCATCATTTGGCTGTGAAATGGATAAGCTTGACGTTAAATGTGTTTGAATTGTTTTCATCATTTTATAAAAAAAGTTTCCGGCTGCTTTTTCGCTAAGCATGACGTCATAGAAAGTAGCGTTTTCAGCAATGTGCTCAAATAGGGCTAGAAAGGTTGGGTGAGGGGAGTTAAATGCAAGCTGAAAATCTTCCTTATTATTCCTTTTTGGCTTGATTATTTCGGTGAGCTTTACTAACATTTCCTCGATACTTTTATCTAATAAGTCATATTTATCATGATAATGACTATAAAAAGTAGCGCGGTTCACTGGAGCACGCTCAGCGATATGCTGCACAGTTACATTATCAAATCCTTTTTCGCCTACTAAAGCGACAAAAGCATCCTGTATTAATTGCCTCGTTCGTTTTACACGCGGATCGTTTGTATTTTTAATAGACATTTTATTTCTCCTTGCTGAATTTTCATTACTTAAACAACAAATAGATGACAAAATGTTGGATAACCAACATATATGCTCAAATTGTCGGTTGTAGATTCAAAATAATTATTTATAATTATAAACGATATTCCTTTAGAAAACAGCACCGCTCGCATGTAGACAAAATATGGTTTGCATCGCAAATGGTGTGATTTTTTTGTTTGAAAGTTAATATACTTAATAATTAAACAATATAAACAAAAGGAATAAAAATAGTTTAGAAAAAAATTATATGCGATATAAGGAGAGGAAAGCAATGAATCAATTTCGAAGAATGGTGATTATTAATATTATCACATTAATTGTATTAGTTGGCGGCGGTATCGGCGGTTATTACTATTACAACCAAGCTGAGAACTATTTAAAAACAGACAATGCAAAAATTGATGGGAAAGTCATCCCAGTTGCATCACCAGTAGCAGGTAAATTAACAGAATGGAAGGCAGAAGTAGGAAAGAGCTACAACGAAAATGATAAGTTAGGTGCTGTTTCTGCACAAGGAGCAAACGGTGAGCAAACGGTAGATGTAACAATTCCGCAAAATGCAACGGTTGTTCAATCAAATGCAACGAAAAATGCATTTGTTGGGGCAGGTAGCCCAATTGCTTATGCATATGACATGAACGATTTATGGGTAACTGCAAACATTGAAGAAACAGAAGTTGATGATGTACAAAAAGGTCAAGAAGTAGATGTATATGTAGATGCATATCCTGATACAACGTTAACAGGGAAAGTAGAACAAGTTGGACTAACAACAGCAAATACGTTCTCTATGTTACCATCAAGCAATGCAACAGCTAACTATACAAAAGTGACACAAGTTGTACCAGTTAAAGTTTCTTTAGATCATAGTAAATCAGTAAATATTGTTCCTGGAATGAATGTGACAGTTCGTATTCATAAGTAAGGGGGAAAGATAAAATGTCCTCAACTTTAATAGTAGGATATGCATTATTTTGTATAATCGTCTTCTTCCTTGTCAATCGTCTTTTAAGAAAGAAAAAAACGAACGCGGGAGAAGAACAAGTCCCAGCGGTAAGTAAGATCGAAACAAAACAAGAATCTTCTAGTATAGCCGAATTAGAAACACCGGAACTTGAAAAAGAAGCACCGAAAAAACAATTACCGACAGCGAATGTGAATGTAAAAGCAGTCGTAACAGTATTAATTCTCGGTATGTTCGTTTCTATTTTAAACCAAACGATCATTAATGTTGCGTTGCCTCCATTAATGAATGAATTTAACGTATCGACTTCAACAGCACAATGGTTAATTACAGGATTCATGCTTGTAAACGGAATTTTAGTACCAATTAGTGCATTTTTAGTTTCGAGGTTTACGTATCGAAAATTATTCGTCGCAGCAATGTTATTCTTCACTGTAGGGTCTATTATTTGTGCTACATCTGGAAACTTCACTATGATGATGACAGGTCGCGTCATTCAAGCGGTTGGGGCAGGTATTTTAATGCCAATTGGTATGAATATCTTCATGACGCTATTCCCGCCACATAAGCGCGGAGCCGCGATGGGATTACTAGGGGTAGCGATGATTTTAGCGCCAGCTATCGGACCGACTATAACAGGTTGGGTAATTGAAAACTATAGCTGGAATGTAATGTTCTATGCGATGTTTATTATTGGTTTACTTATCACATTATTATCATTAAAATTCTTTACACTTACTCAGCCCGTTTCGAAAACGAAGCTAGATATGTTTGGTGTGATTAGTTCAAGTATCGGACTAGGAAGCTTACTGTACGGATTTAGTGAAGCAGGAAATAATAGCTGGAGCAGTGCAGAAGTTGTTATTTCACTCATCGTTGGTGTAATTGGTTTAGCGTTATTTATTTGGAGAGAGTTAACAACAGATAATAAAATGCTTGATTTACAAGTATTTAAATATCCGGTATTTACTTTCACTTTATTAATTAACGCAATCGTAACGATGGCCTTATTCGGAGGTATGTTATTACTTCCAGTATACTTGCAAAATATTCGCGGGTTTACGCCGATTGAATCAGGTCTATTGCTTCTTCCAGGATCATTAATTATGGGGATGATGGGACCGATTGCAGGGAAGTTATTTGATAAGTATGGCATTCGTCCATTAGCAATCGTTGGATTAGCGATTACGACATATGCGACATATGAATTTACAAAGTTATCAATGGATACACCATATAGCGTAATTATGACGGATTATATTATACGTTCAATTGGTATGTCATTCATTATGATGCCAATTATGACGGCTGGTATGAATGCATTGCCAATGAAATTAATTTCTCACGGTACAGCAACGCAAAATACGTCAAGACAAGTAGCTGGTTCCATTGGTACAGCGATCTTAATTACCATTATGACGCAGCAGACAACAAATCACGTTGCAGATTACGGAAATATGCTAACGCAGACAAATCCAATTTTAGTTGATAAAGTGCACGGAATGGGACAAAGTTTAGCAGCTGTGGCCGGATCAGCACAAGCTGGAGATGCGATGAGCACGCAGTTATTACTCGGACAAATTACAAAGTTATCTTCAATTAACGGTATTAATGATGCATTCTTAATCGCAACAGCATTAGCTGGTATCGCTTGGGTGTTATCATTATTCTTACCATCAGGCAATAAGCCGAATAAAAAAGCAGGGAATTAAATTTCTCTGCTTTTTTTGTATTTTTGATAATAAAATATAAAGGTATAGTATTATTGGTTCAATTTTTGGAAAGCTAGTATTGGGTATTATATACGGCATAGTATTTGGTATTTGCTTCTATACAATCTTTAGAAGAAAGAATGAGCGTGTCGATTGAAGGTAAAGGAATAGCATGAAATGGAAAAAGTCCTGTAGAATTAGATGGTATACAGGGCTTTTGCATATTACATTGTGATGTAATGAAAGATTAATTAGGCATGGACATCATTTGATGAATACTCCCCCACTTAACTTCGTTTGAAGTAGGGGTTTCTAACGTATCGAATATTGCTGAACGCTTAACGTTAGTGGAGTTGACACAGTGGTGTGCTATGAACACCCAACCCCTCTATCCCATTAGTCTCGCTTTTGGGACTTCGTATGAGCCTACTGCAAGATTCCTAAGAATCATCAACGCGTCTTCGGCTACTTCTTAGGCTTGAACATTTTACGTAGTAGAGCCATTATGTACCTACTACAACCTGATATGTTCAGTTTTCAAAGTACAATTTGTACTCAAAGATATCTTATCATGAAAAAAATGTTTTGTTACACAAAAACCGAAATTCACCCCGCTACTTATTTCTGAGCTTCACTCCTCGCGAAATTGAAGTAGGGGTACTCTTTCGGTAAAATCTGATAGAAAAACACCTCCAACTAGTCGTTATATCTACATACGACAGTAGGGGTGTTTTATTGGGTCACTCTATATTTTACAAGAAGAGGTTTATTTTTAGTGGTGCTATAAATTTTGATAGAAAGGAGGGAGTTTGAAGATTTATCTAGAACGGTATGAATGATGCATTCTTAATCGCAACAGCATTAGCAGGTATTGCTTGGATCGGTTCTCCAGATTCCTTTAGTCGCGCTTTTAAGAACCTCCATGGGGTCACTCCAGCGGAAGCGCGTAGTAACGGGATCGAATGAAAGGATTTTCTGAGAATTTCCGTTCAAATTACGATTAAGGGGGATGAAGAAATGGAGTATAGAATTGAAGGATTAGATTTTGAGATTGAGATTGTAGGAGTGAAACAAACGGTCGTCACAAAGAATGCCTCAAGTATCATTCCGGCATTATGGGAAGATGCGAATCAGAATGGATTACTAAAGCGATTTATAGACATGTCATGGGAACAGCCACAATGCAAATTGGAAGGGATTTTAGGCGTATGCGGAAAACAAGCTACAATTACAGATGAAGAGTTTGATTATGTTATGGGTTGCCGTTATGAAGGAGAACTTCCTACCGATATGGAGAAAATTGTGATACCGAAAAGTACGTGGGCTGTTTTCCCGAATGCTTCTTCTGCTTGGGAGCGTCTATACAAAGAATGGTTACCGACTTCCGGATATGAGCTAGCAGATCTTCCTTGTATTGAAAACTATTTAGCACCTGATAGAGAGCCAAGTAGTGAGCTTTGGGTTTCTATACTTAAGAATGAATAGGTTTTAGGAATAGGATAATTATGTCGGTTAGTATTAGTTATCTCTTTTTAGTATTTGAAGTTGTTTTTAACTAAAAAAGTATCGCCACGTAGCGATACTTTTTTTACATTGCAAACGCAAACGCATTATTCATAATATGAAATAACATAGCCGGAATGATTGAATTTGTTCGCTTGTATAAAATTGCCATGAAGAGCCCCATCAGAAAAGCTCCAACCATAACGCCAAGTGAATAGGTATGAGAGATACCAAAAATAAAACTTGATGCAATGGCTGCAATCCAAAATGGAAAGCGTTCCAAGAAGAAACGAAGGATGATACCTCGGAAAATGATTTCTTCAAAGATTGGAATAAAAATGGCAGATCCAATAATTAATAAAAATTGATATTGTTTTAGAACATCTAAGTGTAAAGCAGATGATTGTTGCGTTGTTGCATCGGGAAATAGAGGGATTAAAATAAATGCATTTAAAACGATATTTAATATAAAAAAAAGAAGTAAGTATACGTAAGTATTTAAATTTGTAAGTGCTTTGAAATTGAAAGCAGTTGATAATAACTTTTTCGCTGGTTCATACTTATAGATGAATAACAATAAAATGAGTAATTCTAAGAAAGTATGTGCAGTATTTCCAAGTGATTCATATAGAGCCACTGTCTTTTTGTTTGTCACGCCTTCGCTGTAAAGTGCCAGTGGCAATAGTATAAATCCCCCACTTATTAGTCCTGTTCCAAAAAAGGTAAATAGAGCCGAACTAATAAATTGTCCCCATGACATGGAGTATGGTTTCTGATCATATGTAAGTTGTGTAGTTGGTTCCATATATCGGATTCTCCCTTTTATTTATATATATAATTATACATATGAAATACAAAACTGTCATTTCTGAATATTACATATATATGTATGTTGGGTTAATTGTTAGTAAGAAATATTTGAGTTTTGATAGAAATAGCTGATAAGGAAACGAATGAATAAGTGTAGAGCGTATGAGAAAGGAGGAGACATATGGAAATTACAGAAAAAAATGTTGTACAAGAATTAAGAAAGCGAAATGAAAAAGCGCTATATGTCGTCATTGACCAGTACGGCGGGCTTATAAAAAGTATTGTTAGAAAACATTTATCCCTTTTAGAAGATGTACAGGAAGAATGTATGGATGATATATTGCTAGCAATTTGGGAGCATATTGAAAAGTTTGATGGAGAAAAAAATACGTTAAAAAACTGGATTGCAGCCATCTCAAAATATAAATCGATTGATTATGCGAGAAAATATGCCAAATTAGTAAATCAAAAAGGTTTAGATCAGATGGGCGAAATCGTAGAAAAAAATAGTATACCGGAAGATGTAGTGAGTATTGAAATGGAGAATATGTTAAGTCATTTAAATAAGCAAGATAAAGAAATTTTCATGAAACGTTATGTAGAAGAAGATAGCGTAGAAGAGATTGCTAATGACATGGGTATGAAGCATTCTGTCATATATAACCGCTTATCAAGAGGGAGACAGAAGTTAAGGACATTATTTTTACATAACCGATTGAAATAACAAAGAAGTGAGGTGAAGAAAATGAAAGATCTATTTGCAATGTTAAATGAAGTCGTTGTGGATGAGAATGAATACGATGCAACTCCATTAAGCGATATGGAAAAGAAGCAGATTAAAAGGCGGATGAAAAAGAAACTAAAAAAGAAGCAGAATCATACAAAGCGTAATATCGTAATTATAACTTCAGCTGCTGCATTATTCTTTATTACAATGACAGTTGATATGAGAGGGATGATTGCTGATATTCCGCTAATTGGCAGTAAGATGGAAGATTATGTGAATAGCAGGGGAGAACCGTTAAAAGAATATAAAACAACAATTGGACAAACCGTTTATGATAATGGGATAGAAGTATGTTTAGATGAAGTACTTATAGATGAGGGGCAAATTATTGTTAATAGCACGTTTAAGTCTAGCAGTATAGAGTTAAAAGACATGTTTCCAAGTCCGGATATTTATATAAATGGGAAAGCACTAAATGGAAGTGGAGGTGGGGGAGAGAAAAAAGTCAATGATGATACATATACATTTTTTTCTACTATAGATTTAAAGGATGAAGAAATGCGAGAAATGGATGTGAAAGGGGAAGTAGATATACAGGTTGTATATCGAGACATTTCATTGATGAGTCAAAAGTCTTTTGTTAAAGGAGAATGGGGTTTCTCTTTTAAGGCATCTGGCGATAAATTAAAAGCGGAAACAAAGACAATACCAATTCAAAAGCATTTTACATTAGAAAACGGCCAAAAAATAGAAGTAGAAGATTTGAAGATTTCTCCAGTATCTACAAAATTGAACTATAAGATGTTGAAGGGTAAGAAACTAGATGTTACCTTTTTAGCCAAAGATCAAAATGGGAATGAACTAAAGCCTATGTCAGGCCATACATTAGTGGAAGATAGTTATGCTCGTTTTGAGAAATTGGACGATAGTGTTACAAAAATTACGTTTATTCCAACAGTCACATCAGGTGAAGAAGGAGAGAAGAAAACAGATTACAAGAAAGTATTGAAAGAAGAAGCGTTTGAAGTTGTTGTAAAATAATAAAAGAGGTATCACCCTATAGTGATGCCTCTTTCTCATTGATAACTACGTTCTGCTTTTTTATTTGATTTTGACTGCTCTATTTGTAATTCACGCTCCACCATTCGATCTAATTGCTGAATGGCTTTCAGTGCTTTTTCATAAGAGATTGTGCGGTAATGATGTGCTCCGCCTGGCTCTTCGTCTTTTTCGTCCGCCCACTTAATAATATTTTGGAGAGGTGTTCTTTCAATTGTTTGCTCTACGAGAAAAGAATCGGTATGCAGGAGAATCGCAACAGAAATTTCCTTTGCTTGTTTCGGGTGTTCTCCTAATCTGATTAATAATTTATGAGCTCTTTCCGCTCCTTTAATCGCATGGATATCATTCTTTTTATACAATTCATAGTCCCATTCTCCGCCTGTGTACCATGTGTGATGCCCTATATCATGAAGGAAACCAGCCTTTGTTGCTGCATCGACTGAGGCGTGATGCTTTTTGGCTAAGTGAAACGCATGGTAAGCAACGGCAATTGCGTGAACCATTCCAGAACGGTTTATATATTTTTGTGCAATATGATGTGTGAAAATTTGTTCAAGTGTAACACGACTCATAAAACATTCACTCCTTTTATTCATTGATGTGTATGATAGAAAGCAATAGATTTAGGTATATTTTGAACATTTTACTTCATTCCGTTCTGTTAGTAAAGTAGAAATGTTTAGGAGAGAAAATAATGTGGTGAATATAAAAATCACCTTAGCTTTTATGCTAAGGTGACCTCATATTACTTATTTTTTTAACCCTTGTTCAAGTGTTTCTAACATTTCATGCTTTCCATTCTCATCGGCATTTTGCCAAATCACTTCAAATAAAACCCCAAGACCTGGAAGCATTTTTTCTTCACCGCTTTGAATTGCTTCTACAATTGTCTCTTGTAATTCGCCTTGTGTATTTCCCGCAACATTTGCTAATACAGCGCCGCGTAAATTAAAGTTCATCACTTTCACCTCTTCTTCTGAATTGAAACTGACGTTAGTTTTTGTCCTTTTTTATGTAAATATGTATAGAAAATAGGCTATAATGGGAAGACAAGAAGAGAGGGAATGCATAGAATGAAAAACATTGATTCAGTACAAAATACGCGTGTAAAGCAGTGGAAAAAACTGCAGACGAAAAAAGAACGCGATAAAAAAGGTTTATTTTTTGTAGAAGGATTCCACTTAGTGGAGGAAGCTCTAAAAGCAGGAGTTGTTACCGAGCTTATCGTTTCAGACCAAACAGATCTTCCGAAAGATTGGACGGTTACTGATGTTGAAATGTATATTGTACCTGAAGCGATTGTAAAATTGCTTCGTGAAACAGAAACAACACAAGGTGTATTTGCTGTTTGTGAGAAGCAAGAAAAAGAAGTAGCGCTTACAGATGGGAAATTTTTATTATTAGATGGCCTGCAAGACCCAGGTAATTTAGGAACGATTATTCGTACAGCAGATGCAGCTGGTATTCATGCCGTTGTGCTTGGAGAAGGATGCGTGGATGTTTATAATAGTAAAGTACTTCGCTCAACACAAGGTTCTATTTTCCACCTGCCGATTGTAAAAGGGAACTTAGCAGAATGGGTAGATCAGTTAAAAGAAAAGAATGTGCCTGTATATGGCACAGCGCTTGAAAACGGAGTTCCATATGGTGAAGTAACCCCGACAGGAAGTTTTGCCTTAATTGTAGGAAACGAAGGAAGTGGCGTGCGCCAAGAGATTCTTACAAAATGTGATCAAAACTTGTATATTCCGATTTACGGCGGAGCAGAATCATTAAATGTTGCTGTTGCTGCTGGGATTTTGACGTATTATTTACAAAGTCCAGTTGCGAACAAGTAAAAAACTTCTTATAATAAGTTGAAGTACATGTTCATGATGAACATACAATAAAAGTGAAAATAATGAAAAACGTTGATAGAGAAGAGTAGCTTACAAAATCGCCATATAGGGAGAGAATGTCGTAGACTGAAAGCATTCTTATGGTAGACGGAAGTGAATTCACCTCTTGAGTTGACGCCAGGACCATTATATATGTAAAGGCGTTCCGGCCTAAAAAGCCGTTATAAGAATGAAGTGGATAGACTTGTTCTATCAATTTAGGGTGGTACCGCGAATTTACCTCGTCCCTTTTAGGGAGCGAGGTTTTTTTTATTTTTAAAATTAGGAGGGTTCCGAGATGGAAGCACGTTTAAAAGAGCTAAAGCAAAAAGCATTAGAGCTGATTGAAGAAGCGAAAGAGCTAAAGGGCTTAAACGATGTACGCGTTGCGTATTTAGGAAAAAAAGGTCCAATTACAGAAGTATTGCGCGGCATGGGGAAATTATCCCCAGAAGAGCGTCCACGTATGGGAGCATTAGTAAATGATGTACGCGAGGCAATTCAAACGCGTTTAGAAGACAAGATTAATCATTTAGAAAAAGCAGTAATCGAAGCAAAATTAGCATCTGAAACAATTGATGTTACATTACCAGGTCGTCCTGTAGAAACAGGTTGTCACCATCCATTAACAGCTGTTGTTGAACAAATTGAAGATGTATTTATCGGTATGGGTTATGAAGTAGCAGAAGGAACAGAAGTAGAGAAAGATTACTACAATTTCGAAGCATTAAACTTACCGAAAGATCACCCAGCTCGTGATATGCAAGATACATTCTACATTACAGAAGAAACGTTACTACGTACGCATACATCTTCTGTACAAGCGAGAACGATGGAAAATAATAAAGAAAAGGGCCCAATCAAAATTATTTGCCCTGGTAAAGTGTATCGCCGTGATGATGATGATGCGACGCATTCACATCAGTTCATGCAAATTGAAGGTCTTGTCATTGATAAAAACATTCGCATGAGTGATTTAAAAGGGACACTGCAAGTATTTGTGAAAAAGATGTTCGGTGAAGATCGTGAAATTCGTCTTCGTCCAAGTTTCTTCCCATTCACAGAGCCATCTGTTGAAATGGATATTTCTTGTATGATGTGTCACGGTAAAGGTTGCGGCACATGTAAAGGAACGGGCTGGATTGAAATTTTAGGTGCAGGTATGGTTCATCCAAACGTACTTGAAATGGCTGGCTATGATTCGAAAGAGTATCAAGGTTTCGCATTCGGTATGGGCGCAGAGCGTATCGCAATGTTGAAATACGGCGTTGATGACATTCGTCATTTCTATACAAATGATGTACGTTTCTTACAACAATTCAAACGAGCGTAAGGGAAGGAGAGGAAAAGGATGTTCGTATCATATCGTTGGTTACAAGAGTATGTAGATATTAAAGATGTAACAGCACAAGAACTAGCAGATAAAATCACGAAAAGTGGTATTGAAGTAGAAGGTGTTGAAGTATTAAATAAAGGTGTAAAAGGTGTTGTCGTTGGTCACGTATTAGAATGTGAAAAACACCCAGAAGCTGATAAATTAAGCAAATGTCTTATCGACATCGGTGAAGAAGAGCCAGTACAAATCATTTGCGGTGCGTCTAACATTGCAAAAGGTTTAAAAGTACCAGTTGCAAAAGTTGGCGCTGTACTTCCTGGGAACTTCAAAATTAAAAAAGCAAAACTACGAGGCGAAGCTTCTCACGGTATGGTTTGCGCACTTCAGGAACTTGGCATTGACGGGAAACTAGTTGCGAAAGAATATGCAGACGGTATCTTCATTTTCCCAAGTGATGCTGAAGTTGGTGCAGATGCACTTGAAATTTTAAACTTACATGATGAAGTGCTTGAGCTTGGTTTAACACCAAACCGTGCAGATTGCTTAAATATGTTAGGTGTTGCATATGAAGTAGCTGCAATTTACGGCCGTGAAGTGAAGCTTCCAGCTGTAGACTTACAAGAAACAGCAGAAAAAACTTCTGATTACATTTCTGTAAGCGTGGAAGCGACAGAAGAAAACCCATTATACATTGCGAAAATGGTGAAAAACGTAAAGGTTGGCCCGTCGCCAATGTGGATGCAAACGCGTCTTATGGCAGCTGGTATTCGCCCAATTAGCAACGTAGTTGATATTACAAACTACATTTTAATTGAATATGGTCAACCATTACACGCATTTGATTATGATAAATTAGGTTCAAAAGAAATCGTTGTTCGCCTTGCAAAAGAAGGCGAGAAGATTCAAACATTAGACGATCAAGAACGAACATTACAAGCGCATCACCTTGCGATCACAAATGGTACAAAAGCATTAGCTGTTGCCGGTGTAATGGGCGGAGCTGAATCTGAAGTTGATAATGAGACAGTAAACGTTCTCATTGAAGCTGCATATTTTGGTGGTCAAACAGTTCGACGTACATCAAAAGACTTAGGTCTTCGTAGTGAATCAAGTGCACGTTTTGAAAAAGGAATCGATCCAACACGTACATTCGAAGCAATTCAACACGCAGCTGCTTTAATGGCAAAATACGCTGGTGGTGAAGCGCTTGAAGGTGTAGTAGAAGTTGATAACTTGCAAGTACAAGAAAGTACAGTGTCAGTTACAGTTGAAAAGGTAAACCGTGTATTAGGTACAGAAATCTCTGCAAGTGAAATGGGTACAATCTTTACAAACTTAAAATTCCCATTCACAGAAGTAGAAGGAACATTCCATGTGAATGTACCAGCACGTCGTCCTGATATTACAATTGCAGAAGACTTAGTAGAAGAAGTAGGGCGTCTATATGGCTACGATCATATTCCGGTCACATTACCAGCAGGTACAATGACGCGTGGTAAATTAACAGTAGCGCAAACGAAGCGCCGTAAAGTACGCCGCGTATTAGAAGGTGCTGGCTTATATGAAGCAATTACGTATTCATTAACAAGCGCTGAAAAAGCAAAACAATATATGATTAAGCCAAGTGAAAAAGCGCCTGTTAACCTTTCACTTCCAATGAGTGAAGAGCGCAGCCAACTTCGTTTAAGCTTAGTACCACAATTATTAGAAGCCGTTTCATATAACAACGCTCGTAAAAACGATAGTGTTGCCTTATATGAAGTAGGTTCTATCTTCTTGCCAACAGTAGAAGGTGAGCTTCCGAAAGAAGAACAACATCTTGCTGGTGTTATGACAGGACTTGCTCTTCACCATGCATGGCAAGGTGAGAAAAAAGTCGTAGACTTCTTCGTTGTAAAAGGTGTGCTAGAAGGATTATTTGACGTACTTGGCGTTGTAAGTAATATCACATATGCTCCTGCAAAACGTGAAGGCATGCATCCAGGACGTACAGCTGATATCTTACTAGATGGAGAAGCAATTGGTTTCATCGGTCAGTTGCACCCAGAAGCGCAAAAACAATTAGATGTGAAAGATACATTTGTATTTGAATTATCTCTTGTAAAAGTATTCGCTGCTGATGTAGAAGAAACGTATTACTCAGCAATTCCGCGTTTCCCATCGATGACACGTGATATGGCTGTTGTAGTAGAGGCAGAAGTAAAAGCTGGTGAAATGAAGCAAGTGATTGCGGAAGCTGGCGGAGAACTCCTAAAAGAGGTAACATTATTTGATTTGTATGAAGGTGAAAAAATGGAAGAAGGCAAGAAATCACTTGCATTTTCTATGAATTACTTTGATCCAGAGCGTACATTAACAGATGAAGAGGTAACAGAAGCACATAGCCGTGTATTAACAGCGGTAGAAGAGAAATTTGGTGCGGAGTTACGTAAGTAACAAAAAAGCAGCCGTTTGGCTGCTTTTTTTACAGTTTGTTGGGAAACAGGAGCCAGGGGGCTCCTGTTTTTTTGTCGTTTTTTGCTGGTTAGTCGATATCCTTTGTCGAATCGCTGATATATTTTAATTTGCGCCGATATATGATGAGAAACGGTCGATATATTTGAAAAATCGTCGATAAAATTTCATTCACCACTTTATACGAACCAATCTCGTCAGATTACCATGTTGCTTTTTTTAGGTTGTTGAAGAATCCTCCCACTGATTAAAGTTTTACTTTATTGGCGCCTGGGCAAATCATAACAACAACAGGAGTTTGCGGGATCATTACCCTTCACAAATTTCTTTTTTTTGTACATCTTGACAGTAGATGCAGAACGTTTTTTCGATACATGCATGTAGTGTTCCAACGATATCTGGGGTTGAAACGGTCAAGCTTTGAAAATTCTCTACTTGAAATATTCGCGTACTGCCTTGTATGGTATTTGTATCTGTTGCACCAGGTATTCTGGCGATAATTGGAAGGTTAGAGTTTCTTGTGTAAATTGTTATATCAAGGGGCTGAGCTGGGAGGATTACACCTTCTGCAGGTGTTGGTATGGATGATAATTTGAGTAATGTTTTATTATGGTTAGTAGTAAAATCTTCGAAAATAGTTTGCGGCCCAATATTTGCAAATATAAGAATATTTATAGGGTCATTAGAAGTAGTAACTGCATGATTTTGAACAGGGCATTTATTTTTTTGATCATGAAGTGATTCGTTCTTACGATCCTTCTTATTACCTTTATGAAGAGAATCATTCATACATAGCGCCTACCTTTCTTTTTGTAATTTTTTACATATATAGTATGTAAGTTATAAAAATTCGTTTGGACGCTAGGCGATAAACATGTAATTTTTTATTTTTAGTGGATGGAAAGAGAAATATATAAATCCATTTTGATTTTAGGGCACATAACCCGCTGCTAGGAGGAATAAAAAGTGAACTACACTCATTTTCTCTCTTTGTTTTCACTTGGCATGGGGTAGGAAGAGGGTCTGACCGCTTCTATGCATGGCCGGATGCTCTCTCCCACCTAAAAAGAATGGTTTTATGTCATTTTTTCAATTTGTATTTATATAATACAAATGCAAAGATTCTTTTATGTATTGGACACCTTGCATCTTTCCCTCGAATGTAGTACATTAATTTTAGTTTAACATTCATGAAAGACGATGATAAGGAAAAGTAGTATATACTATAATCCATAGCGAGTCAGGGACGGTGAGAGCCTGATGAGGCGGTATATATGAAGAACCCCTTGGAGTTGCTAACCGAAATTGAATCCTGTATTCAAGAGTAGACTTAGACGGGAATCCGGCCTGTTACAAACCGGGAAGTATGTAAATACATACGAGTTAAAGTTGGTCTTTATGACAAATTGGGTGGTACCGCGAAGTTTAACCTTTCGTCCCTTTATGGATGGAAGGTTTTTTTGTATTTAAATATAGGAAAAGGAGATTTACTATGGAAAACACATTAGTAAAAAGTCTGTATAGAGATACAGATAAATATGCAGATCAAAAAGTTCAAGTATCAGGTTGGATCCGTAACTTACGTGATTCAAAAGCATTTGGTTTTATCGAATTAAATGATGGTAGCTTCTTCAAAAGCGTTCAAATCGTTTTTGATACAGAATTAGATAACTTTAAAGAGATTGCGAAGCTTCCGTTAAGCTCTTCTGTCAAAGTAGAAGGTAAGCTAGTTGTAACGCCAGGGGCAAAACAACCATTTGAAATTAAAGCAGAAAAAATTGACATCGAGGGCTTATCAGATTCTGATTACCCACTTCAAAAGAAACGTCACACATTTGAATACTTACGTACAATCGCTCATTTACGTCCAAGAACAAATGCATTCTCTGCAACGTTCCGTGTGCGTTCTATCGCAGCATTTGCGATTCATCAGTTCTTCCAAGAGCGTGGCTTCGTACACGTTCATACACCAATTATCACGGGTAGTGATACAGAAGGTGCGGGCGAAATGTTCCGCGTAACAACGCAAGATTTAAACAACGTACCAAAAGGTGAAGACGGACAAGTTGATGAGTCAAAAGACTTCTTCGGTAAAGAAACAAACTTAACAGTAAGTGGACAATTGAATGCTGAAGCTTATGCATTAGCGTTCCGCGATGTATACACATTCGGACCAACATTCCGCGCTGAAAACTCAAACACAACTCGTCACGCAGCTGAGTTCTGGATGGTTGAACCTGAGATTGCATTTGCTGAACTAGGTGATGTAATGGATCTTACAGAAGATATGCTGAAATATGCAATGAAATACGTACTAGAGCATGCACCAGAAGAAATGGAATTCTTCAACCAATTCGTTGATAAAACAGTTCTTGAGCGCATGAACAACGTAATTAACTCTGACTTTGGCCGCATCACATATACAGAAGCAATTAAAGTGCTTCAAGAATCAGGTGCAGACTTCAAATACCCAGTAGAATGGGGTATTGACTTACAAACAGAGCATGAAAGATACTTATCAGAAGAAATCTTTAAACGCCCTGTATTCGTAACGGACTATCCAAAAGATATTAAAGCATTCTATATGCGTATGAACGAAGATGGAAAAACAGTTGCTGCTACTGACCTTCTCGTTCCTGGCATCGGCGAATTGATCGGTGGTAGCCAACGTGAAGAAAGAATGGATGTTTTAGTAGAACGTATTAAAGAATTAGGCATGAACGAAGAAGACTACTGGTGGTACTTAGAACTTAGAAAATACGGCGGCACAAAACACGCTGGATTCGGCCTTGGTTTCGAACGTTTCTTAATGTACATCACTGGTATGGCGAACATTCGCGACGTTATTCCATTCCCAAGAACACCAGGCTCTTCGGAGTTTTAAGGTATATAAAAAACGAGAGGGGTATCCTCTCGTTTTTTTTAGTTTGTTGGGAAACAGTAGCTAGGAGGCTCCTGCTTTTTGTCGTTTTTTGTTGGTTAGTCGATATCCTTTGTCGAATCGCTGATATATTTAAAAAATCGTCGATATATTGTGAGAAATGGTTGATAAAATTTCATTCACCAATTTATAAGAACAACTCTCTTCAGATCATCATGTTTCTTTTTATATACTGATTTCCTTTTTAGTAACTAATATTTTTTTAGATATACCAAATGTAAACGGAATCGCAATGACAGATGATAATAATGGTGCAATGTCTTTATTCCAATGTAACAAGTCAACTAAAATATAAATACTGATTGTCGTAATCAAAAAGTTTACGATATAAGTTAATGGGAATTGGAAAAATTTCTTTAAAGTTGCTTTTGTTTTATAAGTAAAATATGTATTCATAAAAAACGAACCAATCATACTTAATATGAAAGCTATACTATGTGAGACTAAATGATGAAAATGGAAAACATGAACAAACAATAAAAAAAGTAACCAATAGTTTAATGTATTCATGCATCCAACAAAAATAAATCTAATGATTTGTTTATGATTATTTTTCATGACTATCTCCCTTCAAGGATAATTTCACCATATAAATTCCTTTATTTCCATTTGTCTCGTCCATCATGACCTGCTTCGCTCGTATAGTTTTTCACCTCTAAGCAAACAGTAACATTGGGGGTGAGTACAATGGGTAAAAAAATAAAACAAGATCCTTCTAGAGCAAGCCTTGGTTCCTCGCAAGTGGAAGGGCAAGGGACGACAACACACGAAACGGGTTCCTTTAAAGTACCTTCATCAAATAAGAGACAAAAGCGTAGTTAAACATATAAGGAAGAGTAGTCATGTCGACTACTCTTCTTTATATGTTTTTCTTTTGTTTAGCTCATCCGTATATTGTCGATACTAAAAATAACTATTTTTTCAATAAACGAAATGCCTTCTCTGTATTTGCAAAGTGAAGCTTTACAAACTCAGGTAATCGTTCTTTTCCTAGTTTTTGAATCAGTTTAGCTGCGGCAATATCTACTTGTTTGCCCGCTCCTTTTGGGAGTGGCATACCCGCTTTTTTACTTAGCTTATCAAACTGTTTTACGAATGAATAGCGAGCTAAAATGGAGGCTGCTGCTACTGCTAAATGAACGCTTTCGCCTTTTGTAGCAAAATAAACATTTTCTCGCTGCACTTCCTTTTGTTTAGCTAAATATTTATAGTATGTATCAGGCTGCGTAAATTGGTCGATTAGGATACCTTCTGGTTTTGTCGGTGCAATCTTTGCTAGCAAATTTGTTAGAGCTTTATTGTGTAAGAGTGCTTTTAGTTTACCTTGATTGTTTCCTTTTTCGAACAGTTCGTTATATTTTTCATTATGTAAAACGAGAGAGCTGTAAGGGACAACGTGAAGGAGTTTTTTTGCAATCTCAGTAATTTGCGTATCATTTAAATTTTTTGAGTCTTTTACACCAAGTTCTTTTAAAAGTGGAATTTGTTTTGCATCCACATATACAGCAACAACTGTCATCGGTCCGAAGTAATCTCCAGTACCTACTTCATCAGATCCGGCAATAGACATTGTGCCGATTGAAGAAGGCGGGGCATAGCGATGTGAATTTACCGTTTTTTTACCAGTAGATTTTGGTGCTTGAGAAACATTTTGCCAACGTGCTGCTTCTTCCTGCGCACGAATACCTTGAAACATTACTTTACCCGATTTATAGGCCGTAATGGTACAAGATGGGATTTTTGCCATAAAGATACCACCCTGCGGAACTTTTGGGGAAATTGCTTGTTTATATTGCTGCTGCATGTTTTCAATTGTTGCAGGATTTGTTTGAATTACGATAGAATTTGACAAAGTAGTCGCTCCTTTTTTTATATTGTTATTTTTATCATATCGGATTGTTCTTTCTGTTTCCATATTATGATGGTTCATGGTATGATAAACTTTAGGATTCTGTACGTGATTGGAGGCCGGTTAGTTGTCACAACAAAAGGGAAATAAAAGTCGAATTAATGTAGAAATCTATGGTCAACAATATTCAGTTGTTGGCGATGAAAGTACAAGCCATATCCGTATGGTAGCAGCGATTGTGGATGATAAAATGCGCGAACTCAATGCCAGGAATCCTTCGCTTGATACGAGTAGATTAGCGGTATTGACGGCGGTAAACGTCATACACGATTACATAAAATTAAAAGATGAACATGAGAAATTGAAAGAAAGTATGACACAAAAAGGATTGGAATAACATGGTTGATATTATTATCATTTTATTGCTTGTTATGGGATTTTTTCTTGGTTTAAGAAGAGGATTTGTCTTACAACTAATAAAGCTAACAAGTTTTATTATCGCATATCTTGTTGCATACTGGTACTGCAAAGATTTGGCACCAGCGCTTGAGAAATTTATTCCGTACCCATTTGATAAAAATGTATCTGTTCCAGAGTGGATTGATGCAAGTAATATTGAAGCGGTATTCTATCAAGCAATTGCATTTATTGTATTATTTATTGTTACAAAAATTGCGCTTTCGCTGCTTGGGAATTTGCTGAATATGTTTACAGAAATTCCAGTTATAAAGCAGGTAAATGCGTTTGCTGGGGCACTTCTTGGTTTCTTTGAAGTGTATATTCTTTTGTTTGTCTTAATTATTATTGGAACGGTTCTTCCGATTGAACAAGTACAAACACCACTGCAAAAATCATCAATTAGCAAAATAATTGTAGACGATACACCGATTCTTTCTGAAAAGGTGAAGGAACTATGGCAGACAGGTAGCAGAGTATAACTTCTCTTTTTTCAGAAAGAGGAGTTTTTTTCTATGAAAGAAAGGCGGGGAAACAATGAAAGTAAATAAAAAGCAAGTGATTCAATTGCTGGAGACTATCGGCCTTTTTATGGAACTTAAGGGCGAAAATCCATTTAAAATATCTGCATTTCGGAAAGCGGCAGCAGCATTAGAAAGCGATGATCGTAGTCTTTCTGAAATTGAAGATTTCACAAAGATTCCGGGGATTGGAAAAGGAACAGCTGCAGTTATTCAAGAATATATGGAAAGTGGAACTTCAGAAGTATTACAAGAACTTGAAAAAGAAGTGCCGAGCAGCCTCTTACCGTTATTAAAATTACCAGGGCTTGGTGGTAAAAAAGTGGCGAAATTGTATAAAGAGCTCGGCGTTATTGATATGGAAACATTGCAAAAAGCTTGTGAAGAAAATAAAGTGCAAGCTTTGGCGGGATTTGGTAAGAAAACAGAAGAGAAAATATTAGAAGCAATTGCTCAAGTTGGCTCTCGTCCAGAGCGTTTACCGATTGCAATGGTGTTACCTATTGCCGGGGAAATAGAAGAAAAATTGTCGAATATCCAGGAAATTGTTCGATTCTCGCGTGCTGGTAGCTTACGCCGTGTTCGCGAGACCGTGAAAGATTTAGATTTCATTATTGCAACGGAAAATCCAGCAGTGGTACGCGAACATTTATTACAGTTTGATAATATGATTGAAGTCATTGCGAGCGGTGATACAAAGGTATCTGTTCGCCTTCAATATGAATACGATATTTCAATTGATTTCCGTCTTGTACAACCTGAAGAATTTATTACGACACTTCATCATTTCACAGGCTCAAAAGATCATAATGTAAAAATGCGCCAAATTGCGAAAGATAAAGGTGAAAAGATTAGTGAGTATGGTGTGGAAAATTTAGAAACAGGTGAAGTGAAGACATTTGAAACAGAAGAGGCATTCTTCGCTCATTTCGGTCTGCCATTCATTCCGCCAGAAGTACGTGAAGATGGAAAAGAGATTGAACTTATTAAGGAATATCCGGATTTAATTCAGTTCTCTGACATACAAGGTGATTTACATATGCATACAACATGGAGTGACGGTGCTTTTTCAATTGAGGAAATGGTACAAGCTTGCCGCGCTCGAGGGTATAAATTTATGGCAATTACCGACCATTCACAATATTTGAAAGTAGCAAATGGTTTAACGAAAGAACGTCTTCGTGAGCAAGGGAAAGAGATTGAGCGTATTAACGAAAAATACCCAGATATTACAATTTTACGCGGCATTGAAATGGACATTTTACCAGATGCAACGCTCGATTTTGATGATGAAGTATTAGCGGAGCTTGACTATGTTATCGGGGCAATTCATTCTAGCTTCTCACAAAACCGTGAAACAATTATGAAACGTTTGCGCGCGGCAATTGAAAATAAACATGTCACAATGATTGCTCACCCGACAGGTCGTCTTCTTGGACGCCGAGAAGGGTACGATGTAGATACAGATTTACTCATTGAACTCGCAAAAGAAACAGATACAGTTTTAGAATTAAACGCAAATCCGAACCGATTAGATTTAAGCGCAAAGCTATTAAAGCAAGCGCAAGATGCTGGTGTAAAGGTAGCGATTAATACGGATGCTCATACACTTGAAATGCTAGAAGATATGGAAACAGGTGTAGCGGCAGCTCGTAAAGGTTGGATTCAAAAAGATACTGTAATTAACACATGGGATATTGAACGTTTATTAGATTTTATTAAACGGAATAAGTAATATTGGGGGGGACAGGCAACTTATGTTAGAACGAACGTTGCGTGTATTAGAATATGGCAAAGTAAAAGAACAATTACTTGAACATGTTGCTTCTTCACTTGGTCGTGATAAAGTGAAGAGCCTTATGCCAAGTACAGATTTTGAAGAAATTGTAGAAATGCAAGAAACGACTGACGAAGCGGCGAAAGTTATTCGCTTAAAAGGACATGTACCGCTCGGCGGGATTTTTGATATTCGTCCAAATGTAAAGCGTGCGAAAATAGGAAGTATGTTAAGCCCACATGAACTGCTTGATATTGCAAGTACGATGTATGGTAGCCGTCAAATGAAGCGATTTATTGAAGATATGATTGATAATGGTGTAGAACTTCCGATTTTAGAAACGCATGTCGCACAAATTGTATCTTTATATGATTTAGAAAAGAAAATTACAAACTGCATTGGTGATGGCGGTGAAGTAGTTGATAGCGCGAGTGATAAACTGCGTGGTATTCGTAATCAAATCCGCACTGCGGAAAGCCGCATTCGTGAGAAACTGGAAAATATGACACGCTCTTCTAATGCGCAGAAGATGCTGTCAGATGCAATCGTAACAATTCGGAATGACCGTTATGTAATTCCTGTAAAACAGGAATATCGCGGCGTATACGGCGGTATTGTTCATGACCAATCGGCATCTGGACAAACGTTATTTATTGAACCGCAAGTTATTGTGGAACTAAATAATGCACTGCAAGAAGCGCGTGTGAAAGAAAAACAAGAAGTAGAACGCATCTTAATGATGTTAACAGAAGAAGTTGCAGTAGAAGCCGATATCGTATTAGCGAATGTAGAGGTTATCGCAAATCTTGATTTTATTTTTGCAAAAGCATTATATGCAAAGCGAATCAAAGCGACGAAACCAATTGTAAACAATGAACGATATATGGATTTACGACAAGCACGCCATCCACTTATTGATCCGGAAATTATTGTGCCAAACGACATTATGCTTGGTAAGGACTTCACAACAATTGTTATTACAGGACCGAATACAGGTGGTAAGACGGTTACACTAAAAACAGTCGGTATTTGTGTATTAATGGCGCAATCTGGTCTTCATATTCCAGTATTAGACGAATCAGAGATTTGTATATTTAAAAACATTTTTGCTGATATCGGTGATGAGCAATCGATTGAACAAAGTTTAAGTACGTTCTCCTCACATATGGTGAACATTGTAGATATTTTAGAAAAAGCTGATTTTGAAAGTTTAGTGTTATTTGATGAATTAGGTGCTGGAACAGACCCGCAAGAAGGAGCAGCACTTGCGATTTCTATTTTAGATGAGGTATATAACCGAGGAGCACGCGTTGTTGCGACGACGCATTATCCAGAGTTAAAAGCATATGGATATAATCGTGAGCAAGTGATTAATGCAAGTGTGGAGTTTGATGTAAATACATTAAGCCCAACTTATAAATTATTAATAGGTGTCCCAGGCCGCAGTAATGCTTTTGAAATTTCAAAACGCCTCGGTTTATCTGATCGCGTAATTGATCGGGCTCGTAATCACATTAGTACGGATACAAATAAAATCGAAAATATGATTGCGAAGCTAGAAGAAAGCCAGAAAAATGCAGAGCGTGAATGGAATGAAGCAGAAGAACATCGTAAACAATCTGAAAAACTTCATCGCGAGTTGCAACGTCAAATTATTGAATTTAATGAAGAGCGCGATGAAAGATTATTAAAAGCGCAAAAAGAAGGCGAAGTAAAAGTAGAAGCTGCGAAAAAAGAAGCAGAAGGTATTATTCATGAGCTTCGTCAGTTGCGGAAAGCACAGCTTGCAAATGTGAAAGATCATGAACTGATTGAGGCGAAGAGCCGCTTAGAAGGGGCAGCGCCAGAGCTTGTGAAAAAGCAAAAAGTAAAAGTGAAAAATACAGCACCAAAGCAACAATTAAGAGCAGGCGATGAAGTAAAAGTATTAACTTTCGGCCAAAAAGGCCAGCTGTTGAAAAAAGTAAGCGATAATGAATGGAATGTCCAAATTGGTATTCTAAAAATGAAAGTAAAAGAATCTGATATGGAATACATTAACTCGCCACAACCGGTTGAGAAAAAAGCAGTTGCGACTGTTAAGGGAAGAGACTACCACGTTTCCTTAGAACTTGATCTTCGCGGTGAACGTTTTGAAAATGCAATGATGCGTGTAGAAAAATATTTAGACGATGCACAACTTGCAAGCTATCCGCGCGTATCCATTATTCACGGAAAAGGAACAGGAGCACTTCGCCAAGGTGTACAAGATTACCTTAAGAAACATCGCGGCGTGAAAAACTACCGTTACGGTGACATGGGTGAGGGAGGCCTTGGCGTAACAGTTGTCGAATTAAAATAGCAAAAAGCCAAGTAAAAGGGGTAAGCCATTATGTTTATGGACAAACTTGCAAAAGTATTGCTAGCTTGTTGCGGCATATTTTTGGTGATTGGGGTTATTTATTTAGTGGTTTTTGCGAAGTAAAGGAGTGTCAATCTCAGCAGGAATATACCGCCGGAGATTGACGCTTTTTCTTTTCGAATAATCTATAAGAAAAAAGGGATAGAAGATGAAAATTAATCAATTTATAAGCGAAGCACGATCCTGTTCAAGAAGAGAGACAGATCGCCTCATTAAAGCAGGCCGCGTGGCAATTAACGGTGAAGTTTGTACGCACGGTCTCATGGTAAATCAAAACGATATTGTAACGGTTGATGGAAAAATCATTGAAAAAGAGCAGAAAGAAAAAATCTATATTGCCTTCCATAAACCAGTGGGAATTACTTGTACTGCTGCGGAACATATTGAAGGAAACATTATTGAGTATATGAATCATCCGGAGAGAATTTTTCCAGTTGGTCGTTTAGATAAAGCATCTGAAGGTTTAATTTTGCTAACGAACGATGGCAGCATCGCTAATCAAATTTTACACGGGGATCATGAGCATGAAAAAGAATATATTGTAACAGTGGATAAGCCGTTTACAGATTGGTTTATTAATGAAATGTCGCGCGGTGTGAAGATTAAGGATGGCTTGACGAAGCCTTGTATAGTAACGCGAGTAGATCACTCTACATTTCGCATTATTTTAACGCAAGGGATGAATCGACAAATTAGGCGAATGAGCCGAGCATTTGGATATACAGTAATGAAATTAAAACGAGTACGAATTATGAATATTAAGCTTGATGAATTAGAAATTGGAAAGTGGCGCAATGTCACAGAGCAAGAGTTACAGGAATTATTGAAGCGGCTATAGTTGTTTCTCTGGTTTTCAAAAGAGCAATGCTACTGTAGAAAAATGATGAAAAGGGGCTTTCTTTAAAAGAAAGTCTCTTTTTTTAGCAAATATTGTATATAAAGAAATTTAGATATTAAAAAATTATACATAATCTAGTTGACAAAATTTTCATGGTTAGGCTAAGATTGATTTAGTTGTGGAAATTATTGAAGGGAAGTGATGGCGAAAAAGAGAAAACACGTTGTTTCAATTATTGTAGGAGAAGAAGAGGTGATAGAACAACAGAATCATAACGGTTATTTTTTTTGAACTATATTGAGAATGATAATCATTTTTGTGTATTTCTTTTGAAAGGTAATAAGGAGAAGGATTATTTTTTTTGAACATAAGTGAGAATGATAATCATTTCTATGTTTGAGGGAACAATTTTGTAATAGACAAGTAGAAATAGGTTATTTTTTTAATAATTAATGAGAATAATTATCACTTGCGGGATGTTACTTACGTTTAGATTAGAAGATAAATAGGGAGGAAATAAGCAAAATGAGAAAGTTTTTCGCATTACCAACTTTTATTATAACACTTGTATGTATGGTCGCTTTTCTCATCGTACCATCTGGACAAGCTTCAGCAAAATTGGCTGATGGGACTTATGATATTAACTATGTCATAAAAAAAGCAGAAGATGATTCAGCTTCTATGGCAAATGATTATTTTGAAAAGCCAGCTAAGTTAATCGTAAAAAATGGTGAGATGAGAGTACAAGTTCCGATGAATCATAGTGCTTGGATTACAGAATTTAAAGCACCAGAAAACGGAAATTTTGTTGATTCAAAAGTCGTGAGTAAGGATGAAGCAGCAGATAAAAGAACTGTTGAATTTAAAGTCGATGATTTATCTAAACCGTTAGGCGTAAAAATTCACGTTGTTGTACCAAGTGCAAACTACGATCATCATTACACAATTCGTTTTGCATTTGATGCAAATGTAAAATCTGCAGGTGGAGATAATAACGCAGCTGCTGTAACAAAAACGGATGATCAAAATAAACAAGATGGACAAGTAAAAGAAGAGAAAATGAAAGAAACAAATAAAGAGACAAATAAAGAGGTTACTAAAGAAACAAATGAAAAAGAGAAAGCTGAAAAAACGGATAACCCAAAAACAGGCGATGAGGCACGTATCGGATTATTTGCGGCATTAGTTCTTATTTCAGGTGTTTTCTTAATTCGTAAAGTAAAGTTAAGCAAGTAAATAATTAAAAAACATGTAAAAGGAGCGTCATTCTATTGAGCAGGTATTTTAAGATTGTTGTTGCAATGTTTTTAATGATATTTACATTCGTATCAACGTTACAACCACTTACAGCCCAAGCAGCTACAACTTTAGCTGACGGTGAATATTCAATTGCGTTCAAAGTGCTAAAGGATAAATCAGATGAAAAATCGATGATGAATGATTATTCCATAAGCCCAGGAACTTTGAAGGTGAAGGATGGGAAAAAGAAAGTATCCTTTACATTAACTCATAGTGCTTGGATTACGAAATTTGAGACAGAGAAAAATGGAGCATTTGTTGATGCGAAAGTAATAAGTGAAGATAAAACAGCAGATACAAGAGTCGTAGAATTTGATGTAGAGGACATAGAAAAACTTTTAAATGCAAAAGTAAAAGTAGATATTGATGCGCTAAACTATCATCACTACTATGACATTCGTTTTTCGTTTGATAAAGAAAGTATTACACCAATTAAAGTGACTAAACCAGACACACCAAAAAGTCCAGATGAAAAAGAGGACCCAGCTACTAAGCAAGATCCAAATGAAAAACCAGATCAAAGTCAGAAGCCCGACCAAAAGCCTGACTCAGATCAACAAACAAATTCTAACACAATTAAAGATGGTGAGTACAGCATTCCCTTTAAAGTGTTAAAAGATAAAACAGATGAAGAATCTAAAATGAATAGGTACATGGTAAATCCAGGCGTATTGAAAGTGGAAGAAGGTAAGAAGAAAGCGTTCTTTACTTTGAAAAGCAGCTCATTGATTAAGAATTTCCAAGTAGAAAAAGATGGCACATTCATTGATGCAAAAGTAGTAAGTGAAGATAAGGCAGCAGATACAAGAGTCGTAGAATTTGATGTAGATCATTTATCGGGAAAATTAAATGCCAAAGTATCAATCGAAATGGCATCAGCGAATTACAAACAAACACATGATGTACAGCTCGTATTTGATCAAGAGAATCTTAAGCTAATAACAGCTGAAGACAAACAACCAGATGGAGACAAACAACCAGATGGAGACAAACAACCAGATGGAGACAAACAACCAGATGGAGACAAACAACCAGGTGGAGATAAACAACCAGATGGAGATAAACAACCAGGTGGAGATAAACAACCAGATGGAGACAAACAACCAGGTGGAGATAAACAACCAGATGGAGACAAACAACCAGATGGAGACAAACAACCAGGTGGAGATAAACAACCAGATGGAGATAAACAACCAGGTGAAGACAACAACCAAGGTGGAAACAATAGTCAAGGTGGAAATACAACAACAGATCCTAATGCATTAAAAGATGGCGAGTACAGCGTTGATTTCAAAGTGTTAAAAGATAAAACAGAAGAAATTTCAATGATGAACACATACACAAAGAGCCCAGGTGTATTAAAAGTAAAAGATGGGAAGAAATATGTATCCTTTACATTAACAAATAGTTCATGGATTACAAAATTTGAGTTTGAAAAGAATAGTGCGTTTGTTGATGCGAAAGTAATAAGTGAAGATAAGAACGCAGATACGCGAGTAGTGGAAGTAGAAGTTGCTGACTTATCTGAAAAGTTAAATGCAAAAGTAAAAGTAGATATCGATTCAATGAATTACCACCATTTCTATGACATTCAATTTGCATTCGATAAAGGGAGTATTAAAGCTTTAGGTAACCAAGGCGGAGACAATGGCCAAGGTGGAGACAATGGTCAAGGCGGAGACAATGGTCAAGGTGGAGACAATGGCCAAGGCGGAGACAATGGCCAAAGCGGAGACAATGGTCAAGGCGGAGACAATGGTCAAGGCGGAGACAATGGTCAAGGCGGAGACAATGGTCAAGGCGGAGACAATGGCCAAAGCGGAGACAATAGCCAAGGCGGAAACAACAACCAAGGTGAAAATACAACAATAGACCCTAATGCATTAAAAGACGGCGAGTACAGCATTGATTTCAAAGTGTTAAAAGATAAAACAGAAGAAATTTCAATGATGAACACATACACAAAGAGCCCAGGTGTATTAAAAGTAAAAGATGGAAAGAAGTATGTATCCTTTACATTAACGAATAGTGCATGGATTACAAAATTCGAATTTGAAAAGAATAGTGCTTTTGTTGATGCGAAAGTGTTAAGTGAAGATAAGAATGCAGATACGCGAGTAGTGGAAGTAGAAGCTGCTGATTTATCGAAAAAATTAAATGCAAAAGTAAAAGTAGATATCGATTCAATGAATTACCACCATTTCTATGATATTCAAATTGCATTTGATAAGGGGAGTATTAAAGCTTTAGGTAGTCAGGGCGGAAACAACACCCCTGGTGGTAATAACAATCCAGGTGGAGATAATAATCCGAATGGAAGCAACAATCCAGGTGGAGATAACACTCCGAATGGAAATAACAACTCAGGCGGGGATCATACTCCAAACGGAAATCAAAAAGTTGATCCGAAAAATTTAAAAGATGGTCAATACGACATTTCCTTTAAAGTATTAAAAGATATAACAGAAGAAATTTCAATGATGAACCAATATGTAGTAAGCCCAGCGAAGTTAACAGTGAAAGATGGCAAGAAGCGTGTTGCGATGACACTGAAAAATAGTGCATGGATTACGAAATTCCAAACAGAAAACGCGGGTGCATTTTTAGATGCGAAAGTAGTAAGTGAAGATAAAAATGCAGATACAAGAGTTGTAGAATTCGAAGTCGATGATTTATTTGCAAAATTAAATGCAAAAGTAAAAGTAGATATCGATTCAATGAATTACCATCATTTCTATGATGTACAAATTCAATTTGATCCAAATAATATTGGCGCTGTAGGAACAGTTAAGGATGACCCGAATACAAAGGATCAAAATACGAAAGATCAAAATACAAAAGGTTCAGTTATTCAAAATCAAAAAACTGACAATCCTGATTTTAATAGAAATGAAGACAGCAAGGCACAAACAACAAGTGCAAACAATAATAAGAACAAAGAACAAAACTCAAAAACAGCAGATACAGCACAAATTAGTTTATACATGTTGTTATTATTAGGTTCACTTGTTCTATTAGTTCGCAAATATAGAGCAGGTAGACTGTAAGTTTTTAAAGTCTTGATACACGTTGTTGTGTATCAAGACTTACTTTTAGTTAGATACTGCCTTGAAAGGAGTGGTGATTGAAAGTGAGAAAACTTACTAGTGCATTAATGGCTGTGATTTTACTATTTAGTATAGCCGGATGCTCATCACCTAAAAAAGAAAATGTCGCCACAAATAAAATAAAGACTGACAGTGAACGTGTTATTGCTACAACGGTAGCAGTGACAGAAATTATGGATGCGTTAGAAGTCGATTTAATTGGAGTGCCAACAAGTTATAAAACATTACCAAAGCGTTATAAAGGGTTACCAGAGGTAGGAAATCCGATGAGCCCAGATATGGAAAAACTAAAATCGATGAAACCAACAGAGGTATTATCTGTTACAACACTTGAATATGAATTAAAACCTATTTTTAATGAAACGGGTATGAAAGCAAATTTTTTAAACTTGACAAGTCTTAAAAACATGCAAGAAACGATTACAGATTTAGGAAAGAAATATGATCGTGAAAAACAGGCTGAAGCAGTTGTGAAAAAATTTGATAAGAAGGTTTCTGATATTCAAAAACAAGTCAAAGGAAAGAAAGCGCCGACAGTACTTATTTTACTAGGGGTGCCAGGCAGTTATTTAGTAGCAACAGAACACTCGTATATTGGTGACCTTGTAAAACAATTAGGTGGTAAAAATATTGTTCAGGGTGAGAAAGTGGAATATTTAGCTTCTAATACAGAGTACTTAAAGAAAGCTGATCCAGATATTATTTTGCGAGCAGCTCACGGTATGCCAGATGAAGTTGTGAAAATGTTTGATAAAGAATTTAAGACGAATGATATTTGGAAGCATTTCGCCGCTGTGAAAAATAACCGAGTGTATGATTTAGAAGAGCTTTTATTTGGGACAACAGGTAATTTAGCAGCTACAGAGGCATTAGATGAATTAAAGAACATGATGTATCCATGATTTATTTTATAAATAAAGGACGATTAGAATGAATAAAAAAGTTTGGAGTTTTGTAGTCGTTACTGTGTTACTTATTGCGATGACGATTGTATCGGCCATGAAGGGAAGTTTAGAAGTAGGGGTTATTGACCTTTTACAAGGTATATTTACAGGAATGAATGAGGATGTTGAAGTCATTAAAGATTTACGTTTTCCTCGTATCATTATTGCAATCTTTACAGGAGCGGCACTTGCTGTTTCAGGTGTACTTTTCCAAGCAGTTATGAAAAATCCGCTCGCGGATGCTGGAGTGATTGGAATATCGTCAGGGGCGAGTTTCATGACGCTCGTTATTATTACGTTATTTCCACAGTTCTTTTTCTGGACGCCGCTATTTGCTTTTTTAGGCGGAGCGTTTGCATGTTATCTAGTGTATTCATTTTCTTGGAAATCAGGGCTCAGTCCATTGCGGATTATTTTGATTGGTATCGCAATTAATGCGATGTTTACTGGGTTAAACGAGTCTTTTGTTACGATTTGTGGTTACTTTATTAAGAGTATTAAGCAGACGACAACATCAAATATAACGATGAAAACGTGGAGTGATGTTGACGTTATTGTTACATACGGTTCAATCGGTCTCATTCTCGCTCTATTTTTAGGAGCATGGTGTAACCTATTATCTTTACAAGATAAAACAGCAAGAAATTTAGGACTTCATGTTACGAGAGTGCGCCTTATTATTTCAGCCATTGCTGTCCTTTTAGCTGCTGTATCGACTGCAATTGCAGGTGTTATCGCTTTTGTCGGATTACTTATTCCGCACATCTCTCGCCAATTAGTTGGTTCAGATCATAAAGTACTTATTCCGTTTTCAGCACTTGCGGGTGCGTTATTAATTTTGACAGCGGATACGATTGGTCGACTCCTTGTGCCACCTAATGAAATTCCAGCAGCGACAATAATGGCAATTATCGGTGGACCATTTTTAATATTCTTGCTTAGAAAGAGTGATCGAATTCATGGAAATTAAAAACGTAACGTTTTCGTATGACAATGTAACGAATCGTTTAAAATCGGTTAATAGTGAAATTGAGCTTGGGAAAATTACAACGATTATTGGACCTAACGGTTGTGGTAAATCAACATTACTAGGAGTTATGTCCAGAAACCATGCTCCTCGGAGCGGAGAAGTTATGTTAGATGGAAAAACAATTAGCCAATATAAACCGAAAGAGTTTGCCAAAAAACTAGCAGTTGTTCATCAACAAAACGAAGCTCCTTCTGATATTACTGTTGAGAAATTAACAAGTTTTGGTCGAATGCCACATAAAGGCTTATTTTCTTCTCAAAGTGAAGAGGATAGAGAAGCGATTGAAAGAGCGTTAACATGTACGAATCTGCAAGAGAAACGAGATATGGAAATCCATACTTTATCTGGTGGTGAAAGGCAGCGAGTATGGATTGCGATGACTTTAGCACAAAGTACACCAATGCTCTTTTTAGATGAACCGACAACGTATTTAGATATTTACTACCAACTTGAAATATTAGAGCTGATTAAAGAATTAAATGAAGTGTATGGATTAACGATTGTCATGGTCCTTCACGACATTAATCAGGCCATTCGATATAGCGATCATATTATCGTTATGAAGGATGGGGAAATTGTTATGAAAGGTACACCAGATGATGTTGTGACAGAAGAACTGATTAAAACAATATACGGTGTAGATGTGGTTGTAAAACATGATGAAGATACAGGATTGTATATGGTACCGATGGGAATTTGAAAAGCGGATTGGAACCGTCAGAAAATCCGTTTTGAGGTGATAACTTGAACAACAAGAAACGAAAGAAAAAAAGTACTTTTTTTCAAAGAATCGTAACCGTTGTCGTTTTTAGTATATTTGTTTATTCTGCCTATGAGCTAGGTAGTATGTTCATGGATTATTATGAAAATCGTAAAGTAATGGCTGAAGCACAAGAAATCTATCAAAGTAGTGATATGGAAAAAAAAGCAGATGATGGGAAAATACGTACCCAGTTTCAAAAACTACAAAAAATAAATCCGCAAATCGTTGGATGGATTACAATGGATGATACACAAATTAATTATCCGATTGTACAAGCAAAAGATAATGATTATTATTTATATCGTAATTATAAAGGGGAGGATATGAGGGCTGGAAGTATCTTTATGGATCATCGGAATGATGTGAAAATGCAAAATCGAAATACTATTTTGTATGGTCACCGTATGAAAGATGGTTCTATGTTTGGTAGTTTGAAGAACATGCTAGAAAAGGATTTTTTTACATCTCATCGCAAGTTATATTACGATACGTTGTTTGAGGGATATACTGTTGAAGTTTTTTCAGTCTATACAACAACGACCGATTTTTATTATATTCAAACTGACTTTGAGAACAATCAGGACTATACGGCATTTTTACAAAAGATTACAGACAAATCACTTTATAAAACAGATACAACCGTCACAGCGAATGATCAGATTTTGACACTTTCAACGTGTGACTATGCGCTTGATCCAGAAGCGGGAAGATTAGTCGTACATGCGAAGTTGGTGAAACGAAGTTGAAAATAAAAAAAGTATAGAAGTGAAAGAAGATCGATTGCTTCACTTCTATACTAGTTATAGATGTTTATTGAGCGGCAGCAATTGGCATGCGAACAATTTTCACATCATAGAAAGAAATTTTGTTTTCGATAATGTATTCTGGTAATCCATTTCGATGTGAATGAGCATCTTTAAATGCATTGCTCTTTGTCCAGCCTTTAAAATCTTCTTTTGCATTCCATCGTGTACTAATTGTCACCTCATCATAATCAACTGTATTCTCAGTCAGTAGAACTTCTAAACCTAAAAAGCCGGGCATTGTTTCAACCTTTCCAACTTTATTAAAGCGTTCAATTAACTTATGAGCGTCTCCTTTTGTAATCTTAGAAGTATTTGTCACAATAATCATTTCTTAATTCCTCCTGTAATAATTCCAGTATTTTCATAGGTTATCCTTAAATAAATGATAATGAAAATCGTTATCAATGTCAATGGTGATAAGAGAAATTTATCTCGCTAATTGTGGATGGATTCGTGAGGGCTAATAATCGGTGGGGACTGAAGGAAGTGTTTTTAAGTTAGAAAAAGTGATATTTCATGAATGATTGTTCGTAACATCTATTCAGTTTCATTCACATAATATAATACTGTTGTTCAATAAAGTTTGAGAGGGGATTACATTGTATGAGAGAAATACCAACTATTCTTCATGAGGAGCCTTTTGTAGCCCAATATGAAGAAATTATGACAAGAGCAGAATGCCAAGAGTTAATTGAATTAGCAAAGCAGCATATCCAGTCCGCCCAATCCTTTGGGCATACAGGAGAACGAAATTCAGATTTCACTTGGCTTCCTCACTATTCACATGGAATTGTAACACAAGCCTCTGAACGGATTGCTTCCATTATGGGCTTATCACTTAACCATGCTGAGCCGCTACAAGCAGCGAGATATGAAGTAGATGGGAAGTTTTTGGCTCATCTTGATTGCTATAATACTGGGATCGAGTATGGGAGAAATCAAGTTGAACAAGGTGGACAACGAATTTATACGGCTATTCTTTATTTAAATAAAGTTGATAAAGGTGGAGAAACATTTTTTCCTTCTTTAGATATTACAATTACTCCAAGTGAAGGGAAACTATTAGTTTTTGAAAATTGTAAAAGAGGAACAAATGAACCGCATCCACTTTCCCTACATGAAGGTTGTGCAGTACAAGAAGGGGAAAAATGGATTGCTACATTATGGTTTCGTGAAAAACCACAATACTAATAGGCATTGTAGGTCTGTATTTTTTGAGGACAGGAATGTAAATGGTACGTTAGAAATAAAACTACTTGAAGATGGAATTTGTACTCAGAAAGCAATAATATGGTATAGTGAAACGAGGCTGTTTTTGTGCCTCGTTTTTTCAATGCTTCCTCTAGATAGAAGCGTTCAAATGGAAAGGAAGACATTACATGCGATCAGAAGTAACTGTAAAGATAAAACCGAAATTTATAAAAGAGATTAGAAGTGGATACCCACTTATTTTAAAAGATGCTATTCAAAACTTAAATGATATAAATGAAGAGGGAACAATTATTAAAGTTGTTGATGAGAAGAACCAATTTCTTGGAAGAGGCTACTATGGAAAGCAAAATAAAGGGTACGGCTGGATTTTAACGAGAAAAGAGCATGAACACATTGACCAAGCTTTCTTTGAAAGAAAGCTTAAATCGGCGTTCCATAAAAGAAAAAGCTTTTATAAATCGAATGATACAACTGCATTCCGCGTTGTGAATAGTGAAGGTGATGGGCTTGGTGGCTTAATCATTGATTATTACGACGGTTTTTATGTCATCAGTTGGTATAGCGAAGGGATTTATTCTTTTAAAACCGAAATTATTGGAGCGCTTCAAAAGGTAGCAAACTGTAAAGGAATCTATCAGAAGAAACGCTTTGATACAAAAGGAAAATATATTGAAGATGATGATTTTGTAGTTGGGGAACGCGGCGAGTTTCCAATTATCGTAAAAGAGAACGGTGTAAACTTTGCGGTGTATTTAAATGACGGAGCAATGGTCGGCGTATTTTTAGATCAGCGCAATGTTCGAAAACAAATTCGTGACACATATGCAAAGGGAAGAACAGTATTAAATATGTTCTCCTATACAGGTGCTTTCTCTGTATTCGCAGCACTTGGCGGGGCAACAAAAACAACAAGTGTAGACCTGGCAAATCGTAGCTTAAGTAAAACAATTGAACAATTTAGCTTGAATGGCATTGACTATGAAGCACAAGATATTATTGTAGAAGATGTATTCCATTATTTTAAATACGCAGCGAAGAAACAAATGAAGTTTGATATGGTTGTATTAGATCCACCAAGTTTTGCTCGTTCTAAAAAATACACATTTAGTGCCGCAAAAGATTATAAAAATTTATTAAAAGAAACAATTACCATTACAGAAGATCACGGTATTATTGTTGCTTCTACAAACTGCAGCACATTCGATATGAAAAAATTTAAAGGGTTTATCGATACAGCGTTTAAAGAGATGAATGGTAAATATAAAATATTAGAAGATCATTCTTTACCAGAAGATTTCCGTACAATTGATCAATTTAAAGAAGGTAACTATTTAAAGGTAGTTTTTATTGAAAAAATTAAAGGTTAATAAGAAAAGGAGCTCACATGTAAAGGAGCTCCTTTTCTTATTGAATAATATGCTGTACTCTGCCAACTTGTCCGTCTTGTAGTCGTACTTTAATGCCGTGCGGATGAGACGGTGAATTTGTTAAAATATCTTTTACAGTTCCTCGAGTGAGTGTGCCTGTGCGTTGATCTTTCTTTAGCACGATATCAACTTCAAGACCAGGGGAAATATTCGCTCGTTTTTGTCCGTTCATTTACACACCTGTGCGTCTGCGTTGGTTATTTGTTTTTTTTGTTTGCTGGTTTTGTAATTTTTTTGTTGCTTGACTTTGGTTTTTCGTATTTGCGCCATTTCCATTTCCTTGCTTTTTCTTTGCAAGTTGCTCGCGCATTAAATCGGCTAAGCTTACTTTTTTATTTTCTGACATGATAAGTCTCCTTTTATATAAAGTAAATTGTGAACAATCGTTGTGAACTTTATCATATCATTGTTAGAGAAGGAAAGGAAGTTGGTTTGAAAATTCAAATAATTATTCTCGGTACATAGTAGTTACGATATAATAGAAATGTTAATGTTTGTAAAAAGGGGGTAAAAACATGTCACATCATATTTTATTAGTAGAAGATGACATTTCAATTCGAGAAATGGTTGAGACGTATTTAATAAAAGAAGGCTTTCACATTACAGTTGCATCGGATGGCGAAGAAGGAGTTGTGAAGTTTTTACAAAACCAGTTTGACTTAATCGTTCTTGATATTATGATGCCAAAGCTAGACGGTTTAGAAGTCGTGAGGATCATTCGAGAAAAAAGTGCTGTGCCCATTTTAATGATGTCTGCAAAAGATACGGATGTTGATAAGGCAGTTGGATTAGGGCTCGGAGCAGATGACTACATTTGCAAGCCATTCTCTATGATTGAGCTAGCAGCTCGGGTAAAGGCAGGAATTCGAAGATCGACAAAGTATTCAGCTCCGAAGCAGAAAGAAGAAATAATTGAGATTGGTGATTTGAAAATCGATCTAGTTAATTTTATTGTGCGAAAAAATGAGAAACAATTAAAACTTACTTTGAAAGAGTTTGAAATTTTAAAGTTACTTGTAAAAAATCAAAACCGTGTCTTTACAAAGGCGCAAATTTACAACTTGATTTGGAATGAGGAATATTATGGTGATGATAATGTGATTAATGTTCATATACGGCGTTTGCGTGAAAAGATTGAAGAAAATCCTTCTGATCCGAAATATATTAAAACGTTATGGGGCATTGGTTATAAATGGGAAGTAATGTAGTATGGTTTCATTTTTAACAATTGTTATTTTTATATTATTAGGTGTTATTTATTTTCAATATAGTGTGCAGAAAAGTGAGAGTGCTAATATACGCTATACATATGAAAAACTACAAAATATTGTAAAAAAGAAAACGAGTGAGAAATTATTAGTTGTAACGGATGATAAAGAGCTACAAAAATTATTAGTAGCAATTAATCAGTTGTTAGATGCGAAACAGAAAGTGAATGCGGATCATGCGAAGGTTGAAATATCAATGAGGAAGATGTTGTCGAACATCTCACATGATTTAAAAACACCACTTACAGTTATTCTTGGGTATATAGAAATGTTAAATACAGATAAAACGATAAGAGTAGAAGAGCAACAAGTATTGTTAGAAAAGGTTCATTTGAAAACGCTAGAAGTCATGGAATTGATTCATAAATTTTTTGATTTAGCAAAGCTAGAATCTGGCGATAAAGCAATTGAAATAACAAAGGTGAACATGAATGAGGTGTGCCAAGAGAAGATTTTATCATTTTATGATTTGTTGACGACGAGGGGATTTGAAGTTCATATTGATATACCAGGGGAAAATGTATACGCACTTGGAAATGCCGAGGTATTAGGCAGGGTGTTAAATAATTTAATATCGAATGCGATTGCGTACGGTGCTGATGGTGAAACGCTTGGTATTACATTAAGAGATGATGAAATACATGTGTATGTTGATGTATGGGACCGTGGTAAGGGAATTGATGAATCTCATATTGATAAAGTATTTGAACGTATGTATACGTTAGAGGATTCGAGGAACAGGTTGTATCAAGGGAGTGGCCTTGGGCTTACGATTACGAAACGACTTGTAGAAGCTTTAGGTGGAGAAATTCATCTTTCTAGTAAACCATATGAAAAAACGATATTTACAATTGTATTGAAAAAAATAACATTTTAGCTTGTAGAAAGGAAATTCTACAAGCCTTTTTTGAATGTAAGGAATTTGTAAGGAATGGGTAAGAAAAAAGATACGTTTATTGACTATGCTAGAAGTATAAAGCAGAGCGAAAGGAGACTGTAACATGTCATATATATTAAAGACAAATGGGTTAACAAAAGTGTTTGAGGGAAAAGAAGTCGTTTCAGAGGTTAATATGCATGTGAAAAAGGGTGAAATTTATGGCTTTTTAGGGCCTAATGGTGCTGGTAAAACAACAATTATGAAGATGCTTACTAATTTAATAAAGCCAACGAGCGGTGATATTGAAATTTTCGGTGAAAAATTAACAAATACATCATATGACGTGCTAAAGCGAATGGGAACAATTATTGAATACCCCATTTTTTATGACAAATTAACGGCGAAAGAAAATTTATATCTCCATTGTGAATATATGGGATACTACGACAAGAAGGGAATTCAGCATGCATTAGACCTTGTCAAATTATACAATGTGGAGGATAAAAAGGTAAAAGATTTTTCGCTAGGAATGAAACAAAGGCTAGGAATTGCTAGAGCGATTTTAACAAAGCCAGAGTTATTAATTTTAGATGAACCAATTAATGGCTTAGATCCAATCGGGATTAGAGAACTGCGCGATTTATTTAAAATGCTGTGCAAAGAATATGGAATTACCCTACTGGTTTCTAGTCATATTTTAGGAGAAATGGAGCAAATGGCAGATACGATTGGTGTCATTCAAAATGGGAAATTAATCAAAGAAGTTTCGATGAAGAGCATTAACGGAAAACAAACAGAGTACATTGAAATTTCGATTCCAGATGTGAAACGTGCGGCTTATGTTTTAGAAAATAAACTGGACATAACAAATTATAAAATTATGAGTGAAAGTACGATTCGTGTGTATGAAATGTCAGTGACGCAGCAAATTATTTCGAAAACATTAATTATGAATGATGTGGAAATTGAAAGTATCAATAAAAAGCATAGTTCACTAGAAGAGTATTTCTTAAACGTCGTGAACGGAGAGGGAATTCGTGCTTAATTTAATGAGGCTCGAGTTGGTGAAATTTAAATTTTGGCCGATTGTTAGAAGTGCCCTTATTACAATCTTTGTTGTTTCTATATTTATTCCAGTAATTGTATTTGATGGAGAACTTGATAGCTATATCAACTTATTTCAAACTATCGATCGTTTTTCACGAGCAGTATTTATGATTTTCGGAGCAAGCTTAATTTCGAAATTCATTATTCAAGAGTTTCAAAATAAGACGATGACAGTGATGTTCATGTATCCAATTCCTCGAAAGAAAATGATGATCGCAAAAATACTCATCATTATTCTGTTTACACTATGTGGAATAGTACTTTCAGAAATAATGATGTTTAGTTTTGCTTATATGTTAAATTTATATCATCCAGTGATTACAGAGCCATTGACGATGCCGATTTTAGTTCAGAACGGGACAAAACTATTCGTAAATGCAATGGCGGCAACAGGAATTAGTTTCATTCCAATTTATTTTGGAATGAAAAAGTATTCCGTTCGGACAACATTTGTATCTGCAATTATCGTTATGTGTCTATGTACCGCTAGCTTGAATGGACAACTGTCAGTGTTTGACTTTATCATGATTCCTATTACATTAGCTTTTACAGGTTTATTTATTGCTTATATGACAGTAAGAAGAATAGAGCGGGTAGATTTGTTTAAATAAGAGAGTTTTACTGTGATTATTTAAGTTTTAAAAAGAGTAGCGTGTAGAAAAAGAAGTGACTGCCCGTTAATGTGGGATAAAAAATCGCGCTGTATTGACACCTTATGATGTAAAGGCTAGTCAATTTAATTTCAGTAATAGGGCAACTGAAGAATTAAGTTTAATTAGGAGGGGCTATGATGGAAATGTTAGTTTTAAATATAGTAGGCGGATTTATAGCACTTTTAATAGGGGGAATCTTATATTACAGAAATTCAGAGCAGAAAGTTTTTTGCTTTTAATAGCCATAGGAATAGTAGATATAATTGTAACTGGAATTAGAATATTTTTAAAATAGATGGATGTATTTAAATAGATGGAAGTTTATCGTGTTAGAAATTCTTCTTTAACCATTATGAATGGGGGAGCCAATATGCTTAACCTAATGAAACTCGAATGGAAGAAACATCGCTTATCTCGTTATTTTAAAGGAGTAGCCATTTGTATTATAGCAATTTTTGCTGCGGTCGGTCTTATGGCGTGGGGCTCTAAAGGAGAGAGCGAACGAATGTTTCTTGATTATACAGGATTCATGTCTTTAACAGATATGTTTAGTCGAACAACATTTATGATTTTTTCAGCAGTGATCTTATCTCGTTTAGTAATCGATGAATACAAGAGTAGAACGATGCAATTATTGTTTACCTATCCAGTACAACGAAAAAAAGTAATGCGAGCAAAGTTAGCAATTGTTTTGGGATTTTGTTTTTGTAGCATAATTATGGCTACTGTTATTATCAATATGTTACTTTTCTTCTTAAATTCGAGTATAGGATTCTTTGAAACACCTATTACGATGGAACAAATCATTGCTACTATTCCAGCTACTATTATTAATGCATTCATGATAGCTGGAATCAGCTTAGTTCCGTTATATTTTGGTATGAAAAAAAAGTCAACTCCTACAACGATCACCTCATCTGTAGTAATTGGAATGTTGATTAATTCAAATGTTTCTAAAGGAGGAGAACAGGTTAGTTTGTTTGACTTCATTGTAATACCGCTTGCGTTTTGTCTACTCGGTCTTGTAATAGGGTATCTATCTTATTATAAAGTGGATAAAATAGATGTGGCGTAAAAAAAGATACAATTCTGAATGAGATGTAAACTTGAAATAAACTGGAGAATAAAAAATGAAGAAAAATATAGTAGCTTCTATTTAATAATTGTGGTTGCAGGAGCCGTTTTTAGTTTTAAGGAAATAGGGCAAATGTAAAAGAAACATTCTTTGCAGTAAATAGCGTAGAAGAGATAAATAACGAAAATTGGATGTTTCATTCAAAAGTGTAGAATGTCTATTTTCGTTGGAAGTATCTCTGTGTTTATTTACACTTTCTATCTAGAAGTTATCGTAACGTATTCTTAGTGAACAAAAAAGAAAAACGAACGGAAGGATGTATTCACTAAAACATACGAACTAGGGGGAAATATAATGCTTCAACTAATAAAGCTAGAAATGAAGAAAATTAAGCTTGGGTGGTATATAAAAGGTACGATTATTGCAAATATAGTGATGGTTGCGATGTTGTTTTTTGTAAGCTATGTATCACAAATCGAAGGGGATGTAGAATTAGTAAATTCTCAAGGTATCCTTTTAATGGCGAGTACAATGGTGCGCGGAACATTTATTGTTTTTGCAGGAGTATTAATTGCAAAATTAGTAATTGAAGAATATAAAAACAAAACAATATTGCTCATGTTTTCCTATCCAGTTAATCGAAAAAAAATGATTGCAAGTAAGTTATTCATTACCGCAATACTAACATTTGTAACGGTTTTATTATCTAATATTTTCATTATAGGTGTCTTCTTTACATTAAATAGCTATCTGTTAGTGATTCCGAATACAATAACGATAGCGGGGTTGATGCAAGAAGGTATAAAAATGATTCCTTTTGCCATTGCAGCTGCAGGAACAGGTTTAATTCCATTATATTTTGGAATGCGTAAATATTCTGTTCCAACAACAATTGTTTCTTCTTTACTTGTTGTCATGATTGCATGCCAAAGTCACTCTGAGATGTCATTAGCGGCTTTTCTCCCGCTTCAATTAGCACTTGCGGCTATTGGCATTATGATTGCTTACTATGGAATCCGAAATATTGAGAATGAAGATATTATGTAAGTGGCAATTAATAAAAGATAGTTTCACATGAAACAAGTTACACAAAAAGACAAGGTGTCTAGCTACCTCGTCTTTTTTGTATGATTACATTTTCGGAATTTCCATTCCAGCAGCAGCCCATTCTTCTTTAGCTGGTCCATAAATACCTGGAACCTTTAATCCAGCTTGGCGCATGAGTACAGTCATTTGACCACGGTGGTGGTTTTGATGATTAATAAGGGTCATTAAAAATATAGAATTCGGCATAGGACGTCCAAAGAAATCATTAATTGTTGTTAAATCTTTATCAGTCCACTCTGTTTGAAGTGCTTTTACAAAAGCGGTGTTTACTTTCCGATAATGTTCTGCAATTGTTTTTGCTGAAGTTGGTACAGGATAATCTTTCGTTTCACCTTCAAACTGTAAACCAGTTCCTGATAAAATCACCGGAACCGCCGTAACGATATGCCAAGCGACTCTACCTAAAGTCCAATGATCAGGCGCAATTTCTTGCGTTAACGATTCATCAGTTAATGTATCTAATACTTTTTGTGTAGAATCAGCCTCGTACTGCCATGTTTTTAAAAAGCCCTCAATTGTTTGAAACATGTTATCCCCCCTATTGTTATTCAAATGATAAATTCACGAAAGGAGGAGTTTTTCCTTCTTTTTTTATTTTATATTTTTACATTGATATAATATGGGAAAATATATTTTAAATTTTTTCATAAATATGTCAGGAAACTGTTGTTACGATTCGTATATTAAGTGAACAGAAAATGGAACAAAGAGTGGTGATAGGGGTGCGAGAAGTAGAAATAGTAGAAAGTTTACGAAAGAAAGATATGAAGGCACTGCATGTAGCAATTGAGCAATATGGTGATTTGATTTATAAAGTTGTTCATAGTGTATTAGATACATCGCATAGTAAAGTGCTTGTGGATGAATGTGTAGATGATATTTTATTGACCATTTGGTATAACATAGGGAGTTATGATGAAAGGCGCGGGAAATTTAGAAACTGGCTTATATCTGTTGCGAAGTTTAAGGCGATCGATTTTAAGCGGAAGAGCAATCAAGTGTATCAGTTACAGGAATTTCGGCAAGACGTATATGAAGAGATAAAAGATACAAATCAAACAAAAGAAGAACAGGAGGAGAGTTTTTACCTTTTAATTGAGGCGTTATGTGATGAAGATAGAAAAATCTTCATAAAGAGGTATTTAGATGAATATAGTGTGCAAGAGATTGCGACTGCATTAGGGATGACAACAGATACCGTGTATAGCAGACTATCAAGAGGACGGAAAAAACTAAAAAAAATATTAGGAGGGGAAAGAAATGCGCAAAGAGGAGCTGTTACAAGGATTAAATAATTTACAATATAGTGATGAAGATGTAGCGGAATATAGTGTTGAAACAAAAATGAATAAAGGGAATATAAAACGTACCAAAATGGTAGTAATGAAAAGGGTTTTGATGCAGCGTTGTTATGAACGAGTGCAGGATGAATTACAAGAATATGAAGAAATTTTATATAGTATGTTTACATTGAATACTCGTGTGAAAGAGATGGAAGCCGGAGTAGCGTTTGGGTCTGGAGTAGGTGCTCTAGCCATGAATTTTGGTATCCATAGTGTCCTTGTTGTTACAAGTGAAAAAATATATGTTTTTTTCGTAGACCGTTATTATAATGATGTTGATTTAAAAATATACCAATTTGAAGAAATTGTTTCTATGAAAACAGTATTAGATCGTAAAGGAGGAAGTGAATTTTTATATGTAAAATTTACAAATGGTAAAGAGTATGTACTGTTAGGAATTGATGAGGAGTATCGTGAATTGTTTCAAGTGTTACGTAAAGTGAAACAAGCGAGCGGAATAGTGTTATCAGTACAAGATAAAAAATTAACTTGGTCATTAAGAAGGAAAAGAATGGTGTTTTATGTAGTTATGTACTCATTTGTTATCTATTTCTTTTATAAGGCGTATGTTAATTTTATGCCACATTGATGTAGAGTGTACATATATTTAGGAAGTAATGTTGAAGAAGAGCGGATTCGTTGAAAAAAAAGATAAAAGTACAAGCAAAAATAGAAACTGCTGCATGTAATAACTATTAGGATATGGGGAGTAAATGGTTGAGTATAAAAGATTGGTTGTAGACCGAATCAGTTAACGTTTTAGCCCGCTATTTGCGGGCTGCCCGTAAAAGCCCGATTAGTGAGGGCTGATTAAAGTTTCACTTTATTTGGTTTGCTAGGGATTGCAACTTTATCAACTGCTACACCTGGGGCAGTTTTAACAATTATACGATTAAGTTAGATGATAAATCTTCTATTCATAAAAATAGGTAGGAGATTTATACATATAGAAGGTTGTTGAATAATGAATAGTTATATAAAAGTCAGAATATTATGATTGTAACGAGGTTACGACTATACTATAATGAAAACAATCATCATGAATGGACATTCATTTTATTCGTGTAAGAATAGGAAGGAGGAATGGGGATGGAAAAACCTTGGTTGCAAAATTACCCAGAGGAAATTCCATATACGATTTCTGATGATATTCAGCCGCTCCATGTATATTTACAGCGGATGTCTTCTCTATACCCCAAAAAGAAAGCGCTTCATTTTTTAGGGAAGGATGTTACATTTTTAGAACTGGATTATAAGGTGAGACAATTTGCAAACTATTTACGTAAGCTTGGTGTGAAAAAAGGTGATCGAGTTGCGATTATGTTACCGAACTGTCCACAGGCTGTGATTGGATATTATGGTACATTGCTTGCCGGTGGTATTGTAGTGCAAACCAATCCTCTTTATACAGAGAGAGAATTAGAATATCAGCTCCATGATTCAGGAGCGAAAGTCATTCTTTGTCTTGATTTAGTATTTCCGAAAGTCAGTAATGTGCAATTTTCTGGGGGGATTGAGCATATTATTGTAACCCGTATTGCAGATTTTTTACCATTTCCTAAAAACTTACTTTATCCATTCGTACAGAAAAAACAAACGAATCTTGTTGTGAAAGTAACGGAAAGCGATACGATTCATGTTTGGAAGTCGATAGAAAAAGAAAATGATGGACTGATAGAAGTGCCTTGTGATCCTGAAAATGATTTAGCGCTTTTGCAATATACAGGAGGTACGACAGGTTTTCCGAAAGGGGTTATGTTAACGCACAAAAATCTTGTATCGAATACACTGATGGGCGTGCATTGGCTATATAACTGTAAAGAAGGAGAAGAAGTTATTCTTGGTGTCCTTCCCTTTTTCCATGTGTACGGAATGACAGCTGTAATGAATTTGGCCATTATGCAAGGATATAAAATGGTACTCATTCCGAAGTTTGATATGAAAATGGTGTTTGAAGCGATTAAAAAGCATAACGTTACACTATTTCCGGGAGCGCCAACGATTTATATTGCTCTTTTAAATAGCCCTTTACTTCAGGAATATGATATTTCGTCGATTCGGGCTTGTATAAGTGGTTCTGCCCCGCTTCCCGTAGAGGTGCAAGAGAAATTTGAAAAAATTACAGGCGGTAAACTAGTAGAAGGATATGGATTGACAGAATCATCTCCAGTCACACATGGTAATTTCTTATGGGAAAAACGTGTCCCAGGAAGTATCGGTGTCCCGTGGCCCGATACAGACGCCCGCATTATGTCGCTTGAAACAGGAGAATATTTGCCGCCAGGTGAAGTGGGGGAGATTGTGGTGAAGGGCCCGCAAGTGATGAAAGGATACTGGAATAAGCCAGAGGAAACAGCCGCGGTATTACAGGACGGTTGGTTACACACAGGTGATGTTGGTTATATGGATGAAGGTGGATTTTTCTATGTGAAAGATCGTAAGAAAGATATGATTGTTGCTAGTGGTTTCAATGTGTATCCGCGCGAAGTAGAAGAAGTATTATATGAGCATGAAAAAGTGCAGGAAGTTGTGACGATTGGTGTCCCAGATCCGTATCGCGGGGAGACTGTGAAAGCTTTCGTTGTACTAAAAGAAGGAGAAGTTTGTTCGGAAGAAGAGTTAGATCAGTTTGCCCGTAAATATTTGGCTGCGTATAAAGTTCCCAAAGTGTATGAATTTCGAAGTGAGTTACCAAAAACAACAGTAGGAAAAATTTTACGCCGTGTTCTTATAGAGGAAGAGCAGCAGAAAAAAGAGGATGAGAAGACGGGCTAAGGCCCTTTCTTTTTGAAAATATAGATTGACAATTTTTGAAATAGTCAGTATTATATGAAATATGAATGACTATTCATTCAGTCATCTTCTTGAAGGGGACAGTAAAGTGAAAAAAAACCGACCAAAATATAACCAAATTATTGATGCTGCGGTTATTGTGATTGCAGAAAATGGATACCATCAAGCACAAGTTTCTAAAATTGCAAAGCAAGCTGGTGTAGCTGATGGAACTATTTATTTATATTTTAAAAATAAAGAAGATATATTAATATCCTTATTCCAAGAGAAGATGGGAGAATTTATTGAAACAATTCGTCAAAAAACAGCAGGAATTGAAAGCGCTATAGAGAAGTTATTCATGTTGGTAGAAACGCACTTCTTGCTGTTATCGCAAAATGATCCTCTTGCTATTGTCACGCAACTAGAACTTCGTCAATCCAACCAAGAGTTACGCCTCAAAATAAATGAAGTATTAAAAGGATACTTACAAGTCATCGATGAGATTTTGGAAACAGGTATTAGGCAAGGAGAATTTGGAGCGGATTTAAATGTTCGCGTAGCAAGACAAATGATCTTTGGGACAGTAGATGAAGTTGTGACCAATTGGGTAATGAGCGATCATAAATATGATTTGGTCGCACTTTCAAAAACGGTACACGGGTTGCTTATTTCAGCTTGTGGCTACCGTTAATAATGGGAGGGATCATGTTGAAATTCCTATCTGTAATAGTAGAAGATCATATCGCGGTGGCGACATTAAATCATCCACCAGCTAATGCGATGTCTTCACAAGTTATGCATGACGTTACTGCGTTAATTGATCAAGTGGAAAAGGATGAAAATATCCGTGTTGTTGTTCTTCATGGTGAAGGCCGCTTCTTCTCAGCAGGAGCAGACATTAAAGAATTTACTTCTGTTGAGGAAGCGAAACAAGCAACAGAGCTTGCGCAGCTTGGACAAGTTACGTTTGAACGTGTAGAAAAGTGTTCAAAACCAATCATTGCGGCAATTCATGGAGCGGCACTTGGCGGTGGCCTTGAATTCGCTATGTCTTGCCACATGCGCTTTGTAACTGAAAGCGCAAAACTTGGTTTACCAGAGTTAACGCTTGGACTTATTCCTGGATTTGCAGGTACACAGCGTTTGCCACGTTACGTGGGCAAAGCAAAGGCTTGTGAAATGATGCTAACAAGTACACCAATTACAGGTGCACAGGCATTGGAATGGGGACTTGTTAACGGAGTGTTCTCAGAAGAAGTACTTTTAGAAGAGACACTCAAAATTGCAAAACAAATTGCTAGCAAAAGTCCAGCGACTACTCGTGCTGTGTTAGAGTTATTACAAACAACAAAATCATCTCATTATTATGAAGGTGTGCAGCGTGAGGCACAAATATTTGGTGAAGTCTTTACGAGTGAAGACGGAAGAGAAGGTGTAGCGGCATTTTTAGAAAAACGCAAACCTTCATTTAGCGGTAGGTAGTTCAAATTATTTTTTTGAAATAAATTAGCAGAATATTTAAATTGATGGAATCTTTCTGAAAAACAAGGGGGTAAATGGAATGAACATCTACGTACTCATGAAACGAACATTTGATACAGAAGAAAAAATCGTAATTAAAAACGGTGCAATTTATGATGGCGAAGCGGAATTCATCATCAACCCTTACGATGAATATGCGATTGAAGAAGCAATTCAAGTAAGAGACGCACAAGGCGGTGAAATTACGGTCGTAACAGTTGGTGGAGAAGAAAGTGAAAAAGAACTTCGCACTGCGCTAGCGATGGGCTGTGATAAAGCGGTATTAATCAATATTGAAGATGATGTTGAGAATGGTGACCAATTTACAACAGCGAAAGTGCTTGCAGAATATTTAAAAGATAAAGAAGTAGATTTAATTTTAGGTGGAAATGTAGCGATCGATGGTGCGTCTGGGCAAGTTGGACCACGCGTAGCTGAAGCGTTAAATATTCCATATGTAACAACAATTACAAAGCTTGAAATTAATGGTACAAGTGTGAAAATTGAGCGCGATGTTGAAGGGGACACTGAAGTGATTGAAACATCACTACCGCTTTTAGTAACAGCGCAGCAAGGTTTAAATGAACCACGTTATCCATCACTTCCAGGTATTATGAAAGCGAAGAAAAAGCCGCTTGAAGAATTAGAATTAGATGATTTAGATTTAGAAGAAGATGATGTGGAAGCAAAAACAAAAACAATTGAAATCTATTTACCTCCTAAGAAAGATGCAGGAAAAGTGTTACAAGGCGAGCTGCAAGATCAAGTAAAAGAACTTGTATCGTTGCTCCATACAGAAGCGAAAGTAATCTAATAAAATACGAAATTATATATGCTGGAGGGAAAATCTATGGCTCGTAAAGTATTAGTAATGGGTGAAGTTCGTGACGGATCACTACGTAACGTTTCATTTGAAGCGGTAGCAGCAGCAAAAACAATTGCAGAAGGCGGTGAAGTGGTTGGCCTTCTAATTGGAGAGAGTGTTGCTTCTTTAGCAAATGAATTGATTCATTACGGTGCAGATCGCGTTGTGACAGTTGAAAATGATAAATTAAAGGCATATACATCCGATGGTTATGCACAAGCGTTTTTAGCTGTGTATGGTGAAGAGAAACCAGAAGGTATCGTTTTGGGACATACAGCACTTGGTAAAGATTTATCACCAAAGTTAGCTGCTAAACTTGAAGCTGGCCTTGTTTCAGATGTGACTGCATTAGAAGTAGCAGGTAATAATGTAGTATTTACACGCCCGATTTATTCTGGTAAAGCGTTTGAGAAGAAGATCGTAACAGATGGTATGTTATTTGCGACAATTCGTCCAAATAATATTGCGCCGCTTGAAAAAGATGGAGCGCGTACGGGAGATGTGTCTTCTATTACAGTTGATGTAAAAGATTTACGTGCAATAATTCAAGATGTTGTGCGTAAAACAGCAGAAGGTGTAGACCTTTCAGAAGCGAAAGTCATTATTGCAGGCGGACGTGGAGTAAAAAGTGAAGACGGTTTTAAACCGTTAAAAGAATTAGCAGATGTGTTAGGTGGGGCTGTTGGAGCATCCCGTGGCGCTTGTGATGCGGAGTATTGTGATTATTCACTGCAAATTGGGCAAACGGGTAAAGTGGTTACACCAGATTTATACATTGCATGCGGCATTTCTGGCGCGATCCAGCATTTAGCTGGTATGTCTAATTCGAAAGTAATTGTCGCAATTAATAAAGATCCAGAAGCAAGTATCTTCAAAGTAGCTGATTACGGCATTGTTGGCGACTTATTTGAAGTGGTTCCTTTATTGACAGAAGAGTTTAAAAAGTTAAAAGTACATTCTTAATTTGAGTAACCCTTGAGTTGCAAGTGAAATACCCCTATATATAGAAAAGGTGAGAGATCCCCTGTCTCTCACCTTTTTAGCATGTAATCTGTATTTTTTTATATAGTATAAAGGAACACTTTTTTGTTACAATACATAACGATACATAATATTCGCCACGTATATAACTTAATGATATACTCTTGGTAGAATATATTTGAAGGAGGAAATAAAATGGCAATTGTAAACGCAACTGACCAAAACTTCGCAGCTGAAACAAGCGAAGGAATTGTATTATTAGATTTCTGGGCACCATGGTGTGGCCCTTGTAAAATGATCGCTCCTGTATTAGAGGAAATCGATGCAGAATTAGGCGAAAAAGTAAAAGTAGTAAAAGTAGACGTTGATGAAAACCAAGAAACAGCTCGCAGTTTTGAAGTAATGAGCATTCCATCTCTTTTCGTATTAAAAGATGGTAAAGTGGTTGACCAAGCGTTAGGCTACAAACCAAAAGAAGCATTAGTAGAATTAGTGTCTAAACACTTCTAATACAAAAAAGCTGCCGTGTGGCGGCTTTTTTCGTCTTTTTAAAAAAAGAAGTTTACGTGAGAAGAGTAGATTATTCAAACCATCTTTGATGCATTTCTGTTAAAAAGATTTTAGTAAGCGTAAATCCAGCACCTTCACCTATAATAGAATCCGTACCACAATAGGGACAAACTGCTGTATCATCATCCCACCAGTCATTAATTTTACTTGGATTAAAAATTTCTAAACAATAAAAACAATCACACATAGTATCTTTTTCTAAGTAATTTCTATTACGAGAATAGGAGCGGTGTGCTTCTTCAAAATGTTTTTCCATTTTCATCCTCCTTTTACGCTTTTCTTTGCTGCTCTATTTGAATGATTCTTTGGAGTATTACATGAACAAATCGATTCACACATCATGATTTTTAGTTTGAAAAATAAAATCCAAAATTCTATTTTGTAGTTTAACATGAAAATCAATCGTGGAATGCTAAAAGAGGAAAGTATATATAATGTTTTTATTTTTTTATTCTTTCCGTTAAAATAAAAGAACGTATGTTGGGGATATAGCGTATCTATATTTTTGTTTAGAAACAATAAACATATATGAAACGGAGGAATACGAGTGCACGAGCATTTAAAAGAAAAATTAGCGATTTTACCAGATCAACCAGGTTGTTATTTAATGAAAGATAAGCAAGGAACCGTTATATATGTCGGGAAGGCAAAGGTACTCAAAAATCGTGTGCGCTCGTATTTTACTGGTTCGCATGATGGCAAAACACTCCGCCTTGTTGGAGAAATTGTAGACTTTGAATATATTGTGACTTCGTCGAATCTAGAGGCACTCATTTTAGAATTAAATTTAATTAAAAAATATGATCCAAAATATAATATCCAATTAAAAGATGATAAAACATATCCATTTATTAAAATTACAGCTGAAAAACAACCGCGTTTGCTTATTACAAGAAATGTAAAAAAGGATAAAGGCAAGTATTTTGGCCCCTATCCAAATGCGCAGTCAGCTCACGAAACAAAAAAATTGTTAGATCGTATGTACCCACTTCGGAAATGTACAAATATACCAGATAAAGTTTGTTTATATTATCATATGGGACAATGCTTAGCACCTTGCGTGAAAGAGGTAACAGATGAACAAAATCAAGAAATTGTAGATGGAATTGTGAAATTTTTGAATGGTGGACATAAAGAAATTCGCTTAGAATTGGAAGCGAAAATGTATGAGGCATCGGAAAAATTAGAGTTTGAACGTGCAAAAGAATTGCGTGATCAAATCGCTCATATAGATGCGATTATGGAAAAACAGAAGATGATTATGAGCGACCTAGTTGACCGTGATGTGTTTGGTTATGCGGTTGATAAAGGCTGGATGTGCGTGCAAGTTTTCTTTGTTCGAAAAGGAAAGTTAATTGAACGTGATGTTTCTATGTTTCCGATTTATGATGAGCCTGAAGAGGGGTTTTTAACATTTATCGGTCAATTTTACGAACAAAATAATCATTTTAAACCAAAAGAAATTGTAGTGCCAGGAAGTATTGACCCTGAATTAGTAGAGCGTTTTTTAGAAGTGGCTGTAACGCAGCCGAAACGCGGAAAGAAAAAAGATCTAGTTGAATTAGCAAATAAGAATGCGAAAATTGCTTTAGGAGAGAAGTTTTATTTAATTGAACGTGATGAAGAGCGGACGATTAAGGCTGTTGAAAATTTAGGTAAACAGCTTCATATTGAAACACCGTATCGTATTGAAGCATTTGATAACTCAAATATTCAAGGGACGAATCCAGTTTCAGCAATGATTGTGTTTATTGATGGAAAGCCAGCGAAAAAAGAGTATCGAAAGTATAAGATTAAGACAGTCCAAGGACCGGATGATTATGAATCGATGCGCGAAGTTGTACGTCGCAGGTATACTCGTGCTCTGAAAGAGAACTTGCCATTACCTGATTTAATTGTGATTGATGGCGGAAAAGGTCATCTTGCAGCTGCTAGCGATGTTCTTGAAAATGAACTGGGCTTATATATTCCGACGGCTGGACTTGTTAAGGATGAGAAGCATCGTACATCGCATTTAATGATTGGTGATCCTCCTGAACCAGTTATGCTTGAACGGAATAGTCAAGAATTTTATTTATTACAGCGTATTCAAGATGAAGTACACCGATTTGCGATTACGTTTCATCGTCAACTTCATGGGAAATCTGTTATTCAATCTGCTTTAGATGGGATTCCTGGAGTAGGAGAGAAACGGAAGAAGGTATTGTTAAAACATTTTGGTTCTTTAAAAAAAATGAAAGAAGCTTCTGCAGCAGACTTTGTCGAAGCGGGAATGCCGCAAAATGTGGCAGAAACCATTTATTCCTATTTAGTAGATAAGAAGTCGTTGTAGTTTACAATGGCTTCTTTTTTTTGATATAATTTCAGAAGATTATAAAATATCAAAGTAAATGGATAGACAGAAGTGAAACAGTCAACTAAACTTATATGTTTAGTTGACTGTTAATGGGAACTCTATACTTCAACGGGATCTTTTACGTCCCATTTTACAAGGAATGTGATAGAATTCGAACGTTTTTTTTGTTCTTCGTATGACTCTGCAACAACATTTCGCTGCTGTTGGATTTGTTCTGCAACAAATCCGGTTTCTAATTGGTAAGAAGAATGTCTATTTTGTTTTTGGCGCTCTGTAATAAGCGGGCTTGTTAGTTGAAAATGCATTTCACGGCGTTTGTGCTCAATGATGTGTAAACGACCCCAGCCGGCTTTTTCAAAAAAATGAATGACTTCTTCCATCGTCTCTAGCGGATATTTTCGCGCTAGGTTTCTGCCAGCCCAGTATAAGATGCCATCTAATTCTTTTCCAATTAGGTCAGGTAGTACTTCTTCACGTAGCAATTCATAAGCGAAGGCGTTCAATGAAACATCTTCTAGAGATGCTATATCAATTGTATTTTTTCTCACAATATTCCCCTCTTTCTATAAGGATTATTATATAACATTTCACATTTATAAAAACAGCACTTTCTTTGGGGAAATCTGAATATGTAGGAAGAAAAAATGAATCGACAAATTATATGTAAATTATGTACAAATTATGTATACGTTTTCTTGACGCTTCGACAAAAATAGGAGTAAAATGAACTTGGTATCAAATTATGCTGAAATATTTCGAATAATTTTTTCAGTTTTTCTTATAGCAATAGTGAAAAAACATTATTGCTATAAACTAATCTGAAAGCAGCAGTTAAATATTTAAGGGGGGTAATGGGGACATGAAAGGCCGCGAGTATACGTTTCGCAAGTGGCACTCATTAATGGGAGTCATCCCGGTTGGTGTCTTTATGATGCAACATTTAGTAGTAAACAACTTTGCAACAAGAGGGGCAGAAGCTTTTAACAAAGCTGCTCATTTTATGGAGCTCCTTCCATTCCGGTATGCGCTAGAAATTTTCGTTATCTTTTTACCGCTGCTGTACCATGCTGTATATGGTTTATATATTGCGTTTACAGCGAAGAATAATGCGAAATCATATAGTTATTTCCGTAACTGGATGTTCGTTTTACAACGATTTACAGGTGTGTTTACGCTTATCTTCTTAGCATGGCACGTTTGGCAAACTCGTATTCAAGCAGCGTTAGGACAACAGGTAAATTATGATATGATGGCAGATATTTTAGGCAATCCAGCTATGTTTGGCTTCTATTTGGTTGGGGTTGTATCAACAATTTTCCACTTCGCGAATGGACTATGGACATTCTGCATTAGCTGGGGAATTACAGTATCGCCACGTTCACAACGTATCTCTACTTATGTAACATTAGCTATTTTCCTAGGTTTATCTTATGTAGGTGTGAGTGCATTACTAGCGTTCATCGATCCACAGCTAGCAAATCAATAAGGAGTGGGAGAGCATGAAAGGGAAACTTATAGTAGTCGGCGGTGGCTTAGCCGGCTTAATGGCAACGATTAAGGCAGCAGAAGCAGGAGTAAACGTGGAACTGTTCTCTTTAGTACCAGTAAAGCGTTCGCATTCTGTATGTGCACAAGGTGGAATTAACGGTGCCGTAAATACGAAAGGTGAAGGGGATTCTCCATGGATCCACTTTGACGATACAATTTATGGTGGTGACTTCTTAGCGAACCAACCACCAGTTAAAGCAATGTGTGAAGCGGCGCCTGGTATTATTCATTTAATGGACCGTATGGGTGTTATGTTTAACCGTACAGAAGAAGGACTTCTTGACTTCCGTCGCTTCGGGGGAACACAACATCACCGTACAGCGTTTGCTGGTGCGACAACTGGTCAACAATTATTGTATGCATTAGATGAGCAAGTGCGCCGTCATGAAGTAGCAGGACTTGTAACGAAATATGAAGGTTGGGATTTCTTACGTGCTGTTATCGATGATGAAGGTGTATGCCGCGGAATCGTTGCGCAAGATTTACAAACTATGGAGATTAAGAGTTTCCAAGCTGATGCCGTGATTATGGCAACAGGGGGCCCTGGTATCATTTTCGGAAAATCAACAAACTCTATTATTAATACAGGTACAGCAGCTTCTGCTGTATATCAACAAGGTGCATATTATGCAAATGGTGAGTTCATTCAAATTCACCCAACTGCAATCCCAGGAGACGATAAGTTACGTCTTATGAGTGAATCTGCACGTGGTGAAGGTGGACGCGTTTGGACGTATAAAGACGGAAAACCATGGTACTTCTTAGAAGAAAAATATCCTGCATACGGAAACCTTGTACCTCGTGATATTGCAACGCGTGAAATCTTTGACGTATGTGTAGAACAAAAGTTAGGTATTAATGGAGAAAATATGGTATATCTAGATCTTTCTCATAAAGATCCGAAAGAACTAGATATTAAACTTGGCGGGATTATTGAAATCTATGAAAAGTTCACAGGTGATGATCCTCGTAAACTACCGATGAAAATCTTCCCAGCGGTTCACTATTCAATGGGTGGATTATGGGTGGACTATAAGCAAATGACAAGCATTCCAGGTTTATTTGCAGCAGGTGAGTGTGATTACTCTATGCATGGTGGTAACAGACTTGGTGCGAACTCACTATTATCAGCAATTTACGGTGGTATGGTAGCCGGACCAAATGCAATTGAGTATATGAAAGGTCTTTCGAAATCATCTGATGCTGTTTCATCTACTGTATATGAGCAAAATGAATTAATCGAAACAGAGAAATTTAACAATATTTTAACGTTAGATGGTAACGAAAATGCATATGTTCTTCATAAAGAGCTTGGAGAATGGATGACAGATAACGTTACGGTAGTACGTGAAAATAAAAAATTATTAGAAACAGATGCGAAAATTGAAGAGTTAATTGAGCGTTATAAACACATTAATATTAACGATACAGCAAAATGGAGTAACCAAGGTGCTTCATTTACACGTCAACTTTCAAACATGCTTCAATTAGCACGTGTTATTACAATCGGTGCGTATAACCGTAATGAAAGCCGCGGTGCGCATTATAAACCGGAATTCCCAAATCGTGACGATGCAAACTTCTTAAAAACTACAATGGCGAAATTTGAGGGAGAAGGAAATGCACCAGCATTCCATTACGAAGACGTTGATATTTCATTAATTAAACCACGTAAACGTGACTATTCTTCAAAACATGATGTAGCTGCTAAGGGTGAAGAGAAGGGGGATAAACAACATGTCTGAGAAAAAAATCCGCCTTATCATTACGAGACAAGATGGACCTGATGCGCAACCGTTTGATCAGGAATTTGAAATTCCATATCGCCCAAATATGAATATCATTTCGGCTCTTATGGAAATTCGTCGTAATCCGGTTGATGCAAAAGGAAACCATACAACGCCTGTTGCATGGGATATGAACTGTTTAGAAGAAGTATGTGGTGCTTGCTCTATGGTAATTAACGGCAAACCACGTCAATCATGTACAGCGCTTATCGATAAATTAGAACAACCGATTCGTTTGAAACCGATGAAGACGTTCCCGGTCGTACGTGATTTACAAATTGATCGTAGTCGTATGTTTGATGCACTAAAACGTGTTAAAGCTTGGGTTCCAATTGATGGTACGTATGATTTAGGACCAGGACCAAGAATGCCAGAGAAAAAGCGCCAATGGGCATATGAACTTTCAAAATGTATGACATGTGGTGTTTGTTTAGAATCATGTCCGAACGTAAACAGTAAATCTGACTTTATCGGACCAGCACCGCTTTCACAAGCGCGTTTATTTAATACACATCCAACTGGTGAAATGCATAAAGCGGAGCGCTTACGTGCAATTATGGGTGATGGTGGTCTTGCGAACTGTGGTAATTCACAAAACTGTGTGCAATCATGTCCGAAAGGTATACCATTAACAACTTCAATTGCAGCATTAAACCGTGACACAACAATTCAGTCGTTTAAAGACTTCTTTGGTAGCGACAATAACTATTAATAAATATTGCCTCTTCGATTCGAAGGGGCAATATTTATATAAATACACATGGGAAAACTTTTCTTTTTAGGTGAGAGAGAATTCGATTCTACATAGAAACGGAGTCCCATTCCGAGTGAAAACAAAGAGAGAAAATGATACGTGGGGTTTTTATAACTTCAATTTTTTGTTTATTCTGAAATGTGTTGTGCGGCTTATGAGAATAAGAAAAAAGGAGAGAGAAAAATATGAAGAAGATTTCTTACATTGAAGACTTTGAAAAATGGGAAAAAGGTTTTTCATTTTATATTCCTGTGAAAGTTCGTTTTGGTGAAACAGATATGTTTGGGCATATGAATAATGGTGTTGCTTTTACGTATTTTGAAGAAGCGCGTATTGAGTTTTTTAAAGAGCTTGGATTTATGCAGGAATGGACACATGAAGCATCAGAAACAATGATTGTGGTAGCGGACTTACAATGTAATTTTTTGAAACAAATTTTCTTCGATGAATATTTAAAGGTATATGTACAAGCTAAAACAGTTGGGAATTCTTCTTTAGATTTACACTATATGGCGAAAAATGAAGCAGGAGAAGTTTGCTTAGTGGGGCGAGGGGCAATGGTGCAAGCATCTAAGAAAACAGGTAAAGGAGTACCTTGGTTAGAAGAATGGAAGCGACAGTTATTGCAATAAAAAATAAGGGAGCGAAACCGCTCTCTTATTTAGTTGCACCCATTGCTTCTTCTAATGTTAGGTGATGTTTATGTAAGTATGTAGCATATGGATTACCTACGTAGCGAAGATGCCACGGTTCATATGAGTATTCTGTTGTATCTGTTTTATCTTCTAGATAGCGGATGACGAAGCCAAATTCATGGGCATGCGCTGCCACCCATTTTCCTTCGTCAGTTTCACCAAAAATAGGTTCTAATTGATAACTTGCAGATTTAGAACTAATATCCATTGCAAGGCCTGTTTGATGTTCGCTCGTTCCTGGAACAGCGCTTACGGAGTCAGCTTCTTGTTGCCCTTGACGTTTTATGTACATATTATGTAGTGATTGTTGGCGTTTATAAGAGCGATAACCTGAAACTGCTGTTAACTCCATTCCATCTTGTTTTGCTGCCTGGAACATTTTTTCTAGAGCTTCCGCAGCATCTTTTCGAAGCAATGTCTTTTCTTTATCTTTCGGATATGCAAATGGAACGTCTGGTCTTATTAAATCAGCTGGTGTATAACCATCTGGTAATTTGCGATGTTTATTTACTAAAACAAGAGCCGAATCTGGATTAGTAACAAGAGAGAGATTTTCATCTATTTTTTTTGCGGTATGTGTTGCCTTTGGAAATGTTGGAATCTCTTCTTTTGGATGTTCAATATGTTTTTGTGTTTCGACAGCTTTCGCTTCATTTTGTAGTGGTGATTTTGAGCCGAAATAAGCGAAGGATGTGATACCGATTACAATTGTAGCGGCAGAAATAACAATTACCTTTTTCATAACGTTGTGTAATCCCATTCCTTTCTTATAATTTGTCTATCATGTTAATTATAAGTCTAGTTTCTATAAAAAGAAATATAAGAGTCATAACGTAATAGAATTGCAAAGAAAATGTCAAAAAATGTGTGATTGTGTTGGTTTATATATAAATACAAATTGAAAAACCCCTTGTTTTTTAGTTGGAAGAGAGAATCCGGCCGAGTGTAGTAGCGGTCAGTTCTCTTTTTAGCCCCATGCCATGTAAAAACAAAAAGAAGAAATAAGTGGGGATTTCCTTTCGTTTTCATAACCGCAATTTAGATGTTGAAAAATCAAAATAGATTTATATGGCGAAAATGGAAAATATGATTTAAAGCCTCTTTTTGGGATGAGAGCCTCCGACTATGGAGAGAAGTGATCAGATTTTGATCCCCATGCTAAGCAAAAACAAATAGAGATGTCTTTTTGCTTTTATAACTGCGATTGAGGTGTAGCAAAATAAAAGGATGGCAATAAGCCACCCTTTTATTTTGCTACTCGCAGGAAGTAAGACTCCCGCTGATAGAGTTTTATTTATTTATTTATTTCAAATGATTTCAAGTTATCACGACGAATTTTATCTTTTTCTGTATCAGACTTTTTGAAGTCGTAATCATATAGAGCACCTTCCCAATCACCGTACATTGGATTTGGGAAAATAATAAATTTCTCGCCAAATTGTGCTTTTGTTTCTTCAACTGTTTGGTTACGATCTTTTACAGATTTTCCATCAAATCCAGTGAAGTCAGATAAGTTATCACCGAAGAAGAGAACGATATCGTGCGATTGTGAAACAAGTTCGCGACGTTTTTCTTTTCCCTTTTCTTTTGGATCTTGTAATAAAATATGTTCTTTCGTTGCTTGTGGGGCACCAACGCGTTCAAGGTTTTTAATCGTTGCATCTAATTGATTTGTTTTACGGTTTGAAATGTAATAAATATCTACACCTTTAGAATCCGTATATTTTAAGAAATCGATCGCACCAGGAAGAGCTTCTGCTTCTGCTTTATTAATCCACTCATCCCATTTATAAGGGTAGCCCTTTCCTTCCTTCACACTCATTGCTTGATGAGGGCTGTTATCTAAAACAGTTTCATCTAAATCTAGCACAATTGCTGGTTTTTTGTTTGTGCCTTTTGCAAGAACTGCATCGAGTTTTAATTGTCCAATGTTATAGCCTTGATGGTACAATGCTTTTGTCTCACCAGATGTTTGGAACCATAAATCAGCCATTAACTGTTGGTCCGTTAACTTTACTTTTTCTTCTTTTGCTACAGTTTTCTCAGCTGTTCCTGAACATGCTACAAGTGATGTAGATAGAACGGCTACAGATAATAATGTGGTAATTCCCCTTTTCATCTTCATATGTATCCTCCTTGATGTAACTAAATCATTTAATATTATATATTAAAATATAATATTTTACGCGATGTTTTTTATGAACTTTTGCATATGTCCCTTTGTATATATAGTAATATGCCCCATTTAAGTATAATAAGTAAGGAATTATACAAGGATAAATGACAATATTTTTTGTCAAAATGACTATTATAATTGACAAATACCGAAAATTTATTTACAATTTTAACTAAATAAAACAAATGGTGGATGGATATGTAGCTTTGCTTTTATTATAAAAATCAAAGTATTTGTATACTAAAATATTTTGTATAAACCATTTGGAAGGCTGTAAGAGTGAGGAAAAGAGGAGGAATTATATTTGAGCTTACAAATACAAAATTTAACGAAATTATTTGGAGAATCAAAAGCGGTCAATCAATTGCAAATTTCATTGCCAAAAGGTGAAGTACTAGGACTCCTTGGACGAAATGGTGCAGGGAAAACAACAACGATTAAAATGCTTCTTGGTTTATTAACTCCAAATGAAGGGATTATTACATGGGACGGGAAAGCTATCTCTCAAAGTGGTGTAACGATCGGTTATCTTCCAGAAGAAAGAGGGTTATATACGAAAAGTAGAGTGATAGATCAACTTCGCTATTTCGGTAGATTAGAAGGAATGACGAAAAAAGAAGTAGACCGTGAGATTGATCGTTGGTTAGAAAAATTAGCAATCCCGGAATATAAATATAAAACGGCAGGAGAGCTTTCAAAAGGAAATCAGCAAAAAATTCAATTAATTGCTGCGCTTATTCATGACCCGGAGCTTCTTATATTAGATGAGCCGTTTAGCGGACTAGACCCAGTGAATGCTAGTATGTTAGCAAACATTATTGAAGAACAAGTACAAAGCGGGAAAACAATTATTTTGTCTAGCCACCGTATGGAACAAGTAGAAGCGTTTTGCCAGCATGTATGCATTTTGAAAAAAGGCGAAGCGGTTGTAAAAGGAAAACTAAGCGACATTAAGCAAGAATATGGTTTCCGTAATTTAACCATTGAAGATGTAGTGGAAAATGAACAGGCATTGCAAGCATTGCGTATTTCTTACGAAAAACAACAAGGACTGATTTATGTGAAAGTTCATGATGATGCAGAAGCCTTAACGATTTTACAAAAATTACAGAAGCAAGGTATAAGTTTAAGACAATTTAAAATGCTAGAGCCGACGCTAAACGAAATATTTGTAGAAAGGGCGAAATAACAATGCGTAAATTTTCTCATGTATTTTCATTTTATTTCAGGGAATCATTTCTATCTAAAAAATCTTTGATTACGAGTGCCATTTTATTTTTAATTGTGTTTGGGATCTTTGCATTTAATCATTTTACTTCAAGTAATGATAAAAATAAGGATAAAGATAAAATTGCAGTTGTAACAGAAAGTTCTACATATAACATACAAAAAGAAGAGTTAAATAAGTTATTGCCATCAGCTAAACTAACAATTGGTTCAAAAGAAGATTTTAATAAACTACATAAACAAGTAGAAGAAGGCGAGCTAGACGGTTTATTTCGTGTGACGGAAAAGAATGGGATTCCAGAAGTTACGTATATGTTTAATGGGTTTCCTAGCGAAACAACTTCTACCATTATGGCTAGTTATTTAAAGGGGCAATATATGGCGGTGACAGTTGCTAAACATAATGTTTCACCGGAAATCGCACAACAATTGCAAACGGAAATTCCTGTGAAACAAGAAGCGATAAAAGATCGTTCTGCCTCTTTCGGAATAGCATATTTCTTTACATTCGCTTTGTATATGTTCATTACTGCGTTCGGAAGCACAATTGCGATGAATATTGCTTCTGAAAAAGCTTCCCGCGTTATGGAAGTCATGATTCCAAAAGTAAAACCTCTCACGATGATGTATGCAAAAATTTTAGCGGTTGTTTCAACGGCGTTATTACAACTTGTCATATTGGCATGTGGTTACCTTATTCCTTGGTTATTAGGATGGATAGACTCGGAAAGTGGTTCATTATTTGGATTGCCAATTGATTTTACAAAGTTAGATGCACAAGTTATCGGTATGTTCCTAATTTATTTTGTTACAGGATATTTCCTTTATGCGATGATGTATGCAGCCGCTGGTGCGGTTGTTTCTAAGACTGAGGATTTACAAGGTGTAATGTTCCCAGTGTCGATTTTAATAATGGCAGCACTTTTCATTAGTATTAAATCACTAGGGGATCCGAATAGTACTATCGTTGTTGTAAGTTCTTATGTTCCATTCTTTACCCCGATGGTCACATTCTCGCGCATTGTAGCTGGTGAAGCTGGTATGTTAGAAATCATGATAACACTTGCGGTTCTTTTGGCGACAATCGGTATATTAAGTGCTGTTACAAGTCGCATCTTCGTCAATGGTGTCATGAATTACTCTGATAAAGTGAAATTTAAAGATCTAGCTAAATTTATGAAGCGTCAATAATGATAAAGTGAAATTTGAATCAGTTGGGATTTTTCGTTGTCTCCTTAACTTCTTTGTGTTTGCTAAATTTATCCGCAATGGGAAAAAGCATGATTTTCTAAGGGAATCATGCTTTTTCTTTATGTACAAAGTAGAAATAGTATATAATAGTATGTATCGTCTTTTGACAAAATGAACGTAAAGGAGGGGCGTGCAGATGGGAATTAGTAGCCGTTTTACAGTAGGTGTTCATATGTTAACGTTACTTGCGATAGATCGAAACTCTCGCTGTACCTCTGAATGGATTGCTGGTAGTGTGAATACAAATCCAGTTGTGATTCGTCGCATTACTGGAATGTTGAAGAGAGCGGGTCTTGTTGATGTACAAGCTGGAAAAGGTGGAACGTCACTTGCGCGTGATTTAGAAGAAATTACATTACTTGATGTATATAGAGCAGTGGAAGTAGTAGAAGAAGGACAACTATTTTCTTTCCATGAGAATCCCAACATTGAATGTCCAGTAGGGGCTAATATTCAATCCGTATTAGAGATTATATTAATGCAAGCGCAAGAAGCGATGGAAAGCGTACTTGCGAATGTAACAGTTCAGCAACTTGTTACAAATTTACAATCAAAAATTCAAAAGTAAAGAAGCGAGCCTCGTATATAGGGGCTCGCTTCTTTTACTTTCAGAAAGAATGAAAATTCTATTTTTCTGTATTTAATAAAAATTTTCCTACAATAGCAGCGACGATGCCACCAACGATTGGAGCAATAATAAATACCCATAATTGAGAGATAGCTTCTCCGCCAGCAAATAAAGCTGGTGCAAGGCTACGTGCAGGGTTAACAGAAGTTCCTGTTAATGGAATGCCTAATAAGTGAACTAATACTAATGTGAAACCAATTACAAGTCCAGCTAAATGTGCGTTACCATTTTTACCTGTTACTGCAATAATAACTAAAATAAAGACGAATGTTAAAACGAATTCAACTAAAAATGATCCTGATAGACCAAGTGATCCAAAGCTATTTTGCCCTAAGTTATCTAAAGACAGATTAGAAGATTTTAGAATTGTTACTAATGTTGCTGTTCCTAATAAGCCACCTAAAATTTGAGCGATTAAATAGTAAATAAGTTCTGTTGCACTCATACGTTTGTTTACAAACATAGCAATCGACACTGCTGGGTTTACGTGACATCCAGAAATTGTTCCGATGCTATATGCCATAGCAACAATGGATAGTCCAAAAGCCATAGCGATTCCTAAAGTTCCAATCCCTTCAATTCCGCCGCCTAAAACAGCTGTTCCTGTTCCGAATAATACAAGTACAAAAGTACCAATAAATTCAGCAATTCCTTTTTTTAGCATGATTTTCCTCCTTTAAATGTGAATGAGAACGTATTATAACATAGAATGATGCTGTTCTAAGTATAAACAAGTAATGAAAAAATATTCCGATTAAACCAATAATGAAAGTTCGTACAATCTCAATTATAGGAGCAGACATGGCTCCTAAAGAAGAACCATGCCTGCACATCTTTCGTTTATGCTGTGTTCTTTTGTTTCATAACCGGAACAGACCGATTCAAAATGCTATTGGCGACCATTCCGACCATAATGATAATCATTCCAATAAGTGAGAGGTGGGTAGGGAATGAACCATTTAAGAAAATGATTTCACCGAGAACAGTAAATACCATAGTGCCAGCTTGCGTTGCTTCCACTGCTCCTAGTAGGGAAAGGTTATCTTTCGCTAAATCTGTAGCGAAGAAAAAGGTCATTGTGGCAATAACGCCTGAACATAATGCTAATAAAAAACCTTGGAGCATTTGATTAGATGTCGGAACGCCTGTTGTGAAATAACCATATATGCCAAGGATAATTGTTATAGGGAGACTGCCGATGGCCATTCCTAATACACGCTGGAATGTATCGAGGCGTCCACTTGCAACTTCCATCATTTTTCGATTGCCAAATGGATATAAGAAAGCTGCGAGAACAACAGGAAGAAAACCAGATATAAATTGATTTGTTGTAATATGCCCAGCTGCTGTGATTTGCATACAAATGACACCGATTAAAATGAAAAGTGATACGTATAAACTACGAAGTGGGATTTTTCCCCGCACCCGTTTTGTACCTGTTTTTGTTTCAATGGTAATAAAAAATAATGGCGATAGTAGCAACCCGGCTAGTATAGTAACCTGCCAAGTTCCTGCAACAAGCCAAGCTGGAGAAAAGACAGCAGAAAAGCTTAATAAAGAATAGAAGCCAATGCCTGCTAAAGACCCCCATCCTAGCCATGCAAAAGGACGTTTTCGCATTTCTGGCCATAAGGGTCCGAGGTTTTTGCGAAATAAAACGATAAGGAATAAAATAGGGAGAGCAAATAAAAAGCGGAAAGAAGCTGTCCAAGCCCAGCTCGTTCCAGATACATTCATTGCTCTATTAATAATAAATGTTGCAGAAAAAAAGGCTGATGATAAAAGACCTAATAATATTGCACGCATAATGCGTAAGCACTCCTTTCGGGAATTTAAAGATTTATGTATAGTATGATATATTTAATTCAAACAAAAGTAAATTATTTTATACTTTAAGGTGGTTTTGTTTCCGTGAAAGAAAAAGAGGATATGCAAACAAAAGAAGTCATTGAGCAAGTGGGTAAATTATTACGACAAATTCGTCATGAACAAAAATTAAGTTTAGAAGAATTGGCGCAAAAAACGGGAGTTAGTAAATTAACGTTAGGGAAAATTGAAAGAGGTGAAACGAATCCGACATTAGCAGTCATTTGGAAGATTACGAAAGGATTATCAATTCCTTTGTCTAGACTCATGGTGGCTGGAGAACCAGTCGCAGTCGCGCGCTGCGGGGAGGGGTTTGCGGTAGATGAGGGACAAGTATGGAGATTAGAAACAATGTTCCGGTATACGAAAGAAACTGGAATGGAGATGCATCGTGCTTGTTTAAGACCAAAAAGTATTTATGAGCCAGAATCCCATCATGAAGGAGCCATTGAACTTGTTACGGTTATGAAAGGACAAGTTGCGATTCAAGTTGAAAGTGATGTGTATCAATTAAATGAATTTGATTCGATTCAGTTTGAAGCCAATAAGAAGCATACGTATAAGAATGATGGAGATGAGGTTGCTGTTTTACATTTAACAATGAAGTATTCCTCGTAATGAGAGAGTATCCGCTTATGCATAGAAGTGTTTTTCGTTTTTTGGGAAAGTAAACGAAATGTGCAAAAAAGGCACCGGATTGGGCGTCGGTGCCTTTTAATAAGAACGTGGTATAAGTAATAGACAAACGAAGTAAGCTAGAAAACCTGTTCCGAAACATAGAATTGCAATAACCCAAAGAAGTCGAATCATACTAGCGCTTATATCAAAATACTCCGCTAAACCGCCGCATACACCAAATAACATTTTATCTGCTTCAGATCTACGTAATTTTCTTTCCATTGTAAAACCCTCTCCTTTTTCAATCACCGAGTACTCTTTATATATGTATTGGCGATATCTTATATTTTTATCTTACATGGAAAAGAATATGGAAACTATCGAATTATATTACATTTTTCTGAAAGAAGATTACATTTTTGTAAGGTTGTTGTACACGTGAAAAAAAGAGAGAGTTCTCTCCTTTTTCATGCATATTGATTTTATTTTCGGAAGCGGTAGGGAACGGTTGTAACAATGACATTTTTCTTATATAAAAGGTAGACGCGTAGTAATACGCTCGATTGGTTGTGTAAAATGTTATGCCAGTTCTTTTTCGTAATAAATTGCGGAATCAAAACGGTAACGAAACGATTCTTTTCTTGCGCTTTATGTTGGATGATTGTAATTAATTTTGCGATAGGATGCATCAAGCTTCGGTAAGATGAAATAAAGGTAACGAGCCGAATGTTCGGTTGCCATTCTTTCCATTTTTCCTGCATACGTAGTTCACTTTCTCTATCAAATGCTACATATACTGCAATAACTTGATCGCTAATTGTCTCTGCATAATTGATGGATTGTTCGACTACTTTTGTAATACCGGCAATCGGAACAATTACGATATTACCAGTTAGTTTTTCGGGAATTTCATTGCATTTGATGCGTAGTTGTTCTCCTACTGCAATATAGTGATTGTGAATGCGATGAAAGATGAAAACAATGATAGGTAGAAAGACAAGAATGGACCATACTTGTGCAAATTTTGTAATAAAGAAAATGAGAAGCACAGTTAATGAAATAAGAGCACCTAATAAGTTTGTTAGTAATTTTGGTAGCCATCCTTGTGGTTTTTCTCGCAACCATTTTATAATCATACCTGTTTGTGACAACGTAAAGGGAATAAATACACCAACTGCATACAACGGGATTAATTGTTCTGTCTTACCGTGGAATGCCATGATTAATAGGATGGAACCGACGCCTAACGTAATAATGCCATTTGAATATCCTAAGCGATCTCCACGCATTAAATACATACGCGGCATATATTTATCTGATGCTAAATTAAATGCTAAAAGTGGAAATGCTGAAAAACCTGTGTTGGCAGCTAACACTAAAATAAGTGCAGTTGTTCCTTGAATAAAGTAGTATACAAAGTTTCTTCCAAATATATTTGAAGCAATTTGGGACACGACAGTTTCGTTATGTTTTGGTACGATTCCATACCAATATGCTAAAAATGTGATACCAGTGAATAAAATAGCTAGAATTGTTCCCATAATTACTAAAGTTTTTGCTGCATTTTTTGCAGCGGGTTCTTTAAAGTTTGGAATTGCATTGGAAATAGCCTCTACGCCCGTTAAAGCGGAACAGCCAGATGAAAATGCTTTTAACAAGAAAAAGAGTGTAATACCAGGCACAACACTTCCAATTGGTGCATGTAAATTGGGAGAAACTTGTCCAGAGAAAATGTTAACGATACCTACAATGATTAAAATAACAAGTGCCAATACAAAGAGATAGACTGGATATGCCAATATTGAAGCGGATTCTGTTACACCACGCAAGTTTAAAATGGTAATAAACAGTACAAGTATAACTGCGATCGGAACAGTATAGGTATGTAATGCCGGAAATGCTGAAGTAATAGCGTCGGTTCCAGCTGAAACACTTACTGCTACAGTAAGGATATAATCAACAAGTAATGAACCTCCTGCAATAAGACCTGCATTTGTTCCTATGTTTGTTTTTGAAACAACATAAGCACCACCTCCGTGCGGATAAGAAAAAATGATTTGTCGGTATGATAGAATGAGCGCTGTTAATAAAATAAGAACGCCGATTGCGATCGGAATGGAATACCAAAAAGCAATTGCTCCAAATGCAGCGAGAACAATTAAAATTTGCTCCGTTCCGTAAGCGACAGAAGAAAGGGCATCAGAAGATAGAATAGCAAGTGCCTTTAGTTTATTTAATTTTTGTTCTCCTAATGCTGTTGACTTAAGAGGTCTACCGATGAAAAATCGTTTGAAAGTTGAAAACATAAGGACACCACCAATATATAATTTTGCGTATAGTCAGATTGTTATAAGATACATACATGTTTATCTTGTAGTATTGGTGACATTTGAGTAAATCTTTCTGAAAAGAAGAAGGTAATAAATGGATTGAGAAGGTTTTGGAGGGAAGATGCAATTATATTTCACCAATATTCTATTTCATAATTTTTCGGATGAACTTTAGGGAAGTGAAAAATGCATACAAATCCGTAAATAACGTGTTGAAATAAGCCCATTTTCATTCACCACCTGCACATTTCGTTCATACAATATCTTGACTAAATAAACACCCAACTTACACATGTACAGCTCTGGCTTAAGCAAGGAGGGTTATACCAGTTGAAGGAAAAAGCATATCAATCTAAACCATTATTGACAAAGAGAGAGAGAGAAGTGTTTGAATTATTGGTTCAAGATAAAACAACGAAAGAAATTGCAAGTGAACTCTTTATTAGCGAAAAAACCGTACGCAACCATATATCAAATGCAATGCAAAAGCTAGGAGTTAAGGGACGTTCGCAAGCGGTTGTTGAACTTCTTCGTATGGGGGAACTTGAATTATAATAGGTAAAGCCGACTTTTTTGTAAAAGGTCGGCTATTTTTTTGTTTGTAGTTTAGAGTAGGAATTCCAATGTATTTTTTGCTGGTACACATTTAGAGCTTTCGGCTAAAAGAACGTGTTTATTTTGAGCCGCCGTTTTAATAGTGTAGTTTAAAAAGAAAGCATATAATATAAAATATACATAGTTAACTAAAAAAGCTTATTAAGTATAATGACTTCATTTATAATCGTTCATTAATTTGCTATACTATCCTGTATGGATAAAGTGGGAGGCTCTTTTTATGAGAAAAGTGGCATGTGCAAATACTTACATTAATAAAATAAAACCGATTATTAGAAAAACGAGTTTCAGTCAATTAAAGATAGATGAAATTGCGAGATATATGGACATTAGTAAGGCAACTTTATATAAGCGTTTTTCTTCGAAAGATGAAATTATCGAAGCGGTAGTAGAGGATTTTATCAATTATCTTCTCGAAGGAGATGCAGATAACGAAGATGAGAGTATTTCTTTTGCGGAACGTTTTCAAAAGACGTTTATTCATTCGTTAAAATGTGTGACGTATATTTCGGATACGTTTTTACAAGATTTGAAAGAAGCTTATCCAAACTTATGGGATCAATTAGTTGCTGCACAACAAAATCGTAATCAAAATTTACAAATGTTTTTTGAATCAGGTATGGAGCAAGGGTATTTTAATAAAATGAATGCACAATTATTTATGGTACAAGATGATGTTATGTTGAGACGTATTATAGATCATTCTTTTTGCATTCAGTATGATATTACGTTAAAGAAAGCGATACTTGATTTTTATAACTTGAAGAAATATCAGTTATTTAAACCGGAGTATTTAGAGTTGGCTGATGATTCTAACATTGAAAAAGAAGTTATTGCGATTTTGCAAATGATTTCTTAAAAAAAGCAGATTTTCCGTTCGTATAGGAAAATCTGCTTTTTTATTACATGTTGTAATGTTATGTAAGTATTTTATTTGTCTTACTTGGATGATTACTGGCATCTTTTTCGCTTTCTTCAACTCAGCAATTGCTAATAGGATAGATTCTTGTCCATGAAGATTGTTATTTAGGATCTTTTGGATTTTTCAATTATTATAATCAGATGAAACATTATTTCTAATTACCCATTCTATTTCTGTTAATTCTTTTTCTAAAAGATGTTTTGTGTGTGATTTGGTGAAATGAAAATGAACAGCCTCTTCATTTTCCCAAATCTCCCAAAGCATTATTTTTCGTTCCGATGGTTCAAGCGGAAAAGCATGAAATTTAATACATCCTTCTTCTTTATTCGTTTCTTCTTCAAGTTTTTTAAACTCTTCCATTATTTCATTAAGTTCTTTATCACTAATAATCTTCAAGCATGCAGTTATATAATGCATCAGATTCCCTACTTTCAACTTTTATTACAGCATTACAAAATAAAAGCTCCGTATTCTATACATTTATGAATTGCAAATTTGAACTATCATGTTACGCCGCCTTGAATTGTGATTTGAAATTAGTTTATAACAAAAAATAAACAAAGTAAACTAAAAATACTAAAATAGTTTACTTTGTTTATTTTTTGTTGACAATTTGAAAAGGCGAAACTATGATAGTTCCATGAACATCGAACAACGTACACTTGAACTTTTCGATGTTCAAAGAAAGGATGAATAGACATTCTACTCGTTTCAAGTTCACTTTATCGCGATAAAAGTTGCATTTGGAATAGGTTGTTTGGTGACAATATGAGAACTAAACAACTTTATTTTTCGTTTATAGTTTGAAAGTTTTAAAACTACAAATGTGAGAGGTGTTAAACTTGGGGAAAAGTACAGAGAACCATTCGAAATGGTTCATTTTTACAGTGTGTTTTATTGTATTATTAGGACCGATGAACGCGGTTTTATTTAATGTGGCGTTAGAGAATATTTCTAAAGATTTATCAATTAGTTCATCAAAAGTAAGTTGGGTTGTAGTAGGCTACTCCTTAGTAGTCGGAATCGGTTCTATGGTATATGGGAAATTGGCGGATCGTTATAGTGTAAAAAAACTATTAATTATCTCGATTGTTATATTTATACTAGGTTCAATTGTTGGATTTATGAACCAATCTTACGGTATTGTCATTTTTGCGAGAATTTTGCAAGCAAGTGGAGGCGCTGCATTTATTGCACTTGGTATGGTTGCAGTCGCTAAATTACTTACGCCTGCTGAAAAGCCAGGAGCGTTAGCGATGATTAGTTCTTCTATCGCGTTAGCAATTGGTATTGGTCCTTTAGTTGGTGGGGCGATTACGAATGCATTAGGCTGGCCGTATTTATTTTTGTTCATGGCTATTTCGGTAGTTGGGATTTTCTTGCTTATGAAATTTATGCCAGAAGAAGTTGGACAAAGGGATGAAACTTTTCATTTTGATTTTCTTGGAGCAGTTTTGTTATTTGCATTAATCGCGACTGTTTTATTAGGAGTAAATATTAATAGTTGGCTCTTTATCGTATCGATTGTTTTACTATTTTTATTTAGAGCTCGAATGAAGAAGGCGGAGTATCCGTTTATTGATATTGAATTATTTACGAACAAGCCATTTCTTCGTTTAATATCGATTGGTTTTATAATGAATGTGGCATTATGTGCGAATTTATTGCTTCTACCGCTCTTATTAGGAAGAGAACATAGACTATCACCATTTGTAATAGGGGTTGCGCTGTTTATCGCTTCTTTATTTGGTATTTTATCAAGCTTTTTAACTGGAAGAATTATACCGACATTTGGGAATGTGAAAATGATTTACGTAGCATCTGTTGTTATGATAGTTGGCTTTTTAATTTTAGGACTCATTCCAAATGGAAACGTAATCGTTATGTTAGTGGCAGTTATTTTAACATTTATGAGTTATTCAGCAATTCAAGTATCATTAAATACACTTATACCGAAAACGTTAAATCCTGCTAAAGTTGGAGTTGGTCTTGGACTGTACAACTTAATCAACTTTTTCGGTATGGCGTTTGGGCCGGCGGTAGCAAGTAAAATTATGGAGGCGACAAATAGTTATAGTTTAAACTTCATTTTAATTGCGATTTTAATTTCAGCTCACTTTTTGTTATTATTTCAAATGTCTTCTTTGCAAAAAAAGATGGCGTAGTAAAATAACAATAGAAGAAACCGACTTTTCTTATAGAAGGTCGGTTATTTTTCTATCTTGCAAATTATGAAAAAAAGGAGCAAAATAAAAAAGGTCCTAGTCTATACAGGTACAAATGAAGAGTTTTTACACAGGGAACATTTTAAGTAAGCGAACTTAAAGTGTGTAAAATATACTGATAAACATAAAATTAAGATGATGAATGAGAAAACGGGTGATTATGTTGAATAGAGCAATTGGTGTCATTGATTCGGGAGTAGGGGGATTAACAGTAGCGAAAGAGTTAATTCGTCAGCTTCCTAAAGAGCGGATTATATATTTAGGAGATACAGCACGCTGTCCGTATGGCCCGCGTTCTCGTGAGGAAGTGCGTCAATTTACATGGGAAATAACAGAACATTTATTAGCGCTTAATATTAAGATGCTAGTTATTGCTTGTAATACAGCAACTGCAGTTGTATTAGAAGAAATGCAAAAACAATTACCAATCCCGGTGGTAGGTGTGATTCATCCTGGTTCGCGTACTGCTTTAAAAGTGACGAATACGTATCATGTTGGGATTATTGGAACAATTGGAACGGTAAAAAGTGGTGCATATGAAGAAGCGCTGAAGTCTATTAATAATCGTGTTATGGTAGAAAGTTTAGCGTGTCCACCATTTGTTGAACTTGTAGAGAGTGGAAACTTTGAAAGTGAAATAGCATATGAGGTTGTGAGAGAGACGTTGCAACCACTGAAAGCTACTGAAATCGATACATTGATTTTAGGGTGTACACATTATCCAATTCTAGGCCCAGTTATTAAGCGGGTAATGGGGGATAAGGTGCAGTTAATTAGCTCTGGAGATGAAACAGCTCGTGAAGTGAGTACGATTTTATACCATAGTAAGATGTTAAATGAAGGGGAAGAACAAAGTGATCATCTCTTCTTAACAACAGGAAAAATAGATTTATTTAAAGAAATTGCCTCTAAATGGTTTGGACAACCAATTGAAAATGTCAAGCATATTACTTTGTAAGTAAATGAATTGTATATAAATACAAATTGAAAAACCGACATAAAAACCATTTCTTTTTAGATGGGAGAGAGGATCCAGCCCAGCATAGAAGCGGTCAGTTCCTTTTTTAGCCCCACGCCAAGTGAGACCAAAACGAGAAGATGAGAGCAGGTTGTCATTTGGTTCTTCATAGCCACAAATGATAGGTTGGAAAATCAAAATGGATATATATATATTCGTATGGAAACTCCTGAGGAATCAGGAGTTTTTTGTTTTCATAAATTGAAAGGTAAGTTGTCATTGCTTGTTCTAAAATGATAAAAAGCTCGTATACTGATAGTACAAACTTAGAGTTTAGGGGGAAATGGTATGCCTAAAATCACTTTTAAAAGGCTTGTTTGTACTGTGGTAAGCGCTGCTTTACTAGCAGGTTGCGGTTTGTTAAATAATGAGAAAGAAACAGAACAAATTGATCCGCCGAAACAGGTCACGTATACAGATGGTGAGAAGAAAACTGCTACGAAAGAGAAGCAAGGACAAACGAAAAACTATGAACTATATCTTGTTGATAAAAATGGCTATGTTGTACCACAAACGTTAGCATTACCTGCTCCAAAACAAAATGAAGTTGTGAAACAAACGTTAGAATACCTTGTGAAAGATGGGCCAGTAGAGAATTTACTCCCAAATGGATTTAAGGCTGTTCTTCCAGCAGGTACAACGATGTCTATGAATTTGAAAAAAGATGGGACAGCGGTTATAGATTTTTCAAAGGAAATGAAAAACTATAAAAAAGAAGAAGAACGTCAAATTGTTGAATCGGTTGCTTGGACGTTAACGCAATTTAAAGATATTAAACAAGTTCAGTTTCAAATAAATGGTGAGAAATTGACGAAGATGCCAGTTGCTGGTACGCCGGTTGGAGAAGGGGTGAGCCGGGCAGATGGTATTAACTTCGATGATGAGCAAGTAACAGATGTAACGAATACAAAACCGGTTACCCTTTACTTTATGGCACAAAGTAATAAACAACAATATTATGTACCGGTAACGAGACGTGTTGCAGAAGGGAAAGAAAATGATATTACGACAGTTGTAAATGAACTTGTAAAGGGACCGACGCATGGATCATTGCTAAATGATTTTAATTCAGGTGTTAAACTCATTACGAATCCGAAATTACAAAACGGAAATGTTACATTAAATTTTAATGAAAATATATACGCGAATAAAGATAAAAATATGATTTCAAATTACGTATTGAAATCATTAGTTTTATCGTTAACGGAGAAGCAAGGTGTGAAAAATGTTTCTATTGAAGTAAATGGGAAAGCAAATCTTGTAAATGAGAAGGGTGAAAAATTAACAAAACCTGTCGATCGTCCGCAAAACGTGAATACAGGTAGTTTTTAATCGTAAATAATTTGATATACTTATGTAAGAAAGGGGAATTTCTTTTTGAGTTCCCCTTCTTCTATTGTTATACATAATTAGAAATTAAAAATGGGCTATACTAATAGGTAGCAGTTATTAGGGGGTTATTTTATGCGAGTAGATGGTAGACAAGCAGCAGAACTACGCCGTGTACGTCTTCATACAAACTATTTAAAACATCCAGAAGGATCTGTCTTGATTGAAGTTGGAGACACGAAGGTTATTTGTTCGGCAACAATTGAAGAACGTGTACCACCATTTATGAGAGGTGAAGGAAAGGGCTGGGTAACAGCGGAATACGCGATGATTCCACGTGCCACGGAACAACGTACAATTCGTGAGTCAAGTAAAGGGAAAGTAACGGGTCGTACAATGGAAATTCAGCGTTTAATTGGACGAGCATTACGTGCGGTTGTTGATTTGGAAGCGCTTGGAGAAAGAACGGTTTGGATTGACTGTGATGTCATTCAAGCAGATGGCGGAACAAGAACGGCTTCTATTACAGGTGCTTATGTGGCAATGGTATTAGCATTTGAAAAATTATTGCAAGCAGGCAAAGTATCTAGCATTCCAGTAAAAGATTATCTCGCGGCAACATCTGTTGGGGTTGTGGAAGACCAAGGTGTAGTCTTAGATTTAAACTATGCAGAAGATTCGAAAGCTGATGTTGATATGAACGTTATTATGACAGGGAAAGGTCAGTTTGTTGAAGTGCAAGGAACTGGAGAAGAAGCAACGTTTAGCCGCGCGGAATTAAATGAATTACTCGATGCAGCAGAAAACGGAATTTTACAACTCGTTGAAAAGCAAAAAGAAGCACTAGGCGATATTGTATCTCACATAGAGTAGAGGTGGAAAATATGAAACAAGTTGTTGTTGCAACGAAAAATATGGGGAAAGTGCGTGAGTTTGCCGAGCTATTTGAGCGATTTGATTTAGAAGTAAAATCGCTGCATGACTTCCCTCATATTGAAGAAGTAGAGGAAACTGGTGAAACATTTGAAGAAAACGCACTTTTGAAAGCAGATAGTTTATGTAAACAATTAAATTCAATTGTAATCGCAGATGATTCGGGCTTAATGGTTGATGCGCTAAATGGAAACCCTGGTGTTCGTTCTGCTCGCTATGCTGGTGAGCAAAAAGATGACCAGGCGAATATCGATAAAGTGTTAACAGAATTACATGGGGTTTCGATGGAAAAGCGAACAGCTCGTTTTTATTGTGCGTTAGCGGTTGCTTTTCCAGAAGAGAACAAAGAACCTGTTATTGTAAACGGTACATGTGAAGGGGAAATTTTAGAACAGTCTCGTGGTGAGAATGGTTTCGGATATGATCCAATTTTCTATGTAGAAGAATACAAACGGGCGATGGCTGAGTTAACTTCAGATGAGAAAAATGAAATAAGTCACCGGGGGCGTGCTCTTCGTAAGTTAGAAGAGAAAATCCCAGCATGGTTTTTAGAAGAAGAATAAGGGAGAGAGACCGATGAGGGCCTTAATTGTAAGCGATAGTCACGGTTCTACGAAAGAATTACAGCAATTAAAAGAGACATATGAGGGAAATGTAGATGTTATGATTCATTGCGGTGATTCAGAGTTAACACCAGGTCATCCAGACTTACAAGGGTTTCGAGTAGTGAAAGGGAATTGTGATTTTTATAATGATTTTGAAGAAGAAACGATTACAGATGTAAAAGGTATACGTTTTTTCGTTACGCATGGACATCTATACAATATTAAAATGAGTTTGCAAAAACTGCTCTATCGTGCGAAAGAAGTACAAACAAATATCGTATGTTTTGGACATTCTCATATGTTGGGTGCAGAAATCATTGATGGCATTTTATTTATCAATCCTGGCAGCATCGTGTTGCCGCGTTCCCGTAAAGAAAAAACATTTACTTTGTTAGAAATTAGTGAAAAAGAAATCGAAATTTGCTTTGAAACATTAGAGGGAAAAGTTGTCGTACGTAAAACTTTTCAAAGAGGATAAGAAAATTTATCCTCTTTGAAAAAAAGTGTTGACTTCATCTCGTAATGCACATATAATAAACCTTGTCGATAAGACATCAAACAAAAATAAAAACGAAATATGCGGGTGTAGTTTAGTGGTAAAACAAGAGCCTTCCAAGCTCTGGTCGAGAGTTCGATTCTCTTCACCCGCTCCATGTCCCAGTAGCTCAGCAGGATAGAGCAACGGCCTTCAAGAATAGGAGCCTTTATAGGGAAACAAGAACCTATAAAGTGGACGACACTATATCGGTGAAGCCTTAACAGTACGGCTGATGGTAATACCGAGGAAACTTACGATCTTCCTAAGAAGATTAAGGAGCTTTGAATGATTAGGTGAAAACTTAATGGTAAGAGCTCTGAAGTATGATAAAAATCATCGTGAGGTTCCGTAGAGACTACACGTGTCGCACCTGAAATGGTGAAGATATAGTCCAGACTACAAACAGTAAATACTGGTAGCGAAAGCTATGGTGGTAAGCTAAGCCGTCGGTCGGGAGTTCGAATCTCTCCTGGGACGCTACAAAAACCTTTGCGGTGACGTCAAGATCCGCGATATATAAGCTCTCTAATTCGTCAGTTGAATCGTACAATGTGCGGTCGCTAACGAGTTAGGGGGCTTATTTTTTTATGTCCAAAAGACGTGATTCTTTAACGATTAACGAAGACTTATCGAATATTTTTAGCGATAGATTGAAAAGCGATCAGCGAAAGAAAGAGACCGCAGAAAATCGTTATACGTTCAATTTAACAATCGATAAAGCGCTCGATATAGTTGTGCGTCAAATGAAAGCGACAGGCTTACGTGAGCGTACGATAAATGACTACTATTTACATGTTAATCACTTTATGAAGATAACAGATATGCAATACTTAGAAGAATTAAACGTTAATCATATTTACGAGTGGTTATCGTCTATGAACGTTAGTAATCAAACAAAATTAACTCGTTTGAAGTGTCTAAAGGCGTTTTTAGGACGCTGCCACGATAATGGATGGATTGATATTAATTTTTGGCGTAACGTGAAGATCAAAGTGGATACGCCTGTTAAAGAGGGTGCGACAGATCGTGAAATTAATATCTTGTTATCGGTACTCGACTTAACGCGATTCTTAGATTTACGAGATGCTACCGCTATCCTACTTATGTATCAGACGGGAATACGTGTCGGCACATTGGCGCAACTCGAACATAAACACGTCGATTTAGAAGTGAAAGTATTAAGTGTTGATGGCGGTATTATTAAGAATCATGAATCGATATATCTGCCGTTTGACGACGCTCTCGCACGATTGCTAGACGTTCTTATGAAACAAAACGAAATTATTCGCAGAGAGTACCAAGCGAATAATGATTATCTCTTTATTACGAAGAGCGGCGGAAGTGTTTTAACTAGTCCGACGAATAATATTATATCAAAACGAATGACTAAACATGCGAAGGAATACGGGCTTAAAAATATTAATCCGCACGCCATACGTAGAGGGTTCGCCTTCTTTTTTGTGTTCGATAATTATATATAAAAATTGTATAGTAAGAGCGCAGTATGGTCGATATTATCACGGGGTTAACGTATGTTGTGATAGGTTGGCGAGGAAATATCCCACCTTTCTTTCGTTTTATAGACTATATGCAAAAGGCGCGATACCGAAAATGACGGCACTCTATATATCTTAGGCGACGAAACGGTCAAGGAAGAAGAAGTCGTTAAGGCGTTAGCTAAAACGAAATAATCGAAAATGATCGGCTAGGGCTTCGGCTCTAGTCGCTTTTTTTATGCGTAAACGTTATCGGAACTTATCTCCGATAGTGTGTTACAATTAATCGAAGCGGAAAACAAGAATCTCCAATTGACTGGACCTGTGATTGGTTAGACAGTTTAAGAAGGTTGTATAAAAAGGGAGATGGCGCAAAGATGGCGAGAGCAAAAGAGAATGCTTTAACAGAGAAATTGGCAGAGGGTCACCGAAAGTATGGCGACGGCAACTTTACAGTACAGAATATCGGTGATGAAACTAACCCGAATTGGACTGTCATAAAAAATGTGAGGAAGGGGTCGGCAGGTATTCGCGAAGGCGAAGATATATTTAGCCTGCGATCAAAATATATAAAATAGTGCAGAAATGGGCGGAGATTACTTCGCCTTTCTTTTTTATATGAAATTATGCATTTATGTTTATTTCGCAATTTGCGAAACTTTATAATAGGAAGGGAGACTAAAATGAAAGAGGCATAAAGATGAATTTAGAATCCATATTAAAAGAATTAGAAAATGATAGGGTAGCAATAGTAGCAAAAAAAGTCGGGATAAGTCAAAAGAAGTTATCGAAAGTTCTAAAAGTAGCTGGCTACAAATATAATCGCAAGTCAGGTTGGAATTTCGTGGGGGTAGGAGAACCGTCATTGGATTCGGACATTCAGGAGTTTATGGAGGATAATGAGAATAGGCAAGAGTCAGTTACAGATAATGCTCTTACGAAAAATGAAGTCAATGTACTACGCAAGGTAATTAACGAATGGGATGCGACTAAAACCGTGGTTAATTAGATCGCTCAACGGAAAGAAAAAGATTTAGCACAGAATAAGACAAATCTAATTCATTCGTTGTATACGCATATTGGAGAAAGTGGAGTGAGGGAGAAAGCGAGTAGAACCGTTAATCTCGACAAGAAGATATGCGTGAAATTAGATGGATTTGAAGATAAGCATCGGTTAAACCGAGATGAGATTGTTGAAATTGCGCTTTATGAGTTTTTTGAGAAGTATAAGGCGCGATAATTGGGGAAAAGTACGCCGGGATTTGCATTTTAAGGCAATTATTTTTATTCCGTGGATACAGATCATCTAAATGCGTCAGAGTTGTCGATAGGGAATCGATAGAACAAAGGGGCTTTCGACGTTGACGTAGAACGGCTCTATAGCGTATAATATTAATTAACAAAAACGGTCAGTTGACCGCACAAATGAACGTTCAGCAGGCGATGAAAGAATCGTTTATATATCGTAGGTAATTGACGGGTCGGGAGTTCGAATCTCTCCTGGGACGCTACAAAAACCTTGTTATCTTTTGATAACAAGGTTTTTTATTTTCTCGAAAGTTAGTTGTTAATGAACTTTTCAAACACAAATCCATAATCTTTTACATTATATTGCTTCTTCGTATCAACAAGCCACTGAAACGCAATTTGGTTCATTTCTTTAAATTGCTCTGCTAAATTCACTTGTGCATTTGTAATCCGGCTAAATGTGTGAGAAGCCATATCTAAACTTTTATGAGCGTACTGTAATGTAATATCATTTTCGTATGAAATTTCCTCGATTTTGAGAAGAGCTTTATACAAGTCTTTTAATTCCTCAATATGCTTTTTATGAACGTCAATGGAGTAATATTCATCTCCCATATGAAATTTGACCTCAACATCCAAATCAATTGTACCAGCTGTTTCTAACGCCACATTTCTAATTTGATATTTGCTGTAACTAAAGCGGCGTAACGTGCGTTTTTTGCTTGCTGCACTCGTGCCATCTAAGTGAATTAACCCTTTGTTTGTAAAGCAATACTCATCTGATTTTGATTTAATTAAAAAATAGATTTTTTCTCCGTCTTCATGCATTACATAATCATCAGCATCGACTTTATCGTAATCCTTCGGTGTGATTACAGAGCCTACGTCGCTTAGTCCTAGAACATCAGCAGCTACCTTTTTGAACATATGTATCATCCCCTTTTTTTCTGAATTGTATGAAATTATATTATCATGTTTACGGGCAGTTTATAAGTTAAATTAAAAAATTTGAAGGAGGAATTGTGAACGAGTTACCGAATTTAGTTTAGAAAATAACGTTAAAGGTGTTGAATCATATGTATCATCATACAAAAACAAAAGGTGATTTAGGTGTTTTAAAAGCTCAAGTGGATTTGTATGAAAAGTGATATATGATTTTAATTCCGCATACAGAGCACTCGCCGTTTGATCTTGTAATCTATCATATCTTTCGAGAGGACTCCCACCTCTAAATATATGTGAAGGTGGTGAGGTGAATCGAAAAAATATTTTATGTTCAAATAAAACAATGGAAACATACGTTCTTGTTTTGGCGTAATATCCTTAACAAGGAGGTGAAAAAATGACAACGGAAAAGCAAACAAATTATAAAACTTTTCAAATTTGGATTAAAAAAGGACATCGTATGTATTCTTATTTTCAAGAATCTTGTCAAAATGCGAAGAATATGTACAACACGACAAATTTTATATACGACAAGTGTATACAGGTTTGACACAAAATAAGGAGTTGCAACCTTTACAAAAAGAAGTTTTAGATACAATTGCTACAAACATAGGGAAGATGAATGAGACACAAATTCTTGCCTATCAAAAGAATGTGGAAAAAGAGAAAACAAAACCAAAAGAAAAACAAAAAGAAGTGAAATGTAAATTGTTTTTAGAACCAACTACAGAAAAACCGTATGCAGATTACAATTTTCTGGATGCATTATTTAAAGCGATGATTCAGAATGATTATCGTGCTTTGCCTATACAATCTAGTCAATCCATCATGAAAAACGTATTCCAAAATTGGAAGTCTTTTTTTGCTAGTTTAAAAGATTATAAAAAGAATCCCCACAAATACACTAAAAAACCTAGCATTCCAAAGTATATTCGTTCTTCTGAAAAGGAAATCCTATATACAAACCAAGATTGTGTCATTAAAAATGATACGTTTTTAAAGTTTCCAAAGACAAAATTGCAATTACATATTGGGAAATTTTACAAGTGTTCTCAGGCAAGGTAAACAAACACGGGAAGGACCTTTTACCTCAAAAAGAATAGAAAAACTTCATCAAAAGCGTTACCTGAAAATAAAAGACATCTTTCATAAAGCGAGTCATCATATTGTAAAACTAGCTCAAGAAGAGAGAGTTTGCCAAATCGTTATTGGTCAAAACAAAAGTTGGAAACAAGAAACTGATATGGGAAAGAAAAATAACCAAACATTTTGCCATATCTCGCATCGTGTATTGATTCAAATGATTACATACAAAGCACATGCAGTAGGTATTCAAGTTATTGTAACCGAGGAATCGTACACGTCAAAAGCAAGTTTTCTAGATCATGACTTCATTCCAACGTATGGAACAGATGACCAACATGCAACTTTTTCAGGAAGACGAATAAAACGTGGTATGTATCGTTCTGCAAAAGGCATCGAACTCAACGCAGACGTAAATGCAGCGGCGAATATTTTACGAAAAGTAGTCCCGAATGCATGGGAAAACGGGATAGAGGGGTTAGGCGTGAACCAGCTCGCTAGTGTGTTAACTCCACTGACGTTAATCGTCCGTTAGGTCGAAACGTCAGAAACCCCCACTTCAAGCTTTGCTAAGTGGGGGAGTATTCATAAGGGTGGTGTGTTTAAGAGGATACAAGTTAAATATCGAGAAGTGAATGAGAAAGGGATACTTGAAATCAGGTTCCACTCTAATTATTCAACTGCAAGTGGGGTAGCTATAAAGAGTGTAGACAAAGAAGAGATAGATGTTTATTGTGTATATTGTCCTCAAACGGATTTATGCTATTACTTTGATCCGAAATCATTTAGTGAATCTGTTAGCTTACGAATAGCCCCTCCGAAGAATCAGCAAGAAAAAAATGTTAATTTTGTAGACAACTATAGAGAAATTCCGTAAAAACCACTTTCAATTTTGTTAGGTGGTTTTATTTTATTTTTGAAATCTTACAATTCTGTAAGGTAAGTGTAAGAAAGTTCGATGGTAACAAATAGCCAGTTCTTTATAATGGAGGTAACGAAGATAAAACGAGGAGGAAGAAACCATGAAAGGATTAATTGTAACAGCTTTAACAGTAGCTTTTGGGTTTGTTGCATATGAGAAATTAACAGATGTAATTGATGTTGTAAAACATTTAGTAGCATAAAAAGAAGTGTGATGAGAGGGAATGGGTAGATGGATGGAATGGCTATTCGGAATGATAGGTGTCTGTAGTGTTATACTATTGTTATTTGTCCCTAGCGGAATATTAAGCTCTACTACAAGTTTATTTTTTATGTGTTTATTTGTCTGCATTATGCTTATTATTATGTTTTTGATGAAACAAAGTAAGCCAATCTTCTTTTTTAGCATGATTGTTGTTACAATTATGGTACTCCAAATGATTACTCTTTTCGTATATCCTACAATTATAAAAGCCTTCTATTGATGAGAAGATCCTCTGTGTTATGTGCTGAGGATCTTTATGTGTATAAAGAGGAATTTCTGGTGTGATTTTTTTATTTTTATTATAAAAATTAAATATTTCTATATTTCAAATAAATGTAATTGGCATGTTGTTTTCTGAACAGCCATTTGTTATATTTACTTTGAAGATATTTAAAATCTAAAAAAAGAGGCGGACGTATGGATAAAAAAGAAAATACGGTCGTATTGTTTCCGCAGTTGTCAGCTCGTTATATTGATCAAGGGTTTATAGCACTGCAGGAGCGGAAATTCGAGGATGCATTGCGCTGTTTTGAAATATTACGCCAGTATAATGGAGAAACAGAACAAACAGAATTAGCTTCAGTTATTTGTTTATTAGAATTAAAACGAGTGGAAGAATCAAAAGAACGATGTGAGAAGTTACTGGAAACAGGGACAGTGTTGTTTGGGGATATTCTTGAAACATACGTGGCAATTTTAGTTCAAACAAATGATTATGTAGGTGTAATTGAAACTGTTGAAGAGGTGTTTCAGAAGAAAGAATTGACTGTAGAGCAAAGAGAAAAGTTAGCTCAGCTTGCCCAATTTGCTGAGAGTATGCTAAATGGTGAAGAAACAACACCGATAGAATCAGATTTTGACTTAGAAAGATTTTCTGAGGATTTATTTGTGGAAAGTTTTGGGCAGCAATTACAGGTCATAAATGCTCTTTCAATGAAGGACCTTGAAGAAGCTTTGCCGTCTTTACAAAAATTTCTTATTGATAGTACGCGACATCCGTATTTAAAAACCTCCATTTTATACAAAATGGTAGAAAAGCGTATGGAAGAAGAAATAGAAGTAGAGAAATTTGGCGAAAAAATAATGGTTATCCCAGCGTGTTTAGGTCATAATGATGAGTATTCGAAGAAAGTTATACATATATTATCGAATCGATTAGAAAATGATCATCCAGATATATTTGAGGCGATTATTACGTATTGGAGAGAAATGCAAACTAGTATTTTCCCGTTTTCATTACCAATGGATAAGCATGAAACATGGGCAGCGGTTTTGGAGAGAATCGGGAGAAAACGCTTCGGATTGATCATCGATGAAGAGGAACTTATGGCAGCGTATCATATTACTGTTGAAGAGTTTCATATTGCGTATCAATGGTTTTTACGCGTCGAGAGAGAAGGACATTTACCCGTATAATTATGAAAAAGAATCGTTCAGTTATTGAAACGAGAATATTCTATGTTATAATGTAAGGGTTGCAAAAGGCAGAGTTCTGCCTGGTTGTAAGAGAAGAGAAGTGTAATTCTCTTACTTAATATGTTTCATATTATTCTCGAACAAAATATACCGTGTTTGTCTTATTGACAAATCATAGATGGGGAACAGTGTGTCTTCTGGCTAATTGCTAGAGGAGTAGACAGCCTAAAATTGGCTTCCATGCTTGCTATTGTTTCTAAAAAAGAAATGATAGAAAACTCGATCTGTAGAGGTATGTGCATACATTATTATAGTTGGAGGGAAAGAATAAATGGCTGTAAAATGGGAAAAATTAGAAGGTAACGTTGGCGTTTTAACAATCGAAGTTGATGCTAAAGAAGTAAACAACTCTCTTGACGCTGCGTTCAAAAAAGTAGTAAAAACAATTAACGTACCTGGTTTCCGTAAAGGAAAAATGCCTCGTCCGTTATTCGAACAACGCTTTGGTGTTGAGTCTTTATACCAAGATGCTTTAGATATCATCTTACCAAAAGCATACGGTGAAGCAATCGATGAAACTGGTATCTTCCCAGTTGCTCATCCTGAAATCGACATCGAGAAGTTCGAGAAAAATGAAAACTTAATCTTCACTGCAAAAGTTACTGTAAAACCTGAAGTTAAATTAGGTGAATATAAAGGACTAGCAGTAGAAAAAGTTGAAACAACTGTAACTGACGAAGATGTAGAGAACGAATTAAAATCTTTACAAGAGCGTCAAGCTGAACTAGTTGTTAAAGAAGAAGGAACTGTTGAAAACGGTGATACAGCTGTAATCGACTTCGAAGGTTTCGTTGATGGCGAAGCATTTGAAGGCGGAAAAGGCGAAAACTACTCTCTAGCAATCGGTTCTGGTACATTCATTCCAGGTTTTGAAGAGCAAGTAATTGGTCTGAAATCTGGTGACTCTAAAGATGTTGAAGTATCATTCCCAGAAGAGTACCATGCAGAAGAGCTTGCTGGTAAACCAGCAACATTTAAAGTAACAATTCATGAAATTAAAGCAAAAGAACTTCCTGCTTTAAATGACGAGTTCGCTAAAGATGCAGACGAAGAAGTTGCAACTCTTGATGAATTAAAAGCAAAACTTCGCACAAACTTAGAAGAAGGCAAAAAGCATGAAGCTGAGCACAAAGTTCGTGACGAAGTAGTAGAACAAGCTGCTGCTAACGCTGAAATCGACATTCCAGAAGCTATGATCGAAACTGAGTTAGATCGTATGGTTCGTGAATTTGAACAACGTTTAAGCCAACAAGGTATGAACCTTGAGCTTTACTACCAATTCACAGGCACTGATGCTGACAAGTTAAAAGAGCAAATGAAAGAAGATGCACAAAAACGTGTAAGAATCAACCTTGTTCTTGAAGCAATCATTGAAGCTGAAAAAATCGAAGTTACTGAAGAAGAAGTAACTGCAGAAGTTGAAAAAATGGCTGCAATGTACAACATGCCAGTTGACGCTATCACACAAGCTCTTGGAAGTGCTGATGCTTTAGCTGAAGACCTTAAAGTTCGTAAAGCTGTAGACTTCTTAGTAGACAACAGCAAAGCTGCATAATAGAATAACAAGGCGCGATTTTTGATCGTGCCTTGTTTTATAAATATAAATATATTTATAAAACTTTTCGATGAAGAAGGAAATGATCCTTTAAAAGTCGAATATACATATTTCATAAAGTTTTAAAAACTTTTTATTTGTACATAACTAGTCATATTATTTGTATTTCTAGCCACGTAGTGACATAATATGTATTTACATACGATACATTTATCGTGTACATACGTAGGCAAGAGGTTAGCACTTTGTAAGGGGTGTGAAAATATGTTTAAATTTAATGATGAAAAAGGACAATTGAAATGTTCTTTCTGTGGTAAAACACAAACGCAAGTCCGAAAGCTTGTGGCAGGTCCAGGTGTTTACATTTGTGATGAATGTATTGAGCTTTGTACAGAGATTGTACAAGAGGAGCTTGCAAAAGATGAGGAAGTAGAATTCAAAGATGTACCGAAACCGGTAGAGATTCGTGAAATCTTAGATGAGTATGTCATCGGACAAGATAATGCGAAGAAAGCATTAGCGGTAGCGGTATATAATCATTACAAACGCATTAATTCTAACAGCAAAATTGATGATGTAGAATTGGCGAAAAGTAATATCGCAATGATTGGGCCGACAGGTAGTGGTAAAACATTACTAGCTCAAACATTAGCACGTATTTTAAATGTTCCATTTGCAATCGCGGATGCAACATCTTTAACAGAAGCTGGATATGTAGGTGAAGATGTAGAAAACATTTTATTAAAACTTATCCAAGCAGCTGATTATGATGTAGAGAAAGCGGAAAAAGGAATCATTTATATTGATGAGATTGATAAAGTGGCGCGTAAGTCAGAAAATCCATCGATTACACGTGATGTATCTGGTGAGGGTGTACAGCAGGCACTTCTGAAAATTTTAGAAGGTACTGTAGCAAGCGTTCCGCCTCAAGGTGGTCGTAAACATCCACATCAAGAGTTTATTCAAATTGATACAACGAACATCTTATTCATTTGTGGTGGTGCGTTTGATGGCATTGAGCCAATTATTAAACGTCGCCTTGGTGAAAAGGTAATTGGATTTGGTTCAGAGAAGAAAAATGCTGATGTAAATGAAAAGCATGTTTTATCTCACGTATTACCAGAAGACCTTTTACGATTTGGTTTAATCCCAGAGTTTATCGGTCGCCTTCCAGTTATTGCAAACCTAGAGCCACTTGATGAAGGTGCTCTTGTTGATATTTTAACAAAACCGAAAAATGCGCTTGTAAAACAGTTCCAAAAATTATTGGAGCTTGACGATGTTGAGTTGGAATTTGAAGAAGGAGCATTGATTGAAATTGCGAAAAAAGCAATTGAACGTAAAACAGGTGCTCGTGGACTTCGCTCTATTATTGAAGGCTTAATGCTAGATGTAATGTTCGAGCTTCCATCTCGTAAAGATATCGAGAAGTGTATCCTTTCAAAAGAAACAGTAGCGGATAATGCACCGCCAAAATTGGTGTTACAAGACGGTACTGTACTGAATACAAAAACATCTGCATAGTGTAAGTGAGAAACAGCAATTTTTATAATTGCTGTTTCTTATTATGTTTAGCGCTTTTCTTCCCAGGAAATACTAGATGGTAAAACATAGCGGGAGGAAATGAATTATGAGCTGGACAAACATATTTTTACTTGTTCAACTTGTTTTTGGTGTAATTGTCGGATTGTATTTTTGGCATTTGCTTCGAAATCAACGAACACAAAAAGTTTCAATTGATCGAGAATCGAGAAAAGAGTTAGAGCAACTTCGTAAAATGCGTGAGATTTCGTTGACAGAACCGCTTGCTGAAAAGGTAAGACCTACCTCTTTTTTAGATATTGTTGGGCAAGAAGACGGAATTAGATCATTAAAGGCGGCGCTTTGTGGACCGAATCCACAGCATGTCATTATATATGGGCCTCCTGGAGTCGGAAAAACCGCAGCAGCACGTCTTGTGTTAGAAGAAGCGAAGAAAAATCAAAAATCTCCATTTCGAATGAATGCAACATTTATTGAACTAGATGCAACAACAGCTCGCTTTGATGAGCGTGGCATTGCCGATCCGTTAATAGGATCGGTGCACGATCCTATTTATCAAGGGGCAGGTGCGATGGGGCAGGCGGGAATTCCTCAGCCGAAAAAAGGTGCAGTGACAGATGCACATGGTGGCATTTTATTTATTGATGAAATTGGTGAATTGCATCCAATCCAGATGAATAAAATGTTAAAAGTATTAGAAGATCGTAAGGTATTTTTGGAAAGTGCATATTACAGTGAAGAAAATTCAATGATTCCGACATACATACATGATATTTTTCAAAAAGGCTTACCAGCAGATTTTCGTTTAGTTGGAGCAACAACTCGTTCTCCTGATGAAATTCCCCCGGCCATTCGTTCTCGTTGTTTAGAAGTTTTCTTTCGTGAACTTGATACGGAAGAAATTCAAAAAGTAGCAAAGAATGCCGCTGAAAAAGTGAAGATGGAAATTGGTGAACAAGGGATTGAAATAATCGGGTTGTATGCAAAAAATGGACGAGAAGCCATTAATCTTGTGCAAATTTCAGCAGGAATGGCAATTAATGAGGGGCGCTCCTTTATTAAAGATGAGGATATTGAATGGGTTGTTCATTCTAGTCAACTTATTCCGAAGTATGAAAAACATATTTACCCAATTCCGAAAATTGGACTTGTAAATGGTCTTGCTGTATATGGACCAAATACAGGGGCGTTATTAGAAATTGAAGTAACGGCAATTCCAGCTAGGGATAAAGGTACGGTAAATGTTACAGGAATTGTAGAAGAAGAAAGTATAGGTAGTCAAACAAAATCGATTCGCCGTAAAAGTATGGCGAAAGGATCAGTGGATAATGTATTAACCGTACTTCGCTCTCTAGACTTGTTGCCAGAAGGATATGATATACATATTAATTTTCCAGGTGGTATTCCCATTGATGGGCCGTCAGCGGGAATTGCAATGGCAACAGGGGTATATTCAGCCCTTCACCGAGTGTATGTGAATAATGAAATAGCGATGACCGGGGAAATAAGCATTCATGGAGAAGTCAAACCAGTAGGCGGCGTATATGCAAAAGTGAAAGCAGCGAAGAAGGCAGGAGCGAAAAAAGTTATTATTCCTGCTGAAAACATGCAGCCATTTTTATATACGATAAAGGGTATTGAGATTATTCCTGTTCGAAAGCTAAAAGAAGTTTTTGCGTTAACATTCGTTAGGGAAAATTTGCATCGTGAAACTGATGTGCATCGTAAGTTAGATGTAGATGATGTGCAATCGATGTAATTGAAACGGTGATTCTTCTTAGGGAAATGCTTCATAGAATATATAATATTTGCCAGACTTCGTTTAAGTTTGTATGCTTAAGCGAGGTCCCTTTTTTCTTTTGTGGGAAGAAAAAATAGGAAATTTGCAATTGTAAAGAGTCTCTGCAATTGCATCAAGGTGTATTGTAATATAAAATAGTTGAACAGGAGTTTAATTTATTATGGAGGTGCTATGTCTAGTATGAATACGAACGAAAGAATTGTGCCCCTCCTACCATTAAGAGGCGTTCTCGTATATCCAACGATGGTTCTGCATCTTGATGTAGGACGTGATAAATCGATACAAGCACTAGAGCAGGCAGCAATGGATGAAAATATCATCTTTTTAGCAATGCAAAAAGAAATGAATATCGATGATCCGAAAGAAGATGACATATATAGTGTGGGTACAGTAGCGAAAGTAAAGCAGATGCTAAAACTGCCAAACGGTACGCTTCGTGTCCTTGTAGAAGGTTTACATAGAGCAGAAATTGTAGAATTTATGGAAGAAGAACATGCAATACAAGTTTCTATTCAAACAGTAACAGAGGAAGAAGAAGGCGATTTAGAAGAAAAGGCGTTAATGCGCACGTTACTTGAACACTTTGAGCAATACATTAAAGTTTCGAAAAAGGTATCGAGTGAAACCTTTGCAACAGTAGCAGATGTGGAGGAACCTGGTCGTCTAGCTGATTTGATTTCTTCTCATTTACCGATTAAGACAAAACAAAAGCAAGAAATTTTAGAGATTAGATCAGCAAAAGAAAGATTGCATACACTTATTTCCATTATTCAAGATGAACAGGAACTACTTAGTTTAGAAAAGAAAATTGGACAAAAAGTGAAACGTTCGATGGAACGCACGCAAAAAGAATATTTCTTGCGCGAACAAATGAAGGCGATCCAAATAGAACTTGGTGATAAAGAAGGTAAAGGCGGCGAAGTGGAAGAACTTCGTGGAAAAATCGAAGAGGCAGGAATGCCGGAAGAAACGAAGAAGGCTGCCTTGAAAGAATTAGATCGCTATGAAAAGTTGCCAGTAAGTTCGGCAGAGAGCGGTGTGATTCGTAATTACCTGGATTGGTTATTAGCGCTTCCGTGGACAGAAGCAACAGAAGATATGATTAACTTAGTACATTCTGAAACCATTTTAAATAGAGATCATTACGGTCTTGAGAAAGTGAAAGAGCGTGTGCTAGAGTATTTAGCTGTTCAAAAGTTAACCAACTCTCTAAAGGGACCAATTCTTTGTTTAGTAGGACCTCCAGGTGTCGGAAAAACATCTTTAGCGCGTTCGATTGCAACATCGCTAAATCGTAATTTTGTCCGCGTTTCACTTGGTGGTGTACGTGACGAATCTGAAATTCGTGGTCACCGTCGTACATATGTAGGAGCAATGCCGGGGCGTATTATTCAAGGGATGAAAAAAGCGAAAACAATCAATCCAGTCTTTTTATTAGATGAGATTGATAAGATGTCCAATGATTTTCGCGGCGATCCATCTGCGGCGTTACTTGAAGTACTAGACCCAGAACAAAACCATAACTTTAGCGATCATTATATTGAAGAGCCTTATGATTTATCAAAAGTAATGTTTGTTGCAACTGCAAACACACTTGCAAGCATTCCAGGTCCGCTTCTTGATCGGATGGAGATTATTTCAATCGCGGGTTATACAGAGATTGAAAAAGTACATATTGCCCGGGAGCATTTAGTACCGAAGCAATTAACAGAACATGGCTTGCGAAAAGGAAATTTACAAATTCGTGATGAGGCGCTGCTTGAAATGATTCGCTACTATACGCGCGAAGCTGGTGTTCGTACGTTAGAACGACAAATTGCAAAGATTTGTCGTAAAGCAGCAAAAATCATTGTTACAGAAGAGCGTAAACGTATTATTGTAACGGAAAAAAATATTACTGACTTACTCGGTAAACAGATATTCCGTTACGGGCAAGCTGAAACGAAAGATCAAGTTGGAATGGCAACTGGTTTAGCGTACACAGCTGCTGGTGGTGATACGCTTGCAATTGAAGTATCTGTGTCACCAGGAAAAGGAAAATTAATTTTAACAGGGAAACTTGGGGATGTTATGAAAGAATCCGCACAAGCTGCGTTTAGTTATATTCGTTCTCGTGCAGAAGAGCTTCATATCGATTCAGATTTCCATGAGAAGAATGATATTCATATCCATGTTCCAGAAGGAGCAGTTCCAAAAGATGGTCCATCAGCTGGTATTACGATAGCAACGGCACTTATTTCCGCATTAACAGGTGTACCTGTAAGTAAGGAAGTAGGAATGACAGGTGAAATTACGCTGCGTGGCCGTGTATTACCAATCGGTGGTTTGAAAGAAAAAACATTAAGTGCTCACCGCGCGGGATTAAAGAAAATTATTTTGCCGGCAGAAAATGAAAAAGATTTAGATGATATTCCAGAAAGCGTAAAAGAAAACCTTACGTTTGTGCCTGTGTCTCATTTAGACGAAGTATTGGAGCACGCATTAGTAGGAGTGAAATAATGAAAGTAACAAAAGCAGATATTGTCATTAGTGCTGTTAAACCAGAACAATATCCAGATGGTGACTTACCAGAAATTGCATTAGCAGGTCGTTCTAATGTTGGGAAGTCTTCCTTTATTAATAAAATTTTAAATCGTAAAAAGTTAGTGCGTATTTCTTCTAAACCAGGAAAAACGCAAACATTGAATTTTTTCTTAATCAATGAAATGATGCACTTTGTCGATGTGCCTGGTTATGGATATGCGAAAGTATCCAAAACAGAGCGAGCGGCATGGGGAAGAATGATTGAAACATACTTTACAACGCGCGAGCAGTTGGATGCAGCTGTATTAGTAGTGGACTTACGTCATTCGCCAACAAAAGACGATGTGATGATGTATGACTTCCTTAAGCATTATGAAATCCCAACGATTATTATCGCAACGAAAGCCGATAAAATTCCAAAAGGAAAATGGCAAAAGCATTTGAAAGTTGTGAAAGAAACGCTTGATATTGAACAAGGTGATGAAGTTGTTCTATTTTCATCAGAAACAGGTCTTGGAAAAGAAGAAGCGTGGAAAGCCATTCATAAATTTACAAAAACAAAAAACGCGTGACGATTCGTCGCGCGTTTTTTGTTTCTTACAGTATAAGTTCAAAAAGAATGATAAAGAAATATGGCAGCTATCTTTACCAGGTTTTTCGAATATCTTCCTACAGTACGTGTAATGTAACTTCAATATTTCCTCTAGTCGCTTTTGAATAGGGACATACACCATGTGCAGCTTCAACAAGCTCTTGTGCTTCATCATGAGAAACACCCGAAACGCGTACATCAAGTACAGCAGATAAGCCAAAACCACCATCCGTATCTTTCCCAATGGAAACGTGAGCTGTGACTTCTGTACTGTCTACTTTTATCCGTTTTGTACGAATAACTAGCTGCAGAGCGCTATCAAAGCATGCTGCGTAACCAGCTGCAAATAATTGTTCTGGGTTCGTTGCCACGCCGCCCATACCGCCTAATGCTTTGGGCATCTTTACATCAAGATTTAGGATGCCGTCTTCTGAAACCACTTTCCCATTTCTTCCACCTGTTGCAGTTACAGTTGCTGTATATAATTTTTCCATGTTTATTCCCCTTTTCTATCATTGATTGTTTTCATGGTTTCAATTAATTTATTTAATTGAATTAATAATGATCGATATTCTTGTTCTGTAATTCCTAAATTGGTAGCCATAGTTTTTGGCAATGAGCATGCTTTTTCTTTTAAAGTGTGTCCTTTTTCTGTTAGTTCAATGTACACTTTACGTTCATCTTCTTTAGAACGAACACGTTTAATGAAAGCTAATGTTTCCATGCGTTTTAACATAGGGGTTAATGTGCCAGAATCTAAAAATAGACGTTCACCAATTTCTTTTACAGTTACTCCATCTTGTTCCCAAAGTACTAATAATGTAATGTACTGCGGATACGTAATGCCCATTTCTTCTAAATAAGGCCGATAAAAGCGTGTTATCTCTTTCGAACAGGCATAAATAGAGAAGCAAAGTTGATTATCGAGATGTAAAGGATTCTCCTTCATGAGCATTCCTCCTTTTTAAATTGCGCACAATTTAATTTTGTAAAACCAATATATCGAAAAAAAGATGAGATGTCAAATGTATTTCACTGGGGAAAATTAGTGTGATGTTTCAGGTGAAAGAAGTTGTTACATTTTGGAACAATCATACATATTTTTCTGTATGATGAAAGAAGATAAATAAAGATAGCTTTCCAATTCTTATGGAATAGTTTCCATCACTTGATTCTGACAATTTTTTTTGGTAACGTACAAATAGAGTTATTATTTTATAATGATTATAAAGTGAAGTGTATATGCATTTTGATTTTCCGACATATAAGTTACTGATATGAAGGACAAAAGGTGACTGCTACTTATTTTGACTTGGCACGGAGCAGGAAGAGGATTTAAACGCTTCTATGCATGGCTTAAAGAGTAGGGGGTATATCGCTTTTAAATTTGTATTTATATAGTTAGACGGGTACCATATTTTCTACTATTTGTGAGAATTTGAAAAAAATTTTTTGATGTTCACACGATTGTCAGATTCATAAGAGGAAAGTTGTATTATGATAGTAAATAAGGTGATAAAACGGTTGAAGGGGGACATGCTGCGTGCATATTCTTGTTGTTGGTGTAAATTATCGAACAGCCCCTGTAGAATTTCGTGAGAAACTCACATTTCAGGCAGCAGAGTTAGAGAGGGCAATGACAACATTACAAAAGCAAAAGAGCGTGTTAGAGAATGTCATTGTATCAACGTGTAACCGCACAGAAATCTATGCTGTCGTCGATCAATTACACACGGGACGATATTACATTAAGAAATTTTTAGCTGATTGGTTTCAGCTTGAGATAGAAGAAGTTTCACCATACTTGTCTATTTTTGAGCAAGATGGTGCGATTGAACATCTATTCCGTGTAACGTGCGGATTAGATTCTATGGTAGTTGGAGAAACACAAATCTTAGGACAAATTCGAAATAGCTTCTTAGAGGCGCAAGAAGTGAAAACGACAGGCACAATTTTTAATGAATTGTTTAAACAAGTGATTACGTTAGCAAAGCGTGCCCACTCAGAAACAACAATTGGGGAAAGTGCAATGTCTGTTAGTTATGCTGCTGTTGAACTTGGAAAGAAAATTTTTGGTGATTTAGCAGATTGTCACGTTTTAATTCTTGGTGCTGGGAAAATGGGGGAACTTGCTCTGCAAAATTTATATGGAAGTGGGGCACGTAAAGTAACAGTAATGAACCGTACATTTACGAAAGCGGAAATCATGGCTGAGAAATATATGGGGCATGCAAAACCGTTAAGTGAATTGCAATGTGCCCTGTTAGAAGCGGATATTTTAATTAGTTCAACAGGAGCATCTGACTATGTAATTACAAAAGAAATGATGACACGAGTGGAGCGTATGCGCTCAGGTCGTCCGCTATTTATGGTGGATATTGCAGTGCCGCGTGATATTGATCCAGCAATCGATGAGCTAGAAGGTTCTTTCTTGTACGATATTGATGATTTGCAAGGTGTAGTAGAAGCGAATCGTGCTGAGCGTTTAAAAGAGGCGGAAAAAATTCAACTTATGATTGAAGAAGAAATCATTCTATTTAAATCATGGTTAAATACGCTTGGAGTTGTTCCGTTAATATCAGCTCTTCGCGACAAGGCGCTAGCAATTCAAGGTGAGACGATGCAAAGTCTTGAACGAAAAATTCCGACACTTAGTGATCGTGAAAGAAAAGTAATTAGTAAGCATACAAAGAGTATTATTAATCAAATGTTGAAAGATCCAATTTTAGTAGCAAAGGAATTGGCTACTGAAGAAGGTGCTGCAGAAAAATTAGCTTTATTTGCAAAGATTTTTGATTTAGAGATGCACGAAGAGAATGTGGAACATATAGAAGAACCGGAACAAAAACGAGTGTGGACAACATCCGTTCCATCTTTATAACCTGAAAGGATGATCGGATGGGCTTTTTAAATAATAGTATTATTTATCATATCGCAATTATTTTATATGCTTGTAGCATTAGTTTATATTTTATAGATTATTTCCAAAGTAACCGAAAGGCGAATCGAATTGCTTTTTGGTTACTTGCGATTGTATGGGTATTACAGTCTATTTTTATGTTACTTCGGGCTACAGAATCAGAAACGAATCCGATTTTAACATTATTGTCAGGAATTTATTTTTATGTGTGGCTATTAATTACAATGTCACTCGTAATCAATCGATTTATGCGCATTGACTTTTTAGTCTTTTTTACAAATGTTATTGCTTTTGGCGTAAGTGCTTTTTCTATTTTCACTCCGCTTGGAAAAATGTCGCCGGTACTTGCACATCAATTAGTTTCAGAACTTGTATATGTGCATGTAGGAATGGCGATTATTTCTTATGCAGCGTTTACAGTATCGTTTATTTTTTCCATTATGTATTTGCTGCAATATCGATTGTTAAAACAGAAAAAATGGAATGCGAGATTAAGACGACTAGGGAATTTACCAAAACTTGAGGCGATGTCATATGGATTAAATTTATTTTCTGTTCCGTTTTTCCTATTAGCAATTTTGCTTGGATGTATATGGGGATATACGAAACTAGATAATTTCCATTGGTATGACACGAAAGTAATCGGGTCTTTTGTTGTTTTATTTGTATATTGCATAGGTTTATATTTACGAGGGTCAGATATATTGCGAGGTAAGAAGATTGTAAATTGGAACATTGGAGCTTTTCTCGTTATGTTAATCAATATTTTTCTATTAAGCAGTTTATCCAATTTCCACTTTTGGTATTTATAATGGGGAGAGAAAATTATGCGCAAAATTATTGTAGGTTCAAGAAAAAGTAAGTTAGCATTAACGCAAACAAATTGGTTTATTGATCAGTTGAAAGCGCTTGGTTTACCGTATGAATTTGAAGTGAAGGAAATTGTTACAAAAGGTGATGTCATTTTAGATGTAACACTTTCGAAAGTAGGCGGGAAAGGTTTGTTTGTAAAAGAAATCGAACATGCACTGCTGACGAAAGAAATTGATATGGCTGTACATAGTATGAAAGATATGCCAGCTGTACTTCCGGATGGATTAACAATAGGATGTATACCAAAGCGTGTTGATCCACGTGATGCGTTTATCTCAAAAAATGGGGAATCATTTGAAGGGTTAGCAGAAGGTGCGGTTATTGGGACGAGTAGTTTAAGAAGAAGTGCCCAGCTGTTAGCTGCTAGACCGGATTTACAAGTGAAGTGGATTCGCGGGAATATTGATACGAGATTACGTAAATTAAAAGAAGAAAACTATGATGCAATTATTTTAGCAACAGCTGGATTACAAAGAATGGGCTGGGATAATGATGTGATTACAGAGCATTTAGATGAAACGTTATGTGTACCAGCTGTAGGACAAGGAGCTCTAGCGATTGAATGCCGCGGGGACGATAATGATTTATTACAATTATTATCACATATCAATGATGCTGTAACAGAGCGAACAGTGGCAGCTGAACGAGTATTTCTTCATAAACTTGAAGGGGGTTGCCAAGTTCCGATTGCTGGATATGCAACACTCGGGGAGAATAATGAAATTGAATTAACAGCGCTTGTTGGTTCTATGGATGGTTCAGTCTTGTTAAAAGAACGTGTTACGGGTTTAGATCCAAAGCAAGTCGGTTTAGAGGCAGCAAATCGTTTAATTCAGCAAGGAGCAAAAGAGCTCATTTTTGCGGCAAATAAGGAGCAACACTAATTATGACAGCTCTTGCTGGTAAAACGGTACTGATTACGCGTGCCCAGCATCAAGCAAAACAAATGAGTGCAGCGGTGAAAAAAGAGGGCGGAATTCCACTGGAAATTCCGCTTTTGCATATAGAAGGTGTATCTCAGCGGGTACTTCAAAATGTATCTCAGCAGCTGGACACATATGACTGGGTTATTTTTACGAGTAAAAATGGTGTAGCATTTTTTTTAGATGGTTTATGTAAAGGGATTCCCTCTACTGTTCGCATTGCTGCAGTAGGGGTGAAAACAGGGCAAGAATTAGAAAAACGAGGTTATGAGGTTCATTTTATTCCAACGGATTTTGTGGCAGAAACTTTCGCTAAAGAATTTGTAGCAAAATTAACCGGGACGGAACGGATTTTATTTCCAAAAGGGAATTTAGCTAGAGATATTATTCCAAATGCACTTCATGAGCTTGGTGTGTTTTTAGAAGAGTTGGTTGTGTACGAAACGAACACAAATGATGAGAAGCAGCAAGAGCTCATTACGAATTTAAAACTAGGTAAGATAGATGTTGTTACATTTACAAGTCCTTCTACCGTTACAAGTTTTGTGAAATTACTTGAGGGAACAAACTGGAGAGAATGGATAAAAAAATGTACAATTGCTTGTATAGGACCGATAACAGCGCAAGAGGCAAGACGTTATTTTGCTGATGTAATCGTTCCAAAAGAATATACAGTAGAAGCATTAATACAATGCATTTTAATATATATAAATACAAATTGAAAAAATAGCATAAAACCATTCTTTTTAGGTGGGAGAGAGCATCCGGCCATGCATAGAAGCGGTCAGCCCCTCTTCCTGCCTCATGCCAAGTTAAAACAAAGAGAGAAAATGAGTGTAATTCACTTTTTGTTCTTCATAGCAGTGGGGTATGTGTCGAAAAATCAAAATGAATTTATATATAATCAAAATGCATAATTTAAATAAAAGAATGGGAGATAGAAATCTATGAATTCTTTACAGTTTAATCGTCATCGTCGTTTAAGACAAAGCGGAAGTATGCGTGCACTTGTACGTGAAACATATTTACATACAGAAGATTTTATTTACCCTATTTTTGTATTAGAAGGAGAGAATGTGCGTAACGAAGTTCCTTCTATGCCAAATGTATATCAAATCTCTTTAGATTTATTGCAAGCTGAGATGCAAGAAGTAGTAGATTTAGGTATTCGTTCTGTTATTGTATTTGGCCTACCTGCTGAAAAAGATGAAGTCGGATCTTCCGCATTTTGTGAGCATGGCATTGTCCAACGCGCAATTAAACAAATTAAAGAACAGTTCCCTGAATTAGTAGTCGTTGCAGATACATGTTTATGTCAATATACAAGCCATGGACATTGCGGCGTTATTGAGGACGGAATTATTTTAAATGATGAATCGTTAGAAATTCTTGCTAAAACAGCAGTGAGCCAAGCGAAAGCTGGTGCGGATATTATTGCCCCATCTAACATGATGGATGGATTTGTAACGGGTATTCGTCATGCGTTAGACGAAAATGGTTTTGCACACGTACCGGTTATGTCATACGCTGTGAAATACTCATCTGCCTTTTACGGTCCATTCCGCGATGCAGCGCATGGTGCACCACAATTCGGTGATCGTAAAACATATCAAATGGATCCAGCAAACCGTATAGAAGCATTCCGTGAAGCGGAATCAGATGTAATGGAAGGAGCAGATTTCTTAATTGTAAAACCAGCCCTTTCTTATTTAGATATTATTCGTGATGTGAAAAATAGTTTTAACTTACCAATTGTTGCATATAACGTGAGTGGAGAATATTCGATGATTAAGGCAGCAGCGCAAAATGGTTGGATTAATGAAAAAGATATTGTACTTGAGAAACTATTAAGCATGAAACGTGCAGGAGCAGATTTAATTATTACGTATCATGCGAAAGATGCAGCACGATGGTTACAAGAAGGAGGCGCACAATAATGAAAAAGTTTGATAAGTCGATTGAAGCATTTGAAAAAGCACAAGATTTAATGCCTGGTGGCGTAAACAGCCCTGTTCGCGCTTTTAAATCTGTCGGTATGAACCCGCTTTTCATGGAACGCGGAAAAGGTTCTAAAGTTTATGATATTGATGGGAATGAATATATCGATTATGTATTATCATGGGGACCACTGATTCATGGGCATGCAAATGACCGTGTGGTAGAATCATTAAAGGCTGTTGCTGAAAAAGGAACAAGCTTTGGTGCGCCAACAGAAATTGAAAATAAATTAGCGCAGCTTGTAATTGAGCGTGTGCCATCAATTGAGATTGTACGTATGGTAAACTCCGGTACAGAGGCAACGATGAGTGCCCTTCGTTTAGCACGCGGTTATACTGGTCGTAATAAAATTTTGAAATTTGAAGGCTGCTACCATGGACATGGTGACTCATTATTAATTAAAGCTGGATCTGGTGTTGCAACGCTCGGTTTACCAGATAGCCCTGGTGTCCCAGAAGGTGTAGCGAAAAATACAATTACAGTAGCGTATAACGATTTAGAGAGCGTAAAATATGCTTTCGAACAATTTGGTGATGACATCGCATGTGTGATCGTCGAACCAGTAGCTGGAAATATGGGGGTTGTACCACCTCAGCCAGGATTTTTAGAAGGGCTTCGCGAAGTGACAGAGAAAAATGGTGCCTTGCTTATCTTTGATGAAGTAATGACAGGGTTCCGCGTTGCTTATAACTGCGGGCAAGGGTATTACGGTGTAACACCTGACATAACTTGTTTAGGGAAAGTAATCGGCGGAGGGCTACCAGTAGGAGCATACGGTGGTAAAGCGGAAATTATGCGCCAAGTTGCACCAAGCGGACCAATCTATCAGGCGGGTACATTATCAGGTAATCCTTTAGCGATGACGGCGGGTTATGAAACATTAGTCCAATTAACGCCAGAGTGTTACGAAGAGTTTGAGCGTAAAGCTGAAATGTTAGAAAATGGGCTGCGTAAAGCGGCTGAAAAACACGGTATCCCGCACCATATTAACCGGGCGGGTTCTATGATAGGTATATTCTTTACGAATGAATCAGTTATTAATTATGATGCAGCGAAAACTTCAAATTTAGAGTTTTTCGCAGCTTATTATCGTGAAATGGTAGAGCAAGGGGTATTTTTACCACCTTCGCAATTTGAAGGCCTTTTCTTATCAACAGCACACAGTGATACTGATATTGAAGCAACAATTGCAGCGGCAGAAATGGCAATGTCAAAATTAAAGGCATAAAGTAAAAAAAGGTTGTCAGGAGAGTTCTGACAACCTTTTTTTGTTGTGTCACCTATCGTCGAAGTACCGATAGGTGATGTCGAATGTTCAACATATGAAAAAATGCTGATATGAAAGACTTGAGTAGGAAGCTCATATGTGTAGTTCGATTTTTTACTCATAAAATGACTCCCATGCACATAAATCTGTAATGACATACAGTTTGGGAGGGGGAAAAGAAGTGGCAACAGATCATTCATTACGTTTTTCATTAAAAGAATCAGTTTGGTTCCAAAAAGGACAGGAAGTCGAAGAACTTTTGTCAATTTCGTTAGATCCAGACGTTGAGATAGAAGAACTTGAATACGAGGTGATTGTGAGAGGGCAATTGGATTTAACGGGAGAATATGTTGCAAGGAAAGATGATTCCACGTTTTCACTAAGAGAGTTATCTCCAGCGAAATCCATTGATTATGTAGAAACGAGAGAAGATGGTGTAAACGAACTTGTACACTCTTTTCCGTTAGAAATTTCGATTCCGCGAAATCGAGTGAAACAAGTTGAAGAATTGTATGTTTCTATTGAGGAATTTGATTATGAATTAAAGGAAAACGGCTGCTTGCAATTATTAGCAGACGTATCAATCTCTGGTTTATGTGAGAATGAGAGATTACAAAATGAAGTATACGAAGAAGAAATTGAAGGAGATCCAGAAAACACAGTAGTGGATGAATATGCTTTACCAGTGGAAGAAGAAGTCACAGCTCATACAGAATCAGACGGATGGGAAGATTATGCATTTGAACCGTTTCAATTAGAAGAACGTAAAGAACGAGAGGTAGAAGAGGAAGAAGAGGAAGAAGAGAAGGAACATCTGTTAGAAGAGTATGAAGAAGAACGAGAAGAAAAAGAAACGACACCACAATTTGAATTATTCGGTCGAAAGGATTTTAAGAAACAGCAAACAGAGAAAGTACCGGAAGAGCAAGAGGAAACAACGTACTCACAGCGAGATGAAAATGCATTATACTTAACAAAATTATTTACGAAAGAGCCGGAAGAAGAGTTTACGAAATTACGGATGTATTTTGTGCAAGAAGGGGATACAATTGAATCGGTTGCGGAGCGATATGAAACGTCTATCCAGCATATACATCGTGTGAATCAAACAGAAGACGTATATTTAACTGCAGGACAAATTATATATATACCGGTGTCAAAAGCAAAGACAAAGTGAGTGGAGAATTTTCTCCACTTATCTCTTTTTTGTCATTTTAGTTTTGCTATTTGCAGGTAGTAAGACTCCCACTTCAAAATTCAGCGACAGCAAAGAAGTTAGGTGAGAGTCGGGCTGCCCGTAAAAGCCCGATTCGTGAAGACTAATAATCAGCGGGTGATGAAGAACCTCCCACTGATTAAAGTTTCATTTTATCTTACGCTTTTGAATGAGAAAGGATCATTCGTATGGATATAGAATTGCGAAATCGTTATACACCAATCGTACAGCGGTATCAATTGGATGTCCAACATATGGAAGAGCACGGTAGTGTCATAAAAATTTATACAAATCAAGGTCCATATGCATTAAAAAAATTACCATCTCATCGATTGCAGCGAAATAATTTAGTGTATCATGTTCAGTTTTTACGTGAAAAAGGATTTACACATTATGCACCCATTTATCATGCGATAGATGGAAATCACATTTTGAACGATGAAACATATAGTTACTATTTAATGCCTTGGCTAGAGCGAGCAGAAGGCGGCGGAGAGGATAATGATCAATATCATAAAATGCTTCAGACGCTAGCGCTACTTCATCAAAGGACGGTAAAGGAAGAGACCTATACGGAAGAAGTGTTAGAGAAGCATTATACAAATATTTCAGACCGATGGGAGAAAGATGGTGAGTTTTTAGAACGATTTCTTGTGGAATCTGAGGCGAAATGGTATATGTCTCCGTTTGAATTACAGTATTGTACGTATTTTCATCATGTGATGAGAGCTCGTGAATTTGCAACGAAACAGTTTTCGGAGTGGCATGAAGCGATGAAAGAAAAAGAAAAAACACGAGTGTCTTTTATCCATGGCAACGTATCGATGAATCATTTTTTATTCGATTATGAACGAAACGGTTATTTTATTAGTTTAGAAAAGTCGGGGTTTGCCACACCAGTTCAAGATCTTGTTCGCTTTTATTCCCGTTCATTGAACACATATCCAATTGCGAGAAGCGATCGTTTTGAATGGTATCAGGTATATCAGAAGAATTTTCCATTTACAAAAGAAGAACAACTCCTTATGTTTACGTACTTAACATACCCATCCTCATTTATTCAGCAAGTTCAATCTTATGCAAGTAAAGGGCAAAGCCGAGGAGAAAAGAAAGAACTTCAAGGTGTAAAAACAATGCAGCAAGCGCATTGGCTTGTAAGTAATGTAGAATATTTTATTTCACAATTACAAGCAGCGCAGCAAGGGAATGAAGGATAGTCGTAGCCTCAAGTATTATTGAGGCTACGGCTGAAAATGCAAACGAATCGTTGCGACAACAAAGATAATAAGGATGATAAAGTCTAAAAAGGTCGGAAGTAGCAACGTGCGAATTCCTTGGAAAATCGTAAGGGGAATTGCAAAATCGGAAAATATTGTTTGTAAATTTCTAACCCATGAAGGGGTTGAAAAATTATAAGTGCGTCTGTACCGTCGCATAATAATTCCTCCATACTAAAGTGAGTAATCGTAACAAGTGAAGAGGTAATATTACAATATGCCGGGTAAGTACCTAATGTGCTTGTGCCCTTTTTGTATAGATTGTAATAAAACCGGTTAAGCTGATTGACGATAGTATATGTTTATGAGGAAAGTATAGAAAGTAGTGGGGATGAAAATTATTTTTATCTTGACGAATGTAGTTTCGTTTTTTACACTATTGTATATAATAGCTAACAATTATATAAATGCATTGAAGGGGAAGAGTATAACATTAAACGTCTGCAGAGAGGAGAATTAGTAGCTGTGAGATTCTCTAGATAGTCATGTTAGAAGGTAGCCCTGGAGCATCTTTTCTGAACGGAGTCATTCTCATTAGGAAAAGACGGATCTGTCCGTTATCAAATTAAGAGTATAAGCAAATTTTGAATTTGTTTGTAAATAAAGGTGGTACCACGATGTCCCTCGTCCTTTTTGGATGAGGGACATTTTTTATTTTAAGGAGGGAAAATAATGTCAAATACGGAAAAGAATTTAGCGACTAAATATGATCATATGTCCGTGGAAGAAGGTCTTTATAAATGGTGGCTTGATGGCAAATATTTCGAAGCAAAAGGAGATGCGGAAAAACAACCGTATACAATCGTAATTCCGCCTCCAAACGTAACGGGTAAGTTACACTTAGGTCATGCGTGGGATACAACACTTCAAGATATTTTAACACGCACAAAACGTATGCAAGGGTACGATGTATTATGGCTTCCTGGTATGGACCATGCAGGTATCGCAACACAAGCGAAAGTAGAAGGAAAGCTTCGTGAAGAAGGGATTTCACGTTACGACCTTGGCCGTGAGAAATTTCTTGAAAAAGCATGGGAATGGAAAGAAGAATATGCTTCTCACATTCGCGAGCAATGGGGAAAAGTTGGTTTAGGACTAGACTACTCTCGTGAACGCTTTACATTAGATGAAGGTTTATCTGATGCGGTTAATAAAGTATTCGTTCAACTATACGAAAAAGGTTTAATTTACCGCGGTGAGTATATTATTAACTGGGATCCAGCGACACGTACTGCATTATCTGATATTGAAGTAATTCATAAAGATGTACAAGGTGCATTCTATCATATGAATTACCCATTAACAGATGGTTCTGGTCACATTCGCCTTGCGACAACTCGTCCAGAGACAATGCTTGGTGATACAGCAGTAGCAGTTCACCCAGAAGATGAGCGCTATAAACATTTAATCGGAAAAACAGTTACACTTCCAATCGTAGGTCGTGAAATTCCAATTATCGCTGACGAATACGTAGAAAAAGACTTTGGAACAGGTGTTGTAAAAATTACACCAGCTCATGATCCGAACGACTTTGAAGTAGGTAACCGTCATGATTTACCGCGCATTCTTGTAATGAACGAAGATGGTACAATGAATGAAAAAGCTGGTAAATACAGTGGCATGGACCGTTTTGAATGCCGTAAAGAGTTAGTAAAAGACTTGCAAGAAGCAGGTGTATTAGTAGAAATCGAGCCTCATATGCATTCTGTTGGTCATAGTGAACGTAGCGGAGCAGTTGTAGAGCCTTATTTATCAACGCAATGGTTCGTAAAAATGGCACCACTTGCAGAAAAGGCTGTTGCGCTGCAACAAAAAGAAGAAGAAAAAGTAACGTTCGTACCAGAGCGTTTTGAAAACACATATTTACGCTGGATGGAAAATATTCACGATTGGTGTATTTCTCGCCAATTATGGTGGGGACATCGCATACCAGCTTGGTATCATAAAGAAACTGGTGAAGTGTACGTAGGTACAGAAGCACCAGCAGATATTGAAAATTGGAATCAAGATAACGATGTACTTGATACATGGTTTAGTTCAGCATTATGGCCGTTCTCAACACTTGGTTGGCCAAATGAAGATGCAGAAGACTTCAAACGTTACTATTCAACAGACGCGCTTGTAACTGGTTATGATATTATCTTCTTCTGGGTATCTCGTATGATTTTCCAAGGTTTAGAGTTTACAGGAGAGCGTCCATTTAAAGATGTATTAATTCACGGTTTAGTTCGTGATGAGCAAGGACGTAAAATGAGTAAGTCTCTTGGTAACGGTATTGATCCGATGGATGTTATTGAAAAGTACGGTGCAGATGCAATGCGTTTCTTCTTATCAACAGGAAGTGCACCAGGCCAAGATTTACGCTTTAGCATGGAGAAAGTAGAATCTACTTGGAACTTCATCAATAAGATTTGGAACGCTTCACGATTCGTATTAATGAATATGGATGACATGAAGTATGAAGATATCGACTTAACTGGTGAAAAGTCAGTTGCAGATAAGTGGATTTTAACTCGCCTAAATGAAACGATTGAAAGTGTAACGCGTAACATGGATAAATATGAATTTGGTGAAGTTGGTCGTGCATTATACAACTTCATTTGGGATGATTTCTGTGATTGGTACATTGAAATGGCAAAACTGCCATTATACGGTGAAGATGAAGCAGCGAAGAAAACAACTCGTTCTATTTTAGCGTACGTACTAGATCAAACGATGCGTTTATTACACCCATTTATGCCATTTGTAACAGAGAAAATTTGGCAGCACTTACCTCATGAAGGCGAGTCTATTACAGTAGCAGCGTGGCCAACAGTTCGCGAAGATTTACAAGACAAAGAAGCAGCAGCAGAAATGCACCTTCTAGTTGATATCATTCGCTCTGTTCGTAACATTCGTGCTGAAGTAAATACGCCAATGAGTAAAAAAGTTCAATTGCAAATTAAAGCAAAAGATGAAGTGGTACTAGCACAGCTTACGAAAAACAGTTCTTACATTGAGCGTTTCTGTAATCCAAGTGAATTAACAATCGAGACGGATTTACAAGCGTCAGAAAAAGCGATGACTGCAATTGTATCAGGTGCAGAATTATTCTTACCGTTAGCTGATCTTATCAATCTTGATGAAGAGAAAGCGCGCCTTGAAAAAGAACTTGAGAAGTTTGATAAAGAGGTAGAGCGTGTACAGAAGAAACTTTCAAACCAAGGTTTCGTAGCAAAAGCTCCTGCAGCAGTTATTGAAGGAGAGCGTGCGAAAGAGCAAGATTACTTAGAAAAACGTGAAGCAGTTCGTCAACGTTTAGCTGATCTTCAAAAATAAAAATCATTTTTAAGGGACTCACTATATTGGTGAGTCTCTTTTCTTTGCGTATAATAGAATCAAGAAGTTTGTCTTTTGAAAGGGGAATGCATACGTGGTACTTACATACGAAGAAGCAATTGACTGGATTCATAGCCGATTAAAGTTTGGAATTAAACCAGGATTAGAAAGAATGGAATGGATGCTAGAGGAACTTGGGAATCCCGAGCATCATATAAAATGCATTCATCTTGCAGGAACAAATGGAAAAGGTTCCACGTTAACATATATGCGGTATATGCTGGAAGCGGAAAGGTATAAAGTTGGTACATTTACATCTCCATACATTGAAACATTCAATGAGCGGATTAGTGTAAATGGAATAGCAATTACAGATGAAGAGATTACTGAGCTTGTAAATTTGGTTAAACCAGTTGTAGAAAAATTAGATAAAACGAACTTAGGAGAAGCAACGGAATTTGAAATCATTACAGTAATGGCAATCTGTTATTTTGGTAAAGTCAACTTCTGTGATATCGTCTTGTTTGAAACAGGGCTTGGCGGCCGTTATGATTCTACAAATGTTGTTCATCCTGTATTGACGTTGATTACAAATATTGGTCATGATCATATGCATATTTTAGGGAATACGTTAGGAGAAATTGCGTATGAAAAAGCAGGGATTATTAAGTCAGGGGTTCCAGTTATTACGGGGGTACAAGATGAGGAAGCACTTGAGGTGATTCGAAAAGTTGCTAAAGAAAAAAATGCAAACCTTTATGAACTCGGAAAGCAATTTACAGCAGCGCATCAGCGTTCTAGTCAAGAGGGAGAGTATTTTGATTTTTCTTGTCCGTTTTCTTCTTTTGAGGAAGTTCGGATTTCAATGAAAGGAAGTCATCAAGTTGGAAATGCAGCACTAGCATTGATGGGGGTTATGTATCTTAAAATATACGTATCATTCTTAATGGAGGAAAAGCAAATTCGCTTAGGGTTAAGTGAAGCATACTGGATTGGAAGATTTGAACGAATGCAAAGTAATCCGGATGTAATTATTGATGGTGCTCATAATCCGGAAGGGATTATGAGTCTTGTGAAAACAGTAGAGACTCATTACAATGATAAAAACGTTATTGTGTTATTTACTGCTCTTGGTGATAAGCAACTAGAAAATATGGTAGGACAATTAGAAACAGTTGCAGATGAAATGATTTTTACAACATTCACATTTGATCGTGCGATCCCGGCTAAGGAGCTTGCTGCTTATTCAAATAAGGAGAAAAAGCAAATTTTTGAGAATTGGAAAGAAGCAATTGATGCGAAAATAAACAACCTGCAAGAAAGGGATGTGTTCATTATCACAGGCTCCCTTTATTTCATTTCAGAGGTTCGAAAATATATTCGTGAAAAAAACTAGGGCAGCATGTCCTAGTTTTTTTGTTCTACAAATGAAGTCAAATGCATACATATAAGATAACAATATGCAACAATTTGACGAATCCCTCTGACAGATATCTCGTTTTTTTATGTAGTGAGTATGTTATGATGCGGACAATGATAAGAGGTGAGGGGTGAGGGTATGGACAAGCAATCACGAACAATCTCAGTTAAAGTAAACGGAACGGAAGCGAAGTATGAGGAAAAGAAGCAACAAAAAGAAGAGTTTGACTGGATGGTAGTTGATAGCGAGGCGTCACAAAATGTAGTGCCATTTCAAAAGAATAAGCTACCATCTATTCAGCGGCAACGGAAGAAGTGGAATAATATACTTATCTTTACAGTTGCTACTGCCATAATCATTGGTACAGTGTTAGGGATGGGAATGCTTCACTTGTTAACGGGACAAGGTACGGTTCGGGAAGCTACGAGAACAAGTGGAGAACAGAATAATCAATCAGAGCAAAAAGAAGTGACGGCTGAAGAGGAAAAAGTAGAAAAAACGAAAGGAGGGAACGCTGCTGCTTTAGAACCAATTACTTTATATTTTGTGCAAGGCGGTCTCTATTCCTCTGAAGAAACAGGAAGAGCAGCTATTCAAGAGTGGAAAGATAAGGGCATTGTAGCAGCTATTAAACCGAATAATGATAAGTATTCCCTTGTAGTTGGAATTTCTAATAACGAGCAATCTGTGGACCAATTAGTCGGACAATATAAAAAGGACGGCGTATCAGTTTTGAAAAAGAAATGGGAAATTACAGATCAGGCATTGCTAAAAAACGATAAAGAATTTGGTCCATTGCTCAATAAATTACAACCATTATACATTCACTTTGTAAAGCACTTGGCTAGTATAGAATCTGGAAGTAAAAGCGATCCGAAAGAGATAGAAGTGATTGGAAAAGGATGGAAGGAGATTGAAAAAGAAGAAAAATCCATTAAAGATGAGGAGGTAAAAAAAATATATACGTATGCATCAGTAGCTGCGCAAACAATAAAAGAACAAAAGGCCGATAAAGAAGTAGTAGCGAAATTGAATCAAGTGATCATTGATGGCTTGATTTCTTATGAAAAAGTTGTTTCGCAAAAAGCAAAAGAGTAGAATAATGGAGTAAAAAGAAAGAAGTGCCGATACTTCTTTCTTTTCTTTGGGATTATATATAAATTCAAATTAAAAAACTAACATCAAACCATTTTTTTAGATGGATGAGAGCATCCGGCCATGGATAGAAGTGGTCAGTGCCTTTTTTAGCCCCATTCCATGTGAAAACAGAAGGAGAAAATGAGTGGAGGTCTCTGTCTGTTCTTCATAACCATAATGTATCTGTTAGAAAATCAAATTGGATTTATATATTTGAGAGCAAATTGTTGTTTTGGTGTACAGAATGAAGTCGTATGCAAACGGAAGCAGCCATTTTCCAAAAAGAAAATGATATTTTTTTGAATTTGAGGGAAAGATATTCATTTGATACGATCAAGCTATATGGTTCTGTGATACACAAGAAAGGAAAGGGAAACATATGAAAAAACTGATTTTAGCATCTGGATCACCGCGCCGTAAGGAATTACTTAAACTCGCGGATGTACCATTTGAAATTGTTGTAAGTGAAATAGAAGAAACAATCGGTGCATATTCATCACCTGCTGATATTGTGATGTCACTTGCTTTGCAAAAAGCATCTGCTGTAGCAGAAAATTATGGTGAATGTTTAGTATTAGGTGCAGATACAATTGTTACGTATGAATCGCGCATTCTTGGAAAACCTGCGAGTGAGGCGGAAGCAAAGGAAATGCTGCAATTATTGTCAGGAAAAACACATGAAGTATATACCGGTGTTGCGCTCATTTCAAAAGAAAAAACAGTCACTTTCTATGAACGTACAGAAGTTACATTTTGGGAATTAACAGATGAAGAAATTGATACGTATATTGGGACGAAAGAACCACTTGATAAGGCAGGAAGTTATGGCATTCAAGGGAAAGGTTCTATCTTTGTTCAGCATATTCAAGGAGATTATTACAGTGTAGTAGGTTTACCAATTGCACGTCTTGTTCGCGAGTTAAAGCAGTTCGATAATGATGCATCCCATGCTTAACATTGCATGGGTTTTCTTTGCGAAAAACGAAAAAAAGGAGTGAAAATATGAACGGTATTCGTGATGTTTTAAAAGAAGAACAACCACGGGAACGTTTATTAGTAGAAGGAGCAAGTAATTTATCGAATCGGGAACTTCTTGCGGTGCTACTTAGAACCGGTTCTAAGGAAGAAACTGTGCTAACATTAGCTGATCAAATTTTATATCATTTTGACGGATTACGCATGTTAAAAGATGCTACAATAGAAGAGATAACAAGCATTCATGGTGTAGGAGTAGCAAAGGCATCTCAGCTAATTGCTGCTTTTGAACTCGGAAGAAGAATGGTGCGTTTAGAGTACCAAAATCGCTATAGCATTCGAAGTCCAGAGGATTGTGCACGTTACATGATGGAAGAGATGCGTTTTTTACAGCAAGAGCACTTTGTTTGTTTATATTTAAATACGAAAAATCAAGTGATGCATCGCCAAACTGTGTTTATTGGAAGTCTAAATGCCTCCATTGTGCACCCCCGCGAGGTGTTCAAAGAAGCTTTTCGCCGCGCGGCAGCCTCTATTATATGTCTGCATAACCATCCTTCAGGTGTGCGCCTGCAAGGTGCGTAATTTTAGCGTTTTCTTAGAAAACTAGAACTCCTTACAATGTTCTATGGTCAGCATCTTACCTTGAGGGGAAACCCATAGAGGGAACATAGCATGATGTGAAAAGGAGAAAAGATGACCAAACTATCTAATGTCGAGTCGGTTCTTCAGACCAAGTGATGTATGGTAAAAGCTACACTGCTTGAATCCTAGACGAATGAGCGGTGGGTGCGCCGTTGTCTACGATAGTTAACAGGCAATGAGGACAAAATGGGAGACATACCTCCGCTATGTCTGCTGGGTATCGCCTGAGCCCTGTCCATAGTAAGGTTTGTCCTTCAATCCTCCACTAGAGGAAACCGTCGAAAGGGATACCTAACCATCACGTATCTAAAATTATGTCATAATGCAGGGATTACCTAAGTGCAAGCGCCAATTGGCTATTAGACATAGGTCTATGAAAATTGCATACGGTAACGGAGTCTCCATAGTACTCAACGTTTGCTTGTAATGAGTTTAGCAGGGGGAAGGGAGACAGGTTGATGTGAACGTCAATGAGAAAGGAGTCATGAATATGGCAATAAATCCATTTCATCAGTTGGACGTTATAAGGAAAGCTTCTCAAAATGGTAAAACAATAACGGATTGTTACCGTCTCATGTATAAAAGAGAACTATGGATTAAAGCATACGCAAAGCTATATCCGAATGCTGGGAATCTAACAAAAGGAACGTCTGAAGAAACAATCGATGGTTTTAGCTTACAAAAGATTGATGAAATCATTGAACAACTCAAGAATGGGGCGTTTCGTTTTGCACCTGTAAGAAGAGTTTATATTCCAAAAGCAAATGGTAAAAAGAGACCTCTAGGAGTTCCTAATTTTAAAGATAAGTTGGTACAGGAAGTAATGAGAATGATTTTGGAAAATGTTTATGAACCAACATTCTCAGATAACTCTCATGGATTTAGAGAAGGGAGAAGCTGTCACACAGCATTATCCCAAATCAAGAACACATGGAAGGGGTTAACATGGTGTATAGAAGGAGACATAAAAGGCTTCTTCGACCATATTGACCATTCTGTACTATTAAATCTTATCTCAAAAAGAATTAATGACCATCGTTTCCTTCTACTTATTCACAATGCACTTGCAAGTGGTGTCATGGAGAACTGGATTTATCAAAAAACATACAGCGGTACACCACAGGGCGGTATTATCTCACCCTTATTAGCCAATATCTATCTTCATGAGTTCGACGTATTTTTGGAAAAGAAAATGAAGAATTTTGATCAAGGAAAATTAAGGGCGAGAAATAAAGAATACACTAAAATACGCTCGGAAATCCGTTCGCTTTCCCGAAAAGTCAAAAGCTTAGATGACAGAAACGGACATCGATTATGGGAAGGCAGAGAGAAAATAACAGAAACTATCGCAGAGTTAAAGCGCAAACAGATTGTTATCCCCTCTGTCAATCCTATGGATAATGACTATCAAAGAATGAAGTATGTTCGTTATGCTGATGATTTTGTAATAGGGATAGCTGGTTCCAAAGATAGTGCAATGAATATAAAAGAAACGATAAAGAATTTTCTAAAACAAGAACTGCACCTTGAATTAAGTGAAGAAAAAACACTTATCACCCACTTGGAGAATCCAATTTCCTTTCTTGGATATGAATTTCGTAAGTGGGATGAAATGAAAGTGACTAGGGTCTTGTATAAAAACCATAAACATCCTTTAAAAAAGAGGACTCTCTCAGGAGCAATTAAGTTGGAAATTCCCAAAAAGAAAATGAAAGAATTTGCTATAAAAAACGGATATGGTAATCTTGATAATTTCAAAATTATACATCGAGCAAAGCTTATTAACAATTCAGAGTTAGAGATTCTGTATACCTATAACGCTGAACTGCGAGGAATTGCAAACTACTACAAGCTAGCGAATAATTACCATCATTTAGATAAGTTGTTTTATTTAGCAGAGAGTAGTTTCATTAAAACCATAGCTAATAAACGTAGAAGTACCTCAATGAAAGTGGCTACAAGCATGAGAACCCACAAACAAGGAGTACTTTGTCTAGTAAGAAAAGATAAACATGGCAATGAAAAACTTTATCAGTTTGTGGAATTAAAAGACCTGCCTAAACATAAGGGTGCGATTAAAGCTGATACACCAGAAATAGATTCATATGTGAACACAATGAAATATTCTGGGCGAACAGATTTTGAAAAGCGTTTATTGGCAAATAAATGTGAAGCGTGCGGTGCAACAGAAGGTCAGATGGAAGTTCATCACATTAGAAAGCTAAAGGACTTGAAAAAGAAACGAAATTTAAAGTATTTGGACGAGATTATGATTGAACGACAAAGGAAAACTATCGTCCTATGCTTTAAATGCCATCATGACCATCATGAGAAGCAAAATCCGATTAGTCAACTGGCGAGCCGTATACAGTGAAAGCTGTACGTACGGTTCTGAGGGGGGGACTATGAAACCTGCTTTGGGGACAAAGTAAGGCGCATGCTCCCTACCCTACGACCCGACGCCGAGTCGTGAAGATATTGAAGTGACAAAACGATTAGTAGAATGCGGAAGGATTATTGGAATTGAAGTTCTTGATCACATTATTATAGGTGACCATAAATTCGTAAGTTTAAAAGAAAAAGGTCATATTTAAGACTATTCTTTTTACTTATTTTGTTTTATAATGTGATTTATGAGTTTTTTGTAGGCATTCGCTTACAATAAAGGATAGAAAGTATAAAAACGTACTGTTTTATTATAAATATAAAGTAAGAAAATGAGTCCGTGGAAATGAGAAAGGAAGATAGATAACATGTTTGGATTTGGTGGTTTTACTCGTGATCTTGGAATTGATTTAGGAACAGCGAATACGCTTGTATATGTAAAAGGAAAAGGTGTGGTGTTACGCGAACCTTCAGTTGTAGCACTACAAACAGATTCAAAACAAATCGTTGCAGTTGGTAGCGATGCGAAACAAATGATTGGTCGTACACCAGGAAACGTAGTAGCTCTTCGTCCTATGAAAGACGGTGTAATCGCTGACTATGAAACGACAGCGACAATGATGAAATACTATATTCAACAAGCACAAAAATCAAATGGATTTTTCTCTCGTAAGCCTTATGTAATGGTTTGTGTACCATCTGGTATTACGGCTGTAGAAAGACGTGCAGTAATCGATGCAACTCGTCAAGCAGGCGCGCGCGATGCATATCCAATCGAAGAACCATTTGCAGCAGCAATCGGTGCAAACTTACCTGTTTGGGAACCAACTGGTAGCATGGTTGTTGATATCGGTGGTGGTACAACAGAAGTTGCTATTATTTCTTTAGGTGGGATTGTAACAAGTCAATCTGTTCGTGTTGCCGGTGATGATATGGATGATTCTATCATTCAATACATTAAGAAGAACTACAACTTAATGATTGGGGAAAGAACAGCGGAAGCACTAAAAATGGAAATCGGATCTGCTGGTGACCCAGAAGGTGTTGAACCAATGGAAATCCGTGGTCGTGATTTAGTAAGTGGTTTACCAAAAACAGTATTAATTAAACCTGAAGAGATTGCAGATGCACTAAAAGATACAGTAGAGGCAATTGTTGAATCAGTGAAAAATACATTAGAAAAAACGCCGCCGGAATTAGCAGCGGATATTATGGACCGTGGAATTGTGTTAACAGGCGGTGGTGCGTTACTTCGCAACTTGGACAAAGTAATTAGTGAAGAAACGAAAATGCCAGTTCTTGTTGCAGAAAACCCACTTGATTGCGTAGCAATTGGAACAGGTAAAGCTTTAGATAATATCGACCTTTTCAAAACTGCTCGATAATATTTCAAAATAAAAATAAAAATAAAAATCAATGAAGTTAAGAGGGTGTGAACGTGCCACAGTTTTTCTTAAACAAAAGATTAATTGTTTTGCTAGTTAGTATTATTCTTCTTGTGGCATTGATTGGAATCTCATTGAAAGAACGGAACAATCTAACATGGCCAGAGCAGTTTGTAAAAGATACTGTCGGTGTTGTAGAACGTGTATTCCAAAAGCCAGCGAATTATGTTGCCGGATTCTTTGAAAATGTAGAAGATGTAAAGCGCACGTATGAAGAAAACAAAACATTAAAAGAAAAATTAGATAAGTATGCGGAGTTATCCGTGAAAGTAAAAGATTTAGAAAAAGATAATGCGAAACTTCGCGAAACGATTGATAAAAAAGATTCTCTTCGTGACTATAAGCCAATTCAAGCTACAGTGATTGCACGAAATCCGGACAAGTGGTATGACTTAATCGGAATTGATAGAGGTGCACAACAAGGAATTGAGAAGGATATGGCCGTTATGACTTCCAAAGGGTTAGTCGGACGAGTGAAAAGTGTATCTCAATTTACATCAACTGTAGAATTATTAAGTTCACTGAATCGAACAAATCGTATTTCTGCTGTAGTAGAAGGACAAGAGCGTATTTTTGGATTAATTGAAGGATACGACAAGGAAAAACAAACGCTTGTTTTCACAAAAATTCCATCTGATGTAAAAGTAGAAAAAGATCAAACCGTTGTAACATCAGGGTTAAGTGATATTTTCCCGAAAGGATTAGTGATTGGGAAAGTTGTAGATGTTGCACCAGATGAATACGGATTAACACAAACAGCTTACGTAAAACCTGCTGCGGATTTAAATGATGTAGACCATGTTATGGTTACAAAACGAGTTATGCCCTCAGCGGCGTTAGAACAGTAAGGGGGAGAAGATATGGCTATTTTGAAAAGAGCAATTCTTCCTCTGCTGCTTCTTTGTGTGTTTTTATTCGAAAATATGTTTTCTACTGTAGTTTCAACAGAATTGTTTTGGAAAGACAGTATTGCAGTTCCGCATTTCTTTATGATTGTTTTATGTTTTATTACTGTTTACTTTAGTCCTCTACAAGGTGTTTACTATGGGCTATTATTTGGTTTTTTATTTGACACTGTATATACAGAACTCGTTGGTGTATATATATTTGCATATCCGATTTTAGCGTATATTGTTTATAATACGATGAGAGTGTTGCAATTGAACTTATTTATTGTTTCTTTTATTGTATTAATGGGTATTGCAGCATTAGAGTATTATGTATATGGATTTTTAACTTTGCTAGGACGTATTCATGTACCAGCGCATATCTTTTTCTCAGATCGTCTCGTTGCTACTTTATTGTTAAATGGAATTTTCTTGTTGCTAATTTGTTTCCCACTGAGACGATATCTTGTGCGTCTTTCAAAAGCGATGGAAGAAAAAGAAAAAAGGATTTTCTGATTTTATGTCGAATTGAATCGTTGGGGTGAACTTTAGTGGAAGAAAAAATGCAACATAATGTAACGATAAAAGGGACGAAAGATGGACTGACATTACATTTAGATGATTGCTGTTCATTTTCTGAATTACTGCAAGAATTGGACGAAAAACTATCCACTCACTATTATGATGGTGATGGACGGTCATTAATTGAAGTACATGTTAAAGTTGGCAATCGCTATTTAACGAATGTACAGCAAGAAGAACTTCGCACTTTGATTCGCAATAAAAAAAATCTTGTTGTGGATTCAATTGAAAGTGATGTTATAACAAAAGCTGAAGCAATAGCATGGAAAGAAGAAACAGAAATTGTCCCTGTTTCCAAAATCGTTCGCTCAGGTCAAGTATTGCATGTAAAAGGAAATCTATTGTTAATTGGAGATGTCAATCCAGGCGGAACGGTTATCGCTGGAGGAAATATTTTTGTCGTTGGAGCATTACGAGGTATTGCACATGCTGGATATTACGGAGATGCAGATGCTGTCATTGCAGCATCTGTTATGAATCCAATGCAACTTCGAATTAGTGATGTGACAATGCGGGCTCCGGAAGAGAAAGAAGACGGAGCAGAGGCGGCAGAATGTGCGTATATTGATGAGAACAATCACATTGTTGTCGATCGCCTGCAACTTCTCACTCATCTTAGACCTAATTTAACAAAGTTAGAAAGGGGAATTGTATAGCTGTGGGAGAGGCAATAGTAATTACATCTGGAAAAGGCGGAGTAGGAAAAACTACAACGTCTGCAAACATTGGTACAGCCTTAGCATTATCCGGAAAAAAAGTATGTTTAATTGATACGGATATTGGTCTAAGAAACTTAGACGTAGTAATGGGGTTAGAAAATCGTATTGTATTTGATCTTGTTGATGTCGTCGAAGGTCGTTGTCGTTTACCTCAGGCTCTTATTAAAGATAAGCGCTTTGATGAGCTTTATTTATTACCTGCAGCACAAACGAGTGATAAATCAGCGGTAACACCTGAACAAATGGATGAATTAATACAATTATTACGTCAAGATTATGATTACATATTAATTGATTGTCCTGCTGGTATTGAGCAGGGATTTAAAAATGCGGTGGCAGGCGCGGATAAAGCGATTGTTGTAACGACACCTGAAGTATCCTCGATGCGTGATGCGGATCGTATTATTGGGCTTTTAGAAAAAGAAGATATTGAGCCACCAAAACTTGTTATTAACCGTGTACGTAGCCATATGCTACATGAGCAAGATATGTTAGATGTAGATGAAATTGTACGTACACTTTCGATTGAGCTACTCGGAGTTGTCGAGGACGATGATGAAGTAATTCGCGCTACAAACACAGGCGAGCCTGTAGCATTGCAGCCGAATGGGAAAGCATCATTAGCATATCGAAATATTGCAAGACGCTTGCTAGGTGAAGCTGTACCTTTACAGGCGTTTGAACAAGAAAAATTATCTGTTTTCACAAAAGTAAAGAATTTCTTTGGAATTCGTTAAAAGCACTTCGCATGTATGCGAGGTGCTTTTCTTTTTTCTTCTCATGAATATATTCTTTTTAGGGCTCATACATATGTACAAACTGTATAAAGTTTGGCAAATAGAGTGCGTTTACTTTACTCCTCTCTTACGAAAAGAGGTAAAAAGGAAGGGGACACGATGAAGAATAGACGTGTAGAAGAGATTAAAAAACGGATTGCAAAGAGAAGGGAGGAACAAGAAAAATTTGAAGAAGAACGGTATTTTTCAGGAGAAAATTTTGATGGAGAAACGATGTTCATTGAAGAAGGTGAAAAAGAGGTACATCCTCTTTTTCGGAAGGAAGTCTTTTTATTTAAATTTTTATTAGCTGCAATTCTTGTCCTCTCGGTAGCTATTTTATTTAAAAATGCACCTGCTTCTTTTGATGGAGTGAGAACGGCTGTAAAACAAGTTATGCAAGAAGAATTTCAGTTTGCTACTATAGCGAAATGGTATGAAAATCAATTTGGAAAGCCCCTCGCTTTTCTACCAGCGAATGAAAAGAAGCAATTTGTGCAAGAAAAAGATTATGCAGTTCCCGCTTCAGGGAAGGTGATGCAAAGTTTTCAAAAAGATGGTCAAGGTGTATTTGTACAAACAGCTGCGAATACAGCTGTTGAATCTGTAAATGAAGGAGTTGTTATTTTCGCTGGTAAAAAAAAGGGGTTTGAGAATATAGTGGAGATTCAACATGCAGATGGTACGGAATCGTGGTACGGGAATTTAGGTAAGACGTCTGTAAAATTATATGATTATGTTGAAAAGAAACAAAAGATTGGAACAGCTGGAACTAGTGCAGATAACAAAAATGGGACATTCTATTTTGCTATCAAAAAGAATGAAAAATTTATCGATCCGATCCAGGTGATTTCATTTGAATAAATATAGTGAAGTATTGTCAAAAATTACAGTACATCCACTGTTTTGGGGAATTATAGCAATTGGGATTTTTACAGCTCGATTTAAAGAATTACTACTTTTATTTTGTATTGTTTTGATTCATGAGCTTGGGCATGCTTTTGCGGCAGCACATTTTAAATGGAGAATTAAGCAAATACAACTTTTGCCGTTTGGTGGGGTGGCAGAGCTTGAAGAACATGGGAATAAGTCGTTAAAGGAAGAATTAATCGTTGTAATAGCTGGCCCTATTCAACATGTATGGATGATTGGGCTAGCGTATGGTTTAGCAAGAATTGGGTGGTTTAGTGAGGATATGTATCATTTTTTTGTATGGAACAATGTTATTATTTTAGGGTTTAATTTACTACCCATTTGGCCACTAGACGGTGGGAAAATATTGTTTAATGTTTTGTCATATCAATTTCCTTATTTACAAGCGCATGAGAAAATGATGAAAATATCATGTGTTTTTTTTAGTGTGATATTAGGTTGGCAGCTTCTGTGGAATAGTAATAGTATTATGATGTGGGTGCTTCTTTTATTTTTAGCGATTTCTCTGTATCAAGAATGGAAACAACGACGCTATGCATTTATACGTTTTCTATTGGAACGTTATTATGGAAATAAGCGAGAGATTGAAAAAATCGCTCCCATTGAGGTGGAGACGGAGGATCAATTATATACGATTTTTACAAAGTTTCGAAGGGGATATAAGCACTCAATTATTGTTCATGGCAAATATAAAGAACATTATACATTGGATGAAAATGAATTGCTTTATGCTTATTTTACTGAAAAACGAACAACTTCATCTGTGGAAGAGTTAATCGGTTAGTGTTGACGCAGACACTAACCTTTTATATTGTAAGAGAAAAAGAAAATAAAAAAGTGAGGAAAAGTATTTTGAAGACGTTATACATCAACTACACTGGTTCGGAAAAACGAGTTGCTGTAGAGGAGAAACAAGAGATTGTCGAACTTTTATGGCAACGAAATCAAGAGCAAGAGATTGTTGGACATATTTATGTAGGGCGTGTCGTACGAACGATTGCGGGGATGAATGCAGCGTTTGTTAATATCGGTTTAGAAAAACATGCCTATCTTTCATATGATGATGTTCCACCATCATATCGAGTGCATGAAGGGCAAGCATTGCTCGTGCAAGTAGTAAAAGAAGCGATCGATACAAAAGGTCCCAAATTAACAGCGAATGTAGAATTTACCGGGAAATATGTCGTGTATATGCCTTATGACGAGATGCGCGCTGTTTCCCGGAAAATAAAAAATAATAAAAAACGACAGCAATTGCTTGAAATTCAAGTAGATGGAGCAGGAGGATATATTTTTCGTTCAGCTTGTGATAAAGGTACAATCGGTGAAGTGCAGCTTGAAATGCAACATTTTCAAACGTTGTTTAAAGAATTAAAAAGAAAAGAAGATCAAGGTAAGGCGCCGTTATTACTTCATCGCCCGGCTACTTTTTTAGATCGTGTCTTTAATGAAAATCCGATTGAAACGATTGAAAAAATCATTGTAGATACACGTAGTATAGTACCAGAACTACAAGAAAAAGTAGGGAAAGAAAAAGTTTTATTTTACAATGAAAAAACTTCTATGTTCAGTCACTATGGTGTAGATCGTGAAATTGAAAAGGCGCTGCAAAAAATTGTGTGGTTATCAAATGGTTCTTATTTAATTATGGAGCAAATGGAGACAATGACGGTAATTGATGTGAATACCGGTAAATTTACTGGAAAACAGAACTTGCAAGATACAGTATTACGAACGAATGAAATAGCTGCGGAAGAAATTGCTCGCCAATTAAGATTACGTGATATTGGTGGTATGATTTTAATTGATTTCATTAATATGAAAAAACAAGAAGATAAAGAGAAGGTAAGAGAGAGACTTATTTCTTCTTTACAAAGAGATCGTACATATACACGTGTTCTCGGATTTACAGAGCTCGGTATTTTAGAGATGACACGCAAGCGTAAAAAACACTCGCTGCGTGACGTACTACTAGAAGATTGTGTGCAGTGTAAAACGGCAGGATATGTGATTTCAAATGAAGCAGTTGCATACGAGTTAGAAAGAGAGCTTATTACATATAGTAGTATAGAAGATGAAGCGGTGTTAATTGCAGCACCAAGGGAAGTACAAAAAATATTTTTACAAAAAGAATTACAAAAAAATATACCGTTTCACATTTATTTTAAGGATGAAGAAGTGGAGAAGTATGCGATTGTTCGATTTGGAAAGAAACAAGAAATGATAGAACGGAAAAAATAGTTAGCAGAACATTTATTGACAATCGTCAATGTTTCGTGATAACATCTTTATGTTATAGTTTATAGCACCTAAACTGCTATATGCTACAACCGCGCAAGACAGGTTCCAAAAAGACATTTTATGTCTACCTCGTTTTGGCGAGTCTTAGTAATTATGAGGAGGTGCAAGTATGTACGCAATTATCGAAACAGGTGGAAAACAAATCAAAGTTGAAGCTGGTCAAGAAATCTACATTGAAAAATTAGATGTTGAAGCTGGTGAAACTGTTACTTTTGACAAAGTTCTTTTCGTTGGTGGCGAAAACGTGAAAGTTGGTAGCCCAGTTGTAGAAGGTGCAACAGTTACTGCGAAAGTTGAAAAACAAGGTCGCGCTAAGAAAATCATCGTTTTCAAATACAAAGCGAAAAAGAACAATCGTAAAAAACAAGGTCATCGTCAACCTTACACTAAGCTAGTGATTGAAGCAATCAACGCTTAATTCGGGTTAAGATGATTAAAGTTACGATAAGTCGCACGAAATTAGGAAGTATCCAATCATTTAAAATGACCGGACATGCCGATTATGCACCGCATGGGCAAGACCTTGTCTGTTCTGCGACAACTGCGGTCGTGTTTGGATCTATAAATGCAGTGGAAGTACTTTGTAATGTGCAAGCAACTATTGAACTCGGAAGTGATGGTGGGTTCTTAACGTATGAGTTGCCTAATGATTTAGATGCTCATACGGCAGAGAAAGCCCAAACGCTTTTAGAAGGATTAGTTGTTTCGCTTAAGACGATTGAACTTGATTACGGAAAGTATATCCGTTTAATAGAAAAAATGCAGGAGGTGTAACGTATGTTAAGATTAGATCTTCAGTTTTTCGCATCTAAGAAAGGTGTAGGTAGTACAAAGAACGGTCGTGACTCTCAGTCAAAACGTCTTGGTGCTAAACGCGCAGATGGTCAAACGGTTTCAGGTGGTTCAATTCTTTACCGTCAACGCGGTACAAAAATTTATCCAGGTGTTAACGTTGGTCGTGGTGGCGATGACACTTTATACGCGAAAGTTGACGGCGTAGTACGCTTCGAGCGTCTTGGCCGTGACCGCAAACAAGTGAGCGTATATCCTGTTGCTCAAGAAGCATAAGAAACTCACGGAAAACTCTAACCTGAGTGCAGGTTAGAGTTTTTCTATATTAAGGAGTATCTGGATGAATAAAAAATGGACAATTATAGATGCATTGCGCCATTCTAGGCATGATTGGCTGAATCGCATGCAGATGATTAAGGGAAACCTTTCACTCGGAAGAGTGGAAGAGATTCATGGGCTCATCGATCGTTTTGTCCAAGAAGCGAGACAAGAATCTTATCTGATGGGGCTATCGATGCCTTTATTTTCAGAATGGATTTTAACATATAATTGGAAACAGCAACCGTGCTTATTGGAGTACGAAGTATTAGGAGAACTACATAACTTATCTCATGTCGATGAGACGGTTTGTGCATGGACGAATGAATTTTTCTCAATACTTCAGCATAGTTTAGACGTTTATGTTGAAAATTATGTTTGTATCACAATCGAATGTAGCGCGGAAGATGCTCGTTTCTTTTTTGATTTTCGTGGTAAGCTAACGAATGTAGAAGAACTACAAACGTGGTTTACGAACCAAAACAATAAATGGTATTCCATTTCTTATACAGTGCGAGACGATGAAGTCTCAGTTATATTACAACCAATCGAAAAAAGTGTGGTGAAATAATGTTTGTAGATCAGGTCAAGATATATGTAAAAGGCGGCGACGGTGGAAACGGAATGGTTGCATACCGTCGTGAAAAGTATGTTCCAAAAGGTGGCCCAGCAGGTGGAGATGGCGGTAAAGGTGCGGATGTTGTTTTCGTTGTTGACGAAGGCTTACGTACATTAATGGATTTCCGCTATCAACGTCATTTCAAAGCTGATCGTGGTCAGCATGGTATGAGTAAAGGCCAACATGGTCGTAAATCGGATGATTTAATTGTAAAAGTTCCACCGGGAACAGTTGTGAAAGATGAAGCAACTGGTCAAATTCTTGCGGATTTAGTAACGCATGAGCAATCAGCAGTTATCGCAAAAGGTGGCCGAGGTGGCCGCGGTAACTCACGTTTTGCAACACCGACAAACCCAGCGCCAGAAATCGCTGAGAACGGGGAACCGGGTCAAGAACGTGATGTAATTTTAGAACTTAAAGTATTAGCAGACGTTGGACTGGTTGGATTCCCGAGTGTAGGTAAATCAACATTGTTATCCGTTGTATCATCAGCGCGTCCGAAAATTGCAGAATATCACTTTACAACAATCGTTCCAAACCTTGGTGTTGTTGAAACTGGTGATAATCGTAGTTTCGTTATGGCTGACCTTCCTGGACTAATTGAAGGAGCACATGCCGGCGTTGGACTTGGACACCAATTCTTACGCCATATTGAACGTACACGTGTTATCGTACATGTAATTGATATGTCTGGTTTAGAAGGTCGTGATCCATATGAGGATTATGTAACGATCAATTCTGAATTGAAAGAATACAATCTGCGTCTAACAGAGCGTCCACAAGTTGTTGTTGCAAACAAAATGGATATGCCAGATGCAGAAGAAAACTTACAAGCGTTTAAAGAGAAAGTGGGCGATGAAGTACAAATCTTCCCAATCTCTGCAGTAACAAAACAAGGTGTTCGTGATTTACTATTTGAAGTAGCAAACCTAGTAGAAACAACACCAGAATTCCCAGTACATGATGTTGTAGATGAATCTGAAGCGAGTGTAATGTACAAATTTGAGTCTGAAGGATCTAAATTTGAAATTACACGCGAAAGTGACGGTACATTTGTCATTTCTGGTTATGACATTGAGAAAACATTCAAGATGACAGACTTCTCGCGTGATGAATCTGTACGTAGATTTGCTCGTCAGATGCGTGGAATGGGTATTGATGAAGCACTTCGTGCACGTGGTGCTAAAGACGGTGACATTGTAAAAATTCTTGAATATCAATTCGAATTTATCGATTAAGACTGCCAAAATACGGCAGTCTTTTTTATAATGGAAAAAAGGGGTGTGAAGGAAGATATAGAAGGCTGATAAAAAGCTCATTTTTTAAGGAGGAAGAGGGTATCTTTTTTGTTGTCAAGGTCGCAATTTTGATGTTTTAGAGTGAAACAAGGGGAGAGGAAGTATATGTATAAAGTATTGATTGTAGAAGATGATGAAAAGATTGCGGGGATATTAGAAGAACATTTAGAAAAGTACGGTTATCAATCATTTAGAGCAAGCGATTTACGTCAAATAAAGGACGAGTTTGTGAAGGTGAATCCTCATTTAGTGTTACTTGATATTAATTTACCGTACTTCGATGGTTTTTATTGGTGTCGTCAAATTCGTACAGTATCGAATGCACCGATTATTTTCATTTCAGCAAGAACAGGGGAAATGGACCAAGTGATGGCGATTGAAAATGGTGGAGATGATTATATTATGAAGCCGTTTCATTTAGATATTGTAATGGCAAAAGTGAAGAGTGCCTTGCGACGTGGATACGGTGAGTATGCGTTATCAACAGAAAGCGATTGTTTAGGTGTTAGCGGATTATTACTATTTCCATCACAACATACAGTAGAGTGGAATGGACAACAAATTGAACTTACAAAAAATGAATTTTATTTACTCGAGTGTTTAATGAAACAGGCGAATCAATATGTAACGCGTGAAGAACTATTAGAGGCGCTATGGGATGAAGTCGCTTTTGTTGATGATAATACATTAACTGTGAACGTAAAGCGCGTGAGAAAGAAATTAGAGGAGCTTGGCATTAAAAATGTAATTGTGACAAAACGTGGATATGGTTATGCACTTCTTACAGAATGGGGAGACGGGCATGAAGGTTAAAAGCTACCTCATAGACCGATTCTCTTTAATCTTTTCTTATATTGTAAGTCTTTGTTTATTTGGACTCGTATTGCAGTTACAAAGCTTGTTAGAAAAAAGGTCACTCGACTGGAGTACATGGTTATATGGAATTTTATTAGGGATAGTTGTGTTTAGTGTATATCTCATTTACGATTACCGAAAACGAAGCGTGTTTTTAAAGAGAATAGAGCAATATATCGCTGGAGGACATACGTTACATGACTCTTTACTTATTGATGCTTCTTATACGTCAGAACAAGAAGTGATTGTAGAAGCATTCACGTTGCTACGGCAGCAATATATGAATGAGGTTCACCAGCAGCATACGAAAGAGCAGCAACAAATGATTTTCATGAATCAATGGATTCATCAAATGAAAACACCGGTTTCAGTTATTGAATTATTGCTGCAGAAATACGGTAAAGAACATCGCGAGGCAAGGGAAACAGTTGAAAGTATTCGTGAAGAAAATAATCATATTTTAAATGGTTTAGATTTAGCATTACATATGGCGAGATTAGAGCAGTTTGCTAAAGATTATAAAGTAGAAGTAATAAATGTAATAGATATCGTGCGAGATATTATTAATCAAAATCGAAAGTCTTTTATCCAATCTTCTGTATATCCGAAATTGATGTTTGAAGAAGATACTTGTATGGTTGCATCGGACCGGAAATGGATTAGTATCGCAATGAGTCAAATTGTAGTGAATGCTATTAAGTATACAAAAATCGCACAAGCAGAGAAGAAAGAAATTCAGTTTCAAATAGAGGAGAAGAATCAGAAAATTTTATTACATATTCGTGATAATGGGATTGGTATTCCGAAGCAAGATATAAAGCGTGTATTTGACCCATTCTTTACGGGGATAAATGGCCGGAAAACGAGGGAAGCAACAGGAATGGGTTTACATATTACGAAGGAGATTTGCAATAACTTGCAGCATGGAATTTACGTGCAATCAACTGAAGGCGCAGGGACAACATTTACATTTCAATTTTCTAAAGATGAAGAATATCACACATCGATGAGAAAAATGACAAAATTGTAAGATAACAAATCGTTTTGTAAGAGAAATCACTCGTTTCTTTTTCTCATTTTTTTTATAGTAAATGTAAGAAGAAAACACATAGGGGGATTAGAAATGAGTGTTCTTGAAGTAAAAGGGTTAACGAAGGTATATCAATCAAAAGGTTCAGTAGCGACGACTGCTTTAAACGATATAAATTTTAAAATTGACGAAGGCGAATTTGTCGGAATTATGGGGCCTTCGGGGAGCGGGAAAACAACGCTTCTTAATTTATTAGCAACAATCGATAAACAAACATCGGGGCATGTGTATGTAAATGGTGAAGAGATTAGTCAAATGCGTGCAGCAAAACTAGCAGAATTTCGTCGTACACATTTAGGGTTCATATTCCAAGATTTCAACTTACTTGATACGTTATCGATTAAAGAAAATATCATTTTACCACTTGTCATGGCGAAGCGCCCTGTGAATGAAATTGATGCGAAAGTACTTGAAATTGCAAAATTCTTAAACATTGAAGAGATTTTAAATAAAAAAGTATACGAAGTATCTGGTGGACAACAACAACGTGCCGCAGCTGCAAGAGCGATTATTCACGAACCGACATTAATTTTAGCAGACGAACCAACGGGGAATTTAGATTCTAAATCTGCGAAATCATTAATGGGTGCTCTGCAAGATTTATATGAGCAAAAGAAAGTAACGATTGCAATGGTAACACATGATCCTGTAGCAGCTAGTTATTGCGAACGAATTCTCTTTATCCGTGATGGAGAAATTTTCTCGGAAATTCATAAAGGAAAAACAAAACAAGCCTTTTTCCAAGAAATTTTAGACGTACTCGCGATGCTAGGAGGGGAATATCATGAACTTTCGCCAGCTCGCGCTTAATAATGTAAAAGGAAATTGGCGTAATTATAAAGCCTTTTTGATTAGTAGTTGTTTATCGATTGTAGTCTTTTTCATGTATGCTTCCTTCATTTATCATCCAGATGTCGTGAGCGGTAATATTAGCATGAAGGTGATGGTTACAAAAGGATTAGAATCGATGAACTATATCGTTGTCATCTTCTCAGCACTCTTTATTTTATATGCAAATTCAACGTTTTTACGAGCACGAAAAAAAGAATTTGGTTTGCTAACATTAATAGGCGGAACGAAAGCTCAGCTCGTGCGAATGATTATACTAGAGCAAATGATGTTAGGTAGCATTGCAATTGTAGTAGGTATTGGTATTGGGACGCTTTGTTCCAAACTTTTTTTCCAAGCATTAAGTGTATTATTGAAAATTGATAAAACACTTCCGCTCGTATGGAATAGTAAAGCAGTTCTTATGACAGCTGGTGTATATTTTATTCTCTTTTTCGTACTATCATTGTTTAGCGTTTGGACAGTAGGACGCTTGCAAATTATTGATTTACTAAGAGAAGCTAGAAAACAAAAAGTAGAGCCATTTGCATTTACATGGTTATGTGTAGTCGGTGTAGGATGTATTGTTGTGGCGTACGTACTTTGTTTCCAAGTGACGTTCATGAACTTTATGATACTGTTTTTACCGATTGTAGGATTGACAATTGGCGGAACATATTTATTGTTTACACAAGGTAGTACAGTCGTGTTAAAAGCACTGCAAAAACGAAAACAATCTTTTTATACATATCCAAATATGTTTGTACTTAGCAATCTTATTTATAAGATGAAAGATAACGCTCGTTTTCTGTTTGTAATTTCTATTATTACGGCGGTTGTTTCTTCGGCGATAGGTACGCTTTATGTATATTTTGAAAATATGAGTGCGAAAACGGTAGATCTTACGCCACATGCTATTTCATATGAAGAGAAGGGACTAAATACACATAGCATTATTAACGAAGAAAAAGTACAAGAGTTATTAAAAAAGCATGGGTTTGAAGATGTGCGAAAAGTAACCAGCGTAAAACTGCCTGCCACGCAGAAAGTAACATTGTTTAACGGTGAACATGAAGTACCAATAGCGGTTATTTCAGAAAAAGAATATAATGCGGAAGTGCGTAAACAAAAGAGAGAACAACCTAGCGAAGTTCATAATGCACCAGGTAGTGCAACGATGGTTATAATTGATATGGCGAATGATATGATGAAGGTAGACCAGACGAAACCGTATGAATTTACAATTAACGGACAAAAACAGTCTGTTCATATGAATAAACCAACTGCATATTCTGTTTTTAATGATGGTGAATATCTTGTTGTGAATGATCAAGATTTTGAGAAGTATGCAAAGCTCGTACCAGATGAAGAAAAGACAAAATATTACGGCTATTATATTGAAGATTGGAAAAGTACAGAAGATCTTGTGCTAGATTTGAAGAAGGAAATCGCACCAGAGAAGCAAGGAGAACTGAAGAATTCGGTGTTTGCTTATAAAAATATAAGAGAAGGTGGAGCGATTACAATGTTCATCGGCTTCTTCGTAGCGGTACTATTTTTCTTCTTTGCTTGTAGCATGACATATTTTAAATGGTTTAACGATAAGGAACAAGATCGTATTCAATTTAAGTCGTTAAAAAGAATCGGTATGACAGATAAAGAAATTCATAAAATTGCGATTCGTCAAATGGGAGTTATCTTCTTTATCCCAATTTTAATTGGTACGATTCATAGTGGATTTGCTCTGCATACATTAGGGAAAATGCTTTATATCGATTTATGGAAATCAGGAGCGATTGTGATTGGTGCCTATATTGTAGCTTCAGCAATTTATTTTATGGTTGCACAAAGAGGGTATTTAAAACACGTGAAAAGCTAGGGAGACCTCTAGCTTTTTACCTATGTAACAAGTTACAGGGAGGATATAGATGAATATCAGGCAGCTAGCGATACAAAATGTAAGGGGGAATTGGCGGAGTTATAAAGCATTTCTGTTAAGTAGCTCTTTCTCTGTAGCAGTTTTTTATATGTATACATCTTTTGTTTATCATCCGGAAGTTGCAGACAGTAATGTCCATATTGGAATCAGGTCGGGTTTACAAGGATGTAGTTATCTCATTCTTATGTTTTCGGCATTGTTTATGTTAAGTTCTAATGCCACTTTTCTTGATGCGCGAAAGAAAGAATTAGGATTGCTTAAATTAATGGGATCTACAAATGTTAGGATCTCCGTTTTATTATTGCTAGAACAGGTTGTAGTTGATTTTGTAGCAACTTGTATGGGGCTTGGGATTGGGATGTTATTTTCAAATTTATTTTTAATGACATTAAGTATGCTCTTAGATTTAGAGAATACGATTGGTTTTAGCTTTCAAATAAAACCGATTTTGATGACAACTGTTGCATATTCATGTATCTTTTTTTCTTTAGCATTATTTAGTTTATGGAATGTGCGGAAGTTAGAAATTGTGGATTTATTATTGGATAAGAGAAAAGGACGTAGAGCTTTTAAAGTAGGCAAATGGCGATTTGGTTTAGGAATTATTTTTCTTTTATGTGGTTACACCCTGGCGGTAAAAGTAACGCTAGGAAAGTTATTCCTCTATTTCTATCCCATTTTTAGTACCGTAATTATAGGGACTTATTTTTTATTTACGCAAGGAAGTTTGATTGTTTTGAAAGGGCTTCGAAAACAAAAGCATATCTATTATAAATATCCTAATTTATTTGTGCTTCGCAGTCTTGAGCATAAATTGAAAGATCATGCAAAGTTTTTATTTTCTATTTCTATTTTGACGGCAACAGTTATTACAGCATCCGGAACTGCCTATGCATATTTTTCTGATCTTCCAAAAAGCGCTATGTTTTCATTTCCTCATGAAATTTCGTATACAGAAAAAGGAATCGAATCTCATGAGGTGATTGCTCCTAATGAGCTCTCAGCCTTATTTAAGAAACATGGTTATAAAAATGTAGAGAGGGTACAATTTATCGGATTACCAGGGAAGTTTATTACAACACATGACGGACGTTTATTTCCTATTACTGTTATGTCACAAACAGACTATAACAAAGAAGCGAAGAAACAAGGGAAGAGCATGGTGAGCAATAAAAAAGGCCATGGTACATTTATAAATCCAATGGCCTTTGATGGTCAAAATGTGTATGACAAGGAAATATTCCATTTTCAAATGTTAGAAGTACCGTATCAGATTAAACTACAGGGATTTAAATCAGAAATGGTTTTTAATTCAGATGGTGCTGGACACCATAACCAATTATTAGTTGTACAGGATGAGCAGTTTAAACAATGGGAAAGTGTTATTCCTAATCATGAAAAGTACGTATATTATGGTTATAATTTTCCAAATTGGCAAGGACAAAAAAAATTCGCGTTAGAATTCAGGGAGAAAGTGTCTCCAGATTATTCTTCTTCGGTGAGAAATAAGATTAGTATGTACACTGCATTTAGAAAAGGAGGGGCAGTATTATTATTTATTGGTTCATTTATTAGTGTTCTTTTCTTCTTAGTAACTTGTAGTATGACATATTTTAAATGGTTTTCTGATATTGGACAGGATCGTAAAGAGTATCGCTCTTTAATGAAAATAGGAATGGAGAAAGGAGAAATAAACCGTATTGTTAGATGGCAAATGGGAAGTTTATTTTTTATTCCTATTGCGGTTGGAATCATACACAGTATATTTGCTTTTATTGCATTAGGTAATTTAATGGGGATGAATGTGTTATATACAAGTATAAAAGTGATAAGTATATATTGTATTGCAACAGTTATCTATTTCTTCTTCGCTCAAAAAGAATACATGAAACATATAGACTAGCAAACGCTAGTCTTTTTGAAATATTTAAAATTTACATAGAAAAATGAAAATATTCATGGTATAACAGTAAGAAAATGAAAAAGAGGGGAAAAGACGATGATTCGAGTTGGCTATTTAGGACCAGAAGCAACATTTACAAATATGGCAGTGAGTCGTTTTTTTCCGGAGGCAGAGCACGTTCCGTATCGAACGATTCCTGATTGTATAGATGCAGCGGCAAATGAAAATGTAGACTTTGCAGTTGTACCACTTGAAAATGCAATTGAAGGGTCGGTTAATATTACGGTTGATTATCTCGTACATGAACAACCACTTTTTATTGTAGGTGAAATTACAGTGCCGATTCAGCAGCATTTGCTAGTTCATCCAGATTATGAAAAAGTATGGAAGGAAGTATACAGAGTACACTCTCATCCCCATGCCATTGCCCAGTGCCATAAATTTTTAAATGAAGAGTTAAAGGGTGTAACAGTCCGTGATATGACATCGACAAGTGCAGCGGCGCAGTATATTAAGGAGCATCCGGAAGAAAAGGTAGCAGCAATTGCGAATGAAGCAGCGGCAGAAAAGTACGATTTAGCGATTGTAAAGCGCGATATTCATACGCATAAAAATAATCATACACGTTTTTTAGTATTGCATAAAAAGAAGCGAGCGTCATTACCGAAAAACGGTGAGAACCGCGGAGAAAAAACGACGCTTATGATAACGTTACCTGCTGACTATGCAGGGGCGCTCTATCAAGTATTATCAGCTTTCGCATGGAGAAAATTAAATTTATCAAAAATAGAATCACGTCCAATGAAAACGGGTCTTGGCAATTACTTTTTCTTAATTGATGTTGATAAGGCGTATGATGATGTTTTATTACCAGGAGTGACGATGGAGCTAGAGGCACTTGGGTTTTCTGTTACGGTGCTTGGGAGTTATTCTTCTTATTGGTTGTAACAGGGGAGGTGACCATAGGTTTTGCTGGAAACGAAACGTTGTGTATTGGAGACGGTTCATGAGTCAGACTATGAAAATATAAAAGCATTATACTTAAATATAGAAGTGAGAAAATATCTTGGCGGGCCGCGTAAAGTGGAAACGATTAAAGCTGTTTTAGATGACATGTTGCACCCTAAAGAAAATTGTTGGTATTGGATTGTTAGAGAAAAAGAAACAAAAGAGTTTATGGGAGTAGTATCATTAAATCCGCATCATGCCAGTCAAGATATTGAGGTATCTTATCAGTTTTTTTCGAAGTTTTGGGGAGTTGGTTATGCGGCAGAGGCCGTTCAAGAATTAATTAATTACGGCTTTCGTGAATTATATCTATCAAGAGTAATTGCAGTCACACAAATGGCTAATACACCATCCCGTAAACTTTTAGACAGGTTACATATGAAGCTAATCCAAACACATTATGAATTTGGTGCAGAACAAGCGATTTATGTAATTGAAGCGAAAAGTATATTTTAAAATGATATAAAAAATCCCACTTTCACATGGTGGGATTTTTTATATTACTTTAACTTTGCAAGACGCTCCGTCAACTGCTCACGCCAAACATCCGCTAATTCTGGAACAGCAAGAATCTTCTCGATGCCCTCTTTATCTTTTCTTCTATGAAAATATATTTCATTAGAAAATAGCACAGAAACTTCTTTTTGGTGACGCTCTAGTAGTTTGATTTGTGAGTCTTTCCGAACAATTCCTTCTTGAAGAACGCGGCATAAATAACCGGTATAACCAGTTTCTACAATGCGTGGTAAAATACCGGGAATACCAAGACGTTTTGAAATGGTACTACATGGTACTCTAGCTTGTGTTACTTGAATAATTGCTTCGCCTAATTGATATGTATCACCAATGAAAACATCACCCTCTAGCATATTGGTTACGGTAATATTTTCGCCGAATGTAGAGTGCGGGAGCTTTGTTTGAAATTCTTGCTCCCAAAGTGCGTAATGTTCATATGGATAGACACAAACAGCGCGATCAGGTCCGCCGTGATATCGTAAGTCGGCTACGTCATCACCACGAAAGCCACCTTTTGAGAGAAAGGCTGCATCTGTAAGTTCTTTACAGATACCCGTTGTCATTTCTTTATTTTCCCCATATTGCATTTGTTTCGGTTTACCGATGCTAAAGTGAACGAGTTTACTTTCCATATTTTCTCTCCTTCCCAATTGTTTTCAATATTATATCATTTCACGTAAAAAAGCACAGAGAATGATGAAAATCTCTGTGCTTTTTATTAATAAACGAGAAACCCAGCGCGGTCTAGCGCATCACAAGCTGCGTTTAATTTTTCAGTGGAATCTGCTTCAATTGTATGTAAGTGAATCCCGTCTGTTAATTGAGATAAATAGGAGGCATTTGTATCTTCAATCTTTCGTAAATATTGTTCGACTTCAAAGCGATTACTTACCATAATAGAAGCTGTTAAATCGCCATATACAGGATGTTCAACTTTAACATCTTTAATCGTAACGCCGTGATCAACTAGCAACGTTAATTCTTGACGTACTTCACCTGGTTTATGCTGACAGACGATAACACGCTCAACTGTAGCCTTCTTTGCTTGTGGCTTTAAATATAAATACCCTTGTGCAGTCGCGATAATTGGTTCATTTCGTGCTTTTAGTAAGGAGATATCTTGCACAATGACTTGTCTGCTGACATTTGTCTTTTTAGATAATTCACTTCCAGATAACGGTTCACTAGCGGCAAGGAGCCACTCGAGAATGAGTTGTCTTCTTTCTTCCCCTAGAATTTTTTTTTGGTCATTTTGTTTCATTATGATTTAACACCTCTATAAAATTGATTTCCAATTGTGTGTAGTGCATGAATGGTTGTATCAATTTGTTCTTTCGTTGTATGACGTCCAAATGAAAAGCGAACGTACTGTTTTGCCTCTTCATACGTTTTTCCAATTGCAAGCATTGTTTTGGAAGGTTCTTGTTTGCCAACTTGACATGCGCTTCCTGTTGAAATGGCAATGCCATGGCGGTTGCATTCTAACATTGTGTACTGACCTTCTATTCTTTTTATTGTAACCCCAACAATGTGAGGTAAACAAGCGGTAGAATGTCCTTCTACTTGAATTTCTAGAGGAATTGTCTGTAATTGTTTCGTAAAATAGGAGCGCAATTGCTCAAAACGAGCTTGTTCTTCTTCGTGTTCATCTAATATGTGTTCGGCGGCTGTTAGAAATGAAGCGATGCCAGGTACATTAACTGTCCCTGGACGAAATCCTTTTTCATGAGAAGTCTCTGGAAAGACTGGCTCCCAGCGAACTTGTGGGTTTATATAGCAAGCTCCAACGCCTTTTGGACCATAAATTTTATGAGCGGAAACAGAAAGGCTATCGATTTGCATTGTTGTCACATTAATTGGGAGTTTACCAAATGTCTGTACACAATCTGTATGAAATAAAATATGGTGTTTTTTTAGTAGTGCTCCAATTTCTGAGATTGGTTGAACGGTTCCAATTTCAGAATTAGCATGCTGAATACTTGCTAAAACTGTATCGTCTGTAATGGCTGCTTCTAAATCTTTAAGGCTAATAAGCCCGTATGAATCGACAGGGATTTCTGTAATTGTATATCCTTGCTTTGTTAATGACCGAAAATAGCTACGAATTGATGCATGTTCCATCGGTGTTGTAAGTATGTGTTTGCCGCTCTTTGTGTTTAGGAGTGACTGGATCGCAAGATAATTAGACTCAGAACCGCCGCTTGTAAAAAATACGCCTTGCTCTTTTCCTCCAATCATTTGGGAAAATGTCTTCCTGCAAACCTGGAGTAAAGATGAAGCGGTTCCGCCAATATCGTGTAAGCTTTGTTCATTACCGAAGTATTGCTGTGCAGATTTTGTATATGTGTCAATCGCTTCTTTGCGCATCGGTGTTGTAGCTGCATAGTCAAGATATATCATAATATATAGTCCTCTCTATAGTAGAGTTACAATCGCTTTTTATTTTTTAGGTAGTGTGAGAGTTCCTCTAAATTTCATAATGAAAATGCGACTTTCTAAAAAACTCTTGTCATTATTTTAAATCTATGTAAATATAGGTGTCAAGACAGTTGAAAAGTGTAAAGTGGGAGGCAATGATCATGCCAAGTGCAGATGTCTTAATTATCGGAAGCGGTGTTGCAGCACTTCGTGTTGCGAAAGAGCTTTGTCACGAAAAGAATGTGATAATTATCACAAAAAAAACAAGGCGAAATAACAACACGCACTTAGCGCAGGGCGGAATTGCAGCAGCTGTAGCTACATATGACAATGCGACTGATCATTATGAAGATACGATAGCGGCTGGTTGTGGATATAACAACGAAGAGGCAGTTCGGTATTTAGTTGAAGAAGGTGCGAAAGAGATTCGTACGCTCATTGCAAATGGGATGAAATTTGATGGGGATGAAAAAGGACCTCACCTTGGAAAAGAAGGTGCGCATCGAAAACGACGTATTTTACACGCTGGGGGAGATGCAACAGGAAAGAACTTATTAGAGCATTTGATTCAGGAAGTAGTTCCATACGTTACAGTAGTGGAGCAAGAAATGGTGCTCGATTTAATAATAGACAATAATGTATGTAAGGGTGTTTTGACCCGTGATAGCGAAGGGAATATACATCGTTACGCTGCTGAGCGCATTGTATTGGCTACAGGTGGTATAGGAGGCGTGTATGCATTTACGTCTAACGATGAAACGATTACAGGTGACGGATTAGCAATGGTGTACCGAGCTGGTGGAGAACTTGTTGATTTAGAGTTTATTCAATTTCATCCAACAATGCTCTATGCAGAGGGACGTTGCTGTGGACTTGTTTCAGAAGCGGTACGAGGCGAAGGAGCTATTTTGTTAAATGAAAAAGGACATCGTTTTATGCTGGATGTACATCCGCAGCACGATCTTGCACCACGTGATATAGTGGCGCGTGCGATTCATCAACAGCTTCTTGCAGGGGAAAGTGTATACTTAGATATTTCTTCTCTTCCAAACTTTGAAGAACGTTTTCCTACTGTATCGGCATTATGTAAAAAGAATGGTATAGATGTAAAGCAAAATAGGATTCCAGTTGTTCCTGGTACTCATTTCCATATGGGCGGCGTAAAGACAAATTGTGATGGGGAAACATCTATCCCGCATTTATATGCGGTTGGTGAAGTAGCTTGTAACGGTGTACATGGTGCAAATCGTTTAGCGAGCAATTCATTGTTAGAAGGGCTCGTGTTTGGGAAACGAATTGGAAAACATATTTTAGCTCATCCCGTACAAGGAAAAGAAAACAGTTGTGAAAGACTATATGAAATATGTAAAGATTCTCAGTTACCTACGAAGAAAGAAATCCAAAAACATATGATGACGTACGTAGGAATTGTGCGAACAGAACAGAGTTTATTATATGCAAAAAGATGGTTTGAACAGTATCTTGTACAAAGTAGCAGGCCACAATATGGAGCTTTGACAGATGAAGATGTAACCATTGTAAATATGCTAACGGTTTGTCAGCTTATTATAGAAGCAGCACTGCAAAGAAAAGAGAGCCTAGGTGGTCATTATCGTGGTGATTACCCAAACCAAAATAAAGTAACGAAAGAAATTATTGTTGTGAATAAAACATTACAGCTTGTGTAATGAAGGGAAGAGGGATTTTATGAACGCGTTAAAGGTAAGAAAGGCATTAGAAAAATTTTTTTTAGAAGACATTGGTGAAAGAGATGTAACATCTCAGCTTATTTTTCCTGACAATTTAAAGGCAGAAGGAACATTTCTTGCGAAAGATGCAGGGGTATTCGCAGGGGGAGCAGTAATTGAACAAGGATTTCGATTGTTAGATGAGAGTATCGAAATTATACTACATAAAAAAGATGGAGATTTTGTAGGGAAAGGCGAGATTTTAGCAAGTGTAAAAGGACCAATTGCATCTTTATTAACGACAGAGCGTGTAATTTTAAATGTTATTCAACGCATGAGCGGTATAGCAACGATGACACAAAGAGCAGTTCGGGCGCTGGGAAGTAATTATACACGTATTTGTGATACGAGAAAAACGATGCCAGGGCTGCGTATGTTTGATAAATATGCGGTTGTTTGCGGGGGTGGGTATAACCATCGTTTTGGACTATATGATGGTGTCATGATTAAAGATAATCATATTGCTTTTGCAGGATCTATTACAAAAGCTGTTATAGCTGTGAAAGAAAAGATTGGACATATGGTGAAAATTGAAGTGGAGACGGAAACGGAAGAACAAGTACGCGAAGCTGTAGCGGCGGGAGCGGACATTATTATGTTCGACAATCGTACACCAGAAGAAGTTAGGGAGTTTTCCAAAATTGTTCCAAGCGCGATTGTGACAGAAGCATCAGGTGGTATTACAATTGAAAATTTATCAAAATACGGAAACACAGGGGTAGATTACATTTCACTTGGATTATTAACACATTCTGCGGGAGCATTAGATATTAGTTTTAATATTGAAGTTTAAGGTGACTGGGTTAGAGGGGGAGTATTCATGAGTATTTTAGAGAAGGTTCAGCCAATTGAAACAATGTTACCAGAGCGTTATCAAAAGATGTCAGTCCAAGAGATGGAAGAGCGTGTTCGTGAAATAAAAGAAAAATTAGGGGAGTCGCTATTTATTCCGGGGCATCATTACCAAAAGGATGAAGTCGTTCAATTTTCGGATGCTACGGGAGATTCATTACAACTTGCGCAAGTAGCGGCCAATAATAAAGCGGCAAAATATATTGTGTTTTGTGGCGTACATTTCATGGCCGAAACAGCAGATATGTTAACGACAGAGGAACAGGTTGTTATTTTACCAGACATGCGCGCAGGCTGTTCTATGGCGGATATGGCGGATATTGAACAAACAGAACGAGCTTGGAAAGAGCTTATAAAGTTATTTGGAGATACGATGATTCCATTGACATATGTTAATTCTACGGCAGCTATTAAAGCGTTCTGTGGCCGAAATGGTGGAGCGACAGTAACGTCTTCTAATGCAAAACAAATGGTGTCTTGGGCATTTACGAAAAAAGAGCGTTTAGTTTTTTTGCCAGATCAGCATTTAGGGCGAAATACAGCGTATGACCTTGGTATTCCGTTAGATAAAATGGCGGTTTGGGATCCACATACAGATGTATTAGAATACGATGGAAATATTGAGGACATCCAAGTGATTTTATGGAAAGGTCATTGTTCTGTGCACCAAAATTTCACTGTTAAAAATATTGAAAGTGTGCGGGGAAATCATCCTGATATGAATATTATTGTCCATCCAGAATGTTGTTATGAGGTAGTGGCAGCTTCTGATTATGCAGGGTCAACAAAATATATTATTGATATGATTGAGCAAGCACCATCAGGAAGCAAGTGGGCCGTTGGGACAGAGATGAACTTAGTAAACCGGATTATGCATAGGCATCCTGATAAAGAAATTATTTCATTAAATCCATTTATGTGCCCTTGTTTAACGATGAATCGGATTGATTTACCACATTTATTGTGGGCATTAGAAATGATTGAGTGCGGAGAAGAAGTCAATGTTATTCAAGTAGATAAACAAGTGACAAAAGAAGCGGTTTTGGCTTTAAACCGTATGTTAGAACGTGTGTAAAAGCGGCGGATTTCCGTCGCTTTTTTATTAAACATAATTAGCTCGTTGCAATCATACATTGTGTTGAGGGAATCATTGTATTTTTCATACTGATGCAATATTGTGTATGACTAAATAGTAAGAGCAAGAGTGTTAAACTATAGAAACCGCTTCATTTTATATTATTTTTGTTCATAGATAGGTAGTACAGGAGGGGGAAAAATTGAAAATTCATATTGTGCAAAAAGGAGATACCCTTTGGAAAATTGCAAAAAAGCACGGAGTAGATTTGGAAACGTTAAAAAAGACGAATAAGCAGCTGAGTAATCCAGATCTTATTATGCCAGGCATGAAAATAAAAGTTCCATCCAGCAGCGTGCATGTGAAAAAAAATATAGGTGCTGGTTCAGCTCCTCCAAAAGAATATGTAAAAGAGGTACAACAAAAAGAATTTGCAGCGACACCGACGCCCCTTGGAATAGAAAATGAAGAAGAAATAACATACCAATCTGAACCAATTACGCAGCAACCAGCTATGCAGCAAACGCAAAAAGAAATGCAAATAAAGCCGCCAAAAGAACAGCCGATTCAGAAAGAAGTACCTATTCAAAAGCCTCCTGTCGTTGAAAAACCAGCTGTAATTGAAAAACCACCAGTTGTAGAAAAAGTAGAAAAGCCAGCAGGGAAAGAAAGTACGAAATTTTCAGTTAATATATTACCACAGCCACCTCAACCACCAATTAAACCTAAAAAAAATTATAAAATTTCAGATGTAATAAAAAAAGGAAGCCAGTTAATTGCTCCGCAAATTAATAAGATGAAGTCTAACAATATAGTGTCACCACAAGTGCAAAAAGAAAATGTAAGCAACATAGTATCGCCGCAAATGAAAAAAGAAAACGTAAGTAATAATATAGTGTCACCGCAAATGAAAAAAGAAAACGTAAATAATAATATAGTGTCACCGCAAACGAAAAAAGGAAATGTGAGCAACATAGTATCACCGCAAGTGCAAAAAGAAAACGTAAGTAATATAGTGTCACCGCAAACGAAAAAAGAAAACGTAAGTAATATAGTGTCACCGCAATCGAAAAAAGAAAACGTAAGTAATATAATGTCACCGCAAGTGCAAAAAGAAAACGTAAGTAATGTAGTGTCACCGCAAGTGCAAAAAGAAAATGTGGGTAATATAGTGTCACCGCAAGTGCAAAAAGAAAACGTAAGTAATGTAGTGTCACCGCAAGTGCAAAAAGAAAATGTGGGTAATATAGTATCGCCGCACGTAACAAAAGAAAATCTTGTTATTCCGAAAGTAAAACCACCAAATATAATGCCAATGATGGAAAACAATCAAATGTCGCAGCAAATGCCAATGATGGAAAACAATCAAATGCCGCAGCAAATGCCAATGATGGAAAATAATCAAATGCCAAATATAATGCCAATGATGGAAAATAATCAAATGCCGCAGCAAATGCCAATGA
>NZ_JBTMZT010000001.1:240268-1239536 GCF_054570475.1 Bacillus sp. C1
GCAGCAAATGCCAATGATGGAAAACAATCAAATGCCGCAACAAATGCCGATGATGGAAAATAATCAAATGCCAAATATAATGCCAATGATGGAAAGTAATCAAATGCCGCAACAAATGCCAATGATGGAAAATAATCAAATGCCAAATATAATGCCAATGATGGAAAACAATCAAATGTCGCAGCAAATGCCAATGATGGAAAACAATCAAATGTCGCAGCAAATGCCAATGATGGAAAACAATCAAATGCCGCAACAAATGCCGATGATGGAAAATAATCAAATGCCAAATATAATGCCAATGATGGAAAGTAATCAAATGCCGCAACAAATGCCAATGATGGAAAACAATCAAATGCCGCAGCAAATGCCAATGATGGAAAACAATCAAATGCCAAATATAATGCCAATGATGGAAAATAATCAAATGCCGAATGTAATGCCAATGATGGAAAATAATCAAATGCCAAATATAATGCCAATGATGGAAAACAATCAAATGCCGCAGCAAATGCCAATGATGGAAAACAATCAAATGCCGAATATAATGCCGATGATGGAAAACAATCAAATGCCGAATGTAATGCCAATGATGGAAAACAATCAAATGTCGCAGCAAATGCCAATGATGGGAAACAATCAAATGCCAAATATAATGCCAATGATGGAAAATAATCAAATGCCGAATGTAATGCCAATGATGGAAAATAATCAAATGCCAAATATAATGCCAATGATGGAAAGTAATCAAATGCCGCAAATGATGCCGTATCAACCACAAATGATGCCACAGCAATATCAAATGCCATATCAACCACAAATGATGCCGCAACAAATGTCGATGCCATATCAACCGCAAATGATGCCGCAGCAGATGCCCATGCTATATCAATCACAAATGCCGCAGCAACAATATCAAATGCCATATCAACCACAAATGATGCCGGTAGAAGAAGGTTGTGGATGTAGCGGAGAAAGAAGTCTATATAGTCCACAACCAGGTGTGCCGTATTATCCAGGTTCTCAATATTATCCAACAGCTCAAAGTGCATATGCACCGCAGCCAGGTACGATGAACTATCAGCAAGATCCGCCAGAGTTTTTTGGAGAACCACTTACAGAAGATGAGGAATAGCAAGAGCGTTGCGAACAATAAATAGGCAGTGTTAGAAAATTTCTAGTTAAATATTAACAAGTGTAAACCCCCTCTTTATGACTCATTATAAGAAGGAGCTTTTCGAGAGAGAAGTTCAGGTCTAACAAGGGGGGTTTTTTATTTGAGTAAAAAAATTAAATTGATTGCCGCTTCTTTGTTAGTTACCAGTGCATTAGCTGCATGTGGTACACCTAATAATAAAAATGCGATGGATCGTAATGCAAACTACAATTATGAACGTACATCATATGGTAATACACAGCCATATCGAAATAATGTGACACGTACAGATCGCTATACAGATTATGTAACATATCGAAATGGAAATAGAGTTACTGATAATGTATATGATCGACGTAATGATGTTGGATATAATTATTACCGTGATGTAAATTACCACGGTCAAATTGCAAATCCTTATCCAACTCGTAACATTACAATGAACAATTCATATATTAACAACGATGGTAAAACTGCAGAAAAAATCACCAATCGTGTTAAGCGTATGAATAATGTAGAGCGTGTGTCTACTGTTGTATACGGAAATGATGTAGTAATTGCGGTAAAACCACGAAATGCAGTAACAAATGAAACTGTAATGGCAAATGAGATTCGACAAGCTGTTGCACAAGATGTAAGAAACCGTAATGTCTATGTAACTGTTAAAAACGACATGTTTGATCGTGTTGACACGATGAATACACGTCTGCGTAATGGAACAATAACAAATGATTTCAATCGTGACATAACAGATTTATTCCGAGATATTCGTGCTGGTCTTACTGGTACAGTCCGATAGCTAAAAAGAGGAAGGGGTAGCCCTTCCTCTTTTTACGTACAAATTATATTAGTATTTTTAGTTGTATTTATCATGATTCAATTTAGGAATTGGTCGACTCGAGTATGATTAAAAATCCTAAATGGAAAAAATGTTAATTGTGTTTATGAACAGTGTAAATGAGGTGTTCCTTAGCTTTCAGACGTTTTTTCTATTGTAGTGTGATCGGATGTGTCATCGAATATATCACTATGATCACAACAAACGCAATCTTGATAAGTTGTTTTTGTTACTATATTGGTCGTGTGAGGACAAGTGTTAATATAAAAGAGCCATTTTTGTACATATTATATAAAATGGACAAAATGATTTAGTATTGATTACATGAATATTTTGTATAGCGTATCAATGGGAGGGAATGCACTTCCATTGATGGAAGTTTCACTTTATTTCAGTTTTTTTAGAGATAAGGTGTGATATAAAAAAATAGGAGAAAAATTAATAATTATGTTGCTTTCTTTTTATATTAATGTTATATTAGCAAAGCGATGAGCTAATTTACGTAAGACGAGAGATATGCTTAAGTGCTAAACACGCGAATGTGGTCGCCTGGTCTCTCGCCGTAAACGCATCAAGACGCCTGCTATGCAGGCGTCTTTCTTATTATATAAAAGTGAAGTTAGGCATGAGAGAATTTTTACCGTACCTAACTTTTTTGAATTTAATATCAGAACATTAGGTTAATTTATTTACAAATACCCTTAAGAAGATTAAAATGTAAATGGTAATATATTACACGATATAGTGACTATATGAAATGGTAAGGATGAAGAGAATATGGAACATTTTGATTGTAAAAATACAGAGGTTGTTTTAGAGAAATTTAAATTAACAACACCTATATTTCAGGCTTTGGGAGATATAAATCGTCAACAAATTATTATGATGTTACTTGAAAATGAAAGTTTGAATGTAACTCAAATAACAGATGGAATGGAGATTTCAAGACCAGCTGTTTCTCATCACTTGAAAATTTTAAAACAGGCAGAATTAATTACGGCTGATCGAAACGGAAAAGAAATATTTTATGCCATAAGCGCGGGTGAGTTTTTAAAGCAAATAAAAGATTTAGTTATAGCAATAGAATCTAATTATTAATTTTTTTTATTTAATAGGTTTATGAGTTTAAACATTTAAACTTATAAGAAAGGGAAAGGAGCAATAAAAGTGAACAGTAAGAATCATATGTATTTGTTAATGTTACTCGTTCCTTTGTTTTGGGGAGGCTCTTTTGCAACGGCAGAGCATGTTATTACTGAAATTCCGCCGCTCGTTGCAGCGACAATTCGTTTTGCGTTAGCTGGAGCTATTTTAGTAGCGATTGTTCTAATTAAAGATGAGTGGAATATGAGCGTGTTAAGTAGAAACTGGAAAGGTTTATTATTTGTATCCTTAACTGGTATTTTTGGATATAATGCATTTTTCTTTATGGGGCTTCATTATACTTCTACGATGAATGGCTCATTAATTATTGCCACAATGCCAGTGTTTGTGACGATTGGAGCGGTTTTGTTTTTTAAAGAACCATGGAGTATAAAAATCGCAATTAGTTTAATTTTATCGTTAATAGGCGTCATCGTTGTCATCACGAAAGGATCGTTACATATATTATTAGCGATGTCATTTAATCAAGGAGATCTATTGTTTATAGCTGCCTTAGCTTGTGGGGTGCTGTATAGTTTAACTGGAAAACTAGTAATGAAAGATGTTTCACCATTATTTACGACGATGAGTATGACCGTTTTAGGAGCTTTTTTCCTAGCGGGTATGACGGTTTTTGATGGAGGATGGGAGAAAGTACAGGAACTATCCATGCAAGGGTGGATTGAAATGTTATATATGGTCGTATGTGGAACATTAGTTGGATATATTATTTTTAATAAAGGTGTAGAAGAAATCGGGGCAAGTAAAGCAAGTATGTATTTAAATTTAACACCTATTGTAGCAACAGTACTCGCTGTTGTTTTATACAAAGCAACAATTACATGGCAACAGCTACTTGGAATGATTATTGTATTAGCAGGAGTTTATATTGCGACGGTTCAAACAGATAAAAATAAGAATAGGTCTCTTCATGATTAAAGAGATGCGTTCCGCTACTATTTAATATAAAAAATCTCTATTTGTTCAAGAGTTTATATGTTTTATAGTTCTCGATAATGACTACTTCTTCTATGGATAAAACTTCTATTTTCGGAAAAACTACAAATGAAAGTTTCACTTTATTTTTTAAAAGGGGTGAGCGGAAATGAAGTTCATGATGGCTATGGCTCAAGTCGTAATCGTTCTGTTTTGTTTATATCACGAATCAAGTGTGATAGCTGCGGCGCCTCTAGAAGAGGGTACACAAAAAGAACCTCAAGTTACGATTCTATTAGAGCGCATGTATTTGGATGGAGAAGTAAGTGAGGAAGTTTTTACTGAAAAGATAGCAAACGTAGAACAGGTTCTTCAGCAGTACAAAGAGTGGCAACTTGTTGATCGTGATGATACACAAATTGTATTGCAAAAAAAGATAGATGACATTTCACCCTTACTTAAAACGAGTGGATATTTTGGTGTTTCCAATGAAGGGATATTGCAAATTTTCAATGGTTTACCAAAAAGTAATAATGCGATTCACTCCTTTTTTCAAATTGATATGGAAAAGCTAAAAAGTTATGATCGGACAGAGCTAAAACGTGGTATTCGCATTAAGTCGAAAGAATGTTTTGTGAAGACGATTGAGAAAATGAAGCAATACGCAGTGCAAAGTAAGAAAAAAAGCAGCTCGGGATAAGCTGCTTTTTTCCAGTTTGTTAGGAAACAGAAGCTAGGGGCTTCTGTTTTTTGTCGTTTTTTGTTGGTTAGTCGATATCCCTTGTCGAATCGCTGATATATTCAAATTTGCGTCGATATATTGTGAGAAATGGTTGATATATTTGAAAAATCGCTGATAAAATTTCATTCACTACTTTATCCCGCATTAACGGGCAGTAAGACTCCCATCTCAAGATTCAGAGAGAAGCAAGGAAGATAGGTGGGGATCAACTGCCCATAAATGCCCAATTGGTTCAACTAATAATCAGTGTGGGATGAAGCTCTCCACTGATTAAAGTTTCACTTTATACGAACAAACCTCGTTACACCATGTGTCTTTTTATAATTTTATAGCTTTTTTCTTACTTATTTTTATCTAAAATTTGTTTTGCAATTTCATCAATTAGCATGTCTTTCCCGATTGGATTGAATGCTTTTGTGTTAAAGACTTCATTACTTACTTCGTAAACGTGATCATTTTTTACAGCTTTGTTATCTTTCCAAACAGCACTGTTTTTGTAGTCGTTATAAACTTTATCTGCTTCACCGCCAAAGTTGACGATAAACATTTGATCAGGCTGGAATGCAACAAGACCTTCTAATGATACTTGTGCCATCGTTTGTTTTAAGTCCGTACCTTTTGTAGCAGGAAGTTTTAAGTCGTTAAAGAGAATATCTCCGTACCCAAAGTTCCCATATACACGGAAGTTTTGCGGTGTTACAGCAAGGAACATAAAGTTTTCATCTTTTGTTCTCTCTTTAATTTTTTTAGATAAGGAAGCTGCTTTTTTATCATAGTCTGTAATCCATTTATCTGCCTTCTTCTCTTCGTTAAATAGCTTGCTGACCTCTTTAAATTTACCGCGCCAATTTTCTAAGTTTGTTTCTAGAACAACTGTTGGTGCAACTTTTGAAAGTTGGTCATACACTTTCAATTGACGGTTGTTTAAAATAATTAAGTCTGGCTTTAAAGCAGTTACCGCTTCTAAATCAACCTTCGGTGCCCAGTACCAACCAACTGCTTTTACATCTTTTAATTTTTCTTGCAAATGATTTTGGATTTTATCTTTATATGTGTTTGCTGTACCGACAGGCTTATGACCAAGAAGTAATAGTTCTTCTGATGATCCAGATAAGTCTACAATTCTTTTTGGATTTGTTGGAATTGTAACTTCTCCTTTCGCATGTTTTATAACTTTTGTTTTTGGTTGTTCTTTTGCCTGCGATTCTTCTTTTTTAGAAGAGCAGCCAACGATGGCAAAAACAACAAGAATGAGAGTAAATAGAATAGATAAATTGCGTTTCATCATAATGGAACCCCTTTAATTAGTATTGATAATCATTATCGACATTGTAATATTAATTTTCTTTATATTGTTCTGTCAATATATAAAAAATGGAAAAACGAAATAGAGAACATTTGTTGGGGTAGTCTCGCTTTTCTATCATTAGATATGTTAAAATGGAATACATGATTTGAGAGGGAGAGATCGTATTTTGTTTGAATATGTTACAGGCTATGTGGAATATGTGGGGCCCGAATATATTGTTCTTGATCATAATGGACTTGGTTATCAAATTTTTACGCCAAATCCGTATGTATTCCAAAGAAGTAAGCAAGAAATTCGTGTCTATACATATCATTATGTGAGAGAAGATATTATGGCGCTTTACGGATTTAAGACACGTGAAGAGCGTTTATTATTTACAAAACTATTAGGTGTATCAGGAATCGGTCCAAAAGGTGCACTGGCCATTTTAGCTTCTGGTCAAACAGGGCAGGTTGTACAGGCAATTGAAAATGAGGATGAAAAATTCTTAGTGAAATTCCCAGGAGTTGGAAAGAAAACAGCTCGCCAAATGATCTTAGACTTAAAAGGGAAATTAGCAGATGTGGTACCAGATGCATTTGTTGATTTATTCTCAGATGTAGAACGTTTTGATGAGAAAAAAGGTTCGTCTGTTGAGCTTGATGAGGCGCTTGAAGCATTACGTGCACTCGGTTATGCAGAACGAGAAGTAAATCGTGTTGTACCAGAATTATTAAAAGAATCACTGACGACGGATCAATATATTAAAAAGGCGCTTAGTCTGTTACTAAATGGTAAGAGGTGAGTAGAATGGACGAACGTCTCCTTTCTGGAGAATCTGCATATGAAGATGCAGACTTAGAATATTCGTTGCGGCCACAGACGCTCCGTCAGTATATTGGCCAAGATAAAGCGAAACATAATTTAGAAGTCTTTATCGAAGCGGCGAAAATGCGTGAGGAAACATTGGATCACGTATTATTATATGGACCGCCAGGACTCGGGAAAACGACGCTTGCAAATATTATTGCGAATGAAATGGGCGTTAATATTCGGACAACGTCAGGTCCAGCAATTGAGCGACCGGGGGATTTAGCGGCAGTGTTAACGGCACTTCAACCTGGTGATGTATTATTTATTGATGAAATTCATCGTCTGCACCGATCAATTGAAGAAGTATTATACCCAGCGATGGAAGATTTTTGCCTTGATATTGTTATCGGTAAGGGTCCGAGTGCACGCTCTGTGCGGCTCGATTTACCTCCCTTTACGCTAGTTGGTGCAACAACGCGTGCAGGTGCACTATCAGCACCGCTTCGTGATCGTTTTGGTGTGTTATCACGATTAGAGTATTATACAGTAGATCAATTGTCAGCAATTGTAGAACGTACAGCAGAGGTGTTTGAAGTTGAAATAGACTCATTAGCTGCGTTAGAAATTGCAAGACGTGCACGTGGTACGCCGCGTATTGCAAACCGTTTATTAAGACGCGTACGTGATTTTGCGCAAGTTCGAGGTGATGGAACGATTGCGATGGAAATTACGCAAATGGCGTTAGAATTATTACAAGTAGATAAATTAGGTCTTGATCATATTGACCATAAATTACTGCTTGGTATTATTCAAAAATTCCGTGGTGGTCCAGTTGGATTAGAAACGGTTTCAGCAACGATTGGTGAGGAATCTCATACGATTGAAGATGTGTATGAACCATATTTATTACAAATTGGATTTTTACAACGAACGCCAAGAGGCCGAATTGTAACACCACTTGCGTATGAACATTTCGGAATGGATATGCCAGAAGTATGACGGATATGCCGAAGTTGCTTATTACAGCTGGTATGGTGCTCGTTGTTGTTGGGTTAGCTTGGAAGTTTGTCGGAAAACTTCCAGGCGATATTTTTGTGAAAAAAGGAAACGTTACCTTTTATTTTCCTATCATTACATGTATTGTGTTAAGTATTGTATTATCTTTTATTATGTATATAATAAATCGATTTAAATAAGAAATAGGTGGATATAGTTATGGATATTAGTCTGTTTGATTTTCATTTACCAGAAGAACTCATCGCACAAACGCCACTTGAAGAGCGTGAAACATCAAGATTAATGGTGTTAGACCGTGAAACAGGTGAGATCCAGCACAAACATTTTACAAATATTCTTTCTTACTTACATGAGGGAGATTGTTTAGTTTTAAATGAAACGAAAGTAATGCCTGCGCGTTTGCATGGTGTAAAAGAAGATACAGGAGCACATATTGAGGTGCTTCTTTTAAAACAAGAAGACGGAGATAAGTGGGAAACGCTTGTAAAGCCAGCGAAACGCGTAAAAGAAGGAACTGTCATTTCTTTTGGCGAAGGAAAGCTAAAAGCGACTTGCACGGGAACAGCTGATCAAGGTGGCCGTCAGCTTGAATTTTCATATGATGGTATTTTTTATGAAATTTTAGATGAACTTGGAGAAATGCCGCTTCCTCCGTATATTAAAGAAACACTCGAAGATCGTGATCGTTATCAAACGGTATATGCGAAGGAAATTGGCTCTGCAGCAGCGCCAACAGCTGGGCTGCATTTTACAGAAGAGTTATTAGAAAAATTGAAGCAAAAAGGTGTTCATTTAGCATTCATTACACTTCATGTTGGACTTGGTACATTTAGACCAGTTTCAGCTGATACGATTGAAGAACACCATATGCATGCGGAGTATTATCATATGTCAGAAGAAACGGCAGATTTATTAAATCGTGTGAAAGAGAAGGGTGGTCGCATTATTACAGTTGGTACAACGTCAACACGTACATTAGAAACGATTGCGACCGATCACGATGGTAAACTTTGCGCGGCATCTGGATGGACGGATATCTTTATGTATCCAGGTTATGAATTTAAAGCAATTGATGGCTTAATTACAAACTTCCACTTGCCAAAGTCAACATTAATTATGCTTGTGAGTGCATTTTCAAATAGAGAAAATGTCCTTCATGCTTACAATGAAGCAGTAAAAGAGAAATATCGTTTCTTTAGCTTCGGTGATGCGATGTTCGTTGCATCTCATGCTAAAGTAGGAAACAAATAAAAAGGAGTAAATCTATGACAGCAATTCGTTACGAATTTATAAAAACATGTAAACAAACAGGCGCGCGTTTAGGGCGCGTTCATACGCCGCATGGCTCATTTGATACACCAACATTTATGCCAGTTGGTACACTTGCGACGGTGAAAACGATGTCACCAGAAGAGCTAAAGGCGATGGATTCTGGCATTATTTTAAGTAACACGTATCATTTATGGCTTCGCCCAGGGCACGAAATTGTACGTGAAGCAGGTGGTTTGCATAAATTTATGAACTGGGACCGCGCAATATTAACAGATTCAGGTGGTTTCCAAGTATTTAGTTTAAGTGACTTCCGCCGCATTGAAGAAGAGGGTGTACATTTTCGTAATCACTTAAATGGAGACAAGTTATTCTTGTCACCAGAAAAAGCGATGGAAATTCAAAATGCACTAGGGTCAGATATTATGATGGCATTTGATGAGTGCCCACCTTTCCCAGCTACTTTTGAATATATGAAAAAATCTGTAGAACGTACGAGCCGCTGGGCAGAGCGTTGTTTAAAAGCGCACGAGCGTCCACAAGATCAAGGTCTATTCGGTATTGTGCAAGGCGGAGAGTTTGAAGAGCTTCGTCGCCAAAGTGCAAAAGATCTTGTGTCAATGGATTTCCCTGGTTATGCAATCGGTGGATTATCAGTTGGTGAACCGAAGGATATTATGAATCGTGTACTTGAATTTACAACACCACTGCTTCCGGACAATAAGCCACGTTACTTAATGGGAGTAGGTTCTCCGGATTCGTTAATTGATGGTGCAATTCGCGGTGTTGATATGTTTGACTGCGTACTGCCAACTCGTATTGCTCGAAACGGTACATGTATGACAAGTGAGGGACGCTTAGTTGTGAAAAACGCGAAGTTTGCAAGAGACTTTGGTCCGCTTGATCCAAACTGTGATTGTTACACATGTAAAAACTACTCTCGTGCTTACATTCGTCACTTAATGAAATGTGATGAAACTTTCGGAATTCGTTTAACGTCTTATCACAATCTTCATTTTCTGTTAAACTTAATGGAGCAGGTGAGACAAGCCATTCGTGAAGATCGTCTTGGCGACTTCCGTGAAGAGTTCTTTGAACAGTATGGCTTTAATAAACCGAATGCTAAAAACTTTTAATACATAATTATTAAAGGAGGAACAACAAATGAATCCAGGTATGATGAATATTGTCATGATCGTTGCGATGTTTGCGATTTTCTATTTCTTATTAATTCGTCCGCAACAAAAGCGCCAAAAGGCAGTAGCTCAAATGCAAAGCGAAATTCAAAAAGGTGATGCTATCGTAACAATCGGTGGCTTACATGGTACAATCGAATCAGTTGATGACACTACGATTGTAATTAAATCTGGTGGTTCACATTTAACATTCGATCGCAATGCGATTCGTGAAGTTGTGAAGAAGTAATGAAAAAAGCCCTGCTATATAGCGGGGCTTTTTAGTTTGTACGCTTTGTCATATTCACACCAAATATGCCTCCAAGTGTACTTGCTGCCATTAATCCAAGTTGATAGAGAAGCTGTGAATTGGATAAAGCGTGAGAGAAACCTAAGTAGTTAATAAGAAAAACAAGAATTGAAAAGGTAAGTCCAGTTGTGAGTCCGACGAACCAGCCTTTCCCTTGCGCTTTTTTACCAGCAATAAAACCAGAGATAAGCATGGAAAGAAGAGCGAGTATGAAAATGGTTATAGCTAATGTTCCCTCATTGATATTTGTAAACTTTAATAAAAGAGCAATTACCATACTTGTAAAAGAGGCGAGCATGAATAAAGCGATCATACCAAATCCAATTGCTAGCGATAACTTTTTTGTTCCGTCCATTATAAATTCCTCCTTTTTAATACAAACATATTTTCATTTTGGAGAAGTTAGACTAGTTTCTTTTTTGCTGGTTAAACTACGTCTAGAAGAAAAGTGCAGAAAGGGGATTAAAGATGGAACTATGGGGAATCGCCTGTCGAACAGTTCTATTATATTTCATTATGTTACTTATTTTTCGTGTTATGGGAAAGCGCGAAATTGGTGAATTAAGTATTTTAGATTTAGTTGTTTTTATTATGTTAGGTGAACTTGCTGTATTAGGCATTATTGATGCTGAGCGGTCTGTCTGGGATCAGATTGTCCCTATGGCAGTTATTGTGATCATTCAAGTTGTACTAGCGTACGTTTCACTTAAAAGCGGGAAAATACGACATTTAATTGATGGCGAACCAGCTATTATTGTTCGGAGAGGGAACATTGATGAAAAACAAATGAGAAAGCAACGTTATAATATGGATGATTTATTAATGCAGTTACGAGAAGAGGGGATTGGTGACATTCGTGATGTTGAATATGCTATTTTAGAAGCTTCAGGAAAATTATCTGTATTTCCTAAACAAAAGAGTGAAAAAAATAAGAATGATACACCTGTTTTTTCATTTCCGCTCATTATTGATGGGGAGATGCAACAATCACATTTACATATGATTGAACAGTCGGAAGAATGGCTTGTGAAAAAATTAAAAAAGATAGGGTATAACGATATAACAGAAATTTCATATTGTAGCTTTCAAAATGGGAAGTTTTTTGTAGATTTAAAAGATACGTAAAAAGCTTGCCGTTCTTAACATGGCAAGCTTTTTATCTGTATGGTTATTTCAAAAGTAATAATCTTCGGAGTAAAGGAAGACGCTGTAGTTCCTCTTTACGAATGAGTTTAAAAATGAGGAGAAGTAGTATATAAAGTATAGTGGTCAATGTAATCTCTAACAATGTTTGTATACTAAGTGCATGTGAAAAAATAATATATTTATGGAGATAGAACCCAAAAGCACCTGCAATCATTATTGTGATTATTCCATATATATAATCTTTTATGTAAATCGTGAAGGTGATTTTTTTCAAGACTGTTGCGTAGTGAAGGAAGGTTACGGTTACAATATTAGCAGCGATCGCAAGTGCGACGCCCATCATTTGAAATTCTGGACGTGAAGCGAGTAAGAAAATGACGAGTAATTTTACAATGGCTCCAATAAACGTATTCATCATCGCAGCACGTGCTAAATTTAAAGCTTGTAAGACAGATGTAAGCGGACTTTGAAAATAGTGAAATAAAAAACAAGGTGCAAGTAATTGAATGAATGCAGTTGCGCTATCCGACCCGTACATGAGAGTTAAGACAGGTGAAGCGAATACATAAAGAATAACGACTGACCAGCCTCCGGTAATTAAAGAAATACGGAGTGCTTGTTGGAGACGATGTTCAACTAATCGATGCTGTTTTTTTGCCATTGCTTCACTAATGGAGGGTACGAGTGCTGTAGAAAGAGCATATGTAATAAAAGCCGGTAGTGATAAGAGTGGAAATGCATAGCCATTTAATATACCGTATTGCTTTGTGGCAACAGAAGCTGCTACACCAGCAATAGCCAGACTTTGCATAACGACAATGGGTTCAAAAAAATAAGAAATGGATCCGATTAAGCGACTTCCTGTAGTTGGAAGCGCAATGTCCATAAGTGAATGAAATGTATGTTTACTTTGTTTGACTGTACTAATAAAGCTAGAACGTATGGAAATCTGCTTTTCGCGCTGAAATAAAGTAAGTAAAAATAATAAAGAGGCTACTTCACCAAGAACAGCTGATAGCATTGCGCCTGCTGCAGCGTATTCAACGCCGTAAGGTAAAAACAGCCGAATACATACAGCGATAATAGTAATGCGAACAACTTGCTCTAAAACTTGTGCATATGCGCTCGGTTTCATATTTTGTCTGCCTTGGAAATAACCGCGTAACACGGATGAAATTGCAATGACAGGAACGACAGGTAAAATGGCCATCAATGGATAGTAGGTTCTTCTATCTGTTAATAAAGTTTCAGCTAAAATAGGAGTTAGAAGCATGATTGCAATTGTTAAGATGATACTAATGAAAGATGTCACGACTAATGATACTGTTAATATCCTCTTTACTTTTTGGTTGTCATGTACTGCTTCCGCTTCTGCAACGAATTTTGCAATGGCAACAGGAAGTCCAATTTGCGTTAATGTAATTGCTAAAATAAAGGTGGGGACAGCCATCATATAAAGACCGACGCCCTCCTCTCCTAAAATACGCGCCATTACAATCCGGTTTATGAACCCGAGAATTTTTGTAATAAAACCAGCTATCATTAAAATAAACGCACCTCGTAAAAAGCTTTGTCTCGTCATGGCCTTCTCCTACCTTCTCAAAATCAATGGAATGATTTACAATAATTTATATGCACGTATGAGACAAGAATGACAAGCATTTAAGAAGAGGCACTTATAGAGTGAAACTTTTAAAGGCAGTTATTGCTGTCCATTAGAGCGGGATAAAAAACGACTTTTCGTGCTGAAATAAAAAGGAGATGTGATGGTATGACTGAGAAAGAAGACTTGGTAGAAGTTTACCGCGGACAGTTGCAAGTCGTTTTAGAAAGTAAAGTAGAAGAATTTCAACTGATTGGTTATGACCGAGTGACGACAGATGATATTTGGAAATGCTTAAAAAGTAAAAAATGGAAAAAAATAGATAGTGAAGTTAAATTATATGAGCTAGTGAATGATGTGCTCACGTTAACAGGAAATGAGTATATGACGTATTTAACGGTAGAAGCGTATCAAGAACCACTTTGGTCATTTGAAGAATATGAAAATAAATAACCGGCTGTAATTGGTTTGTGCTTCCTTTTGCAGTATAATGATAGGTATTGATAAAGAGGAATGTATATGTCAGAGATTTTAAGTAAAGGAGGTAGGGAGCAGAAGTCATAATCATTTGTAGTCATGTGTCGGTTGACCCAGTTTTTAAAATGTAGAACAGTGGTTTTACCTATATGGCTAGTAGCATGCGAGTTAAAATTCAAAGAAAGGAAGCCTACTAACTAGACAAACACATAAGTGCATAGGAATGCCTGTGGATACAAAGAATTATTACAGGGATTTGTCTAGCATAAATGAATGATAGGATTTGTTTATGGTTTTAGTAGCAGAAAGAAGGTACATATGGCAAAGCGAAGTACTAGAATCGTCGCCTTTTTTCTCATCGTTTTATTAATCGGTGGAATTATTGGTGCGACAGGGAAAAACATAACAAAAGGAATTAGTCTCGGACTAGACCTTCGTGGTGGCTTTGAGATTTTGTATGAAGTAAAGCCAGCGAAAAAGGGTGACAAAATTGATCGAGACGTACTTGTAAGTACAGTAGGTGCTCTTGAAAATCGTGTCAATGTCCTCGGTGTTAGTGAGCCGAACATTCAAATTGAAGGGGAAGATCGAATTCGTGTACAGCTTGCTGGCGTACAAGATCAGCAAAAAGCACGTGAAATTTTATCTACACAAGCGAAATTAACATTTCGTGATGTGAATGATAACCTTCTCATGGATGGAGCAGATTTAAAAGGCGGAGGAGCGAAGCAAACGTTTGATGATCAAGGTCGACCAAGCGTTGGACTTACACTAAAAAGTGCTGATAAGTTCCGCTCTGTAACAGAAAAAGTATTAAGTATGAAGCCTGATAACTTAATGGTAATCTGGCTTGATTTTGAAGAAGGAAAAGATTCTTATAAAGCAGAGGCAGCAAAACCAAATCCGAAATTTTTATCAGCAGCAACTGTAAATCAAGTGTTTAACCAGGCAGAAGTATCTATCACAGGTGGGAACTTTACAGTTGAAAGTGCAAAGCAACTTGCAGATTTATTAAACGCGGGTGCTCTTCCTGTTGATTTAAAAGAAATGTATTCAACATCTGTTGGAGCAAAATTTGGTCAACAAGCATTAGAGCAAACGATTTTGGCTAGTGTGATCGGGATTGCTATCATCTTCTTATTTATGCTTGTATTCTACCGCTTGCCAGGGCTTGTAGCGGTTATCATGTTAGGTTTATATATTTTCGTAACATTGCTTGTCTTTAATTGGATGCACGCTGTCCTTACGCTCCCAGGTATTGCAGCACTGGTGCTCGGGGTTGGTATTGCGGTTGACGCGAATATCATTACGTACGAGCGGCTGAAGGAAGAATTACGAATTGGTAAGTCAATGATGTCGGCGTACCGCGCGGGTAACCATCGTTCGTTATCGACGATTTTAGATGCGAACATTACGACAATTGCAGCAGCTGGTGTGCTATTTGTTTATGGTAATAGCTCTGTAAAAGGGTTTGCGACAAGTTTAATTGTAAGTATTTTAGTTGGTTTCATTACGAACGTATTCGGTACTCGTTTCTTACTTGGATTACTTGTAAAAAGCCGTTACTTCGATAAGAAACTATCTTACTTTGGTGTGAAACAGAAAGAAATCCTTCCGTTGTCAAAAGGTGTAGAACATGCGCCAACGAGATTTGATCGTATTAACTTTGTAAATATTGGTCATAAATTCTTCTTATTCTCAATTGTAGTTGTAATCGCTGGAGCAATTATATTACCGATTTTCAAACTGAATCTTGGTATTGATTTTGAAAGTGGTACACGTATTGACTTGCAATCTAAACAAGAAGTTAGCGTTTCACAAGTGCACAAAGATTTACAAGAACTAAAAATTGATGTAAAAGAAGAAGATATTGTACCAACTGGAGAAGGTAATAAAGGATTTGCTGTTCGTACGTTAGGTGTTTTATCAAAAGATGAAATTGCGAAAACAAAAACATTCTTCCACGATAAATACGGGACAGATCCAAATGTAAGTACAGTTTCTCCAACTATCGGGAAAGAGATTGCACGAAATGCATTTATCGCAGTTATGATTGCCTCAGCGGTTATCGTTTTATATGTAAGTATTCGTTTCCGTTTCACATATGCGTTATCTGCTGTAATTGCATTATTGCATGATGCGTTCGTTATGATTGTGGTGTTTAGTATTTTCCGATTGGAAGTAGATTTAACGTTTATCGCAGCGGTATTAACAATCATTGGTTATTCCATCAATGACTCGATTGTTACATTTGATAGAAACCGTGAGCTATATAAACAGAAAAAACGAATTCGTGATGTAAAAGACTTAGAAGAAATTGTGAATTCCAGTATTCGTCAAACAATTGGCCGTTCAATTAATACAGTTTTAACGGTATTGTTCCCAGTTATTGCACTGCTTATCTTCGGTAGTGAATCACTGCGCAACTTCTCAATTGCATTAACGGTTGGGCTAGTTGTAGGTACGTACTCTTCTATCTTTGTTGCTTCTCAAATTTGGCTAATGCTTGAAAGTCGCCGATTGAAAAAAGGCAAAGGGAAGAAGAAAGTGGAAACTGAAGTATCTGAACCACAAGTGTAAAATTTAAAACAGAACATACAAAAAGATGATGCCTTTTAAAAGGCATCTCTTTTTTCGTTTACGGATAAACTAAAGTAACACTTCCTGTAGTGATTTTTGCTAAAGGGGTAGTAGAACGAATTGTGGGAAACTGGAGGGGAGTGACACGTCTTCCGTTATTTTTGTTACAATAAAAAGATAGTTTGAGAAAAGAAGGGATTTCATTTATGGAAAAAGAGGAACGCTTTAAACAGGCGGAGTTTGGCGCTATTGTTGGAATCGTTGGGAATATTATATTGGCAACCGTAAAAGCGATAATCGGTTATGTTGGGAATAGTAAGGCGTTATTAGCGGATGCAGTTCATTCGGCGTCAGATGTAGTTGGCTCGTTGGCTGTGTTTTTCGGTTTACGTGCAGCGAAGCAACCACCCGATGAAGATCACCCTTATGGGCACGGGAAAGCGGAATCGATTTCAGCGATTATTGTTGCAGTATTACTGTTTATTGTTGGGGTTGAAATTGCAATTTCTTCTATAAAGGCTTTTACGCAGGAGCTTGAACCGCCAAAAGGAATTACAATTTATGCGGTTATTCTTTCTATTGTGGTAAAGGAAGGTATGTTTCGGTATAAGTATCGATTAGGGAAGCGGGTAAACAGTGATGCAATTATTGCGAATGCATATGAGCACCGCTCGGATGTCTTCTCTTCAATCGCAGCTTTAATCGGGATTTGTGCGGCTATTATCGGAAATAAAATAGGTGTAGATTGGCTTGTGTATGCTGATCCGGTTGCGGGCTTGTTTGTTTCACTTCTTGTTGTGAAGATGGCATGGAGCATTGGTGGGGAATCCATTCATGCAACACTTGATCATGTCCTTCATGAAGAAGATGTCGTTCTGCTAAGGGAATCCGTTCTTCAAGTAGAGGGTGTAAAAAAAATAGGTTCCTTATATGCGAGAGAACATGGTCATTATGTCATTGTTGATATTAAAGTGTCTGTTGATCCATATATCACAGTCGAAGAGGGCCATCGTATTGGGAAGCATGTAAAAGAGGTATTGATGCAGCAAGATAACGTACAAAATGTTTTTGTACACATAAATCCATATTCACCGGATTAAATTGATTTTACTTCTATAAAGAAGTAGAGGTTTATTTAATTATAGAGATGTTTAATCATAGGTTGTATGATATTGTCACCCTTTAATCTGTCTTGTATAATAGACAGGTTAAGGGGTGATTTCGTGTTACAACCGAAGACGCGTTGGAAAGAAAAGTCATATAATGAGGAACTAGTGGGTGAGTTAGCAAGTAAATTGCAATTATCACCGCTTATGACTTCGTTATTCCTCGGTAGAGGTTTAGATACAGAAGAACAGATTGTGGATTTTTTAAATACAGAAAAACAAGAATTTCATGATCCATTTTTACTTGAAGGAATGGATCGTACAGTAGAGCGGATAGGGAAAGCGATTCAAAATGGAGAGCAAATTTTAATATTTGGCGATTATGATGCGGACGGTGTAAGTAGTACGACTGTGTTATTCTTAGCTCTTCAAGAACTAGGTGCAGATGTAGAATTTTATATTCCAAATCGTTTCACTGAAGGATACGGACCAAATGAAGAGGCATTTCGTTGGGCGCACAGTGCGGGATTTTCACTTATCATTACTGTTGATACAGGTATCGCAGCGGTACATGAAGCTAAGGTAGCGAAGGAGCTTGGAGTGGATCTTATTATTACAGATCATCATGAGCCACCGCCAGAATTACCAGAAGCACTTGCAATTATTCATCCGAAGCTAGAGGGCGGTGCTTACCCGTTTCATTATTTAGCGGGCGTTGGTGTAGCATTTAAAGTAGCGCATGCATTACTTGGGCGTGTACCAGAACATTTATTAGAATTTGCCGTTATAGGTACAGTGGCGGATTTAGTTTCACTGCATGGTGAAAATAGATTGCTTGTACAGCGTGGGCTGAAGCAAATGCGAATGACAAAAAATATTGGTTTGAAAGCATTATTTAAAGTAGCGAATGTTTCACAAAGTGAGATTACGGAAGAAAGTATCGGCTTTGCCATTGCGCCACGTATTAATGCAATTGGTCGTTTAGAAGATGCAGCTCCGGCGGTTCACCTCCTTTTATCAGACGACCCAGAAGAAGCGAAGGAGCTCGCTGAAGAAATTGATGAAATGAATAAGCTTCGAAAAGATATTGTCAAACAAATTACAGAAGAAGCGATTGCTGAAGTCGAAAACAATTATCCGCCAGAGGATAATAAAGTGTTAGTTCTTGCGAAAGAAGGATGGAATCCAGGGGTAATTGGGATTGTTGCCTCTAAATTAGTAGAGCGTTTTTACCGTCCGACAATTGTGTTATGTATTGATCCAGAGAAGCAAACAGCAAAAGGATCTGCTCGTAGTATTGCAGGATTTGATTTGTTTGCAAACTTATCTGATTGTAGAGATTTGTTACCGCACTTTGGTGGACATCCAATGGCGGCAGGGATGACGCTCCATATGAATGATGTGGAGGAACTGCGTCGTCGTTTAAATGAACAAGCAGAGGCAATCTTAACGTCTGAAGATTTTACGCCGATTACAACAATCGATGCAATTTGTAATGTAGAGGATGTAACGCTTTCGGCAATTGAAGAAATGCAAAAACTTGCGCCGTTTGGCGTTGGGAATCCGAAACCACGTATCGCAGTGAAGAATGCAGAGTTAGAAAGTATTCGTGCAATTGGATCTGATGGTTCTCATTTGAAGATGGCGCTTCGCGAGGGACAGGCAACGCTGGATACAATTGGATTTGGTTTTGGTAGTTATGCAAAAGAGATTTCCCCGGTTGCTACAGTTTCTGTTGTCGGTGAAGTATCCATTAATGAATGGAATAATTTCAAAAAACCACAGCTCATGATTCAAGATATTGCGGTAGATGCATGGCAATTATTTGATTGGCGGAGCATGCGTAATGTGGAATCGAACTTAGCAGAAATTCCGAAAGAAAAAGTAACAATGGTGTATTTTTCTGAGGAAGTACTGAATAAATTCTCTTTAGGAGAGTATAAGGAAGAACTTACGCATGCATCACAAGTAACTAGTTTAGATGAGTATATTGTTTTATTAGATTTACCACAGTCAACAGACGAGTTACGTAGTTTATTTCAAGCGGGATTCCCAGCACGAATTTATACGCTGTTTTACCAAGAAAATCAGCATTTATTTAGTACAGTTCCAACGAGAGAACATTTCAAATGGTATTATTCCTTTTTACATCAAAAAGCACCATTTTCTTTAAGACAATATGGCGAACAGCTATGTCGTCATAAAGGTTGGTCAAAAGATACAGTAAATTTCATGACACAGGTGTTTTTTGAGTTAGAATTTGTTACAATAAAAGACGGTGTCATTTTTATGGCAGAAGAGACGAAGAAGCGTGATTTAATTGAATCGAACACATATCGTGAGAAAATGAACCACCTTCAATTAGAAAAAGAGTTGGTTTATAGTACTTATCAACAACTATACACATGGTTTGAAACGATTCGTAATCATAAAGAAGTAGAACAGTTAGGGTAAAGACCCGATTCGTGAGGGCTAATAATCAGTGGGGGATGAAGAAAACCCCCACTGATTAAAGTTTCACTTTATATCTGAGGAGGATTCAGAAATATGGATTTTAAGCAACATATCGCAATTGTACCGGATTATCCGAAAGAAGGTATTGTTTTTAAAGATATTACACCTTTAATGAACGATGGAAAAGCATACAAAGCAGCAACAGATGAAATCGTTGCTTATGCAAAACAAAGAGACATTGACCTTGTAGTAGGACCAGAAGCACGTGGTTTCATTATTGGTTGTCCCGTTTCTTATGCATTAGAAGTAGGATTTGCGCCAGTTCGTAAATTAGGAAAATTACCTCGTGAAGTCATTACAGTTGACTACGGTAAAGAATATGGAAAAGATGTTTTAACAATCCATAAAGATGCAATTAAACCAGGGCAACGTGTATTAATTACAGATGACTTATTAGCTACAGGTGGAACAATTGAAGCGACAATTAAGCTAGTTGAAGAGCTTGGCGGAGTTGTAGCAGGAATTGCATTCTTAGTAGAACTTACTTACTTAGATGGCCGCAAAATGTTAGACGGTTATGATGTATTAGTGTTAGAAAAATACTAATTATTATATAGGTAAACTACGGCGATAGAAAAAAGTACCCGTGAATCTCTTGGAGAGGAGCGGGTACTTTTGTATCATTCGTACAAAAAAGTATGGTGAAATATCAGTAGAATCTTTTCCTTTTCACAATTCACAATCATTAGGTTATAATGATAGAATAAAATTTATTGTAATGAGTAAGGGAAAAAAGTCAATTTTCAATAAAAGGTGATTCGATGGCAAATGAGCAAGTACTAACAGCTGAGCAGGTACTCGAGAAAGCAAGTCAATATTTAGTGGATGATGATATTGAGCTGGTGGCACGTGCCTATGAATATGCACGTGATGCACATAGCGAACAGTATAGAAAATCGGGCGAACCATATATTATTCACCCGATTCAAGTTGCAGGTATTTTAGTTGATTTACACATGGATCCATCTACAGTGTCGGCAGGTTTTTTGCATGATGTAGTAGAAGATACCGAGATTACATTAGAAGATATTGAACGTGAATTTAATAAAGAAATCGCTATGCTTGTTGATGGGGTTACAAAACTTGGGAAAATCAAGTATAAATCCCATGAGGAGCAGCAAGCAGAGAACCACCGCAAAATGTTTATTGCAATGGCCCAAGATATTCGTGTTATTTTAATTAAATTAGCTGATCGTCTTCATAACATGCGTACGCTGAAGCATTTACCCCAAGAAAAGCAGCGTCGTATTGCGAATGAAACGTTAGAAATTTTTGCTCCGTTAGCTCATAGACTTGGAATTAATACAATTAAATGGGAGCTAGAGGATACATCGCTTCGCTATTTAAATCCGCAACAATATTACCGTATTGTGAATTTAATGAAGCGAAAGCGTGCAGAGCGTGAAGAATATTTAGATGAAGTTATGACCGGTATTCGTGACAAACTAAAAGAAGTAGCCATTCAACCTGATATTTCAGGGCGTCCAAAGCATATTTATAGTATTTATCGTAAAATGGCGCTTCAAAATAAACAATTTAATGAAATTTATGATTTATTAGCTGTGCGTGTTGTTGTAAATAGCATTAAAGATTGCTATGCAGTGTTAGGTATTATTCATACGTGCTGGAAACCGATGCCAGGGCGTTTTAAAGACTATATCGCAATGCCAAAAGCAAATTTATATCAATCGCTCCATACAACTGTGATTGGACCGAAAGGTGACCCGCTTGAAGTGCAAATTCGTACGAAAGAGATGCATGAAATTGCAGAGTACGGGATTGCAGCGCACTGGGCTTATAAAGAGGGAAAAACAGCAGAAACGACAGGTACACTAGAGAAAAAATTAACATGGTTCCGTCAAATACTAGAGTGGCAAAATGAAGCTTCTAATGCAGAAGAATTTATGGAGTCGTTAAAAATTGATTTATTCTCTGATATGGTATTTGTCTTTACACCAAAAGGTGATGTCATGGAATTGCCACTAGGTTCGGTTCCGATTGACTTCGCGTACCGTGTCCATTCAGAAATCGGGAATAAAACAATTGGCGCAAAAGTAAATGGGAAAATGGTAACACTTGATTATAAATTAAAAACAGGTGATATCATTGAAATTTTAACGTCTAAGCATTCATATGGACCAAGTCAGGACTGGGTAAAACTTGCTCAAACGTCTCATGCGAAAAATAAGATTCGCCAATTTTTCAAAAAGCAGCGCCGAGATGAGAATATCGAAAAAGGTCGCGAACTTGTTGAAAAAGAGGTGCGAGGCTTAGAGTATGAGATGAAAGAAGTGTTAGCACCTGACAATCTAAAGCGTGTAGCTGAGAAATTCAACTTTGCAAACGAAGAAGATATGTTTGCTGCAGTTGGATATAACGGGATTACAGCTTCGCAAATCGTCACTCGTTTAACGGACAAGTTCCGTAAACAACGTGAAGAAGAACAAGACGTTGTGGAAGTGAAAGAAGTTCGTAAACCGATGAAAATCAGAAAATGGGATTCAGGTGTAAAAGTAAGTGGAGCTGATAATTTATTAATTCGCTTATCGAAATGTTGTAACCCAGTTCCAGGTGACGATATCATTGGATATATTACGAAAGGCCGCGGCGTTTCTATACATCGTCGTGATTGTGTCAATGTGCATACAGAGGAAGCGATGGAACGTTTATTAGAAGTAGAGTGGGAAGGTAGTCCGGAAAAAGAGATTGAATATAACGTTGATATCGAAATTTCCGGATATGATCGCCGTGGTTTATTAAATGAAGTTTTGCAAGCTGTAACAGAAACGAAAACATATATTTCAGCTGTTTCAGGTAGAAGCGACCGTAATAAAATGGCGACGATTAATATGTCTATTTCTATTCGTAATTTACACCATTTGAAAAAGGTAGTAGAGCGTATTAAACGAGTTCCAGAAATTTATGCAGTACGCCGCATGATGCATTAATAGGGAGTGTATAAAAGATGAGAGTTGTCTTGCAACGATCGAAGGAAGCGTCTGTTACAGTAGATGGTGAGATTGTAGGACAAATTCCGTTCGGTTTAACATTGTTAGTGGGCATTACGCATGAAGATACAGAAAAAGATGCAACATATATTGCCGAGAAGGTTGCAAATTTACGTATTTTCGAAGATGAGAACGGGAAGATGAACCATTCTGTACTTGATATGGAGGGACAAGTCCTTTCAATTTCGCAATTTACATTGTACGGGGATTGCCGTAAAGGAAGACGTCCGAACTTTATGGATGCTGCGAAACCAGACTACGCAGAGCACTTGTATCATTTCTTCAATGAAGAAATTCGTAAACAAGGACTGCACGTAGAAACGGGAAGGTTCGGAGCGATGATGGATGTTTCTTTAATTAATGATGGTCCGGTGACCTTAATCTTGGAAAGTAAATAATGGTAACAGAAGAGAGGGGAGGGGATCCTCTCTTTTTTTTAGTTCTTATAAAGGTATATTTTGTTAATTTGTAATATAATTATTTTGAAAATAACAAAAAACATAGGGGAATTTATAGGGAGGAACATATTATGGAAACATTTGTATTCGTTCATGGAGCGTGGGATGGAGGATATATTTGGAAAGAAATCGCTACACGTTTACGAAAAGAGGGGCATGAAGTCTATACTCCTACCTTAACAGGACTTGGAGAAAGAACACATCTTGCAAAACCTAGTATAGGTCTGAAAACGTATATTCAAGATATTGTGAATGTTATTCAATATGAGCAACTGGAGGATGTCATTTTAGTAGGACATAGTTATTCTGGCATGGTAATAACAGGCGTGGCTGAAATAATTCCTAAATTGATTAAAAATCTCGTGTATGTAGATGCGATGCTTCCAAACGACGGTAATTCGGTTATGGATATTTCGGGACCCGGTATGGCTGCTCATTTTATAGAAGAAGTAAAATTGCACGGCGAGGGCTGGCGGGTTCTTCCGAGGAATGAAGCAGATCCGAGAAAATCAGCAATGCCTTTATTAGCCTTTACACAAGCAGTTGAAATGAAAAATCCTCAAGTAGATAAGATACCTCATACATATGTAGAGATTTTAGATCATCCCAAAAGCTGGCCGATGACTCCTATTTTTCAAAAGTCTGCTGTAATAGCAAAAGAACGGGGATGGGGCGTTTTTGCAATTGAAACAGGTGGGCATTGGGTTATGCAAACAAATCCAGAAGCGTTAGTTCGTATATTCAATCAATGTGCGAATGTAAACCAATAAATATAAGGTGTTTGGCTCACCGCGGAAGAAGGGGAATCTGAAGTAGGGAGCTGGTGCATAATGCTTCAAGAAATGAATATAGCTGTACGTTTTGTATTAGAAGTATGTGTTCTTGGAATTATAGGATATTGGGGATTTCATACTGGGAAAGGATTTGCTGTGAAAATAGTGCTGGCTGTTATATTTCCTCTTATTGTAGCTATTATATGGGGCTTATTTGGAGCGCCAGCAGCCATATGGAAGTTACAGGGCATATCACACTTGATGTTAGAGATTATCATTTTTGGATTAGGTATTGCGGTGCTTTATCATTTGAAATATGTTACTTTAGCAACTATATTCGCTGTAATCATTATTATGAATAGTATTCTTATGTATATATGGGGGCAGTAAAACGTTGAAATTTTGTATAAGCAACTCATCAATATGGAACAATAAAAGTAAAAACATCCATATTGATTGCGAGGGATATACGTATGCGTATGAACGAAAAAGGGCACTCTGTTACAAATGGTGCAAACCAATTATTTAACGTGAATTTTCATGAATTTATTGCAAAAGAACAAAATAATACTTCTATGGAGCTTGCTTCAGAGTTCGGTATTTCATTACAAGATGTGAAACGCTTAAAGAAGCAGATTGAACGCTCCTAGAGCACTTGACAATCGCTCCCAACAAACGTATAGTAATTTTATATTTACATATGAAGAGAACCGATGATAGAGAAGAGTAGATGAGATACACATGAAAAGAGAAGAAATGTCCTAGGCTGAAAACATTTCTACATGATGACTGATCGAATGACACTCTGTAGGTTTCAACTTGAACGGCTAATAGGCTTAGTAGAGGTTGGACGCAAGTTTAAGCGTTATTAAAAAAGTGGAAGCATACGTGCTTCAATTAGGGTGGCACCACGGGTATAATACTCTCGTCCCTACTGAATAATCAGTAGAGGCGGGAGTTTTTTTATTTTTAATAAGATTAAAATAATTTGAGGAGGAACTGAATATGTCTATTCAAATCCCACGCGGAACGCAAGATATTCTTCCAGGAAGCGTTGAGTTATGGCAGTATATCGAAGGGCAAGCACGCGAAATTTGCCGTCGTTACAACTATAAAGAAATTCGCACACCAATTTTTGAACACACAGAGTTATTTTTACGCGGTGTAGGTGATACAACAGATATCGTTCAAAAAGAAATGTACTCATTCCAAGATCGTGGAGAGCGTAACTTAACACTTCGCCCAGAAGGAACAGCACCTGTTGTACGTTCTTACGTTGAAAATAAAATGTATGGCGATGCAACGCAGCCAACGAAATTATATTACATTGGTCAAATGTTCCGTTATGAAAGACCACAAGCAGGTCGCTATCGTCAATTCGTACAATTTGGTATCGAAGCAATTGGTAGTAATGATCCAGCAATTGACGCAGAAGTAATTGCTCTTGCTGTAGAATTCTATCGCGGTATGGGCTTGAAAAATATTAAAGTTGTTTTAAATAGTTTAGGTGATGCAGCGAGCCGTCAAGCGCACCGCGAGGCGTTAATTGCTCACTTTGAACCTCGTATTGGCGAGTTCTGTTCTGATTGTCAATCTCGTTTAGAGAAGAATCCACTTCGTATTTTAGACTGTAAGAAGGATCGTGATCATGAATTAATGGCCACAGCGCCGTCTATTACAGAATACTTAAACGAAGAATCAACAGCTTACTACGAAAAAGTACAAGAGTTATTAACAATGATGGGTGTTCCGTTTGAAAAAGATCCAAATCTAGTACGTGGTTTAGATTACTATCAACACACTGTATTTGAAATTATGAGTGAAGCAGATGGTTTCGGTGCAATCACGACATTAAGTGGTGGTGGTCGCTATAACGGTCTTGTACAAGAAATCGGTGGTCCAGAAATGCCTGGTATCGGTTTTGCGATGAGTATCGAGCGTTTAATTATGGCGCTAAAAGCTGAAAATATTGAGCTTCCAATTGAACATAATATTGATTGCTATGTTGTAGCACTTGGAGATAAAGCGAAAGATCATGCTGCAAAAATCGCATTCGATCTTCGCAAGGCTGGATTATCAGTTGAAAAAGATTATTTAGATCGCAAAATGAAAGCGCAATTTAAATCAGCAGATCGTCTAAACGCAAAATATGTAGCTGTATTAGGTGAAGATGAGCTAGAGAGAGGCATCATCAACTTGAAAGATATGGCAACAGGTGAGCAAGAAGAAGTAGCATTAGACGTATTTGCTTCATATGTAGCAGAAAAATTAATATAGGGGGAACTCATAGTGGCTGAAAGAACACATGCATGTGGAAAAGTAACGGTAGAAGCAGTTGGACAGACAGTTCAATTAAAAGGTTGGGTACAAAAGCGCCGTGACTTAGGTGGATTAATTTTCATCGACTTACGTGACCGTACAGGTATTGTACAAGTTGTATTTAACCCAGAAACATCTAAAGAGGCATTAGAAATAGCGGAAACAATTCGTAGTGAATACGTATTACACGTAGAAGGAACAGTTGTTGAGCGCGGCGCTGGTGCAATCAATGAAAATATGGCAACAGGACGCATTGAAGTACACGGGGCGAAAGTAAATGTACTAAATGCAGCAAAAACGACGCCAATTATTATTACTGACGATACAGATGCATCAGAAGATGTTCGTTTAAAATATCGTTATTTAGATTTACGTCGCCCAGTTATGTATAATACATTCAAAATGCGTCACGACGTAACAAAAACAATTCGTAACTTCTTAGATTCAGAAGAGTTTTTAGAAGTTGAAACACCAATCTTAACAAAAAGTACACCAGAAGGAGCACGTGACTATTTAGTACCAAGCCGTGTGCATGATGGTGAATTTTATGCATTACCTCAATCTCCGCAGCTATTTAAACAGCTTCTTATGGTTGGTGGGTTTGAGCGTTACTATCAAGTAGCACGTTGTTTCCGCGATGAAGATTTACGTGCGGACCGTCAACCAGAATTCACACAAATCGACATCGAGGCATCATTCTTAACACAAGAAGAAATTTTAGAAATGATGGAACGTATGATGACGAAAGTGATGAAGGATGCGAAAGGTGTAGAAATTGATGCACCATTCCCTCGTATGACATACGCTGATGCAATGGCTCGTTATGGATCTGATAAGCCAGATACACGCTTTGAAATGGAACTAACAGACCTATCTGAATTTGCAGCAGGCTGTGGTTTTAAAGTATTTACAAGTGCTGTAGAGGGCGGCGGACAAGTAAAAGCAATTAACGCAAAAGGTGCAGCGGGTAAATACTCTCGTAAAGACATCGATGCATTAACTGAATTCGTAAAAGTATACGGTGCAAAAGGTCTAGCTTGGCTTAAAGTTGAAGAAGACGGCTTAAAAGGACCGATTGCGAAATTCTTCGGTGAAGAAGATGCAAACGTGTTAATGAGTACATTGGAAGCGAATGCTGGCGACTTATTACTATTCGTAGCAGATAAGAAGAGTGTTGTTGCAGATAGCTTAGGTGCACTTCGTTTACGTTTAGGTAAAGAACTTGAGTTAATTGACGAAAGTAAATTTAATTTCCTATGGGTAACAGATTGGCCACTTCTTGAGTACGATGAAGATGCAGATCGTTACTTCGCAGCACACCATCCATTCACAATGCCATTCCGTGAAGATGTTGAGCTATTAGAAACAGCACCAGAAAAAGCACGTGCACAAGCGTATGACCTTGTATTAAACGGTTATGAGCTGGGTGGTGGATCACTTCGTATTTACGAGCGTGACGTACAAGAGAAAATGTTCAAAGCGCTTGGATTCTCACAAGAAGAAGCACAAGAACAATTTGGATTCTTACTAGAAGCATTCGAATATGGTACACCACCGCACGGCGGAATTGCGTTAGGTTTAGACCGTCTTGTAATGTTGCTTGCAGGTCGTACGAACCTTCGTGATACAATTGCATTCCCAAAAACAGCAAGCGCAAGCTGCTTATTAACAGAAGCTCCAAGCCCGGTTGCAGGGGCGCAGCTGGAAGAGCTGAACTTACAGTTACATGTAAAAGAAGAGAAGTAAGAATGGAAACTAGATGGGGTATACTAACCTCATCTAGTTTTTTTATGGATGCAATGTATATTTTTCCTGTATTCTTCTTATGGAGATATATTTTTAGAGATTGTGTAACTTTTTCTATACAAATAGTCGGAAAAACGCTAGAATACATGGTAGACCATTTTTGTAATAGGAGTGTATAATCGCATGTTACATCAATTTTCACGTAATGAATTAGCCTTCGGAAAAGAAGGTCTTGAAATATTAAAAAATAGTACAGTTGGTGTTTTAGGGATTGGCGGCGTAGGCTCATTTGCAGCAGAAGCGTTAGCACGTTCTGGTGTAGGACGCCTTGTATTAGTTGATAAAGACGTTGTTGATATTACAAACGTTAACCGTCAAATTCACGCATTAGTTTCTACTGTAGGACGTTCAAAAGTAGAATTAATGAAAGAGCGTATTGCTGATATTAACCCAGACTGCGAAGTTATTGGACTTGAAATGTTTTATACAGATGAAACATATGAAGAGTTCTTTAAACATGGTTTAGATTTCGTAGTAGATGCATCTGATACAATTACGTTCAAAATTCATTTAATTAAACAATGTTTACGTCGTAAAATTAAAATGATCTCAAGTATGGGTGCAGCAAACAAAATGGACCCGACTCGTTTCCGTATTGCGGATATTTCGAAAACACATACAGATCCAATTGCGAAAGTAATTCGTACAAAGCTTCGCAAAGAAGGTATTAAAAAAGGTGTAAAAGTTGTATTCTCTGATGAAAATCCAATCGTAATTCGTGAAGAAGTACGTAAAGAGATTGTTCCAGACGAAAATGCAAAAATTCGTAAAGCGAAATTACCACCTTCTTCAAACGCATTCGTACCATCTGTTGCAGGTTTAATTATGGCGAGCCACGTTGTACGTGAACGTATTAAAAACGTAGAAGTGAAGCGTGTAGGGCAAGAATAAGTAAAGAAGTGCGTATGTTCTATTGGGAGGATACGCATTTTCATTTTTATAAAAGGTATATATTTCATTTTGCTTATATGCGAAAACGCCCCACCTAACGTTATGGTGGGGCGTTCTTCAATTTTCTGCCGAATATATAATATCTAAATTTCCATTTGGATCAGTTTTAAAAATAGGGGCAATTTGATCTTCCTGTTCTTCTACTGAAACAAGCTTTCGAGCGCGATCCATAATTCTGACAAGCATTGCGTAATCTTCCTCAATGGCTTGTTGTTTTTTTGTTAATGCTGCTAATTTGGTTTCTAGTTCGTCATTTGCTTTTTGTAAGGAGGCAAGCTTTATATACAAGCCTTCATTTTCAATTTGTAACTTTTCTAAGTGAGGATTATTGTTTTCTAAGTTTTGCAAGAATGAAATTACATCTCGTATTGTAAGAGAAGGTTTACTAGAAACAAGTTCTTCGGAAAATTCAGTATCAATTACAATTTTCTTTTTCGGTTGTAATAGTTGCTCTCTTTCTGTATTTGCTTCAGAACGTTTTAATTTTTTTCTTTGCTTTTTAGCGAGCTGTACAGCGTCCTCATGATTTTGTCTGACTTCAGCGTTCCAGCGAAAGCCACAAGCGGCCGAAGTGCGGTTTAATTTATCGCCGACTTCATCAAATGCTTTTAGTTGTGTGCTTCCTGTGCGAATATGTTGTAAAACGGTTTCTGCTAAAAGGAGATCATCTTCTCCTGTCCATGCATCTTGGCGTGTTTTCATAAGCGAAACCTCCATTATCATCTCGTTTTCGCTTAGATTACCCTTTTGGTTTGCTTTTATGCGAACTTTGTAATCTTTCATACACGCCTGAAAGTGCCTGCTCGAATTTACCGGTTGTTTTCGGTTTATAATATTGCTTATTTTTTATTTTGTCGGGTAAGTATTGTTGTTGTACCCATCCATTTGGATAGTCGTGAGGATATAAGTATCCGATGCCTCTACCTAACGATTCAGCACCTTTATAGTGACTATCTTTCAAATGACTTGGCACATCGCCTGTTTGTCCATTTCGTAAGTCGTGAAGAGCGGCATCAAGTGCTTTGTATGCTGAGTTTGATTTTGGAGAAAGGCAAAGTTCGATTACTGCATTGGCGAGCGGAATTCGAGCTTCCGGGAATCCGACGCGTTCTGCCGATTCAATGGCAGCGAGTGTACGCGGTCCAGCTTGCGGGCTAGCGAGTCCGATATCTTCATATGCCATAATGAGAAGACGTCTCCCAATACTTTGTAAGTCTCCAGCTTCAATAAGACGCGCTAAATAATGAAGTGCAGCATTCACATCACTTCCGCGCACTGATTTTTGAAAAGCAGATAGAACGTCATAATGAGCATCTCCGCCTTTATCATGAACAAAGCTTTTTTTCTGTAAACATTCTTCTGCAATCTCCAGTGTGATTTCTACCGCTTGATTATCTGTTGTGAAACTAGATAAGACTGCGAGTTCAAGTGCATTATAGGCCGAACGCATATCGCCACCAGAGGCATTTGCAAAGTGGCGTAAAGCATCATCTGTAACAGTTACATCATATTCGCCTAAGCCCTTTTCTTTATCTTCAAGAGCTCGTTTTAAACCAATTAAAATATCATTTTCTGTTAGTGTATGGAGTTCGAAAATTTGGCAACGGCTACGAATAGCGGAGTTAATTGCATGGAATGGATTGCTTGTTGTTGCACCAATCAATGTAAGAAGCCCACTTTCTAAATGTGGTAAAAGAAAGTCTTGTTTCGCTTTATCTAAGCGATGGACTTCATCTAAAATTAAAACAAGGTGGCGGTGCATTTTTGCTTCTTGCACGACCACTTCCATATCTTTTTTGTTATGCGTAACAGCGTTTAGTAGGCGAAATGGCGTCCCTGTACTACCGGCAATTGCGCTCGCAATAGATGTTTTTCCTGTACCTGGTGGACCGTATAAGATCATCGATTGGAAATGGTTTGCCTGTACCATTCGCCATAAAATTTTCCCTTCACCAACTAAATGCTGCTGTCCGATTATTTCTGTAATGTTTACCGGACGCATTCGATGTGCGAGTGGTTGTTTCATCATGACCGTCTCCCTTAATGTGTAGTCTCATTCTATGGTATCATCTTTTTCATATAAAATTGAAGTATGCTGTGGTTTCATAATTACAAAGGTTGTTTCGAGTTTTCTATTTATTATAACAATTTCCGAGTTTTTCAATGTGATTTTATGTTATGATTTTGAATACACAAGTTGAAATTTCTTATAATACTATATTATGCTATAATTTCATAGGATTTTGATTTTTACATTGTGTTCTTCTTGCGAATAAAGGTTTAACTAATAGAAGTGAAATTTTGAAAAGAGGTGCGAAATAGATGAAAATTTCAACGAAAGGCCGTTACGGCTTAACAATTATGATTGATCTTGCGAAAAAGTTTGGTGAGGGTCCGATTTCTTTAAAATCAATTGCGCAGGCACATGACCTATCTGAACATTACTTAGAGCAACTAATCTCTCCGCTTCGTAACGCTCGTCTTGTAAAAAGTACACGCGGTGCATATGGTGGTTATGTATTATCTGATCAACCGGCCAACATTACAGCAGGGGATGTTATCCGCGTGCTAGAAGGTCCGATTAGCGTTGTTGAAATGATAGAAGAGGAAGAACCAGCACAGCGCCAATTATGGATGCGTGTTCGTGATGCAGTACAAGAAGTATTAGATAGTACAACTTTAGAAGATTTAGTACGCTATGAGGAAGAAAACCATGGGGGTTATATGTTTTACATTTAATTCCTTGTGAAACGATTTGGAAAGAAGGAGATCTGATGGAACGCATTTACTTAGATCATGCTGCGACATCTCCGGCTCACCCAGAAGTAGTCGAAAAGATGATTCCATATATGACGGAAACATTTGGTAACCCGTCAAGTATTCATTTTTATGGACGCCAAACGCGTCATGTAGTAGATGAAGCAAGACGCACCTGTGCACGCAGCATCAATGCAAATCCAAATGAAATTATTTTTACAAGCGGTGGTACGGAAGCTGATAATTTAGCACTTTTAGGTGTGGCACGTGCAAATCGTAATAAAGGAAATCACATTATTACGACGCAAATTGAACATCACGCTATTTTGCATACATGTGAAGTGCTAGAGCGAGAAGGTTTCGAGGTGACATATTTACCTGTCGATGAAACGGGACGTGTTCAAGTTTCTGATGTGAAAGAGGCATTAACAGAAGAAACGATTCTCGTATCTGTTATGTTTGGGAATAATGAAGTGGGTACTGTACAACCGATTGTAGAAATTGGAGAGTTGTTAAAAGACCATCAAGCATATTTTCATACGGATGCTGTACAAGCTTATGGTTTATCAGCAATTGATGTGAAAAACGCCGGCATTGATTTATTATCAATTTCAGCTCATAAAATTAATGGTCCAAAAGGTGTAGGTTTTTTATATGCTAGCACAGGGGTGAAATTTGAACCGTTATTAATGGGCGGAGAACAAGAGCGGAAGCGTCGTGCAGGTACGGAAAATGTGCCTAGCATCGCTGGACTTCAGCATGCTGTTCTTTTAGCAGAAAAAACTCGTGAGCAAAAAATTGCCCAATATGAAGAATTTAAAGATATAATGGTATCTGTCTTTCAAAAAGAAGACATTACTTTCGAGGTAAACGGAAACTTAGAATATCGCTTACCACATGTGTTTAATGTAAGTTTTACAGGAGTGGATATTGAGCCATTCCTTGTAAACCTAGACTTAGCGGGTATTGCAGTATCAAGTGGTTCTGCATGTACAGCTGGTTCTATTGATCCATCACATGTACTAGTAGCGATGTTCGGAAAAGACTCCGATCAAATACGTTCATCCGTACGTTTTAGCTTTGGTCTTGGGAATACACAGGAACAGGTTGAAAAAGCAGCGTACGAAACAGTGAAAATCGTGAAGCGATTAACACAAAACTAGTATGGGAGGTGACAAGATGAACAAACTACCTCACGAAACACGCGTTGTCATCGGGATGTCCGGTGGCGTTGATTCATCTGTAGCGGCTCTTTTATTAAAAGAGCAAGGTTATGATGTAATCGGAATTTTTATGAAAAACTGGGATGATACAGATGAGAATGGTGTCTGTACTGCAACAGAAGATTACAATGATGTAATCGAAGTGTGCAATCAAATCGGTATCCCATATTATGCAGTAAACTTTGAAAAGCAATACTGGGATAAAGTATTTACGTACTTTTTAGACGAGTACCGTGCTGGTCGCACGCCTAACCCAGATGTAATGTGTAATAAAGAAATTAAATTTAAAGCCTTTTTAGAGCATGCAATTGCGCTTGGTGCTGATTATGTAGCGACAGGTCATTATGCGCGTGTTGCATATATCGACGGCGAATATAAAATGCTTCGCGGCGTGGATGATAATAAGGATCAAACATACTTTTTAAATCAACTAAGCCAGGAGCAATTATCAAAAACAATGTTCCCGTTAGGTGAATTAAAGAAACCGCAAATTCGTGAAATGGCAAAAGAAGCAGGTTTAGCGACAGCGACGAAAAAAGATAGTACAGGTATTTGCTTTATTGGTGAGCGTAACTTTAAAGATTTCTTAAGTAATTACTTACCAGCACAGCCGGGTGTGATGCAAACATTATCTGGTGAAGTGAAAGGGAAACATGACGGTTTAATGTATTATACAATTGGACAACGCCATGGCCTTGGTATTGGTGGTAATGGTGATCCTTGGTTTGCTGTTGGAAAAAACTTGAAAGAAAACATTTTATATGTTGATCAAGGATTCCATAATGAGCTTCTATATGGTGATGAGGTAATTGCTACTAATATAGGTTGGGTAAGCGATCGAGTGAAAGAAAAAGAATTTAAGTGTACAGCGAAATTCCGTTATCGCCAAGAGGATAATAAGGTAACGGTTCAAATCGTTGATGAGAATACGATTCGTATTCTTTGTGATGAACCAATTCGTGCAATTACGCCAGGACAAGCGGTTGTTTTCTATGATGGAGATGAATGCTTAGGCGGCGCTACAATTGATGAAGTGTATCGTAGTGGTAAGAAATTAGATTATTTAGGATAAAAATAAGAGCCTCTGCCGATTAGCGGTCAGAGGTTTCTTTTTCATAAACGCGAATTTTTGTTCGCTTGGAAAATAGATTCTTTGTTATAATTTGTTGTAGAGGTGAAGAACATGTCAAATAAGCTTGAAGCAGGCATTCAATATATGCAAGAAGGAAACTGGGAAGAAGCAGCTAAAAACTTTACAGAGGCAATTGAAGAAAATCCGAAAGATGCACTTGGATACATCAATTTCGCGAATTTATTAGATGTGTTAGGCGATAGTGAGCGTGCGATTTTATTTTATAAACGTGCATTAGAATTAGATGGAAAATCAGCTGCCGCCTATTATGGGCTTGGAAACATATATTATGGACAAGAACAATTTTCAGAAGCAAAAGTTGCTTTTGAGCAAGCGATGCAAGCTGGATTACAATCAGCGGACGTAACATTTATGATTGGTATTACACATGTACAGCTTGGAAATGATCGTCTTGCACTACCGTTTTTACAAAGAGCAGCTGAGCTTGATGAGACAGACGTAGAAGCGCTATTCCAATGCGGACTATGCTTTGCGCGATTAGAACATATTCAATATGCAAAACCTTATTTCGAAAAGGTATTACAAATGGATGAAGAACACGCAGATGCGTATTACAATTTAGGTGTTGCGTATGTGTTTGAGGAAAATAATGAGAAAGCACTTGCTCTATTTAAGAAGGCGACGGAGATCCAACCAGATCACTTTTTAGCAGGGAATGGGATTCGTTTATTAGAACAAGAAGGCGAATAAAACCTTAATAGGCAGTTACCCTTCATCTCATTTTTAAGAATGAGGTGAGGGTTTTACTGCTCGTTAGAGTGAGAAAACCCGGAAAGGAGAGGAAGTATGGGAAATCAACATGCGATGGATTTGTTTGAGGAAGAGCAAAAGTTTATAAAAGCACAAGTTCTTCATACCATTTTCCACAACGAAGAAAACCTCTATTCCGTTGTCAGTATGAAAATCATTGAAACAAATGAAACATATGACGAAAAAAAAGTGATGATCAACGGTCACTTTCCACGTATGCATGAAGATGAAGTATTTACATTAACAGGGCATTTTAAAGACCACCCAAAGTACGGAAAGCAATATTTAGTTGAAACATTTAAAAAAGAATTGCCCCAAACCAAAACAGGTATGGTGCAATATTTAGCGAGTGATTTATTTAAAGGAATTGGGAAACGAACAGCAGAGAAGATTGTTGAGCATCTTGGTGAACATGCAATTTCTAAAATTATGGACGACCCGGCCGCATTAGAAGGTGTTGTCAACAAGCAAAAAGCACAAGAAATTTATGACACGATTATTGAACACCAAGGGCTTGAAAAGGTCATGAGCTTTTTAAATGGTTATGGTTTTGGGACGAAGCTCTCGATTAAGATTTATCAGCAGTATAAAGAAATGACGCTTGAGGTAATCCGAAATAATCCATATCAGCTCATCGAGGAAGTAGATGGAATCGGCTTTGGAAGAGCGGATGATATAGGACGGGCGCTTGGTATATTAGGGAATCATAATGACCGTGTACGCGCCGGATGTTTCTATACACTAGAAAATGTTTCGCTGCAAGATGGGCATGTGTTTATGGAAAAAGGTCAACTTGTTCGAGAGACGATGTCGCTTTTAAATAAGCAAGAGGGCACCGTGACAGAAGAAGACGTAGTGCAATGCGTTGAGATGATGCAAGGTGAAGGGAAAGTTATTATCGAAGAAGATCGTATTTATTTAGCTTCGTTATTCTATTCTGAAAAGGGTGTTGTCAAATCAATCCACCGTCTAATGAATCAAGAAGAGACGCCTTCTTTTCCAGAAGCAGAAGTATTACTAACGCTAGGGAAAATTGAAGAGCAGTTAAAAGTACAGTATGCCCCGCTTCAACAAGAGGCGATTCAAACTGCGCTTCATAAACCGATGATGCTATTAACTGGTGGACCTGGTACAGGGAAAACAACTGTAATTAAAGGGATTGTTGAAATGTATGCTTCTTTGCATGGCTTATCATTAAACCCGAAAGATTACAGTGATGATAATCCGTTTCCGATTTTGTTAACAGCTCCGACAGGCCGTGCTGCAAAGCGAATGAGTGAGTCGACAGGGCTTCCTGCTTGTACGATTCATCGCTTACTTGGCTGGACGCCAGAAGGTTCTTTCCAGCGTAATGAAACGGATCCTGTGCAAGGGAAATTACTCATTATTGATGAGTTTTCTATGGTTGATATTTGGCTTGCAAATCAATTGTTTAAATCATTACCAACAAATATTCAAGTCATTATTGTGGGGGATGAAGATCAATTACCGTCTGTAGGACCTGGACAAGTATTGAAAGATTTATTAGATGCTTGTGCAATTCCGACAGTGAAGTTAACGGAGATTTATCGTCAAGCAGAAGGCTCCTCTGTGATTCAGCTTGCCCATGCGATAAAAAACGGGACGTTACCACCAGATTTAGCGCAAAATAAAAAAGATCGTTCGTTTATCGGTTGCTCAGGTGCTCAAATTGTTGAGGTTGTAAAGCAAGTATGTGAGAATGCAAAAACGAAAGGATTTAGTGCAAGAGATGTACAAGTGTTAGCACCTATGTACCGGGGACCGGCAGGGATTAATGTGTTAAATGAGGCACTCCAAGAAGTATTTAATCCGAAAAAAGAAAAGAGTAGAGAAATTGCTTACGGTGATGTTGTATACCGTGTTGGTGATAAAGTCTTACAGCTTGTAAATCAACCAGAAAGCCAAGTGTTTAATGGTGATATTGGGGAGATTGTGTCTGTCTTTTATGCGAAGGAGAACGTCGAGAAACAAGATATGGTTGTTGTTTCATTCGATGGGATTGAAGTGACATATATAAAGCCGGATTTGAATCAAATTACACATGCATATTGTTGTTCGATTCATAAGTCACAAGGAAGTGAATTCCCAATTGTAATAATGCCGATTGTAAAGAGTTATTATCGCATGTTACGTCGTAATTTAATATATACAGGTATTACGAGAAGTAAAAAGTTTTTAATTATTTGCGGAGAAGAATCAGCCTTTCAATCTGGTGTGAATCGTCTTGATGATGCAATGAGGCAAACAACATTAGCTGGTCGCTTGCAGGAATCAAAAGGTGAAGTGCAAATGGTTACAATTGATGGCCAGGAAATGGACGTGGAAAACATTTCACCGTATGATTTTATGTAGCAAGGTGACATTATATAGTGAAACTTTCAATAGACAGAATGTTTATTGAAAGTGTAACGTAACTCTAGTGTGTATAAAGGAATGCAGTTTGGACATAATGGCGAATAGAATCTGGGAGACTGTAAGGAGATGAAAGCCATATGTTCAGTTGTCCAAATTGCAAAGGGAAAGACATTGGTAAAATAGGTGTCAACCAATTTTATTGCTGGAACTGTTATATTGAATTATCGGTTTCAAAGGGGAAAATCCATACACATCAAGTAGAAGAAGATGGATCGCTTAGTTCTCTTGATGATTTATTTGATGAGAATGAACGAACCATCGGATAAACAAAAGGGGGATTTACTTTGAACGTACGCAATTCATTAATCGCACTAGGTATTGGGGCGGCAGCATATCAATATGCACGTAAACAAGATATGTTCTCAAAACGCAATATGAAAAAAGCACGAAAAATGATTAAGTCTTATCTATAATCATTTCTATAAAGTGAAAAACTCCCTTAATTGTTAGGGAGTTTTTTATGTATTCGTATATAAATAAAAAAGTCCAATTTCAGAAAAAAGATAAGAAAGTCCGTAACATCCAGTACCGAGAATGCCGTAATACCAAAGCTTTTTCGCACGTTCTTTGCGCGTTGAGCGTATGAAGAATCCCTGCCAAATCCCAAAACCAATACATATCCATTCTAGTATCATGAAAAGTGCTGACAGAATTAACATGACCCAAACCATTTGATTCCTCCTTACCTATTTGTGAGCCTACTTACGTGCTTGTCCGTGCTATGTTAAATATATGTAAGTTTTTCAAAAATATTATGGTCTGTATGGAAATATTTTAGTCTGATTATTTTTTAAGTTTTACACATAACCTTCTCTGTTTCTTTTCACAATAAGGATGGAGGAGGTTTTTCGCTTGAAGAATCTTAAAATTATTTGGATTTATCGATTAGGGTTATTGTTATTAGTGTTTTTATGTTTGCTCGTCTTTTTGAAAATTAAACCATTATGGGCACCGATTATATTCGTGTTTAAAGTAGCGATTACACCATTTTTGATTGCTTGTTTTATCGCGTATTTACTGCATCCTTTAATTGAAAAATTACATAAAGAGGGAATGCCACGTACACTTGCGATTTTGCTTATTTATATTCTCTTTTTCGGTGGTCTAGGTTATGGGATTTATAAAGGGACACCGGTTGTAATTAGTCAGTTGCAAGAAGTTAATAAACAATTTCCTCAGTTTATGAAAATGTATGATTCTTGGATGGATGGTGTGACAGAACAAACCGATAACTTCCCAGCATTTATTCATGAAAAAGTAACGCAAGTTTTTATTGGGATTGAAATGAAGATTCAAGCATTATTAAATAAAGTGATGAGTACAGCACGTGGTGTGTTAGATTCATTGCTTATCATCTTTTTAATTCCATTCATTGTATTTTACATATTAAAAGATTATGGGGAATTTTATCATATCTTTTGGAAGCTGGTTCCGGGTAAATGGCGTGGTACAGGCCAAGTGTTAGCGAAGGAAATAGATAAGTCGCTTGGAAGTTATATTCGAGGACAATTATTTGTTTGTTTAGTTTTAGGAGGAGTATCTGCTCTTTCATTTTGGTTTATTGGTATGAAGTATCCATTATTACTAGGCATCGTTGTTGGAGTTACGGATATAATCCCGTACTTTGGTCCTATTTTCGGAGCGATTCCGACATTGATGATTGCCGCAACGATATCAACAAATCTGTTTATTAAAGCGGGTATCGCACTTGCCATTTTACAATTTGTTGAAAGTAACATTTTATCTCCGTACATCGTTGGGAAATCATTACGTATGCACCCGGTTATTATTATGCTTGCTTTACTTGTTGGAGGAGAAGTAGGTGGAATTGTAGGTCTTTTAATATCGGTTCCCATTTTAGCTGTGATTCGAACAGTAGTTGTTCATATAAAGCCGCTCTGGAAACATTGACAAATGGAAACGGATTCGCTACAATTTTGGCATATAGTATATGATTTTAAATTGATGACGGAACGAGTATGTCGCAGTCCATTTTTAGAGAGAAGCTTCCATCGGCTGAAAGAAGTTTTAAATGAAGGGTGACAGAACGCTAATCCTGAGAGCAGCTAATCCCTGCCGTCTTGCCACGTTACGGCACCATGAGGTGATGAACCGAGAATGTATAGATCGGTTCATAATTAGGGTGGTATCGCGAGTTAACTCTCGTCCCTTTTATAGGGACGGGAGTTTTTTGTTTTTATGGAATTTCTTAAAGGAGGAAATATAGATGAAACAATTAACAGGCGCACAAATTCGTCAAATGTTTTTAGACTTTTTTGAGGGAAAAGGACATGCAATTGAACCAAGTGCATCATTAGTTCCACATGAAGATCCATCTCTTCTTTGGATTAATAGTGGTGTAGCGACATTAAAGAAATACTTTGATGGTCGTGTGATCCCGCAAAACCCACGTATTACAAATGCTCAAAAATCAATTCGTACAAACGATATTGAAAACGTAGGGAAAACAGCTCGTCACCATACGTTCTTTGAAATGTTAGGAAACTTCTCAATTGGTGATTACTTTAAAGAAGAAGCAATCACATGGGCTTGGGAGTTTTTAACAAGCGACAAATGGATTGGATTTGATAAAGAATTACTATCTGTTACAATTCATCCGGAAGATGAAGAAGCATTTACAATTTGGAATGAAAAAATGGGTGTTCCGAAAGAGCGTATTATCCGTTTAGAAGAAAACTTCTGGGATATCGGTGAGGGACCAAGTGGACCAAACACAGAAATCTTCTATGACCGTGGTGAAGCTTACGGTAATGATTTTACTGATCCAGAATTATATCCAGGTGGAGAAAATGAGCGTTACTTAGAGGTATGGAACCTTGTATTCTCTCAATTCAACCATAATCCAGATGGGTCATATACACCACTTCCTAAGAAAAACATCGATACAGGGATGGGTCTAGAACGTATGACATCTATCGTTCAAGATGTACCAACAAACTTTGATACAGACTTATTCATGCCAATGATTGGTGCAACAGAAACAATCTCTGGTGAAAAATACCGCGGTGGCGATTTAGAGAAAGATATGGCATTTAAAGTGATTGCTGACCATATTCGTACCGTAACATTTGCGGTTGGCGACGGAGCTCTTCCTTCTAACGAAGGACGTGGCTATGTATTACGTCGTTTATTACGCCGCGCTGTTCGTTACGCGAAGAAATTAAACATTAATCGTCCATTTATGTATGAATTAGTACCGGTTGTTGGAGAAGTAATGAAAGACTTCTATCCAGAAGTTCTTGAAAAGAAAGACTTCATTGCAAAAGTTGTGAAAAACGAAGAAGAGCGTTTCCACGAAACACTTCATGATGGGGAAGCAATTTTAGCTGAAGTTATTGCAAAAGCAAAAGAAGAAAAAACAACTGTTATTTCTGGAGTAGATGCGTTCCGTCTCTATGACACATACGGTTTCCCAATTGAATTAACAGAAGAATATGCAGAAGAAGCTAGTATGACAGTTGATCATGCAGGTTTTGAAGCTGAGATGGAGAAACAACGTGAGCGTGCACGTGCTGCTCGTCAAGACGTTGATTCTATGCAAGTTCAAGGCGGCGTACTTGGAGAAATTAAAGTAGCGAGTGAATTCGTAGGATATGGTACAGTTGCGACAGAAAGTAACGTTGTTGCACTTGTGAAAAACGGTGAATACACAGATAGCTTACAAGTAGGTGAAGAAGGACAATTGATGCTTGATGTAACACCATTTTATGCTGAGAGCGGTGGACAAATTGCAGACCGTGGTTACCTTCTTGCTGACAGTGTAAAAGTTCTTGTAACAGATGTACAAAAAGCACCAAATGGCCAAAACTTACACAAAGTAGTTGTGGAAGAAGGTACATTAACGAAAGATGCTGCAGTAAAAGCTGTTATTGATACGAAAAACCGCGGCAGTGTTGTGAAAAATCATACGGCGACGCATATTTTACACCAAGCATTAAAAGATGTACTAGGAACACATGTTAACCAAGCTGGTTCTCTTGTAACATCAGAACGTTTACGCTTTGACTTCTCTCACTTCGGTCAAGTACAAGCTGACGAATTAGAAAAAATTGAGCGTATTGTAAACGAAAAAATTTGGGAAAGTATTGATGTTGAGATTTCTCAAAAAGCAATTGAAGAAGCAAAAGAAATGGGCGCAATGGCATTGTTCGGTGAAAAATACGGAGATGTTGTACGTGTTGTCCAAGTGGGCGACTATAGCTTAGAGCTTTGTGGTGGTTGTCATGTTGATAACACAGCTTCTATCGGTATTTTCAAAATTGTCGCTGAGTCTGGTATCGGAGCAGGCACGCGTCGTATTGAAGCGGTAACTGGTAAATCTGCATATGAATTAATGAACGATCAAGTAGGTTTATTAAAAGAAGCTGCAGGCAAAATGAAAACAAACCCGAAAGATATTTTAACAAGAGTAGATGGTTTATTTACTGAAGTAAAACAACTTCAAAAAGAAAATGAGTCTCTCGCTGCAAAATTAAGCAATATCGAAGCTGGAAATTTAACTGATTCAGTAATGACAGTAGATGGCGTTAACGTATTAGCGGCAAAAGTAAATGTTGCAGATATGAATAACTTACGTACAATGATGGATGACCTTAAAAATAAATTAGAGTCTGCAGTTGTTGTATTGGCAGCTGTAAATGATGATAAAGTAAATATTTTAGCGGGCGTAACAAAAGATTTAATTAGTCAAGGATATCATGCAGGTAAACTTGTGAAAGAAGTTGCTTCTCGCTGCGGTGGTGGCGGTGGTGGCCGTCCTGACATGGCGCAAGCAGGTGGTAAAAATCCGGCGCAAGTAGATGGCGCGCTTGCATTTGTAGAAGAGTACGTTAAATCTGTTTCAAAATAAAGAGAGAGTAGTGTACAATAGTATGGAGAGGAGAGATTCTTCTCTTCATACTTACTACTTTAGAAGTGAGGTGCTTAAAATGGACGGTTTTGATAAAACAATGAAGTTTAACTTTCAAGATGAAAAGCAGAGTGTCCATGTAAATGATGTACTTTTAACTGTGTATGATGCACTTCAAGAAAAAGGCTATAATCCGATTAATCAAATTGTCGGTTATTTATTAAGTGGAGACCCAGCATACATACCTCGTCATAAAGATGCACGAAGCGTTATTCGCAAGTTAGAACGTGATGAATTAATTGAAGAACTTGTGAAGTCTTATTTGAAACAACATCGTGAGGAGTAGTTTATGCGGATATTAGGTTTAGATGTTGGTACAAAAACAGTCGGTGTTGCGATTAGTGACGAAATGGGCTGGACAGCACAAGGATTAGAAACGATTAAAATTAACGAAGAACGAGGTCAATTTGGTTTTGATCGTATTTCTGAGTTAGTAAAACAGTATAATGTGGACAAGATAATAGTGGGATTGCCAAAGAATATGAATGGTACAATTGGACCACGTGGTGAGGCTTGCCAGCAATTTGCACAATCCTTACATGAACTGTTACAATTAGAAGTCATGATGTGGGACGAGCGTTTGTCAACGATGGCAGCGGAACGTCTGCTTATTTCGGCGGATGTAAGTCGAAAGAAGCGAAAGCAAGTGATCGATAAGATGGCTGCAGTCGTGATTTTGCAAGGATATTTAGATAGTAAATAAGAGGTGACCAAAATGGAAGAAAATCAAATTACAATTGTAGACGAAAAAGGTAACGAGCATTTATGTGAAATTATTTTCACTTTTGATGCTGAAAAATTTGGGAAGAAATCTTATGTAGTCTTCTCACCAATCGGTGAAGTTGACGAAGATGGCGAACAAATTTTTGATGCAATGGCTTTTGAGCAAAATGAAGAAGAATCAGGTGGAACACTACTTCCAATCGAATCTGAAGAAGAGTGGGAAATGGTACAAGAAATGTTTAACACGCTTGCTGAAGAAGAAGAGGGCGAAGAATAATTTAGGTAAAAAGATGGGCTGTACATACAGTCCATCTTTTTTGTATTCTTATACAAAATGACAGATTTTTTGTCGAAACCATGTCATTATTTATAGTATAATAAGACGAATTGTATAAAATAACAAAAGCTATCTAAATGATAGCTTTTGTTTTGTTTTTGTAGGGTGCTGTATAGAGAATGTATATACGGTCTACAATGAAATAAGGAGGAAGAACTTTGATAGAGAATCAAGTGAACAAGAAGCGTAGACGCGCCCTTTTTATAGTGGCTGTGGCACTACTTGTGGTCTGTGTGTCAGTCTATGCGTATATTTCATCGGCATTAAAACCAGTTGATAGCGGGAATAAAAAAGACATTGAAGTAGAGATTCCAAAAGGTTCCTCTACAAGTAAAATCGGAGAAATTTTAGAAGAAAAAGGTGCGATTAAAAATAGTACAGTATTTAGTTTTTATGCAAAAGCTAAATCTAAAAATTTGCAGGCAGGTACTTATTTGTTAAATTCGTCAATGACTGTAGATGATGTAATGGAGCAGATGGGAACGGGTAATGTCCATCGCCCAGTTGCTTATAAATTAGCGATTAAAGAAGGGGCGCAAGTTGTTGAAATTGCAGATATCATTGCGAAGGAACTGAAATGGAATAAAGATGATGTTGTGCGCCAATTAAACGATAAAGCCTTTCTCCAAAAAATGCAGCAAAAGTATCCGGTACTATTAACCAATAAAATTTTCGATACGAATATTAAATATCCGTTAGAAGGCTATTTATATCCAGCGACGTATTCTTTTTATAAAAAAGAGACAACGTTGGAAGAAATTGTAGTGCAGATGCTTGAGAAAACCAATGCATTAATTGTGCAAAATGAGGCGGAAATGAAGGGAAAACAGTTGGACGTTCACCAACTTTTAACATTATCTTCTTTAATTGAAGAAGAGGCGACTGGGTTTACAGATCGTCAAAAAATTTCTAGTGTCTTTTACAATCGTTTAGAGAAGGGAATGCCGTTGCAAACAGATCCAACGGTATTATATGCGCTTGGAAAGCATAAAGAGCGCGTGTTATATGAGGATTTAAAAGTAAATTCCCCTTACAATACGTATGTTGTAAAAGGGCTTCCAGTTGGACCGATTGCAAATTCTAGTAAACATTCCGTGCAGGCAGCACTAGAGCCTGAAAAAACAGATTATTACTATTTCTTAGCTGCACCAAGTGGCGAAGTGTATTATGCAAAAACGTTAGAAGAACACAATAAGTTAAAACAAAAATATATTACACAAAAGAAATGAAAATAGGAGGGAGAGCGAAAAGGGTCGCATATCCCTCTTTTTTATGATAAAATATATCGGGTTAAAAACTGGCAGAAGAATCGTTTTTAATATCAAAACGGGACGTACAAGCTAAGGGTGAAGCTGGCTTGTATTTTTATTGCATTCTATGTGTGAAAAGATAGAAATTGACACGTCATAGAGGCACTTCTCCATGTAAATAAGGAGGACCATTTATGGAGGATGCAGTTAACGAGTACCTATTATCATTTATTGATCCAAAAGATGAACTGATTCTTGAAATGGAACAGTATGCAAGTGAATATCATGTGCCGATTATGGATCGTCTTGGAATGGAGTTTATGTTACAATTTTTACGTTTAATTGGACCAAAAAGCATACTAGAGCTTGGAACGGCAATTGGTTATTCCAGTATTCGTATGATGCAAGCTATCCCAAATTCTCGTATTGTGACAGTAGAACGAAATAGTGATCGATATGAAAAAGCACTTGAATATATAGAGCGTTCTCCTGTGAAAGAACATATTTCCGTTATTTATGGGGATGCGTTAGAAACAGGTGAACAAGTGAGAGAACATGGGACATTTGATGTTATTTTTATTGATGCCGCAAAAGGACAATATCGTCGCTTTTTTGATTTATATGAACCGTTATTAAATCCAGGTGGTGTCATCATTTCGGATAATGTTATGTATCATGGACTTGTAACGACAAAAGACAAAATTGAAAATAGACGTACGCGTGGTTTGATTCGTCGAATTAAGACGTACAATGAATGGCTAATGAACCATGAAGGTTATGATACAACGATTTTCCCGATTGGTGATGGGGTAGCAGTGAGTAAAAAGAAAGGGTGACAAGGTATGAAAAAACCTGAATTGTTAGTAACGCCAAGAGCGGTGGCTGATATTGAACCTCTTGCAAAAGCAGGAGCAAGTGCGGTCATCATCGGTGAACAAAAGTTTGGCTTACGTTTAGCTGGGGAGTTTACGCGTGATGATGTGAAACAAGCTGTTAGCATTGCACATGAAAATGGTATGAAAGTATATGTCGCGATGAACGCTATGTTCCATAACGACAAAGTAGAAGAATTAAAAGACTACGTTGCATTCTTGCAAGAAGTACAGGTAGATGCGATTGTTTTTGGAGATCCAGCAGTAGTAATGACTGTACGTGAAGTAGCACCAAATATGCAAATGCACTGGAATACAGAAACGACAGCAACAAACTGGTTCACATGCAATTATTGGGGACGAAAAGGTGCAAAACGTGCTGTGCTTGCACGTGAGTTAAGCTTAGACGAAATTGTTGAATTAAAAGAAAATGCAGAAGTAGAAGTGGAAGTACAAATTCACGGTATGACATGTATGTTCCAATCGAAACGTTCTTTAGTAGGAAACTACTTTGAGTATCAAGATCGTAATTTGGAGATTGAAAAGAAAAAGTATGAAGAGAATATGTTTTTACACGATCCAGAGCGTAATAACAAATATCCAATTTATGAAGATGCAAACGGTACTCACATTATGAGTCCAAATGATATTTGTTTCATCGATGAGTTAGATGAATTAATCGATGCTGAAATTGATAGCTTAAAAATTGACGGTGTGTTAAAAAGCTCTGAATACATTATCGAAGTGACAAAGAAATACCGTAAAGCGATTGATTTATGTGTAGAAGAGCGCAATGCGTATGATGACGTAAAAGACGATTTATATAAAGAGATAGAGGAAATTCAACCAGTAAACCGTCCATTAGATACAGGGTTCTTCTTTAAAGAAACGGTTTACTAAATGAGGAGGGTGTAGGATATGACTGTACAAGAAATTTCACGAGTAATCGATGGAAAACGCGTTATTGTGAAAAAGCCTGAACTGTTAATCCCTGCAGGTAATTTAGAAAAATTAAAAGTAGCTATTCATTACGGTGCAGATGCTGTATATTTAGGTGGACAAGAATTCGGTCTTCGTTCGAATGCAGGGAACTTTACGCTAGAAGAAATGGCAGAAGGCGTAGCATTTGCAAAGAAATATGGTGCGAAAATATATGTAACAACAAATATCTTTGCACATAATGAAAACATGGATGGATTAGAGGATTATTTAAGAGGGATTGAAAAAGCTGGTGTAACTGGTATTATCGTTGCAGACCCTCTTATTATTGAGACGTGTAAACGTGTAGCACCTTCTGTAGAAGTACATTTAAGTACACAGCAGTCTCTATCTAACTGGAAAGCAGCGCAGTATTGGAAAGAAGAAGGCTTGCATCGTCTCGTATTAGCTCGTGAAGTCGGCTATGAAGAAATGAAGGAAATTAAAGAAAACGTTGATATTGAAATTGAAGCGTTCGTCCACGGGGCAATGTGTATTGCATACTCTGGAAGATGTACATTAAGTAACCATATGACAGCACGTGACTCTAACCGCGGTGGTTGTTGCCAGTCTTGTCGTTGGGATTACGACTTAGTTCAAACTGTATCACAACATAAAGAGGCAGAAGAACTTCCTTTATTCCAAGAGGAGGATGCTCACTTTGCAATGAGTCCAAAAGACTTAAACTTAATTCTTTCGATTCCGAAAATGATCGAAATCGGAATTGACAGCTTGAAGGTTGAAGGACGCATGAAATCTATCCATTACGTAGCGACTGTAGCAACTGTATACCGCAAAGTAATTGATGCGTATTGTGCGGATCCAGATAACTTTGAGTTTAAGCAAGAGTGGTTAGACGAACTTGATAAATGTGCAAACCGTGATACAGCTCCGGCATTCTTTGAAGGAGTTCCAGGATATCAAGAGCAAATGTTCGGAAATCATAGCAAGAAAACAACGTATGATTTTGCTGGTTTAGTGTTAGATTATAATGAAGAAACAGGCATTGTGACGTTAGAGCAACGGAATTATTTTAAACCAGGTCATGAAGTGGAGTTCTTTGGACCAGAAATAGAAAACTTTACACAAACGGTGGAGAAAATTTGGGATGAGGATGGAAACGAATTAGATGCAGCGAGACATCCGTTGCAAATCGTGAAATTCAAAGTGGATCAACCAGTGTATGTGAATAATATGATGCGCAAAAGCATACATCAATAAGAAAGAGTGGTAGTTGAATGGGGACGAATAAACCGGTTGTAATTGGAATTGCTGGTGGTTCAGGATCAGGTAAAACGAGTGTAACAAAAGCAATTTTTGATCAATTTCAAGGTCATTCCATTTTAATTTTGGAGCAAGATTATTATTACAAAGATCAAAGCTATTTGCCGATGGAAGAGCGTTTAAAAACAAATTACGACCATCCATTAGCATTTGATAATGACTTACTAATTGAGCATTTACATCAGCTGCTTGCGTATAAGCCGGTTGAGAAACCTGTGTATGATTACACATTGCATACACGTTCAGAAGACATTATTCCAGTAGAACCGAAAGATGTAATTATTTTAGAAGGGATTCTAATTTTAGAAGACCCACGTCTTTGTGAGTTAATGGATATTAAAGTGTTTGTTGACACAGATGCAGACCTTCGCATTTTACGTCGTATGCAACGTGACATTAAAGAACGTGGTCGTACAATGGATTCTGTTATTGATCAATATGTAAATGTTGTACGTCCAATGCACAACCAATTTATTGAGCCTTCTAAGAAGTTTGCGGATATTATTATTCCAGAAGGTGGACAAAATCATGTTGCAATTGATATTATGGTTACAAAAATTGCAACAATTCTTGAAGAAAAAGTGAATTTGTAATAGCATAGTAAAAGATATACGATAGGAAGGGGAAGGGATTTTCTCCCTTCCTATCGAATACAATGAAACATGCCAACCTCATCTATATATAGGTGAGGACATATTTATATGAACTTTCCATACATATCTTCTTTATATGAGGAAGAATTGGAAAATACGGGGTTGTATGTGACAACTCCACTAGTGCATATGTACTAGAAACCTCCGCTATAAAGATAAAGCGGAGGAGTTTTCATATTGAACTCCTCTTTTTTTCGGGGGATTGGTATATAAAAGGAGTGGAAAACATGGCAACAGAAAAAACATACCCTATGACATTAGAGGGTAAACAAAAGTTAGAAAATGAACTTGAGCAATTAAAAACAGTAAAACGTAAAGAAGTTGTAGAACGTATTAAAATCGCACGTAGCTTCGGTGATCTTTCTGAGAACTCAGAGTACGATGCAGCGAAAGATGAGCAAGCATTCGTAGAGGGACGTATTACACAACTAGAAAACATGATTCGTAACGCAGTTATCATTGAAGATAATGGTGAAGAGTCTACAGTTGTAACGTTAGGTAAAACGGTAACATTTAAAGAATTACCAGGTGGAGATGAAGAAGCTTACACAATCGTTGGTAGTGCAGAAGCTGATCCATTTGAAGGAAGAATTTCTAACGATTCTCCAATCGCAAAAAGCTTACTCGGCAAGCAAATTGGTGAAAAAGTAGCAATCCAAACACCAGGCGGAGAAATGCAAGTAGAGATTATCTCTGTAAAATAATAGAAAGGTTCACTCGTGTGAGTGAACCTTTTTTATTTAGGAACAGAATGATTTGTATAAAAGAAGTAACGCCTCGTCTAAACTGAAAAGATGGGGTGTTTTTTATGAGAATGAAGAAGAGAATTATGATCGTTTTATTATGTTTTACATGTATTATGTTATTATTGCTTGTTAGATTAATGCAAATACAGATTATCGCTACCGAGTCATTTACAGATAGGAATATTAATTTAATTGAAAAGAGTGTTACTCAGCGTACACAAGCAGTTACAGTGGACGATGGAAGAGGACGTTTTGTAGATCGGAATGGAAAAAGCCTTGGTGAAGATACATATCCAGTTTTAGTTGTTTTTCCATTTTTACAAATAAAAAATGACATGTTAGAGAAAGTAGCGCATATGATTGGTGTGTCGGGACAGGAAATAGGGATGCAGATGAAAGGGAAGAGGAAGCCATTTATATTTCAACGGGGGGATCGTCCGTTTCGATTAACAAAAGAACAAATGGAACGTGTGAATCGTATTGATATGTTAGGTATGGTAGCCACTGAAGTAAGGATGAAACAACTATCGGAAGCGGAGCATCTGATTGGCGTAGTCGGAGAAAACGAGAAGGAATTAAAAAAACGATATGAGGAACTAAAAAATCAATCTAACCAAACAAAGATTGGTATTTCCGGTTTACAGCGATCGTTTGATGAATTTTTAATGACTGATGGTGAAACGAAAGTGCTATATCAAGTAGACAGGCAGGGAGAACCGATTTTTGGGAAACGTGCAAAATATACATCTCCAGGCAACCCCTTTTATCCAATTACGATTCAAACAACGATAGAAAAATCTTTGCAACAAAAGGCAGAAGAAATTGTAGACATGAATGGAATCAAAAAAGGTGGATTAGTATTACTTGACGTGAAAAAGAGTGAAATTGTTGCAATGGTAAGTAAACCATCTTTACAGATGAATGATAAGCGTACATATGAAACAACGATGGAAAATCAAATGTTAACACCTCATTTTCCAGGATCTGTTTTTAAAACAGTAATAGCAGCTGCGGCAATTGACAATGATATGATTCAGTCTCAGCGTATGTTTAATTGTGATACAGATCTATATGGTGAAAATCTCCCGCAAGTTATGATGGGAAAATTAAGCTTTACAGAGAGTTTTGCTAGGAGTTGTAATAGAACATTTGCTGTGCTGGGTGCTGAATTGATGCAAAAGGATAAGCGTGTAATGGAAACGTATTTAGAAGCGCTAGGAGCCAGTAGAGTGGTAGGATGGAAAGGGCAAGCGTTTCATACGTCTTTATTTAAACAGCTCATAGAAGAGGGAAAAGCAACCGTTTGGAATGGCGAAGAAAATAAGCGGAGTCAAAGAGCTATCGCCCAAACGGCAATTGGACAAAAGGATGTAAAAATATCTCCTTTAGCGGTTGCAAATATGATGGCGACGATTGCAAGAAATGGAGAGAAGAAAGAAGTAAAAGCTGTAAAAGAAATTCGGTATAAAAACGGAACAAGATTATTTCAGTTTAAAGATCATAAACTGGAAGGGAAACAACTCTCCTATAGCACGATGAAACAAGTGCAAACATTATTAAGAAAAGTAGTAACGATAGAAAAAGGAACGGGAACTGCGTTTCAATCATTACCGTTATCTATAGCTGGAAAATCGGGAACGGCCCAAACGGGAAAAGGGAATCGTGTAAATCGCTGGTTTGCGGGTTATTTCCCGTACGAAAACCCAAGATATGCACTAGTAGTCGTTGACTTAGAGACAAATAGTGAACAAAATGCTGTCACAACGATTTTTAAAGAGTTTGTAGAAGAGATTGCCTACCTAGAAAGAAGAGGGTAATCTTGCAATTTATTATCAAATGTTTTCAATTCGTTAAAATATTATTGTAGTTGTTCAACCTTTTTAGATTTAATGTTACAATAGCAAGTAGGAAAAACTGCATGGAGGTTTGAAGAATGGCAGGAGGATCTAGATTTCAACAGAAACAACAAAAACGTCGTCACAACGGTGTTTTAAATATTGCGATTGCTATCGTATTGTTAGCGGTAGCTATTGTGGCGTATCAATTGTTTGCTCCTGAGACACAGGAGAAAGCATCTTCTCAACAAACGAAAGTTTCTCAGGAAACGATGAAGAAAGAGAGTAAAGCTGAGAAAAATAAAGATAAAGAAAATGAAGAACAAGCAAAACTAGATGAAGAGAAGAAAAAAGAGGAAGAAGAGAAGAAAAAGGCTGAGGAAGAAGCGAAAGCAAATGAAAAAGTTGCAGCTGAAAAAACATTATCTAAAGCAACAGATGCTTATACAAAAGCTTCTTGGAAGCCAGTTGGTACGACGCAAGGAGCAGCACCGGCAATGACATTTCAAAAAGGTTCAGCAGATTGGAATGAGATGATAAAAGCGATTTCTACTGCTGTTGAATTCCCAGAAGAGCAATGGGTTCTTCACAAGGTTGGTAGGGATAGAACGGGTACGAGTAAAGCTTACGGCGATGTTCAAGATAGACAAACGGGTAAAAGGTATTATGTAAATATCGATTGGGTAGAGAATGAGGGCTGGAAACCAGTACTTGTTCAAACGCTAAATTAAAAAAGAGAGGTTCTTAGAACCTCTCTTTTTTAATTTAGCGTAATTTTTTTAATTTAAAATGAACAACAGCGCTGTAATATGGTCTTTTACTTTCAGTGTCCATTGCCATTTGGTGAGAAATGTGATGAACTTCCAGCATAAGTGCTTTGTTATTATCAATTTGCTCGTTAATTTTTTTTTCTAAAGAAACTAAATTTGTAGCTTCAAAAAATTCAACTTTATCTTCCAGCATTTCAAAGGTGAATGACATGAAGACCGCTCCTCTCCTCTGTAATCAAGTTAAGTGTAACAAAGAAAAGAAGGAAATACCATGTACATTTCAATTGACATTTCTGCCATTTGGGCATATCATACTGATAAAACCGATAAGAAAAAGGGGAATTTTATATGGGTACAGAATTTAACGGTTTATTTGATGAATGGGCTCATACGTACGATTCGTTCGTACAAGGCGAAGATATACAATATAAAGAAGTCTTCGCTCATTATGAGGAGATTTTAGAGGATGTAGTAAACAAATCATTTGGACATGTATTAGAATTTGGTGTGGGTACTGGCAATTTAACAAATCAACTATTACTTGCTGGCCATACTGTTTACGGCATAGAGCCGTCACGTGAAATGCGTGCAATTGCAAAAGAAAAATTGCCAAAAGAAGTTTCAATTACAGAGGGAGATTTTCTGGAATTTAACGCCCCAAATACGGTTGATACCATTGTGAGCACCTATGCATTTCATCATTTAACAGATGCTGAAAAAGATGTCGCAATTGCGAAGTATAGTCAATTGCTAAACAAAGGTGGTAAAATAGTGTTTGCTGATACGATATTTGCAGATCAAGAAGCATATAATAAAACTGTTGAAACAGCAAAGCAAAGAGGATTTCATCAGTTAGCAAATGATTTGCAAACAGAGTACTATACACGTATTCCGATCATGCAATCTATTTTTGAAAACAATGGCTTCCATGTAACGTTTACGAGATTAAATCATTTCGTTTGGGTAATGGAAGCAACTAAGCAATAGGAAGAGGGATTAGATTGAGAATTGCTGTAATTGGAGCAATGGAAGAAGAAGTACGTATTTTACGTGACAAATTAGAACAAGCAGAGACAGAAACTGTTGCAGGTTGTGAATTTACAAAGGGGCTATTGGCAGGGCATGAAGTAATCTTGTTAAAGTCTGGTATTGGTAAAGTAAATGCTGCAATGTCAACGACAATTTTACTAGAGAGATATCAACCTGAAAAAGTAATTAATACTGGTTCAGCCGGTGGATTCCATCAATCTTTAAATGTTGGAGATGTTGTTATTTCAACAGAAGTTCGTCATCATGACGTGGATGTAACTGCATTTGATTATGAATACGGGCAAGTACCAGGGATGCCACCAGGATTTACGGCTGATGAAGCATTAGTTGCACTAGCAGAGAAATGTATGAAGGCTGAAGAGAATATTCAAGTTGTGAAAGGAATGATTGCAACAGGCGATTCATTTATGAGCGATCCAAACCGTGTTGCGGCAATCCGTGATAAATTTGAAAATCTTTACGCAGTAGAAATGGAAGCAGCAGCTGTTGCACAAGTTTGCCATCAATATAACGTTCCATTTGTAATTATTCGTGCACTTTCTGATATTGCTGGTAAAGAGTCAAATGTGTCATTCGACCAATTTTTAGATCAAGCAGCTCTTCATTCTACAAACTTTATTATAAAAGTATTAGAAGAGTTAAAGTAATGTAACAAAAAGGCAACTGTCTCATATAAAGAAAGTACATACAGTTGCCTTTTCTTTATTGGCAAATGAGGAGGAGAACACGATGAAGGTATATCGTGGGGTTCATGAATTAATCGGTCATACACCGATTGTAGAAATTACTCGTTTTTCACTTCCAGAGGGCGTTCGTTTATTTGCAAAACTTGAATTTTATAATCCAGGTGGAAGTGTGAAAGATCGCTTAGGAAGAGAATTGATTGAAGATGCACTAGAAAGAGGGCTTGTAATGCCAGGGGGAACGATTATCGAACCGACGGCAGGGAATACTGGCATTGGACTAGCACTTGCTGCACAGCAGCACGATTTGCGTGTGATTGTTTGTGTACCAGAGAAATTTAGCATTGAAAAACAAGAGCTAATGAAAGCGCTCGGTGCAACAGTGGTGCATACACCAACTGAACAAGGGATGACCGGTGCAATTCAAAAAGCAAAAGAATTAGTAAAAGAAATTCCAAATTCATATTCTCCAAGTCAATTTGCGAATGATGCAAACCCACGTGCCTATTTTAAAACGTTAGGACCTGAACTGTGGTACGCGTTGGATGGAGAAATTCATATATTTGTAGCGGGTGCAGGTACTGGAGGAACCTTTATGGGGACTGCATCATATTTAAAAGAAAAGAATAATAAAATTAAGACTGTGATTGTAGAACCGGAAGGATCTATTTTAAATGGTGGTGAAGCTGGTTTACATGAAACAGAAGGGATTGGTCTTGAGTTTATTCCACCATTTTTAAAGCCATCGTATTTTGATGGAATTCATACAATTTCTGACCGAAATGCATTTAGACGCGTGAAAGAATTAGCCCAGAAAGAAGGTCTTCTTGTAGGTAGTTCTTCGGGAGCGGCATTCCATGCGAGCTTATTAGAGGCCGAAAAGGCAAAACCAGGTACAAATATTGTAACGATTTTTCCAGATAGTAGTGAGCGTTATTTAAGTAAACATATATACAAAGGATGGGAATAAAATGAGAGCAAAAACAAAATTAATTCATGGTATTCGTATAGGAGAACCTTCAACTGGATCTGTAAACGTACCAATCTATCAAACAAGTACGTACAAACAAGAAGCAGTTGGTAAGCATCAAGGGTATGAATATTCACGTACAGGAAATCCGACGCGTTCAGCATTAGAAGAAATGATCGCTGTACTTGAAAACGGCCATGCAGGATTTGCTTTCGGTTCAGGGATGGCTGCTATTACAGCAACGATTATGTTGTTCTCAAAAGGAGATCATGTCATTTTAACAGATGACGTATACGGCGGAACATATCGCGTGATTACAAAAATATTGAATCGTTTTGGGATCGAGCATACATTTGTTGATACAACAAATATAAACAAAGTAGCCGAAGCAGTTCGTTCAAATACAAAAGCAATCTATGTGGAAACGCCAACAAACCCATTATTAAAAATTACAGATATTAAGCAAATTTCCGCATTTGCAAAAGAAAAAGGACTACTCACAATTATTGATAACACATTCATGACGCCGTATTGGCAGTCACCGATTTCTTTAGGAGCAGATATTGTTCTTCATAGCGCAACGAAATATTTAGGCGGACATAGTGATGTTGTCGCTGGATTAGTTGTTGTAAATAGTCCACAATTAGCAGAAGACCTTCATTTTGTTCAAAACTCAACAGGTGGTATTCTTGGGCCACAAGATAGCTTCTTATTACTTCGTGGTTTAAAAACATTAGGAATTCGTATGGAAGAACATGAAACAAATTCACGTGCGATTGCTGAGTTTTTAAATAATCATCCAAAAGTTAATAAAGTATACTATCCAGGTCTTGAATCACATCCAAATCATGCATTAGCAACTGAGCAAGCAAACGGTTACGGTGCAATTATTTCATTTGATGTAGATAGTGAAGAAACGCTAAACAACGTGCTTGAAAAATTGCAGTACTTTACACTTGCTGAAAGTTTAGGAGCAGTTGAAAGTTTAATTTCTATTCCGTCACAAATGACACATGCATCTATTCCGGCAGATCGTCGTAAAGAGTTAGGCATTACTGATACATTAATTCGTATTTCTGTCGGCATTGAAGATGGCGAAGATTTGATTGAAGATTTAGCACAAGCGTTGGCATAAGGAAAGGGCACTGCTTAAAGAGGCAGTGCTTTTTAAAAAAATATTTTGTGAAAAGTTTCACAAAATAGACACGCACAATTTAAAATATTTCGTGTATAGTAAATTCATGAAATGATGCTTCATACGTTCATTTGTGAAAAACTTCACAAATGAAGAGGTTCATGTAGGAAGAGTAATTCTATTTTTTTATGCTAATTGGGACTTATTAAGACCCTGAGGGACGTTTATAGACCGTATAGCAGAATAGGAGGAAGTCACATGGTAGTCAAAGAGAAAGTTGTAAATGAGATGCAAAAAGTAACAGAAATGATCGATACGTTAGTGAAGAACGGTCAGGTAGCATTACAAGCATTAGAGGATTTTACACAAGAGCAAATTGACAACATTGTACATGAAATGGCACTTGCAGGTGTAGACCAACATATGCCACTTGCGAAAATGGCTGTTGAGGAAACTGGGCGCGGTGTATATGAAGACAAATGCATCAAGAATATTTTTGCCACTGAATATATTTGGCACAGTATGAAACGGGATAAAACAGTAGGAATCATTCATGAGGATCCTCATGAAGAAATCATAGAAATCGCAGAACCAGTCGGTGTAGTTGCTGGGGTAACACCAGTTACGAATCCGACTTCGACAACGATGTTTAAAGCGTTAATCGCAATGAAAACAAGAAATCCGATTATTTTCGCATTTCATCCATCCGCACAAAACTGTTCGGTCGCAGCGGCAAAAACGTTACGCGATGCAGCAGTGAAGGCCGGTGCGCCAAAGGGCTGTATTCAATGGATCGAAAAACCTTCTGTTGAGGCAACAAAGCAATTAATGAATCACGAAGGTGTTGCACTCGTTTTAGCAACTGGAGGCGCAGGAATGGTGAAATCAGCGTATTCTACTGGTAAACCAGCTCTAGGCGTAGGACCGGGAAACGTACCTTGTTATATAGAAAAATCAGCACATGTAAAGCGTGCTGTAAATGATTTGATTTTATCAAAAACATTTGATAATGGTATGATTTGTGCCTCTGAACAAGCGATCATTGTAGACAAAGAAATTTACAATGATGTGAAAGAAGAAATGAGGGCCAATAATTGTTATTTTGTAACAGAGGATGAATGTAAAAAACTAGAGAAGCTTGTCATTAATGAAAATACATGTGCAGTAAATAGTGATATCGTTGGAAAATCAGCTTGTTATATTGCGGCATTAGTGGGCATTATTGTACCAGAAGATACAAAGATGCTTGTGGCTGAAATTAAAGGAGTAGGTGCAGAGTATCCATTGTCTCGTGAAAAGTTAAGCCCAGTATTAGCTTGCGTGAAAGCAAATTCATTAGAAGAAGGATTCAAACATTGCGTGGGAATGTTAGAGCTAGGGGGTTTAGGACATTCGGCGGTTATTCATTCGACAAATAAGGAAGTACAAAAGCAATTTGGTTTACGTATGAAAGCGTGCCGTCTCATTGTAAACGCACCATCATCACAGGGTGGAATTGGGGATATATATAATGCATTTGTTCCATCGCTTACACTTGGCTGCGGTTCCTATGGAAAGAACTCGGTTTCTCAAAACGTAACGGCAACGCATCTATTGAATATAAAAAGACTTGCAAGCAGAAAAAAGAATATGCAGTGGTTCAAGTTACCACCCAAAATCTATTTTGAAAAACATGCGACAGGATATTTAGCAAATATGCCAAATATTTCACGCGCATTTATTGTAACGGATCCTGGAATGGTTGAGCATGGTTATGTGGATACAGTAACTCATTATTTACGTAAACATACAAATGATGTGAAAGTGGAAGTGTTCTTTGAAGTAGAGCCAGATCCATCGGATGAAACCGTTTTTAAAGGTGCTGAAATGATGAGAAGTTTCAAACCTGATGTAATTATTGCGCTTGGCGGCGGATCAGCAATGGATGCAGCAAAAGGAATGTGGCTTTTCTATGAACACCCAGAAACAACATTCTTTGGAATTAAGCAAAAGTTTTTAGATATAAGAAAACGGACATGTAAATATCCGAAGCTTGGAAATAAGGCACAATTTGTTGCGATTCCAACAACATCAGGGACAGGATCAGAAGTGACACCATTTGCAGTTATTACAGATAAAAAGAACAATATAAAATACCCACTTGCTGATTATGAATTAACACCAGACGTAGCAATTGTCGATCCGCAATTTGTCATGACGGTACCGCCGCATGTAACTGCAGACACTGGTATGGATGTATTAACACATGCAATTGAAGCATACGTGTCTATTATGGCAAATGATTATACAGATGGTTTAGCATTAAAAGCGATTGATCTTGTATTTAAATATTTACCAAGAGCATATAAAGATGGGAATGATGAAGAAGCGCGTGAGAAAATGCATAACGCTTCTGCGATTGCTGGCATGGCGTTTGCCAATGCATTTCTTGGCATTAACCATAGCTTGGCCCATAAAATGGGTCCAGAGTTTCATATTCCGCACGGACGTGCTAACGCAATCTTAATGCCACATGTTATTCGTTATAATGCAATCAAACCAAGAAAACACGCATTATTCCCAAAATATGAGCATTTTGTTGCTGACGAGCGCTATGCCTATATTGCAAGAATGCTCGGACTTCCAGCGAGTACAGTGGAAGAAGGAATAGAATCACTCGTACAAGCGATTATTGCTCTCGGAAAAGAATTAAATATGAACATGAGCATCGCTGGACAAGGTGTGGAACAAGAAGTATTTGAAGAAGTTGTTGGCATATTAGCAGAGAGAGCTTTTGAAGATCAGTGTACAACAGCAAATCCAAAATTACCGCTTATTTCAGAGCTAAAAGAGGTATATATGGAAGCGTACAAAGGGGTGTAATAAATGAGAAAGAGCCGTATTTTTAGCGGCTCTTTTACTTTGGAAAACTTCTCCCTCATTGGCTGTATTTACTTGCCTTAGAGACTATTAGAATATGATACAGTGAGAGGGAGGAGTGATAGAAGTATGGAAGAATTACAACAGAAAATAGCAGATTATACGCGCTTTGGTCAAGTTCTTCTCGCGTTAGCTACATTTTTAATGATTGGTTTATTGATTCCAAGTGAAACAAAAGAATCAATGCAATCTTTTGTTCTAATGGGGGCAATTGTTTTGTTTTTAGGCACTTCTTTTTTCTTCTTTAAACGTGTGAAAGCACTGCGTGATAGGTTAGAGGAGAACGGATATGAATGAGATTAATAGATGAAACGCTACGAAAAGAGAGGATCTTTTTGTGGCGTTTTTTTAGTATAAAGTAAAATTTTGTAGAAAATGTATGCGTTTTTGTTGACAATGATAATCCTTATCAATTAAAGTAGAATGGTAGTTAGTGATTATCATTATCAATTAGAGGTGGGGAAATGAAAAAATATATAGTGCTGTTTACAGCGATCTGTTCAATTTTTTTCTTGCTAATTGGTTGCAGTGCAAAAGAAAGCGAAAAAGCGTCTGCAACAAAAACAGACAAAGAAAAAAAACAAATCGGGATTACAGACTTCTCAGACAGAAAAGTAACATTTGATAAAGCGCCAAAAACGTTTGCTACGTTAAGTGTTGGCGATATGGACATCATTCATACATTAGGTGGTAAGATTATCGGTCGTCCAGATACGAAAATAACACTTCCAGATGATTTAAAGAAGGCACAAGTAATTGGGAATGCGCATCAACCAAACTTTGAGCAAATTGCTAGTTTGAAGCCAGATCTTCTTGTAGCAAATAACGGATTCCAAAAAAATATACCAACAGTTGAGGGACAAGGAACAAAAGTAATGATATCCTCAGCTAATTCTGTGAAAGACATTCAGAAGAGTATTGATATATACGGAACATTAATGCAGAAAGAAGATAAAGCAAAGGAATTAAATGAAAAAATAAATAATCAAATGAAAAAATATGAGAAAAAGACGGATGTAAAGGCATTGCTAGTTTACGGAGCTCCAGGTACATACTTAGCCGCATTACCAAATTCGTTATCAGGTGATATTTTAGAAAAAACAGGCGGGAAGAACATTGCTGCTGAGTTTCCAAAAATGAAAGAGTACCCGCAGTACGCACAACTAAGCGTAGAACGGATTATTGAAGCAAATCCAGATGTTATTTACTTAGTTACACACGGCGATCCTGCTGGGGTGAAGAAAGCATTTGAAGGTGAAATGATGAAAAACGAAGCTTGGAAAAACTTAGAAGCAGTGAAACAAAACCGCGTTGTCATTTTACCACCAGATTTATTTGGTTCAAATCCTGGGACGAAAGTAACGGAAGCAATGGACTTTATGTATAAAAGCATACAAGATGTAAGGAAATGATGAGCATGCAGAGTGATGTAGTAGGAAAAGAAACCGTACATCCTTTCGCAAAGAAAAGATGGATTTTGACGGTTAGTTTAATTGTATTAACTGTTCTTGCTCTTTTTTATGGACTCGTTGCAGGGAGTTTATCTTTTTCGTTACAAGACATTGCAGAAGGTATACAAGATGAAAATTCGATAGTACACCGAATTGTGTGGGATCTTCGAATTCCGCGCGTGCTTGTTGGATTTATCGTAGGTACATGCTTAGCGGCATCAGGCTCTTTATTGCAAGGGGTTATGAGAAACCCTCTTGCTGATCCTGGAATTATAGGTGTTTCATCAGGCGCAGGGCTCGTTGCAATCGTAATTATGATTTTATTTCCACAGCACATGGCATTTCTTCCGCTAGGAGCATTTTTAGGAGCATTCATTACGGCAATGGTGATTTACGCTTTATCGTGGCAAAAAGGAGCACCACCTTCACGTATTGTACTCGTTGGCGTTTCAATAAATGCCTTAATAGGTGCTGCAACTTCAGCATTAATGCTACTTCATAGTGATAAAGTACAATCTGTATTACCGTGGCTTGCAGGCGGAATTGGTGGTGTAAGTTGGGCACATTTTAATATGATTATTTATTATGCGATTTTCGCGATTAATTTAGCTTTCTTTGGTATTAAACATATTCGTGTGCTTATGCTTGGTGATGAAATGGCAAAGCTTCTTGGACATAACGTAGAGCGAAGTCGTTTTTTCTTAATTGTAGTAAGTACATTACTAGCTGGAATCGCGGTAAGTGTTTCAGGGTTGATTGGATTTGTTGGGCTAGTAGTTCCTCACATGTTACGTCTGTTAGTTGGAAATGATTATCGGTATTTATTACCGTTATCTTGCCTAGGCGGTGGAGTATTAGTTGTCTTTGCAGATGCTATTGCTAGAAGTTGGTTTGATCCGATTGAGTTACCTGTCGGAATTTTACTATCCTTTTTAGGCGGTCCATTCTTCTTATACTTAATTCAGAGAGGAGGTAAAAAAAGTGCTTTCCGTTAAAGAAGTATCTTATCGTCATTCAGAAAGATTTCAACTTCAAAAGATGAATGTACATATTAAAGCGGGTGAGATTGTTAGTTTAATTGGACCAAATGGTTCAGGGAAATCTACACTGCTACGCTTAATAGCAAGATTACTTGATCCTGGCACGGGCGAAATTGTTTTAGATGGGGAAAATATCCATCGTATGAAAAGTGCAGATGTTGCGAAGCAGTTAGCGATGCTCCCACAAATGCAGGATCATCAGTTAGATTTAACAGTCAAAGAATTAGTGGAGTTTGGGAGAGGACCTCATAAGTCATGGAACAGCCGCTTAAGTAAAGAGGATGAAGAGATTGTTACTTGGGCGTTATCTGTTACGAAGTTAGAAGGATATGAATATCGCCTTTTGCAGTCTTTATCAGGTGGAGAGCGGCAACGTGCTTGGATTGCTATGACGCTTGCGCAGCGTACGAATGTTTTATTACTAGATGAGCCAACAACCTTTTTGGATATCGTTCATCAGTTAGAAGTTATGGAACTTGTCAAACGATTAAATGCAGAGTTTGGTATGACAATTGTAATGGTTCTTCATGATATTAACCAAGCCGCTCAGTATAGCGACCGTTTACTCGTTTTAAAACAAGGTGAAATCCAATACGACGGAGTTCCAGAGTGTGTTTTATGTCATCAAATGTTTCAGCACGTTTTTGGAATTGAAGTTGACATTTTTCAAGGGAGTGACAAGCCATTTTTTACCCCGAAACGAATTTGTGAAAAAGGAGAAGAGCGATGCACACAGAAACACGTATTACCACTGAATTAGTAAGAGAGTTTGTGATGGCAGCTCATGGAGATTTCGAGAGGGTACAGGAGCTGTTAGATGAATATCCGAGTTTGCTCCACGCTTCTTATAACTGGGGCGGAGCAGACTGGGAAAGTGCATTAGGAGCAGCGGCACATGTAGGCCGAAGTGATATTGCCCTTTATTTATTAGAAAAAGGAGCGCGTATGGATATTTTTGCAGCAGCGATGCTTGGAAAACTTGAAATCGTTCAAGCGATTTTAGTAGCGCAGCCAGATGCTTTACGTACAGCGGGACCACACGGTATTCCTCTTATTCAGCATGCTAGAATGGGCGGTGAAGCAGCTCATCATGTTTTTGAATATGTAACCGCTCTTATATAGAGGAAGAAAAAAAGGTTCTTATGGGCGGTAAATCTCTTACTTTTGAATAAGAGGTTTACCGCCCGTTAGAACGGGATAAATACCTAGTATATACATGGAAATCCTACACCCCCCTCAGAGTTGTAGTTTTCTTTATACTAGTTATAATATGGATGCAGTAGACGAATTTTGGTCTACTGCTTTTTTTTCGTGAAAACTTGTATATCATTGTAATCCGTAATAATAAAATCTGCATAAGGTGTTAGTTCTTTTATAGCATGTTCATGATTTGCAATACCGACAGCAATACTCCCAGCATCTTTGGCCATTTTTACATCGACGATAGTATCTCCAATCATTACGAGTTCATTTGGTTGAATATTAAGTTGTCTACATGCTTTTATAATCATTTCTGGATGAGGTTTTCCATTCTCTACATCTTCGGGAGTAAAGAGAAAATGAAGAGGTGCTATGTTAAGTAAATCAATACACTTTTTTGTTCTCACTTTATTGTCTGAGGTAAGAATACCTGTGTATATTCCTTCTTTTTGCAAAGAAGTGATGCATTCAGTTATCCCTTGAATAGGGTGAAAAGCTTGTTCAATGGATAATTGTTCATTACTTTCTTCAAATATGGTAGTAGCGAGTTCTTTACAATGATGCCATGGATATTTTGTAGTTTGATATAAGAGACTAGCGACAACAATAATCTCTTCTTCCTCAGATGCAACTGCTAACAGCCCCTTAAAATCAATTTGGTCCGGTGGAATAAAACCAACTGCATTCTCCCAAAGTGATTGATATGTTCCACCGGCAATTTGAAAGAACTTATCTTTTCGCAACCGATCAATTTCATACCAAAAGGGAATGGCCTGAAATAATGTACCATCTTTATCAAAAGCAACAGCTTTTGCATCAATGATCTTCTTTAAAATTTGAATTTTCCCCATATTTCATGTCACCTCGTTTATAATAGTTACCATAAACTGTACATTCTGAAATGCATTACAGGTCAAGGGAAGATTTAAAATTTCTACAACTGAAGATATTGCTATATATAAATCCATTTTGATTTTCCAACATCTAAATTGCGGTTATGGAAATAAAAGGAAAGCTCCGCTTATTTCTTCTTTTTGTTTTTACATGGCATGGGGCTAAAAAGGGAACTGACCGCTGCTACACTTGGCCGGATGCTCTCTTCCAACTAAAAAGCAAGGGGTGTGTCAGTTTTTCAATTTGTATTTATATAGAAAGAGAGTCCACAAGAAAGGAGTAGAAATATGTTCCATACAGACCGTTTACAATTTCGTAAATATACAATGGATGACTTGGAGTTCTACACTTCTTTATGGGGGAACGAGAAAGTGCTGCGCTATATTGGAAATGGAACTCTAAAAACATATACGCAGTGCAAGAAGAGTTTAGAAGGCTGGGTTCTCCCAGGCTATAAAAACGGCTTAGGTTTATTTCTAATGATTGAAAAGGATACAGGCATACCAATTGGGCATGCAGGACTTGTTAGACAGCAAGTTGAGGGGAAAGAAGAAATTGAAATTGGTTATTGGCTACTTCCGGAATATTGGGGAAAAGGATATGCGAAGGAAGCAGCAACAGCGTTCCGAGACTATGGATTTCAAGCATTAGGCTTAAATAAGCTCGTTTCTCTTATTAATCCAGATCATCCTGCATCTATTTTCGTTGCTAGAAAAACAGGACTTTACTATGAAAAAACAGCATCATTTCATGGGATAGATGTTCTTGTATATGCGATTAAAAGGGTGGGATAAAAATTTCTCCATCTTTTTTTCCTTTGCAAAAGGTAATATTTAACTACTAAAGAATAGTATATAACAATAAAAGAGGGAGTAGGATGTATATTTACCATAACGAACTCATTATTCGAGAAGGAACGACTGGTTTACCAGCTTATACGATAAAAAATTTGTGTAATAGAAAGAGTGTAAAAAGGATCGCTAGGCGATAGCAATCCTTTTTTACTGTACAAAAAAGAAATAGTGAATGGCGAATGAGAGAGTAAACAAGGGAAGCATGAACATTAACTTTTTTTTGAAATCTTTAACGAGGGAGGCATTATTAGGAGCGAGCCAAATCTCTAAAGTGGAATAGAAGAGTAATGAAACCGCTAATAGTATGCCGCCAACTAATCCAAGTGTCATAATTGAATCCCCCAATCTAAGAGTATATAGTAAATAATAACATAAAAATGTAAAAAATAACCACATCTATTCTTGATGATAAAAAATGAACATCTATTCATTTTATGATAGTATTATAAAGAAAATTCAGAATTATAAAAGGAGGATGGAAATGAAAGTAGGCGATACATTTCAGTATGAAAGAACATTTACAGAAGAAGAAGTTCTTAAGTTTGCTCATCTTACAGGTGATAAAGGAAGACATCATATGGAACATGATGAGCAGGGACGTTTAATGGTACATGGTTTATTAACTGCAAGTATAGGAACAAAAATTGGTGGGGATTTACATTATATCGCAAGAGAACTAGTAAGCGAATTTATCAGACCTGTTTTTACAGGCGATACAATTACTTGTGAGGTAACTCTTACAAGGGTTGAGAAAATGGAAGGATATAAAAAAGTAGCCCTACAGTCCGTTTATCGGAATCAAGAAGGAAAAGACGTGCTGATAGGGTCAAGTAAAGGAATTATAAGAGAATAATGTAGAAGGCCTATTTTCAAAATGAAAGTAGGCCTTTTGTCTGTTTTAGTATACACGTTTTCGGTTTTCAGCATGGCTGGAGATGAGTAATAATGCGGATTCTTCACTGGTATTACGTACAATATGTGGCACGCATGCACTCCAGGAGAACGAATCTCCTTCTTCTACAATGGCGATATCTTCTCCGTGTTGCACTTCTAATTTTCCGCGTAAAACAAGATGACATTCTTCGCCTTCATGCGCATTTGGAGTATTTTCTTTTGGAAATCCAGGTGGGATTTCTACTAAAGATAAACGAAGGCCACCTTGTTCAGCGACATGTTCAATCCTTTGTTCATCTTTTCCATACACACTATATTTTCGTTCTTCTTTTTTAACAATTTTCATCCGATCTTTTTGTTCAAGTAATAAATAAGGAAGAGGAACGTTTAAAAAATTGGAAATGGTTTCTAAAGTTGAAATGGATGGTGAGGTTTTATTGTTTTCAACTTGGCTCATAAAACCTTTAGAAAGTCCTGTTCCTTCACAAATTTGGGCGATGGTGATGCCTCTGCGTTGACGAATTTCACGTATTGCAGAACCGATATTCATAAAATCAAGCTCCTTTTTGTAGACAACTATTTGTATCATAGCAAAAAAAATATATTTTTTCTCAAGAAAAATGAATTGACGAATAAAAAAAATTATTGTATGTTTTGTAATGTGAATAAAAGTTTTATATAACAAAACTATAAAGGAGAGAAAGAAATGAATCAACATATTGGTAATTTAATTATTCGTATCGTGCTAGGGGTAACATTCTTCATGCACGGTTTAACAAAATTTCAATCAGGAATTGACAATATTGCAGGATGGTTTACAAGTATTGGTTTACCAGGTGGTCTTGCGTACGGTGTAGCAACAATGGAATTAGTCGGTGGTCTATTATTAATTGTCGGTTTAGGTGTAAGATATATTGGTCTCTTATTTGCACTTATTTTAGTTGGAGCAATTGTAAAGGTAAAATGGTCAGCAGGTTTATTAGGAGATGGAAAAAATCCTGGGTTTGAGCTAGAACTTGCATTATTAACAATGGGTCTTTACTTGTTTGTTGCAAAAGCGGATGGATTTGTAGATAATTTCTTAAAAACGACTGTATTTAAAAAAGACTAATTTAAATGGGGGTATAACAATATGAGCTTTCAACTTCATCCCACTACAACACTTGGCGTTGTTCATTTACACGTATCGAATGTAAAGAAGTCACTAGCATTTTATACAGATGTACTGCGAATGAAAGTGATTAAAGAAGAAGAAACAATTGTTACGTTCGGTAATGAAGATAATGAACCGTTTCTTATCATAGAGGAGAAAGAAAATGCTCTTCCAAAACAAAGAAATCGTACTGGTTTGTATCACTTGGCAATCTTATTGCCAACGAGACAAGATTTAGCAAATGTTCTTCGTCATCTTGTACAGAAAGTGTATCCGTTACACGGCGGAGCAGATCATTACTTTAGTGAAGCGATTTATTTAGCTGACCCAGATGGAAATGGAATTGAGATTTATCACGATCGACAAAGAGAAGTATGGCGTGATGAAAAGGGAGAGCTTCCGTTTGTTAGTAACCCTCTAGATGGTGAAGGATTATTACAACAAGGGAAGGAGTGGCATGGATTTCCGGGCGGAACAGTAATGGGACATATTCACTTACATGTTGCTGATTTAGAAGAGGCAAAGCGTTTTTATGTAGATGGGCTTGGATTTGAAGTGACGATTCCAGCTCGAAATGGTGCGTTATTTGTTTCAGCAGGTGGTTACCATCACCATGTTGGTTTAAACACATGGCAAGGTGAAGGGGTACCGCCGCAAATGCCAAATTCCGTTGGCTTGAAGTATTTCACGATTGTATTAGCAGATGAAAAAGAAAAAGAGCAAGTATGTGAAAGCTTAAAATATATTGGTGCAATTGCGACGTACAAAGATGGAATACTACAAGTGGAGGATCCGTTTGGTCACTGTATTCAATTGATTGTAAAAGGAGAAGCCTAAATGCAGGCTTCTCCTTTTTTACTTTCTTATAACTGCTTTTTCATTTTGCAAAAAAAGTTCATTGAACTGTCTTGCAAGCTCAAAATCAAGTTTTGTTAAACCTTTTGCATTCCATGATGACAAAGTAATAATGACTGCTTTATACTGGATAAGGATAAATGGATGGTGATTGTGTTCTTCTGATAGTTTGGCGGCTTCAGAGACAAATTCGACACCTTTTAAGTAGTCGGAAAACATATATTTTCGTTCAATCCATTTTTCATCTTTCACTGTCCATTTATCCAACTTCATTAACTCTTCTTGTACTTCTTCATCTGTTAGTCGTTGCATTCTTTTTCACATCCTTTATTGGAAGTAAAGCAAGACCATTATGAATCAAACGTTTTACAGATTCATTTTCTGTAAAAGTAGTGAGTTGTTGTAATAGAGCATGAGATGCTTCGTGTCCTTTGTTATGCTCTAAAAGTAATTCTAAAATTTCAAGGCGAAGTAGCCATTCTTTTGCATAGAACTTATTGAGTATTTCTTGAATTGCTACTAATTGTTCTACGTGCGAATCGTGTAACACGCCTTCATTTCGAATATCACGAACCGTTTGATACATACGATCCAATTCAGTTAATGTAAGTGGCGCAGGTGTTTCTTCTACTTCTTCATCTACAGGGAAGAATGCTGCAGCATCTGCTGCTCCTGGGAATACAGAAGTGATTGTTGACCCAACTGCCATGTCAAATGCGCCCCATGAAGCATCAAATAATAGACGATCTTTGTAAACTACTGTGCAATCTGTAAAGGAAATAAGGGCAATTTTTTCATCGTTTTTTATAATATCCGTTACCGTTCCTTTTACATGAACACCGCTTGCAAAGGAGAGCTCTGCATGGTTACCGATGAGAATGCCTAGTGACTGTAAATCTGCATCTGTACAATCCTCAAGTGAGATATTACCTTCTAATAAACCAACTGGTGTACCAAAGCCATCTTGATGTACAGCTGTAGAATGATTTGGTAGTTGTTTATTGTTTAGTGCTAATGCTGTTGGTGTATTTGTTTTCATGTAAACCACTTCACCGGTGTCATGTTGAATTGTCTCAGCGAATGTACCAGTAATTTGTAATCCGCTACTTAGCTCAGCAGTTGCGTTGTTTTCTGAACGAATTGCTCTCGCTAATCCTTCTGTGCCACCTGTTTTAAAGGCCATTGTTTCAGAAAACTTTTCAAGCGCTTCTGTTAGCTCTTCAAATGATTGGCACACAAATAGCTGAGGTTGCATTTTCGTAACATCATATGTCGTTTGTATGCAAGCTTCAATGGAGAATGGAACTTTTTCTACAGCGTCTGTTAAACAATGTTTACTTTCACCAACAGAAGAAAGTAGGCCAGCTCCGTAGATTTTAGGGTTGTCCACATTTCCGATTAATCCGTACTCAACCGTCCACCAGAAAAGGCGAGAAATTTGTTCTGCTTCTGATAAGCCAGAAACAAGTTTTTGTTTTTCAATTACTTCTTTTTCAGCAGCCATAACTTCTTCCGGGGTAGAAGTTGGACTTTCTTTCACAATTGTTAAAGTACGCACAGCTTCAAAAGCATCATGCTCTTCTTTCGTTGAGAATGCTTTTGCGCCAATTTGCCCAAATCGCTTTACATATTTTGCATATGTAGGATCAAGTAAAATTGGTGCATGTCCAGCTGCTTCGTGAACGATATCAGGTGCTGGCGTGTATTCAATGTTTTCCACTTTACGAATGTCTGTTGCGATTGGTAATAAACCATGTCCTTGGAAATCAAAGAATGCAACACCAGGAATAAGGCCGTCAATCGTTACTGCGCCCCAGCCGCTTGGTGCTAAGCACTCATTCATTTCTTCAACCTTTGGAATTGCATCTATATTAATACCAGATGATTGTAGTCCGTTTACATAGGCTGGATGAGCAACGTCTTTTAAAAAGTTATGATTTTGTCTCATAATGTAACGCCATACAGCGTGATTAACTGGTGTGTATTGATCGTAATGTTGTGTTGATACAAATGGTTTTAAATGTGATGGAATTTCTGTTTTGTTTGTCATTCGTACATCCTCCTTTTTTATCTGTAAAAATTGCCTAAGTTATTTTTGTATATATCACCCCCTCTCATTTTTTGTAAGCGCTTATAAAATTTTATCATAAGATTCGGAATTATTTAACATTTGTTTTGTGAGAAACAGAAAAAAGCCCCTATCGGAAAATCCGATAGGGGCGAAAAAATCGCGGTACCACCCTATTTGTAAGCAAGAATTTACTTACATCTCAGTTACTGATAACGGAAAATCCGTCTTTCCCTTCATGCAACAATAGCACTACGAAAAAGAAGCTCCAGAATTGTAATTCGCACTTGTATATGTACTGATTCACACCAACCATCAGCTCTCTGAAACAGGGATATAAGCTACTACTGCGATTCTTTCAACGCTCTATATATAAAATTGTTTAAAAGGGGAAGACGCAAAAAAGCCCCTATCGGAAAATCCGATAGGGACGATAGAAATCGCGGTACCACCCTACTTGTAAACAGAAAAATTGTTTACCACTCACTCTAAGATAACGGAAAGATCCGTCTTTCTCTTCATGCCAACTTGCACTACGGGAAAGAAGCTCCAGAATTGTAATTCACGCTTATATATGTACTGATTCGCACTTACCATCAGTTCTCTGAGACAGGGATAAAAGTCGCTACTAGGATTCCTTCAAAGCTAGTATATAATTCGTTCAACTAAACTATGTTTTGTATTATAAAACTATATTGGAAAAGTTGTCAACAATAATTTTGTTCAAATGAAAAAATGCAGGGGATGATAAGGTGAATACGTGATAGGAGGATCAAAGAAAAATGTGGAAGCACTTTATTGTTCTTATTACTTGTATGTACTGCTTATGTGAAGCTGTAACTACTGTTCAAGCAGAAACAAAAGATATAAACGTAGCATTCATTCGCAATCATAATTTGTGGCTAAAAATTGATGGAAAAGAAAAGCAAATAACGAAAGAGGAATATATTACAAAACCGAAATGGTCGCACGATGGAAAATGGATTGCATATGCAAAAGGCGAAGAACAAAAACAGCTTGAATTGTACCGTGTTGCAGATGGGAAAAAAGTTGTTCCATCTCAGACAGAAGCAACAAATTATCAGTGGTCGCCGGTAGAAAATATAATTGCATTTGAATTTACAAAGACATTAAATACATTTGATGCCGAAAAAAAGAATGCGACATTTGAAAATGTATCATCAGGTGTAGGAGACTATGCATGGTATCCAGATGGAAAGAAATTTCTTGTCTCATCTGAGTCGCACTTGCTTCCAACAGGTTGGACGGGGGCGCAGCTATACGAAGTACAAAGTGATGCGAAGATGAATCCGCATAAAATAAAACATTTATATTCATTACCAAGTCAGCATGATGATTTCTTAGCCTATGTAGCCAGTAAATTTAAATGGTCACCAGATCAAAAATGGATTGCATTTTTAGCTGTTCCAACCGCTTCGTGGTCAGCAGATAGTAATACACTTTGTCTTTTGAAAGCAGATGGAAGTCATTTTGAAACAGTAGATCAAATGTTATTAAATGGCAGGTGGATACAATGGGCTCCATCAAAAAATATACTAGCTTATATTGAAGGGAGCGGAAGGTTTGCGTTAGAGAATAAACATGTAAAAATAAAAGAATTACCTGCTCTTCAGCAAGAAAAGTTCACACCTAAAGGATATGTTGATTGGGATTTTACATGGCATAATGACAAACTTATTACACTTTCAAGAGCAAAAGAAATGGAGTGGGCAAATGAAGAAGAAAAAAGATCATTGCCTTCTTTATATCAAGTTGATATTCAAACGAATGTACAACGAAAGATTACAATGCCTCCTGAAAAATATGGAGATTATCATCCATTGTATATGAAACGTAACGAGAAGCTAACGTGGATTCGTTCAAATCGAAAAACTGCTGATATGTGGCTAGCAAACAGTGATGGATCGAAAGCAGAGAAGTGGATTGAAAATATAGATGTACGAGGGAGCTATTATGAAATGTGGAATTGGGATGATGTGATTTCGGTAAAAGAGAACTAAAAAAGAATCCGCTTAACATCATGTTAGGCGGATTCTTTTTGTGCCGATAATTATTTGTGCGTTTTGTTTGGCTTCTTTTTTCCAGGATTTCCTTTACCTTGATGCTTTCTGTTTTGTTCATCTTTTGCTTGTTTCTCTTGGATTGTGTCTAAAAAATCGTTTGAGTTACTCATTGCTAGTCCCTCCTTCGAGTTTCGTTTTATCTTTGTTACTATAACCATTTAAGAGGGAAATAATGAGTTGGGAGAAGAAGGAAGGGATTTAGAAAAAGGTTATGGAAGACTAGAGGGTATATAGAAAGTGTTAGTACGATTTTATATATTTCTTTTTTAGGAAAGGAGTCCAACTATGAAACTCATTTTCATAAGACATGGTGAAGGAATACATACCAAAAATATACCTACGAGCTTGCAATTGGAGAACCCAGCTTTGACGAAAGAAGGCGAAAGCCAAGCATTTTTACTGCAAAGCAGCTTACCACTACAAGGAAGTGATGTATTAATCGCAAGCCCCACCCTTCGAACATTACAAACTGCGGCAATATGGAGTTCACAAGTAGTTTGCCGTAAAATAACTCATCCTTATATTGCGCCGCGTATCTTTCCTTATCGAGAAGGATCGAGAACTTTATTATGTGATCAGCTACTAAGTCAACAGATGATTCAAGAATTGTTTCCTAGTTTTTCGCTAGCAGAAAATATAAATAGTAGGTTATGGAGTAGTGGAATCAACACAATCTCAGTAACGGAATTTCAACAGAGGGCCGATGAATTTATCAACTGGTGTTACACCTTACATGCTGAAAGGGTGTACATCGTTTCACACGACGGAACGATTACAGCATATAGGCAGTATGTACAAAAGCAGGAGATATCTAGAGGGGATTTTTTAGAAGAAACCGGTATATATGAAATGAATGTATGAACGGAGGTTTTTAGTTGAATATTGCATTAGTAGTTGGTGATAACTCTGACTTGGAGGCACAATCTCTTCGCTCAACACTTGAGTATTTCGGAGCAAGAGTTATAACATATTGGATTGGTCGACCGCGTGATTTCATGAATGTTTTATCAGGAAAAAGTCTGTATGAAGATATAGATCATATTATTTTTTGCTTTCATGGAGAAGAAGGGGAATTTGTAATGGCGGAATTAGGTGAAGATGTGTATGAAGAAGATGAACCAAGAGGGAATTTTGGTGTAACGGAAATGAAACGATATGCAAAATTACATGATAAATATATTATCACTAGTGGCTGTACTTTAGGTGATCAAAACCTTGCGGAAGCTTTTTTAAATAGCGGTGTAAAAACATACATTGGCTCAAGAGATTATGTGGATGGAAATGCGGCACTTATGTTCACAATTCGCTTATTTTATGGGATTATTAATCATCAACAAACAATAGATGATGCATTTCAAGATGCGAAATTATTAGACGATGAGGCTCTTACATTTGAATTATATAGAGAATAAAACGTATTTATCTGAATATAGGATAAGCACGTTTCACATTTAGCACACACTTTTTTCACAAAAAAATAATGAAAATGATTATCAATTATGATATGATGTTTTCAAGTTTTTTTACAGGTAATAAAAGTAGCTATACAAATGTTAGTTTTTGATGTTTTATGTAATCGTCACAAATTATTCATAATTAATATTTGAAAAATAAGTAACTAATGTTATTATATTACCTGTAACTAAATTAATTACACCTTTAGGAGGAAGAGATGATTATTCAATTTTTAAGAGAAAACAAGGCAGTTTCTTTTGTGTTAGCAGTTATCCGTGTTTACCTTGGATACACGTGGTTAATGGCCGGAATCGGTAAACTACAAGGAAAAGGATTTGACGCGACAGGCTATTTGCAAGGAGCTATTGAAAAGTCAAAAGGAGCACAACCGGCAGTACAGTCTTGGTGGGCATCATTCTTGCAAGATTTTGCAATCCCAAATGTGGATCTATTTAATACGCTTGTAACATGGGGAGAAATTTTAGTTGGAATCGGTTTAATTGTAGGTTGTTTAACAAAAACAGCTGTCTTTTTTGGCCTTGTAATGAACTTTTCTTATATGTTTAGTGGGTCTTTAGGTGTAAATCCGCAAATGGTTATTTTGTCTATGTTTATTCTTGTTTCTAGCATGAATGCAGGAAAACTTGGGATAGATGGCTGGATTGTACCAAAATTAGTAGGATCAAAAATGAAAAAAAGACAGAAGCAAGCTGCTTAATATATGAAACGGGTATCTTAAAGGTGAGATACCCGTTTTTATTATTTTGTTGTTTCGATCGGATTCTTTTCAAAGAATTCTTTTACATAGCTCATAAATTCTCTCGGTTCTTGGCGGAATGGAGCGTGATACCCTTTTTCTATAATATGAAACGTGCTGTTTTTCAAGAACTGATGATAGGATTCGCCCTCTTTCCACGACACACTACTATCATTCCTGCCCCAAATAATTAAAGTTGGTAATTTAATTTCACTAGCATTAATTTTAAGGCGTTTAGGCCACATTTTCATTTGGTTATAATGTTCTGTATCATCGCGTTTAAATTTCACTTTGCTTTCGTCATAATCTGTAATAGAAGAAACAGTCTGTAAATCATTTGATAGCTGTGGCTTCGGTGAAGCGTTTCTATTTGTTAATGATACGGCTCCTGTAGCATCTGTCAAAATGAGATGGGTAACTGCACTTGGATATAAGTATGTTAAATTAAGAGAAATTTCTCCCCCCATAGAGTGACCAAGTATTGCAAATGTATCGTAACCTAATTTTTTCATTAACTTATAGTAAAGGTTGGCGTGGTTCGGGAAAGAATACGGAAAATCCATTGGCTTTGAAGAATGGCCAAATCCTAAAACATCGACGGAGATAATCGTATGATCTTTTGCTAAGTCCGAATAAATATCGCTAAAGCCGTTAGAGGATCCGCCAAATCCATGAAGCATAAGTAATGGTGGTTTCTTGTCACCGATTTGTTTAAAGTAAATGGTTTGTCCATCTATTTCGATCATTTTTTCATCTGTTGTTAGTTTTGTTGCAATTGTATTTTTTACTTGTTTTACGGTTTCTACTGGTTTTTCTGCCGCATTGCACCCCACTAATAATGTAAGAGTAAGACAGCTTACCATATAAATTTGTATTCGTTTCAAGCATTTGACCCCTTTCTAACATAACGCTGCATCCATCATAGCAAATAATTGGTCGCGATTTCCAGGGAGGTGACTTCCATTTTTTATCATAAGTGGTGAAAGAAGTGTTTCCTGAAAATGTTCTTTTTGAAGATAGTTACGAAATGTAAACTGTGAATGTGGAACGTCAATACGGATTGTTCCGTTCCAAGATTTACTGATCAGATCTAATAATTGGATTGCATCTTCTTCTAGTTTAGCAATCATGGGAGTAATGCATAGTACATCTCTTTTTTCGACACATAATGCAAAAGCTTCTATTTTATGATTTCTTTCTAGTTTGAGTGTGAAGGTTGCTCTAGTTAGTAATAAGGAATAAAGATGGGACCGGTAAGCTCCTGTTGTGATTTCGTCAAGTCGAATGAGAGAGTTAAGGTCATGTTGTTCAATTTGCTTTAGATGAGAGAGGTTCCTAGGTGTATTCGTAACAAGTTTTTCAAAGCGATGGATCGTTGTAATTGTTGTAAAGCCGTATGTTTTGTACAAGGGTACACCAGCGTCTGTTGCGATGAGCATAATAGGAAGGGAAGCTGGCGTTTGCTGCATGCAAACATCGAGTAAAGTACGACCAAGTCCTTGTTTTTGAAAATTAGGATGAACGACTAGCATACCGATAGAAGAAAATCCGGATTCGGAAGGGAATACTCCGCCAGTAGCAATCAGTTTTTGGTTATGTGTGTAGCCAAGTAGACTTCCGATTGATAGATACATTTCAAATTGTTTTTGCATAAATGATGTAGGTTGTAACCATCCAACAGCTTCGCAAAGAGAAATGAGCTGTGGAATATTAGATTTATTTAGGTTTTGGATTTGCATATTGAATCACCACATTTTTAATTTAGTAGAAACATTTTATCACGACGAAATAAATAGAGAGAATATGAGTACTGAAAAATTCATGCTGATATCCTTTTGATCAATGTATCAAGGAAGACAAATATATACAAATTATAGCGAAAATTTACATAACTTAACAAAATATTTACACATAACTAACTTTTCCTTAATAGTCTTCCTTTAAATTGGGTATTGGGAACTTAATAACCTATTAGGGGGATATGAAAAGTGAAAAAGTTTATGAAGAAAGCATGGCCATTTGCAGTTGTGACATCGTTAGCACTTACTTCAGTCGTAACGTGGGGCGTGACACGTTCAGATGTAATTAAAGCGGATGGAAAAGCAGGAGATCCAAAGATTAAGAATGTAATTGTTTTAATTGGGGATGGCATGGGGCCTTCGTATATGACTGCTCATCGTTATATGAAAGACAATCCAAAAACATTTGAAATGGAGTCAACAGAATTTGATAAGCATCTTGTAGGGACACAAAAAACATATCCGGAAGATGAACATCAGAATATTACAGATTCTGCATCAGCGGCAACAGCAATGTCGGCAGGTGTGAAAACATATAATGCAGCAATTGCAGTAGATAATGATAAGGCGGAAGTAAAAACAGTGCTTGAACAAGCAAAAGCACAAGGGAAATCAACAGGTTTAGTGGCAACCTCTGAAATTACACATGCAACACCAGCGGCTTTTGGAGCACATGATATTAGTCGTAAAAATATGGATGCAATCGCCAATGATTACTTTGATGAAAAAATTAATGGGAAACATAAGGTAGATGTTCTTCTCGGTGGTGGTGTGAGTAACTTTGTAAGAAAAGATCGTAACCTTACAGAAGAATTTAAGAAGTCTGGTTATAGCTATGTAACAGATCGTGAGCAATTATTGAATGACAAAAGTGACCAAGTTCTTGGCTTATTTGCACCAGGTGGTTTAGATAAAATGATTGATCGTAATGAAAAAACACCTTCATTAGAAGAAATGACAAATGCTGCAATTAATCGTTTAAACAAAAATGATAAAGGTTTCTTCTTAATGGTAGAAGGTAGTCAAATTGATTGGGCTGGACACGATAATGACGTTGTTGGTGCGATGAGTGAAATGGAAGATTTCGAGAAATCATTTAAAGCAGCGATTGAATTTGCAAAGAAAGATAAACATACATTAGTTATCGCGACAGCTGACCATGCTACAGGAGGTTTCTCTCTTGGTTCGAACGGTGAATATAACTTTAATGCAAATGCAATTAAAGCGGCGAAGCGTACACCAGACTTTATGGCAAATGCAATCGCCAAAGGTGCAAATGTAGAAGAAACGTTGAAAAAATACATCGATTTACAATTAACACCAGAAGAAATTAAATCTGTGAATGACATTGCTCCATCCAAAGATGTAACGAAAATTGATAATACGATTGAAGAGATCTTTAATAAACGTTCATTTACAGGTTGGACAACAGGTGGGCATACTGGTGAAGATGTGAACGTATATGCATTCGGACCAGGTAAATATTTATTCTCTGGTGTTCAAGAAAATACAAATTTAGCAAAACGTGTTTTCGATGTTGTTGGTGGCGGTGACCCTAATAAAGGTAGACAATAGTTATAGAGTAAAGCGAGGCATTTCGCCTTGCTTTTTCTTTTTGGGAGGAATAGGGAATGCAAAATGTTAGTAAGAAAATAGGATTTGTTATGATAGCTGGATTATTGCTAATAGGATGCCAATCTAACCAGGAAATGAAGAAAACAGATGTAGAGAAAAAAGAAGCAAAGGTACATATAAAGCCAGAAGAGAAAAAAGAAATCCATCATGTAATCGAGGCATTTGTACAGACGACAAATGAAAAAAACTTCGATCAACATATGGCTTTGTTCTCGGGAAAAATAGTTGGTGCTGAAGACTTACGAACACAAAAGGAGGCTACATTTCAAAGAGAAAATAAGAAGATTGAGTTAAATGATGTGCAGGTGAAAAATTATAAGAGGGACTATGTTGTCGTTGAAACAGAGGAGAAAGAAATAGATGGTGGAAGACCTGTTCAGAAAAAAGTACAGTATGCACTTGGAAAAGAAGACGAACATTGGAAAATTGAAGAAGTTCGGACGATAGGAAAGAAATAAAGAAAGGTTCTCATATGCAGAGAACCTTTCTTATAATGGAAGTAAAATTTGATTTGAACATGCTTCAATATCATCAATATCTTGGCGAATGGTTGCCATTTTATTATCTAGTTCTTCCGCTTTCATGGCAGCATCATGGAGTTCATCTTTTAAATAATCGGGAATATTCCCTTCATATTTATAGTAGAGTTTATGCTCTAAACTTGCCCAAAAATCCATTGCGAGTGTACGCAATTGAATTTCTGCAAACACTTCTTTTGTACCAGAATTTAACGCTAATGGATATTTAATGATCATATGCAAACTTTTATAGCCGTTTTGTTTTGGATTCGCGATGTAGTCTTTTGTTTCTACAATTTCCATATCTTCACGATTTTCAATCACTTGTTTTAAGTGATAAATATCTTCCACAAAGCAACATGTAATCCGGATGCCGATAATATCTTGTAAATGTGTTTGCGCGTTTTCGATCGTAGGTGCTAAATTTTTACGTTCGAGTTTTTTTACAATGCTGTCAGGCTGTTTTAATCTTGTTTTTATATGTTCAAACGGGTTATAGTCCTCAAGAAATTGAGCTTCCCGGTTCATAATTTCGAATTTTGTTTTTAACTCTTCTAAAGCGAATGTATAAGGTAATACAAATGCTTTCCAATAGTTAACGGTTGATTGATTATATTTCATTTCTATACACACCTTTTCAGATTTACAAATCAGGTTGCTTATTTATACTAAATACCAAATCATATAAGCACATGCTGCAAATGATGAGATCATAAAACGGTATTTCGCTTTCATCTTTTTAACTCCTTTCTAATTCGATTTCATATATCAATAAATTGGATTGTTAGTAAATTGATTATGTACAGTTCTAATCATAATAGATTGATGTGAATTTCGTATGAACTAATTGTTTCAGTTTTTTGTCTTTTTAGAATGATTTTAAAAAATACTTATTTGTATTTTAAAATTTCAAGTTTATAAATCGTAATGTTAAAATGAAAATCATTTTATTTTGTTTGTAATCTTTCAAAGATGAACCCTTTTTCTGGATAAATAGTATAATTAACCTATTTGAAGATAGGGAGAAGGTATGATGAATCAAAAGAACGAAGAAAGAAAAAAACAAGTCGCACATATGATTGAAATCCCAAATGAATATCACCTTGTTGTAGATGATCAAAAAACAGTAGCTGATCCATTTCATGTCTTGTTTTGGGAGCATCAAGACGACGAAGAGAAACATATACGGATTTCTTTAAATAGACATACAGGTGAATTAATTGAATTAGATATAGAGGATGAGGGTTACTTTCAAATTCAAGGTGAAGTAATAAATGAAGAAAAAGCGAAAGAAATTGCCCATTTGTTTGTGAAGAAATATATCCCAAATGAATATGCAGATTATACATATAGTTATGTAGAAGATTGGTGTGGCATGTACGCGGTCCATTATGTACAAGAAGTAAATGGTTATCCATTACCGAATACCGGGTGTGTTGTACGGGTGCATCTATCAGGGAATGTTATAGCATTTCAGAATCATTATGGATTGAAAGAAAAACCATTATGGCCAGAAGTAATTGTCAGTCAGGAACGAATCTTGAAAGAATTAAAAGCTAGACAGGATATGAAACTCGCATTTATACAACTGTTTCCTGAGCTATATGAGTATGACAATGGAAAAGAAGCAACTGGATACCATCTTGTCTATGAACCGGAGCCAAATGTAGCCTTTATTGATGCGTGTACAGGGAAGGATTTGTATGGACCTGATCATTATCAATTGCCGTCTACAGTAGCAATATGTGCGGTAAATGATAAACAAGAAAAAGATGTTTTTAGCTTGCTTGCTTTAGAGGAGCGAGGGTTTGTAAAAATATGTGAAGATGAGTGTAATAATGAAATAAGAATGAAGTTTGTTCAAAGAGGAGAGTTGCAAAGTGAACAAGAAGAAAAACATACATATTCAATAGATGATTTTTATAAAAAGCATTTACCTATGTTACGATATGAAAATTTTGTAGTGATCGGAATCGATAAAGTGACGGGTACATTGCTACATTATGTTCAATGGGGTCCCGAGAGAGAAGAGAGGATAATATTATCACGAGAAGAATGTTTAGGGAAAGCGATCCGATTTTTAGAGGGAATTATTCCAAATGCAGCAGCACATCTTCGGCTTTGGGATAATTATGATGAAGAAGATAGCCTTGGGAGATTTTGTTTTTATGTATATATAAACGGCATTCCAGTAGATGGATCATTAATTATGATTAACATAGATACGGAGACGGGAAGTGTTCTCATGTATAACGGGATAGCGCCGAGTGTAATAGAAGAATTACTTACTTATGAAACAACCACAAAGATACGTAAAGAACAAGCGTTAGAAACATATAAAAATGCGCTTCGCGTTGAATTGCAGTGGCATGAAAATCACGATGTAGATCCATCAAGATATGAACTGATTTATAAACAAACAACAATTGGGAGTGGCGAAACGTATCATATTGATTTTTCCATGAGAAAAGAAATTCGTTATATTGATGCGCATACAGGAGAAGTGATTTGGAATAAATAAAACAAGTTTTAAGGAGTTCTTGTAGTTATGCTACAAGAATTTTTTTATACGTTTGCATTCTTAAATAGGTACAGACACAAACAACCCTCCTCCTACATACATATAGTAAAGACCACTATTTTGGCGGAGGTGAAGGGATTGAGTCTATTCGCCGCAGTTGGATACATGATTCGCGAAGTGTTTGTATTTGTTTCGTATGTTAAAAACAATGCATTTCCACAACCGTTGTCATCAGATGATGAAAAAAAGTACTTAGAGTTGATGGAGCAAGGTGATGCTCATGCGAGGAATTTGTTAATTGAACATAATTTACGGCTTGTGGCTCACATTGTTAAAAAATTTGAAAACACAGGTGAAGATGCAGAAGATTTAATTTCTATCGGAACGATTGGGCTCATTAAAGCAATTGAGAGCTATTCAGCAGGGAAAGGGACGAAGCTGGCGACATATGCAGCTCGTTGTATTGAAAATGAAATTTTAATGCATTTGCGAGTACTTAAGAAAACAAAAAAAGACGTTTCCCTTCATGACCCGATTGGACAGGACAAGGAAGGGAATGAAATATCATTGATTGATATTTTGAAATCTGAATCCGAAGATGTAATTGATATGATTCAGCTTAGTATGGAACTAGAAAAGATTAAGGAGTATATTGATGTTTTAGATGAGCGGGAAAAAGAAGTGATTGTAAAACGGTTTGGACTTGGTCTTGATAAGGAAAAGACGCAGCGAGAAATTGCAAAAGCGCTAGGGATTTCAAGAAGTTACGTGTCACGAATTGAGAAGCGAGCCCTGATGAAAATGTTTCATGAATTTGTGCGGGCTGAGAAGGAGAAGAAAGGAAAGTGATAAAAATGTGTGATACGGCTGCAGTGCGAAAGCAGCCGTTTTTTTTTTGATGAAAAGAGAATAAAACAAGAAACTCTAAGAAGAAATATACGTTCACTGTTGAAAATGAAGGATTCTATCTGTAATATTAGAAGGTGCTAATGGATTTAAGGATGAAAACGTACATAGGCTTTCTTTTTTTTGAATCAGCTTCGTTTAGCGTATTTGAACATAAAAACATTTTCAGGAACTTTACGGTATGATATAGAAAGAAAAGACGGGAAAGCTAAACTGAATTGTTACATGAAGACTTATTAGGAGGTTTCGCGGTTTGCGACGTACATTATATCGACTCATGATAGAACTTACAAACGGGCGTTTTACTTCTTATATATTACGTAAATTTGCACAGTCTCGCTTAAGTTCTATTATTATTTCATCGTATGCAAAAGTGTTTCAATTGAAACAGGATGAGATGGAAAAGGATTTAAAGGAATACAAGACATTGCATGAATTATTTACACGTAAGTTGAAAGAAGGAAAACGAGCAATTGATGCAGCGGCATCAAGTATTGTTAGCCCTGTTGATGGGGTATTTGCTGATTATGGCCCTATTGAAGAAACGAAAACCTTTGATATTAAAGGAAAGCACTATTCGATTGTGGATATGCTAGGTAATGAAGAGCGAGCAAAGCGTTATGCCGGCGGGACATATATGGTAATTTATTTAAGTCCAAGTCATTATCATCGTATTCATAGTCCTCTCTCAGGTACTGTGACAGAGCGATTTGTACTTGGAAGAAAATCATATCCAGTAAATGCAGCGGGAATGAAATATGGAAAAGAGCCATTGTCAAAGAATTATCGTTCTGTCACAGAAGTAAGTAGTGAAGGACAACATATGGCGCTTGTAAAAGTAGGAGCTATGTTCGTAAATAGTATTGAGCTTCTTCATGAAAGAAATACTGTTCAAAAAGGTGAAGAGATGGCATACTTTACATTTGGTTCAACAGTCGTTTTACTATTTGAAAAGGGTATGGTTGAAGTTGTTCCCACGTTAATGAGTGGACAAGAACTTCTCCTTGGTGACAAAATTGCAACTCGCTTATCGTAATGAAAGTGGGTAGTGAAATAGGAGGGCACTAAGAAGTTAGATGAGCTTATGTGCTAGGTGAAAGGTTCCTATGGAGGGACGTTTCATTTTATAAAAGAGCCATCTTGAGGATGGCTCTTTTTACAGGTGAAGCAGTAATCTATATGTGCTCAAGACGATTTAATCAGCTTGTCCTCTAATGACCGTCTTATAATTTCTTGTTTTATAAGTAAAATGAAGTCAGGATTTAATTTTAGTTCTTTTGCTTTATAATAAGACTCAGTGAGTAACTCAGTAGATAACTGTTCCATATGTTTCGTCTTCAAGGTGAGTCACCTCCGGTAATAAGGATAGGTTCTTTGTTGCATCTACTGTACCAAAAAAATATGACAGTCACAAACTGCTGATTATCCACATGATACCGTGGATAAAGTGTGTATGAATTGTTAATAATTTCTTAATTAACTGAAAGATTAGTGTGGAAAATGTGTACAATGTTATCCACAAGCTCGCTATCGAAAAATGTTGTCGAAAAATTTTATAAAAAATCCTCAAAGAGGTGAAAGAAATTGAAATTGTTTTTACCAAATGAATACGTAAAAAACGTATATCATGTTCAACCAGAAGATTTAAAGAAACGCGGAATTAAAGGGATTATTACTGACTTAGATAATACTTTAATTGAATGGGACCGCCCGAGTGCAACTCCTCAGCTTGAAGAGTGGTTTTTAAAAATGAAAGAGCAAGGCATTCAAGTAACGGTTGTTTCCAATAATAATGAGCAACGTGTAAAGGATTTTGCAGATCCACTTGGCATCCCTTTTATTCATAGTGCACGTAAACCATTTGTTCGTGCTTTTAAACGTGCAATACAAGAAATGAACTTAATGGCTGATGAGGTAGTAGTAATTGGAGATCAATTGCTAACGGATGTACTAGGTGGAAACCGTGTAGGCCTCCATACGATATTAGTTGTACCAGTAGCGCAAACAGATGGATTAGTAACGCGCTTTAATCGAAAGATTGAACGAAGAATTATGAGAAATATGAAGAAAAAAGGCTTAATTAACTGGGAGGAATAAAGGTTGACTGAAACAATTAAATGTATTGGTTGCGGTGTAGAAATTCAAACAGAAAATAAAAATGAAGTAGGATATGCACCAGCTTCGTCTTTAGAAAAAGAACAAGTGATTTGTCAGCGTTGTTTTCGTTTAAAGAATTATAATGAAATTCAAGATGTTTCTTTAACAGACGATGACTTTTTACGGATTTTAAATGGAATTGGCCAGTCAGATGCACTTGTTGTCAAAATTGTAGATATTTTTGACTTCAACGGTAGTTGGTTACCAGGCTTACATCGTTTTGTAGGAAACAATAAAGTATTACTTGTGGGAAATAAAGCAGATTTAATTCCAAAATCAGTGAAACACGATAAACTAAGACATTGGATGCGCCATAGTGCAAAGCAGCTTGGTTTAAAACCAGAAGATGTCTTTTTAATTAGTGCAGCAAAAGGACAAGGTATTCATGAACTTGCTGAGGCAATTGAAGAGTATCGTGGTGGTAAAGATGTATATATTGTCGGATGTACGAACGTTGGTAAATCTACATTTATTAATCGCATGATTAAGGAATTTAGTGAAGAAACCGAGAATGTGATTACAACTTCTCATTTTCCAGGAACAACGCTTGATTTAATTGATATTCCATTAGATGAAACATCATCTTTATATGATACACCAGGTATTATTAATCACCACCAAATGGCACATTATGTTGGAAAGCAAAGTTTAAAGCTGATTACACCTACGAAAGAGATTAAGCCGATGGTATTCCAATTAAATGAAGAACAAACGTTATTCTTTGGTGGATTAGCACGTTTTGATTATGTGAGTGGTGGTCGTCGAGCGTTTACTTGCCATTTCTCAAATCGTTTAACAATTCATCGTACAAAGCTTGAAAAAGCGGATGAATTGTATGAAAAGCATGCGGGGGAATTATTGAATCCACCAACTCCAGAAGAACTAGAAAATATGCCTGAATTTGTGAAATATGAATTTAATATTCGGGAACCAAAAACAGATGTTGTATTCTCTGGTTTAGGATGGGTTACTGTAAATGATCCAGGTGCAAAGATTGTGGCTCATGTACCAAAAGGAGTTAGTGTTTCATTACGTAAATCTTTAATTTAATATGGAGAGGGATTTATGAAACAATTATATGGTGTAATCGGAAATCCAATTGGACATTCCTTATCGCCTTCTATGCATAATGATGCATTCAAAAACTTAAGTATAGATGCTCATTATCATGCTTTCCTTGTGGAAGAAGAGACGCTGGGAGAAGCGGTGAAAGGGTTAAAGGTATTAGGAGTTTCGGGATTTAATGTAACGACTCCGCACAAAGTTTCCATTATGAAATACTTAGATGACATTGACCCGTTAGCGATGCAAATTGGCGCTGTAAATACGGTAGTTCATAGAGATGGGAAATTAATTGGTTATAATACAGATGGAATTGGTTATGTTCGTTCTTTGCAGTCGATTAGTAAAGAGCCGCTTGATGAAAAGCGTATTTTATTACTTGGTGCGGGTGGGGCTTGTCGCGCCATTTATTTCTCACTTGCTAATGTAGGTGTAAAAGAAATAGATATTGCCAATCGAACAGTGGAAAAAGCAACTGAGCTTATCGCTGGATGTCAAGAGAAGATTACATCGCATGCTCTGTCATTAGGGCAAGCAACGGAAGAACAAGGGAATTATGATATTATCATTCATACAACGACGATAGGAATGCATCCACATGTCCAAAATACCCCTTTGCAAATTCAAAATTTGAAACAAGGAACGATTGTTTCGGATATTATTTATAACCCTTTTGAGACAAAGCTTCTGCAAGAGGCGAAAGCCCAAGGGGCAATTGTGCAAAACGGAATTGATATGTTTGTTTATCAAGGTGCGCTTGCATTTGAAATGTGGACGGGACATATGCCAAATATCGAGAGAATGAAACAATTAGTAATGAGAAAGCTTGGAGGCTAACAACATGTTAACAGGAAAACAAAAAAGATTTTTACGTGCAAAAGCACATCACTTAACACCGATTTTTCAAGTTGGAAAAGGCGGCGTAAATGAAAATATGGTAAAACAAATTGCGGATGCATTAGAAGCTCGTGAGTTATTTAAAGTGAGCGTGCTACAAAATTGTGAATTCGATCGACGTGAAGTTGCAGAAGAACTGGCTAAAGGTGCGAGAGCAGAAATTGTTCAAGTAATTGGAAGCACAATTGTTTTATATAAAGAATCAAGAGAAAATAAACAAATCAAACTTCCATAAGAACAACTTTACTTTGCTTAGGGTGTAAATCGTTTTTTAGTCTATGCCAGCTATATTTTGGGGTTGTTCTTGCTAATAGCGGTTAGATCAATTGAGTTTTTACGGGTAGTAATCTTTCCGCATATTGCTTTGGAAAGGTTACTGCTTGTAAACTAAAGGAGGCGTTTCATTTGAAAAAGATCGGAATCATTGGTGGCACGTTTGATCCGCCTCATTATGGACATTTGTTGATTGCAAATGAGGTGTATGATGCACTTGGGCTCGATGAAGTATGGTTTTTGCCGAATCAAATTCCACCTCATAAACAAGATCGCAATATTGCAAGTGTGGAAAGTCGTTTGAACATGTTAGAGCTAGCAATTGGACAAGAGGAGTATTTCTCGATTTGTTTAGAAGAGCTAACAAGAGAGGGCCCGTCTTATACATATGATACTATGTTACAATTAACAAAGAAGTATCCGGAAGCACAGTTCTATTTTATTATTGGTGGAGATATGGTGGAGTATTTACCGAAATGGTATAACATCGATAAATTACTTCAGCTTGTAACATTTGTTGGGGTTGCAAGGCCGGGCTATACATTACATACGTCTTATGAAATCGTCACAGTAGAGATTCCGGAATTCGCTGTTTCCTCTTCCTTATTACGAAAGAGATACAAGGAGAAGAAAACGTGCAAATATTTGCTTCCAGAACAAGTACACGTATATATCGAGAGGAATGGGCTGTATGAATCGTGAGAAAGCACTTGAGATTGTAAAGCAACAAATGCATGAAAAACGTTATATACATACAATTGGTGTAATGGAAACGGCAATTGAACTAGCTAAGTTATATGGCGTAGATGAGAAAAAAGCAGAAATGGCTGCTATATTTCATGATTATGCAAAATGTAGACCGATTCAAGAAATGGAAGACATTATTAAGCGGGAAAAATTGCCGAAAGATTTACTTTACTACAACAAAGAGTTATGGCATGCACCAGTCGGGGCATACTTAGTAGAGAAAGAAGTCGGCATTACGGACACAGAAATTCTGCAAGCTATTACATATCATACAAGCGGTCATGAAGAGATGACAATGCTTGATAAAGTTATATATGTAGCGGATTATATTGAACCTGGCCGCAAATTTCCAGGTGTGGAAGAGGCAAGGGAATTAGCACGGAAAGATATAAATAAAGCTTTACTATTCGCATTAAAACGTACGATTCAATTTTTAATGGAAAAGGATCAAACGATCTATCCATTAACATTTCAAACATATAACGCAGTTTTAAAGGAGGAAATTACTGAATGAAAGATAGAGAGTTATTAGTATTAGCAGCAAAAGCAGCTGATGATAAGAGAGCAGAAGATATGGTTGTACTAAACATGCAAGGTATTTCGCCGATTGCAGATTATTTTATTATTTGTCACGGGAATTCTGATAAACAAGTACAAGCAATTGCACGTGAAATTAAAGCGAAGGCACATGAATGCCAAATCGACGTACAACGTATGGAAGGCTTTGATGAAGCGCGTTGGGTTTTAGTAGACCTTGGCGATGTAGTTGCACATGTATTCCATAAAGATGAGCGTGATCATTATAATTTAGAGCGCCTATGGGGCGATGTTCCACGTGAAGATATTGAAGAAGAGTTAAACTAATGAGATATGAACAATTTGCGTTGTTGTATGACGAACTCATGAATGATGTCCCGTATGATAAATGGGTAGAATTCACAGAGGAAAGCTTGCAGCAGGCAGGTATGAAAGAGGCAAAGATTCTTGATGTAGCATGTGGGACGGGGAATGTAACGCTTCCACTTGTCCGCAAAGGCTATGACGTGATCGGTGTCGATCTTTCAGAAGAAATGCTAACCGTTGCTCAGCAAAAACTTGGCGGAGAAGGGCATTTTATTCCTTTTTATCAACAAGATATGAGAGAACTGGATGTTCCTGGTGAATTTGATTGCGTAACCATCTTTTGTGATTCATTGAATTATGTACTAGAAGAAGAGGGGATACAAGAGACATTTAGACGAGTGTATCATCACTTGCGTCAAGATGGTCTGTTTTTATTTGATGTACACTCTTTGTATAAAATTTATCATGTGTTTCAAAATGAAACGTACACAGTTAATGGGGAAGAGATAGCTCTCATTTGGAACTGCTTCCTAAGTGAAGAATTAGATAGTGTAGAACATGATTTGTCATTCTTTGTACAAGATAAAGAGGCCGGTGTATATCATCGCTTTGATGAAACTCATATGCAACGTGCTTATTCGGTTGAATTGTTAACAAAATGGCTTGAAGAAGCTGGGTTCACAGTGCTTCGTGTAACGGGTGATTTTGAACGACTAGAAGTAACCGAACAAACGGAACGTATCTTTTTTATGGCAAAAAAGAATGGATAAAAACAAAAGCAACCAATTCGGTTGCTTTTGTTTTAGTTAAAAGAGGATATTTCTTTATAGAAAAGTAGAAAAGTAATGTATAGAAATTATAAAAATAAAGGTGTGATAAAAAATAGAATGAGAAAAAGATAAGAGTTTTTTAGAGGTTTTTGTATCATTGTGGCGTATTATTTACGTGTGCTTATTAAATTGTTGTTCGGCGTCTTCTAAATCTTCATCATATTTTTCATGTGTTCGCTCAAATAATTTATGGAACATATCTCCTACGTGATCCTCTAAAATCCGAATGCCTTCTCCTGTAACACCGCCTTTGACGCATACTTTCTCTTGTAAGGTTGGTAATGTGAACATTTCTTTTTCTAGTAATTTCCCCATCCCGATAATCATTTCACTTGCTAAAGTAGTTGCTTCTTCTTGTGTAATATTTGTTTTATCTACAGCGGCATCAATGAAACATTGCAGTAAATAGCTGAAAAATGCAGGTCCGCAGCTTGCAATGTCAGATGAAACGCGTGTAATATCTTCTTCGATTACGATAGGGGTAGAAATATTCTTAAACAAACGAAGAAGCTTTTGCTTCCATTCCCCCGAACAGTTTTTCCCAAATGTAAATAGCGAAGCGCCAGAGGATGCTCGGTTTGTGATACTCGGAATAATACGTGCGACGTTACAAGCTACAACCTTTTCTAATTGATCTGCTGATATGGGGCTCGTAATAGAAACTAAACATTTTTCATCCGTAAAGTGGTCAATATGCTTTTTTAAAATTGGATAAATATCTAAAGGTTTAACACAAATAAAAATAAGCTGAGAGCGTCCAATCACCTCTTGTACGGTCTTTGCTATATGAACAGAAGGATACTTCTCTTTTATATGATATGCTTTGGCAGGCGTACGATTAATGATAGTAAGGCACGAAGGTTTGACAGCACGGGTTTCTAAAAAGGCATCAATCAGTATATTCCCCATGTTTCCTGTCCCTATAATTCCTATATTCAATGTTTCATCCCTCCTTCGTAACATCTTTCTCCTAAACAATATGAATCATGTTGTGAATTTATGAATTGGAGGTATTAAAATTATGCAGAACTTTCAAAAGAAGTGGATCGCTTTATTAGGAGCCGTTGGTGTTATATGTATCCTTTTTATATGGCAGACGAAGCAGCAAACTATGCAATCGCCTGTGGAAATTGATACGAATATAAAAAATGAAGAGCAAAAAGGTAAATTGAAAGTGGCAGATTCAAAAGAACAAAACAAAATAATTATGATTGATATAAAAGGAGCGGTGCATCGCGAGGGGGTATATGAGGTAGAGAGGGATGCACGTGTAAAAGATGGGATTGAAAAAGCAGGTGGTTTTTTACCTGAAGCGGATCGTACAAAAGTAAACTTAGCGCAGCGTATGCAAGATCAAATGCTAATCTATGTCCCGAAAAAAGGAGAGCAGGTGCAGGGAGCAAATGTACCTTCAGGGCAAGAGGAAAAAATTCACATTAATGTTGCATCAAAAGAGCAACTTGAAAAAATAACCGGAATTGGACCCCGAAAAGCAGAAAGTATTATGAAATACCGGGAGGAACATGGTCCGTTTCAAAAAATAGAAGATTTATTGGAGGTAGATGGTATTGGAGAAAAGTCGCTTGAAAAGATAAAAGATAAAATAATTATTCCGTAAGGATTGACGAACTTTTTCTTCTTTCGCTACACTACAAGTAGATGAAAAAGTAGGTGAACATATGGAACGAATTTCTTGGGATCAATATTTTATGACGCAAAGTCATTTGTTATCGCTGCGTAGTACGTGCACAAGGCTGGCAGTAGGAGCGACGATTGTTCGTGATAAGAGAATTATTGCGGGCGGTTATAATGGCTCGATCAAGGGTGGTGTGCATTGTATTGATGACGGATGTTACGTGATTGATAATCATTGTGTTCGTACAATTCATGCTGAAATGAATGCACTGTTGCAATGTGCAAAATTTGGTGCGAAAACAGAGGGTGCAGAGATTTATGTTACGCACTTTCCTTGTTTACAATGTTGTAAAGCTATTATTCAAAGTGGTATTACAGCTGTTTATTATGCGCAAGATTATAAAAATCACCCGTATGCTGTAGAGCTATTCGAGCAAGCGAATGTGAAAATAAAGCACGTTCCCCTTGAATATGATATTACATCGATAGAGAAACAAGAGCGTAATTTACAACTAGAGAAATTATTTTCATCCTTAGAAAAAGATGATTTAACAATGAATGAATTACAACAATTATTTGTTAAAGTAAAAGAGATGTTATAGGTGTGTGTTCAAAAGGAAGATAAATAGAACTGAGCTTAGATAGAACAATTACGAATATGAGACTGATAATATAACCGCAGACATATAATAGTTATCTTGATCGCCTTTTTGAACATTCATTATAAGGGGTGAGTATGAATTGCGTGGACAATGGGGGTATGTTGCAATCTCGTTTGTTATGGGGATTGCAATTGCCTGTTCCTCGTTTAAATGGTTGTATATTGGGTTATTTTGTTGTTATGTTCTCTTTTGTATATACCGTATTTCGCGTCAACTTCTCTTGTTTTGTATATTGGCATGTTTCGGTAGTTTCTTCTATACTTCATATGTTGAAGGGGAGAATCGCCCTTCAAAAGAATTGAATTTTGAAATGACGGCAGGCTTGATTCAAACGACACCTCGCATAAATGGTGATCGACTTTCTTTCCAAGTAGAAGTCAATGATAGCGAGAGGTTGCAATTGGCATACACAATTCAATCGGCTGAACAAAAAGAACAGTTGCGAAAATTACATGCGGGTATGAGTTGTATGTTTCAAGGAGAATTGAAAGTACCGCCAGAGGCAAGGAATTTTCATGGATTTGACTATCGTGACTATTTACATAAGCAAAACATTCATTTTTTATTTGAAGTGAAAGAGATTTCGGGTTGTAAGCAAAATTCTTTAACATTTATACATTGGATCTTTTTATTACGTCAAAACGCAGTATCAATGGTCACAGAAATGTTTCCTGGGCAATCTGGAGCATTTATGAATGCATTGTTGTTTGGGGAACGGCAACAGATGACATTTGAAGTGGAAGAACAATATCAACAGTTTGGTCTGATTCACTTACTGGCGATTTCTGGATCTCATATTGTACTGTTAATGACGATTGGTTACTTTGTTCTGCTCAGGATTGGAGTGACTAGGGAAATGACAACGATATGTCTCGTTGTTTGTATTCCGCTTTATATGTTTTTGGCTGGAGCGTCTCCATCTGTCATGAGAGCTTCTGTAACGGGTGTTATGTTGTTGTTAGCCCTCATGCACTCTGTGCGCGTGTTGAGCTTAGATTTGCTTAGTATGACAGCTATACTGATGCTTTTATATGACCCTTATATGGTTTTTGATATTGGATTTCAATTTTCGTTTGTTGGGAGTTTTGCGTTATTACTTTCGGCAAATCGTCTATTAAAAGAGGATAATGGCCTCATCCGAAATACAATCTATCTGTCATTGATTTCGCAACTTGCTAGTATCCCTATTTTGTTATATCATTTTGGTTATTTTTCCCCATATAGTATTTTCCTCAATCTTATATATGTCCCTTTTCTATCTTGTATTGTGTTACCATGTAGCATCATTATTTTTCTTTGTATGTTATTTGTGCCTGTTGTATCGACATGGATTGCACAAGGATTATCAGTATGTTTAATATTTTCCAATGAGATTCTTCAGTATTGTGAAAACTTTCCGCTTCTTCGGTTTACTTTTGGACAGACTCCTCTGTTTCTTGTGGTTTTATATTGTTTTAGTATTATTAGTATATTTGTTATGTGGGAAAAAGCGGCTAAAAAACGTTATTTGTTCTTAATTACGGGATGTTTCCTTTTTATATGTATTGGTCATTATGCTTCACCCTATTTTCGAGCGAGTGGAAGTGTGACTTTTGTTGATGTTGGACAAGGGGATGCAATCTTGATTCGTTTGCCATATGATAAGGGAGTTTATCTTATTGATACAGGGGGAACGATTTCTATAAAAAAAGAAGCATGGCAGAAGAAAAAGCATGAATTTTCTGTGGGGCACGATATTCTTATTCCATTTTTACAAAAAGAAGGGATTCGAAAAATTGATAAGCTAATTGTGACGCACGGTGATACAGATCATATGGGGGCGGCGAAAGAAATAGTATCGTCTATTCCTGTAGACGAAATCATATTTGGAAGGAAGCTAGAGAATACACCGTTAGAAAAAGAATTACAGTACATGGCGAAGCAAAAGAATGTACGAATGAATATTGTAGAAGAAGGGGATAAATGGAAAATAGATGACGCGAAATTTGTTGTGCTATCGCCAGAGGGGCGAGAAAATGGCGATAACGATTCTTCAATTGTTTTATGGGCAAAGATAGGTGGGTATACATGGTTATTTACTGGAGACTTAGAAGAGAAAGGTGAGCGCCGAATTGTAGAGCAGTATCCAGAGTTGCGAGCTGATATTTTAAAGGTTGGGCACCATGGTAGTAAAACATCATCTATATCTTCTTTTTTACAGCTTATTCAGGCTCAAAAAGCAATTATTTCTGCCGGGGAACATAATCGATATGGCCATCCTCATCGGCAAGTGTTAGAACGTTTGTTAGAACTCGGCATTGAAATATGGCGAACGGACAAGCAAGGAGCTATTTCTTATGTTTTTAAAGGTGAAAAGGGAACGTTTAAAAGTAAACTGACATATGATGAATGATAGAAAAGGTAAAATAAAAAAGAAGGCTGCAAGACAGCCTTTAAGAACCAATAAATTTAATAATTGTTGCGATAATGAAAAGTGTTGCGAAAAAACCAAATGAGACGATAAAACCTACCCCTGAATCGATTGCGTCATTGCGTTTGCTTTGAACGTTTTGCTCAAATTCATTCATTTAGAATCCCTCCCCAACATTCCATTTTAGTATAAAATATTGTCAGAAAAAAATCTACAATTTCCATATGAAGAGAAAATGTGCTTTCGTTAGTAGGTGGCTGTTTTTCTTTTGCTAAATCTTATGCAAATAAAAGGTGGAAATTTGATTTCCATGCATGTTAACAGTTAACAATTATACTTATCCGGCAGCTGTGAATAATAACGGTAACGTGGTTACCGCACACCAATAAGAATCCCGGGGCTTATTGCGTGGCGTTTTATATAGATAAAGGAACGGGTTGTTTCAGCCTGTTCCTTTGTACTTGTAAAACAAAAGATCCGGCATTAGTATAGAGATATATTGCCAAGTTAGGGAGTAGGAAAAAAGTATGAGTGATATACATAAGAAGATTAAAAAGAAACAGTTTGCCTCGCTTTATTTAATATATGGAACGGAAGCTTATTTTATAAATGAAACAATAAAGCTTATAACAACTGAAGCGTTAGCTGAAGAAGATCGCGAGTTTAATGTTGTAACGTATGACTTAGAAGAAGCGTATTTAGAAGATGTAGTAGAAGATGCGCGTACGCTTCCTTTTTTTGGAGAACGTAAAATATTACTAATTAAATCTCCATTATTTTTAACATCACAAAAAGCAAAGATAGAACAAAATATCAAGATTTTAGAAGAGTATATTGCAGAACCATCTCCATTTTCAATTGTTGTATTTGTGGCCCCTTATGAAAAACTAGATGAACGGAAAAAAATCACAAAATTATTAAAGAAAACTGCAGATGTAATAGAAGCTAATGCGATGCAAGTGCAGGACGTTCGTAAATGGATTGTGGCTCGTGCGGATGAAGTGCATGTACATATTGAGGAACCAGCTGTTAGCTTGCTGTTAGAGCTTGTAGGAAGCAATGTAACGATGTTAGCGAAGGAAATGGACAAGTTGACCCTTTATGTTGGAATGGGAGGAGAAATTACAACAGAGCTTGTGGGAGAACTTGTACCAAAATCGGTTGAACAAAATGTATTTGCATTAACAGAAAAAGTAGTGAAAAAAGATATTGCCGGGGCTATGCAAATTTTAGATGGATTATTTACGCAGCAAGAGGAACCGATTAAATTATTGGCGTTATTAGTAAGTCAGTTTCGTTTGCTATACCAAGTAAAAGAACTACAGCAGCGTGGATATGGACAAAATCAAATCGCTTCACATATTGGTGTTCATCCATACCGAGTGAAGTTGGCGATGAATCAAACGAAATTTTTCTCGTTTGAAGAATTAAAAAAAGTGATTTTAGAGTTAGCTGAAGCTGATTATAGTATGAAAACGGGGAAAATGGATAAGAAGCTTGTCTTAGAATTTTTCTTAATGCGTTTAAATCATATTGGATAAAATAAAAGCGGAGGCAGTTCGCTCAGAATCGTAGGCCATTGGAGCGCTCGACCGAGAAGCGCTTTTTGCTTCGACCGAGAGTGTGAAATGGCTGGAGATTCTAGCTGCCATAGCTGGATAGAATAAAAGCGGAAGCAGCTTGCTCGGAATCACAGGCCGCTCGAGTATCTGGTCGAGAAGCGTTTTGGGTTATGAAATGGCTAGATATTCTAGCGGCTATATGTAAATAAAATAAAAAAAGTTCATGCTATTTACCGCGTGAACTTTTTTCGTATATAAAAAAACGACCCAAATGGATCGTTTTTTAAACGCCTTACGCGTTTACTTTTTTCGCTAAGCGAGATTTTTGACGAGCTGCAGCGTTTTGGTGGATAAGACCTTTACGAGCTGCTTTGTCAAGTTTTTTAGAAGCAGTTTTGAAAGCTTCTTTAGCATTTTCAAGATCGTTATTAGTAACTAAAGCTTCTACAGTTTTAACAGCTGAACGCATGTCAGATTTGATAGAAGCGTTATGTGCACGACGCTCTTCGCTAAGTTTAGCGCGTTTGATAGCAGATTTAATGTTTGCCATACTTTTCACCTCCCTGGTGCGATCGAGTGACTCGATACTTACATAGAACAAGTGATATTCTATCAAACGGAGAAGAGAATTGCAATAGCGAGATCAATGAAATTTCATGTAAAGGAAAGAATGACCTTATATAATTTTGGGGAATCTAACTATATTTACTATGAATTGTGGAGGAGATATGATGAAAGAACCGTTAGATTTAAGTAAATATAGTGTGAGAACAGACCTTGCAGTAGAAGCTCATCAAATGTTGCAAGAACGTCAGCAACAACAAACGGGGATTCAAGGTGTTATTGTAAAAGAGCGTGAAGAAGAAGGGATTACGATTACAAAAGTCAGTATCGATGAAAGTGCTTCTGAAGCGATGGGTAAAAAGCCTGGAAATTATTTAACGCTTGAAGTTCAGGGGATTCGTCAACAAGATACAGAATTACAACAAAAGGTGGAGCGTATTTTTGCAAAAGAATTCTCTTACTTATTGGAAGAAATCGGAATCATTAAAGAGGCGAGTTGTTTAATCGTTGGATTAGGGAATTGGAATGTAACACCAGATGCACTGGGACCCATCGTTGTAGAAAATGTGCTTGTGACGCGACATCTTTTTACATTACAGCCTGAAAGTGTCGAGGAGGGGTATCGCCCTGTTAGCGCAATTCGTCCAGGTGTAATGGGAATTACAGGGATTGAAACGAGCGATGTCATTTACGGTATCATTGAGAAAACAAAGCCGGACTTTGTAATTGCGATTGATGCGCTTGCTGCTAGGTCTATTGAACGAGTAAATAGTACGATACAGATTTCGGATACAGGAATTCATCCTGGGTCTGGTGTAGGAAATAAACGAAAAGAATTGAGTAAAGAGACGCTTGGAATCCCTGTAATTGCCATTGGTGTTCCGACCGTTGTAGATGCGGTTTCCATTACGAGCGATACAATTGATTTTATTCTAAAACATTTTGGACGTGAAATGAGAGAAGGAGGTAAACCATCTCGATCTTTATTACCCGCTGGTTTTACGTTTGGTGAAAAGAAGAAATTAACAGAGGAAGACATGCCGGATGAAAAAGGTCGTAATATGTTTTTAGGGGCAGTGGGCACGCTAGAAGAAGAAGAAAAGCGGAAATTAATTTACGAGGTATTAGCACCTCTTGGACATAATTTAATGGTGACCCCAAAAGAAGTAGATGCATTTATTGAAGATATGGCAAATGTAATAGCGAGTGGTTTAAACGCCGCGCTGCATCATCAAATTGATCAAGATAACACAGGTGCATATACGCATTAATGAGAAGGGGCGGCTGAAATTGAGTCGATTTACGCTTCAGTGTATGAGTTGTGTTATGCTGTTCCTTTTTTTGATGTTAATTGGAATTGGAATCGCTAATCATGGTTTGAAAAGTATGAAAGGTTACCGCCAGCCAACATATGAGCAAGTGGCGCAAATGACGGGAACCGAGGGTAGTAATGTTAATTCGGAAATTTTAGGAGGTATATTTTCGGCATGTGAAAAACAAAAGCAGCTAGAAAATCTCAGAAGTTTTAATATTGTAGAAAGGCTCGGAATGGGAATTGCGGAATGTACGCGAAGTATCGCTAAGTTTAGTACAGATATCGTAATTGGGAAAATAAAAGATATTTTTAACCAATTGAGCGAATGAAAAGAGGTTGTCTTATCATTTTATAAGACAGCCGTTTTTTTGTTATAAAAAGGTTTGTCTTGTTTACTTGGCTCGCATAAGATAAAGAGAAGAAGATTTGTCTAAGCAGCACGAGTTTTCATTGAATCTTTGCTGCTCTATTGATATAATCAGTGCTAGTGTATATTGGCGAGACTATTAGGAGTTGAGAACATAGATGAATAAAGAAGAAAGAGCAAAAAGGCAGTCTAACATTCGTAACTTCTCCATCATTGCTCACATTGACCACGGAAAGTCAACGTTAGCAGACCGTATTTTGGAGAAAACAAACGCTTTAACACAACGTGAAATGAAAGCTCAATTACTTGACTCTATGGATTTAGAGCGTGAGCGCGGTATAACAATTAAATTAAATGCAGTTCAATTAAAGTACACAGCGAAAAATGGCGAAGAATATACGCTTCACTTAATCGATACACCAGGACATGTCGACTTTACGTACGAAGTATCTCGTAGTTTAGCGGCTTGTGAAGGTGCGATTCTTGTTGTTGATGCAGCGCAAGGTATTGAAGCGCAAACATTAGCAAACGTATACTTAGCGCTTGATAATAATTTAGAAATTTTACCGGTTATTAATAAAATCGATTTACCGAGTGCTGATCCAGAACGTGTTCGTCAAGAAGTAGAAGATGTAATCGGTTTAGATGCATCAGAGGCTGTATTGGCTTCTGCAAAAGCCGGGATTGGTATTGAAGACATTTTAGAACAAATCGTTGAAAAAGTACCAGCTCCAGAAGGTGACCCAGAAGAGCCGCTTCAATGTATGATTTTTGACTCTTTATATGATCCGTACCGCGGTGTAATTGCGTATATCCGTGTTGTAAATGGTACAGTAAAAGTTGGCGATAAAGTACGTATGATGGCAACTGGTAAAGAGTTTGAAGTAACAGAAGTAGGTGTATTTACACCGAAAACAACGCAATGTGAAGAATTAACAGTAGGTGATGTAGGATTTTTAGCAGCATCTATTAAAAATGTAGGAGACACACGTGTTGGTGATACAATCACACATGCGAAACGTCCAGCGGCAGAACCATTACCAGGTTATCGTAAATTAAACCCAATGGTATTCTGTGGTTTATATCCAATCGATTCCGCACGTTATAACGATTTGCGTGATGCGTTAGAAAAACTGGAATTAAATGATTCGGCTCTTGAATTTGAACCTGAAACATCACAAGCATTAGGCTTCGGTTTCCGTTGTGGATTCCTAGGTTTACTTCACATGGAAATTATTCAAGAACGTATTGAACGTGAATTCAAGATCGACCTAATTACAACAGCACCAAGTGTTATTTACAAAGTGTATTTAACGAATGGCGAAGATATGATTGTAGATAACCCATCTAATATGCCAGATCCTCAAACGATCGATCGTGTGGAAGAACCATTTGTAAAAGCGACAATTATGGTTCCAAATGATTATGTTGGAGCTGTAATGGAAATTTGCCAAGGTAAACGTGGTACATTCCTTGATATGCAATACTTAGATGAAACACGTGTTACGTTAACGTATGAGATTCCACTTTCTGAAATTGTATACGACTTCTTTGATCAATTGAAGTCTAATACGAAAGGCTATGCATCATTTGATTACGAGTTAATCGGCTATAAACCATCTAAACTTGTGAAGATGGATATTTTATTAAATAATGAACAAGTCGATGCTTTATCATTTATTGTACACCGTGATGCAGCGTATGAACGTGGTAAAGTCATTGTAGAGAAATTAAAAGAATTAATTCCGAGACAACAATTTGAAGTGCCAATTCAGGCGACTATTGGAAATAAAGTTGTAGCGCGTTCTACAATTAAAGCGATGCGTAAAAACGTACTTGCAAAATGTTACGGTGGTGACATTTCTCGTAAACGTAAACTTCTTGATAAACAAAAAGAAGGTAAGAAGCGTATGAAGTCTGTTGGTTCTGTAGAAGTGCCGCAAGAAGCGTTCATGGCTGTACTGAAAATGGATGATAACTAATTAAGAAAGGAAGCCGTTTGTGCGGCTTCTTTTTGTGTATCTTTTGTGTAAGGAAGAAAGTAATGATTGCTATAGAGTTAGGAGACGAGTGATGTCTGAAAATATTCGGAAAGATATTCAAGAAAAAATACAAAATGGCGATTTTAATTGTGAAAAAGAATTAACCCTCTCTATTATTAGCGGAAAATGGAAGGTTGTAATTTTGTGGCATCTAGGTGTAGAAGGATCGCATCGTTTTAGTGAGTTACAACGACTATTTCCGAACATTTCTCATAAAGTTTTATCAAATCAATTAAAAGAATTAATGGAAGATGGAATTGTCGGCCGAACAGTATATCCGGAAGTGCCTCCGCGCGTAGAATATTTTATGACGGATTTAGGCATGTCGCTTTTACCAATTGTCGAAATGATGTATGATTGGGGAAAAATGCGAATGACACAAATTCGTAATGGGTTAAAGAAGTAAAGGAGCCTCCGAAATGCGGAGGTTTTCTTTTTAGAAAGGTAGGAGTATAGTTTGATACAAGCTGCATATATCCATATTCCATTTTGTCAGCATATTTGTCACTATTGTGATTTTAATAAAGTATTTATTGAACGTCAGCCTGTTGATCAATATTTGGAGTATTTAGAGAAAGAAATTATAAATACGGTGCAAAAGGTGCCGTTTGAAAATATGAAAACGATTTTTGTTGGGGGCGGGACACCGACGGCATTAAATATGGAGCAGACTAAAAAGTTGTTAAATATTATTAATCGCCGTTTACGTCCGTTCGCTCCGAACTGTGAATTGACGTTTGAAGCAAATCCTGGGGATTTGCCGAAAGAAAAGTTGAAACTTTTATTAGATGGTGGTGTGAATCGGATTAGTTTTGGTGTGCAAACGTTTCGTGATGAATTACTTCAGAAAATTGGACGTAAGCATACGAGAGAAGACGCGTTTGTAGCGATCCGAGAAGCGCAAGAGATGGGTTTTACAAATATTAATGTGGATTTAATTTATGCATTGCCAGGGCAGACGATAGAAGATGTGAGAGAAACATTGGATATTGCTTTTACGCTTGGTGTTCAGCACTTTTCAGCATATTCTTTAATTGTTGAACCAAAAACGGTTTTTTATAATTTGATGAATAAAGGGAAATTAAGACTTCCTGGGGAAGATCATGAAGCGCAGATGTATGAAATTGTAATGGATGAGATGGAAAAGCATGGTTACCATCAGTATGAAATTAGTAATTTTTCAAAAGAGGGCTATGAAAGTAGACATAATCTCACATACTGGAATAATGAACAGTATTATGGTTTTGGAGCTGGTGCCCACAGTTATGTAAACGGAGAACGAATTCAAAATGTGGGTCCGTTAAAACAATATTTCTCTAAAATTATTGAGACGGGTTTCCCTTATTTAGACGTTCACGAAGTAACGAAAAAAGAAAGAATGGAAGAAGAACTATTTTTAGGGCTTCGGAAAACAAAGGGTGTCTCTAAGCTGGCATTCCAAAAGAAATTTAGCGTAGAGATGGATGAAATCTTTGCGAAGCAGTTATTACACCATCAAGAGCATGGATTGCTTCAGAACAAAGAAGACTATGTTTGTTTGACAAGACAAGGTAAATTATTAGGGAATGAGGTATTTCAATCATTTTTAATTGATTAATTCAATATTCGGTATGTATGAAAAAGTTTCTCGATTTCGTGACGTTTCCGTTGACAATTCAATGTCAATTTTGGTAAGTTATTAATAGATTTAGCACTCGAAGATAAAGAGTGCTAACAGAGGTGATGATGAGATGCTTACGGAACGTCAGCTCTTAATTTTACAAACAATTATTGATGACTTTATTGGATCAGCGCAGCCTGTTGGGTCAAGAACGTTGGCTAAAAAAGATGAAATTACATTTAGTTCAGCTACTATTCGAAATGAGATGGCTGATTTAGAGGAACTAGGTTTTATTGAAAAAACGCACAGTTCTTCTGGAAGAGTTCCTTCAGAAAAGGGATATCGATTTTATGTAGATCATCTTTTAGCACCACAAAACTTACCAAACGAGGAGATTGTACAAATTAAAGATTTATTTGCTGAAAGAATTTTTGAAGCAGAAAAGGTTGCACAGCAATCAGCTCAAATTTTATCAGAACTCACAAATTATACGGCGATTGTTCTTGGACCGAAAGTGAGTACAAATAAGCTTAAAAATGTGCAAATTGTTCCGCTTGATCAACAAACAGCAGTCGCAATTATTGTAACGGATACAGGGCATGTACAAAGCAAAACGATTACCGTTCCGGAATCTGTTGATTTATCAGATTTAGAAAAAATGGTTAATGTTTTAAATGAAAAGCTATCGGGTGTATCGATGGCAGAATTACACAATAAAATTTTTAAAGAAATTGTGACGGTTCTGCGTGGCTATGTTCATAACTATGATAGTGCAATAAAAATATTGGATGGTACATTTCAAGTGCCTTTATCGGAAAAGATATACTTTGGCGGTAAGGCAAATATGCTTTCGCAGCCGGAGTTTCATGATATCCAAAAGGTACGCTCCTTGCTGACAATGATTGATAATGAAGCTGCATTTTATGATATTTTACGTCATAAGCAAGTCGGTATTCAGGTGAAAATCGGTCGGGAAAATTCTTCGACTGCTATGGAGGATTGTAGTTTAATTTCTGCAACGTATTCCATTGGGGAAGAACAGCTTGGAACAATTGCAATTTTAGGGCCAACGAGAATGCAATATTCTCGTGTGATTAGTCTGTTACAATTGTTTACAAGACAATTTACAGACGGCTTAAATGGATTGTATAAATCGAAATAATAAATTCGCTCGAGCAGTGAACATACTCATTGCTGGTGTGTAACATAAAAATTATAATTGGATGCTAGTGCAAAGCATGAGCTCCGGTGCCTTTTAAGGAGGTGAAAGTTGTGGAAGAGCGTAACGAACAAGTAGTTGAAGAAGCGAAAGAAACGCAAACTGATGAAACTATTACAGAAGAAAATATTGAAGATGTAGTAGAAGAAAAAAGTGAAGCGGCTCTTTTACAAGAAAAAGTAGACGGATTGCAAGCGAAATTAACGGAAACGGAAGGTCGCACATTGCGTCTACAAGCTGATTTTGAAAACTATAAGCGCCGCGTTCAACTGGATAAGCAAGCGGCTGAAAAATATAGATCACAAAGTCTTGTGTCAGATATTTTACCAGCTCTTGATAACTTTGAAAGAGCGATGCAAGTGGAAGCAAGCGATGAGCAGATGAAGTCCTTATTACAAGGGATGGAAATGGTATATCGTCAATTGCTAGAAGCGCTAACTAAAGAAGGTGTTGAAGCGATTGAAGCTGTTGGTAAACAGTTTGATCCGCATGAACATCAAGCTGTTATGCAAGTAGAAGACAGTGAGTTTGAATCAAACGCGGTTGTGGAAGAATTCCAAAAAGGTTACAAACTGAAAGACCGTGTGATTCGCCCATCAATGGTAAAAGTAAATCAATAACTTACATAAATGTAGGAGGTCTCGCTATGAGTAAAATTATCGGTATTGACTTAGGTACAACAAACTCTTGTGTAGCTGTTATGGAAGGTGGAGAACCAAAGGTTATTCCAAATCCAGAAGGGAACCGTACAACACCTTCTGTTGTAGCTTTCAAAAATGAAGAGCGTCAAGTGGGGGAAGTAGCGAAGCGTCAAGCGATTACAAACCCAAATACAATCATGTCTGTTAAACGTCATATGGGTACAGACTACAAAGTAGAAGTTGAAGGTAAAAACTATACACCTCAAGAAATTTCTGCAATCATTTTACAAAACTTAAAAGCTTCTGCTGAAGCATACTTAGGTGAAACAGTAACGAAAGCTGTTATTACAGTACCAGCATACTTCAACGATGCAGAACGCCAAGCAACAAAAGATGCTGGCCGCATTGCTGGTTTAGAAGTAGAACGTATTATTAACGAACCGACAGCAGCAGCGCTTGCTTACGGTTTAGAAAAACAAGACGAAGAACAAAAAGTTCTTGTATATGACTTAGGTGGCGGTACGTTTGACGTGTCTATCCTTGAATTAGCAGATGGAACGTTTGAAGTTATTTCAACTGCTGGTGACAATCGTCTTGGTGGTGACGACTTTGACCAAGTTATCATTGATCATTTAGTAGCTGAATTCAAAAAAGAAAATAACATTGATTTAAGCCAAGATAAAATGGCACTTCAACGTTTGAAAGATGCAGCTGAAAAAGCGAAAAAAGATCTTTCAGGTGTAACACAAACACAAATTTCATTACCATTCATTAGTGCTGGAGCTGCTGGTCCATTACACTTAGAATTAAACTTAACAAGAGCGAAATTTGAAGAACTTTCAGCTAACCTTGTTGAAAGAACATTAGAACCAACTCGTCGTGCATTAAAAGATGCTGGTCTTTCTCCAAGTGAATTAGATAAAGTTATTCTTGTTGGTGGTTCTACTCGTATTCCAGCGGTACAAGAAGCAATTAAACGTGAAACTGGTAAAGAGCCATATAAAGGCGTTAACCCTGATGAAGTTGTAGCATTAGGTGCTGCAGTACAGGGTGGAGTACTTACTGGTGATGTAAAAGGCGTTCTATTATTAGATGTAACTCCACTTTCTTTAGGTATTGAAACTATGGGCGGGGTATTCACAAAATTAATCGAGCGTAACACAACAATTCCAACAAGTAAGTCACAAGTGTTCTCAACTGCTGCTGATAACCAGCCTGCAGTAGACATTCACGTATTACAAGGTGAGCGTCCAATGTCAGCTGATAACAAAACACTAGGTCGTTTCCAATTAACAGATATCCCACCAGCACCACGTGGTATTCCACAAATCGAAGTAACATTCGATATTGATGCGAACGGTATCGTAAACGTACGTGCGAAAGACTTAGGAACAAGCAAAGAACAAACAATTACAATCCAATCTTCTTCAGGTCTTTCTGATGAAGAAGTAGATCGTATGGTTCAAGAAGCTGAAGCAAATGCTGATGCTGACCAAAAACGTAAGGAAGAAGTTGAACTTCGTAACGAAGCCGACCAACTTGTCTTCCAAACAGATAAAGTTGTAAAAGATTTAGAAGGTAAAGTAGATGCTGCTGAAGTAGCGAAAGCGACAGAAGCGAAAGAGGCATTACAAGCGGCAATCGAGAAAAATGATCTTGATGAAATCCGTGCGAAAAAAGATGCACTTCAAGAAATCGTACAACAATTAACTGTAAAGTTATATGAACAAGCTCAAGCAGCTGCTGGCGCTCAGCAAGCAGAAGGTGCACAAGATAACGCTGGTGCAAAAAAAGATAATGTAGTTGACGCTGAGTTTGAAGAAGTAAAAGAAGACAAATAATTAAAGTATAACAACATAAGTAAGATGACAAAAAGTCAAAGTCAAGCGTGCCTTGGCTTTGGCTTTTTTCACGAATAAGAAAAGGGCTTAGTATGAATGAAGTATTTCGTGAGAAGGTCTTATGTTTTTCTTTTTGCATACTGTAAGTGAGGAAACTTTGTTGCAAAGCACTTTCTTTCGGTGTTAAAATTACGTTTATGTGAAAGATTCGGGGGTTACAAATTTATGAATAAAAGAGATTATTATGAGGTACTTGGTCTTAGTAAAGGTGCTTCAAAAGATGAAATCAAAAAAGCATACCGTCGTTTGGCTAAAAAGTATCATCCAGACGTAAGTAAAGAAGAAAATGCAATTGAAAAGTTTAAAGAAGTACAAGAAGCGTATGAAGTGTTAAGTGATGATCAAAAACGTGCACAATACGATCAGTTCGGTCATGCTGATCCAAATCAAGGTTTTGGCGGCTTCGGCGGTGGAGACTTTGGCGGTGGCTTCGGATTTGAAGACATCTTTAGTTCATTCTTCGGCGGCGGTGGTGGTAGACGCCGTGATCCGAATGCGCCACGTCAAGGTGCTGACTTGCAATATCAAGTTACTTTAGATTTTGAAGAAGCTATTTTTGGTAAGGAATTAAATGTTGAGATTCCGGTGGAAGATCCTTGTGATACTTGTCACGGCAATGGGGCGAAACCAGGAACTTCAAAAGAAACTTGTAAACATTGTTCAGGAACAGGTCAAGTGAGTGTAGAACAAAATACACCGTTTGGACGCATTGTAAATCGTCAAGCATGTAAACATTGCTCGGGAACAGGTCAAATGATTAAAGAGAAATGTGCAACATGTCATGGTTCTGGAAAAGTGCGTAAGCGTAAAAAAATTAATGTTAAAATTCCAGCAGGTATCGACAATGGTCAACAAATTCGCGTATCTGGTAAAGGGGAAGCCGGTGTAAATGGTGGCCCAGCAGGTGATTTATATGTTGTTGTTCATGTGAGGAATCATGAATTCTTTGAGCGTGATGGGGATCATATTATTTGTGAAATGCCATTAACATTTACGCAAGTAGCGCTTGGTGCTGAAGTAGAAGTTCCAACTGTTCATGGAAAAGTGAAATTAAAAATTCCAGCAGGAACACAAACTGGAACAGAATTCCGCTTAAAAGGAAAAGGAGCTCCGAATGTACGTGGATATGGTCAAGGTGATCAATACGTAATCGTTCGTGTTGTTGTACCAACAAAATTAACTTCACATCAAAAAGAATTATTACGTGAATTCGCAGGGCAAGAAGATCAAGATGATAGCTTATTCGGAAAGCTTAAACGAGCTTTCAAAGGGGAATAATGGAAATAAAAAATGGAGTTGGTAAATTGTGAAATGGTCAGAAATTAGTATTCATACAACAGAAGAAGCTGTAGAAGCTGTCTCGCATATTTTGCACGAAGCAGGTGCTAGCGGGGTTGCAATTGAGGACCCAGCGGAGTTAACGAAAGAACGTGAACAACAATATGGTGAAATTTATGCACTGAACCCAGCTGAATATCCAGCAGATGGAGTATTAGTAAAAGCATATTTTCCTCAAACGGATTCTTTACATGAAACTGTTGCGAGTGTAAAATCATCTATTGATGTACTGCCATCTTTCGACATCGAAATTGGTACAGGAAACATTACAATTAATGAAGTCGATGAGGAAGACTGGGCTACTGCTTGGAAAAAATATTATCATCCAGTTCAAATTTCTGATACATTCACAATCGTACCGACGTGGGAAGAGTACACACCTACTTCTCCAAATGAAAAAATTATTGAATTAGATCCAGGTATGGCGTTTGGTACAGGGACACATCCAACAACAACGATGTGTATTCAGGCACTAGAAAAAACAGTTCAGCCGGGTGATACGGTAATTGATGTAGGAACCGGTTCTGGGGTACTTAGTATTGCAGCAGCGAAATTAGGTGCATCATCTGTTAAGGCGTATGATTTAGATCCGGTTGCAGTTGAAAGTGCAGAAATGAACGTGCGTCTAAATAAAACGGACGGCGTCGTATCTGTTGGACAAAATAGTTTGTTAGAAGGTATTGAAGGACCGGTAGATTTGATTGTAGCAAATTTACTTGCGGAAATTATTCTTCTATTCCCTGAAGATGCAGCGAGAGTTGTGAAACAAGGCGGATTATTTATTACGTCTGGTATTATTGCAGCAAAAGAAAAAGTAATTTCTGAAGCGTTAGAAAAAGCAGGATTTACAATTGAAGAAGTGCTGAGAATGGAAGATTGGGTAGCAATCATTGCACGAAATGCGTAATATATAATTTATCCCGCTATTTTCGGGCAGTAGGCCCCTCACCTCAAGATTCAGAGAAGCAAGGAAGATAGGTGGGGGTCGGGCTGCTCGTAAAAGCTTGATTGGTGAGGGCTGATAATCAGTGGGGGATGGAGAACCCCCCGCTGATTAAAGTTTCACTTTATATTTATAAGGAACGTGGGAGTCTCTCGCTGTATAAAGCGAGGGACTTGCCGTTTGTTATATGAAAATGATAACGTTTCGTTCTTTTCGTAAGTATGGACTTACGAAAGGAACGAAACTTTGCTAAGGTGATGAGATGCAACGTTATTTTGTAGAAGAGAAAGATGTGAATGAGACAAGTATTCGTATTGTAGGTGATGATGTACATCATATCGCAAGAGTGATGCGTATGTCAGCTGGTGATCACATTTATTGCTGTGTGAACGGTAAAACAGCGATGTGTACAATTGCTGAAATTACCAGTGAATTTGTGGATAGTACCATTGTAGAATGGATAGAGGCATCAAGCGAATTGCCAGTGTTCGTGACGATCGCAAGTGGACTGCCAAAAGGAGACAAGCTAGAGTTAATTTTTCAAAAAGGAACTGAGCTTGGAGCAGCTGCATTTTTACCATTTCAAGCATCTCGTTCTATCGTAAAATGGGATGCAAAAAAAGCAGATAAAAAAGTTGAGCGTTTGAAAAAGATTGTGAAAGAAGCGGCGGAACAATCGCATAGAAGTGAAATTCCAAGTGTGCATACTCCGGCATCATTTAAACAATTGCTTACGATGAGCGGTGATTATGATGTTTGTCTTGTTGCGTATGAAGAAGAAGCAAAACAAGGTGAGAAAGCCAATTTTGCGAGGGCTTTAACGGCAATCGAACGTGGTCAAAAACTGTTGATTGTATTTGGCCCAGAAGGTGGTTTGTCTGAGGAAGAAATTACTGCGCTTCGTGAACATAAATTTATACCATGTAGTTTAGGACCAAGGATTTTACGAACAGAAACGGCGCCGCTTTACGCGTTAAGTGCCGCTTCTTATCATTTTGAATTGATGGGGTGATGATCAATGGCAACTGTTGCGTTTCACACGTTAGGTTGTAAAGTAAACCACTATGAAACAGAAGCGATTTGGCAATTGTTTAAACAAGGTGGCTATGAAAGAACTGAATATGAAAAGAAAGCTGATGTGTATGTCATTAATACATGTACAGTAACAAATACTGGGGACAAAAAAAGTCGTCAAGTTATCAGGCGTGCTGTACGTCAAAATCCGGACGCTGTTATTTGTGTAACAGGATGCTACGCCCAAACATCTCCAGCAGAAATTATGGCGATCCCAGGCGTAGATATTGTGGTCGGTACACAAGATCGTGAAAAAATGTTAGGGTATATTGAAGAGTTCCGTAAAGAACGCCAACCAATTAATGCTGTCCGCAACATTATGAAGACACGTGTATATGAGGAACTTGATGTACCGTACTTTACGGATCGCACACGTGCATCTTTAAAAATACAAGAAGGTTGCAATAACTTTTGTACATTTTGCATTATTCCTTGGGCACGCGGTTTAATGCGTTCTCGTAATGGAGAAGAAGTTATTAAACAAGCACAACAATTAGTGGATGCAGGCTATAAAGAAATCGTATTAACAGGTATTCATACAGGTGGATATGGTGAAGATATGAAAGATTACAACTTAGCTGGATTGCTTCGTGATATGGAAGCAGAGGTAAGTGGTTTAAAACGTCTTCGTATTTCTTCAATTGAAGCGAGTCAAATTTCAGATGAAGTAATTGATGTGCTAGATAAATCCGAAGTAGTGGTGCGTCATTTGCATATTCCACTGCAATCGGGTTCTAACACTGTATTGAAACGTATGCGCCGTAAATATACGATGGAGTTTTTCCAAGAGCGCTTAGATCGTTTAAAAGAAGCGTTACCGGGTCTTGCGATTACATCAGATGTAATTGTTGGTTTCCCTGGTGAAACGGAAGAGGAGTTTATGGAAACATATAATTTTATTAAAGAAAACCGTTTCTCTGAATTACATGTTTTCCCTTATTCAAAGCGCACAGGAACGCCTGCAGCTCGCATGGAGGACCAAATTCCTGAAGAAGTAAAAAATGATCGTGTGCATCGTTTAATTGAGTTATCAAATCAATTGGCGAAAGAATATGCTTCTCAGTTTGAAGGGGAAGTTCTTGAAATCATTCCAGAAGAGCCGTTTAAAGATGGCGATCGTGAAGGTTTATATGTAGGTTATACAGATAACTACTTAAAGGTTGTATTTGAAGGGTCTGAAGAATTAATTGGTAAACTAGTTAAAGTGAAAATTACAAAAGCTGGTTATCCATATAATGAAGCACAATTTGTTCGTGTTCTTAAAGATGATGTGAAAAAAGAATCAGCAAGTGCGTAAGTAAGAAGCATGCAAACGAAAAGGTTTGCATGCTTTTGTCTTTGCTGGAGAAGTTAAGATATGAAGTTGTAATATTTCATGCTATAATGCTAACCGTTATGGTTGTCAGACAACCGTGTAGTGAAGAAAGGGGCATATGAAAAATGAGTTATGCAAAATTAATTGACCACACATTATTGAAGCCAGATACAAAAAAAGAAGCGATTGTTACATTGTGTGAAGAAGCGAAAAGACATGACTTCGCATCTGTATGTGTAAATCCTACTTGGATTGAAACGGCAGCTGAATTATTAAAGGGGACAGATGTAAAAGTTTGCACAGTGATCGGTTTCCCGCTTGGAGCAAATACACCAGAAACAAAAGCGTTTGAAACAAAAGATGCAATTGCAAAAGGTGCAACGGAAGTTGATATGGTAATTAACATTGGTGCATTAAAAGATAAAAATAATGAATTAGTAGAGCGTGACGTTCAGGCGGTTGTAGAAGCTGCAAAAGGAAAAGCGCTTGTAAAAATTATTATTGAAACATGTTTACTAACGGAGGAAGAAAAGGTTCGTGCTTGTGAATTGTCTGTAAAAGCGGGTGTCGATTTTGTAAAAACATCAACAGGCTTCTCAACAGGCGGGGCAACAGTAGAAGATGTAGCCTTAATGAGAAAAACCGTTGGACCAGACATTGGTGTAAAGGCTTCGGGTGGTGTACGTAGTGAAGAAGATATGGAGAAAGTGGTGGAAGCTGGAGCAACAAGAATCGGTACAAGTTCTGGTGTTGCGCTAGTTAGTGGGAAGACAGCAACAACGGATTATTAATTGATGAACCGGTCATTGCATGAATTCTATTGAGCTACTCCGTTTCAGTTGATAAAGTACTTCTCTGTATGAAAGATTATTTGCAGTAAAAATAATTGTATTAAAAAAAATAGACACTAGTTAATAAGTATAACCGACATAGATTTTGAAAAAGGAAAAGCCTCTATGCTTCTTTTATTCTGTCAAATAGTTGACCTGAAGTGATAAAATGTATTATAATCGTAAAAGACATGCTGAAGAAGTGTTTCTTTTTGCATGCTGAAGTTAGTATGTAAGTGTGATGTTTCGGAGGGAGGGAAAGAGAATGTCAAAAACAGTCGTTCGTAAAAACGAGTCTTTGGAGGATGCACTTCGCCGTTTTAAAAGATCGGTTTCTAAAACTGGTACACTTGCTGAAGCAAGAAAGCGCGAGTTTTATGAAAAACCAAGTGTAAAACGTAAGAAGAAATCTGAAGCGGCAAGAAAGCGTAAATTCTAAGAGAGGGTGTAAGTTATGAGTCTTCTCGGTCGTTTAAACGATGATATGAAACAAGCGATGAAGAATAAACAAAAAGAAAAATTAACCGTTATTCGTATGGTTAAGGCTGCTTTACAAAATGAAGGAATTAAACTGCAACATACTCTTACTGAAGAAGAGGAATTAACAGTTTTAACTCGTGAAGTAAAACAGCATAAGGACTCCCTCCTTGAATTTAAAAAAGCGGGTCGTGATGACCTTGTTGATAAACTGCAACGTGAAATTCAGATTTTAAATGCGTATTTACCTGAACAACTAACAGACGAAGAGCTGCTGAATGTAATTAAGCAAGTGATTTCTGAAGTTGGTGCTGCTTCTAAAGCGGATATGGGTAAAGTGATGACTGCTGTTATGCCGAAAATAAAAGGTAAAGCAGACGGATCACAAGTGAATAAGCTGGTTGCACAGCTATTAGCGTAAAAAAGCGTCTCATGAGAAATGAGACGTTTTTTTATGCTTTTTTTCTATTCGGACGTGATATTACAAGCTCCTTTTTCATACATATGGGATGAGAGGGGGTCTTGGAGATGAAGAAATTCGAGCAAATGAAAAATTGGCTAACGAAGCAAATAGACCTACCAGTGGATGTATTAATGGATCTACCTCGTATTACGCTTGTCGGGCAAGTGCATATTTATATAGAAAATCATCGGGGATTATTAGTGTTTACAGATAAAGAAGTGCGATTGTTATTAAAACATGGTCAATTATTAATAAAAGGTCAATCGTTTGTTATTAAAACGATTCTTCCAGAAGAACTTTTGTTAGAAGGAAATATTGAGCAAGTGACATTTTTAGAAAATGAGAAGAAAGATAAACCATAATGAAACTTCTATTCGTGAAGTTTTTCTTCTTATCTTGTTCCGTACGAGCTATTTGAATGTTGAAAACTAAAAGAATGCATGATGAAAATAGTGGTGTAGTGAGAAAGGTAGTGAAAGCTAACGATGAAGAATCAATGGTTTACACGATGGGTTGGATATGTGAAGGTTCGAATTGAAGGTAGGGGAGTAGAACGTTTTATTAATGAATGTGTGCGCAGAAATTTAGTTGTATGGGATGTAAAGAAGATCGCAGAAGATACGTTAGTATTTTATATGTTACTTCGTGATGTGAAGCGGCTAAGATCGATTTATCGAAAAAATGAATGTAAGTTATATTTTATTGGACGTTTCGGTTTTCCGTTTTGGAATAAGCGTTTGCTTAAGAATAGTGGTTTTTTAATTGGTTTTTTTATCTTTTTTTTCGGTATGATTGCTTTATCAAATATGGTCTGGAAAATTGAAATTACAGGGGCAAAACCGGAAACGGAATATATTCTTATGAAAGAATTGGACAAAATGGGCATTAAAAAAGGAAGATTGCAATTTCAAATGCCGAATGTAGAGGATGTTCAGCGGCATTTAACAGATAATATTAATGCAATTACGTGGGCTGGTCTAGAGATAAAAGGGACAACATATCATTTTAAAATTGTTGAAAAAAATGAGCCGGAGAAAGAAGAAGAGAAAAAACCACAAAATTTAGTTGCTAAAAAAGAGGCGATAATTACAAAGACATTTGTGGAAACGGGAAAGCCGGTTGTAATGAAAAATGATTATGTGCAAAAAGGACAACTTCTTGTATCAGGGATGTTTGGAAAAGAGGAGAATCCAACGATTGTTTCTGCTAAAGGAATTGTATATGGGGAAACGTGGTACGAATCTGAGGTGAATGTACCTTTAAAAACAACATTTCAAGTGTATACAGGAAATTCATATAGTGAGCATTATCTTCGTTTTGGGAGTGTTAAAATAAAAATATGGGGATTTCAGCATGATAAGTATAAACGGTCACGTATGGAGAGTGTAAAACATGATGTAAAATTATTTGGTTTTACATTACCGATTTCTTATGAGAAAGAGATTGTACGTGAAGAAGAAGAAGCAAATCGTGAGTATACCGAAAAACAAGCGATGAATGTCGCAAGAGAAATGGCTGAAAAAGAACTAAAGAAAAAATTGGATGAACATGCTATGATTGTAAGTGATAAGATTTTGCATAAAGAGGTTGAGGTAGATCAACTAAAAGTAACTTTACATTATACAGTGATTGAAAATATTGCAGAGCCACAACCGATATCTGAATCCGATATTCAAGGAGACTGAGTAATGGCAGAACAATTAGTAGAAGTGAACCAACAAGTAGAAAATAATAATGAAGCAATAGCTCTATTTGGAGTGAACGATGTAAATTTAAAAGTAATGGAACGAGAACTTGCTGTATCTATTGTAACCCGAGGAGAATCTGTTCGTGTATCAGGGACAGATGAAGCGGTGGCACTTGTTGAAAAAATATTGCAGCAATTACTTGCTGTTATTCGTAAAGGTGTATCAATTTCTGAACGTGATGTTGCATATGCTGTTCAACTGGGGCGGCAAGGGAAGATCGCTCATTTTGAAGAGTTATATGAAGAGGAAATTTTTAAAACAGCAAAAGGAAAATCGATTCGTGTAAAGACGATGGGACAGAGGCAATATATTCATGCGATGAAAAAGAATGATATTGTATTTGGTATAGGTCCTGCTGGAACAGGAAAGACATATTTAGCTGTAGTAATGGCTGTAAGAGCGTTAAAACAAGGATATGTAAAGAAAATTATTTTAACAAGGCCCGCAGTAGAAGCGGGGGAAAGTTTAGGTTTTTTACCAGGGGATTTAAAAGAAAAAGTAGACCCTTATTTACGCCCTTTGTATGATGCGCTTCATGATATTCTTGGACAAGAGTATACGCAACGTATGATGGAGAGAGGTACGATTGAAATTGCACCTCTTGCATATATGCGGGGACGTACGCTTGATGATTCTTTCGTTATTTTAGATGAAGCACAAAATACAACAGGTGCTCAAATTAAAATGTTTTTAACTCGCCTAGGTTTTAGTTCGAAAATGGTTGTAACAGGCGATCCATCGCAGGTTGACTTGCCGAAAGGGGTAAAATCAGGACTTTCAATTGCTGCACATGTTTTATCAGGTGTATCGGGGCTTTCATTTGTTACATTGGAACAATCCGACGTTGTAAGACATCCTCTTGTACAGCGGATTATCGAGGCATATGATAAAATGGAATGATCCTACTTGTAAGGATCATTTCTTTTTGTATGATAGAGATAAAGGAAAGGGTTGGCGAATAGCCTATTTTTTACTATCATTAAAGGATGGGCAAGTTTTGTTTGCTTGTGAATGTGCAGTGCAATTTAGATGCCTGCTTGTAAAAAACCTGACTGGTGGGGGTTAATTATGAATGGTGATGAAGAGAATTCCTGATTGATTAAAGTTTCACTATGTCTGGAGAGGAGAAGGTATTGAAATCATGTCAAGAGCTCAAGAAATTTCTAGGTGGTTTCGTAACATACAACATTCGAAAAAATTAAGCTGGATTTCTTATGTTTTATTGGGAGCGGTACTATTTTTCGCCCTTATGAACAATGTGAAACCAGAACAACTAGATGTTAAAATGTTATCTATTTCTAAACAAACAATCCACTCTCCTATCAAAATTGAAGATAAAGTCACGACAGATAGAAAGAAGAGGGAAGCTGCTCAAAAGGTTGAAGATCAATATACATATCGAAGTGAATATAAGCAAAATAAAGTGGATATTGTAAACTCTGTCTTTGATGCGATAAAAGAAGTGGAAGCTGAGACGAAGTCTTCCGGTCCTGATGAACAGAAAAAAGTCTCGGCCGCAGAGCGATTAGAGAAACTTAAAAAGAAACTTCCTGCTGATTTGACAAAAAGCTTATCTGATTCTGTATTGTTACAGTTTGTAAATGCTGAACCAGATCAATTGTCATTGGCGAGAGATGCTGTGCTAACAGCGATTAATAATATTATGAGTACGCACATTAAAATGAATGAAGAAAATGATGCGAGAGAGCGATTTGTTAATGAAATACGCAATGTTAATGTAAATAGCGATTTAAAAGAAGCGCTTAACACGCTTGGGAAATATGCGATTGAAGCGAATTATTTCTATGATTCGGTTGCTACAAAAGAACGAAAGCAAATGGCGATGGATGCGATAGCGCCGGTGTATATTTTACAAGGGCAAATTCTTGTTAAGGAAGGCGACACGATTACAAGGGAAGTATATGATCAGTTGAAATTAGTCGGGCTTCTCGAACAAGGAAATACATTCCAACCATTTGTAGGATTAGCAATGATTATTGGTGTGCTCTTATTCTTTATGCATAAACAATTCGAATCATTTTTGAAATTGAAAAGGGAAGAAAAACCATATGTTTTAGCGTATACAACAATTGCAGCAATTACAGTTGTTTTGATGAAAATCATTAGTTTGTTTCAAAAATTGGAATACGCAGGTATTGCATATGTTGTTCCAGTCGCAATGGGAACTATACTGGTGAAATTAATGATTGGCGATCGTTTTGTTTTTATAACGAGTATAATTTTTTCTGTATGCGGAAGTATTCTATTTAATGAAGGAGTAACAAGTACGCTGAATTATAGTGTCGGTATTTATGTTTTACTAAGTTCATTATCTGTTAGTATCTTTTTGAGAGAAAAAAATAGACGTACGATGATTTTGCAGGCAGGTATACTTGTTTCTGTTTTAAATGTAGTTGTATTGGCGGCGCTATTACTTTTGCGGAATGGAAACTTTTCTCCACTTGAAATTGGTTCGCAATTATTAATGGCTGCAGCTTCTGGTATCATCTCATCTATTTTAGCTATGGGAATTTTACCGTATTTAGAGAGCGGTCTTGGCATTGTATCAAGTATGAAACTTATGGAGCTTTCCAGTCCAAATCATCCGCTTCTTCGTAAGATTTTATTGGAAGCACCAGGAACGTATCATCATAGCGTTATGGTTGCTAATCTTTCTGAGGCAGCTTGTGAGGCGGTTGGGGCAAATGGAGTATTGGCGCGTGTTGGTGCGTATTATCATGATATTGGGAAAACGCTTCAACCTCATTTCTTTATAGAAAACCAAATGGGAATTGAAAATCCCCATGATACATTAGATCCTGAAACGAGCAGAGATATTATTATTGCTCATGTGACAAATGGAGTGAAAATGTTGGAAGAACATCATATTCCGCAAGAAATTATTGATATTGCGGGACAACATCATGGAACAACATTACTTAAATATTTTTACTACAAAGCAATTAAAGAAGATAAAGAAAAATATACAGAAGAAATGTTTCGTTATCCAGGATCAAAAGCGACGTCAAAAGAGTCTGCGATTGTTGGGATTGCTGATAGTGTTGAAGCGGCAGTACGTTCTATGAACCACCCAACACCAGAACAAATTAATAATTTAGTACAAAGTATTATAAAAGATCGTTTGCAGGATGGACAATTTAGTGAATGTAATTTGACATTTAAGGAATTACAAATTGTTGGGAAAACTTTATGTGAAACATTAAATGGTATTTTCCATTCCCGTATTAAATATCCGGAACCGCCGGAAGAAAAGGTGACAGAATGAGTTTATTAATAGATTTTTTTGATGAAACAGAAGAAGTGAAAGAAGAGTATGTAAATATGATCCGTGATTTGTTAGAGCAGGCTGCGAGCGTGGAGAACGTAGAAGACGGGACAGAGCTTTCGGTTACATTTGTTGATAATGAACGTATTCAGGAGATTAATCGTGATTATCGTGATAAAGATCAGCCGACAGACGTTATCTCTTTTGCAATGGAAGATATGGGAGAAGGCGAGATGGAGATCGTTGGCGCAGAAATGCCGCGTATGTTAGGGGATCTTATTATTTCTATTCCAAGAGCAAAAGAGCAGGCTGAAGAATATGGGCATTCTTTTGATCGTGAGTTAGGCTTTTTAGCGTTACATGGATTCCTGCATTTACTTGGTTATGACCATATGACAGAGGAAGACGAAAAAGAAATGTTTGGAAAACAAAAGGAAATTTTAGATGTATTTGGATTAGGTCGATGAAAAAAGGAAAACTTATAAATAGTTTTGGATATGCTATAGCTGGTATATACTTTTGTCTTCGTCAGGAACGAAATATGAAAATTCATTTTTTAGCCGCAGTTATTGTTATATGCTGCGGCTTTTATTTCCATGTAACGACGGCCCAATGGTGCATATTACTTATTGTAATTGGAATTGTAATGAGTTTGGAAATGGTCAATACGGCGGTCGAAAAAACAGTTGATTTAGTCACGACAGATTTTAAACCCTTTGCGAAAATCGCAAAGGATGTTGCTGCTGGTGCAGTACTATTGTTTACCGTTATAGCTGTTATAATTGGTGCTATTATCTTTTTACCTTATATGGTATAGTTGCATTCCAAAGCTTTTGTTACGCTTTGGTAGCGTTCGGAACGCAATTAATGGAAGTTTCATTCAATCTTTTCACAATTGAAGGCGGAAAGGATGCGAGAGCATGAACAGCAAAGAATTAATCCAAGAAGCAATTGAAGCGCGTAAACAGGCGTATGTACCATATTCTAGGTTTCAAGTAGGTGCCGCATTATTAACGGAAGGCGGGAAAGTATACCGAGGATGTAATGTTGAAAATGCATCATATGGATTATGTAATTGTGCGGAAAGAACAGCTTTATTTAAAGCGGTTTCTGAAGGGGATAAAGCATTTGTAGCGATTGCGGTAGTGGCAGATACAAAGCGACCAGTACCTCCTTGTGGAGCATGCCGTCAAGTTATGATAGAATTATGTAAACAGGATACGAAAGTATACTTATCAAATTTACATGGTGACATAGAAGAGACGACAGTCGGAGCATTGTTACCAGGAGCATTTTTAGCGGAGGATTTACATGAATAGAAAAGGTTATAAATCAGGTTTTGTCTCTATAATTGGTAGACCGAATGTTGGGAAGTCTACATTTTTAAATCGTATTATCGGTCAAAAAATTGCCATTATGAGTGACAAACCACAAACAACTCGTAATAAAATTCAAGGTGTATACACAGAAAATGATTCACAAGTCATCTTTATTGATACCCCAGGAATACATAAGCCAAAGCATAAGCTAGGCGACTTTATGGTAAAAATGGCACAAACGACATTAAAAGAAGTTGATATTGTGTTATTTATGGTTAATGCAGTTGAAGGATTTGGTCGTGGTGAAGAGTTTATTATTGAGAAATTAAAAGAAACGAAGCAACCGGTATTTCTAGTAATTAATAAAATTGACCAAGTTCATCCTGAACAATTGTTAGAGTTAATTGATCAATATCGCAAGCTGCATGATTTTGCAGAAATTGTACCTATTTCTGCTTTAGATGGTAATAATGTGGAATCGTTAATTGGAGCCATCAAAAAATATTTACCAGAAGGCCCACAGTATTATCCAGACAATCAAGTAACAGATCATCCAGAAAGATTTATTATTGCAGAATTGATTCGCGAAAAGGTACTTCACTTAACGCGTGAGGAAGTACCTCATTCGGTAGCTGTTGTTATTGATGCAATTCAAAAGCGTGAGGGCGGAGCTGTCTATGTGAATGCGACAATTATTGTAGAACGCCCATCACAAAAAGGGATTATTATTGGAAAACAAGGGAAGATGCTGAAGGAAGTTGGAAAACGCGCTCGTTTTGATATTGAGGCGCTTCTCGGCTCGAAAGTATTTTTAGAAGTGTGGGTAAAAGTACAAAAAGATTGGCGTAATAAAATGTCGCAACTTCGCGATCTTGGTTTCCGTGAAGACGAGTATTAATAGAAATTAGGAAAATTTTTCTCACATGAAAATGAACAAAATGGGTCATTTTAATAATAACAAAAGAAATTGGTTTATATGCTACGCTTACTGAGAAAGGTGGATTCTTATGCTAGATTTTACCTGGAAGTTTTTCTCCAAGACAGGAAGCATTGAAACGTATTTGCTTTTGAAGGAAATGGAAAAAGACGTAAACGATGAGATGGATCAACATGAAGAAGAGCTAGCGCATCTAGATTCTCCAATTTCTTGACCCGTTTTGTTCAAACCTTGGATGGTGACGAACATGTTTCAAAAAGTTGAGGGGATTGTCATCCGGACAACAGATTACGGAGAAACGAATAAAATTGTAACGATATTCTCTCGTGAGCTTGGAAAGGTAAGTGCAATGGCAAGAGGGGCGAAAAAACCGAAAAGTAGGTTAGCATCTATTTCGCAACTTATGACGCATGGTCACTTTCTGATTCAAATGGGGTCTGGACTTGGGACTTTGCAACAAGGTGAAATCATTTCATCTATGAAAGAAATTCGTGAAGATATATTTTTAACTGCATATGCATCATTTATCGTTGAATTGACTGATAAAGCAACAGAAGATAAAAAACATAATCCGTACTTATTTGAAATGTTATATCAAACGTTGCACTATATGTGCGAGGGTGTTGATTCTGAAGTATTATCGTTAATTTATCAAACGAAAATGCTCCCGGTGCTCGGGATGCATCCATATTTTGATACATGTGCCATTTGTCACCAAGAAACAGATTTTGTCGCCTTCTCTGTCCGAGAAGGCGGTTTTCTGTGCTCGCGTCATGCACAGCAAGATCCGTACCGCATTCCGGTAGGAGAGGCTGTTCATAAATTGTTACGTCTATTTTATCACTTTGATTTAACACGCCTTGGTAATGTATCTGTTAAGGATGGAACGAAGCGGCAAATGCGTACAGTATTAAATACATATTATGATGAATATTGTGGCATCTATTTGAAATCAAGACGTTTCCTTGAACAACTTGATAAGTTTCAAATATAAAAAGGACCATATAAAGGTCCTTTTTACATCCTTTCTTTTTCAAAAAGCATATTTAGTATATAATATTTAAGAGATAGTATAACTTTTTTCGTTTTGTATTGAAGGTGGTGATTATCATAGAACTGAATAAACGGCAAGAACATATCATTCAGATTGTAAAAGATCACGGTCCTATTACAGGGGAATCAATTGCGGCACAATTAAATTTAACACGTGCAACGTTAAGACCTGATTTAGCAATTTTAACGATGGCGGGTTATTTAGAAGCACGGCCACGTGTCGGTTATTTTTATACAGGGAAAACTGGGGGACAGTTATTATCAGAAGCTGTTAAGAAAATTAAAGTGCAAGATTATCAATCTAGACCGGTCGTAATCGATAAAAATATTTCTGTATACGATGCAATTTGTACCATGTTTTTAGAAGATGTGGGTACTTTATTTGTTGTGGATCAAGCGACTCTTCTAGTTGGGGTAGTTTCTCGTAAAGATTTATTACGTGCGAGCTTAGGAAAGCAGGATTTAACGTCACTTCCGGTTAATATTATCATGACAAGAATGCCAAATATTACAATGTGCCGTAGAGAAGATTCTCTATATGATGTTGCGATGGAATTAATAGAAAGGCAGATTGATGCAATGCCGGTCGTAAAAGACACGAAACAAGGATTAGAAGTAGTTGGTCGAATTACAAAAACAAATATTACGCGGGCGTTTGTAAATTTAGTAAATAATGAATAGGTGTAATTTGTTTAAAGTGAGGTAATGTAATGGATAATAAAATCGTATATGTCGTATCTGACTCTGTTGGAGAGACAGCTGATTTAGTTGTTCGAGCTGCAATGGGACAGTTTCCATTCGCTCCTGATATTAGACGTGTCCCTTATGTGGAAGACGTGGGGACATTAAAAGAAGTAATTTCAATTGCAAAGAGTAACAAAGCGCTTATTTGTTTTACATTAGTGAAACCTGAAATGCGTCAATATATGTTAACAGAAGCGGCAAAAGAGGGCGTAGAGGCCTATGATATTATTGGTCCTCTTATCGATCAAATTGAAGACATTACAGGGCAAATCCCGAGATATGAACCTGGTGTTGTTCGCAGATTAGACGAAGAATATTTTAAAAAGATTGAGGCAATTGAGTTTGCGGTTAAATATGATGATGGTAGAGATACACGTGGGATTTTAAAGGCCGATATCGTATTAATTGGGGTGTCTCGTACATCAAAAACACCCCTTTCACAATATTTAGCGCATAATAAACGCTTGAAGGTGGCGAACGTACCGCTTGTACCAGAAGTAGATCCACCTGAAGAATTATATAAAGTTGCAAAAGAGAAATGTTTCGGTTTGAAAATTACACCGGATAAGTTAAATCATATTCGAAAAGAGCGATTAAAATCACTTGGTTTAAGTGATGGAGCAACATACGCGAACATCAATCGTATTAAAGAAGAAATCGATCACTTTGAGAAAGTGGTAAGCAAAATAAACTGTCAAGTGATTGATGTATCCAATAAGGCGATTGAGGAAACAGCCAATATTATTGTCAATGCAGTGCAAAACCAAAAAATGTTTTAGCACATTTACCAAAGGTGAATGTGCTTTTTTCACTCAAGATAAGGTGCATCTTTTCTTAGTATTTAGCATTTTACGAGAGGACTATCCATGTTGAGCTGGAAAAATTATCGTTCTTTAAGAAAGCGATAAAATTTTAAAGGATATATAGCGAAGTTAGAGAAAATATATTATAATAAAAAATTGTGATAAAAACCTATATTTTACGTTTAGACTTTAATTTTTCAGAATAAACTAGGGATAGGATTTACGAAAAAGATATTCATCTACGTGAAATCGACAAAATTTAGACAAGAAAACGCACATTATGGAAGGATTCACAGAAGGGATGTAGAATACAGAAATATGCAAAACATCAGTAAGATACTAGTTGATGCAGATGCATGTCCCGTGAAGGATGAGATTGTGCGCATGGGAACAAAATTTCATGTCGAAATTTTGTTTGTCGCATCTTACGCCCATCGTTCAAGCAAACAGCAAGGAAATTGGGTCTATGTAGATTCTGAGCAAGATGAAGTGGATTTTTATATTTATAAACATGCGAAAGCTACAGATCTTGTGATCACACAGGATATGGGACTTGCTGGTCTTCTTGTGAAAAAAGAAGTATATGTATTATCTCCAAGAGGTACATTTGTAACAGACGAGCACATGGATACAATTTTATATAGTAGATATGTATCTGCAAAGTTACGCAGGCAAGGGACATATACGAAAGGTCCAAAATCATTTTCCAAACATGATCGACAGTGTTTTTTAACAAATTTAGAAAAAATATTGTCGAATTATAAAGGAATTTTTTGATTTATATCGAATACAAAACTACGACACGGAGATGGAGTTATGGGGAACAGAATTCCCGAAGAAGTTGTTGAACAGATTCGGACATCATCCGATATTGTTGAAGTGATTGGTGAGTATGTTCAGCTTAGAAAGCAAGGGCGCAATTATTTTGGTCTTTGTCCATTTCATGGTGAGAATTCTCCCTCATTTTCTGTTTCATCAGACAAGCAAATTTTCCATTGTTTTGGCTGTGGAGAAGGTGGAAATGTTTTTTCATTTCTTATGAAATTGGAAGGACTTTCTTTCACAGAAGCAGTCCAAAAGCTTGGAGAAAGAAATGACATTGTAGTTGCAGAGTATACATCAGGACAAGGACAACAAGAAAATATATCTGATGACAATATCATCATGTTACAAGCTCATGAACTTTTGAAAAAGTATTATCACCATCTTTTAGTAAATACAGAAGAGGGAAGTGAAGCTCTTTCTTATTTATTAAAACGTGGTATTACAAGAGAGATGATTGAGAAATTTGAAATTGGTTATGCATCACCAGTTTGGGATGCTGCAGCAAAAATATTACAAAAAAGAGGTTTTTCGCTATCGACTATGGAACAGGCAGGTCTGCTTGTAAGAAGTGAAAAAGATGGTAGTCATTATGACCGCTTTCGTGGAAGGGTTATGTTTCCGATTCACACTTTACAAGGAAAGGTTATAGCGTTTAGTGGAAGGGCACTGGGAGATGATACTCCGAAATATTTAAATAGCCCTGAAACGCCAGTTTTTCATAAAAGTAAGCTGCTGTATAATTTCCATCAAGCAAGGCCGTTTATTCGAAAGCGAGGACAGGTTGTCCTTTTTGAAGGTTATGCGGATGTACTAGCCGCTGTCAAAAGTGGCGTTGAAGAAGCGGTTGCAACGATGGGGACAGCTTTAACTGAAGAACAAGCAAAACTTCTGCGACGTAATGTTGAAACTGTTGTTCTTTGCTATGATGGTGATAAAGCTGGACGAGAGGCGACGATGAAAGCAGGGCAATTATTATTGCAAGTAGGTTGCCAAGTGAAGGTTACTTCATTGCCAGATAAGCTTGATCCTGATGAATATGTGCAACAATATGGAACGAACGCTTTTGAAAATCTTGTGAAATCAAGTATAAGTTTTGTTGGTTTTAAAATAAATTATTTACGTTTAGGGAAAAATTTGCAAGATGAGTCTGGTAAAGAAGAATATGTGAAAAGTGTTTTAAAAGAGTTGTCATTGTTACAAGATGCGATGCAGGCAGAATCATATTTAAAGTCATTATCGCAAGAATTTGCATATTCAATGGAAACACTTTTAAGTCAATTGCACCAATATCGCAAAGAACAAAAGATACAGCAAAAACAAACAAAACAAATTTCTAAGCCATCTCAAATTGTTCAAGCTAAACCGAAGTTAACAGGTTTTGAAAGGGCAGAAAGAGAACTCATTTACCATATGTTGCAAAATGCAGAAGTTGCAGTACGTATTGAGCCTCATATAGAAGATTTTCATACAGAAGAACATAAAGGGATTTTATATGAACTATACGCATATTATGAAAAGGGAAATGAACCTTCAGTCGGGAATTTCTTAAGTTGGCTCTCTGATGAAAAGTTGAAAAATATTATCACTGACATTTCGACGGATGAACTTATTAATCCAGAATACACAGAAGAAGTTTTACAAGGACATTTAGATGCTTTAAAACGCCATAAAGAAAAGGTACAAAAGATGGAAATCATCTTTACATTAAAGCAAATGGAAAAAACGGATCCTGTAGAAGCTGCTAAATATTATGTAGCGTATTTACAAAATCAAAAAGCGAGAAAATAGCTTTTTCGATAAAAATTTAGTATAATGAATGTTTGTATCTCGCGTAAGGAGGGGAACAGATGGCTGATAAACCAGCTCGTTCTAAACAAATTGAAACTGAAATGACTCTTGAGCAAGTGAAAGAACAACTCACTGAGCTCGGAAAAAAACGTGGCGTTCTTACATATGAAGAGATTGCAGAACGCATGAATGGATTTGAAATTGAATCCGATCAAATGGATGAATATTATGAATATTTAGGTGAACAAGGGATTGACCTAGTTGGCGATAACGATGAAGGTCCAAATAATCATCAAATTACAAAGACTGAAGAAGAATTTGATTTAAATGATTTAAGTGTGCCACCAGGTGTGAAAATCAACGACCCTGTTCGCATGTATTTAAAAGAAATCGGCCGCGTTGACTTACTATCTGCTGAAGAAGAAATTCGTTTAGCAACACGTATTGAAGAGGGCGATGAAGAAGCGAAGCGCCGTCTTGCAGAAGCGAACTTACGTCTTGTAGTAAGTATTGCAAAAAGATATGTAGGCCGTGGTATGCTCTTCTTAGACTTGATTCAAGAAGGGAATATGGGTCTAATTAAAGCGGTTGAAAAGTTTGATTATCGTAAAGGTTTTAAATTTAGTACGTATGCAACTTGGTGGATTCGCCAAGCGATTACACGTGCAATTGCAGACCAAGCGAGAACAATTCGGATTCCAGTTCATATGGTCGAAACAATTAATAAATTAATTCGTGTACAACGTCAGTTGTTGCAAGATTTAGGACGCGAACCATCTCCAGAAGAGATTGGTGAGGAAATGGATCTTGCTCCAGAAAAAGTACGCGAAATTTTAAAAATTGCTCAGGAGCCAGTTTCTCTTGAAACACCAATTGGTGAAGAAGATGACTCTCATTTAGGCGATTTTATCGAAGACCAAGAAGCGACATCACCTGCGGATCATGCAGCGTATGAATTGCTAAAAGAACAATTAGAAGATGTGTTAGACACACTAACAGATCGTGAAGAAAATGTTCTACGTCTTCGTTTTGGTTTAGACGATGGACGAACTCGTACGCTTGAAGAAGTAGGGAAAGTATTTGGCGTAACGAGAGAGCGTATTCGTCAAATTGAAGCAAAAGCACTTCGTAAATTAAGACATCCGAGCCGCAGCAAACGTCTAAAGGATTTCTTAGAATAGGCTTTCTTTTAAGTTTACTTCACATTTGTGAAGTAAACTTTTTTATTTTGTTAATTTTTGTTAAAATTTAGCTATCAGTAGCGATTACAATTCTTGTAATTTATTTTACAGAATTGTCTTTTGATTTGCAAATGGTCATTTTTCGATTTTTCGATTAATTTCGTTTGTTTTATACAAGAATATACGTGGAAAAACAAAAAATATGATGAGAAGCGTTGATATTTATCAAAATAATATGCGATAAAAGAATGATAATCAACAAACTGAATTTATGGAATATTTTTAACAACTGATAGTTTCGTCTTTTCTGACAGGTTATTTTCAAGTACAATAGAAATAACTGAATCATCTAACTATTAGAGGGGGGAGAAGAGCTATGAAACGTAATCCTTTGATTCCGTTTGCACTCATTGCTGTAATAGGGATTGTTATTATGTTTGTATTTTCATTTGAGGGATTGTATAAATCAAAAGAACTAGCTGACGCGAAAAAAAATGGGGGGAAAACAACACAAGCAGCATCTAAACCAGAGGATATTGTGAAGCAAAGCTGTACGAGTTGTCATGGTGATCAGTTGCAAGGTGCTGTAGGACCTAACTTACAAAAAATTGGCGGGAAACTTTCTAAAGATGAAATTCAAGGAGTTATTTCAAAAGGGAAAGGAAATATGCCGCCAAATTTAATTCCAGCAGATCAAGCTTCGAAAGTCGCAGATTGGTTAGCGAAGAAAAAATAAGGTTTTAATTCGTGGAATTTTATCGCTCGTAACTAGTGGAATAAAATCTGTAAAACAAGTCCCTTGCTTATAGCGAGGGACTTGTTTGTTTTTTTCTAAAATAAGATGAAATAAATGAATTGTTTTGTTTCTTTACTTGCAACAACCACTGTAAATTCATTATCATGGAGACAGACTGACAAGAGAAGGAGTAATGGAAATAAATGAATGAAGTGAAGCTTTCAAAAAGACTAGAAGAAGTAGTACGGGAGATTCCGGTAGGATCTACAGTTGCGGATATCGGTTCTGATCATGCGTATTTACCGTGCTATACAATTATAAATGGGATTGCTACAAAGGCGGTAGCGGGAGAAGTGGTAGATGGACCGTTCCGTTCTGCACAAGCTACAGTAGCTGAGAGTGGCTTGCAAGAAAAGGTAGATGTTCGTAAAGGGAATGGTTTAGCTGTTATTACACCTGGGGAAGTCGATGTTATTACAATTGCTGGCATGGGTGGAGCGTTAATTCGCGATATTTTAGAGGATGGAAAAGAAAAGCTAAACGGCGTAACTCGCTTAATTTTACAACCGAATATTGCTGCCCATCATATTCGTGAATGGTTTATTAAAAATGGCTGGGAGCTTATTCATGAGAAAATTATAAAAGAAGATGGGAAAATATATGAAATTTTAGTTGGAGAAAAAGGTGATCCGTTAACTCCTTATCATGACGACAAACAAGCTGAGTTATTTATCGGACCATTTTTGATGAAGGAAAAAAGTGCTGCGTTTATTGAGAAGTGGGAAAATGAACTGAAAAATTTTCAAAATATCTTGAAGCAGCTAGAACGTGCAACAAATTCGGAAGATACAAAAGCGAAACGAAATGAAGTAGCAGAGAAAATGAAAATGATAGAGGAGGTTTTATCATGAGTAAAATTCCAAATGGACATGAAGTGATTTCTTTATTTGAAGGTATGTATCCGAAACATCTAGCAATGGAAGGTGACAAGATTGGTTTGCAGATTGGGGCATTAAATAAGCCAGTTCAGCACGTATTAATCGCATTAGATGTTACAGAAGCAGTTGTGGAAGAGGCGATTCAAATCGGAGCGAATGTGATTATTGCGCATCATCCTCTTATTTTTAATCCGCTAAAAGCAATTCATACAGATAAAGCATACGGGCGAATTATTGAAACTTGTATCAAAAATGATATCGCAGTGTATGCGGCACATACAAATGTCGATGTTGCAAAAGGTGGAGTGAATGATTTACTCGCTGAGGCATTAGGATTACAAAATACAGAAGTTCTCGTTCCGACATACTCGGAAGAAATGAAAAAGATTGTTGTATTTGTGCCTGTAACGCATGCTGAAGAAGTTCGGAAAACTCTCGGGGATGCTGGAGCAGGCTCTATCGGTAACTATAGCCATTGTACGTTTAATAGTGAAGGAATAGGGGTATTTATGCCTGGGGAGGGGACGAACCCTCATATAGGTGAAACTGGGCAGTTAGAACGTGTAGAAGAGGTAAAGATTGAAACGATTATTCCAGCTTCACTAGAACGGAAGGTTGTAAAAGCAATGTTAACAGTTCATCCGTATGAAGAAGTCGCTTATGATGTGTATCCGCTTGATAATAAGGGAGAGCCATTAGGGCTTGGAAAAGTTGGATATTTGCAAGAAGAAATGACATTAGGGCAGTTTGCTGAACATGTGAAATCAGCATTAGATGTAAATGGGGCGCGAGTTGTTGGAAACTTAACTGATAAAGTACGAAAAGTAGCGGTGCTTGGCGGTGACGGGAATAAGTATATAAATCAGGCGAAATTTAAAGGGGCAGATGTGTATGTGACCGGTGATATGTATTATCATGTTGCACACGATGCGATGATGCTCGGGTTAAATATTGTGGACCCAGGACATAATGTGGAAAAAGTAATGAAACAAGGTGTGCAAAAACAATTGCAACAAAAAGTAGATGAGAAAAAATTTGCTGTGCAAATTCATGCTTCAAGGTTACATACGGATCCGTTTACTTTTGTATAAGTATTATAATAAAAAAATCCGTTGCTAGTGAGTTAGCAACGGATTTTTTTATTGTTGTTTTTTTACCTTTACACGCGGCAAGATTTTTTGAAGTGGTACATTTCGTTTGCGTTCCCAAGTTGCTGGATTCATTGGATCGTACTGTTCTAAAAAGGCAATTACTTCTTTTGTAATGGGCGTTGGTGTAGAAGCACCCGCGGTAACAGCGACATTTTCAACACCTTGCAGCCACTCTAGTTGAATTTCGCTTACGTCGGCAACGCGATATGCCTTTGTACCGGCGATTTCTTCAGATACTTGAGCTAAACGATTTGAGTTATTACTTTTTGGATCACCAACAACAATGGTTAAATCAGCAACATCCGCTTGTTTAGCGACTGCTTCTTGACGGACTTGTGTTGCTAAACAAATTTCTTTATGAAATTCAGCCGTTGGGAATTTTTTCTGGATGTCCTCCATAAGATGCAGAACGTCCCATTGGCTCATTGTTGTTTGATTTGTAACCAAAATTTTCTCTGTTGGGATTTGGAGTGTTTTTAAATCGTCCGCTTTTTCAATGAGATGAACGATATCAGGTGCAATACCAACAGCTCCTTCTGGTTCTGGATGTCCTTTTTTACCGATATAAATCACATGATAACCTTCCGCTTTTTTGGCTTCAATGAGGTCATGTGTTTTTGTAACGTCTGGGCATGTTGCATCGATTGTTGTTAATCCTTTTTCTTTCGCACGCTGTTTAACTTCTGGAGAAACACCATGTGCTGTGAAAATAACAGTACCAGAATCGATTTTATCTAAAATCTCCAATCGACTTGGACCATCTAATGTAATAATGCCATCTTCTTCGAAAGCATCTGTGACATGTTTGTTGTGAACAATCATACCTAAAATATAAATTGGTCTCGGTAAAGTTTTATCTAGTGCAGCGTTGCGTGCAATGACCATTGCATCAACAACACCGTAGCAATAACCGCGAGGGGAAATTTTTACAATTTTCATGAGAATAATCCTCTCCTTCTAAACAAGGAATCCTTTTTGTACATAGTCTTTTCCATTATAAAGGAGGAGCGGACAGAAAACAAAGGATTGTTAGACATATAGTCTCGGTTTTGGTTTCGTATACGGGATACCTTCTTTCGAGGACCCGCTTTTAATAATGGGTTCCAACATTATTTTCTTCTTTTTTGAAGATGGTGGAGGTGTAACGATTACTTCCCCCTCTTCTGCAACACCTTTTCCTGAAGTAAGAATTTTTACGATGCTTGGTATACTACGAACAATAGGTCCGTATTGTTCGAAGACAGGTCCGACAGATTTAGCGACTTGAGCCACCTTTTCGATATTATTTAACATGTCGGTAGGATTGGAGAGTAAGTTGGTAAAGAAGTTGCTGATACCGCCACTAGGTGCAATAGGTGCTAACCCGCGCATTTCATTTGGCTCACTTATTTGTGGGGGGATCATTTGCTCTGGGTACGGCATTAAGGGTTGATAATGTTGGTACATTACCGGCGGAACTTCCATTTGTCGATAGGGCGGAACCATTCGCATAAAAGGATGAGTTGGATCATGCTTTTTGAATAATTTAGCGAGAAAACCTTTCTTTTTTTGAACCATAGGCGGTACGTTACGGGTGGGATATGGAGTGTATGGTTGCAAACGCTCTGCATATATTTGCCTTCCAGGGGGTTTCGGATACATAAGAGAAACCCTCCTTTCTTCAATTAGGTATATACACATACAATATGCAATGAAAAGAGAGAAGGTTAGTTTTTAAGGTAAAAACTTAAACTAAAGATGGATTTTACTATTAGATTTCGATATAATGTAAACTTGACCGATTTGTGCGCGCAGTAGAAATTTCAGAAAGAAGGTGTAACTTATGACACTACAAACATTTACACAATATAATTTTCAACCATTTTTAATAGATGCAGTTCGTGAACTACGCTTTTCGGAGCCGACAGAAATTCAACAGAAAATTTTTCCTGTTGTGAAAAAAGGTGTGAGTGTAATTGGACAGTCCCAAACGGGTTCTGGGAAAACACATGCATACTTACTTCCAACTTTAAACAGAATTGATGCAAAACGCGAAGCAGTACAACTTGTTATTACAGCACCTACTCGTGAGTTAGCACAACAAATTTATCAAGAAATTGAGAAGTTAACAAAATTTTGTTCGGAAGATCAAGTGATTACAGCACGCTGTTTAATTGGTGGAACGGACAAACAACGCTCCATTGAAAAGCTGAAAAAGCAACCTCATGTCGTTGTTGGAACACCAGGACGTATTAAAGATTTAGTAGAAGAACAAGCACTATTTGTTCATAAAGCATCGACTATTATTGTCGATGAGGCGGATTTAATGCTTGATATGGGATTCATTCAAGACGTAGATAAAATTGCAGCGCGTATGCCTAAAAACTTGCAGATGCTTGTTTTCTCTGCAACGATTCCTCAAAAATTAAAGCCGTTTATGAAGAAGTACATGGATAATCCAGAGCACATTCATATTAATCCGAAACAAGTTGCGGCAGGGAATATTGAGCACTATTTAGTACCTTCTAGACATCGTAATAAGATTGAATTAGTGAAAAATATGTTACTTCAATTTAAGCCATATTTAGCAATCGTCTTTACAAATACGAAAAAAATGGCAGATGAAGTTGCGAACGGATTAACAGAGCGTGGATTAAAAGTTGGACGAATCCACGGTGATTTATCTCCGCGCGATCGTAAAAAAATGATGAAGCAAATTCGCGATTTAGAATACCAATATATTGTAGCTACTGATTTAGCGGCACGTGGTATTGATATTGAAGGAATAAGCCATGTAATTAATTATGAACTACCTTCTGATTTAGATTTCTTCGTTCATCGCGTTGGAAGAACAGCGCGTGCTGGTTATTCTGGTATCGCAGTGACAATTTATGACCCAGCAAACGAAGAAGCATTAGATAGCTTAGAAAAACAACGTAATATCACATTTAAACATGTAGATTTACGTGGGGACGAATGGGCAGACTTAGGTGAGCGTCGTCGTCGTAAAAGTCGTAAAAAACCAAATGATGAATTGGATGTTATGGCAACAAAAGTTGTTAAAAAACCGAAAAAGGTTAAGCCAGGTTATAAGAAAAAGCTTGCTACTGAACGTGAGAAAGTGAAGAAAAAGTATAGCAATAAAAAAAGATAAGGGGATTCCTTATCTTTTTTTTAGCTATTTGTGAGTAGGAAAAGTGTCTTTAAAAAGTTTACTTTATTTTTTTGTAGTGGTTTCTTTTTTGAATAAACAATTCACTACATATTTCTACAAATTATGCTATCATTATAGCTATTGTATATTGAAGAGGTGATTATATGTTAAAGATTGGATCTCATGTTTCTATGAGTGGTAAAAAGATGTTATTAGCAGCAAGTGAAGAGGCTGTTTCATATGGCGCGACAACGTTTATGATTTATACAGGTGCACCGCAAAATACGAGAAGAAAACCAATTGAAGACTTAAATATAGAAGCAGGACGTAAACATATGGAGCTTAATGGCATTGATGAAATTATTGTCCATGCACCATATATTATTAATGTTGGTAACACAACAAAACCCGAGACGTTCCAATTAGGTGTAGATTTCCTTCGTATGGAAATTGAAAGAACGGAAGCGTTAGGTGTAGCAAAGCAAATTGTACTTCATCCAGGAGCTCATGTTGGTGCGGGAGCTGATGCTGGTATTGCTCAGATTATTAAAGGTTTAAATGAAGTGTTAACACCGGAACAGACGGTAAATATTGCATTAGAAACAATGGCTGGAAAAGGTACAGAATGTGGACGTAGTTTTGAAGAACTTGCAAAAATTATCGAAGGTGTCACATATAACGAAAAACTATCTGTATGTTTCGATACGTGTCATACACATGATGCAGGTTATGATATTGTTAACGATTTTGATGGTGTCCTCAATGAATTTGATAAAATTGTTGGGATTGACCGTTTGCAAGTGTTGCATATTAACGATAGTAAAAATGTGCGCGGAGCTGGAAAAGACCGCCATGAAAATATTGGATTCGGCCATATTGGGTATAAAGCGTTGCATCACATTGTACACCATCCGCAACTGAAGCATGTACCGAAAATTCTTGAAACACCATATGTAGGGGAAGATAAGAAAGATAAAAAGCCACCATATAAGTTTGAAATTGAAATGTTAAAGAGTGGTTCATTTGATGAAAATATTCTTGAGAAGATTAAAGAGCAATAAGGAGGGGGATTTTCCCTCCTTATTTTAATAGTTGTTGGAATAACGTATTGATTTGTTGAGCGGTAGATGGAGAAGTTACGGTAGCAATCTTTTTCAAAAGTTCCAGTCTTTCTCCCGTATCATAAATATTAATGTTTTTTCCTTGTATTAAAGGAACAATTTGCTCAGCCTGTTCAGTTGTGATAGAAACTTCATATTCTTTACTATATTTCAATAATTCTTTTGTTGTCATATGATTTAATTTTTTGTTTACAATATGTTTGATGAGATTCATGGTGTAGTCCTCCTTTAGTTGTTTTTATATCGAAATATATGTATGAGGCGCTTGTCTATATTCGTATAGTAGGTGCTTTTTCTATGAGTAAAAGAAGAATATGCTATAATAAAAGAATGAAATGACACGAATAACCTATAAGGAGGGCTTATGGAAAAAAAACAACATCGAAAAGAAAGTATTATTCATCTATTTTATCGTCTTGTTATGATTGTCTTTGGAGCGGCATGCGCTGCGGTAGCCATCGAATTATTTTTAATACCAAATAAAATTATTGATGGTGGAATTATTGGTGTTTCCCTCATACTAGATTATCTTACTCCAAATATTTGGTGGTTAAGTTTCTCTACTTTAGTTGTCATCCTCAATTTACCGTTTATGTATTCAGGGTATAAACAAATCGGGAAAACTTTTATGTTATCCTCTGCTTTTGGAATTGTAGCTTTAGCATTCATTGAAACAACATTACATGGTGTTCAGCCATTTACGACGGAACCGATTTTAGCAACTGTTTTTGGAGGTCTTATTTTAGGGATTGGCGTAGGACTTGTTATCAGGCACGGTGGTTCATTAGATGGAACAGAGATTATGGGGATTTTATTAACGAAAAAATTACCATTTTCTGTCGGTGAATTTGTTATGTTTGTGAACTTATTTATTTTTGCTTGGGCAGCGTTTGTATTTGGTGTGGAACAGGCGATGTATTCTGTTATGACATACTATATCGCATTTAAAACAATTGATACGGTTATTCAAGGTTTGGATGAGACGAAAGCAGTATTAATCGTATCAGATCAGTATGAAGAAGTATCAAATGCCATCTTACATCGTCTTGGTCGTGGGACAACGAAACTTGTTGCTAAAGGCGGCTATACAGATAAAGAAAAAGAAGTAATCTATGCGGTCGTTACACGTCTTGAAGTAACAAAATTAAAATCAATTGTTCATGAAATTGATGAAAATGCCTTTGTTACAATTATGAGTACGCAAGAGACAAACGGTGGTAAGTTTAAATCAGCTATTCATTAAAAGTGTATGTTGTCGGTCCGTTTTGAAGTGTGAAAAAATGTGGCAGCTATCTTTTGTTTTGGATAGCTGTATAACAAAAAGCAGAGAGAATTTCTTTGCTTTTTGTTATAATGATGAGGTCGCCCTAAAATATATTCTTTATTTTAAGGCAGATTGGTTTACAACGATAGTAAGCTATACTATAATTCAAATAGAAGTAAATCGGAATCATTCTGAATTAAAATAGGTGAGATGCTATGAATAATATATTAGAAATTGAAGGATTGACATTTTGGTACGAAGAGCGCAATGTGTTAGAAGATATTCATTTGCAAGTTCCGCAGGGAGCTTTTTTAGGTTTGGTTGGGCCAAATGGATCTGGTAAATCCACCTTGCTAAAATGTATATTAGGTGTTTTAAAGCCGAAGAAGGGAAGCATTCGGTTATTTGATGTTGATAGTAAAAAGTTTAAAGATTGGAACAAGATTGGTTATGTATCACAAAAGGCAAACAGCTTTAATTCTGGTTTTCCAGCAACTGTGTTTGAAGTTGTTTCAATGGGGCTTGTCTCTAAAAGAGGATTATTTCGCTTTTTAACAAAAGAAGATAAAGCGAAAGTAGTTAAGGCAATTGCAGATGTAGGAATGAGTGAATTTCAAAATCGTAACATTGGGGAACTTTCCGGTGGACAACAGCAACGTGTATTTATCGCGCGTGCGCTTGTAAGTAGCCCAGAATTACTGATTTTGGACGAACCTACAGTGGGAATTGACGTAAAGAATGTAGAGAGTTTTTATGAGATACTAGAAGATTTAAATAAAAAATTAGGGATTACACTAATTCTAGTTACACATGATATGGGAGCTGTAACAGAGAAGGTAACGCATGTTGCATGTTTAAATCAACATTTACATTTCCACGGAAATGTTGAGAAATTCCGAGAGTTAGAAGATGCCGAAATGTCCGTTTTATATGGGCATCATGTTCATCGTTTAGAGCATGATCACGAGCATCACGGGAGGATACGATGATACAGGATTTTTTACAATATGATTTTTTACGTAATTCTTTATACGCTGGTATTTTAATAGGACTTGTTGCCCCTTTAATTGGTGTATTTGTTGTTATTCGCCGATTATCACTCATTGCGGACGCTTTAAGTCATGTGACTTTATCAGGGATTGCTGCAAGTTTGTTACTGGAAAAAACGATTTTTACAGGTGGATTTTTAAATCCGTTATATATGGGGATGATTTTTTCAATAGGTGGAGCGCTATTAATTGAAAAGTTACGTACTGTATATAAACATTATCAAGAACTGGCAATTCCGATTATTCTTTCAGCTGGGATGGGGATTGGAGTTATCTTCATTTCGCTTGCTAATGGATTTAATACAGATTTATTTAGTTATTTATTTGGTAGTGTGAGCGCTGTAACAAGTACAGATTTACTTCTTATCGGGATTGTAGCAATCGTAGTTATTGCAACGATTATTTTATTATATAAAGAGTTATTTTTATTATCATTTGACGAGGAATATGCTGTATCAACAGGACTTGGTGCAAAATGGATTCACTTTATTTTCATTATTTTAGTTGCGCTCGTTATTGCGATATCGATGCGAGTTGTTGGGGTTCTTCTCGTCTCATCTTTAATGACGTTACCAGTTGCTGCAAGTATCCGCATTGCAAGAGGATTTAAACAAACAATCTTCTTTTCCATTTTATTTGGTGAAATCTCCGTGGTAGGCGGGCTATTCGCTTCTTATCAGCTTGATTTAGCTCCAGGCGGTACAATTGTTATGCTAGCAGTTCTTATTTTAATCGGTGCAATCTTATGGAAGAAGAAAAAAACTGCATAAAGTGGGGATAGTTATGAATCTGACAGAAGCTTTACGCCTTATGAAGGAAAAAGGCTATAAACACACTGGAAAAAGAGAAGAAATGTTACGATTATTTGCAGCTCATAATCGTTATTTAACTGCAAAAGACGTTTTAGAGCATATGAAAGACGATTACCCTGGATTAAGTTTTGATACAATTTATCGTAATTTAACAGTATTTGCTGAAATTGGTGTTTTAGAGCAAACAGAACTAAATGGAGAAAAACATTTCCGGTTTACATGTTCTATTATGGAACATCATCATCATTTCATTTGTTTAGATTGTGGCGGTACAAAAGAAATAACATCCTGTCCAATGGATGTTATGAATAAAGATTTTACAGGATATGAGGTAACAGGTCATAAGTTTGAAATATATGGACGTTGTCCGAAATGTGCGAAGTAAAAGACTCGCCAGTTATGAAACTGACGAGTCTTTTTCTATAAAGAAAAGGCTGCTTGTAAAATATAAGCAGCCTTTTTTATTACTGTTCTTGTTTTTCTTTTTCTTGATTTGCAGCCATTTCAGCAGCAATTACATCAATTTCTTTTTTCAGTTCTTCTACCATTGTTTCTTCAGGTACTTTGCGAACGACTTTTCCTTTGCGGAATAATAAACCTTCTCCGCGCGCACCAGCAATACCGATATCTGCTTCACGGGCTTCACCAGGACCGTTTACAGCACAGCCAAGTACAGCAACTTTAATTGGTACTTTCAGTGTAGAGATGTATTCCTCTACTTCATTTGCAATACTGATCAAGTCAATTTCAATACGACCGCATGTTGGGCAAGAAATAAGCGTTGCAGCATTTGATGCAAGCCCAAATGATTTTAACAGTTCACGAGCAACTTTTATTTCTTCAACTGGATCAGCACTTAATGAAATACGAAGTGTATTACCAATGCCTTTACTTAAGATCGCTCCAAGACCTGCAGCGCTTTTTACTGTTCCAGCAAATAGCGTTCCAGATTCTGTAATACCTAGATGCAACGGGTAATCAAAAGCACGAGCAGCTTTTTCATATGCCTCAATTGCTAAGTTAACATCAGAGGCTTTCATCGATACGATAATATCGTGGAAATCTAAGTCCTCTAAAATTTTAATATGATGCAGTGCACTTTCAACCATACCATCTGCAGTAGGGTATCCATATTTTTCTAAAATATGACGTTCTAATGAACCGGCATTTACACCAATACGAATTGGAATACCTCGTTCTTTTGCTGCATTTACAACAGCTTCTACTTTATGGCGGCGACCGATGTTTCCTGGATTGATACGTACTTTATCAATGCCACCTTCAATTGCTTTTAATGCAAGGCGATAATCAAAGTGAATATCCGCAACAAGTGGAATATTGATTTGTTTTTTTATATCAGCAATTGCGTTTGCCGCACGTTCGTCTGGGACAGCAACGCGGACAATTTGACAACCCGCTTCTTCTAAACGTTTGATTTCAGCAACAGTTGCTTCTACATCATGCGTTTTTGTTGTTGTCATACTTTGTATAATTAATTCATTATTACCGCCAATTGTTAAATTACCGACTTTAACAGGACGTGTTTTTGTACGATGAGTCATTTCATTCACGAATAGATCGCTCTCCTTATAAAAGAAGTTTCTTATTTTTCCCTTCATATCACATATAGTATATGTGATATGAAGCAATAGAAACCTATATGCTCGGTTTCACTTTTACTATTGTATCAGCGCCTTCATGTAATTGACAAGGATTAAGTGATGGTTCATTGATATAAGGGGAATTTATAAGGATTTCCAATCTGTATTTTTGTTGCAGCTGTATTTTTATTTAACTGTTTAAAATCATCGATGACTTTTTCAATAGAAGGAATTTTGTTCTTATTAATTGCCTCTGTAATGGATAAAACAGTATCTCCTGTTTTGACTTCAATGACTTTATAGGATGCGTCAGCTTTTTTTTGTTCTTTCGTGCTGGTTTTTTCTTTTTTTTCAGTTTGAGTAGCTGTGGCTTTTTTGTATGAACTTAACATTGGTAAAGTACCAATTTTTATATCGTAATAAAATACGTAACCGAGAACAAGCACGAGTAAGAGCGCACCAAGTCTCTTCATATTCCTCACTCCTTTGTAGGAAATATATGCTTGTCCAAAAAAAAAATGCCAAAATGGCATTTTTTATAGTTCTTGTTTTTCTTTCGGTTTTGGTATTTCTTTAATTGCTAAGTATAGAATGATTAAAGTAACTGCAATGTAAAGAAGTGTAGATTCAGGAACATGTACTTCGAGTAAGTTCATAACCATAAAGAAGATAGTTGGGATTGTATAACTATAAGCAGTTAGCGTCCATACTTGTTTGTAAGATAATTTACGTTGACCACTCATGGCCGAGCCAATGAATGCAAGTAGTGTAACGCCTAAAAATGTAATGAATAATTGGAATAAGTAAACGAAAGTTCCGATAACAAGCATTAATATTGGGGATATGCTATCGAAGAAGGAAACGAAGCTTTTTAGATCCTTTTTCTCGAGAGAAGCACCTAATAGGTCGTTATAGGAATATGTTTGTGTTTGACCGTTTGCCTTAGAAATAACTTTGTCTTTGAGAATGAATAAACCTGTTTTTGTATTATATTTTTCTGCGCTTGTTGCAGTTGGATCAAATACAAACATAGACTTTCCATCTTCTTTTTCAATCGGCTTATCAATATTTGCTTTTAACTCTCCGTTTTCAATTTTAAATTCTGGAATTTCTTGTTCAAGTGCTTGATTTACCATCCGAGTACCATCTTGAAATGCACTTCCGTACCATAACGTTCTTGGAATAGTGGTAATGAGGCAGAGCAACATAATATACAGAATCGTTTTTTCGATTTTTTGAAAACGGAAAAGCGCCATGTCTTTTGGTGAGTATAAACTTTTTATTAGCTGAGTAAATATGGACATAGACTCACTTCCTTTGGGGTATATGTAGATTTATGTATAAAATCATTGTAACTTACGCATCTAGAGAATCACAAGTTCTATCGCGTATTACGTTATATGTAGAGGAAGAGTTTTATCCCGCTATTTGCGGACAGTAAGACTCCCGCCTCAAAGTTCAGCTCATGTAAAGAAGTTAGGTGGAAATCGGGATATGAACAGAAAAATACAATTGACACTTTTCTTTTTTGTATGGTAAATTTATCTTATATTTTTGAATTGATATATCTTATGATTTATAGTTGCCTCTAAATGTTCTCTGGAGGTTTGGTGGTGCAATTTAATTTGTATACATAATTCTGGACCCTTAGCTCAGCTGGTTAGAGCAGACGGCTCATAACCGTCCGGTCGTAGGTTCGAGTCCTACAGGGTCCATATCCATTTCGCATGTTTATCATGTAGAAAAGAAGCTTCCTTGCAGAAGGAAGCTTTTTTTACGAAATATGTGAGCATTTTGTTTGAAAAGAAATGGGGATTTTGCTACGTTAATAATAGCAAGACAATGTGATTTAATTTGTTTTCACCCTATGGCAATTAGGGTAGAATGAAGTTGTATGCCAAGCTATTTTGGCAATACATAAAATGGGAGGAATGTAACAATGGCAAAACATGAATTACCAAATTTACCTTATGCGTATGATGCTTTAGAACCTCACTTCGATAAAGAAACAATGAACATCCATCATACAAAACATCACAACACGTATATTACAAACTTAAACGCTGCACTAGAAGGTCATGCAGAACTAGCTGATAAAAGCGTTGAAGAATTAGTTGCAAACTTAAATGAAGTACCAGAGGCAATTCGTACTGCAGTACGTAACAACGGTGGCGGACATGCGAACCACACTTTCTTCTGGACAATTTTATCTCCAAACGGTGGTGGACAACCAGTAGGTGAACTTGCAACTGCGATTGAAGCGAAATTCGGTAGCTTTGATGCATTCAAAGAAGAATTCGCAAAAGCTGGTGCAACTCGCTTCGGTTCTGGTTGGGCTTGGTTAGTAGTAAACAATGGTGAGCTAGAAGTAACAAGCACTCCAAACCAAGATTCACCTTTAACAGAAGGTAAAACTCCAGTTATTGGTTTAGATGTATGGGAGCATGCTTATTATTTACATTACCAAAATCGTCGTCCTGACTACATCGGTGCATTCTGGAATGTTGTAGATTGGAACGCAGCTGAAAAACGTTACCAAGAAGCTAAATAATATCGCTTGAACCGTTTTAGGTGAATCGATATAGAAGAAGCTAGGGGGATAATTCTCCTAGCTTTTTTTGTATGCTTTCTTTTACATAATTGTGTTTGTCTTTGGAAGACTAGAACATGAAGTAAAGGAGAGTTATGTATGAAGTGGAAACATGTAATTGGCGATGTCGAGGTGAATCGTGATTTAATATTGTTGCTTGTTATGGGGGGATTATATACGCTTGCGATTTCTTTATCTAACACGTTTGTTAACATTTATTTATGGAAACAAACGCAAAACTATGTGAACCTCGGTTTGTATAATTTAGCAAGTGTTGTATTGCAGCCATTAACATTTCTTTTGGCAGGAAAATTGGCAAAGCGGATAGATCGTGCGATTTTATTGCGAGTGGGAGTTGGAACGTTAGCGACTTTTTTTATTGTTGTTTTACTCGCAGGAACGCATGCTTCACATTACATTTTATTACTTGGTAGTCTTCTTGGAATTGGATATGGTTTTTATTGGCTTGCATTTAATTTATTAACGTTTGAGATTACGGAACCTGAAACGCGTGATTTTTTTAACGGTTTTCTCGGTCTTTTAACGTCCTTCTCCGGAATGATTGGGCCGATAGCAGCAGGATATACAATTTCGCGTATGGAAAAGTGGAGCGGCTATACGGTTATCTTCTTTCTTTCATTAACTTTATTTGCAATTGCTGTTGTCATAAGTTTCTTTTTATCGAAAAGAGAATGTGAAGGACGTTATGAAATTGTTCAAGTTTTGAAAGAACGTAAGATGGATAAAAACTGGGGAAGGATTACACGTGCGCATTTTTTTCAAGGATTAAGAGAAGGAACATTTATTTTTGTTATTTCTGTATACGTTTATTTAGCATCAGGAAGTGAATTTGGATTAGGAAAGTATAGTCTCGTCAATTCAGCTGTATCTTTCATATGTTATTATTTGGTAACTCGTATATTAAAAAAAGAATGGAGAAAAAAGGCAATCTTACTTGGGGGCATTATTTTATATACAGTTGTATTTTTAGTTATTTTTCATGTTACATATGTAAAATTACTCATTTATGCAGCATGTATTGCCATTGCTTATCCAATTTTGCTCGTTCCATATGGTTCTATGACATATGATGTAATTGGAAGAGCAAAGCAGGCGAGAGAGTGGCGTGTTGAGTATATTGTTGTACGAGAGCTATGGCTGAACGGCGGGAGAATATGTTCGATTTTAAGTTTCTTATGTGCAGTCTCATTTTTTGCACCAGAGAAAAGCTTACCTGTTTTATTATGTATACTTGGAGCTGGACATTTACTTATTTATTTTGCCGTTAAAAATGTCACATACGGAGAAGGAAACCCAAACAAGACAGGGATTCCAGCGCCTGAAACAACGCAAAATCATACGGAACGAGAAGGTTAACTTCTTCCGGGTTTTATGCTAGAATAAAAAGACATGTAAAACAGCAGTGAGGACACCTGTAGTAAGGTGTCCCTTTCCTATTACATAGCTGTTGGTAGAGGGGGTTCGTATGAGTAAGAAGAAGAAAAAAAAGAAAACCCACGTTCCGTTTCGGCTTAACGTGTTGTTTTTCTGTGTGTTTTTACTGTTTTCAGCGATTATTGTGAAGCTTGGTATGGTACAAATTGTCCATGGTGAAGATTACAAAAATGAGGTTGAAAAAAAGGAAAACTCAACAGTAAGTAATCCCGTTCCACGAGGGAAAATCTTTGACAGATATGATCGTGCAGTTGTAGATAATAATCCTGTTCGCACCATTACGTTTACAAGGATGAAGGGATCAACTTCGGAAGAGCGTATAGAAACAGCGAAAAAACTGGCGAAGCTAATCGAAGTATCACCAGATAAATTGACAGAACGTGATAAAAAAGATTATTGGATTTCTTTAAATAAAGAAGAAGCCGAGAAAAAAATGACAAAGAAAGACCAAGCGGAATTTAAAGCTAAGAAAATTGATGATAAAGAAATGGCAGAACGTCAGCGAAATCGCGTGACAGAAGAAGAAATAAATCAATTAACACCAGAAGATTTAGAAGTACTTGCAATTAAGAGTAAAATGGATAGCGGCTATGCAATGACGCCGCAAATTATCAAAAAAGACGTAACACCAGAAGAATATGCGATTATTAGTGAAAATTTAGCATTGTTACCGGGTGTAGATACGACGGTTGATTGGGACCGCAAATATACGTATGATGATATGTTCCGCAGTGTACTCGGGGGTGTAACAAGCTCAGATGAAGGCTTGCCAAGAGAACGATTAGATTACTTCCTTGTACGAGATTATAATCGTAATGACCGCGTTGGTAAAAGTTATATTGAACAACAATATGAGGATACACTTCACGGTACAAAAGAAGAATTACGAAATATTACCGATAAAGACGGGAACATTTTAGAAACAATAAATGTTTCGAAAGGACAACGAGGTAATGATCTGAATTTAACAATTGATATGGAACTACAAAAACGTGTAGAAGAAATTCTTGAAAAGAACTTACTGAAATATCAAGGTTCCGAACCGCTTTTAGATCGTGCATTTGTTGTAATGATGAACCCGAAAAATGGTGAAGTTTTATCTATGGCTGGAAAGCAGCTTGTAGAAGAAGATGGAAAAACAGAAGTAAAAGACTATGCATTAGGAACAATGACAAGTTCTTATCCGATGGGTTCCACTGTAAAAGGGGCAACAGTACTGACTGGATATCAAACAGGAGCGATTCAGCCTGGAACAGTATTACTAGATGAACCGATTAAGTTAAAAAGTACAAAATTAAAATCTTCTTGGAAAACAATGGGGGCCATTGATGATCTTACTGCTTTAAAAATGTCATCTAACGTATACATGTTTAAAACAGCGATGAATCTTGCAAAAGTACCATATGTTCGAAATGGTACATTAGATATTAAGAAAAAGTCATTTGACGAGATGCGTTATTATTTCAGTCAATTTGGCCTTGGAGTGAAAACAGGTATTGACTTACCGAATGAAACAGAGGGGTATAGAGGGCCGGAATACACACCTGGTCTCTTATTAGACTTAGCGATTGGGCAGTATGATAACTATACACCACTTCAGCTTGCACAATATGTATCTACAATTGCAAATGGTGGTTATCGTATGCAGCCACAAGTTGTAAAAGAAATTCGTCAGCCAACATCGAAACCAGACGAAGTTGGATCAGTAATCCAATCAATGGAACCGAAAGTGTTAAATCGAATTGATATGCCTGAAGAACAAATTAAACGTGTGCAAGAAGGATTTAGACAAGTGTTCAATGAGCAGGGTGGTACTGGAACGAAATACTTTACTGGTGCATCATATAAAGCGGCTGGAAAAACAGGAACCGCTCAAATACCTTATGGTGGTGATAAACCGGGCGGAAGAGAAGCAAATGGTCAGCGCAAAATCATTTATAACTTAACGTTAGTGGGTTACGCGCCGTATGATAATCCAGAAGTGGCATTCTCTGTTGTTGTTCCGTGGGTAAATGATGATAAAACTGGTATTAATGGATACATTGGTCGTGAAATTATGGACGCTTACTTTGATTTGAAGAAACAAGAAGTAACAGGAGTAGCACCGACAGAGGAAAAAGGCAAAAAAGGAAATGAAGAATAAAAATATGTAAATTTGGCACACTATCTCAAAAGATAGTGTGCTTTTTTTGTATTTTATGCATAGAGTGTAGTAATGGTGGACGAGCATATCCGATATATAAAATAGGGTGTTCATCGTCTAATCGGTTATATCGTTACGTTTGGAGAACAGAAACGGAAATGAGAAAGGAGGAGCATATTCCTCTACATTACGTGGAACTTTACAAAACTTTTACAAATTATTAAAACCGAATTAATAGTTCGGCATTATTCTTATATTTGTAATCCTGTTATTTCAGGATACTTCTAGGAGGAACTACACGTGAAGTGGGCCAAAAAATCTATTAAGATTTTAGTGATAGCAACATGTTTCATGTTTTCATATGTGTCTACTCCATCTGCTGCTTATGATGTGAGGGAAGTGAAGATTGATGGATCCTCAACTGTTTTTCCTATTATGGAGGCGATAGCAGAAGAGTACACAAAAACGGAACCACGTGTGAAAATTTCTATTAGTATATCTGGGACAGGAGGAGGGTTTCATCGTTTCGGAAAAGGTGAAGTGGATATTAATAATGCATCGCGCAAGGTGAAACAAGTAGAAGAAAACTTTATAAAGGAAAATTCCATCGAGTTTACACCATTTGAAATTGCTTACGATGGTCTCACAATCATTGTGAATCGTCAAAATACATGGGCTGATAATATGACAATAGACGAATTACGCCGATTATGGAGCGAAGATGGGAAAACGAAACGATGGTCACATATTCATCCAGGATGGCCGCATGAAACGGTGCAATTTTATGCGCCAGGTGTTGATTCTGGTACGTATGATTATTTTCAAAGTGTTGTTTTGCAAAACAATCGTCTTGCAAAAACAACTTCTTTATCTGAAGACGATCAAGTCATTATGCAAGGAGTAATGAATGATAAAAATGCAATTGCATTTGTGGGATACGCATATTATATGGCGAATCGAGATAAGGTAAAAGCGATAAAAGTAAATGGAGTTTTACCAACGAAGGAAACGATTCAATCAGGTGTATATAAACCGTTGTCTAGGCCACTATTTGCTTATGTGAATCATGCTTCGATTCGAAATAAAAGCAGTGTGGCAGAGTATGTGGCATTTATGATGCAACACGCTGGCGAGCTTGCTGAAGAAGTAGGATATGTTAAATTACCACAAAAGAATTATAGTGAACAGCTGCGAAGGTTAACAGAAATAAAAAGATAATGTCAGGATGGAAAGGGGTTTTCATCTTTGGCCCGAAATGACAAAAGTCAAATTACATTTTCTGTGCGACATTTGATTGAAGGAAATACAATCAAAAGAAAAAAGACGCAGCGAATCAATCAAATGGTTCCGTTACTATTAAAGGCAATTGCTAGCGTGTCGATTATAACGACAATCGGCATAATCGTTACACTAGCAAACGAAACAATTATGTTTTTTCGTGAAATATCAATGTATTCTTTTTTTACTGAAAAAGAATGGTTACCATTTTTTGAAGAACCTAAGTTTGGAATACTTCCTCTTATATGCGGGACCGTACTTGTAACAACAATTGCGATGATCGTAGCCGTTCCAATTGGACTAGGTTGTGCTGTATTTTTAAATGACTATGCTTCGCACATTGTTAGAAGAATGCTAAAGCCTATGTTAGAACTATTAGCAGGTGTTCCTACAATCGTATATGGATTTTTTGCGTTAACGATTGTCACACCGGTTTTGCAACGTGTCATTCCAAATTTACAGTTTTTTAATGCAGTTAGTCCTGGGATTGTAATAGGGATTATGATGGTGCCGACAATCGCCTCCCTTTCTGAAGATGCGATGAGGGCTGTATCTAAAGGAATAAAAGAGGCTTCACTTGGGTTAGGAGCAACGCGTTTTGAAACTATACGCAAGGTTGTGTTCCCGGCATCGTTTACCGGCATTACGGCTGCAATTTTATTAGCAGCTTCACGTGCGATTGGTGAAACAATGATTGTTGTCATTGCTGGAGGTTCAACCCCAAATGTATCGATAGACCCGACGCATTCTATCCAAACGTTAACGGCTTATATTGTACAGGTAAGCTTAGGTGATGCTCCGCATGGAACGACCGCATACTACAGCATGTACGCTGTGGGCGCGACGTTACTTATGTTTACTTTCATGATGAACATCATTTCGCAGCAGATTATGCGCCGTTTTAGAAAGGTGATATAACATGCGAATGTTGAATCATGAGCGAATAAAAGAAAATATGGCATCACGTTTTTGGAAGGATCGAATATATAAGTTAATCTCGTATATGACAATGCTATTTTCGATTTGCATACTCATTTTATTACTGTATCAAATCTTTGAAAAAGGTGTAAGTTACCTTTCGATAGACTTTTTTATGAACTTTGCTTCACGTAACCCAAAGCATGCTGGTATTGCCGCTGCATTATCAGGAACAATTTTATTTATGAGTATAGTAGTACCAGTTTCCTTTATATTTGGGGTAGGTACAGCTCTTTATTTAGAACATTATGCGAGACAATCTATGTTCACAAGAATTGTAGAATTAAATATTCAAACATTAGCGGGTGTACCGTCAGTTGTGTTTGGATTACTTGGTTTAACCATTTTTGTATATGGTCTTCAGTTAGGTGAGAGCATAGTAACAGCAGCGTTGACAATGAGTCTTCTTGTACTGCCAACTGTCGTCGTGTCAAGCCAAGAAGCGATTCGTATGGTACCGAGCTCACTATTAGAAGCTTCGTACGGCGTTGGTGCTACAAAATGGCAGACAATGTATAAGGTTGTATTACCAACTGCTTTGCCAGGAATTTTAACGGGGTGTGTTTTAGCGCTATCAAGAGCCATTGGAGAAGCGGCGCCACTATTAGTCATTGGTGCACTTGCCTTTGCTAACTATATCCCACTCAATATGTTTGATAGATTTACAGTTTTACCGATTCAAATTTTTAATTGGATGAGTAGACCACAAGAGGAATTTCAGCATGTAGCAGCAGCCGGTATGATCGTTTTATTAGGATTGTTGCTTATTATGAATGGAGTTGTCTTATGGTTGCGAAATCGTAAGTAGTGGATGAAAGGGGAATTCAAAATGGTAGCAACAGTAGTAAATGTACAGGTGAAAAATGAAGCGAAAGTTGAGTCAGTAACGAAGAAGGTTGTCTTCGATTCGAAAAACTTAAACTTATGGTATGGAGAAGATCATGCGTTAAAAGATGTGAATTTAAGTATTCATGAGAATGAAGTAACAGCTATTATTGGGCCGAGTGGTTGCGGAAAATCAACATATTTAAAAACGTTAAATCGCATGGTAGAACTAGTACCTATCGTCCGCACAACAGGAGTAATTGAATATCGAGATCGAAATATTTTTGATAAGTCATATCCTGTTGAAGAATTACGTACACATGTTGGAATGGTATTTCAAAAGCCGAATCCATTTCCAAAGTCTATTTATGAAAATGTTGCTTATGGTCCAAAGATTCATGGTATTCGTGATAAGAAGACACTGGATGAAATTGTTGAAAAAAGTTTACGTGGTGCGGCGATTTGGGATGAATTAAAAGACCGATTACACGATAATGCATATGGTTTATCTGGTGGACAACAGCAGCGTTTATGTATTGCACGTTGTTTAGCAATTGAGCCAGATGTCATCTTAATGGATGAACCAACATCAGCATTGGACCCGATTTCTACATTAAAAGTTGAAGAGCTTATTCAAGAGTTAAAGAAAGATTTTAGTATTGTTATTGTAACGCATAATATGCAACAAGCGGCACGTATCTCTGACAAGACGGCTTTCTTCTTAAGTGGTGAAGTGGTTGAGTATACAGATACAAATAAACTATTTACGACGCCTACAGACAAACGAACAGAAGATTATATTACAGGCCGATTTGGTTAATATCATCTAGCAGTAAGAATAAATGCCCCTCTTAAAAGGGGCGTTTATCATTTTTAGGAATAAAGGGGGAAGAAACATGGTAAGAGATCAATTTCATTATGATTTACAAACATTGCAGCAAAAGGTAATTGAACTAGGCGAATTAGCCAGGGCAGCTCTTTTTCTTTCTATGGAAGGGCTTCAAAAGAGAGATTTAGAAAAAGCGCTAGAAGTTATCGATGGGGATTATCGCATGGATCATTTAGAGGAAGAAATTAATGACCTTGCCCTTATGCTCATTACAAAGCAGCAACCTGTTGCAAGTGATTTACGAAGAATTTTTGTTTCGATTAAAACAGCAACAGATTTAGAACGTATTGCCGATCATGCTGTGAATATTGCTAAATCAACAATTCGGCTTGGAGAAAAAGAGATATCTGTTAGTTTGCACAATCTAGAACAAATGTTTACGATCGCAACAGACATGCTACATTTATCGTTAGAAGCATACCGGGAAGAAAATTTAACGTTTGCAAAACACATTGCAGAAATGGATGATTCCGTTGATGAAATATACGGGAGAGCGATTCGGGAATTTATTTCCTCTATCCCTGAACATCCTGAAGCGATTACGCAAATTACACAGTTATCTTTTATTGCACGTTACATTGAGCGTGTGGCAGATCATATTACGAATGTTGCTGAGAATGTTTTCTATTTGGTGAAAGGGAAACATTATTTATTAAATGAGTAGGAAGAAAATGTTAGCAAGTGATAAAACATCACTTGCTTTTTTAGTCAAAACATGACAAAAAAAGCTCGTTGTCTTGTTGGATCTATGATGATAAGATGTATCATAATGTGATAGGAGGAAATGGAATAATATTAGGTAGCTTTTGTTTTTGGCTGCTGGTAACCCACTTACCTCAAAATTAGGTCGAGAAACGTTTAGAAAAGTTAGATTGTTGAAGATGAATGAGGATATGGATTCGTTTTTCTCTTATTAAATTATAAAGTAAGCGCTTACGATTTGAACAGAGCGAAAAGATTAATTTTACATAAGTGACATACATATGGTATACAAAGTCGTTCAACATTATAAAAGTGGAGGCTGAATGTATATGAAGGGGGTTATTTTAGCTGGAGGGAAAGGCAGACGTCTTAGACCGTTAACATGTAATCTTCCAAAGCCAATGTTACCGTTACTTGAAAAACCAGTTATGGAATACAATATTGAGTTACTAAGGAAGTATGGTATTCACGAGATTGCGATTACAGTTCAATATATGAGTGATACTATTAGGCAGTATTTTGGTGATGGGAGCAAATGGGGAGTAAAGTTACACTACTTCGAAGATTCACCACCACTTGGTACGGCAGGGAGCATTAAGCAAGCGGAATCGTTTTTAGATGAGCCATTTGTTGTAATCAGTGGGGATGCATTGACGGATTTTAATTTATCAAAAGGAATGGAATTTCATAAGTGTAGGGATAGGCTAGTCACGATGTTTGTGAAGGAAGTGGAAAATCCCCTGTCATTTGGTTCAGTCGTTCTGAATAAAGAGCAGGAAATTATACGTTACATGGAGAAACCGAGTTGGAATGAAGTGGTTTCAAATCTTGTAAATACAGGGATTTATATGATGGACCCCGAAATTTTTTCTTATATTTCCTCAGCGCAATTTTTTGACTTGAGTCAGCATGTATTTCCTCAGTTAGAAAATAAAAAAATGCTCTTTGGATATGAAGCAGAAGGTTACTGGTTAGATATTGGCACATTAGAACAATATCGACAGGCTCAGTTTGATTTACTTACAAAGAAAGTACAGATACCGATTTCTTATACGGAAGTACTACCGATGGTTTGGATGGGAGACGGAGTAACGATCGAAAAGGGAACGAAAATGCATGGACCATCTTTCATCGGAGAAGGAGCAACGATTGGATCGGGAGTAACAATTGAGCCCTATTCAATTATCGGTAAACATTGTACTGTATCGGATTATACGCATTTTCAAAAAAGTATTCTTCTTGCCCATACGTATGTCGGAAAACGCTGTGAGTTATTAGAAGCTACTGTTGGGGAAAATACAATGATTCAAGATGATGTTACTTTATTTGAGAAAAGCGTGGTAGCAGATCATTGTCAGATTGGAAATAATACAGTGATACAGCAAAATGGAAAACTTTGGTCGGGTAAAGTTGTTGATAGTCATTCGATTGTTGCTTCTTCAGGAATTACGGAAAATGAAAAAAGTGCAGGTTGGTTACAAAAAAGTAGGGTAGTAGGTAGAGCTAATATAGAAATGACGCCTCAATTTGTTGTAAAAGTAGCAATGGCATATGGTTCTCTGTTTTCGAAAGGAGAGCGCATATTGTTCGGAGGGTATGAAGGTATAGAAGTTAATATTTTTAAAAAGTTATTTTTACATGCTATTCATGGGGTGGGCTTGTATACGATGGAGTGTCAAGAAATGAACGATTCGGCTTTTCGGTATGCAATGAATGAACTCGGATGTGCCGGAGGTGTTTTCATCCACTTTGAACCAAAAGAAGGAATTGTCATGCGGCTCTATGGTAAAGAAGGGATACAATTATCATATAAACAACAAAAAGAACTCGAACACTTGTATACGTCAGAAGCATTTCATTATGTATATGATAAAGAAATAGGACGAAATGAAATCGTACATGTTTGTTTAGAAAAATATGTTGAATCTATCTTAGCATTTTTGGATATCGAAGCGATACAAAAGCAAACATTTCATCTCCTTATTAATAAAAGGGATGAAATGTTTCAGTCCCTGCTCATCCCCTTCTTGCAAAAATTAGGTTGTACAATTACATGGATTTATGCTGGTGAGCAAAAAGAACATGTTAAATGGTTAATGAAATCAAGTAGAGCTCATATGGCTTTTATGTTTTATGAACAAGGAAGTGAGTTTGAATTATATGATAATCATGGTGGGATTTACCGGAGTGTAAATTGTGAAGAACTCGATGTACCTAATTTATTACTTGAGACATCCGAAAGTGTACATCCATTAGCGCTAAAATTAGGTGAGTGCTATCTTCTTTTTTATATGTACGGTGAACAAAATCGGTTTCAGATGAGATGGAAGCAAGATAGTTTATATCGAATTGGAAAATTATTTGAACTAATTGCTCGAAAAGGAAATACTTTATCGCTAATGTTAGAAGAATCAGCTCCTCTTTATTTATTATGTAATGAAGTTGTTTGCTCTTGGAAAGAGAAAGGGAAAGTAATGGGAATGTTATTGAAAGATATGGAGAAAAGAGAGGTTGAAATCTTAGAGGGAATTCAATTTAAACATACAGAAAAAGAGTGGTCTTATATTGTTTCTGATGCAAAAAAACCAAAATTCCTTGTATATTCACATGCGAGAAATCCAGTAATAGCAAAGGAAAATATGAAAAATCTTATAGAAAAAATTAGACAATATCAAAAGGTGTAGAATTTTTATTTTAAAAGTGGTATTATAGTATAGTCTGATTTAAGTTATTAGTGACTGGAGGGAAATAAGAATGCGTGTGAATATTACTCTAGCATGTACAGAATGCGGAGATCGTAACTATATCTCAAAGAAAAACAAACGTAACAACACGGAGCGCCTTGAGCTTAAAAAGTATTGCAAGCGTGACAAGAAGTCTACGTTACACCGTGAAACAAAGTAAGCAGTAGGAATATTTCCTACTGTTTCTTTTTTTGTAACCCTATTTAAAAGTGATGACATATGAAAAAAATGATAAACTGTTCATAAGAACGTAATTCATTTTTATGATTAAAGATCAATTTTATGGGGGGAAGCGTGTGAAAGAGGAGAAAGTACGTTTACGTAAGAAAATAGTAGAAAAAATGAATTCTTTATCAAAAGAGCAGCACAAAACTTTATCAGAACAAATCGTGTTTTCTTTATATAAACAACAAGAGTGGAGAGAAGCGGAAACAATCGGGATTACTCTTTCGATGGAACATGAAGTCAATACATATGCAATCATCGAACAAGCATGGCGAGAAGGAAAGAAAGTTACTGTACCAAAATGTAATCGAGAGACAAGAACAATGACTTTTCGTGAAATTACAAATTTTGAACAGTTAGAAACAGTATACATGAGTTTGCGTGAACCCATTCCGGCGTTAACAAAAGAAGTAGAGACAAACGAAATGGATCTTCTTTTTGTACCTGGAGTTGCATATACAAGACGAGGAGAACGGATTGGATACGGCGGCGGTTATTATGATCGTTATCTTCTAGAATATAAAAAGAAAACGCTATCATTAGCTTTTGATTTTCAAATTATAGATTATATTCCGACAGAACCGTTTGATCAAAATGTACAAACAATTATTACAGAAAAAGAAATAATTGTTTAAAATGATCTTGTATAGACAAATAAAAATTGACGGGACTTTTTCTTGTTGATTATAATGAAATATGTGAACGTTTTCTTATTATATTTCCATAATAAGTGGACATAGAGGGTGATAAAATGATATCAATTTATGATATTCAACAATTGCTAAAAAAATTTGGAACAATTATTTACACAGGTGATCGAATCGCTGATTTGCAGTTAATGCAAGATGAATTGCGTGAATTAAATCAATCACAGCTGATTGAGCCAAAAGACTATCAAACAGCGTTATTTCTATTAAAGCAAGAGATTCAAAAAGAGATGAGTAAGAATTAGACGAAGGTAGGTTAGCAAAAATGGAAGAAAAGTGGTTAGTTGGCGTTGACCTTGGTGGGACGACGATTAAATTAGCATTTATTAATGTGTACGGTGAAATTTTACATAAGTGGGAAATCCCAACGAATACAAGTGAGCAGGGCAAACATATTACATTAGATGTAGCGAAAGCAATTGATAAAAAGTTAGAAGAACTAGGAGAATTAAAAAGTAAGTTAATTGGTATTGGTATGGGTGCTCCAGGTCCTGTACATGTAGCTTCTGGAATGATTTATGAAGCAGTTAACTTAGGATGGGAAAAATATCCGCTAAAAGACTTATTAGAAGTAGAAACAGGATTGCCTGTTGTGATTGATAATGATGCAAATTTAGCAGCACTAGGTGAAATGTGGAAAGGTGCTGGTGAGGGAGCGAAAGATCTTGTTTGTATGACACTTGGAACAGGCGTTGGCGGCGGTGTCATTACGAACGGCGAAATCGTACACGGTGTAAGCGGCGCTGCTGGTGAAATCGGACATATTACAGTTGTAACAGAAAATGCATTTCCTTGTAACTGTGGGAAGTCTGGATGTTTAGAAACAGTAGCTTCAGCAACAGGTATCGTACGTGTTGCTATGCAAAAATTACAAAATACAGATGAGCCAAGTGTACTTCGTTCTATGTTAGAGGAAGAAGGGCGTATTACATCGAAAGATGTATTTGCAGCACTTGAACAAGGTGATGCTTTAGCGGAACAAGTTGTAGAAAAAGTTGCTTCTTATTTAGGGTTAGCTGTGGCAAATCTTGCTAGTACGTTAAATCCAGAGAAAATTGTAATTGGCGGTGGTGTATCTAAAGCTGGTGATGCACTGTTACAACCAATTCAGCGCTATTTTGAACAGTATGCATTTTCACGTGCTGTTAAGAGCACGAAGCTTGCGATTGCAACGCTTGGTAACGATGCAGGGGTAATTGGCGGAGCTTGGCTTGTGAAGAAGCATAAGTATGAAGTTATGAAATGAAAAGATAGAATCAGTGAGGACGAATCGAAATTAAGGTGAGACAACTGATATTTGTATGATAATGAGAAGAGGAAGGGAAAATTCCCCTCCTCTTTTTATGCAAAATCTTGATGGAGAATAGAACTATAAGTGAATTAATGAGTTGGTGGATACCCGCTATTTAGGACAGTCATGAATGTAAACCATCCGAAAACAAGTACAGTTGCAACAGCGAAACCGCCTGCAAGTAGATTTTTTTCACGTAACGTTCTAAGGGTTGCGAATACAGCTAACAGGGTGACTAGCGTAAAAATAATAACAAGACCCATATTATGATCCCCCTCTGCTCTCTCATTCTTTCGTTTGAGTTTTTGCAATATTTCCTCTTTTATATTGTACATGTTTTAGAAATGATTGTCGAGAGAGCATCGCTTCTTTTCCTAAGGGAAGGAAATGTTGTATCATAAAAGTAAGTTCAATAACTTGGAGGAGATTAAAAGATGAAATGGATACAAATGCCGTTAGGGCCATTACAAACAAATGCATATATTTTAAGTAACAATCAAAAAGAATGTATTATTTTTGACCCAGGTAGTGAAGGAGAGAAACTTGTAGCATATTTACAAGCGGAACAATTAAAGCCGCTTGCAGTTTTATTAACACATGCTCATTTTGATCATATTGGTGCAGTCGATGAAGTGAGGGAGGCTTTTCATATCCCAGTGTATGTACATAAAGAGGAAGCAGATTGGTTAGGAGATGCGACTGTAAATGGTTCACAAATTTTTATGATGAATCGTAGCATTACAGCAAAACCTGCCGATCAAATGATTGAAGGAGAAGGGAATTTAATAATTGGCTCTTTCACATTTGAAATGTTTGAAACACCAGGGCACTCTCCAGGTAGTATTTCATATTATTGTAAAGAGGCAAATGCGGTATTTTCAGGAGATGTATTATTCCAAATGAGTATTGGTCGAACGGATTTACCAGGCGGAAGTTTTGCAGAATTAATTGGGAGCATTGAAGAAAAATTATTTGTACTGCCAGATGACACAGCGGTATTATGTGGACACGGTCCAGAAACAAATATCGGCTTCGAAAAAGAAAATAATCCATTTTTACAATAAGGGGTTATATGGGGATGGAGTTCGTTTTAAGAAAATGGATGGAGAAAGAAAAGGATTATTCGATTTCATATAGTACATATATGAACCTTGCACTGTATGATGAAGATTGCGGCTATTATATGAAAGAACATGAGAAAATCGGAAGAAAAGGTGATTTTTTCACGAGTAGTAATGTTGCCTCTGTATTTGCAAGGACGTTTGCTCACTTTTTTATTCGTTTGATTGAAAATGGAGAAATTTCCCCACACATTTGTGAAATTGGCGGGGGAACAGGGAAATTTGCTTATGCTGTTTTACAAGAGTGGAAACAGCTTTCTCCAAAAACTTTTACGGCATTACGGTATTCTATCATTGAAGTGAGTCCGTTCCATCGAAAAGTACAAAAGCAACAACTTGGTTCATTTTCGAATGTTTCACAGTATTCATCTTATGAGCAGTTAGGAGAGTCTTTTACAGGAATTGTTTTTGCAAATGAATTGTTTGATGCATTTCCCGTTGAAGTAGTGGAGAACCGAGATGGTATGTTGTACGAAGTACGGATTACGTATAACGCTGAAGGAAAGCTTGCCGAAATAGTAAGGCCGATAGGAGAACGGGTAAATAGCTACCTCCGAAAGTATCATATTCAGCTTTCTGAGGGGCAGCGATTTGAAGTGCCAATACGAATGGAAACATATGTACAAGAAGTTGCAGGATGGCTCGAGGAAGGGTTATTTATTACAGTTGATTATGGGTATACAATGGCTACGTTTATGCATCCTGCGCATCATGAAGGAAGTTTAAGAGGGTATTATAACCATAGGCTCATTCGAAATCCGCTAGCGTATCCAGGAGAAATGGATATAACAACACATATTCATTGGGATGCATTGAAGAAAGTAGGCGAAGACGGTGGTCTTCATACAGTGTGGCATACAAAACAAAGGGAGTTTTTACTTGCAGCGGGTATATTAGAACAACTTACTAGTCATCACGATTCCAATCCTTTTTCTGAGAAACAGAAACAAAACAGGGCAATCCGCTCTATGGTTTTACATGGAGGGATGAGTGACGCATTTGATGTTGTTATACAAAAAAAAGGAATGTCACATTTGGATGTAAAGCGTTACTTTCATATATAGAAAAAACAAGACACAGAATCATTCTGCGTCTTGTTTTTTTATACGACTTTAGGATATGTAGTATTGTATATTTTCTCTCATGATATATATTTATATTAAAGATATGAGATGGGAAATATAGAATACGCCCTTTTTTCTTGGCTATCCCTAACCTAGTAATACACGAACAAGTTGAATAATTGTTTCATTTTCTACTTTGTAATAAATTTCCAAACCTTTTCTTTCACTAGAAACAATTTTAGCACTTTTTAATTTTGCTAAATGCTGTGAAATTGTGGATTGTGGCATATTTAATCCTGTGTACATTGTTGAAACATTGCTTGGACCGCGTTCGATTAAGCCTTTTACAATACATAAACGAACAGGGTGAGCAAGAACTTTCAATAATTCTGCATTATTCTCGTATAGTTCCAATTCCTTTTGAAAGGTTTCTAACATGTTCTTTCCACCTCCATGCGAGCTGTTATACCCATACTATACATACCAAAAATCTAAAGAAAAGAAAATAGTTGTTGCAGAAAAAATGTTCTAAAGTAAAGAAATTGTAAGAAAAGAGAACGTGATGTAAATAAAATCGTTTAATTTGTACGTTTTGTAACACGATGTTTGAAGATACAGATACATTTATAACACGATTTTATCATGAATTTTTTGTTCTTTCAAATGAATATACAAAATTTTTGAAATAATAAGAAAAAGGATTTTATACTCTTATATCGAATGCAAATTTTGGACGGAAGGGATAACATAACTTTATACAACATTTTCATTTTCCTAGCTATTTACTTAAAAACGATCAGTGGTGATGATGTGATACGATTGGCCAAAGAATCTGATGCTGAGTTAGTTATTGATATTAGAAAAGAAATCACCTTAATTTGTAATCAGTATCATAATAGTAAATAAAAAAGGATAGACCAAGTAGATGTGATTTGCTTGGTCTATCCTTTTTTTATTTCAATGTTGAATAAAAATTCCTTATGCATTCACAGGTTCTTCGACATAAGAAAGAGCATTTTCAAAATCGGCAATTAAATCATCTACATTTTCAAGGCCAACTGATAAACGGAGCAATGAATTAGAAATACCTCTTTCATCACGTGCATCTTGTGATAATGCTGCATGTGACATTTTTGCAGGATAAGAAAGGATAGATTCTACAGCTCCTAAACTTACTGCAAATACGGGGAGTTTAACTTGAGATAAAAATTGTCGTAAAGCTTCTTCGGATTGTAGCTCGAAAGATAGTACAGCACCAGCGGATTTGGATTGTACTTGTTGTATGTCATAGCCGAGATGTGACTGTAATCCAGGATAATACACATTTTGAATTTTTGAATGTTTTTGTAAAAAGTGAGCAATTGTGTTTGCATTTCTTGCTGAGTGTTCAAGACGTACATGCAATGTTTTCAGGCCGCGAAGAACGAGAGAACAATCTTGTGGCCCTAATATAGCGCCAAAGGCATTTTGTAAGAAACCTAGTTTTTGAGCGAGTTCCTCATTTTTTACAACTGCCAATCCAGCTGTAACATCACTGTGACCAGCAATAAATTTTGTTGCGCTATGAAGTACAACATCGGCTCCGAGTTCAAGTGGTTTTTGGAACAATGGTGTTAAAAATGTGTTATCAACAAAAGTGAGAGCCCCAGCAGATTTTGCTAATGCACAAACAGCACGAATGTCGGTTACTTTTAATAATGGATTGGATGGTGTTTCAATGTAAAATACTTTTGTATTCGGTCTAATGTTTTGTTTTACTTTCTCTACATTCGTCATATCGACGAATGTATGTGAAACACCGTAACGAGAGAGGACTTCTGTCACAATCCGATACGTTCCACCGTATACATCTTCTGAAATGAGAACATGATCGCCTTGTGAAAGAAGGAGAAATGCAGTAGAAATCGCTGCGATTCCAGATGAAAAGGCAAATCCTTTTGTTCCCTCTTCTAATAAAGCAATTATGTTTTCAAGTGCTTCACGTGTTGGATTCCCAGAGCGACTGTAGTCGTATTTTCCAAAGGTATCTACATCAAATTGATGGAATGTTGATGTATTATAAATAGGAACGTTAACAGCTCCTGTTTGTGAATCATGTTTATATTGGTTATGAAGTAAGAGTGTATCTATTGAATAACTCATATTCTTACACCTTCTTTTACATGTTTAATAGCTTGCTTTAAGTCTTGAATTAAATCATCACCATCTTCAATGCCAACGGAGAAACGGAGTAGGCGATTACATACCCCGCGCGCTGTACGCACAGCTTCTGGAATATCTGCATGTGTTTGTGTTGCTGGATAGGTCATTAAACTCTCAACCCCGCCAAGACTTTCGGCAAATGTAATTAATGATAAAGATTGTAAGAAAGGATTTATCCATTTTTCATCGCGGAGACGAAATGAAATCATGCCGCCTCGTCCTGGATAAAAAACATCGGTTACACCGTCTTCTTCCCTTAAATAAGACACGATTTTCTTTGCGTTTTCTTCATGTTGTTTCATACGGAGCGCCAATGTTTTCATACCGCGAATTAATAACCAAGAATCGAAGGGACTTAATACAACGCCAGAAGCATTATGATAGTGGGCAAGTTTTTCACAAAGTGTTTGACCTTTTGCAACGACAAGGCCGCTTAATACATCATTATGACCGCCTAAATATTTTGTGGCGCTATGAAGGACAATATCTGCCCCTTCTGTCAATGGTTGTTGTATATAAGGAGTGTAGAAAGTATTATCTACAATAAGTAGGACTCCATGTCGTTTTGCAACGGCCGAGACAGCTGCAAGATCTGTTACTTGCATTAATGGATTGGTCGGTGTTTCTATGAAAATAGCCTTTGTTTGAGAAGTGATGGCTTGTTCTATTTGTTTAATAGATTGTGTATCTACGTATCTACATCGAATATTCCATTTTTCCTCATGTTCTGAAAATAAGCGATAGGTTCCCCCGTATAAGTCTTCTGATACGATAAGTTCATCTCCAGAGCGGAATAAAGAAAGAACAAGAAGAACAGCTGCCATTCCAGAACTACAGGCATAACCTTGTTCCCCTTCTTCTAAATCAGCAATTGCATGTTCTAACAGACCACGTGTTGGGTTACCTGTTCGTGAATAATCAAAACCTGTTGATTTTCCAATTCCTTCATGCCGATAAGCCGTTGAAAAATAAACAGGGGGGTTAACAGTTCCTGTTGTAGTTTCGCTTCGGTTTCCGATTTGAGCTAGTTTTGTTTCAATTGTTGACATGTGAGATTCCTCCTTGATAAAAATAAAAAAGCCTTCTAAGAAGAAGGCTTTCATGCGAATATAGTCTTCTTCTTATCTGTCAAATTTGTTCACAATTTGCTGGAATTAGCACCTTATTAACGAACGTGTTAATGGTTGCTGAGGTGTCACAGGGCCAGTCCCTCTACCTCTCTAGATAAGAATAGTTTGTATGAAATTTTATTATGAGTTTAACTTTACAACAAAAGATAACTGAATTGCAACTTTATTTTAAATATTTTTTATTTTTATCCTGATTCCATTGACTTTTATTTTTTCTCATGCTAACTTTATGAGAAAATTAACAAAGATTGTTAAAAAGTACACGTATTTCCTTTTAAAACATAGATTACTAATAAAGATAAACTCTTATTAAGAGCGGTGGAGGGAAAGGCCCTGTGAAACCCGGCAACCTTCAAACGAAATGTTTGAAACGGTGCTAATACCTGCAAAACAATTTGTTTTGCATGATAAGAGGAGGATTACTCATGTCCCCCTCTTCAGGTGAAGAGGGGTTTTTATATTGATAGAAAAGAGGGAGAAGGGTGAAATTACTAGACTTATTATCAAAAGGAATTGTTATCGGTGATGGTGCAATCGGAACATTATTACATTCTCATGGTTTGCAAAGTAGTTTTGAAGAATTAAACGTATCCGATCCAGATCTTATTATATCGATTCATAAACAATATGTAGCTGCTGGAGCAGATGTTATTCAAACAAATACGTATGGTGCCAATGAAGCGAAATTGCGCATGTATGGTTTAGAAAATCAGGTGGTCCAAATTAATAAAGCTGCGGTTAAGCTTGCAAAAGCGGCTGTTACAGAGCGAAACGCTATTTTAGGGACGATTGGTGGGATGAAGCACATCGGAGCTGTTACAACGACTGATATGGAACGAGAATTTATGCTACTTGAGCAGGCAGAGGCATTATTAGAAGAAAAAGTTGATGGATTATTGTTAGAAACATTTTATGATGAATTCGAATTGTTACATGCGGTGAAAGTATTGCGAAAACAAACAGATATTCCAATTGTTGCACAGTTAGCACTTCATGAAGCAGGAACAACGCAAAATGGCAATGATGTAAATGAAATCGTAACACAAATTTTAGATTACGGTGCTAATGTAGTTGGACTAAATTGTCAATTAGGACCGCTTCATATGACGGAAGCTTTCAAAATGATATCTATTCCTAAAAATGGTTATTTATCAGCTTATCCAAATGCAGGTCTTCCGAATTATGTAGAAGGGCGGTATGTATATGAAGGTAGCCCTGCTTATTTTGAAGCGATGACACCAAAATTTATTGAACAAGGTATTCGTTTATTAGGGGGTTGTTGTGGTACAACGCCGGCACATATTGAAGGGATGAAGCGTGCGATTGAGAATGTAACACCTGTTACAGAAAAACAAATTGTTCAAAGAAAAGAAGTGATCCACACACAAGCAAAACGTAAGAGTACACCTGTTACTCTTGCAGAGAAAGCGAAGAAGCGGACAACAGTTGTTGTTGAATTAGATCCCCCAAAAACATTGGATACACAACGTTTTTTTGAAGGAGCTAGAGTACTAAAACGAGCAGGTGCAGATGCCATTACGTTAGCAGATAACTCATTAGCATCTCCGCGCATTTCTAATATGGCAATGGGAGCGTTATTAACAAAACATGATATTCCAGTGCTGACGCACTTAACATGTCGTGACCATAATGTTATTGGATTGCAATCTCATTTACTTGGTTTATCAGCTTTAGGGATGGAGGAAGTGTTAGCTTTAACAGGTGACCCGGCAAGAGTAGGGGATTTTCCTGGAGCGACGTCTGTATATGATTTGTCTTCTATTGAACTAATTAAAATGATTAAAGAAATGAATGATGGTCGTTCTATTTTAGGGAAAACAATTGGCCCGGCGACAAGGTTTTCTGTTGGGGGCGCTTTTAATCCGCACGTGAGACATTTAAAAGCAGCAGTGAAAAGGATGGAAAGAAAAATTGCAGCTGGTGCAGAGTATTTTTTAACACAACCCATTTACGATGTAGCCTTAATTGAAGAAGTTTATGAAGCAACAAAGCATTTGGAACAACCAATTTTTATTGGGATTATGCCTTTAGTAAGTAAACGTAATGCTGATTTTCTTCATTTTGAGGTGCCAGGTATTACATTGCCAGAGGAAGTAAGAAATCGAATGGATGGTCATGAAACCAAGGAGGCTGCAATTACAGAAGGTATTCGTATTTCACAAGAGTTAATTGATGCGGCGATGAAATATTTTAATGGCATCTATCTCATTACACCATTTTTGAACTATGAAATTACAGAAAATCTTGTTAAGTATGTAAGAGTAAAGCAAGAAGTAAAAGAGGGAATTAAATGATGAAAGCGATAAAAATGAGAGTGCAACATGAAATGCTATTTCGCTTAATTCAGCGACAGTAAAGAAGTTAGGTGGGAGTCAGGATGCCCGTAAAATCCCGATTGGTGAGGGCTAATAATCAGTGGGGGATGAAGCCACCCCACTGATTAAAGTTTCACTTTATGATGGAGCCAGAAGCATCGTAACGGCAATGGTATTTGCTCACCCCGAAGCACGATATTTTAGTGTACTATAGTGTAGAAGGGGGAGACATATGAAAAGAATAGTCTTTACAGGCGGCGGGTCCGCAGGTCATGTAACACCTAACTTAGCAATTATTCCACATCTGCAAGAAAAGGGATGGGATATTTCTTATATTGGTTCTCATCAAGGGATTGAAAAAACGATTATAGAGAATGAAGGAATTCCGTACTATAGTATAGCGAGCGGAAAGTTGCGTCGTTATTTTGATTTGAAAAATATAAAAGATCCTTTCCTTGTTATGAAAGGTGTGCTGGATGCTTATACGCGAATACGAAAATTAAAACCAGATGTTATTTTTTCAAAGGGTGGCTTTGTATCTGTCCCAGTAGTAATTGCTGGCTGGCTGAATCGTGTTCCGGTTTTTTTACATGAGTCTGATATGACGCCAGGGCTAGCAAATAAAATTGCACTTCGCTTTGCTTCCAAAATATTTATCACGTTTGAAGAAGCGGCACAGCATCTGCCAAAAGAGAAGGTGGTTTATACAGGTTCACCTGTAAGGGAAGAAGTGTTACGTGGAAAACGTGAGAAAGGACTGCAATTTCTTAAGTTCCATACTAGAAAACCAGTTATCACGGTTATGGGAGGAAGTTTAGGTGCAAAGAAGATTAATGAAACAGTACGAGAAGCATTGCCACAGCTCCTTAAAAAGTATCAAGTTGTTCACCTATGCGGGAAAGGGAATCTAGATGGGAAATTACAAGGTCTGGAAGGATATAGGCAGTTTGAATATGTACAGGGCGAATTACCAGATGTATTAGGAGCAACGGATTTTGTCATCTCACGTGCTGGATCAAATGCGATTTTTGAATTTTTAACATTGCAAAAGCCCATGATTTTAATTCCATTACCGAAAGCTTCAAGCCGTGGAGATCAAATCTTAAATGCACAATCGTTTGAAAGACAAGGATATGCATCGGTTTTATATGAAGAAAATATCACAGCACCATCCCTTATAGAGTGTGTAGAAGAGCTCGATCGTAATTGTGCGGAGTATAAAAAAGGATTTAAAAAATATAGTGGGAAAGAAGCCGTGCAGACTATTGTAAAATATATTATGGAAGCATGATTAAAAAATCATGCCTTTTGTAGTAGAAGGAAAGGTTCGAAGAATTACTGTATTTATGGTACAATAACAGAGATTTAATAGAGAAATTCCAGTTCTTTGAGCGTGAAAATATGAATGGATTAGGAGTGACTGTTTTGGAGCTAAGTATCTATGAAAATACTGCTCTAATTATATGTTTTGTCTTGTATGTTGGTAGTGTTATTGTTTACATTTCAAGAAAATTTGCACAAGAACGAAACTTAGAAAAATCGGAAATAACAGCTGAATTAGAAATGTTAGTCGATGAAAGTGATAAAAAACAAAAAATAAGAGAAAATCATGAGATCCCCCACCACGTAAACGCAAAATAAGTTTTGAAGGTGGGGATTTCTTTTGGCGAAATGCTTCTCTATCATTAGTAGTAACGCTAAAAAGGAGTTTCTCTTTAGATGTATATAAATAAGGAGTTAATTAAGATGAATTTTTATATCGCATCAAGTTTTCAAAATAAAAATCTTGTTCAATTTGTAGCGAGTAAACTGAAAGAAATGGGATGGCATCATACATATGATTGGACTCAAAATGAAAGAGCGACAAATAGAGAACAGCTGCAGAAGATTGGTCAAGCAGAAAGACAGGCAATTCAATTAGCGGATGTTTTCTTACTTTTACTAGATGGCGGAAATGGTAGTCATATAGAGCTTGGTATGGCAATTGCTTTAGAAAAGGAAATCCATCTGTATCATGAAAATAATCCGCTGCAAACAACGTTTTATCATTTACCAGAAGTGGGTATTTTTCAAGGAGATGTGGATCGGTTTATTTCATACGTCACGAATAAAGGAGAGGCGTAGAACATGCAGATTTATGATTCGATATACGGGGATTTTGAAATAGATGGTGTATTAGAAGAGTTATTACAAACAGAAGCTATGCAAAGGTTGAAGAAGGTTCACCAAGTTGGAGCGAGCTTTCTTGTAAAACCAGAGTGGAATGTAACACGTTATGAACATTCAATTGGAGTTATGCTGCTGGTAAAAATGCTTGGCGGGAGTGAAGCGGAGCAAATTGCAGCATTACTTCACGATGTATCACATACTGCTTTTTCGCACGTTGTAGATCGTGTATTACATAAAAAAGATGAAGACTATCATGAATATATTTTTGATACAGTTATTGAAAACTCGGATATTCCTCTTATTTTACAAAAGTATGGACATGATTCTAAAATACTGCAAAACTGGGAACAATGGATGTTGTTGGAACAACCATTACCGGCCTTGTGTGCGGATCGTATAGATTATACACTTCGTGATTTATATACTTATGGAATGATTTCAAAACAAGAAGTTCTTATATTTTTAAAGCAATTAATTGTTCATAAAAAACAAATCTGTCTTCGTACGATAGAGGCAGCAGAATGGTTTACAGAAGTATATTATAAAGAAACATTGGATTTCTTTTTACATCCGTTAGGCTCGTATAGTTATCATGTATTAACGAATGTGTTGCAAGTAGCATTAGAAAGAAAATTGATAGATGTTTCAGATTTTTTGACCGATGATGAGACACTGCTACGAAAATTAAAAAGTAGCCAAGATGAAGAAATAACGAGGCGATTGGCTACTTTGCATCCAAATGTATTAGTAGAAGAAAATGATCAAGAGTACGATATTTCATACTCAGGTGGGAAAGAACGTTTAATTGATCCGCCTGTCTATAGGAATGGTAAAATATATAAGGCGTCTAGTTTATCTGAACATGTTAAGTTGTGTAATCAAAAAGCGAGGAAGGCATTTAATCAAAATATATATTTGAAAATAAATAAGGCATAAAGGAGTTATAAATATGAAATTAGAACAAGGATGGGAAACGAGTTTTTTAGAAGTTGTACAGAAAAGTGAATTTAAAAAAGGTGCACTGCGTAGTCAGTTACTTTGTTTGGACGGGGAAGAAGTAGAAGAACTTGTTGATGATTACGGTTATGAAGAAATTGTAGAGCGTGAACACGATGAGGAATTAGCAGGAATTTTAGGAGAAGAACTTTTTAGTGAAATGGAGCACTATGTATTTCTATCTTCACAGCCTGAAGAAAAGCTCATTTCATTTGTAAATGGGTTAGGATTTCACATTTTAGATTGGATTGTTCTTCTGGAAACAGAGTTTGATATAGAGAGTGCAGTATTCACATCGGATGCAGTAAAAATGCTTGAAAAACGTTTTAGACAGTTCCCATATGTAGAAGATAAGACAGTTTTTGATATGACCATTGGAGAAGCAATGGATGCATTAGAGTCTGTGACGAGTTTGTCATTAAAAGAGAAGATGAATATACAATAATGTAAAAAAGAACGTGTAGATGCTCACGTTCTTTTTTACGTTATAATAGCTTTGTCAGTTAATTTCTTTTGTCCTGCAAGAAATGCATTCAAATACTTAACTTTTCGTATACAAGATTGAATGTGTTTTTCAATTTCTTGTAATTCTGCTTGATGGTGTGTTTCAATCGGATGAATTTGTACATTAAACTTTTCAAATTGGTTGCTATATGTTATTTCTGCATAGCCGTTCATGATATCAGTTTGGTTATGAAATAAGAATTGTTTTGTTTTTTCGCAATATGTTACATTTTGGAATCCATATGATGTTAATGTTTTGATTACTTTTGTAATAATTGTTATATCCATTTTTCTCCCTCTTTACGAAGTTTTACTTTTATATTATAACATGAAAACAGAATTAGAAAGCGCTTCCAACCCCTTATTTGCATAATTTTTACATATAATTTATTAAAATGAAACAAAGAAAAAATAATTGTAATGAAGGAAGGACTCTTTTACTTTTTTATCATATATATACAGAAATAGTGCAATGAAAGGAAACTTTCCGAAAAGAAGGTAGTATTTCAAAGTTGAGCGCAGTAAAAGAGGTGAGGATATTGAATTTTGATATTACAGGGCAGAAAGCATATATAAAAGACGGACCGTATCGGAATCGTATTGGAATTGTACAGCAAAAGGAAAAGCAGGAAGGAACAAATTTCATCATTGTTATTGATGATCACATTGTTGTTGTGGAACTAAAAGATATTGTTTTAGTAGGGGTGGATGTGCGGCAATTTCATGAGTGGTGCGAGAAAAATGGCTATTTGTAAAAGGGACGGGCTATGGAACGGAATTTTTATTCTTATTAGGTGTTAAAACGGTTGTACTATAAGATAATGATGAGAAGGATATTTGATAAGCATTGAACCCGTAAAAAGAAAGAACTGTAACATCTTCATATGTTACAGTTCTTTCTTTTGTTTTTCTCCATCATTAACATTTGGAAGAGACAAAGGTTTCTTCAGTAGGAACACCAGTTGTGGTGAAATTGGACTGATAGAAAGCGTCAATTTTATAACCATTTCTTAGTAAGCACGCTATAATGTTTTCAATGAAAATACCAATTGTCGCACATGGTGGTGGAGTGGTACCTATTGAAGGGCTAATCGCTATTACTTCACCAGTTGTTTGATTAAATGTTACAAGTATAACGTTGCAATGGTTACAATGCTCTTTTAAGGGCATAGAATCACTTCCTTTCTAGTTAAATAGATTCCCTCAATAAATAATATGTAAAAAAATAGATTTGGTGTAAGTAAGCGTTTTGAGAAAGTCTTCGTTATATTGAATTACATATAGGGGTATCGCTATACATCCATCAACTTAAGAAATTAATTGTTCTCCAAAACGAAAAAAATGAGCCGAAATTTCATAAATAACTGTGAAAAGGTAAACTTTTCGTTATGGGGGGCTCAAAATATTAGCTTGATGGGTATGGGGTCACCATATCAAAAAAGAAAATTGTACGTTTAGACGCAATTTGGACATATTTTAAGGTGTTTGCTGTACGCTAAGACAGTTTCCAAAAGTGAAATCTTTTCTACTGTAAAAAAACTAGCCCCTCAGAAGAGGGGCTAGTTGACGTAAAATTTGTTCTCGAAAGTTGAATAATCTAGAAAAAATTTATCTTTTAAGAAGGCTTTATATTTTTTGTCCTATCCATGCAAAGGCATACATAACAGCTGTTATAACTAATACTATAACTGGTCCAACGATAAGCAGACCAAATAGCAAAGATATTACAGCCTCTGTAAAGGTACGAACAGGTCCTATCCTTTTTGCTGTTCTTATTGTCTCAATATTTTGTTTCTTCAAGTATTTTTTCAAGATGAGAAACTTTTTGATTTAATTCCCGTAACTCTTTAATTAATTCTGTATCTTTTTCCATATACATCCTCCTTATAAAACAACTTCACCATATATAGGTAATATGTATTCTGTACATGTTAGTTCACATAAAACAACATTATCGGCAGCAAATTTTTACGGTAATCTTTGTCTTTTCTAGCTTTCTTGTTTTTATCTATGCAAAATTGATATACAGTATTTTATACATTCCGGGGATATTAGGGCTTTTCAGGTTTATGAATGTTCTGTATTAGTACAAAAAAATGTATAAAATTTCGTATAAAAAGTAGTTGAGCTATAGTGTTTTACTTTGAAAAATTTTCTTTAAATTTGAAAAAGAAGGTGTTACCTTTTTAAAGAAGGAAAACACCTTATAGCAACTGAAGAACAGCTTAGAACAGAGGGAGGACAAAAATATGGCTCAAACTTATTGGGGATCTGAGGTAGCCAAGAACTTAGAAATTGGCTCAAGTACTTTGCGTAAATATTGCCTTGCCCTGGAGGAAGCCGGGTATCCTTTCGAGCGCGGCAATAATAATTCTAGAATTTTTTATCATAAAGATGTAGCAACTATAGAACGGCTAGTAACGGCTGTGAACAAGAAGAACATAACACTAGAACAGGATATAAATCTAGCAATGATAAGTGTTACAGAAAATAAGATAGCAACTGTTGCTACAGATAGCGTAGCAGGTAAAGAACACATACAAGCATTAATAGAACGTATAGAACGATTAGAACAACTTAATTTAGAGTTAATTCAAAGATTGGATCAACAAAGTAAGCTTTTACAGGAAACTGATGCTCAAAGAATAGTAAGAGAAGACCAAAGGGATATTCAATTAATGCAAGTCTTAAGAGAAATACAAGATAGCAAGCGCCTAGTAGCAGATTCAGAACAGAAAAAAACAATTTGGAGTCGTCTATTTGGTAAATAAATTAGAATTTAATAATGAAAATGTTACGTTATGCTGACTTAATATGTATAGAGTATATATAGGAGTCACCTTGTTAAAAAAAGAAAATTGTACGTTATGACACAATTTAGACACATTTAAGTCGATACTCTGTATGCTAAGAGTAAAATAGATCCAATAAAAACGTTGTATATATTATGTTGCAAATTGATTTTCGATAAATCTAATCGTATAATTTTCTCGATGTTTTAGATCACAAAAAAAGCAGAATCATTACAAGTAATTCTGCTTTTTTTGTACTTACACAATATATTAAACTATATTATACAAGTATTTATCATACTTAGGTAAGTTGTTACTTCATATTCACTCTTAGGTAATTTGTTAATTCACCTGTTAGGTGAACACCACCAGTATCTGATGCAACCTTTACATCATATAAACCTGATTTAAGCCCTCTTGTATTGAAATGTACGCTAAAATTACCAGCACGGTAAAGTTCAATACGTTCATATTCACCATTATCTTTACCATATAATTCAACAACACTATTTGGATAAGGTACATAACCAGTTACATCGATACTTGTAGCACTTTTAGAGTAGACATTAGCATCTGTTCTAAAGTTAATCTGACCTTTGGACCCCATAGCAAAAGCATCAGATGTGCCAAATAGAAGTCCACTTGATAAAATAATTCCTGATAAGATTGTTTTTCCTAGTTTTTTCATTTTCTTTCATCCTCTTTTTAATTTTTATATTTATACATTATTATATCACAATTAAAATATTTTACCAATTAGATAAAAAATATGTAAAATTACATATTTTTTCAAGTGGAAAACATCATTTTGGGGGATCGGGAAAGATCTAGAATTGAGAATGGTGAACCTACAACACGTGATTGGTCAAAGGAGCAAATAGAAGATATATTAAATGATAAAGTCCCTAAACTTAATGATAAGATTATTGCAGGGCATCATTCTTATTCTGTCTTTAAGTTCCCACATTTGGCGAATAAAGGAGAAATTATATATCCAGCAACCCCTAATGAACATTTTAAGCGTTGGCATGGAGGTTCCTATAGAAGAAGTTTACCAGGCAAACCTTAGAAACCATCATACCCTGAAGAGTTTTAAGATAATTTAATAATATTTTGGAGGGATGAAGTTTGGCTACATATTCTGTAGTACTTGAATCTGATGTTAAAGGTAGTTTGTTGATGAAAATAAAAAAATATAAAAATTTACCGCTAACTGAAATTAAATCTAGTATTAAAAGTAAGTCCCCAATAATGATTGCTAATCGTCGGGATAAAGAAGAAATAAAAAAATGAAAGAGTTAATTGAGGAATTTTCTTCAAATAAGTTATTATTTAAGATTTTTAAACAAACCTCTGAAGATATTAGAGAGATTACTTTTACAATCTTTGAATAAAATCCTGTATTTTGGGCATACTCAAATAGAACTTCCCTTGGTGCATATTTTTATGAAGCCGCTGGAAGCTGGTCCGTTGATATCTCTATTAAGCCTAGGATCTCAAACGGCGTTGTTTTTCGGTACCGCCGCGCTTTTTTCCCATTCTTACTGATATCTTGAAAGAGCCTGCAAAGCACTGAAACAGGATGTTGGAAAGTACAAAAAAGTGTGGTGTGTATTTTTTTAGATAGATTTGCACCATATAAGCGCATTTAAACTCGCTCATTTCTTTCCTTTGCTGCTTCCATAAAAGCCTTCGCATCTGATAGATTGTGCTTGCGACTAGACATAAACGCAAGAGTTGACCATATAAATGACATTGAAATCGTTCTAGTTTCATCCTTTTGATTACATGAATACGAAATATAGATTTCCGACCTCTTTATGTATAGTGTTTTGAATGTATACTTTCGTTATATATTTTGAGGATATCAGAGGATTCGGTGTGAAGTAAATGATTAAGGGGATTTGAAAGTAAACTAATATTCAAAAGTTTACATTGGTTATTTGTTAAATATTAGTTTATGTTTTGAAAATATTGATTATCAATATTTGAAATCCTTATTTTTCCTGTATAATTTATAAAGTGTAATTATCTAATGATAAAGGGGATTTGAAATATAATGAAGTTACATTCTATTTGTATTGAAGGTTTTCGTAGGCATACTAAGACTGAAATTTTATTTTCAGATACTACTTTTTTGATAGGTTCTAATAATGTTGGAAAAAGTTCTATCTTAAAAGCTTTAGAATATTTGTTAACAGATAAAAAGAAAATTTCAGAACATAATTATTTTTGTATTTTGAATGAAAATAAAGAAAATCAACGGTTAACAGATAAAATTGTTCTTACTGCTGAATTTAGAAATGTACCTTTTGAATCTGTAGAGTGGAAAGGTTTTAATAAACAGCGTTTATTTAAATATGATATTCTTGAAAATTTTAATGAAACAGGATTAAGTATATTATACCGTAAAACGTATAAGTTAGATGCTCAGTCTCCTGTTATAGAGATGCAACAGTTTGAGCTTAAATTAAAATCTCAATTTATGGATTGTGTTAAAGTTCAAGATTACATAGATGCTGGTTTGAGTGAAGAAGATGCTACGAAGTTTTTTAATGGAAAAAGTGGAAATCAAAAAGTTACAGATAAAATGTTGAAAGAATTGGAAGATCTTGCTCCTGATGAGTTATTTGATAGTAATAAAAGTGAAAAGATATGGTTTGAAAATCCTGGTGGAATTTCTGCAAATGTAATAACTAAATTACCTAAATTCTTATTAATACCAGATCAAGCTAAGACTGAGGAACTTTCAGGAAATAAAGGTGCTTTAATAACAACTTTAAATAGTTTATTTGAAGATGTAAGGTATTATTCTGAAAACTTCGAAAAATCGTAATATTATTTAGAACAGTTAGCTAAAGAGTTAGATCCTAAGGATGAAGAAAGTGAATGTGCTCAATTGTTATCTGGTTTAAATAAAGTGGTTGGAGATGTATTTCCTGAAACAATTTTTCTTGCTCAAGCAAATCTTTCGAATCCAGATGAAGTTATAACACCTAAATTTGATATTCAATTAGGAAGTAACGTTAATACTAGTGTAGATAATCAAGGTGCTGGTGTTATCAGATCTTCAATTTTTGCTATGTTAAGATATCGAAGTATGAGAGAAAATAATCTTAAACGTAAAAAGAAAGAATATGTAAGGCCATTATTAATTGCTTTTGAAGAACCAGAGATTTCATTCGTGGATCCGTCCTGAATTGTAGACAAATAAGCCCTCTTATTCTTATCGTAAACTAAATAAGTAATATCTGTTAGAAGCGCCTTTCCGGGAATATTTTGTTTGAATTCTCGATTTAATAGATTTGGTACAACTCGATGTTCTTTCGTCGCTTTCATCATTCTTTTATAAGGATTTGCTTTGCGAATTGGACAGACAATCCCGTATTTTTTCATAATTCTACGTATACGCTTTAAATTGTAGACAACTTGAAATTGACCCGCCAATGTCATTTTAATTTGACGAGCCCCTTTATTCCGCTTTCTAAATCGTAATGCCTTTAAAATGATTTCTTTTACCACTTCATCTCGATCATTCTTTTGTTTTCGTTGTTCGCTAGTTTTCAAAGAGAAATAGTTATAATATCTAGAACGTGAAACGCCAGCTATCTTACATAAGTAACTCACCATATTTCTTAGGCTATATTTTACGATGACAGAACGAATCAAGATATATTTTTTACTAGGTCGTAACGTTAATTCCTGTTCATCCTCCTTTCCATAAGTTTTATCTTTTTTAACAGTTCATTTTCAGCTTTGAGTAAGTTTCGTTCAGCTTCTAAACGTGCATACTTTTCCTCTAAAGTAAGTTCTCTCTCTAAAGACTTCCCTGGTTTTTCTTTACGTGTATCACGTAATCCTAATACGCCATTTTCCTTATAAGAGGCACATCATCTATCTCTTGACGACGTAACACGTTTCATCCCAATCACATCTATATCAAATCCACATTCTTCAAAAATATTTCGAGGCAGCTTTCCTTTTTTATTTTCCTCAATAAAAATAAGCTTAAATTCATCTGTATAAGTGATACCTTTCACGCTTACAGATTTTACGTATGGGTTACTTGATAGAATTTGAATTTCTTTTTCTGTAAATATCTTTTTTGTCATTTTGAACTTTCTCCGATCCCGATTTTTCTCTTATTATACAAGAAATACCCTATAGAACAGACTTTTTTCAAAGTGTCTATTCTATAGGGTACATTTTAGATATAGCATTCCTTTTTTGAGAATTCCTCTTTTTTACGAAGCAACTTCTTTGCTTGTTATATCTTCTTGATTATACGTCTCATGGTCTAACTCACCAAGCCATTTACTAGAAATAAGACCTGCTGTCATTGAACCACTTACGTTTAGCGCTGTACGCCCCATATCGATTAATGGCTCAACAGAGATAACAAGAGCGACAATACCGATTGGTAAGTTCATTGTTGAAAGGACGATTAATGCAGCGAATGTTGCTCCACCGCCTACGCCAGCAACGCCAAAGGAGCTAATTGCAACAACAGCGATTAAAGTTAAAATGAATTGTGGTTGTAATGGATCAATTCCTACTGTTGGAGCGACCATCATCGCAAGCATAGCTGGATAAATACCTGCGCAACCGTTTTGACCAATAGATACTCCGAAGGAAGCAGCAAAGTTCGCAATTCCTTCAGAAACACCAAGTTTTTCTTTTTGTGCTTCAATATTTAATGGCATTGCACCCGCGCTAGAGCGAGAAGTGAAGGCAAATGTTAATACTGGGAACACTTTCTTTACATATTGAATTGGATTTAAACCAGATAGAGCAATTAACAATAAGTGAATGACAAACATAACGATAAGTGCTACATAAGATGCTAGAACAAAGTTACCAAGTTTTAAAATGGCACTTATATCACTACCAGCGACTGTTTTTGTCATAAGAGCTAATACGCCGTATGGAGTAAGGCGTAAAATTAACGTTACCATACGCATTACAATTGCATAGGCAGCATCAAGCATTTTCGTAAATAATTCTGCTTGTTCTGGATATTTTCTTTTTACACCGATAAAGGCGATTCCAATGAAAGCAGCAAAAATTACAACAGAAATTGTTGACGTTGGACGTGCACCAGTTAAATCAAGAAACGGATTTGTAGGTAATAGTTCCAATAATTTTTGTGGAATTGGTGTTTGTTCAATTGAACTAAATTTTTCTTCCACTAATTTTAAGCGAGCTGTTTCTGCATCACCTTGTTGTAAGCCAGTTGCTTGAACGTCAAACCCAGCACTTGCAGCGATACCAACAGCGGCAGCGATCCCAGTTGTCAGGATTAAAATTCCAATAATAAGTCCGCTAATTTTACCGAGATTTTTAGTTAATTTTAACTTTGTAAATGCTGAAATAATGGAAACTAAAATAAGTGGCATAACAATCATTTGTAGCAATTTCACGTAGCCGCTACCAATTAAGTTAAACCAGTTATTAGATTCAATAATGACTTTAGAAGTAGGTTCATAGATGAATTGTAAAATAATACCGAATGTAATTCCGACTCCTAAAGCAGTAAATACGCGTTTATTAAAAGATACATGCTTACGCTGCATATAATACAATACGCTAACTAAAATGAGCATGACCGCTATGTTAATTCCGACTAGCAGTGTATTCATGATGATTCCCCCTAATTCCAATCTGTTATATAAAATATATTTCAATAAAACCTATAAGTCAACTAGGTTATTTAGAAAAATAAAAAAAAGATGGCAATTTGCCACCTTTTTAATGCCCAGTACCAGGAACAAGTAAGAATGTTGTATAGTATGTAAATCCAATGAAGAAAACCGTTAAATATGCCCCGAATACGTATATATACATACGCTCTGTTAATTTTAAATAACTTAAAAGTACGAAGAATCCCGTTTGTCCTAAAAATAATAGTGCAGTTGCGTGCATATCCCCTAAGTAAAACATAACCGAGAAAATTCCAGTCCAAAAGCCGAGAACGCGAAACATGCGCTCCATGCAATCTCCCTCCTTTTCTAAAAAAAGTAAACCTCTCTTCATTATAGTTCATTTTTCTTACTATTGTAAATATTTGCGAAAAAAGAAAAGAAGCCAAAGTAAATTGACTTCTTTTTGCCACATTTTACATATGAAAGTAGTTATAGTTGAACGGTATAGTTACAAGATTTACATCCATCTAATAAATTGTCGTTTCGTGTTAATTCCGTGTTAGGGAATATGATTTCGAAAATTCCTTCCATCATATCGCTGTGCATGTTACAAATTTGTTCTGGATGATGAACAGCAACTTCCTTAAATGGACAATTGTAAACATCATAGAAAATTTGTGTACCGTCTGTGCTTAACTCAAAAGTAGGGGATAGACCAGCAGTTGATAACGCTTCTTTTGCAATTTGAACTTTATGTTCTAATGTTAATGAATCTTCATCAACGTTTAAACGTTGCATATGTTGTTCCATTAATTCTTTACCAAACTGTTTGCCTGTTTCATATAGTGCTTGTTCAGCGGCCGCGCCGAGGTTTAGTAATGAATTGAAAGCGATTTTCGCTAATAATTGATAATCGCGAAATGGAAATTGCAATTGAATTAAGTCCTCAGACAATACATACAATCGGCTTGGTCTTCCACCTTTTCCCGTTTTCTTCGTTTCAGATTTCAACATATTAACATCTTCTAATTTTGATAAATGTAGACGTGCTACGTTTGGATGGATATTAAATTCATCTGCAATTTCTTGTACAGTTACGTAACTATGTTTTTGAGAAATATATTTATAAATATAATAACGAGTTGGATCAGATAGTACACCTGTAATTTTTAAAGCTTGTTCCATGAGGATCTCCACCTTTATCACTTTATCCAAGATATTAACATTATAATACAGATAAAGTTACCTATAGGTAATTTGAGTTAATAATTCAGAAATTGTTCATAAATTCACAAACATATTTTTCCTTTTTATAGTGTGGAAAACAGTAAAGTTCTGATTTTTCTTATCTATTTTTTCGTGATATATACATAGTGAGGAGGGGATGGATTATGAATGGTGTTGAATATTTCGCCAATACAATTATGAAAGAAGCATGTGCACTACAGGCATCGGATTTACATATCGTGCCGCGGCAAGAAGATGCAGCCATACAACTACGTATTGGGAAAGACTTAGTAACGAAACATTGTATCGGAAAAGAATTTGGAGAAAGACTTGTTTCGCATTTTAAATTTTTAGCATCTATGGATATAGGGGAACGGCGTAAGCCACAAAATGGATCATTGTATTTACAAATCGATGGGCAAGAAGTACATTTGCGTCTTTCTACACTGCCAACGGTGTATTTAGAAAGTCTAGTCATTCGTTTGCATTTACAAGCATCGGTTCAACCACTTTCTCATCTTTCTTTATTCCCGAGTTCGGCAAAAACACTTCTCTCTTTTTTACATCATTCTCATGGATTACTCGTATTTACTGGACCGACTGGATCAGGAAAAACAACAACAATGTATGCTTTGTTAGAGGTAGCGAAAAAGGGGCAAACACGTCGTATTGTTACACTTGAGGATCCAATCGAAAAGCGAAAGGATGGTTTATTACAAATCCAAATTAATGAAAAAGCAGGCATCACGTATACATCGGGTTTAAAAGCGATTTTGCGCCATGATCCTGATATTATTTTAGTCGGTGAAATTCGTGATGAAGAAACAGCAAAAGTAGCTGTACGTGCGAGTTTAACAGGCCATTTAGTAATGACAACGCTGCATACAAACGACGCAAAAGGAACGGTATTACGTTTGATGGATTATGGGATTACGCGCCAAGAAATTGAACAATCGTTACTTGCTGTGGCAGCACAGCGCCTTGTTGAATTGAAATGTCCATTTTGCAAAGGGAAATGCTCGCCGCTCTGTAAAGCAATGAGAAAAGTGCGGCAAGCAAGTATTTATGAGTTGTTATATGGTCATGAATTGAAACAGGCGATTCGCGAAGCGAATGGAGAGCGTGTAACGTATCAGTATGAAACATTACAATCATGTGTAAGAAAAGGATATGCTTTAGGATTTTTAGAAGAGGATGTCTATGTTTGAAAGAAAAGGATGGCGATTACATGAACAAGTCTTATTATTAAAAAGGCTTGGGGACTTGTTAGAAAAGGGTTATTCGCTTTTGCAAGCATTAGAGTTCTTACAGTTTCAATTATCTGCTCAAAAGAAAATTCAATTGCAACATATCACAGAAGAGTTGAAAAATGGTAAAAGTATTCATGATGCTTTTCAACAACTTATGTTCCATCCAGATATACTAAGTTATTTATTTTATGCACAACGACATGGTGATATTTCTTTCGCGTTGCAACAAGGAAGTATATTACTGTATAGAAAAGATAAACATCAAAAGGATATGATGAAAGTGCTTCGCTATCCGGTGTTTCTATCTCTTTTTCTATTAGGGATACTTGCTGTATTCAACTTCGTTTTACTTCCACAATTTGAAACGTTATATAGTTCTTTACGTGCTTCCTCAGCTTCATTTACCGATCATATTATGCTGTTTATTCAAATACTTCCATACATGGTTGGGGGATTTTTTCTCTGCGTCATGTTAGGAATGTGTATTTATGTATTTTATATACAAAAACTTCATCCCGTTCAAAGAATGAATATTATGATTCGTATTCCTTTTATAAAAACATTTCTTATACTAGCAAATTCTCATTATATTTCTGCTCAATTAAGCGGTTTATTACAAGGAGGGTTATCGGTACTTGAGGCGCTAATGTTAATGATTGAACAAAAACATCACCCATTTTTTCAATGTGAAGCCACTCGGATTGAAGAGTTGTTAAGTGCAGGAGAACAACTGGATTCTATTATTATGAAGAGTAGTTATTATGAGCATGAACTGTCTTACGTGATTGCGCATGGACAAGCAAACGGAAACTTGGCAGCAGAACTAGGTGATTATAGTGAATTAACAATTGAAAAAATGGAAGGGAAGATTCAGCGTATTTTAGTCATTATTCAACCGCTTTTATTTACATGTATTGGCATAATAGTTGTCCTTATGTATTTAGCAATGATTATGCCGATGTTTCAAATGATGAATTCCATTTAGGGGGTCGTTTGTGTGAAGAATGAAAAAGGATTCACTCTTTTAGAGATGCTATTAGTCATGCTTGTAATATCTGTATTGCTGTTATTAATCATTCCAAACGTCATCTCGCAACGTTCTTCTGTACAAGGAAAAGGTTGTGATGCGTACGTGAAATCTGTCGAAGCACAAGTACAGGCTTATCAATTACAACATAATAAGATACCAACAATCGACGAATTAGTGAAAGACAAGTATATTACTTCTACAACATGTCCAAAAGGGGAACCAATCAGTATTTCAAGTGAGGACGGTACGGTATCGGTTGGTAAAGCGTGAAACAAGATGGCTTTACATTTATAGAAATGCTTCTCGTCTTATCTATCATTTCTATAGTAAGCATTGTTACTTATTTTAATGTAGCTCCACTATATGAGAAGCAAAAGGTCGAACATTTTTTGAAACAATTTTCACAAGATATTTTGTATATGCAGCAGTTATCTATCACCCGACGAAATGTACATATGTTACGGTGGGTTCCCGCGAAACATATGTACAGTATTTGGGAATCGGGGGACGCACGTTCTCTTATGATTCGTGAATATGAACGTGATATTCATATTCATTTAAATACTTTTCCGAATCCAATGACCTATAATGCCAAGGGGAATATAAACCAAGGTGGTACAATTTTACTTTCGTATCGTGCACGCACATATGAAATTGTATTTCAACTTGGGAGAGGGAGATTTACGTATCGTGAAGTGCCAAAAAGGGTCAGTTATGATCGAGATGCTCGTATCGTTAAGTTTATTAATGATGACTGTGTCGCTATTACTTCCGCAAACACTTCTTATTATGCAAGAAAGAAAAAATATTCAACTTCGATATAAAGCATATGTACTATTGAAGAGAGAAGTAGGACTATATATGTATCAAAATCAGTTGAAGCAGCAAAAAGAGGAGACGATAGATGGTTTTATGTACCTGACTTATTGGCAAGGAGAAGAGGTTTGTACAAGTTGGAAAGATACGAAACAAAGAAGAATGGAACAATGTCGCCATGTCAAAAAATAGAAGCTGGTTTTACGTTATTAGAAATGATGTTATGTTTATTATTTGTATCTGTTTTCTTTTTGCTTGTACCGCGTTTTCACAGTTTATTTATTGAGAAACCATATTCCGGACAAATAAACAGTTGGGAATGGGATGTGTTCGTGGAACAAGTACAATTAGAGTTTCGAGAACTTCAAATGAGGGAAGCCGTCCGGTTAGGAGAGAAAGGGAGTATTATACTTTTTCAAATGAATAATGGTGATCATGTGACATATGAAATGTTAGGAAGTAATGTTGTAAGAAAAGTAAACACACTAGGAAGGGAAATTATATTACAAAAGGTAAGTTCAGTTTCTTATAATGTAACACCGTATATGTTATCTATCCACGTGCAAGATATAAGCGGTAAAGTGCATCACGGGGTAGTAACGCGATATACAGCTCCGGAGATGGAGATATGAGAAATCAAGCTGGCTTTGCGTTGCCGAGTACATTAATTCTCCTCTTCGTACTATTTGCATTTTTTATGTATGAAATAAATATGTTGCAATCTGATCAAAGGTTTTATAAGGGAACGCAGCAAAAGTTTTTATTAGAGGAGATTACAGATCAAGCAGTTTTTTCTATAAAAGAAGATTTAGAACAAAAAGAACAAAATGACGTCTTTTTATTCCAATATGAAAATGGTGAAGCAAATGGAAACTACGTATTTGAAAACGAAATTGTCTTTGTTACATTACGGTGTATGACGAAACAGAACCATTCTTATCATGTGAATTTTCAATACGATAAAATAAATAAAAGAATGATGAATTGGACGGAAGATTGATGAAGTAGGAGTTTTCTTCATTTGTGCAAATCATATATATAATAAACCATATCAGCTCATCTTTCGCTATAATACAAATAGTGAAGCAATGCCCGACTTGATAGAAAAGAGGTAACGAAATGAAGAGCATATATATAATAGGCTATATGGGAGCCGGAAAAACAACAATTGGGAGAAGATTAAGTGAGCAACTGCATCTTTCAGTTATAGATACCGATCAAAAAATTGAAGAGAAGCAAGAAAAGATAATTCGGGATATTTTTTCAGAAGAAGGGGAAAATGCATTTCGGGAATATGAAAGCGAAATGCTACGTTCTTTGCCAACGAGTCATGTAATTATTACAACTGGTGGAGGAATTGTTGAGCGAGCGGAAAATCGCCAGTGGATGAAAGAGAATGGCACGGTTGTGTATTTATATTGCGATCCGTATGTTATCGCGGAACGTCTTCGTGAAGACACGGCGCGTCCATTGTTTCAAAAAGAGAACATAGAGGCGTTTGTAGAGAAATTTGAAAAACGCCGGGCATATTATGAGGAAGCAGATATATATATCGATACAACGAATAAAAGTGTGGAAGAGATTATGACAGAACTAGAGAAAAAGATTAGTGAATAAAAAAGTGGGCATACTAATCAAGTAGAGGTGATAATTATATGTCTACAAATGATTATGTGCGGTTTGTGACACAACAATTTGTATCGTATATGGATGCTCCAAAAGAGGATAGAAAGCAGAAGAAAGAAAAGCGCCGGGCTGAAAAAGCGCCATTTTTAAACAGATGGTTTGGTATGATGCCCCTTAGTGCTGCTTTGTTGTATCAAAATGTAAAGAAGAAAAGAGAAAAATCAAGTTAATAAAAGTCAGGATGATTTGTCAAATAGTAATGAGATTAGGCGGTATAGTAACATTCTAAAGGTTAGTATATACTTTTGGCAGAGAAACTTATAAAAAATCCCTAGCGTAATAGCTGGGGATTTTTTTACGGTCTTTTAGGATAGTTTTTAATTTGCGGGCAGTAAGACTCCCACCTCGAAATTCAGTGAATGCAAGGAAGTTAGGTGGGAGATTGATTGTCCGTAAAAGCCCGATTCGTGAGGGCTGATTAAAGTTTCACTTTATTGTGTGGATTCTTTTTGTTCCGTTACTGCGTGTATTTTATTATTAACCCATACAAATCCGATTCCGATACATATAGAAATTCCCCAACCAACAGCGGTCATGATTGCTCTCATTTCCCCATATCCTTCTACACCAAAAACAGAAATGAAATAGATTTTTAAAAAGCTTTTTAAAATGAATTGGAGACCGAAAAATAATGTTAAGTATTGTAAGGCCGGATATATGCGTTTGTCACGGTAAAGAGCGCGACTTTTATCTCGGTCATGTCCTTGCAAAGCTGCAATATCAGCTGCGAAATATAACATGAGCGGCTTTTTAATAAAGATTGTAAAGATGACAATGCATCCGAGTACGATATGGTAATATGCATCATTCCAAAGCATTCTCTCAGCAGAACCGGATAATAGATCTACTGTCGTGTTAGCAATGAGGGTAATCAAAATAAAGAACCCTGTGACGTTGAACTGCTTTTCTTTCTTAAAGCAGTACAGTGTATAAAGAATTCCTGGTACCGAAGAAATAAGCATTGCATAATAAGGATCAATATGTGGTTTTGCGAATTTCCAGATGAGAAAAGGAAAGACGAGGTAAAAGATAATATCAAATATAGCTTTTTTATTTTGATTCATTGTAATCCTCCTTATTCTATATTTTACAACATAGTTTCTGAATATTGTATAAGACTAATTGATAATAGGAATTAAATTAAAGTAATTTTAATTTAGTGTTGACTTTAATTTAATAACTTGTATATAATACAAATTGTAATCATTATAAATTAGAAATTAATCTCAATTAGCTTCAGGAGGATGAATATAAATATGACAAAACGTTTAGTAGGGAAACAAGCACCACGTTTCGAGATGAATGCAGTAATGCCAAATAAGGAATTTAAAAATGTTAGTTTAGAAGAAAATATGAAAAATGATAAATGGACAGTATTATATTTCTATCCAATGGACTTCACTTTTGTTTGTCCAACAGAAATTATTGCACTATCTGATCGCTACGATGAGTTTGAAGATTTAGATGCGGAAGTAATCGGTGTTTCTACAGATACAGTACACACACACTTAGCGTGGATTAATACAGAGCGTACGAAAAATGGTTTAGGCGACTTACGTTACCCATTGGCAGCTGATACAAACCATGTTGTCTCAAGCGAATACGGCGTGTTATTAGAAGATGAAGGAATCGCATTACGCGGATTATTTATCATTAGCCCAGAAGGTGAATTAATGTATCAAGTTGTACACCATAATAATATCGGACGTGAAGTAGATGAAGTATTACGCGTTCTGCAAGCTCTGCAAACAGGTGGACTTTGCCCAGCGAACTGGAAACCAGGTCAAGAAACTTTATAAGTTATAGGAGGAATATAAAATGAAATTACGTGAACAAATGCCATCATTAGAAGGTGCAACAGAAATTTTAAATGACGCAGTAACGCGTGAAGATTTAATTGGAGATAAGCCAACATTAATTCACTTTTGGTCTGTAAGCTGTTACTTATGTAAAGAAGCTATGCCAGAAGTAAATGAATTACGCGATGAGTACGATGATCGCTTAAATGTTGTAGCTGTGCATATGCCTCGTTCAGAAGAAGATTTAGACTTAGCGGTAATTGAAAAAATGGCAGAAAGCCACGACATCATTCAAACAATTTTAGTTGATAGCAAACATGCGATTACAGATGCATTTGAAAATAAATATGTTCCTGCTTACTATGTATTTGATAAAGAAGGAAAGCTTCGTCATTTCCAAGCAGGTGGCAGCGGAATGCCGATGCTTCGCAAACGTCTTGAACGTGTATTAAACGAAGCAAACGAAGCGTAAGTTATAATAGTTTAATAGAAATAAAAAGATTGCCCCTAGCGTGGTAATCTTTTTTAGTATATAATAATTAAAACGCTTTCATTTCTGGCGGTTTGTTCACAAAATTGACGAAAACTTACGTTATTCCTATCTTCATGTTGTTTTATAATGAAACTAATCATCTATACGTGCATACAATATTGTGAAATAAATAACATAAATAATTTATATAAATGTAAACGTTATCAAAAAAGAGAGGTGGAGACAATGAGTAAATTTTTCTTTAATCATAATCCAGCAACAATCGAAGATGGAAGACTTGTAGAATATGCTGAAATTATTTATGGTGAAGGTGGCCGTTCTGTATTAGAAAATTTAATGGTGAAAGCATCTATCAGGTTGCGCGATCGTTATCCGCATAAATCTGACGAACAGATCTCTCATCTCGTAAATCAAGGCTTACATGATATGTTTCAGAAATATGTGAAGGAATAAGAGGAGTGAAAAGCTCCTCTTATTTTTGTATAAGGATTGCTCCTTTAGCTGACAATAAGAGTGCAGTTGAAAAGGATAAGGGGTGAAAGTGATGAGTAATGGCATAGGGCGTTCCAAGAAGAATCTTCCAACAGATGCAAACCATGTGAGTGCAAAAGATAGAGCATATCAAAAGCGAATGACAGAAAAACAGCAACAGGAACATAATGATGGCCGAAAGTATAATGGGAAAATATAAGAAAAGCTCCTTCACATATGAAGGGGCTTTTCTTATGAAAAAAAATGATTAGTGGTTACATAAAAGAGCCCACCATTTATGATTTGCATTGTAATACGTGGTTCGTATTGTTCCTGTAATGCTTGTTTTTCAATTTCATAGCTTTCTGGTAGTTCTTCACTTTCTTCGTAAAAGCGATTCAGAAGTGCTAAATCATGATTCCAGCGTACATTGGCTTCATCAGCCCATGTATGATCATCTGCCGTAATGATATTTTTTAATGCATCTTCTATTCGCTGCAAGCCGCTTTGCGGTTTAATAATGGGAGTGAGTGTAAAACTGAAATCTGGTATTTTGGGCGTGAGCTGAATGTTCGTCAATGTTTCATGGAAATTGGTAATCATTGTTCCAGAAATAAGATGAATCCCGATGGAATGAAGCATGTCTTTCTTTCGATCGCATTGATAGCATACTTTGACATTAACCCCAAGCCATGGATGAAGTGGTGTATGAGTTACACCACTAGAATTCACTGCTTCAAATAAACGTATGTAGGAGCCGAGCTCTTTTGTTGTTTGGAAAATTTGATGTAGGCGAGGAGAGCCGTAGTGAATAAGCTCACCTTCGTCTTCATCATTCTTTGGATCGGTAATGAGAGTGAGTCGCATTGGATTCGGTATACCGCCTGTTTTCTCAAGATAATGCCAATAAAAAGGGCGGTTCATCAATAGTTTATCCATTTCAATTGTTAATTGTACATCTAATAGATGGGGGAAACGCTTTGAAATTTCACAGTTGTTTGCTTCAAAAAAGTTCCATAAATAATTATGAATTTCATGTTGCTGCATAGCCTTGCACCTCAGCTTCATTTCTTTTTGCAAAGTCGATAATGGATGTTAAATTTTCCATTTTAATTCGAATTTCTCCTTCGCTTTTTGATTGCGTGAAAATTTCTTGAATGTGTGCATCAATATTTTTCATATTAATCCGTGTTAAAATTTCATCTAATTCACCGATGACTCTTTCAAATAAATTGATTTTCTCATATAGAAGTTTCAAAATGTGTTCTTCCACTGTATGTTTTGTTGCTAAGTTATAAATATGGACATCGTTTTTTTGTCCAAGCCTGTGAATACGTCCAATTCGCTGTTCAAGTCGCATCGGATTCCATGGTAAGTCGTAGTTAATCATATGACTACAAAATTGTAAGTTAATCCCTTCACCACCAGCTTCCGTTGCAATGAGTACTTGTGCGTGATTTTGAAACAGCTCTTTCATCCAATCTTTTTTTCCGCGCTTAAATCCACCGCGAAATGGTACAGATGAAATGCCGTGTTGTTTTAAAAACCATTGTAAATACATTTGCGAAGCTCTATATTCTGTAAAAATAACGACTTTATCATCGATTTCTTTTATAAGCTCTAGTGCTTGATTGGCTTTTGAATTGAAAGGAATATGATTGATTTTTTCCATTAAAACATTGATATAGGGGTCTGGAATATAATTTTCGTTTTCTTTTTTCCTTTTTTCTACATGTTTTTTGAGTGAATAATAAACAGCTTCACGGCTGCTACATACTTCTCGTTTTAAAGTTAATGATGAAAACGCAGAGGTAAAGGCATCTTGTCCTTTCCAATGTTCAATTGCTTTGTATAAAGCTTGTTCTTCCTCATTAAAATCAACAAATATTGTTCGAACGTGCCTTTTTGGCCATTCAATCCCGGTACCATTCCGTCGATTTCTTACCATCACTTTATTGATGAGTGCTTTCAAATCTTCATCAGACTCTGCTGAGCGATTTTTAGAAGCATAATATTCTTCGAAGTTAGATTGGTTGCCCAAATGTCCTGGTTTTAATAAAGAAACAAGATTAAAGATTTCATCGATTTTGTTTTGGACAGGTGTTGCAGTTAATAATAAACAAAATTTCTTTTTTAGGTGCTGGGCAAATTCATAGTTTTTTGTTTTATTATTTTTGAGTTTATGTGCCTCATCAATAATGATGAGATCATATTCTAGGTTTAAAACGATATCACGATGTGGTGAACGCTTCGCTGTATCGATGGATGAAACGATGACGTCTGCTTGTTCCCATGAGTAGCTTTTCCTTTGAGCAACAGCTGGAATAAAAAATTTTGTGTTCAGTTCATATGCCCACTGTGAAACAAGGGAGGCTGGAACAAGTATCAGTACTTTTTTTACAAGACCCCGCACCATATATTCTTTTAAAATAAGACCTGCTTCAATGGTTTTCCCGAGTCCAACTTCATCGGCTAGAATTGCTTTTCCATTCATTTGTTCAATAACAGTTTGTGCCACTTCTAATTGATGAGGAAGTGGTGTGAAATGAGATAAATGTTTCGGTGCTTGCAAACCATCAAATGTAGGGATAAGTAATGATTTTTCTGTTTTATAAGCTAAATCATATAGTTCCCAATTTGTCCAAGGACCGTCTTCATCAATTCGTTTTAAAAAATTATTTTGCCATGTCCGATCTACGGAAATATCGACATTCATTGAAACTCTCCCACCTTTTGTAAACTAAAACAGTTATTAGTATGCCCTTCACCAAAACTTTCATTTCTAGCATTTTAGGTGAAGTCGTTTTTTGCAAGTATAAGAATGAAAAATTCCAAATTATTTTTTATGCTAGAATATTGATGAAATAGATCGAAAAATGTTAGGATAATGGTGTGAAATGTATGGAATCTTTCGTATTTTATCCAAGAAAGTACTTTTTTATTTACGCTTTCATAAAAAAATGCCTCGAGATTCCGTATATCCCATCTTTTCTGAATAAAAAATGTTTAGATACGGGAAGCCAACTTTTATCCCGCTTTAACGGGCAGTAAGACCTTTACCTTAAAACTCAGTGAAAGCCAAGACTGTGGCGGAGGCTCAACTGCCCGTAAAAGCCCGATTGGTGAGGGCTAATAATCAGTGGGTGGCTGAAGCCCCTCCACTGATTAAAGTTTCACTTTATCGATTTGTCATAGACAGCATAAGGGGGAAAGAACATGATTACATTACAACGTACACCGCTATTTGATATTTACGCAAAGTATGGTGGGAAAACAATCGACTTTGGTGGTTGGGAATTACCAGTTCAATTTTCAAGTATTAAAGAAGAGCACGAGGCTGTTCGTACAGCAGCGGGCCTGTTTGATGTGTCTCACATGGGAGAAGTTGAGGTCACAGGTGCAGATAGTTTAGCATTTTTACAACGTGTTGTGACAAATGACGTTTCTACTTTAAAAGTAGGAGGGGCACAATATACAGCAATGTGTTATGAAAATGGTGGTACTGTAGATGATTTATTAATCTACAAGCGTGATGAAGAAGACTATTTATTAGTAATCAATGCATCGAATATCGAGAAAGATTACGAATGGTTAGCAAGTCATGTTATTGGCGATACGAAAGTAGTCAATGTTTCTAGTGAAATTGCACAGCTTGCAATTCAAGGACCAAAAGCAGAGGGCATTTTACAAAAAGTTGTGTCAGAAGATTTGAAAGAAATTAAGTTCTTTAAATTTAAAAATGAAGTGCTTGTAGATGGAACTCCAGCACTTGTATCTCGCACTGGGTATACAGGTGAAGATGGATTTGAAATTTACTGCAAGAGCGAAGATGCTGCGAAAATTTGGGAGAAACTTCTTGAAGTTGGAGTAGCAGACGGCTTAAAGCCATGTGGTTTAGGAGCGCGTGATACACTTCGCTTTGAAGCAACACTTCCACTTTATGGGCAAGAACTGTCAAAAGATATTACACCAATTGAAGCTGGAATTGGCTTTGCAGTAAAAACAAACAAAGAGGTAGATTTCTTTGGAAAAGAAACATTAAAGGAATACAAAGAAAACGGTGCACCTCGTAAATTAGTCGGCATTGAAGTAATCGACCGCGGTATTCCTCGCACACATTATCCTGTATATGTAGGCGAAGAAAAAATCGGGGAAGTTACAAGTGGTACACAATCTCCAACGTTAAAGAAAAGTATTGGTTTAGCATTAGTTGATGTAAAATACGCAGCAGTTGATACAGAAGTAGAAATTGAGATTCGTAATAAACGTGTTAAAGCAGTAGTTGTTCCAACACCATTTTACAAACGTTCAAAGTAACGGGGAGAGGGGTAGATTTCATGTTGCATCGTTATCTTCCAATGACAGAAGAAGACAAAAAAGAAATGTTACAAACGATCGGTGTTCAAACGATTGATGAGTTATTCTCTGATATTCCAGAGAGTGTTCGTTTTAAAGGGGATTTAAAAATTAAAGAAGCAAAATCAGAGCCAGAACTTTTAAAAGAGTTATCTCAAATGGCTAGTAAAAACGCTAACTTAAAAGAATATGCTTCTTTCTTAGGAGCAGGTGTATACGATCATTATGCTCCAGTCATTGTTGATCATGTTATTTCTCGTTCGGAATTTTATACAGCTTATACGCCATACCAACCGGAAATTTCACAAGGGGAATTACAAGCGATTTTTGAATTCCAAACAATGATTTGTGAATTAACAGGGATGGATGTAGCAAACTCCTCTATGTATGATGGAGGTACAGCGTTAGCGGAGGCGGCAATGCTAGCGGCAGGTCATACTCGTAAAAAGAAAATTCTTGTTTCTAAAGCAGTTCATCCAGAATCAAGAGCGGTACTTGAAACATATGCAAAAGGTCAACATCTTGAAGTTGTTGAAATTGATTATAAAGACGGTGTAACCGATTTAGATGTATTACAAAGTGAAGTAGATGATACAGTCGCTTGCGTAATCGTTCAATATCCAAACTTCTTTGGACAAGTGGAAAAATTAGCTGATATTGAAAAAATCGTTCATCAGCAAAAATCATTATTTATTGTTTCTTCAAACCCGTTATCATTAGGTGCTTTAACACCACCAGGTAAGTTTGGAGCTGATATTGTAATTGGTGATGCGCAACCATTTGGTATTCCAACGCAATTTGGTGGACCACACTGCGGTTATTTTGCAACAACGAAAGCATTTATGCGTAAAATTCCAGGACGTCTTGTCGGACAAACTGTGGATTCAGATGGCAAACGTGGCTTCGTATTAACACTGCAAGCTCGTGAACAACATATCCGTCGTGATAAAGCGACATCTAACATTTGTTCAAACCAAGCACTAAATGCATTAGCAGCATCTGTCGCAATGACGGCCCTAGGAAAACAAGGTGTGAAAGAAATGGCACGTCAAAATATTTCTAAAGCACAATATGCAAAACGTCAATTTGAAGCAAAAGGATTTACTGTAACATTTGCTAGACCATTCTTCAATGAGTTTGTTGTAGATTGTAAACGTCCAGTGCAAGAAGTAAATGATGTATTAGTACAAAAGAATATTATCGGTGGTTACGACCTAGGCCGTGATTATAAAGAGTTAACAAATCATATGCTTTTAGCGGTAACAGAACTTCGTACAAAAGAAGAAATTGACACACTTGTAAACGAAATGGGGGCTATCCAATGAAGAACCAAGACCAAGCACTTATTTTTGAAGTGAGTAGAGAAGGACGCGTAGGATATAGCTTACCCCAATTAGATGTAGAAGAAGTGAAATTAGAAGATGTGTTTGAGAGCGATTATATTCGCGTAGAAGATGCAGAGCTTCCAGAAGTATCTGAGCTTGATATTATGCGCCATTATACAGCACTTTCAAATCGTAATCATGGCGTTGATTCTGGATTCTATCCTTTGGGATCTTGTACGATGAAATACAATCCGAAAATTAATGAAAATGTAGCTCGTTTCCCAGGCTTTGCAAATATTCATCCACTTCAAGATGAAAGAACCGTGCAAGGTGCGATGGAATTAATGTACGACTTACAAGAGCATTTAATTGAAATTACAGGTATGGATACTGTTACATTACAACCAGCAGCTGGTGCACACGGAGAATGGACAGGATTAATGTTAATCCGTGCATATCATGAAGCGAAAGGTGACTTTAACCGTACGAAAGTCATTGTTCCTGACTCTGCACATGGAACAAACCCGGCATCTGCAACAGTAGCAGGTTTTGAAACAATTACAGTAAAATCAAATGAAAATGGTCTTGTTGACTTAGAAGATTTAAAGCGTGTTGTGAATGAAGAAACAGCAGCACTTATGTTAACAAACCCAAATACACTTGGTCTATTTGAAGAAAATATTTTAGAAATGGCAGAAATCGTCCATAATGCAGGCGGTAAATTATACTATGATGGTGCAAACTTAAATGCGGTATTAAGTCAAGCACGCCCAGGAGATATGGGATTTGACGTTGTACATTTAAACCTTCATAAAACATTTACAGGTCCGCATGGCGGCGGTGGTCCAGGTTCTGGTCCAGTAGGTGTGAAAGCTGATTTAATTCCATTCTTACCAAAACCGATTTTAGAGAAAACGGAAAATGGCTATCACTTTAACTACGATCGTCCACAAGCAATTGGACGCGTGAAACCATTCTATGGTAATTTCGGAATTAACGTTCGTGCGTATACGTATATTCGTTCTATGGGTCCAGATGGCCTTCGTGCAGTAACTGAATATGCTGTATTAAATGCAAACTATATGATGAGAAGATTAGCACCATTTTATGATCTTCCATTTGATAGACATTGTAAGCATGAGTTTGTATTATCTGGTCGTCGTCAAAAGAAACTTGGTGTGCGTACGCTAGATATCGCAAAACGTTTGCTTGATTTCGGTTACCATCCACCAACAATTTACTTCCCATTAAATGTGGAAGAATGTATTATGATTGAACCGACAGAAACAGAATCAAAAGAAACATTAGATGGTTTCATTGATAAGATGATTCAAATTGCTAAAGAAGCAGAAGAAAATCCAGAAGTTGTTCAAGAAGCACCGCATACAACAGTAATTAAGCGTCTTGATGAAACAATGGCTGCTCGTAAACCAGTGCTACGTTATCAAAAGCCAGCTCCTGTACAAGTTTAAGTACAGGTGAAAAAGAACTCGCTATATGCGGGTTCTTTTTTTGTGGAGAATTTGTGCAGAATTTATGAAAATAATGTAAAAGATTTTATCTTTTATGAAACAATGTGGAAGAAAGTTGGTTTTTAAGCTTTTTTGTTGAAAAAGTCGGTTTGATAAAATTGTGTATTTTTGTTAGAATTTTATTGAAATTAAGAAGGGGTAATGAGGAAAACTAACTCATTTTTTCGTATATGTGAAAAAACGAACAAATTGGGGTGAGAGAATGGGCTATAAGTGTTACAGGATGGTATATCATTTAGAAAACGGTAAAACAATTAAAGATATAAAAGAATTTTGTTATCGAGATCATGGGAAAATGTTAGAGCGTGTAGCACATCGTGTCATGGATAACGAAGAAGTGACGGCGATTGATAAGCAGGGAACCATTATTTCAATAGCTTGTCATGACATTGTAAAGGTAGAACTTGATTATATAAAAGAAAGTTAGCCTTGAGTCATATCGAATTATTCGATAAAATATACTGTTGAATGGTGAAGTGAGAAGAGAGGAGTTTATTATGGGTAGTACAAGACACTTTTATATGTTTCTTTTAGCATTTGTACTTGTTGTAGCATTAACGATTTATTTAATTGTTGATAGTAGCTGGTACAACGCAGTGCATCCGGCATTTCTTATTTTTATGTACGTAGGAATTGCGGTTGTTAGCTTTGGGATGAGAGATGAAATGTTAGATCGCTTTGAAAAGTGATACATATATGGAAGACCAACAGGAAATTGTTGGTCTTTTTTTCTTGCCAAAAATAGGATGTCGTGTATATACTGTATATAAGAGGTATGTACAGTATATACACGATGGAGGAAAACATGGATATTATTATTTCAAATTCTTCCCCAGATCCTATTTATGAGCAAATTAGTAAGCAATTACGGCAACTTATCTTAAATGGTGGTCTAAAGGGGGGAGATCAATTGCCGTCTATCCGCAGTCTAGCGAAAGAACTGCAAATTAGTGTCATTACAACGAAACGCGCCTATGAAGAGCTTGAAAAAGAAGGATATATTGAAACAGTGGCTGGGAAAGGGACATATGTTTCCATGCAAAATAATGAGCTCTTGCGAGAACAACGATTGCGGTTGTTAGAAAATAAAGCGGAAGAGGTTGTGAATGAAAGTAAACTTTTACAGCTTTCGCTTGAAGAACTACAACAGATGATTGCGTTGCTATATAAGGGGGAATAAGTATTATGCTGGAGCTAAAAGATGTTTGTAAAAACTATAAAGATTTTTCTGTGAAAAATGTAAGTTTTACACTGCCACGTGGATATATTATGGGATTTGTCGGACCAAATGGCGCTGGGAAAAGTACAACCATAAAAATGATTATGAACTTAGTAAGACAAAATAGCGGTGATATTACCATTTTTGGCAAGGATAATAAAAAAGCTGAAAAAGAAATTAAACAAAATATTGGATTTGTATATGATGAAAATCATTACTATGAAGAGTTAACGTGTGAACAAATGAAACGAATTATCGCACCGTTATATAAAAAATGGGATGAAGAAAAATATCAATGGTATATGGATCGATTACAAGTACCAAAAAATAAAAAGATTAAGCAGTTATCAAAAGGGATGAAAATGAAATTTGCGATTGCGATGGCTTTATCACATCATGCAGAGCTCATTATTATGGATGAACCAACATCAGGCTTAGACCCGGTTGTCCGTAGTGAGCTACTTGATATATTGCGAGAACTGGTGATGGAAGAAGAAGTGTCAGTATTATTTTCGACACATATTACAACAGACTTAGAGCGCATTGCTGATTATATTACATTTATTCACGAAGGCGAAATTGTCTTTACGGGAGAAAAAGACGAAATATTAGAAAAATATGTGGTTGTAAAAGGAAGTAATGACTTATTAGATTCTGAAGGAAAAGAACTCTTTATCGGATTACGTAAAAATAAATTTGGCTTTGAAGGGTTGGCGAAAGATAAGCAAGCAATTGAAGATTGGTTTGGGAACGAAGTTGTACTGGAAAAACCAACTTTGGATGATATTGTTGTTTATACCGCGAAGGGCAGGGGTGCTTATGTATCAGCTCGTATATAAAGATTTACTGTTTTTTACAAAATGTGTATTACCATTAAACTTTATGAAAAACGGGATCTGTAAAAAGGAGAATCTATATGAAGCAGTTAATTTGGAAAGAATTTTTCTTACAGAGAAAGATATGGCCATTCTATAGTTTGATTCCTATTTTTTCTTTGTTGAGGAATTCTGCTGAACCACTTGGAATCGCAATAGGTTGTTTTTTTACATGCGGTATAATTATATTCACTTCTTTATATTTTGAAGATAAAAGCAAAGTAGAAAAAATGTTAGCGAGTTTACCGGTAACGAGAAAGGACATCGTTATAGCCAAATACATATCAAGCGTATTCTTTATTATACTAGGGCTATCTATAACATATATGGTAGCGATATTAGTAAATAGTCTTTTGAATGAGAATGTGAATATCCCAGGATATGTAATGTTTTCAGCTGGGATAGCGGCGATTATTTATAGTCTAGTGGCACTTCCTATCACATATATGGGTGGTTATTCGGCTGTTAGTATATTGAATATTGTTATCATATTTCCGCTTGTCGGAATGATTGGTTTTATGTGTAATGTTCTCGGTGATAAAGCGATTATGCTAAAAGTGTTTCATTCTGAGAATTGTATAGTAGTTATGGGGACAATTGGTATCGGGGTGTTAGTGATATATATGGTATCTATAGTTTTTTCAATCCAAATGTTTCGAGAAAAAGAGTTATAAGAGCGGTTGTTTGTGCGCTAGGAGGGGGGGATTATGCAGCAACTAATCATGAAAGATTTAATATTGCAACGGAGAATCGGGATTTTTTATCTGGGATACCCGTTCTTACTTTTAGTAATCAATTTGAATAATGACAGTCTCTTAACAATATGTTGCCTGTCTATACTAATTATTGGAATAATTGTATCTGAAGGCTCTGAAGAGAAAAATAATAGTGAAATTATATTAAGTAGTTTACCGATTCGGCGCAAAGAAGTTGTGATAGCAAAGTACATATTTTCGAGTATATTGATTGCAATAGGAATTATTCTATCATATATGATTGGATTGATTCAGCATCAACTTGGAACATTGGATATGAATGGCGCTATGATGTGGGGAGCGATGCTTGGAGGGATTGTTGGGGCAACTCTTTATGCAAGTATTGCTTTACCTATCGGCTTTGGAATGGGGCACATGAGTTCAAAGTATATTGCTCCTTTTGGAGGAACAATATTTGCTTTTTCGAGCGGCATGATTGTGAAAAATTTATGGGGAAATGTAGAAAATGGGTGGAGTTCAAGTCTATTCGTAAATGTAATTCTTTTAACTGGAATTTGTCTTATTTATATGGCATCTATGCTTTTATCGATTGGTTTATATAAAGAGCGTGATTTATAAAAGAAGAAGGGAGGATTTGTATGAAGCAACTGATTATAAAAGATTTTATCGTGCAATGGAAGATATTAATTTGGTATATTATATATCCTTTTTTATTCTACATGGCAACTCGAGATCAGCAGAGTACATTCACACTTATGGTAGTTGTTATTCCGATTCTAGTGATACTGAGAACATTTTATAGTGATGAAAAAAATAAAAGTGACAAGATATTTAATAGTCTACCGCTCTCTAGAAAACAAATTGTACTGGCAAAGTATATATTTGCAATCGCTATTTTAATGGTGAGCGTCATCATTGCTTACTTTACAGTAGGAACCCAGCTAAAGGCCGAGATAACAGAATTTATCAAAATAATAGTTATGCCAAGTATAAGCCTTAGTGTTCTTTCTCTTAGCTTAATTTTTCCAATATATTTTATGTTAGGATATCAAAAAGCGCTGATCACAGCCTGCTTTATGTTAATTGCACCAATATTGATTTTAGAGGTTTTCTTTAAAATAAATATAGAGCAGGTGAACTTACATAGCGTTTTTTTATACATTGGTGCAACTTGTATGTTGGGTTTATCAATGTTAGTTTGTATGAAATTATATGAGCGAAGAGAAATATAGACAGCAAGAGACGATGATGAAAATTGCTGTTCGGAACAGTTTTTTAGAAAAAGAAATACAAATTATAAAAGGTGTCTCATCACAAGACACCTTTTTCAATAAGAGAAATAACACAGAAGTAACTTATAAATAGAAACAGTGCTCGGCATATCTTTTGGTGCATGTAATATAAGGCTGAAACATATAACAAAGAAAAGAAAAAGGAAGAACAACAATAGAATATGTTTATGTATGGAATTTTGCATACAACCAGCTCCTTTTTTGTGTAGTATGTCCGATTTGATTGGAAATATGTCCGGATTTTAAAGAGATGAGGAGAGGGGATGGAATGATGAGACAACGGACATTAGTGGGAAGGATACTAATTGGAACTGGACTCGTTTTGTTTAATTTAGGTCTTATGCTACTTGGATTTTATCAAGATATTAATTTATTTGAATTTAATAATAAAGAGGTTGGAACAGATGTCTTTATTCTTGGTGTACTATGTCTTATTGCATCCAATTTCTTTAAATTACCAAGAAATAAGAATGATTAAGTAAAAAAAGACAGTTACTTCTTTTCAGAAGGACTGTCTTTTCTAGTTATTTTATTCCAAAGTTTAGCGATATTCCAAATAATAATGATTAGAATGGAGGCAACAATCGACCAAATGATGGATACAGCTTCAAGTGCCATGTTAGGAAGGAATGTAAGAATAGAAATTCCTTTATGGAATAACCAGTCGATAAAATGAAAGCTCATTTGTAGTAGGAGCGCAATTCCAATTATAATACCAGTTATAATTTGTTTTCCTTTTTCTTTCCACATGACATTCACCTCAAGGTTAACTCAATAATTTTAAGCCAACTGCACCGCATAGAATGCAGCTTAAGAAAGCAAGGCGACGCCAATCAGCTGATTCACGGAAGATTAGAATACCTAAAAGTGCACTTCCAGCAGTTCCTATTCCAGTCCAAATTGCGTAAGCTGTTCCCATCGGTAATGAGTTCATTGCAAGAGATAAGAAGAAGAAACTGACGCCAAAGTTGGCGATCAAAATAAGTTTTGGTGTCCAGCCTTTCTTTTCAGTAGCTACTTTCATAAACAGTACACCAACAATCTCACAAATACCAGCGATAATTAAAAATACCCACGCCATTTTATGCAGCCTCCTTCTCTTCTTGTTCACTTGTTACGCGTTTTAATCCGATTACTCCAAAGAAGATTAAACCGATAAATAAGATTTTTACAATTGAAAATGGTTCTCCGAAAATGAAGATTTCTGTAAGAACGATTCCACCAGCTCCAATTCCTGTAAACACAGCATATACAGTTCCAACAGGTAGATCTTTATAAGCTTTAAATAATAGGACGAAACTAATTGCGATTATAAGAGCAACGCCGATCCATTCAATTGGGGTTGTTGCATGTTTTAGTCCAATTACCCAAAAAATTTCAATAATCCCAGCTACAATTACATAAATCCATGCCATATATTATCTCTCCTTCCTACCAGTCGTTAGGTAAAGGGCTGAAAAACGACGCATTGCTATATGCAATCCGTCATTGTGAAAGTCCACGCCAAAATACTTTCCAAGAGGCATTTAAACGGGTTTCAAAGCGATTTAAACCAGCGTATAATAGTTCAACCATAAGACCGTCAAGTAAGCATAAATAAGCCTCTAAAGCGTCTTGTATTTCAATGCTATGCAGTTCCCCTTGTTCATTTGCTTGTTTGAATACAGGAAACAAAATTGTTCGGATGTTTTCAATGTGAGCATTTGCCTTTTCAATAATTTGTTCGCGAAATGCATCAGGTGGAAAATACGAAGTACGTAACCAGAACATTGACTCTTCACTTTCACTAAACCGTTTCGCATAACCTTTTAAAAGATTTATGAGTAAAGCTTCGGTGGATGATTTCGGGAAATTATCGATATCATCTGTAAAGCTTTGTAAGTCTTTTTGTAAGGCTGCTTCTAAGCAGATGAAGTATAGTTCTTCTTTTCCCTTAAAGTGTGCGTAAATCGATGGTTTTTTAATCCCGACTTCTTGTGCAATATTTGCTAATGAAGTTCCTTCATAGCCATAGCGTGCGAAATGAGAAAGTGCTACAGCTTTAATACGATTTGCTGTCATTTTCATCCCCTACCTACCGTTCGTTAGTTTAAGTATAAAAGAAAGAAAAAATAAAGTCAATAAGAAGAATTTCTAAAAAAGAGTATCTTATTCGATACTCTTTACACAGTTTGACGCTCAATTAATTGGAAAGAGAGCTCTTTTGAATTATTTTGTATTTGTTCATTTTGCATATGTTTATAAAACATGGAGAATGCATGAGATCCCATGCTTAAGCCTGGATGCTCAATTGTTGTAATCTCTAGCGCTTCGGAAATTTCGTGGTTATCGAATCCTAGAATGGCTATATCGCCTGGAACGCATAGACCTTGTTTTTTTGCTTCTGTTAATAAACCAGCTGCAACTTGATCATTTGCAGCAAAGATAGCAGTGGGGCGTTTGTTCATTTTTAAGATGTTTTGCATGACTTTGCAACCGTCTTTCATCGTGTAGCATTGATAAAACATCCAGTCTTGATGAACTGTTTTTCCAGATGAATGGAGTGTATGAAAGAATGCTTGTTTTCGTTGTTTTGTATTGGCACTGTGTTCACGAGCTAGGCAAACACCGATGGAATCATGCCCTTTTTGCAATAAATATTCTGTACCGATGCGAAACCCTTCATAATGATCAACATAGACCGATGAAATAAGGGGGTGCGTCATTTTTTCACATGAAATGATAGGAGCAAATTTGGCAAAAGGTTCAATTTGCTCCCATGAGCTTGCTCTTGAGCAAATAATCATGCCATCAAATTGTTTCATTTTCATCATCTCTAGAACGCGAAGTTCTTCTTTGCTATCATAGTTTGTTTGGCAAAGATTAATGTGATAACCGGCGGCTAATGCTTCATTTCCGATTCCTTCAATAATGTTACTGAAGTATGGCAAATTAAAAAAAGGAAGCATGACGCCAATTGTAAATGTTTTTCCTTTTATTAAATGAACTGCATTTATATTTTTTGCATAATTTAGTTCTTCAACCGCATCTAAAACACGCTGTCGCTTTTCATCGCTTACGTAGGGATGGTCATTTAGCACGCGCGAAACCGTCGTTATAGATACGTTAGCGGTTTTCGCAATTTGTTTTATATTCGCCATATGTATCACCTCTTCATTCATTATAAAGGCAAATGAGTACGAATGGAAAAATACTGAAAAATGCTTGACCTGAAAAGCTTTTCACAATCTATTTTATAAATAAGGCTTTCCGTTATTCGCGTGACCTGTTAGGGCGTAAGGATAACGAAAAGTCTTTTTTTGTCTAAAAAGATAACGCCTGTCAAAATGTGTGAGATAAACGAGGAAAGTTTTCAAAGGGGCAATGGACAAGTAAGGCGAATATGAACAACATAGTAACGCTTTGTTCATAAAAGGAGCGGTATGAAAGGGCGGAAACAAATTGAAAAAAAAGATCATTTGTTTCGTGTTTTCTAGCATGTTGCTTAGCTCATGTTCATTCCAACAGACAATGAAAGAAGAAAAACAATTCGTTGGAAATGCGGATGGAGTTGTAGACCATATAGCTGGTTCTGTTTCATTAAAGGGTGTAAAAAAATATTTTCCGGAAACAATTAAAGTTCCGACGTACCTGCCGTATGATGTTATGAGTGATGTAACGGGAGAAATAAGAACAATTGGGAAAAAGAACGCGGTCTTGATGATTAAATATAAACCAAAAGAAGAAGGAAGGAAAGAGTATATAGAATTAACAGTTGCTAATTTTTCCTACAGTTTTCCTTATATTGTAGAACAAAATCGATTTCATGAACAAATGAGATTGGATAACGGTTCACCTGCTTATTTTAAAAATAGAGATGAAGGTGAACAAGGGGAGGAATTTGCGACGCTTATATGGAAAGAGAGAGGATTAGAATATCAACTGTTATACCGCAATGTAGAAGTAAGAAATGAAGAAGCAATAAAACAAAACTTATTGTATATTGCGAACAATATGGAAGAAAAGAACTAGCTGATCATTCATGCTAGTTCTTTTAAATATTATTTCTTTTTAATTTTACCTGTCCAAGTTTTAAAGCCGCCTTGTAGTTGGTAAAACTCTTTGTAACCTTGCTTTTTTAAATATTGAGCTGCACGTCCTGTACGGAATCCGCTTTGGCAGTATAAATAAACAGGTTGGTCTTTACGTAGCTCTTTGTAACGCATGCGGATTTGTGATAATGGGATATTACGAGCACCTAAAATATGACCAGCGTTAAATTCATCTGCTTCACGAATATCGATAAGCTGTGCTTTACGGTAGCCAGCACGAAATTCCTCTTCTGAAAGTGTTTTAATTAATCTCTTCTGATAGAAAAACATCCATACAGAATAGCCAATGAATGCTAGAACTACGGCTAGTATAATAATTACATTTGTTGACACGATTCTATCGCTCCCTTTTTTCTTATCCTACTTTCAATATTATAATGCTCATATGTATTTATGCAACAGGTTCATGTGATGATAAGGAGAAATTTCGTATTCTTTCACAAATTTTGTCGAATTTGTTAGACTAGACATTGTGAAAAAATAATTGTTATATGAGGTGCAGGATGGGAAAAGAAAAATGGTGTTATATTAACTCTGGTCAATGTTCACCAGCATTTAATATGGCGTTAGATGAATGTTTGTTAAATTGGCAAAGTGAAAAAAAAATGCCGCCAACAATCCGTTTTTATGAATGGGAAGTGCCGACATTAACAGTGGGGTATTTTCAGCGTATACAAAAAGATATCGATATGGATGTAGTAAATGAGAAGCAATATGGATTTGTTCGCCGTCAAACAGGTGGGCGAGGCGTACTACATGATAAGGAATTAACGTACAGTGTGATTGTCTCTGAAGATCATCCGAATATGCCGAAAACAGTTACAGAAGCATATCGCGTAATTTCGCAAGGGTTACTTGAAGGTTTTAAAGCGCTAGGCTTAGAAGCGTACTATGCGGTTCCAAAAACAGAAACTGATCGTGAGAATTTAAAAAATCCACGTTCAGGTGTATGCTTTGATGCGCCATCTTGGTATGAAATTGTTGTAGAAGGTCGGAAGATTGCTGGAAGTGCACAAACACGTCAAAAAGGTGTTATTTTACAACATGGATCAATTCCGTTAGAAATTGACTTAGATGAGCTATATGATTTATTCCTATTTCCAAATGAGCGAGTGAAAGAGCGTATGAAGAGCATGTTTTCTTCTAAAGCTGTTGCAATCAATGAATTAACGGATCGTACGTTTACAATTGAACAGTTGATTGAAGCGTTCCGAGTAGGATTTGAAAAAGGGTTAGACGTGGAGCTAGTTCCGTATGAACTAACAGAAGAGCAGCTTAGAGAAGTAAAAACAGTAGCAAAAGAAAAGTATGAAAGTGATGAGTGGAATTATAAAAAATAAGGAGGTGGCGATTGCCACCCCTTATTTTTTTATTTACTAAAGTTCAGAATATGAGTGCGGATTCAAATTTCAATCTATAATAAATTAAGTACTTTTTCTACTTTGATTCCTTTTTCTTGTAAAGAACGAAGGCGATTTACAACGTCCATAATTTCTTTGTCGAATGTAACGCTAATACCTTGACTTTGTAATTCTTCTTTTAATTTTTCAATAGAATCATCTATGTCGATGCCAAGCTCGTAATCTTGACAAACTTCAATTGTCTTTTTTACAAGTTTAACGTAATTTTCTTGTAGTTTTGAATTTGTTTCAGTCAAAGCAGGTTGCTTCGGTTTTGCAGGAGTAACCTGTACTGTTTCTTGCTTTGTCATTTGAGTAGGTACTTCTTTTCTTACAGGCGCTGGAGTAAGTGGTTCTACAACAGTTTCTACCCGTACTGGCTTCGGCGCTGGAGTAGGTTTAGGTGTTTCCATATGTGTAACAGGCTTTGGAGCAGGTGTAACTACTTTTGGCGCTTCTACCACTACTTCTTTTTTCGGAGTAGCTTCTACCGGTGCATCTTGCTCAGCAGCTTCTTTATTTTCTTTACTCCACATAACGCGTTCAATTTCTAGAGAAACATTGTTTTTGTTCATTGCTGTTAATGTAACTTTTCCAACTTCAGCGTTCCCAGTGAAATCAACAATTTTATAAATAACACTCTTGTTCCAATCCACGTTTCCGCTCAAAAATAATTCTTCGTTACATTTCGGCGTTAAGCCCTCGATTTTAATTTCTGCGTTTACACCGTTTTCACTATATACCATAATTAGCGAAGCACTTACATCTTCATCTGCTAACATTAGTTCACGAACCATTTTGCCGGTGCGTACTTGCGTTTTCTTCTTAAGTGACATCAAATTTCTCCTCTCAAAAATTCAGTAATAATAAAAAAATCGTATAACGAAAAATAATTGCTCACGAAGATTTATGATACCGATAATAAAAGCATCACGTCAACAATTTACGTTAATTATTTTGTATTTTTCTTTTTTTCTTTATGAAATTTTTCGATTTGTAAAATTAGACAGATGAAAAACAGCCTTTTGCAAGGCTGTTAAAAGTTTGCTTTTTTATATAGCAGTTTATATAAAATATAAAAGAAAATAGCGATTAGGGCATTTTGCCAAATTGTTAAATGATAAGAAAAATAAGGTTGTTTTTTAAAGTAAATATTTATAAATACTGCTGAGCAAAATGGAATAGAAAATGCGAGCCCAAATGAAATTCTTTTTTTCCAATTCATTGTTTGATTAAAGGAATAACGCTTTAATAAATATAAAATGAAGAGCATGCCCAGTATAATAAATAAGATGGAAAAAGTAGTTCCGAGAATACTAAAAGGTGGCTTTTTTAATTCCGTATTCTTTTCAAAAAGTAGAATGAAAAGTGAAGACATTGCATCCATTCCAAACTGTATAGCAAGAAGTAAGCTAATAACAAATCCAATCATAGAAGTTTTTTCTAGATTTGTTTGGCTCGGCAAAGCTAATATGAGTTCATCACAATAAGATTGTAAATTATGTCCGAAAATATCATAAGCGTTTTTATCTTCTCCCTGTGCTTCAATAAGATGATCTAATATTTCTAGTAATAGTTCTTCTAATTGATATTCCGGCACGTTAGATAATCGAAGGTATACTAACATATCCCCATAAGCAGCTTCGTTTTCAGGTGTTAAAAGTTTTCTTTTTTTTATTGTTAAGTTCCACCATGTCTTTCGCCTTCATCCCCAATCACTCTCCCTGCAACAAATTATTTACCGTCGTCGAAACCATTCCCCAGCTCTTCTTAAACTCTTCTAGTTGTTCGAATCCTTTATCCGTTACGTGATAATATTTTCGCTTTGGTCCAAGGCTAGAGGCTTTTAATGTACCGGCAATGAGTTTTTCTTTTTGCATTCGCAGTAAAAGAGGGTAGATACTTCCTTCACTTACAAATGTAAAGCCGTGTTTATTTAATTTCGTACCCAGCTCATATCCGTACACTTCCTCCTGGGAAATGATATATAAAATGCATCCCTCGAGCACACCTTTTAACATTTGACTGTGCATGATTTCACCACCTTCAGTTTTAGGTAACTTGTTGTGCAAGGTAGCTGAGGTGGAAAACTTTTAACAGCGTTGTTAGTGGATGAATGCTCATACTAAAACGAGGGAGGTAATCGTATGAAACCATTTATGCCAAAGCTCGTTTATTTTGAACCAGAGGCACTCGAGTATCCACTTGGAAAAGAGTTGTATGAGAAGTTTACCAAGATGGGTTTAGAAATTAGAGAAACAACATCACATAATCAAATTCGTGATTTACCTGGAGAAAATGATTTGCAGAAATATCGTAATGCAAAAACAACACTTGTTATTGGGGTAAGAAGGACGCTTAAGTTTGATACATCTAAACCATCGGCTGAATATGCAATTCCACTTGCAACAGGTTGTATGGGACATTGCCATTATTGCTATTTGCAAACAACACTAGGTAGCAAGCCATATGTTCGTGTATATGTGAATTTAGATGAAATTTTTGAGAGAGCGCAGCGATATATGGATGAACGAGCGCCTGAAATAACACGATTTGAAGCGGCTTGTACGTCGGATATCGTTGGAATCGATTACTTAACACATGCTTTAAAGGAAACGATTGAATTCATTGGAATGAGTGAATATGGTCGTCTGCGTTTCGTGACAAAATATTCTCATGTTGACCATTTGTTAGATGCAAAGCATAATGGGAAAACGCGTTTTCGCTTCAGTGTGAATTCTCGTTATGTTATAAAAAACTTTGAACCGGGTACCTCGCCATTTGAGGATCGAATTGAGGCAGCTCGTAAAGTAGCGAGAGCGAACTATCCACTTGGCTTTATTGTTGCCCCGATCTATATACATGAGGGTTGGGAGGAAGGATATCGTGAATTATTTGAACGACTTTCTTGTGCATTAAAAGATTTAACATTGCCGGATTTATCGTTTGAATTGATTCAACATCGTTTTACGAAGCCAGCGAAAAAGGTAATACAACAACGTTATCCTAATACAAAACTCGAAATGAATGAGGAGAAACGAAAATATAAATGGGGACGATATGGAATTGGAAAGTATGTATATCAAAAAGATGATGCAGCAAGGTTAGAGGAAACAATACGAGGGTATATTCACGAATATTTTCCAGATGCCGAAATTCAATATTTCACATAGAGGAATCTGTAAGTAATTTGCAGATTCTTTTTTATTTCGTGTTTTTAGGCTTGTTTCCGCCCTTGTCACGATATCCTTTCTGGTGTATCATTTTATTGATTGCTTAGTGCGGAATAAATAAAATGAAATTGGATGGAGGAAACCGATGCCTACCCCTAGTATGGAAGATTATATTGAACAAATCTATTTGTTGATTGACGAAAAGGGATATGCCCGCGTATCTGATATTGCTGAAGCGCTTAGTGTACATCCATCCTCTGTAACGAAAATGGTACAAAAATTAGATAAAGATGAGTATCTAATTTATGAAAAATATAGAGGGCTTGTATTAACATCAAAAGGGAAAAAAATCGGGGAGCGTCTTGTATATCGTCATGAGCTACTAGAACAATTTCTGCGTATCATTGGTGTAGACGAAAGTAAGATTTATAATGATGTAGAAGGAATTGAACATCATTTAAGTTGGGAAGCTATCGATCGCATTGGGGATTTAGTACAGTATTTTGAGCAAGATGAACTTCGAATTGAAACGCTTCGCGGTGTTCAAAAAGCAAATGAAGAACAGGGAAAGTAAAGGGAACGAAATGCGTTTCCTTTTTTGTTTGCAAAAAAGACCGCATTTCCTAAAAGGAAGCGCGGTCTTTCTTTTTAGTTTTTTTACCTTCAATCACGGTTAAATGAGATTGTTTTCGCTTCTTTTTTAACACTGTTGAAGTGCTTTTCTTACCTTTTTCATCAGAAGCATTTCGTTTTAATAAAGAATTGCTTAGGGGTGCTACGTTTTGCTTTCCGTATTTTCGGTTCGATTGTTTCGCAGCACGCTTATAAGAGTTTTGCGAATTGGCGGAACCGCTGGAGCTTGTAAACATTTTATATAATACATAAAACACACTAACAACAAGTAACATGATCACAATGTTTTTAATCATTCCGTATGGATTTGTAATTGCAGATGATACGAGACCAAATATTGCCAAGCCAATAATAAGTATGACCAAAGCGAACGTAAACGAACGACCGTTCATAGGGAACACCTCCTAAATAACATATATTAAAATTAGTATATTAGTGACAAGGGAAGGAGTTGAGTACTATTTTTGAAAATTTATTGTTGCTTTCCTTCTAAACGTAATAATTCTTCAAAAGATGCAATTGCAACTTCAACTTGATCATCTTCTGGTTCTTTTGTAGTTAATAGTTGAAGCCATAATCCTGGATATCCTAATATGCGCAAGACCGGAATATCTCGTAATCGGTTTGTAAATTGCAAGACTTCAAAAGAAATACCTAGAACAACTGGAATTAATAAAATTCGATTTACGACTCTGACCCAAAGGGGATCAGTTGGAACAAGAAAGTAGACAAACATTCCGATAATGACTGTAAATATAATAAAACTACTACCACAACGATAATGAAGACGAGTTTGTTTTTGTACATTCTCTACTGTTAGTGGAAGGTTGTTTTCGTAAGCATTGATAACCTTATGTTCTGCACCGTGATATTGAAACACACGCTTAATGAGCGGAGTTAATGACACAATATATATATAGCTCAGTAAAAGGATGAGCTTAATGATGCTTTCGACAACGATTTGCCCAGTGTGAGATGGGAAAAGTGGCCTTGTTAATTCTGCTAACAGTGCAGGAACTGCTGTGAAAATAACTTTGCCAAATATGAACGATAAGACTCCGACTGCTGCTACTCCTAATAGCATCGTTAATTTTGATTGCTCTTCTTTTTTGTGTGCAAGTTGTTCATCGTCTTCAGGGTGAACGTCAAATCGTTCCGAAGCGAAGTTTAAATGTTTCGCTCCGTTAGCACTTGCATCAATGATAGCGGCAATACCACGTAGAAATGGAACCTTCTTTATTGTAGATAATATTTTATTGCGTACACGTGGTAATCGATAAAATTCAATCGATTTATCTTTACGACGAACTGCTGTAACAGTATATTCTCTACCGCCAAACATAACTCCTTCTATGACCGCTTGCCCGCCGTATATTTGTTTTGTCTCCTCTGCCATGTTAACACCAACCTGTATTTGTTTCTCTCTTATGTAGAAAAGAGGTAATTGTCACTCTTGGTTCTGTCATTGTGAGATTTGACAATCACCGAGTCCCCTTTATTTTATCGATAAATACAAGCTCATGACAAGAAAAATTGTTACGAGAGTAGGACATTTCTTATTCTTTTTATAGACAAATTTCGCATGATTTAAACATGCTTGAAAATAAATTCGGGCATACTAGTAGGCGGAGGTGTCGATGTGAAGCAGGAACAATCAGGAATAAATAAATTTGTACAGATTGGTTTATTTGGTGGCGTTTTTTGGGGAAGTATATGGTATTTTCTTCATATTTTTTCGTTTACAGAAGCTGGTCCAAACTATTTACTTTTACCATTTTCATTTGGAGCGTGGAAAGAAGGAGTTTGGGGAAATGTATTAGGTATCGTTTGTATGGGGCTTCTTTCTATTTTAGTGGCATTTCTTTATAGGGTTCTTTTTAAAAAATTTGAAGGGGTACTACCTGGAATATTGTATGGTCTGTTTTGGTGGGGGATTTTATTTTTGGGGATCGGTTCTATTGCGCCTGTTATTAAAAATGCACTTCAGTTACCGAAAGAAACAATTGTTACAACCATATGTATTTTTATTTTATATGGTGTATTTATTACATATTCTGTTTCGTTTGAAGCGAACAATGTGAATCAAGGGGAAGGCATGGAGTAGACGAACTATTCAAATAAGTGAATCCTGTGTTAAAATGTTGTATAGACATTTTTATATTAAGGAGTTCATAAATATGAAAAGATTACTCCTCGTTAACGGTCCTAATCTAAATCGCCTTGGTGTTCGAGAGGTGAATGTATATGGAAAAGGAACATTAGCGACACTTGAAACAGAGATGAAGCAAGAAGCAGAGACATTGGGAGTGGAGTTAGAATGCTTTCAATCGAATCATGAAGGTGCTCTTATTGATATCATTCATGAGGCAGATGACACATATGAAGGGATCATTCTAAATCCAGGAGCATTTACGCATTATAGCTATGCGATTCGAGATGCGATTGCAAGCATTTCGATTCCAGTTATTGAAGTACATATTTCTAACATACATCAGCGGGAATCATTTCGTCATGAATCTGTGACGGCAGCAGTAGTAGCAGGGCAGATTGTTGGATTTGGTTTTTATGGCTATAAGTTAGCGCTATTTGCATTGTTGGAGAAACTTAGGGAGGCGTAAGATGATGGAGAAGGTCACGAAGTTAAGAAGTGCATTTGGTGAAAATGGTATTGATGGTATTTTATTAACGAATGAATATAGCCGCCGATATATGACGAACTTTACAGGGACAGCTGGTGTTGTACTTATTTCGAATGAACGTGCTCTATTTATTACAGATTTCCGCTATGTAGAGCAAGCTGGTAAGCAGGCTGCCAGTTATGAAATCGTACAGCATACTGGACCAATTCTTGATGAAGTTGCGAAACAAGTGAAAAACTTGGGGATTCAAAAGCTTGGCTTTGAGCAAGATACACTTACATATAGCTCTTATGTGGCACATAAGGAAGCGATTGAAGCAGAATTTGTTCCGACTTCTGGGCTTGTAGAAAAGTTACGCTTGATTAAGACGGATTCAGAGATTAAGATATTAAAGGAAGCTGCACAGATTGCAGATGCTGCCTTTGAACATATTCTATCATTCATTCGCCCAGGCGTATCTGAAATTGAAGTGTCAAATGAACTTGAATTTTTCATGAGAAAACAAGGGGCAACGTCTTCTTCGTTTGATATTATCGTTGCTTCAGGACTTCGTTCAGCGTTGCCGCATGGTGTGGCATCTGAAAAAGTGATAGAAAAGGGAGATTTCGTAACATTAGACTTCGGTGCTTATTATAAAGGATATTGCTCTGATATTACGCGTACGATTGCAGTTGGCGAACCATCTGATCAATTAAAAGAAATTTATAATGTCGTTTTAGAAGCACAACTTCGTGGTGTAAACGGCATTAAAGCTGGTTTAACTGGTCGTGAAGCTGATGCATTAACACGTGACTACATAACGGAAAAAGGATACGGTGAATATTTCGGACATTCTACTGGGCATGGAGTGGGTCTTGAGATTCATGAAGCGCCGGGCTTAGCGTCTCGTTCTGAAACGGTACTTGAGCCAGGAATGGTTGTAACAGTAGAACCGGGCATTTATATTCCAGGTGTTGGCGGTGTACGTATTGAAGACGATATTATTGTAACAAGTGAAGGTAATGAAGTAATCACGAAATCTCCAAAAGAACTTATTATTTTGTAATACACAGGAGGATTTTTTGCATGATTTCAGTAAATGATTTTCGTACAGGTTTAACAATTGCGGTGGATAACGGCCTTTGGCAAGTTCTTGATTTCCAACACGTAAAGCCAGGTAAAGGCGCAGCGTTCGTTCGTTCTAAATTACGTAACCTTCGCACAGGTTCTGTTCAAGAAAAAACATTCCGTGCTGGTGAAAAAGTAGAAAAAGCACATATCGAAAACCGTCGTATGCAATACTTATACGCGAGCGGTGAGTCTCACGTATTTATGGATAACGGAACTTATGAGCAAATTGAACTTGGTGAAGTTCAAATCGAGCGCGAGCTAAAATTCTTAAAAGAAAACATGGAAGTATCTATTATGACATACCAAGGCGAAGTACTTGGTGTTGAGCTTCCAAATACTGTTGAGTTAAAAGTTGTAGAAACAGAACCAGGTATTAAAGGTGATACAGCTTCTAACGTAACAAAACCAGCTACATTAGAAACGGGCCTTGTTGTCCAAGTACCAATCTTCATTAATGAAGGTGAAATGCTTATCATTAACACAGGTGAAGGTAAATACGTTTCTCGTGCGTAGTAGAAAAAGCACTCGTGATGATCACGAGTGCTTTTTTATGTGAAATAAGGTAGATAATAAATGATGGTTACAATAAGGCTAATACCGACAAGAGATAACGTGCTCATTATGTATGGATTTAAAGTGATTGCGAATGGTTTGATTTCACCTGTTTCCACACCTGTCAAGCCTTTATATACAGCATGATCCATATTAGCATTGCGAGATATATTCATTATCGTTAACCATGTAATCGCAAGTATAGCTAGACTTCCTAGAAAAAACGTCTCCATAAATGGCCAACCAACTGTTTTTGAAAAAAAGTAAATTGCGATTACCTCTAATGTAAGTGTAATAAAAAATTTTATTGCCTTCATTCCGATACCCCCTCATTTTGTAATTTCCACCAATAAAAAAAATCTTCGCGAGTTATAACGTGCAATACACAAGAGGATTTAGTTTCTTTTTCTAAAGCAGCATGCTCATCTGGAAATTGCTTTTCTACATGCAATGAAATATAAGGCAATTTTTCCTGCGCTTTTTGAGAGCGAATATTGGTAGTTTTTGCACCAGCAAATACGTATGTAAGATCTAATTCTTCAAATGCAATTTTAAAAATCGCTTTTTTAGCGGCTTCATTGTACCCCTGTCCCCAATAAGGATAACCGAGCCAACTCCCGATATGAGCATGCTTTTTTTCGTGATTTATACGTTTGAGTGTTGTGATGCCGATCGCCTCTTTTTTCTCATTCATAATCATTTTTGATAGAGCGCGATTATGTTGTTCTTCTTCCATTGCAAAACGAATAAATGATTTTGTATCTTCTACTGTTTCTACTTGTATTCCTAGGGCGTCTTGCACGTGTGAGTTACTTGATAAAGTAAAAATGATCTCTGCATATTGTAAATGGAGTGGTAATAAGGTGACACGCTTCATAAAAAACCCCCTTTTCAATAAATATAACATAAAATAATGTAAATATTCAGAATTTTGACGGTTGGTAATGTGAAAAAATTTGTTTTTACTTCTGAAATAGACAACCACAGCATATGGTTGTACAAATATATTCTTTTTTAGGATACAGCCTTTTCAATAAGTTTGAGAAGCCGTTTGAAAAGGGATTGTTAGGAGAGAAGGTGGGAGAATGAAACAGTGGCTAGCGGCAATGGAAACATCCGTGCTTGTCATGGGGTTGCTTCGGTTGTTTTCAGGTAGTGCGGAAATCTTCGCCGCTTTGCTGATGCTCTATGTGAATGATGCAAAAAAAGCATTGTTTATAAATGGTATGTTGGCATTTGTTGGACCGACTGTATTAATTGTAACGATGTCAATTGGAATTGCGAGCGTTGCGAGTGAAATTTCTTTTTTAAAGCTTTTTTTTCTAACTCTTGGAATTGGCTGTATTTTTATTGCTGTGTTGAAATAGTAAGTCAAGTATGGTGGGGAGAAGCCGATGAAAGAAGTATTAGAGGTTTTACCAAAAACGATGAAACAGTTCATTGAAGGCTGTGAGCGATATAGCGCGTTAGAAGAAATTCGAGTTCGGATCGGAAGACCACTTGAATGTATTGCACATGGAGAAGTGTATTTTTATGACTATATCGTCACAGGAGAGGATGCTATCTATTTATTGAATAAGCTGAGTCAATATTCCATCTATACGATAGAAGAAGAGTTGAAGCGCGGATATGTTACTTTACGCGGTGGTCATCGAATTGGCTTAGCTGGAAAAGTGATTACAGAGAAAAGTGCAGTAAAAATGATTCGGGATGTGTCATCATTTAATATTCGGATTGCCCGTCAAAAAATTGGAATTGCTGAGCCGCTCTTGCCTTATTTGTATGATACACATTGGCTGAATACGATGGTCATTGGACCACCGCAAACAGGGAAAACGACACTTCTAAGGGATGTTGCACGTTGCATGAGCCAAGGGGTTCGTTCTTATGAAATTCCTTCTTGTAAAGTGGGGATTGTTGATGAGCGTTCAGAAATTGCGGGATGTGTAAAAGGGATTCCGCAATATGAATTTGGTCCACGTGTTGATGTACTTGATGCATGCCCGAAGACAGAAGGAATGATGATGATGATTCGTTCCATGAGCCCGGATGTATTAATAGTGGATGAAATTGGGCGTATGGAAGATAGTGAAGCGATTATGGAGGCAGTTCATGCAGGTGTTCAGCTTTTTATAAGTGCTCATGGATTTTCTTTCGATGATGTAATGAGGAGACCGTCTTTAAAGGCTGTGATGGAGCTTGGGGTATTTGATCGCTTTATTGAATTATCGAAAGCAAGGGGGCCGGGCACGGTGGTTCAAGTAAAGGATAGAGAGGGGAAACCGGTTCAAAAACGAGGGAAGGTTCAAAGTGTATGATAAAAATTTTTGGTGCGGTGTTAATTGTAGCAGTTACTACTTTCTTTGGTTTTTCGTACGCGAAAAGATATAGTGAACGCCCGCGTCAACTTAGGCTTTTAAAGGCAGCGCTGCAATCGCTAGAAGCTGAAATCATGTATGGGCATACACCTTTATCAGAAGCGGCGGAACGTTTAGTAAAACAAATGCCAAAGCCATTAAATTGGATATTCCAAAGTTTTTCAAAGCAACTAGAAAGTGGCGAGAAAACCGTTAGGGATGCTTGGTTTGAAAGTTTACAAGAAAATTGGAAGCTAACTGCATTTAAGCAAACCGAATATGAAATTTTACAGCAATTTGGTGAAACGTTAGGACAGCATGATCGTGAATCGCAGCAAAAGCACATTCGTTTATGTATTACACATTTAGAAAGAGAAGAGGGGGAAGCGAAAGCGCTACAACTTCAATATGAAAAGATGATAAAAAGTTTAGGAGTATTAGCGGGGCTACTTATCGTAATTTTATTGCTATAGGGGGGAGAAAGGCGATGTCCATCGATGTTGGATTAATATTTCAAATCGCCGGAATCGGCATTGTGCTAGCTTTCATTCATACAGTATTAAAAGAGTTAAAGCGGGAGGATATTGCAAACTGGGTGATTCTTGTCGGTTTTGTCGTTATTTTATTTCATGTTGCATTTTTGATTAATACTTTATTTGACAAGATTAAAAGTGTATTTCTTTTCCAGTAAAGGAGGCGATTCGAATCGAGATTTTACAAATTGTCGGATTGGGCCTCGTCGCAACGTTTTTAGCAGCTGTACTAAATCAACATAAATCGAGTATTACTACTTTGTTTATTGTGTTTATTGCAAGTGTAATGTTTTTACTATTAATTGATCAAATCCATTCTATTTTAAGAATGATTGAGCGAGTTGCAAGTGAAGCGAAAGTTAGTAATGTATACGTAGAAACTTTGCTGAAAATCATTGGGATTGCCTATATTGCTGAGTTTGGAGCGCAAATTACAAAGGATGCTGGTCAAGGGGCGATTGCTTCGAAAATTGAGTTAGCGGGGAAAATTTTGATTCTTGTTATGGCAATTCCTATATTAACGGTTGTCATTGAAACGATTCTTGGTTTTTTACCTACAGGATAAGGAGGAGTGAATGTTGCGGAGGGTTGGAATGAAGCTGCTGTTTGCTTGCTTCCTTTTCTTTTCTTTACCAATTGTTGTACAAGCTTCTCCTGTAGATAAAAACGTTGTAGATCAGCAGTTGGATAAACTCGGAATCGAAGATGTGAAGCAGTATTGGGATGGACTTGTTACGAAATATGGAGGCTATTTACCAGAAAGTCAAAAGGGAAGCTTTATGGAATTTGTAAAGGGAGAAAAGGAATTTTCAATAAAAGAATGGATGATCGGGTTATTAAAATATTTATTTCATGAACTTATTGCAAATGGAAAGCTGCTTGGAACGCTCATTATGCTCACTATTTTTAGTGCGTTATTACAGTCTTTACAATCCGCTTTTTCAAAGAGTAGTGTGAGTAAAATTGCAGATGCAGTTGTATACATGGTGCTCATTATTTTTGCTTTAAATAGTTTTTATGTGGTAATGACATATGCGCGAGAGACGATTCAAACGATGGTAGATTTCATATTAGCTCTACTACCTATTCTTTTAGCGCTCATAGCGACAGGGGGCGGAGTTGTATCGGTATCATTCTTCCATCCAATCATTATTTTTTTAATGAATACAAGCGGGCTGCTGATGAACTATATTGTACTTCCACTCTTATTACTTGCGACAATTTTAAGCATTGTAAGTACAATGAGCGATCAATATAAAGTTACGAAATTGTCCAAGCTCTTGCAAAATGTAAGTGTTGGGATCATCGGGATCTTTTTAACTGTTTTTCTAGGTGTATTATCTGTACAAGGCACAGCAACAGCAGTTGCTGATGGAATTGCTGTTAAAACCGCAAAGTTTGTAACGGGGAACTTTATTCCTGTGGTAGGACGGATGTTTACAGAGGCAGCAGATACTGTCATTAGTGCTTCTGGATTGTTAAAAAATACGGTAGGGATTATCGGGCTTATTATTTTATGTTTAATAGCGGCTTTTCCAGCCATTCAAATTTTCTGCATTGCTTTTATTTATAAATTTGCAGCGGCAGTATTGCAGCCAGTTGGCGGAGGAGCGATTATTCAGTGTTTAGATATTATCGGACGGAGCATTATTTATGTCTTTGCTTGTTTAGCTATCGTATCTTTTATGTTCTTTTTAAGCATTACGATCATTATTGCAGCGGGGAATATTACGCTTATGATGCGATAGGGGGCGAGAGCTATGCAATATATTACAGAATGGATTCGAAATATTATTGTTTTTTTGCTTCTAGCAACAATGCTTCACCTTATCCTTCCTAGTTCTAATTTGCAAAAGTATGTCAAATTTGTCGTGAGCTTATTGTTAGTCGTTTTAATCTTGACGCCGCTATTTAAGTTGTTACAAACAGATGTAAATGAAGTGATAGCGAATTTTAACCAAGAAAAATATGTAGCGAACGGATCAATAAAAAATTCAATTGATGAAAAGAAAAAAGAAATACAAGCTCTAACACGTGCATATAGTTTAGAAGAGATGGCTGTCAAAATGAAAAAAGAAGTCGGAAAAGAATTTGAAAAAAAGTATGGATTGACAGTGTCTGAAATAAAAGTAGTCGCAGCCGAAGCTAAGGAAGAAGTAAAAACAGCGAAGGATATTCAATCGGTTATTGTGACATTAAAAGAAACGGAATCGAAAAAAAATGATGCAATTGAAACGGTAAATCCAATTGAAATTGATACGACAGAACCACGAAAAACTTCGGAAGAAACAACTGTAGAAATGAAAGAGTTCTTTTCAAACCAGTGGCAGCTAGAGGGGAAACAAATCCAAGTTCAAATGGAAGGGGGGACAGGTAGCATAAATGGACAATAAAGATAAAAATTCGAAATTCTCATTTTTTCGCAACTTATTGAAAGGGGACGCAAAAGATGACAAGGAGAAGGGGAAAAAGGTAACACCGAAGTTTTTGCTTGTCCTACTCATACTTGGAATGTTGCTTATGTTTTCTAGTAGTTTCTTTGGGCCGAAAAAAGAAGAAGTACCTGTGTTTAAAGAAAAGACAAGTCAAGGTGCAGAAAAAGATGTGCCGACCTTTGGTCAAAAAAATAACGAGAATATGTCAGCTGTAGAAAAATATGAAAAAGCGTATGAACAAGAATTAAAAACGGCGTTAGAAGATATAACGGGTGTAAAGGATGTCTCTATTGAGGTCAATCTAGATTCATCTGAACAAAAAATACTTGAAAAAAATATTGTAAAGCGATCGCAAACAACAGATGAAACAGATAAAACAGGAGGCAAAAGGCAAGTTGAAGATGAATCAACGGATGAAAAAACCGTAATTATCCGCGAAGGTGATAAAGAAACTCCGATTGTACTGCGAACAGAGAAACCGAAAGTACGAGGTGTCCTTGTCGTAGCAAAGGGAGTGGATAATATACAAATAAAAGCGATGGTAAAGGAAGCAGTGACACGTATGCTTGATGTGCCATCACATCGCGTTGCAGTACTACCAAAAAAGGGTTAGGGAGGAAATAAAGTGTTAAAAAAACAAACGGTTTGGTTGTTAACAATGCTCAGTTTAGTTGTTGTGTTATCTGTTTATTATGTAACAACGCCGGATAAGATGAACACTGCAACACCAACAGCAGGTGAAAAGATTGGACAAGAAAAGCAAAGTGTTGAAAAAGAAGTTACGAAAGAAACAACGAATAAAGAAACGAGTCAAAGCGAGGGAACAAAAGAAACATCCAATAAAGAAACAGAGAAAAAAGATGGTAGTAAAAAAGAGACAAGTAAAAAAGAAAGCAATGTAACAGTACAATCAAGTGATGAGAACTTTACAGCTTTACGTATGCAATTGGAGGATCAGCGTAGTGTAGAGAAAGAAAAATTGCAAGATGTTATGAAATCAACAAAATCTTCTGCTGAAGAAATAAGTAAAGCAAAAGATGAATTAAATGCCATTGATAAGATGCAAGTAAAAGAAGGATTGCTGGAAACTGTTATCAAATCACAAGGTGGCTATAATGATGCGCTTGTAAGAGCAGATGGAAACGATATTAAAGTAACAGTAAAAGCTGCAAAGCATTCTCAAAAAGAAGCAAATAAGATTATCCAACTTGTTCGAAGTGAGGCTGGATCAAAAGATATAGGTGTCAAGTTTGACCCTGTTAAATAAAATATAGTATGTAGTAATACTAAGAATACTAGAAAAAGGCTATCGTTTTCGATAGCTTTTTTCTAGTTCATCTTTTCGTGTTGTTTCCGTATTTTCTAGAGGGAAAGGAGAAATACGCTGCGAATAAAAAATTAAAGGTTCGTGGTAATGGTGGTTACTTTTTCCGCATTTTACATGAGTGAAGACGACAATAAACCAGACTAATACAGCTGGAAGGAATAAGATGAGCCAGATCATATTTCTGCACCTCACTACAAGATTTTTTACTTTACCTTGAACATACTATTCGTATGTGAAGGAAGGATGAACGGCTTGTAAATAAAAAAATAATATTTGGTAAAAAATATGTTTTGCTAAATTAATAAATGCAGGGGTACATAAAAAGAAACCTTTGTTAAGTGGGAGCGGGGATCCGTCCATGCATAGAAGCGGTCAGAGCCTTTTTTGGCTCCATGACAAGTTTAAAATGAAGAGAGAAAATTTCTGTTATTTTTCATAGTTTTAATCAAAGAAAAACATGTTTTTTCTGAAGTGGTCTTGCCAATTTTGAGTGAAACTTGGTATTATTACTAGGTAATAATTTTTTGGTGGAATAATATTTTTACAGGAGTTTCAATTTATTGTAAAGAAATATAAAATTGGAATGTTAAAAATATTTATCGTAAAATAGAAATAATCTGGCTAGTAGAATCAGCGTATTTTTACAATCAAAACAGTTGTATACATGTTGGTATTTGTAAAAACGGGACAAACAAGTGTATGGGAGTGGATTTTACATGTTTAAAATTCAAGAAGTTCGTGAACTAATTAAATTAATTGATAGCTCTAACATTGATGAATTTGAATACAAAAAAGATGGCGCGACAATTAAAATGAAAAAGCGCGGTAATGAAGTGGTTTCTGTACAAGCGGCCCCAGTAACGAAGCAAGCTGTGGAAATTGAAACTGCGGTAGCAGCGGCCCAAGTAGAAGTACCGAAGCAGGAAGAGAAGAAAGTCGTTCAAGATGAGCAGCTACATAAAATCGTATCGCCGATGGTAGGAACATTCTATTCTTCTTCTTCTCCTGATACACCTCCATATGTAAGTGTTGGAGATCGAGTGTCGAAAGATTCTATTGTATGTATCGTTGAAGCGATGAAGTTGTTTAATGAGATTGATGCGGATGTAGAAGGAGAAATTGTTGAAATTCTTGTGAACAACGGACAACTTGTTGAGTATGGACAACCGCTATTTCTTGTAAAAGCGTAATAAGGGAGTCTTTGTGATGATAAAAAAAGTATTGATAGCGAATCGTGGGGAAATTGCTGTACGAATTATTCGTGCTTGTAAAGAGATGAATATTGAAACAGTAGCTATTTATTCAGAGGCGGATAAAGAATCACTTCATGTACAAATTGCAGATGAAGCGTATTGTGTTGGGCCGACGATGTCAAAAGAAAGCTATTTAAATTTAACAAATATTATAAGCGTAGCAAAATTAACAGGTTGTGACGCAATTCACCCAGGTTATGGGTTTTTAGCCGAAAATGCTGATTTTGCAGAATTATGCCGTGAATGTAACTTGATTTTTATTGGACCTAGTCCAGAAGCGATTTCAAAAATGGGTACAAAAGATGTTGCGCGTGATACAATGAAAGAAGCAGGGGTTCCGATTGTACCGGGTTCACAAGGGATTATAAAGAATACAGAAGAAGCGCTTGAGCTTGCAAGTAAAATTGGATATCCCGTTATTATTAAGGCAACTGCAGGTGGCGGTGGAAAAGGTATTCGTGTTGCACGTCATGAAGAGGAGCTTATAAAGGGGATTCAAATTACACAGCAAGAAGCTAGTACCGCTTTTGGGAACCCTGGTGTATACTTAGAAAAGTACGTTGAAGATTTCCGTCATGTTGAGATTCAAATAATGGCAGATGCACATGGCAATGCGATTCATTTAGGAGAGCGTGATTGTACAATTCAGCGCCGTTTGCAAAAACTATTAGAAGAAAGTCCTTCTCCTGCTCTAGATGCAAATATTCGTGAGCAAATGGGAGAAGCTGCTGTAAAAGCTGCAGTAGCAGTTAATTACACAGGTGCTGGTACTGTTGAGTTTATTTATGAATATAAAACGAAAAGCTTTTATTTCATGGAAATGAATACGCGAATTCAAGTGGAACATCCGGTTACAGAGATGGTGACAGGGATAGACTTAATTAAAGAGCAAATTCGTGTTGCTTCAGGAGAAAAGTTATCGTTACAGCAAGAAGAAGTACAATTTAGTGGCTGGGCAATTGAATGTCGAATTAATGCGGAAAACCCTGCCAAAAACTTTATGCCATCTCCAGGGAAAGTAGACATGTACTTACCACCAGGAGGATTTGGCATTCGCGTCGATTCAGCTGTTTATCCTGGGTATTCCATTCCACCTTTTTATGATTCGATGATTGCAAAATTAATTGTTCATGGGAAAACACGTGAAGAAGCAATTGCAAAAATGAAACGAGCGCTTAGTGAATTTGTCATCGAAGGCGTACATACGACAATTCCGTTCCATTTACAGTTGCTAGATCATCCTGATTTTATAAAAGGGGAATTTAATACGAAATTTTTGGAAGAGCATGAACTTGTGACGCAGTGATACATTTAAAGGAGGTTTTTTTCATGGCTGAACATATGCTAGATATGGGTCAAGATACAACCCTTGGAAAAGTAGAAATTGCACCGGAAGTAATTGAGGTAATTGCAGGTATTGCAACTGCTGAAGTAGATGGTGTAGCTACAATGCGTGGCAACTTTGCTACAGATGTTGTTGAGAAGTTAGGCAAGAAAAATCATGGTAAAGGTGTAAAGGTTGAACTAGTAAACGAAGATATTATTGTTGACGTTTATGTTGTTATGTATTTTGGTGTAGCAATTCCAGTTGTTGCACAAAAAATTCAAGATAATGTTCGTCAAGCGCTCTTTACAATGACAGGTCTTGAGCCAAAAGAAGTGAATGTTCACATCGTTGGCGTAACTTTTGAAACACAAAAAACAGAAATCGAACCAGTGTAAAAATGGAAAGGTGCCTCGCAAAATGGCACCTTTTTTCACGTTTCATTTCTTCATAAATCCCCTCCTGTAATTATTATACTATTTAAAAAAATAAGAAATATAGAAAGGGAAATACGCTTTTTTTCAAAAAACGTACATTGTGATATGATATGGAACTTGAAGTTAATCTTTTTATTATTTTTCAGCCTTATAACTCGTGTATGAAACGATAAATTGTGGTATTATCATTGTATTATAAAGTTGAAAAATCAATGAAAACTGTAAGAGTAAGTAAATTGACGGCTTATAAATTATAATAATATAACAAAACATAAGGAAAGACTTGAAGTATAAAGGAGAGTTACAATGAAACGTAGGACGGCTAGAGAAAGAGCCATGCAAGCATTATATCAAATGGACATTACTGGTGAGTTAGAGCCGAAAGTAGCGGTGGAAAATACGCTAGAAGAAGGCGAAGAAACAAACGAATTTTTAGAATCACTTGTTGTTGGTTTTGTAGAACATAAAGAAGAAATTGATGAAGTAATTCGTCAAAATTTAAAGAAGTGGAAATTAGAACGTATTAGTATTGTGGATCGCAGTATTTTACGTTTAGCTGTGTATGAAATGAAGTACATGGAAGAAATTCCACACAATGTAACGATTAACGAAGCGATTGAAATTGCTAAAACATTTGGGGATGAGGAATCTCGTCGTTTTATAAACGGCGTTTTATCTAATATAAAAGATACACTGTAATTTCTTTAAGGGGGAATCTTAAAATGGTAGCAGTAATCATCAAAGGAAATGAAGTTGCGGAGAAAAAACGAACACAATTAAAAGAAGAAGTTGTGAAGTTGAAAGAACAAGGGATTGTACCAGGATTAGCTGTTATTTTAGTTGGGGAAGATCCAGCTTCTCGTTCCTATGTAAAAGGAAAAGAAAAAGGCTGTGAACAAGTTGGAATTTATTCAGAGCTAATTGAATTTCCAGATACTCTTACAGAAGAGCGTTTGTTAGCTGAAATCGATCGCTTAAATGAAGATGACCGTATTAATGGTATATTAGTACAATTACCTTTACCAAAACATATTGAAGAGAAAGCTATCATTGAAAGAATTTCGCCTGAAAAGGACGTGGATGGATTCCACCCAATCAGCGTTGGTCGTATGATGACAGGGCAAGATACGTTCCTTCCATGTACGCCACATGGTATTGTTGAATTAGTAAAAGAAACAAATCTGGATATTTCCGGAAAACATGTTGTTGTAATTGGAAGAAGTAATATTGTTGGAAAGCCAGTGGGACAATTATTTTTAAATGAAAATGCAACTGTAACATACTGTCACTCTAAAACGAATAATATAAAAGAATTATCCAAGCTAGCCGATATCTTAATTGTAGCTGTTGGAAGACCAAAAATGGTAACCGCTGACTACATTAAAGAAGGCGCAGTTGTGATTGATGTTGGTGTTAATCGTTTAGAAACAGGGAAACTATGCGGTGATGTTGACTTTGATAATGTACTGGATATCGCAGGCTATATTACACCAGTACCAAAAGGAGTCGGTCCAATGACAATTACAATGCTCCTTCATAATACAGTTGAATCTGCAAAACGCGCTTTGGTTGTTTGTAAATAATTTAAAGCGGCTATGAGGAGAGAGAGATGGAAAAGCAATATTTAACCGTTACAGCATTAACACGCTATATAAAAACAAAAATAGAGTATGACCCGCATTTGCAGTCTGTTTGGTTAAAAGGAGAAATTTCAAACTTTAAATATCATAGCCGTGGCCATATGTATTTTACATTAAAGGATGAAAATGCAAGGATAGCAGCGGTTATGTTTGCAGGGCATAATCGTAATATAAAATTTAGGCCAGAAGATGGAATGAAGGTACTTGTGAAAGGGAAAATCTCTGTCTATGAAGCGAGTGGTTCCTATCAAATTTATGTTCATGACATGCAGCCTGATGGGATTGGTAATCTTCACTTAGCCTATGAACAATTAAAGGTGAGGCTAGAGGAAGAAGGGTTGTTTTCTCAAGTATACAAACAAACAATTCCGGCATATGCAAAAACGATTGGAGTTATTACCTCACCAACTGGGGCAGCGATTCGTGATATTATAACAACGATTAAACGCCGTTATCCAATTGGAAATGTAATTGTGTTTCCGGTACTTGTACAAGGGGAGTCTGCGGCTCCCTCAATTGTACAAGCGATTCAAACAGCAAATGAGATGAAAGACATAGATGTATTAATTGTTGGTCGCGGGGGCGGCTCTATTGAAGAGTTATGGGCCTTTAATGAAGAAATGGTTGCAAGGGCGATTTTTACAAGCGAAATTCCAATCATTTCAGCGGTTGGACATGAAACTGACTTTACAATTGCAGATTTTGTAGCAGATTTACGTGCGCCAACGCCAACAGCGGCAGCAGAACTTGCAGCACCCAATATACTTGAAGTACAAGAGAAAGTGTTGCAACGAACGCTTCGTCTGCAAAGAGCCATGCGAGAGATAATACATAAAAAGCAAGAACAACTGCAAACACTTCAAAAATCGTATGCGTTTCGTTATCCAAGACAAGTATATGAACAAAAAGAAGAGCAGTTAGATCGCACTCTTGAGCAGCTTATTTTAGCAAAAGAACGCTATATAGAAAAAAAGGTAAATCAGTTAAAACAGCTCTCATTTTATTTGGAAAAGCATCATCCTTCTCAGCAGATTTTACAAACAAAGACAAGGATGCAAACACTGCAGAAACAATTACAGCGTGAAATGCAAACATTACTACAAACGAAAGAATTTGCGTTTATGACAGCGGCTCAAAAACTAGAAGCATTAAGTCCGCTTAAAGTAATGATGAGAGGCTATGGGCTTGTATATAGTGAGAAAAAGCAAGTGTTAAAAAGCGTGAACGATGTGGTTCTTGGTGATGTTGTTTCAGTCCAATTACAAGATGGAGTTTTAGATTGTAACGTATCGGGCATAGAGGAGCGTGAATTGAACAATGGAAAATAAATTAAGCTTTGAAGAAGCGATTTCTCAGCTTGAACATCTCGTTTCTAAGCTCGAACAAGGCGATGTTCCTTTAGAAGAAGCAATCTCATACTTTAAAGAAGGTATGGAGTTGTCTAAGCTATGTGATGAGAAGTTGAAAGATGTACAAGAACAAATGGCAGTTATCCTTGGAGAAGATGGAGAACTCAGTCCATTTACTGCTGTAGGAGATGAAGCATAGTGACATATGTAGCCTTTGATGCTTTTGTGAAAGACAGTAAAACTTTCGTAGAAGAGCAGCTTGTATACTATGCAAATCAATTACAGTGTCCAAATGTACTTCGTGAAGCGATGATATACTCATTGGAAGCGGGGGGGAAACGTCTCCGCCCGTTACTTTTATTTGCAACGTTGCAAGCATTTGGAAAAGGAAGAGAACTGGGCATAGGAGCAGCTTGTGCTCTTGAAATGATTCATACGTATTCGTTAATTCATGATGATTTACCAAGTATGGATGACGATGATCTAAGACGAGGAAAACCGACAAATCATAAAGTATTTGGTGAAGCGATGGCTGTTTTAGCGGGCGATGGCTTATTAACATATGCTTTCCAAGTGGTGACAGAACATAATCATCAAGATGTTTCTGCTGAAACAAAATTAAGGCTTGCACTGGAACTTGCAAAAGCAGCTGGACCAGAGGGAATGGTTGCCGGACAGGTAGCGGATATGGAGGCAGAAGGAAAGCAACTCACACTTAATGAGTTAGAATATATTCATAAGCATAAAACAGGTCGGTTGTTAGAGTATGCCGTACTAGCAGGATCGCTACTTGCAGGAGCAACAATAGAGCAAGAAGAAAGACTACTTGCATTTGCAAAATATATTGGGCTAGCTTTCCAAATTCGAGATGATATTTTAGATGTAGAAGGAACAGAAGAAGAGATTGGAAAGCCAATTGGTAGTGATGCTTCCAATGAAAAAAGTACATATACTACATTATTTACTATAGATGAAGCGAAGTGTATCTTAGATGAAACGATTGCTAAAGCGAAAGATGCGATCGCACCTTTACAATTGCAAGATGAATATTTACTATCTATTTGTGATTTAATAGCAAAGCGTAATAACTAATATAGAAGCGTTTTCATTTGTTGAGTCATTCATCATTTTGTGGTATAAATGTAGAAAAAGGTTTTTCTTTTTTGTTATTGGCAAAAATATATCTAGATTACGTTGCCGTTATCACATTGTGTTAGCGGCTCTTTTTTTCATTAGGTAGTATGAATACATCTTGGAACCGAGTGGCTTCTTAATAAAAAGAGATGATTTACTTTCTTAGAACATAGAGAAGAATAGAAAATTGTTTGCCAAAATAGGGTAGAATAGAGTAATAGGAAAAATAATAAAGAATTTCTTGTGTTGTGCAAATATTTTTTATAATATTTGACATGTTGACAGATTATGAAATGAAAGTGAGTGATCCATGTGGATCTAACGCAAATTCAAAACCCTAGTTTTTTGAAAGATATGTCTATCAGCGAACTAGAGGCACTGAGTGAGGATATTCGGAAGTTTTTAATTGAAGAGCTTTCTCAAACAGGTGGACATATTGCTCCTAACCTAGGTGTAGTAGAACTCACAATTGCTCTGCATAAACTATTTGATAGTCCAAAAGATAAATTTTTATGGGATGTAGGACATCAATCCTATGTGCATAAAATTTTAACAGGGCGTGCAAAAGAGTTTGGCACATTAAGACAATATAAAGGTCTATGTGGGTTCCCAAAACGTTGCGAGAGTGAGCATGATGTATGGGAAACAGGTCATAGTTCGACTTCATTATCTGCTGCGATGGGAATGGCTCTGGCACGTGATTTAAAGAAAAAGAAAGAATATGTTATACCGATTATAGGCGATGGTGCTTTAACAGGCGGAATGGCTTTAGAAGCATTAAATCATATTGGACATGAAAAAACAGATATGATTGTTATTCTTAACGATAATGAAATGTCGATTGCCCCGAATGTTGGTGCTCTTCATAATGTACTGGGCCGTTTACGTACAGCTGGGAAATACCAGTGGGTGAAAGATGAATTAGAGTATTTGCTTAAGAAAATTCCGGCAGTTGGTGGGAAGGTTGCAGCAACGGCAGAAAAAGTAAAAGATAGTTTGAAATATTTACTCGTATCAGGCGTCTTTTTCGAAGAGCTAGGGTTTACATATTTAGGTCCTGTTGACGGGCATAGTTATGAAAACTTATTTGAAACGCTTCAATATGCAAAGAAAACAAAAGGACCAGTACTTGTTCATGTCATTACGAAAAAAGGAAAAGGTTATAAACCTGCTGAAAGTGATGTTATTGGAACTTGGCATGGAACAGGACAATATAAAATTGAATCGGGAGACTTTGTGAAACCGAAAGAAGTTGCACCAGCATGGAGTTCTGTTGTGAGTGAAACAGTTCGTAAGCTTGCCAGAACGGATGAGCGTATCGTTGCGATTACACCGGCGATGCCAGTGGGTTCTAAACTTGAGAATTTTCATAAAGAGTTTCCGAATCGTATGATTGATGTAGGAATTGCTGAGCAACATGCAACGACTATGGCCGCTGGAATGGCAACGCAAGGAATGAAGCCATTTTTAGCAATTTATTCAACTTTCTTGCAGCGTTCATATGATCAAGTTGTTCATGATATATGCCGTCAAAACTTAAATGTTTTCATTGGAATTGATCGTGCAGGCTTAGTTGGAGCAGATGGCGAAACGCATCAAGGTGTGTTTGATATTGCGTTTTTACGCCATTTACCGAATATAGTACTTATGATGCCGAAAGATGAAAATGAAGGTCAGCACTTAGTGTATACGGCGATGCAATATGAAGATGGGCCAATTGCGCTGCGTTATCCTCGTGGAAATGGACTTGGTGTTCAAATGGATGAGGAATTCAAAGCGATTCCAATTGGTACATGGGAAACATTAAAAGAAGGTACGCAAGTAGCGATTTTAACATTTGGTACAACAATTCCGATGGCGATGGAAGCGGCGGAGCGTCTTGAAAAAGCTGGCGTTTCAGTAAAAGTCGTAAATGCTCGCTTTATTAAGCCGATGGATGAAACATATTTACATGAACTACTAGGAAAGAACATGCCTATTTTAACAATTGAAGAAGCTTGTTTGATCGGTGGATTTGGTACGGGTGTAGTAGAATTCGCGACTGAGCACGGATATCATAGTGCTTTAATTGAACGTATGGGCATCCCGGATCATTTCATTGAACACGGTAGTGTTACAAAGCTATTAGAAGAAATTGGTTTAACGACAGATGCTGTTGTGGACCGTATTCATACAATGATTCCATCAAAACAAAAAAGGGCGTAACAAATGAGTGTAAAAAAAGAAAGAGTAGATGTACTATTAGTAGAACGAGGGCTTATAGAAACGCGTGAAAAGGCAAAACGTGCTGTTATGGCGGGACTTGTCTATGCAAATGAAATGAGACTCGATAAGCCAGGAGAAAAAATACCGCAAGATACACCGATTACGGTAAAAGGACAAGTTATGCCATATGTAAGCCGTGGCGGTTACAAATTGGAAAAGGCATTACAAGCCTTCAATCTTGATTTACAAGATAAAATCATGTTGGATATTGGTTCATCAACTGGTGGCTTTACCGATTGTGCGCTGCAAAATGGTGCGAAATTATCTTACGCTTTGGATGTAGGATACAATCAACTCGCTTGGAAGCTTCGTCAAGATGAGCGTGTTGTCGTTATGGAACGAACGAATTTCCGTTATGTAACACCGGCTGATTTAGAGCGCGGTTTACCGCAGTTTGCGAGTATTGATGTTTCATTTATATCGTTAAAGCTTATTTTGCCGGTATTAAAAACAATCCTTACTCCAAATGGTGATGTAGCAGCTTTGATTAAGCCGCAATTTGAAGCTGGAAGAGAGCAGGTCGGCAAGAAAGGTATTGTTCGGGATCGTAAAGTTCATGAAGCTGTCGTAGAAATGATTGTTGATTTTGCTATAAAAGAAGGATATGATGTTGAAAACTTAACATTCTCTCCTATAACAGGTGGAGATGGAAATATTGAGTTTTTAATTCATTTAAAGTGGCATGGTGAGCGTGAAATTGGTGAAAATCATTCTCCGGCTGTAGAACAAGTTGTAACAGAAGCCCATGAGGCCTTAAAACAAAAAGGGAAAGGGGAATAACAGTTGTTGTTCCTCTTTTTGTTGGAATTGTATAATGATTGTAAAAACAATTATGTACAAGTAAACGATTATAAGTTAACATAAATAAGTGAAATATACCAATGTTTAAACTATGGTAAGAGATAGTGTGAGGTGCAAATGTATGAATAAAGGTCAGCGCCATATTAAAATCAGAGAAATTATTGCGAATAAAGAAATCGAAACACAAGATGAACTAGTTGATATTTTACGTAATGAAGGTTTTAATGTAACGCAAGCAACTGTATCACGTGACATTAAAGAGTTGCACTTAGTAAAAGTGCCATTACATGATGGTCGCTATAAATATAGCTTACCGGCAGATCAAAGGTTTAATCCGTTACAAAAATTAAAACGAAATCTTGTTGATTCGTTTGTAAAGTTAGACACAGCAGGACATATGCTTGTGCTAAAGACATTACCGGGTAATGCACATGCACTCGGAGCACTTATTGATCATTTAGAATGGGATGAGATTATTGGAACCATTTGTGGTGATGATACTTGCTTAATTATTTGTCGTACACCTGATGATACAGGTGTTGTATCAGATCGTTTCTTAAATATGCTGTAAAAAAATCTTGTTTACTTTTTTGCTTAAAGCAGAAAGTAAACAAGATATTTTTATTATAGGCAAAATAGTGTTTTTTAGAGTAAAGTTAAAAAATCGATGGATTGACCCGTAAAACAAATGTTTGGTACAATGGAGCGGGCTAGAAGAAATGATATAAGTAATAACTACTTGAGTAAAACGCATTCGGCGGGAGCTCTTAATAGAGGATTAGTTTATAACGAGGTGAATGGGGCATTGTTATCGGAATTATCGATTAGAAACTTTGCTATTATTGAGTCATTAAATATTTCTTTTCAAAAAGGTTTAACTGTTTTGAGTGGTGAAACAGGTGCTGGAAAATCCATTATTATTGATGCAATTAGCTTACTTGTTGGTGGGCGCGGTTCAGCAGAGTTTGTTAGATATGGAACAGAGAAAGCTGAAATCGAAGGCTTATTTTATATAGAGGATGATAAGCATCCATGTATTGCGAAAGCTGGAGAGTTGGATATTGAAATTGAAGATGGGATGATTATCTTAAAACGTGACATCGCTGCAAACGGGAAAAGTGTATGTCGGGTAAATGGTAAACTTGTCACACTCAGTATATTAAAAGAAATTGGGAAAACACTTGTCGATATTCACGGTCAGCATGAGACGCAAGATTTGATGAATGAGGAGCGTCATTTGTTTATGCTCGATCATTTTGATGGAAATCGTATCGTAAACCAATTGGATATATATCAAGGTGTATACGGTGAGTATGAACAATTAAAAAAGCAACTTAAATCTTTAACAGAGAATGAACAACAGATGGCGCATCGGTTAGATTTAATTCAATTTCAGCATGAGGAAATTCGTAAAGCGGATTTGAAGGCCGATGAAGAAAATGAATTGACGGAAGAGAGATTAAAAATTTCTAACTTCGAAAAAATTTACAAGGCGCTTGGTGATGCATACCGTTTGTTAAGTGCAGATGGCAGTGGGCTTGATCATGTACGAAATGCGATGGGACAAATGGAGAGTATCACACACTTAGACGAAGCATATCAAGAGAATCATGATTCGATTGCTAATAGTTACTATTTATTAGAAGAAGTTGCCTATCAGCTTCGGGAAAAATTAGATATGATGGAATATGATCCAAATCGTTTAGATGAAATTGAAACACGTTTAAACGAAATTCGTATGCTAAAGAGAAAGTATGGAAATACTGTAGAAGAGATTTTAGCGTATGCTGATAAAATAGAGCAAGAAATTTTTACAATTGAAAATAAAGATGTACATATTGAAACGACGAAAAAGAAACTAAAAGAATTAGAAAGTGTAATTTTGAAGGAAGCAATGATATTGAGTAATATGCGTCATGAGCTTGCAAACCATCTTACAAATGCAATCCACCAAGAATTAAAAGAACTGTATATGGAAAAAACAAAATTTGAAGTGAGGATTGTAAAAAGAGAAGGAATCATTGATGACCCGCTTATAGAAGGGACTCCAGTGAAACTAACGGCTGATGGATATGATCATGTGGAATTTTATATTTCAACGAATCCAGGTGAACCATTAAAAGCACTTTCGAAAGTAGCTTCTGGTGGGGAATTATCCCGTATTATTTTAGCTCTGAAAAGTATTTTTTCTAAGCATCAAGGTGTTGCATCTGTCATTTTTGATGAAGTAGATACGGGAGTGAGTGGTCGGGTAGCACAAGCGATTGCGGAAAAAATTTATCGTGTATCTGTAAACTCGCAAGTACTTTGTATTACGCACTTACCTCAAGTAGCATCGATGGCGGACTCGCATTTATTTATCCGTAAACAAGTTGCAAATGATCGGACGATTACATCAGTGACGGTATTAAGTATAGAAGATAAGGTAACGGAAATCGCTCGAATGATTTCTGGTGTGGAAATTACTGATTTAACGACGGAACATGCTAAAGAGTTACTTACACAAGCACATCGTTTTAAACAGACAGCAGAGGCTATCCAATAATGGATAGCTTTTTTGCTCAAATGATGATTTCTTAATTCTTCCGGTTATAAACAAAGCGTTGCAAGGAGAAATTAAAAGATGAAGTCGTGAGGCTGAATGTGGGGTAGGAGCGAGGAGAGTGAACGAATTGAAATTAGAGCAATTCCGAAAAATAATAGGTCTTTGTCTCCTTGTTTCATTAATTTTTATCGGATGTTTTAAACCGCTGCGTACGTTTATTTCATCCCCAAAGCAACTCGTTATTTTTGAGGGACAACAATCAGAAATAGCATCATTTCCAGTTTTCCAGGCTTCATCGACAAATCACAGTGTCTTTACAGTAAGTTCAAATACAGAACAAAAATCGGGACTTGTAGTAAATTCGCACCAAATTGGTGAAGCAGATATGGTTTTTCAACTCGCTGGTTTTCCAGTGAAAAAAGTAAATGTTAAAGTACTAAAAGATTTTAAAGTGATTCCAGGTGGGCAATCGATTGGCGTGAAACTGAATACAAAAGGTGTGCTTGTTGTTGGCTATCATTTAATTCAAACAGAGAAAGGTAAGGTATCACCTGGAGAAGCGGCTGGTGTACAAGTTGGAGATATGATTACTGAAATTAATGGAAAAGTAATTGAGAGAATGAGTGATGTGGCCCCGTTTATCCATGATAGTGGACGAACGGGGGAAGCGCTGAATCTTGTCTTATTACGAGATGGTAAGCATATCCGTACAAAACTAATACCAGAGAAAGATAATAGCGAGTCATCGTATCGAATTGGTTTATACATTCGCGATTCAGCGGCTGGTATTGGAACAATGACGTTTGTTCATCCGAATTCCATGAAATACGGGGCGCTTGGTCATGTTATATCTGATAATGATACAAAAAAACCAATTCAAGTAGAGGATGGGCAAATTGTTCGCTCAACAGTTACTTCTATCGAGCGAGGTAGTCATGGAAATCCAGGAGAAAAATTAGCAAGATTTTCACCAGACCGTGAAATAATTGGTAACATTACGACAAATAGTCCATTTGGTATTTTTGGTAAATTAAATACAGGTGTGAAAAATGGCGTAATGGATGAGGCACTGCCGATCGCTTTATCTCATCAAGTAAAAGAAGGACCAGCGAAAATATTAACCGTTATCGATCAAGATAAAGTTGAAGCATTTGATATCGAAATTGTAAGTACAGTACCGCAAAAATTCCCAGCTACGAAAGGGATGGTTGTAAAAGTTACAGACAAGCGTTTGCTAGCGAAAACAGGAGGTATTGTTCAAGGGATGAGCGGTAGTCCAATTGTTCAAAATGGAAGAATGATTGGTGCTGTTACACACGTATTTGTTAACGATCCAACTTCAGGGTATGGTGTTCACATTGAGTGGATGCTACATGAAGCGGGAATTAATATTTATGAGCAAGAGAAAAAAGCAAGCTGACTAACATCAGCTTGTTTTTTTGTGAAATTCATTGAAATTTTGTAAAATCTCCGCAAGAGCTGCTTTTTGTTGTAAAATAAAAGCAAAGAGTGAATGTTTCATTGTAAACCTATGATGGAATGTGTAAAGAAAGACAATAAATGAACGATAAACATGTTTTTTTGTGATTTTATCGGAAATTAAGAAACTTTAAAAGGGAAATTTCACACAATTGTCGAACAATTTATGTAGCCTAGAAGCTTACACATGTCGGGAGAATCGATTCGGTAAGGGAGGAAAAGCTGTGGAGAAAATTAAAGTATGTCTTGTGGATGATAATAAAGAGCTTGTATCCATGTTAGAAAGTTATGTTGCTGCCCAAGATGATATGGAAGTAATTGGGATTGCATATAATGGTCAGGAATGTTTAAATTTATTGAAAGAGAAACAACCAGATGTACTCGTTTTAGATATTATTATGCCGCATTTAGATGGTCTAGCGGTATTAGAAAAAATGCGACATATTGAACGACTGAAGCAGCCGAATGTTATTATGTTAACAGCGTTTGGGCAAGAAGATGTAACGAAAAAAGCAGTCGACTTAGGTGCTTCTTATTTCATTTTAAAACCATTTGATATGGAAAATTTAACGAGCCATATTCGTCAAGTAAGCGGTAAGACGAATGCGACCATTAAACGTCCACTACCATCTTTCCGATCGGCAACAACAGTAGATGGGAAACCGAAGAATTTAGATGCAAGTATTACAAGCATCATTCACGAAATTGGTGTACCAGCTCATATTAAAGGATACATGTATTTACGAGAGGCAATTTCTATGGTATATAACGATATCGAGCTTCTTGGATCTATTACAAAAGTTTTATATCCAGATATTGCGAAAAAATATAATACGACAGCAAGTCGTGTAGAACGTGCAATCCGCCATGCAATTGAAGTTGCGTGGAGCCGCGGAAATATTGATTCAATCTCGTCCTTATTTGGTTATACTGTATCCATGTCAAAAGCAAAGCCGACGAATTCCGAATTCATCGCAATGGTTGCGGATAAGCTGAGACTTGAACATAAGGCTTCATAAACGCTGTATTATCAAGGTGTTAAGCGTATTTCATAACAAAATTTAATAACCAACGAATTACGTATGTAGGCAATAAAGTACATACGTAATTGGCGGTTAATTTAAAAACCTTCTATTTATTGGATTGAAATTTTAATTCCAATAGTTAGGGGGTTTTTTTGTTGTATGAATAACTTTCAGATGAATGTCGAAAACTTTTTGCTTCATTGCGATGCAAAGCATTTAAGTAGGAAAACAATTCGGTCATATGACCAAACGTTGAAGTTATTTGCTTCATATTTAGAAAGAGAATTAAAAATTACAGATGTTGATAAGGTAAAACCTCTTCATATTCGGACGTATATTAAATATTTAAGGGAACGTGGTAAATACACATTTACATCTAATACAGCTAGTGAACAAATTAATTATCCAACACGTAGAACTGATTATGGAAAGACCATTAGTGAAACAACAATTGCTAATTATCTTCGCAATATTAAGGTGTTTTTCAACTTTTTAGAAGCTGAAGAGGATATTGCTAAGAATCCAATATCCAATATTGAATCCATTAAGCCGCAACGGAAACAAAAGGTATTGTTATCGGTAGATGAAATAAAGAAAGTTTTGTACTCAATTGATATAAGTACATTCCATGGGTTTAGAAGTTACGTCATGATTAAACTTATTTTAGATACAGGTATACGTGCAGGAGAATGTTGTAGTATGCAAGCCGAAGACCTGGATATAAAAAATAAAAGTATCCTAATTACGAATCCGAAAAATAGAAAACAACGATATGTGTATTTTTCTAATATCATGGCTAACGATTTAAAGCGTTGGTTGAAATATAGGGATAGATTTAGTGATGCAGAGTATTTGTTTCCTACGATAAGAGGGACAATGTTGAACGTCAATAATTTTGAGGCGAGTATTAGAAGTATTGGTAAAAAGGTAGGTGTACATTTCACACCTCACCAGTTAAGAAATAACTTTGCAAAGTATTATGTTCTTAATGGTGGTGATTGGTTTAGCTTGTCTAGGGTATTAGGTCATTCATCGGTAGAAGTAACTCAAAGGGCGTATTTAGACTTTACTGATGATGAGATTAAAAATAAATATCAACGTCATTCGCCATTAGCAAGTATGAAATTTTAAGTCAAAGAAAAAAGCCACCTACTGCAATAGGTGACCCAAAGTTAAAAGTCGTGTTTTAAAATTAAATACCGGATATTCCGTACATTTAGCACTTGTATTATACCATTTTTGAAAAATGGATAGCAAGGGGCTTAGTTAGTTATTGCCTTTTTACAAGGGAAAGTACAGGGATTTCCGAACGTGGGAATGACCTAACACCACGATAAACACTTGAACAGGTGAGAACCAGCCAACGTCAGAAAATGGGGTTCGTAGGCACGTTAGAAGCTTTCCTCGTTTGCTTGTGTCTAGTCTATGTGGAGAACGCACATAATCAGTTTGGTGGTTGCTTGGTGTACTGCGGTACAGGTAGCGACGAATAAGAAAGGTAACATTAGGTTACGAGTAATTAAGGATATGTCAGCAGTACAATTCCTTTCCTAAATTTTTCAGCATGTTGGACAAGCATGACATGTTAAAAGTTCGTTGTAGGTGAAAATCTAGTGTTCAAACGAGGTGTTACTATACGGATTCCTTAACCCGATAGACCATGGAAACAGAATGTCTGCTTTATGTCGCATTAACCTTTTCGTTTTTGCGATATAAGGTAGTTATTCTTTACCCTAGCCGTTGTCCTGTTACCCTCATCCCATGATGAAAAACAGACCAGCGATGTCAATACGTTTTTGTTGCGACTTCGAATAAAGGTGATTGATGATAAAGAAAAAATCAATAGGGGGACGAAGTCATAAAGGAATATGGTAAAATGAGAGTAGAATAAAGAAAATTTATCCAATTTATATAAAAGAGAGTAGGAGACAAATGGTTACACTTAACGAAATCTTAGAGATTCCACAAGGAGAACATGAGTATAGATATCCAATTACTATGAGAACCAATGGTACAGAAGAATATACTTATACAATTGAGTTTAAGAACAAAATAGATGAGAGTGTGTTACTTGAAAAATTAATTACTTATTTTGAGAAAGAGGAAAATAAGGAGAAGTTTGTCAACTTAGAAAAGGGAAAAGCGGTCAAAATAGCTTATATTATGGCGGTAGATGTTCAATATAATCCGTTACCATTTTAAATGCTTAAAATAGCTATACAGAGGTTTTTTAAATAGACTTTTAAGGAGATTTAGTAGAAATGAGTCAAACAACTAAAGACGCTATTGAGGAATTGAAAACGCTATCTCAGATAGAGAGACAAATTCGATTACTAGGGGAAGTTGCAATACAATATTTTACGTCGGGATGTAATAGAACTACTGACGCTATTTCAACGGCACAAGAATTAATAAAGGCGAAGGAACAAGTTGAAAAGTATGTTGATTTCATTTTTATGAATGAGGAAGATTATTTATTATTTCCAGTTTATACATATGGATACATGAGTGTTTTGGGAGAAGGAGAAGGTGTTGAAGTTAGGGGGTTTTTAATAGATACATTAAATGAGGAGTTATTTCATGCGATATTGCAAAGCGTTGACGGTAAGGATTTAGAACGTTTTATATATGTTTGTATGAATGTAGGAGAAGTATTAAAAGAAGCGTATTTGGACCGAGTAGAAAGGTTAAATAAGCAAAAAGAATTAGTGTTAAGCCGCTTCGAACAATTAAATAAATAAATAAAATGGACATTGCAACAGATAATGGAAGCATCTTTATCAAAAGTGAAGGAAGAATTTTACCGTGTAAAAACCTTAAAACTACCTAGAGAATACGAAGACTCCATTTTCTATGTACTTTCTAGTTCGGAGTTACTGGTTAACTCTATTGATACGGGTGTTTCAAAAGATACGGTTATGAAACTACTAAACGACAATATTAAAAAGGTTTACGAAGTAGCTGAGAAATACGAGGCGTAAAACATTTAAATAAAAAGCGGTTTTCCATTGTTTTTTTATCGTTGGTAAATGGGCTACGGCAGTTTAGTTGTAATTATTCAAGGGAGATAATTTTTAATTTGTTATCAATTAATGTGACAAACTAACGAAAAATATTGTATTTATTACTGTATAAGACGGGAAAGAAGTTAATACTACGCAACAATATATTATGAAATCTTACGCAATATTAACTATTAGCATTTAGTATCTTCTAAAATGAATAAATTAATAAACCTTGCATTAAAGAAAGCCTATGGTACGTAAAATCTAATAACGATGATAACCAAGAAATTAATGGCAAAGAGTGGGGGCGAAGTAAGACATGGTTGTACGACTGGGGTTAATCAGTTACTCGTAAGCAGCGATATGCGGTTTTATATAATGAATCACCCGAAAGGGAACGGTGTTGGGTATGAGGATTGCACCGTACAGCTGAATACGAAGTCGATAAGCTATATACAGATGGTATAGTTTTTACAAGCTATAATCGTTTGTCATCGATGCAACCAATCTCAATTCGAGACCTTGGCATCTAAACCAGTACGAAGAGATGAACAGGCTTTACCTTACGGAAAGGGTTCAGCGAACGAAATGAAGTGCGGTAGCAAACACCACCGACTACGGTAGGGGAATATATAAACAACTACTACTTTCGATGATAAGGTAATATGGAATTTAAACGATGTATAGATTAAAAAATAAATAAGAAGGTGAAGAAATGAGAAGAAAGACAGAGGGGATAAGCATCAATCCACTAAGACAAGATAGTGACTTAATTGTTTTAACGTTGTTTCTTATCTTGGTAATATCAACAACAAGTTATAAAACACCTGAATTACTTGATTACGTTGGAATTGCGACAACAATCGTACTAATCGTAGCAATCGTGCTTAAACTACTAGCAAATTGGTATAACAAAAAAGGCTAGAAGAAGATTAGCAATGCAATGGTACGTAAAAGCAAAACTAAATGGCTAGATTTTGCAATCTCAGCAGGCTAATTTTACTAGTAAGTGTGATTGTAGTTTGAATTTGATTATGCTACTATCGAAATAAGGATAAAATTCTATTTTCATGCAAAATACCCTAGATGAACTTCGTTTAATGACGAGGTTCTTTTTTTGTGGGAAAATCAGCAAATGAGAAGAAATAAAAAAGACGTCTAGCTAATAAGTAAACTAGACGCAAAAATAAATAGATACAGATAAAGTTCATAGAGGGAAGAGTGAAGCCCCTCGTTCTATTGTAAGTATATCATAGAATCAAGTTATAAAGAAAAACAAATGATAGTAGGTAAAATTATTTTAATGAAGTTGAATTGTCTGGGAATTATATCTGTTTTTAATAGATAATGGATTCTGTTAAAATATCTATGTATAATGTTTTTATAATGAATGAAAGGAGGTAATTTATTATGTTAGATGATTACAGAAATGACCCAGAAGATTATCATCCAGACGATTCAGAAGGCAATTGGGATTATGATAGACGTCCAGATATCGATGACTATTTTGAAAGAGACGGTAATCTTGATAATTATGACAAGGATTATGATGAATGGGAAGCAGAACAAAGAGATTAATATTTAAGGAAGGCAGGCAAACTATTGCTTGTCTTTTTTTATTTTAAGTGTCCTATTTTATTCTTACTTGCAAAATATACGCTAAGCAAAGCGTTTGTGATTATCAATGGAGTTTATACCGTTACAAAAGAAAGGTCAAGTGAAGCAGTTCAGACCTAAAGGTCTTCACTGGGCTACGCCTATTTGTTAGGTCTTAAAAAGATATTGGATAAAAGCTTTCAACAAAATAAGAAAACAAATGACCGGAGTTCCCTACTCTTTGTTGCTGAATTCAGTTCCTTCTTTGAAGCCGCGATTCGTTTCGTTGGCTTTCTTTTTTTGAAAATAAATATCCCAATTTGTCCAATTCGTCTTGTACGAGAGGGCTTTAGAACCGTATAAGGGTAGGGAAAGCTTTTCTCTTTCTATGCCAATCGATTCAAATCCAACTATCGGGTTGTATTCCTTATTAAAAGTGGGCATCGATTTTTTCGGCGTCCTATTTCTATTTCAAACAATCAAACTTACACATACATTATGGAGGTCATTTCAATGGAAGACAATAAAGCATTAGATATTATGTTACATGGCAAAACTATTCGATTCTTTCGTTCTTTAAAAGGTGTGTCTTGTCGAGAGTTATCGGAGATTAGCGGTGTTAAACAATCGCTACTACATAAATTTGAGACTGGTAGACGTAGAATCACTAAACTATCTAATTATCGCATCGTACGTGCGTTACAAAGCATGGACTTGGATTTACAAGAGATTCTTGTCATCAATTTGTACGTAATTCAAAAACATGGAGGTATCGCATCAAATGAGTAAGAAGTTATCACCACAACAAAGGGATATCGTTCAAGAAAGCTTTTATAGAAAAAGAAGTGGTGAGAGTTACACCAGTATCTCGAAATCACTTGGAATCAGTCGCCGAACCCTATTTTCGTACAGGGATTGCGAAGAAGGTCGTCAAATTGAAAAGGAATTGCGTCAGAAACTCATTGACCACGCGTTTGAAGAGATAATGGAGACCGTGATTGATAAAGCAAACAAAGGGTCGTTCCAACACGCAAAATTGTTTATGCAGGTTACTGGAAAATTGAAGAATGAAGAAGTTAACGTGAAACAAGAATTGAACGTTACGAAAGAAATAACGCCGGATATCTACGCACAAATAGACGCGGCACTAAATTTATAGGGGGACATGGAATTATGGGAATTAAAACAACATTAGAACAAGCAAATGAGATTATTGAGAAGTACGAAGGTAAACGATTGGAGTTACAAAACCAACTGGTGAAATTGGATGAGGATATCCGTTACATGCAGGGCGAAGTAGAAGCCGATTTTCAGAACGCTGTAATGAATGATGGCAGCGTTAACACACGATTAAAGAACGACCTTGATGCATTACTCGTTACACGCGACCAAGTGGTGACCATGCTTCGTGATTTTGATGGGTTATTACAAAATGCTTTAACTGGACTTCGTGATGAAGTACAAAAGGAAACACAATCTATTGTAAATGGTATCCGCAATAGAGAAGCGGAACTAGAGAAAGAATTGAAAGATGCAAAATTAGCATACTTACAAAAACTAGTCCAATACCATGATGAATTTGGTAAAGGTGCGGCTGAGTTATTGAAATACCGTCAGCTTAACGAACGTCTAGGTCTTCGTGAGGTCGATATCCGTGGTAATCATATTATTGATTTAGGTAGTAGTGTTCAGCGTGGTAATCACTTTAAAGCACTTTTTGAACCTACCGTTAATGAAGTAGGGGACGCACTGTATACGGGGACACTTTCTTATCCGGCACAACAATACGCGGAACAACTGGTTAAATAATAAGCACAATCAAATAAGTATCACAGCGAATCCCTATGACGTTTAACTACGTTGTAGGGCTTCTTTTTCGTTATATGAATAACTTATTTTAAAGGGGACACTACAACACGCACACGGCGTTTCTAGACGATTTAAAACGATTGTACAAGTCGCGTAACTACCCACATACGCACCGAATATTGTTACGGAAAATGAGAACGAATCCTACGTGAATCCGCGTTATTACTGGCTTTATCCGTCATTCAGCTATCACTAGAAATATGGTGTTGGGAATATATTCTAGTGAATTATGATGTCATAAAGCCATTACAAATTGTACAAAAAAAGAATCCTGTTTTACAGAATCCCCTTTTCCTTTGCGATTGCATACAGCGATGAACGCGTTACGTTATTTTCTTCGCATATCTGTTTAACGGTCTTTCCGTTTGTTTTGCGGTTTGCTAGCTTCTCCAATGCTTCATTTAATCCTGGGTTGTTATCGTGGTACTTCTTCGGCTTCGTCTTATACTTGCCGTTTGCTTTCGCAATTGCAATGCCTTCACGTTGACGTTCTAGCATTATCTCACGTTCGAATTCAGCAACGGATAGTAAAACATTCATGATTAGTTTGGACGTAGGAGAACCGTCGAATAAGCCCATATTAAGAATGTGTAATTTGATTCCTTTTGCTGTTAGTTCTTCAATTAATGAAATACCACCCTTAATTGTTCTAGCGATTCTATCAATCTTTGTAATGACCAAAGTGTCCCCCACTTTTAACGTAGAAAGCATTTCTTGTAATCCTTCACGGTGCATGTCTTTTCCCGACTTTTTGTCTTGGTATATTTTCGTAGCCCCTGCTTCTTCCAATGCTTCTAATTGTGCGTCCAAATTCTGTTCTACTGTACTAACTCTTGCGTATCCAATAATCATATGTAATGCCCTCCCGATGTCCTTTATTCTGTCCTAATTGTACAATTAGAAAATGGACATGTCAAACGGACGGTGTAAACCGCATGAAATCAACAAAGGATAGAGTGTCCGAAATCTCCTGCCCTAATGGACGTTCGGTAAATTAAAAGGGGCGGTGTTTTATATCCTCCTATGTTGTTGTAAGTTTGGGCAGCTACCTTTATTTTGAAGCCGGGCTATTTTAAACAAGGGGCTACCGTTTTGAAGGACGGTACTTATTTAATAGGGGGCATTTCTTTAAAGGGGACATAGAGGATAACGCCACAAATTCATGACACGCACGTCATTGTTAAACGATAGGTATTGTATTAGGTAACATGAACACGTACGGCACAGACACGCTTCACACATTCCTATTCACTGTTGTATACAATCCTTGTAGTACCAATATGAATGGATATGTATGTTGGTAGGTACACGGCACAACACCACCATATGATGCAATCACACGCCTCTAACGTATGTATCGTTACCTCTATTACTTAACATGATTAGCACAATGAATCTTACAAACTGATAATGAATGTATGTTCATTGCTAGAAATGTTTTCAATTTGTATTAAGAATTTATCTTCATTCAAACCTTTCATCATTTCATCTATTTGAATTACTTTGTTTTGAATATTAATTTTCAATTTCTTCTTTCATTTTTCTTGATTCACGAACCTTCCTCAATCAATTAATTCAACAAAATATATTTGTAAATTTATAAGAAAACGAAAAGTCGATGGGGTATACGGGAGATGGGAGGTATATAGTGGGAGATAATAGCTGTCGAAAATACACAAAATAAAATACGCCCAAGATAGGAAGCCGATAGCTGGTAAAAAAAATTTCAACAAAAAATTATGCCGAAATGAGAATCTGTATCTTCATAGTTTCTTCCTACATTTTTGGGAGTGTTTTTGTTTTCTTGTATATAACGAATAAAGGGAAGCTTGTTGGAATCGTTTTTTTCTACTTTTTACGAATCACGATATGCGTTACAAAAATGAACCGAAAGAAATTTCTTTGGATTGAAGAAAGTAACACCACCAACACAAGCTTATCGAGTTGTCATTGATGATTTTAACAGTGAAGTGTGTTTAAATGAAACGTTGACAAAGGCAAAAGAAAACTTCCCCAATTATGGTGCTTGGGTTAAAAAAGTTTAATGAATAGGTAACACCCACCGTCACTAGTTGAAATTTAATAGGTAACGCCCTCCTTCCCTTGTCTAAATAGATATAGGTAACAGGTGGAGTGACTTGGACACCTTGAAATAGGTAACGGGCGGGGTGCTACTAAAAGAACTTAATAATTTAAAAGAATTTAAAGTAATAAAAGAATTAATTAAAAGAGGAAACATACTTACGATTGAATTAGGAGTTATTGCGGCTTTAATTGTCGGCGTCAATGAAAGGATAAAACGCTTTTTACCGATATCTTCTGTTTTACTTGGTATTTTAGTAATGCTATTAATACACTGGTACCCTATTTCAGATTGTATTTTCATTCCGAAACTTTTAAAACGAATGTTAGACAACTTAAAATAAAATCTAAAATAATTACAATTTATATGTCACATATCGAGGGACAAAAGACCAATAGAAAGTGTAAGGACAAAATCAAACACTTTCGGAGGAATTTTATTATGACAAATTTAATCAAAAACGAAGAAACATTTATTATCAACGCCAATGTTCGTGAATCTTATATGAACCGTGTGGACGTATTAGAAAAAGTGAAAGGATTATTACTTTTACCTAATATGGAAATGGCAACAACAAAGCAAGTTGCGGAGTTTTATGAGATAGAGGGTAGTGTTATACGACATGTAATAAAAGAAAATAAAGAGGAACTATTACAAGATGGTTATAAAATAAATGTAGGTAAGGATTTAGCCCGTGAACTTATTTCACACGCTAAAGTTGAAAGAAAAAGAGGGCATATACTAATTAACGGTGAAATGAGAATTCCATATACCGAGGTGGCACTTTTCCCTAAACGTGCAATTTTGCGTGTCGGAATGCTATTACGAGACAGCCTTGTTGCAAAAGAAGTTCGTACTCAATTATTGAACATCGAAGAGAAAACGTCAGATGAGATTAAAGTCGCTGATATTAGCGAAGAACAAGCGTTACAAATTGCTGTGGGAAAAGCCCTAATGACGGGGGATATAAACGGATTGGCACATGCTTCTGAAAAGTTAATGGATTTTAAAAATCGTCATATTACTGAAATGGAGAACAAGCTACAAGAACAACAAATGGTAATTAAAGTATTAGTGAAGGAGGAAGTTCAATATAAAAACCCTAAAACACTTCTTCGTAAACTTGTTAATCATTATTCCAAAGTTGTTCACGGTAATATTAGTACAAATAAAGGTTGGATAGACCTTCGTCATCATCTTGCAAACAAATTAGAGAGAGGAATTAATTTGAAATCTCGAAGAACTAATGCAAGAAAAAGTAATCCTAGGGCTTCATATATAAGTGTTATCCATCCCGAGGAATTTAAAATCATTATTCCTGCAATGGTGGGAATATGTGTAAGTAGTGGTGTGGAAGTTTCCGATATTATGAAAGATGCCTAAAAACAAGAAAAAAGTCGCGATTTAATTTGTGGCTTTTATTACTTTAGGATATTACTCTTCAAAAATTTTTTTGTTTTACCTTTTACCTTTTATATTTTGATATTTTCAATGGGTGAATTCAAGTGAAAATATATATGTGAACTTTATTAGAAGTGAAACTTTAAGGATAGAGTAGAATGGAGTAAATACTTAAGCTTAATATAGAGATGTATATACTATAATAATATTAAAAGTTGGTGGAGGCTAATTATGGAGAAAGTAATATATTGTAAGGTGGATTTTGAAGGATTAGGGGTAACACAAAAGGATTTTTATGAATGTATGATTAAAGAAGGATTAGGGGCAGAACGTGAAACAATTGCACACATAATAAAAGATGATAATCCTAAAAGTGTAGAGAAATATATTCTAAGTGAAAATAATGCTTATATGATGAAATTCTTGATAGATGAGGATTTAGCGGGTATGTTAGCGGGATATAGCTTGGAAGGGGTAGAAAAAGGGTTTACAACAATTGATGCATTTTCAAATAAGCTAAGAGAATTTATAAAATGTTGGTTAGAAGTAGAAGAACAGAATAGAGGAAGGTAAAAAGACGAGGACATTGTTCCTTGTCTTTTTTTATTTCAGTGCCGTTCGTCCATATAAATAATGATTTTTTAAGGTTTAGTGTCACGTTTTATGTGTGTAGAGACCAATAGAAAGGAGAGAGATAATTTCTTTCCCTTCTTAGACACTTATAGATACAACATTTTTTGTAGTTTTGTCACAGCAAACTTAAAAAGATTTTTAAAAATTATGGAGGCGGCAACATGAGATTGTACACAAGAGAAAAGAAAACCTATATTCAGCTACAACAGGAAGATAAGTTGGAACGAATAAAGCGAATTTATAATGATAAAAAAATAAAGCAGGTGCTTGCAGTAGAAAAGATGTGGAATAAGTATGCTTTACTTCGATTGGAAGAAGGGGAGGATGCCTTCCATATCATTTTTAATGATTATTTAATAGGATGGTTAATTCAATCAACCCTTAATAGATTTGAAAATGCATGGAAAAACAAGCGGATTTATCGAGATGATTTTGAAAGTGTATTTTGGGAGAAGTTATGGCATGTGTGTCGAGAACATTCATGGAATGATGAGTATTATCTGTATGAAAAAATCAGAAAGTCATTAGAGTGTACAGGCTATAACCTAATAAAATCGAAATTACAGACGAATAAGCGAAAGGCTAATCATCAAAATGTTGACCTTATGGCAGATTTAGAAAAGATTGATTCGCCGTTTCGTATTGAGGACGATGTAGAAATTAAACTCTTGATTAAACAGTATTGTAGTGATATTGAAGTGGATTTAATAACAACATATTTAGAAAGTCCACATTTATCATATCGAGATTTAGGGTGTTTATATGGTGTGAATCATCCTGAGAAAGTTAGGCGAACCCTTGAGTCTGCAAAGAGGAGGTTAAGAGAAGGGATTGACTGGTGAAATTAGGTATTTGTTTAATGAAGATAAATCGATGATTTTTTGTTTACATGCTATATTAAGTTTAGGAATATTTTTACATAGAGGGGAGTAAAGGTAATCATGTCAGTTAGTAAACATCAATTTTTTGAAATGTATGGAACAGGAAGAGAAGATGACCGATGGGATTTTAAAGAGGATTTACATGTAAAATCAAAGGAAAACTTTTATTCATTTGTAAAAGATGTACTAGCTTTTTCTAATAGTGGTGGTGGGTATTTACTTTTGGGGGTAAAGGATAGGTCACTTGAATTGGTGGGCGTAAAAGAAGAGATAGATGAAGCAAATCTAGGCGAAAAAATTGAATCGACATTAGGTTATTCAATAAGGTTTAGTCTATTCTATTTTGAGTATGAACAAAAAGACAAGGTAATGCCACTTGGAATTATGTATATTCATGAGGGTGAAAAAATAAATGTATCACCAAAAACTTTAAATGGACCAAAAAAAGTAATTGTACAAGAAAATACAATATATGTGAGGAGAAATACGAGAAGTGTAAATGCCAATAGAGAAGATTTTGAAAGGATTGGGCATCGAATAAAAAGTGCGGATGAATATGAGTTTAAAGAACGAGATTTAATGATATTGGAACGTAATAGGATGGATGAGGATTCACTATCAGCAAAGCTTGATAAGTATATGAAAGGAGAGTTTGTTTTTACATCAAATGAATTTGCATGCAAAATAAATGAAATTTATAGATATCAAGATAAGTATAATAAGTTGGAATTTGCTAGACTATTAGGATTTGACACACATAAAATAGATGATTACTTTGAGGGAAAGGCATTTCCGACATTAGAACATATTTTAAGGGCAACAACAATATTTGATTTACCACCAGATTACTTTTTCACTCCTACGTTATACATGGAATATCCTCTATGGTTAGACCCATTGGTTAATTACTGTATTATTGAAAAAGTGTTGCAGAAGGATGAGTTATTTAATAAGGATAATAAGCGTTTCTTCAGAGAGGTTTTCCAACAATTAGCAATGGGGATGAGAGTGTTTAATGAATGGGTATATTCTCAAAGACCAAAAGGACATGATACAACTAATGATGAGGTGAAATATAGGTATATTGATGCACGATATCTATATACCTGTGTAGCACATATGAATGACATAGAGTTATACAACTTCAAGATGTTTTTAGCACAAATGTATTATAAGGTGCTAGAATATTGTCCCGAGAATATTAGAAGTGAAGGTTTGACGGTTGATGAACAAATATTGAACAACCTTATTCAGGTTAATAATCAGCTTGTTTGTCGAATTATTACTGAAAGTATTAAAGAAATACATGTAAATAACGGTGAAATTGAGGTTAGATTGCATTTCTTCGAAGACATCATAAATGGAAAAGCTGTAGGACGTAATTATTTACCAAATACTTTTACTTTGGAGTTTATATAAGTAGTAAAGTCCATATGTAATCATATAGATTTTTAATTGTAGTGCTTTTAAAAATTTTTTCTTCCTTATAATATAGATATTAGATATTAGATATTAGATATATGGGAGATGAAGGATTTGAGTAACAGAAAGAAATCAAGGAATAAACAAACAATTAGAAAGAAATCAAAGAATAAACGAACAATTTGGACCTTTATGCCAAGAAATCAGCTAGGTCAAGCGATAATAGCTGCTATGGCATTGTTTGTTTCCATTAGTGCAGTAGTACTAACCTATAATACAAATAAAATTATGGAACAACAGATGGAAACTACAAAAATTGAAAAAAGACCTCTCATTAATTTTAAAAGGGATTACGAATATGATGAGAATGGTTTTGCAATTGGAGAGAGTTTAGCTATCCATAATGAAGGTGGGCTAATGGAAGAATTTGATTCAAAGATGTTTACTTTCCTGGATATTGTTATATCGGATTATAGTAAGGATGAGGTAGAAAAGCATATTATAGTTCCGATAAAAAATTATTACTATGGATTCAAAACAGGGGCTTTGCAAAAGGAAATAGTTACGCATGAAAATAAATTCTTCAAAGAGGGAAACAACAAGAAGATAATCGAGGTAACAAGAGAATTTTCGAAACTGAAGGAACCCCTTGAACAAAAACAAGCAGAAAAAAGCAATTACCACTTTGATATAGGTGGAGGTGAATTTAAAACATATTGTAGATTGGAATATAAAGATATTTATGGTGAGAAACAAGAATTATATTATAATGTTAAGGCTTCCGGTGCCGAAAAGATAAGTACAAAAGAAGGTAAAGATACTGTTGAGAAAGTTGAATCACTTAGTAAAGGGTTTTATATTGAAGAAGTCACTGCAAGTAAACTATTAGATTATGTGGAAAAGGAAATGAAGGACTAAATATATATAAAATAACATTTGTTAGAAAGGCTGATTCTTGATTTAGTATTGAAGGTATTTTGGATAGATGATACAATTTAATTTAGATAAGCAATAAATTCCACACTTCTAACCAATAAATAGAAGTTTTTAATAATTGTTATGAAATGTAAGATGCCTTGATATAACGGTGGTTATACAGTATCCATGTCAAAAGCAAAACCTACGAATTCCGAGTTCATCGCAATGGTTGCAGATAAGTTAAGGCTTGAACATAAGGCTAGCTGAGAGTAGACATAACGAAAGATTTTTTGCACTTATTGATCATGTAATATAGCAAACACCGTCTTTTATTGGCTTGTAAATCAAACCAATGAAAGACGGTGTTTTTAATTTTGACTGAATTTGAATTACAGCTAGATAATTTTATGTGGCATTGTTTAAATAAAAGCTTGTCGGCTAAAACATTGCAAATCTATGGTCAAACGTTACATATATTTTTTGTATATGAGAGAAAATCATGAAGTGTAGAAAGGAGAAAAAGTGAAGTTTGTACACATATTAAAGATGAAGAATTTAAAATCATTATTCTTGCAATGATAGGAATGTGAGAGAGTAGAGAGGTTAACATTTCTGATATGATGAAAGGTGTCCGAGAAGTATTACAAGAAGCTGCGATTTAATTTGCGGTTTTTATTTTTACAAAAAAAGAACGCCTAGTGTGGATGCTTGGACGTTCTTTTTTGTTAATTAAATTATTGTTTCACCGTGTTCATACGCAGGTACAGGTAAATCAGCGTGACCTTCTAGTTTACTTACACCTGTGTGACCATGTGTGTCAGCAGGAGAAACAGGTAGATCTGCATGACTTTCTTATGTTACTGGTGGTCTTCCGTGGTCATAAGCAGGTGCGGGCGTATCACCTCTATTATCGGCAGGTGACCAAGTATCCCCTATATTTAATGCTAAATCCGGTCTTTGCGGTGCAGGTGTATCCCCATGTTCTTCTAGTTTACTTACACCACCCGTGTGTCCTTCGCTATAGGCTAAATCTGGTCTTTGTGGTGCAGGATAATCCCCATAAGCATACGATTTTGGCGAATCATCACTTACTCCAAACGATAAAACTCCGACACAACTTAATCCTAACGCAATTAATCCAAGTTTCTTCATTATTTTAACGCCCCTTTTTCAAATGTTTTTTGTTTAGCTTGATGGTATAGATGGAAGTATTTACTTGCTTTTAAGTGGTTTTCTTCTTCATAAAAGCGAAGTGCTAATTTTTCTGCGTATTCTTGTGTATATTCATACTAATTGTTCTTCATCAAAATATGCGATTCCTTCAAGAATTACTTTTTCAATTTTTTCGGTCGAAATGTTATGGTTCATTTCTCGTAGAATAGCAAAGTGATGTTTGTATACTTCGTCATCTAGTTCGTTACAAATATTTGCACCTTGTTCAGCGAGTTCATTGGCTTTTTCGATTTCTTCTAATTTGAAATGTTCGCGACCTAACAACAAAATAGCTTTGTAGTGGTTCGGTAGATTCTCGGTAACCTCTGATAAATGACGAATAGCTAATGTAGAAAGATTTTGGCTTGCGTATAACCAGCCGATGTTGTTACGAACACGTAAAATTAGTGTTTTTTCGTTCTGTTTTTGTAGAATATCAATAGCTGATGTGAAATATTCTTCAGCTTGTTCGTATTGTTTAAGGTGAATACAAACACCGCCCAAAAGGTTCTTACATAATGCAACGTTAGTTTCGTATCCTGTATGTTGAATGAAAATAGCTAATGCTTTATTTGCGTAGTTAATAACTTTAAGTGGTTGATAAGTATAGTTATAAAATGCTGAAATACGATAATAAAATTTTGCACGTTCTAAGTCGTCGGGAACGGCAATCAGTAACTTTTCAGCCTTTTCATAATGTTCGCTGGCTTCATTATAGTTTGTTGTTAATGTGGCATGTACCGCCTTGAAAAAGTGATAATAATATGAAAGAAATTCGTCCGAGGGTGCGTTATATGATTCGATAACATCAAAACTATTTTTGGTAATACTTAAGCTGTCTGTTAACACCTTATATCTAAAATCTAACAATGAATAGTATAATAGTAGGTTTTGGTCTTGATACTGTTCGTCTTGAATATCCTTTATTCTATTAATACTCTCATCAATTTCTTTTTTGAGATTTGTTGCTGTAACATAGCTTGGTACCAGTCATTAAACAGTTTTGTAACTTGTTCATTCCCCTTCACTGGAACGTTCATGAAATCCTCTCTCTTTTTTTAAAATATTCTCATAATTAATGATAACAAGAATAAAATATAATAGAAATCAAATTTACATATTTCTCAACATTTGTTTAACAATTTCAATTCCATTATTAGGTGTTGTGTGTGTTAGCAAATAGGTGTTACTTGTAAAAAGGCAAGGTATTGTTCCTTGCTTTTTTGTATTTCAGTGCTGTTACTCTATATAAACAATCGTTTTTATCGATATATTGACATGCGTTTTAAATAAAGGTATGAATAAGGAGAGCAAGTTTCCTATCATTTATAAATGAAACATTTGTTTTGATTATGTGAGAAGGGGTAGGAAAGGATTTTGGCTTGAGATTCCCTATGATATAATGACGGTATTGAAATAAGCTATAATAAAAAGCCCTGCAAAACAGGACTATATTATTCTTCATCTTTATTTTGTTTTTCTAATTCAACTAATTTTTGAACTAAAATATGTTGCGGCATATGCATAATTTGTTCCAGTGGAACGCCTAGAGCTTTTGATAGGCGAATGGCAGTGTCCGGAGAAATTTGTAATGGTTTCATAGAAGTACCTCCTTTTTCGTATAGTATAGCATAAGATTGGGGGAGAGAGGATGACTCTTGTATTTGCTCATAGAGGTGCAGCGGGAACGTATCCAGAAAATACAATGATTTCGTTTGAATTTGCAGAATCGTTTCAGGCGGATGGAATTGAATTAGACGTTCAATTTACGAAGGATGGAAAAGTTGTTGTAATCCATGATGAAACGGTCAATCGGACAACGAATGGAAAAGGTGCCGTCCGCAGTTTTACATATGAAGATTTACGAAAATTAGATGCGAGTTATAAGTTTTCAGAAAAAGTAGGTTTTTGCCGGATTCCTTTACTAGAGGAAGTGCTAGATTGGTTACAGTCAAACCGGTTGCTACTCAATATTGAATTTAAAAATAATAAAATTCCATACCGTGGTTTAGAAGAAGAAGTGATAACACTTGTGCGTAAGTTTGGTTTGGAGGAGCGGGTTATTTTTTCTTCTTTTAACCATTACAGTATGAAAAGATGTCATATGATGGCTCCGGATATTCAAACGGCTATTTTATACCGAGAAGGTTTACATAGCCCATGGGCCTATGCGCAAAAAATGGGGGCTACGGCCATTCATCCGAATTATCGTTACTTACCGGATGCCATTGCCGCATTAACAATGGAAAGTGGAGTAGAGGTTCGTCCATATACGATAAATGATGAGACGGTTATGCGTAAATATTTTGATATGAATATATCAGCGATTATTACGGATTATCCAGAAATGGCTAGAATGTTATTGCAAGTGAAAAAATGAGACCTTTCATGAAAGAAGGTCTCATTTTTTCTGTTTACTTATCTGCGAAAACGAGCTTGTACTTTATTACGTTTACGATCACGGTATAATACGAAGCCGCCAAAGATATAAAAACCGATTGCAAAGCAAAATACTCCTATTAAAAATTGTAACCATAATACAGGGATAGGAGATAAGAGAATACCAAATACAGTATCTCTCATTAGTTTTATACCTAACACTGCTAATGAAATGGGGATGAGTGCTAATAGAAGAGCAAGGTAACGCTGCATAGGTACGCTCCTTTTCAGATAATTTCGTATATATTAAATGATGGTATATAAAAAGGGGGTTTGTCAAGAGGATGCTGAACGAGTAAGATAAAGGTGTGAAAAATTTTGCAGAGATACTTCGAGGGGAAGTGTAATGTGTGAAACAAAAAGTATTAATTATCGGAGCGGGTGAAGGTGGAAGTACAATTCTTGGCTTGCTGCATAGTTCGAATATATTTGAAATTACAGGAATGATTGATATAAATCCAGAGGCGAAGGGGTTACAACTTGCAAAAGAACAACATATTGCAATTGGAGTGGATATAGAGCCTTTTTTGGAAGTGGATATTGATGTGATATTCGATATGACTGGGGATTATCATTTACATAAAATTCTTTTAGAAAAGAAACGTGAAAATACTCTTTTAATCCCAGGAGATATTGCGAAAATTGTTGCGAAGTTGGCGCATGAGAAAGAGAATTTGATTGAAAAGTTAAAGGAACAAACGCAGCAAGGGAATTTAATTTTAAATTCCACTCATGATGGAATGATCGTGATTGATCCAGAGGGATATGTAAAGTTATTCAATAAAAGTGCAGAACGTATAACAGGCTATAAAGCGAAAGAAGCGGCGGGGAAATATATTTTCGAAGTAATCCCGACTAGTAAATTACTTCGAATTATACGAACGAAACAAATAGAAGTCAATCATGAGTTGACATTAGGAAATGGAAAGAAGATTATTACAACGCGTATTCCTATTTTGAAAGAAGATGGAGAAGTTCAAGGGGCATTTGCGATTTTTAAAGATATTACAGAAGTTGTGGATTTGGCGGAAGAAGTTACAGATTTAAAGGAAATTCAGACATTATTGGAAGCGATTATTCATTCATCAGAAGAAGCAATTTCTGTTGTAGATGAGAAAGGAAGAGGTCTTGTTATTAATCCTGCTTATACAAAGTTAACGGGTCTATCCGAGGATGATATTATTGGGAAGCCGGCGACAACTGATATTGTAGAGGGCGAGAGTATGCATATGAAAGTACTTCGAACGCGTAGAGCTGTTCGAGGGATACATATGAAGATTGGACAGAAAAAACGAGATGTAATTGTAAATGTCGCACCGATTATTGTTGACGGTATATTGAAGGGGAGCGTTGGTGTAATTCGTGATGTGTCAGAAATTCAAAAATTAACACATGAATTAAATCGTGCGAGACAGATTATTCGAACGCTAGAAGCGAAATATTCTTTTGATGATATTGTAGGGACTTCTGATGAAACAATGGCGGCAATAGAACAAGCTAAGCTTGGAGCAAATACCCCGGCAACTGTATTGCTTCGCGGGGAGTCGGGAACTGGTAAAGAGTTGTTTGCGCATGCTATTCATAATGGGAGTAATCGTAAATACAATAAATTTGTTCGTGTGAACTGTGCTGCTATTTCGGAAAATTTATTAGAAAGTGAATTGTTTGGCTATGAAGAAGGGGCTTTTTCCGGAGCGAGAAGAGGCGGAAAACGTGGTTTTTTTGAAGAGGCGAATAATGGGAGTATTTTTTTAGATGAGATTGGAGAGCTTTCTGCAAGTACACAAGCGAAATTACTACGCGTTTTGCAGGAAAAAGAAATTGTGAAGGTTGGGGGAACAAAGCCGATTCCTATTCATGTTCGGGTGATTGCGGCGACACATGTGAATTTAGAAAAAGCAATTTTGGAAGGAGAATTCCGAGAAGATTTATATTATCGTTTGAATAAAATTCCGATTCAAATTCCTTCTCTTCGTCAGCGAAAGGAAGATATTCCTGTTATATCAGAACGATTGATTCAAAAAATTAATCAAGATTATGGCCGTAATGTAGAAGGGTTAACGGAATCGGCTATTGAATATTTGCAATCGTATGATTGGCCGGGAAATGTCAGGGAGCTTGAAAATATTTTGGGACGGGCTATTATTTTTATGAATTATAATGAGATGTATATTGATGTGCATCATTTACCCTCTTTACATAAGGAAGATCAAGTAGAGTTAAAAGGTGGTAATTTGCTGCTAGAACTAGAGGAAAAGCCCCTTGAACATTTGGTCACAGAGTTTGAAGGAAACATTATACATGAATATTTAGAGAAATTTGATGGGAATAAAACGAAGACAGCGAAAGCGTTAGGAATTTCAGTTCGAAATTTGTATTATAAGTTAGAAAAGTATGACCATGCAAAAAATGGCATGCAATAAATTGCGCACCATGCAATTTATTGCATGGTATATAAAAAACGACAATTTAAGACAGAATATTATGTAATTTTCCAAAGTACTGATTTCACTGTATTTTGTATGCGTTTTCATAATTGGTATGGCCAATTTGAAAAGTTGGCACGGTATTTGCTTAATGAATAGACGAGGGACGACGGAAAGGGTTGAGTACAAAATATGAAGTTAAAACACTTAATTGATCAAGCGGCAGGACAGCCTAAAAAAACAGTAGCTGTAGCAGTAGCTGAAGATCATGAAGTAATTGAAGCAGTAGCTAAGGCGATTCAATTACAGTTAGCTCAATTTCGTCTATATGGAAATCAAGAAACAATTATGGAAATGCTACAAGAACATGGATTACAAACATCGGAACATGTTCAAGTAATTGCAGCGTCATCAAACATTCAGGCTGCAGAACTTTCTGTTAAAGCAGTAAGACATGGTGAAGCAGATGTACTTATGAAGGGGAACATTCCAACGGCAAGTATTTTAAAAGCAGTATTAAATAAAGAGTGGGGACTGCGTAAAGGTAGCGTGCTATCGCATGTTGCTGCATTTGAAGTTCCAAATTATGATCGCTTTATTTTTGTCACAGATGCAGCGATGAACATTGCACCTGATGTACAACAAAAAGCTGCTATTATACAAAATACTGTCTCTGTTGCCCGGGCAATAGGAATTGAATTGCCGAAAGTGGCTCCAATCGCAGCGGTGGAAGTTATTAATCCAGCGATGCAGGCGACAATCGATGCAGCGATGTTAACACAAATGAATCGTCGCGGACAAATTAAAGATTGTATCGTTGATGGACCGCTTGCTTTAGATAATGCTGTATCACAAATTGCAGCAGAGCATAAAGGCATAGTAGGTGATGTAGCAGGTAAGGCAGACATTTTACTCGTCCCAACGATTGAAGCTGGAAACGTGCTATATAAATCGCTTGTCTACTTTGCAAATGCAAATGTAGGAGCGATGATTGCTGGTGCAAAAGCACCAATTGTTTTAACATCTCGTGCTGATTCAGCAGAAACAAAAGTATATTCATTAGCGTTAGCAGTTGCGACTGCTTCTAAATAAACCAAAAGAGTAAAACAATTAGGGGGAAATGACAATGACATTAGAAATCTTCGAATACTTAGAAAAATATGATTATGAGCAAGTAGTATTTTGCCAAGATAAAGAATCGGGATTAAAAGCAATCATTGCAATTCATGATACAACACTTGGACCAGCCCTTGGTGGAACAAGAATGTGGACATATGATTCTGAAGAAGCGGCGATTGAAGATGCATTGCGTCTTGCAAAAGGGATGACATATAAAAATGCAGCAGCTGGTTTAAATCTAGGTGGTGCAAAAACAGTTATCATCGGTGACCCACGTAAAGATAAAAGTGAAGCGATGTTCCGTGCACTAGGACGTTACATTCAAGGTTTAAACGGTCGTTATATTACAGCAGAAGATGTTGGTACAACTGTAGATGATATGGATATTATTCACGAAGAAACTGATTTTGTTACAGGTATTTCACCTTCATTCGGTTCTTCTGGTAACCCATCTCCAGTAACTGCTTATGGTGTGTATCGTGGTATGAAAGCAGCAGCGAAAGAAGCGTTTGGTACAGATAGCTTAGAAGGTAAAGTAATTGCTGTTCAAGGTGTCGGAAACGTAGCATACCACTTATGTAAACATTTACATGCTGAGGGGGCACAATTAATCGTTACAGATATTAATAAAGAAGCGGTACAACGTGCAGTAGAAGAATTTGGTGCAACAGCAGTTGAGCCAAACGACATTTACGGTGTAGAATGTGACATTTACGCGCCATGTGCATTAGGTGCAACAGTAAATGACGAAACAATTCCACAATTGAAAGCGAAAGTAATTGCGGGTTCTGCAAATAACCAATTAAAAGAAGATCGTCATGGTGATGTGGTTCATGAAATGGGAATTGTATACGCACCAGATTATGTAATTAATGCAGGCGGCGTAATTAACGTAGCAGATGAATTATATGGATATAATAGAGAACGTGCATTAAAACGCGTAGAGTCTATTTATGACACAATTGCAAAAGTAATTGAGATTTCAAAACGTGATGGTGTGCCAACTTATGTTGCAGCAGATCGTCTAGCTGAAGAGCGTATTGCAAGTTTAAAAAATACACGTAGCACATTCTTACGCAACGGTCATGATATTATTAGCCGTCGATAATCTATCATATATAAATTTTACAAAAGCTGTGGTTACCTCTTATGAGGTTTCCACTGCCTTTTGAATTTAAAGGTGGAGGTAGCAACAGTGTCCTTAAATCGAATCCTTGTTATTAATCCGGGTAGTACATCTACAAAAATAGGTGTTTTTGATAATGAAAGACCTGTTCTAGAAGAAACGATTCGTCATGATGTGGATAAAATTGGGGAATATAAACGAATTATTGATCAATATGAATTTCGAAAAGAAACGATTTTAGAAGTTCTTCATTCTCATGGTATTAATATTTCGAAATTAAATGCTGTTTGTGGCCGCGGGGGATTACTTCGTCCGATTGAAGGTGGCACGTATACAGTAAACGAATCGATGTTAGAAGATTTAAAAAATGGCTATAGTGGTCATCACGCGTCAAACCTTGGAGGAATATTAGCGTATGAGATCGCTTCTGGGTTAAATATTCCAGCATTCATCGTAGATCCAGTTGTTGTTGATGAAATGGCGCCAATTGCACGTATTAGTGGGATCGCTGGCATGGAACGGAAAAGTATTTTTCATGCGTTAAATCAAAAAGCGGTAGCACGAAAAGTTGCAGCAGAACTTGATCGTAAGTATGAAGATCTAAACTTATTAATTGCTCACATGGGCGGCGGGATTACTGTTGGCGCTCATAAAAATGGAAAAGTTATCGATGTAAATAACGGCTTAAATGGAGAAGGGCCATTTAGTCCAGAACGTGCTGGAACAGTACCAGTTGGACAGTTGGTTGAAATGTGTTTCTCTGGTGAGTATTACCGCGATGAAATGATGAAAAAGATTGTTGGACAAGGTGGATTAGTAAGTCTCATTGGTACCAATGATGCAATTAAAGTTGAAAACATGGTTGAGAAAGGTGACCCTGAGGCAACGCTTATTTACAAAGCAATGGCATATCAAGTTGCAAAAGAGATTGGCGGGGCAAGCACCGTTCTTCATGGGAAAATAGATGCGATTGTGTTAACAGGTGGACTTGCATATAGCAAAATCCTTGTTGATGAAATTAAAGAGCGTGTTCATTGGATTGCAGATGTCATTGTACATCCTGGAGAAGATGAATTACAAGCATTAGCAGAAGGGGCGCTTCGTGTGTTACGTGAGGAAGAAGCTCCAAAAGAGTATGTTGTACGAGAAAAAGAAACGGTAGCTAGGGGTTGAGATAATGGCAAAAGAATATGATTTAGTCATCGTTGGCGGCGGTACTGGTGGATATGTTGCTGCTATTCGTGCATCACAATTAGGGCTAAAAACAGCGCTTGTTGAAAAAGATAATCTTGGTGGAACTTGTTTACATAAAGGATGTATTCCTAGTAAAGCGCTGCTTCGTAGTGCTGAAGTATATGCAACTACCAAAAAGAGTGAAGAGTTTGGCGTTGTAACGAGCAATGTAGAATTAAACTTTGCAAAAGTACAAGAGCGTAAAGAAAAGATTGTCACGCAGCTTCATAAAGGCGTTCAACATTTAATGAAGCAAGGTAAAATTGATGTGTTTGAAGGTATCGGCCGAATTCTTGGACCTTCTATCTTCTCTCCAATGCCAGGAACAATTTCGGTTGAACTTGCAAGTGGAGAAGAGAATGAAATGTTAATTCCTAAAAATGTCCTTATTGCAACAGGTTCTCGTCCAAATTCATTACCGGGATTAGAATTAGACGGAGAATACGTAATGTCATCAGATCATACCCTAAAAATGGAAACGCTTCCGAAATCTATTATTATTGTTGGCGGTGGAGTAATTGGGATTGAATGGGCATCTATGCTTGCTGACTTTGGTGTAGAAGTTACTGTATTAGAATACGCAAAGCACGTCCTACCTCTTGAAGATCAAGATGTTTCAAAAGAAATGCAACGCCTTTTAAAGAAAAAAGGTATTAAAGTAGTGACAGGTGCAAAAGTATTACCAGAAACATTAGTAAAAGATAATGGAGTAGCAATTCAAGCTGAACACAATGGTGAAAATAAAGAATTCAAGGCAGAAAAAATGCTTGTATCTGTAGGAAGACAAGCAAATACGCAAAATATCGGTCTAGAGAATACAGATATCATCGTAGAAAAAGGATATATTCAAACAAATGAGTTTTATCAAACGAAAGAATCGCATATTTACGCAATTGGTGATGTAATTGGCGGCTTACAACTTGCACATGTTGCCTCTCATGAAGGGATCGTTGCTGTAGAACATATTGCAGGTAAAGAAGTTATGCCAATTGATTATTCTATGGTATCGAAATGCGTATATAGTAGCCCAGAAGTTGCTTCTGTTGGTTTAACAGAACAGGAAGCAAAAGAGAAAGGCTATAAGTTAAAAGTAGGTAAATTCTCATTCCGTGCAATTGGAAAAGCGCTTGTATATGGGGAATCAGATGGCTTTGTCAAACTTGTAGTTGATGAAGAAACAAATGATATTCTTGGTGTTCACATGATTGGACCGCATGTAACGGATATGATTTCTGAAGCAGGTCTTGCAAGAGTGCTTGATGCAACACCTTGGGAAGTGGCACATACAATTCATCCGCATCCATCACTATCAGAAGCGATTGGTGAAGCTGCATTAGCAGTAGATGGAAAAGCGTTACACGCATAAAAATGTGGATTTAGGAGGTTATGAAAATGGCAGAAGTAAAAGAAAAGCGCCATGAAGAGCTTGGCTTAAGTGATGAGCAAGTATTAGAAATGTATCGTACGATGTTACTCGCACGTAAAATTGACGAACGTATGTGGTTATTGAACCGTGCAGGGAAAATTCCATTTGTAATTTCTTGTCAAGGACAAGAAGCTGCACAAGTCGGCGCAGCATTTGCGCTTGATCGTGAAAAAGACTATGCATTACCATACTACCGTGATATGGGGGTTGTGCTAGCATTTGGTATGACAGCAAAAGAGCTTATGTTATCTGGCTTTGCAAAAGCAGGAGATCCAAACTCTGGTGGTCGTCAAATGCCTGGTCACTTCGGTCAAAAGAAAAATCGTATTGTAACAGGTTCATCACCAGTTACAACGCAAGTACCTCATGCAGTAGGTATTGCATTGGCTGGGAAGATGGAAAAGAAAGATTTAGTAACGTTTGTAACATTTGGTGAAGGTTCTTCTAACCAAGGTGACTTCCACGAAGGGGCTAACTTTGCTGGTGTACACAAATTGCCTGTTATTTTTATGTGTGAGAATAACAAATATGCAATTTCTATCCCGGTTGAAAAGCAATTAGCATGTAAAAATGTATCAGATCGTGCAATTGGTTATGGTATGCCAGGATATACAGTAGACGGAAATGATCCGCTTGCGGTATATAAAGCTGTAAAAGAAGCGGCAGACCGTGGCCGCCGCGGAGAAGGTCCAACTTTAATTGAAACAGTATCATATCGTTTAACAGCACATTCTAGTGATGACGATGATCGTGTATATCGTGATAAAGAAGAAGTAGAAGAAGCAAAGAAAAAAGATTCAATCTTTACATTTGCCGCTTACTTAAAAGAAGTTGGCGTGTTAACAGAGGAATCTGAAAAACAAATGTTAGATGGAATTATGCATATCGTAAACGAAGCAACAGACTATGCAGAAAATGCTCCGTATGCAGCACCTGAAGATGCATTGAAGCACGTATACGCAGAATAGGGGGGAACGTTTCATGGCTGTAATGTCTTATATTGACGCGATTACATTAGCGATGCGCGAGGAAATGGAACGCGATGAAAAAGTATTTGTATTAGGAGAAGACGTTGGTAAAAAAGGTGGCGTATTTAAAGCGACACACGGATTATATGATCAGTTCGGTGAAGATCGTGCGCTGGATACACCACTTGCAGAATCTGCAATTGCTGGGGTAGCAATCGGAGCTGCGATGTACGGAATGCGTCCAATTGCTGAAATGCAATTTGCTGATTTTATTATGCCAGCAGTAAACCAAATTGTTTCTGAGGCAGCAAAAATTCGTTACCGTTCGAACAATGACTGGACTTGTCCGATCACTGTTCGTGCACCATTTGGTGGCGGTGTTCACGGTGCATTGTATCATTCACAATCTGTAGAAGCGTTATTTGCAAATCAACCTGGTTTGAAAATTGTTATTCCTTCAACACCATATGATGCAAAAGGATTATTAAAAGCAGCAATTCGTGATGAAGATCCAGTATTATTCTTTGAACATAAACGTGCATATCGTTTAATTAAAGGTGAAGTACCAGAAGATGATTATGTATTACCAATCGGAAAAGCAGATGTAAAACGTGAAGGTGATGATATTACTGTCATTACATACGGATTATGTGTTCACTTTGCTCTTCAAGCTGCTGAAAAATTAGCGAAAGATGGCATTTCTGCTCACATTCTTGATTTACGTACTGTATATCCATTAGATAAAGAAGCAATTATTGAAGCGGCTTCTAAAACAGGGAAAGTTCTTCTTGTAACGGAAGATAACAAAGAAGGAAGCATTATGAGTGAAGTAGCAGCAATTATTGCAGAAAATTGCTTATTCGATTTAGATGCACCAATTGCACGTCTTGCAGGTCCAGACGTTCCAGCAATGCCATATGCACCAACAATGGAAAAATTCTTTATGGTAAATCCAGATAAAGTTGAAAAAGCAATGCGTGAACTTGCGGAATTTTAATCGGGGGGACTATACATGGCTGTAGAAAATATTACAATGCCTCAGCTTGGGGAAAGTGTAACAGAAGGTACAATTAGTAAGTGGCTCGTAAATGTTGGTGATCATGTAAATAAATATGATCCACTTGCAGAAGTAATGACAGATAAAGTAAATGCAGAAGTGCCATCTTCTTTCACTGGAATTGTGAAAGAATTAATCGCTGGTGAAGGTGATACACTTGCTGTAGGTGAAGTTGTTTGTGTGATTCAAGTCGAAGGAGCAGATGAAGTAGCTGCTACGGCTGTAGAAGAGAAAACAAAAGAGGAACCAAAAGTAGAAGTAGCTTCATCTGAAAAAGCGCCAAAAGTGAAGCAACCAACTGATGGTAAACCACGTTTCTCACCAGCTGTATTAAAACTTGCAGGTGAACATAATATCGATTTAGATTTAGTAGAAGGTACCGGAGCAAATGGCCGTATTACACGTAAAGATATATTGAATATTGTGGAGTCTGGAAATATTCCGCAAGTTGGTGCGAAAAAAGAGGCAGCAGTTGTGTCAACACCTGCATCGCAAGAAGCACCAAAAGCAGCGCAGGCGCCAGCAGCACCAAAATCAGAATCGGCAAAACCAGTTTCTGTACCAACAGTACCTGGAGATATCGAAATTCCGGTAACAGGTGTGCGTAAAGCGATTGCTGCAAATATGCTACGTAGTAAACACGAAGCACCGCACGCATGGATGATGATTGAAGTAGATGTAACAAATCTTGTGTCATACCGTAATTCAATTAAAGGTGAATTTAAAAAGCGTGAAGGCTTTAACTTAACATTCTTTGCATTCTTCGTTAAAGCAGTTGCACAAGCATTGAAAGAATACCCACAAATTAACTCAATGTGGGCTGGGGACAAGATTGTTCAGAAGAAAGATATTAATCTTTCTATCGCAGTTGCAACAGAAGATGAATTATTTGTACCTGTTATTAAACAAGCGGATGAGAAGACAATTAAAGGTATCGCTCGTGAGATTACAGAACTTGCAGGAAAAGTTCGTACAAAATCATTAAAAGCAGACGAAATGCAAGGTGGTACATTTACAATTAATAACACAGGATCATTTGGATCTGTTCAGTCTATGGGGATTATTAACTATCCACAGGCTGCGATTTTACAAGTAGAATCGATTGTAAAACGTCCAGTGATTATGGATAATGGCATGTTTGGTGCACGTGACATGGTGAATTTATGTTTATCTCTTGATCACCGTGTACTTGATGGTTTAATTTGTGGTAAATTCTTAGGACGTGTAAAAGAAATTCTTGAAAATATATCAGCGGATAATACATCTGTATATTAATAAAAAGCTCGCGTCTGCGAGCTTTTTCCTTTAGAACAAATATAGTTCTTCACTTCTTATCCCGCATTAAAAGCGCCTTCCATTAATCTGACAATGAATAGCAATGTATTATGAATTTGTGAAAATATATTGCTGATATCCAGTATATAGATATACAATAAAAAAAAGAATGCTTTTTTGGCAAATCTTACTGATGAAACTGTAGTATAATGTATTGTATTGTTTGGAAAAGAAAGTTATTCTATATAAGGAATTTATAGATGAATGTACAATCAGCCGTCAAAACAAGAAGCGTATTGACTCCTGATTTTTTATTTTGCTTTAACAATGTTTCAGGAGGTTGTCATGAAGAGAGGTACCGAGTTTCTAAAAAGTTTAGATGTAAAATTAATTTTAATTTTGTGTGTATTATGTATTACAAGTATAGCTGCCATATATAGTAGTCAGCAAACGGGACAATATGGAGATTCGAACTTTGCAATGAAACAAGGGATTAACTATATAATAGGTATTGTGTTATTACTACTCGTTGCAAGCATTGATTTAGACCAACTACAAAAATTAGCGTGGCCATTTTATATTGTTGGATTTGCTTCCATTATCATACTTAAGATTTCACCATTTAAAGCTTTAACGCCTGAAATATTAGGTGCAAAAAGATGGTTTCGTGTTCCTGTCCTTGGGGCAATTCAACCATCAGAGTTTTTCAAAATAGCGTTACTTATTTTAGTTGCTAGTTTAGCGGTGAAGCATAATGCGAAATATGTGGTACGAACCTTTCAAACGGATTTGATGTTAGTCGGTAAAATTATTTTAGTATCGATTCCACCTGCTTTATTTGTATATAGTCAGCCTGATACAGGGATGGTTTTCCTATATGCTGCAGGTATCGCATGTATTTTATTCATGTCAGGTATTCAAAAGAAATTAATTGCATTATGTACAGTTATTCCACTGACGATATTGTCCACGTTAGCATTTATATTTGTGAAATACCCAGATATCTTTTTCAACAAATTGGTTACCTTACTAAAGCCGCACCAACAGTCACGAATTTTGGGATGGTTAGATCCATTTGAGCACGCAGATCAAGGGTATCAAACACAGCAATCGATTTTAGCGGTTGGTAGTGGGGGAATGGATGGAAAAGGCTTTGGATATGGAAGTGTCTACATTCCCGAAAAGCATACCGATTTCATTTTTGCTACAATTGCTGAAGAAGGTGGATTTTTAATTGCAGCTTTTGTTGTATTTATGTTCCTTCTTCTTTTATATCGGACAATTATAATTGGGTATTCAGCAGATAATTTGTTTGGAACATTATTATGTGCGGGTATAATTGGTGTTTTAACACTACAAATTTTCCAAAATGTCGGTATGATCGTTGGATTAATGCCCGTAAAAGGAATTGCGCTTCCGTTTTTATCATATGGAGGGAGTTCCTTATTTTCAAATATGATGATGATGGGGCTTGTTCTATCGGTACGAAAAACCTATAAAAAGTATATGTTTTCAGTTAGTTAATTTCATGTTAAAAGGCTGGTTCGTTTTCATACGAATCAGCCTTTTAATATATAGAAGTTGTGTTAATCATACTAAAAAGAAAAATATAAACATTTTACCATTTCCTGCATATGATACAATAGTGTGGACAACGAAATAAAAAAAGAAGGGTTTGTTACGATGGGATATGTAGAAGAATTACGAAAAGTAGTTGGTCATCGCCCTTTAATTTTAGTTGGTGCTGTTGTTCTTGTATTGGATGAATATGGACATGTTTTGTTGCAACAACGAACAGAGCCATACGGAAAATGGGGATTACTTGGCGGTTTAATGGAACTTGGAGAATCACCAGAAGAAACAGCTTGTCGTGAAGTGTATGAAGAAGCAGGAATTCAGGTGAAGAATTTAAAGCTTATTAATGTGTTCTCTGGAGCAAATTATTTTATAAAATTAGCGAATGGTGATGAATTTCAATCTGTAACGACTGCTTATTATACGAATGAGTATGAAGGCTTGTTATCTGTTAATAAAGAGGAAGCAGTTCAACTTAAATTCTTTCCAATTACAGAATTACCAGATTATATTGTAGGCTCGCATAAAAAGATGATTGAAGCGTATGTGAAGGTAGAAAAAGAAAGTAGAAAACATATATAATAGTTATAGAAATACAAAAACACAGTTCTGGTTGGTAGTCCAGGCGCATACTAGTATGTCAGTAACCTTCCCCTCCGGGATGTCCAGTATTTCTGAATCTTTTTTAGGAGGGGCTGTTGATGGAATTAACAGTATATCATGATGGTCAATACTTTGTAGGGCTTGTTACACAACAAGAAAAAGAAAAATTGTACGGGGCGCGATATATTTTTGGTGCTGAGCCATCAGACGAAGAAATAATTTCGTTTGTAAATGAGGAGATGTTATCGTATTTTCAAGCCGCTGCTCGGTGCGGAGTCGAAGTAAGGCAGAAGAAACGTCCCAAAAATATAAAGCGTATAATAAGACAAGCAGCAAAAGAGATAAACTCTTCTCGCCTTACGAAGGCACAAGAAGCGATTCGATTGTCATATGAATTGCGTAAACAAGAAAAGCGAGTGTATGCTAAGGAGCAACGTGAAGTAGAAAAGCGAAGAAAGCGTCTTATAAAAGTGCAAAAAGCAAAGCAAAAGCATCGAGGTCATTAATAAAAATCTTAGAGCCTTTTCTCTAAGATTTTTTATATTAGAAACAATACAAGCGAGTTTACTTGTATTTCTGAAACGGTAACTGGTAAGATACAAATAGATATATCTAGAGGAGGGAAACCCTTGATTAATTTTAACTTTTTTATGAACGATGTTGTTCGTCAAGCGCGTGAGGAAATCGTGGCTGCTGGTTATACAGAATTAACAACACCAGAAGCAGTCGATGACGCATTTAAGAAAGAAGGTACGACACTTGTAATGGTCAACTCAGTATGTGGTTGTGCAGGTGGGATTGCTCGTCCTGCTGCTGCACATTCCGTACATTATGATAAACGTCCAGATCACCTTGTGACAGTATTTGCAGGGCAGGACAAGGAAGCAACAGCGCGTGCACGTGAATTTTTTGAAGGATATCCACCATCTTCTCCGTCTTTCGCGTTATTAAAAGATGGGAAGATTGTAACGATGGTTGAACGCCACGAAATTGAAGGCCACGATCCAATGCAAGTTATTGCAAAATTACAATCGTATTTTGAAGAGAATTGTGAAGAGCTATAATAAAGCGATAAAAACGGTATGTACACTTATAAGTGTACATACCGTTTTTATTTTGGTCTCCTGACTGGGGAAAAGGGAGTTAAAATATTTACTTTTAAGTCTTTATACCAAGAGGATATATACATAAAAGATGTGTTTTATACATTATTTTATTCAATTCATATCTTGATATTGTTGTTTTTAAAGAATTTGTAATTAATTTTTATTTTGATAGTTGCATAAAAATAAAAAGGTTGCTACAATACAAACAACGAATAAAAATTCTATAAAACTTTTAAATATACATTATTAGGGGGAAGAAACATGAAGAAGTTATTATCAATTTCATTTGCACTTATTTTAATCGTAAGTATGTTTAGTGCTTGTAGTAAGGGAGAAACAAAAGCAGCGAATAAAAATAAAAAAGTACTTGTAATGGGTACTTCAGCTGACTATAAACCATATGAATATGTGGAAGCTTCAAAAAGTGATGAAATTATCGGGTTTGATATAGATATCGCAAACTATATTGGGAAAGAACTTGGGTATGAAGTGAAAATAAAAGATATGGATTTTGGCGGATTATTAGCATCGCTTAACTCAGGAAAAGTGGATTTTGTAATGGCAGGTATGACGCCAACTCCAAAACGTCAGGAAAGTGTAGACTTTACAGATATATATTTTGTTGCTAAAAATATGATCGTTTCGAAAAAGGATTCTGGCATTCAATCATTACAAGATTTAAAAGATAAAAAAGTAGGAGTGCAAACAGGTTCTATTCAAGAAGAGAAAGCAGTGGACTTTAAAAAGCAAGTAGATTTCAAAGCAGAAGGCCGTGATCGCATACCTGAAATTGTACAAGAGATTCAAGCTGGACGTTTTGATGCTGCTATTTTAGAGGATACAGTTGCTAAAAATTATTTAGAAAAAATGAAAGATTTACAAGGAATTGAAATCAAGGAAGATCCAAAAGAAGTAGGAGCGGCAATCGCTCTTCCGAAAAATAGTGATAAAACAGCAGAGTTTAATAAAGTGATTAAGAAGATGCAAGAGAATGGCGAAATGGACAAATTAGTGAAGAAATGGTTTGGCGGCGAAAAATAAGCTGCCTTTCTATTTTCTGTGAGGGGAATGACAAAAGATGAACCTAGATTTTTCGGCAATTACTCCGTCGATACCATATATATTAAAGGGTTTAGAAATAACATTAAAAATTGTAGCTGTGTCTGCGTTGATTGGGTTTGTGTTAGGAACGTTACTAGCACTTTGTAAAATTGCTAGAATACGAGTTTTAAATATCGCTGCTGATTTATATACATCAATATTTCGTGGTACACCGCTCGTTCTGCAATTAATGATTATTTATTTCGGTGTTCCGCAAATCTTTGAATACGATATACCGGCGTTTTTAGCAGCGATACTTGCTTTTAGTTTAAATTCGGGCGCATATATGTCAGAAATTATTCGTGCAGGTATTCAAGCGGTTGATAAAGGACAAACAGAAGCAGCGATGGCGCTAGGAGTACCGTATGGAAAAATGATGAGAAACATTATTCTCCCACAAGCATTAAAAAATATATTACCGGCGCTTGTGAATGAATTTGCAACACTTACGAAAGAATCGGCTGTCGTAACAGTAATTGGTGCAACTGATTTAATGCGCCGTGCTTATATTGTAGGCGGTGAAACGTTTAAATATCTAGAGCCGTTACTATTTGTTGGACTTGTTTATTATATTCTAGTCATTATCCTTACATTAATCGGGAAAACAATTGAAGGGAGAATGAAGAAAAGTGATTAAAATTGAAAACCTTCATAAATCATTTGGACAAAGTGAAGTATTAAAAGGAATTACGACAACAATCGAAAAGGGTGAGGTTGTTGCTATTGTTGGACCATCTGGATCGGGGAAATCAACGTTTTTACGTTGTATGAATATATTAGAAACACCTACAAGCGGTCACATTTGGATTGGTAATGACGAAGTGACCAATCCAAAAATAAATATTATGAGTGTTCGTGAAAATGTTGGGATGGTGTTTCAACATTTTCATTTATTCCCTCATATGACTGTATTAGAAAATATTACGTATGCACCGGTGAATGTAAAAGGAGTGGCCAAGCAAGACGCTGAGAAAAAGGCAAAGGAACTTCTTGAAAAGGTAGGACTGCTCGATAAAAAAGATACGTATCCAAATCGTCTTTCAGGTGGTCAAAAGCAACGTGTAGCAATTGCAAGGGCGTTAGCAATGGAACCGGAAGTTATGCTTTTTGATGAACCAACATCTGCACTTGATCCAGAAATGGTAAAAGAGGTATTGGAAGTAATGAAGTCTTTAGTGACTACTGGAATGACAATGGCAATTGTGACACATGAGATGGGATTTGCAAAAGAAGTAGCGGATCGCGTGCTCTTTTTAGATGATGGCAAACTTATTGAAGAGGCACACCCAGAACAGTTTTTTACCGCGCCGAAGAGCAAGCGAGCGCAAGAATTTTTACAAAAAATATTGTAACATGTAAAAGTTACGTGAATAATAAGAAGAAAAGGATGACAGTTTGTCATCCTTTTTTTATACTTACTGTAACTATGTTTATACAAATATAAAAATGCAGAAAACCTTTCCTTTTAGGTGAAAGAGGGCGTCCGTCCTTGCATAGGAGCGGTCAGTGCCTGTTTTAGCCCCATGCCAAGTGAAACCAAAAGGAGAAAACGAGTGGAAGTCTCTTTTTGCTTTCATAGCCGTGACTTATATGTCGGAAAATCAAAATGAATATATAGGAGTAATGATATGTTTAGAATTGGATATCGTACAGTGAAAACAGCAGTGGGAACAGGTGCAGCAGTTTTTATTGCGCAGTTATTCGGTTTAGAATTTTATAGTTCAGCAGGGATTTTAGTTATTTTATGTGTACAAAATACGAAGTGGAAATCACTTCAAGTTTCTTTGCACCGATTTTTAGCTTGTTTACTATCCATGGCGTTTTCATTTTGCATTTTTGAAACAATCGGTTATACACCACTTGCTATTAGTTTATTACTTTTAACGTTTATCCCAACAGCTGTTATGTTTAAAATTCAAGAAGGAATTGTGACGAGCTCTGTTATTGTTATGCATCTGTATTCCTTAAAGCAAATTACATGGTCAGCAATTGGAAATGAAATTGCAATTTTAACAATTGGAATTAGTGTGGCTTTATTAATAAATATGTATATGCCAAGTGCAGAAAAGAAATTAAAAGGGTATCAGGAAAAAGTAGAGTGGAATTTTAAAACGATTTTATTTGAGATGGCTGTATATTTACGGAATCGGGATAGTACTTGGTCTGGAAAAGAATTGATTGAAACAGAGGAAATATTGAAACGAGCAAAAGATCTGTCCTTTAAAAAACTTGAAAATGAATTTATGCGGGAAGATGATTATTATTATAAGTATTTCGATATGCGCATGCAACAATTTGAAATTTTAGAGCGCATTATGCCACTTGCGGCTTCATTATCGTGGTCATATGAACAATCAAATATGATTGCAGAAGTGATTGAAAATGTCGGGAACTCAATTCGTCCTGAAAGTACGGGACTTATTTCGCTTAGACAATTACAAGAAATGCGAGAAATCTTTAAAGAAATGCCACTTCCTGAGACGCGTGAAGAATTTGAAATGCGTGCAAAGCTTGTTCAACTTGTTTATGAAATGGAGCAATATTTACTCATTAAAAGTAAATTTAAAGGGAAAGATAGTGTGAAAGAACTTATATAAATCCAAATTAAAAAACAGCATCAAACCATTCTTTTTAGGTGAGCGAGAGTATTTGGCTATGTCTAGCAGCGGTCAGAGTTCGTTTTCTCCCTATACCGAAAAGTTAAAATGGATTTATATATAGAAGGAAGGAATGAATCATGTCGTATTTTCTATCCTTGCTATTATGTTTTTCCCTTTCACCAATTTGGCCTCTTGGTGATAATCCAAGAGCAGGAGACCCATTTATTATTGTAAATAAGCAGACGAATAAACTTGCTTATATTGATGATGGTAAAATTCAAAAAGTTTTTCCTGTAGCAACCGGAAAAACAAACAAGTTAACACCAGAAGGTACTTTTGACATTGTAATGAAAGCAAAAGATCCGTATTATATTGCGAAGGACATCCCTGGCGGTTCACCAAAAAATCCGCTTGGATCGAGGTGGATGGGATTTAACGCACGAGGTACTGACGGGAGTAAATATGGTATTCACGGTACAAATCAGCCAAGTTCAATTGGGAAGTATATTTCACAAGGGTGTATAAGGATGAAGAAACAAGATGTGGAATATTTATTTGATCGTATTCCAATTGGAACGAAGGTGTGGATTGTAAAATCGAAAAGAACGTTTCAGCAACTTGCAAAAGAAAAAGGAGCTATTGCGTATGAAAAGGTCAACTTACAAGTTGACTTTTTCTTTCTATCCAAGTTGTCTTGACATGTGTATATAATCATGCGTTAATGAGAATATACAAAGATAATAGGAAAAGGAGTTGCTTGTATGTATTTGAATCCAAGGCTTTCTTATATGCAATTTTTCATTGGCGTCTTATTCGTTGTTACGTTCATATTGGCAGCTTTTAATATATGCTCTTTTCTTGTATCTATTGTATTTATGGCGTTACTTAATTTAACATTTGTAATTGGAGCGTTTCAGCAGAAACAGTATACAAGTTTTGTTATGGGGCTTGTTATGGCTTTCATGTTTAGCATTGTTGCGATTGTGCTAATCATGAAATAAATAGTAGTCATTAAAATAATTCAGGTTGGACAGGCTGTTTATTATCTATCTAAGAGAATAAACAGCCTGTTTGTATATACTTAGAAAGTAAAAAAGACGGCTGGTACCGCCCTTTTTACCAAAACATACTTGCGCCTGCCAGCAATGTTGTTACAAGCATGGAAAATAGCATAACGTATATCATAAATTTTTGTGCTTTTTTGCTCATTTGAATCCTCCTTACAATTGGTTCAACTTTATTGTATCGAGAAATGAAATGAGGGACAAGAGGGTATGGAAGACAAAATTCAAGGAGTATCTCTACAATTCAACAGGATATTTTAGAATGGATGGAGAATATAGAAAAATGCGGTCAGTGTTTTTTAGGAGAATGCCCCTCACTTCTCTTTCAATTTCATTCTAGATGTTACTAAATAGTAAAAGTGAGATAAACGCTTTATTAGGTGAAGAATGGAGATACGATCATGAAAATATATGAAACAGAACGGTTACAATTAAGAGAACTTGATGAGTCGTATGCAGAGCACGTTCTTCAATATTACGATAAAAATCGTGAGTTTTTAAAGGCGTGGGAAGAGTATCGACCAGATGATTTTTTCACACTAGACTATCAAAAGAAACGATTGCAAAAAGATAGAAAAGAATGTAAAGACGGAAAAATCATTCGATTATGGATTTTTAAGAAAGGAGACCATACGAATATTATTGGATGTATTTCTTTTAATTTAATTGTGAGAGGGATTTATCAATCGTGTGTTCTCGGTTATAAATTAGATAAAGACGAATTGAATAAAGGATATACGACAGAAGCGCTTAGAAAAGCAATTGATGTCGCTTTTCAAGAATTTCATTTACACCGAATAGAAGCCCCAATTATGCCTCGCAATTTAGCTTCTATCCAAGTTGTAACGAAGCTTGGTTTTCAATATGAGGGAGTGTCTCGGAAAATGTTAATGGTTAATGAGATTTGGGAAGATCATATGCGCTGGGTACTTTTAAACGAGTAGAAGAGAACAGATGGTGATCTAGATGTGTGAACCATCGTTTTTTTCGTGTCTTTCGAAACTTTTTCGAAATTCTGTTATAATTAATACTGTTACATAGAAACGTAAGTGCAGGAGGCGCATTCTCATGATTAATCAAGAACGTTTAGTAAATGAATTTATGGAACTTGTTCAAGTAGATTCTGAAACAAAATATGAAGCAGAAATTTGCAAAGTGTTAACTGAGAAATTTACTGATTTAGGTGTTGAAGTATTCGAAGATGACACAATGAGTGTAACTGGACATGGCGCGGGTAACTTAATTTGTACTTTACCAGCAACAAAAGAAGGAGTAGATACAATCTACTTCACTTCTCATATGGATACAGTAGTTCCTGGTAACGGAATTAAGCCTTCTATTAAAGACGGTTATATCGTATCAGATGGTACTACTATTTTAGGATCAGATGATAAAGCTGGATTAGCTTCTATGTTTGAAGCAATTCGTGTTTTAAAGGAAAAAAATATTCCTCATGGGAAAATTGAATTCATTATTACAGTTGGTGAAGAATCTGGTCTTGTTGGTGCGAAAGCATTAGACCGTGATCGTATTACAGCGAAATATGGTTATGCATTAGATAGCGATGGGAAAGTTGGAGAAATCGTAGTTGCAGCACCAACGCAAGCAAAAGTAAATGCAATTATTCGCGGAAAAACAGCTCATGCTGGTGTAGCTCCTGAAAAGGGTGTCTCTGCTATTACTATTGCAGCAAAAGCAATTTCAAAAATGCCGCTTGGCCGTATTGATTCTGAAACAACGGCAAACATTGGTCGTTTTGAAGGCGGCACACAAACAAATATCGTTTGTGATCATGTGCAAATCTTTGCAGAAGCTCGCTCTTTAGTAGATGAAAAAATGCAAGAACAAGTTGCAAAAATGAAAGAAGCGTTTGAAACAACTGCAAAAGAAATGGGCGGTCAAGCAGATGTTGAAGTGAAAGTTATGTACCCAGGATTTAAATTCGCTGATGGTGATCATGTTGTAGAAGTTGCAAAACGTGCTGCTGAAAAAATTGGTCGTACACCTTCTCTTCACCAAAGTGGTGGCGGAAGTGATGCAAACGTGATTGCTGGACACGGTATTCCAACAGTAAACTTAGCAGTTGGTTATGAAGAGATTCATACAACAAATGAAAAGATTCCTGTAGAAGAATTAGCAAAAACAGCAGAATTGGTTGTTGCGATTATTGAGGAAGTTGCGAAGTAATTGTAATATAGGAGAAAGAGCGTGTAGACCTTATTTGGTTTACACGTTCTTTTTTTATCCTGCTATTTGCGGGCAGTAAAACCTCATTGATTAAAGTTTCACTTTATCTCGCCTTACCGGGCGAGTAAGCCCGCTACCTCAAGATTCAGAGAGAAATAAGGAAGATAGATGGGGAATCAACTGTCCATAAAGGTCCGATTAGTTGAACTCTATTTGGATTCAATTGCTTTTACAAGGCGAATCAGCCAATATAAAAACATCCATGGGAGTATATATGTTGTTGCGACACGCACTACGTGAGGGAGAAGTGTGAAGGTATTAACGTTAATATTGAAAATAGGTAGTAGTAAATAGTTAATAGCAATAATGAATATAATAACGAGAAACGTGTAATTGAGTTTACTATTGTTGTTCATAATTATCACTCCTTTTACAGAATTATCCATTAATAATGTAAGTATATCAAAAATATAATAGAAAAGACCGTGATTTTTGTCAGTGAAAGGATCCACAGTTTTCGTTGAATTTGATATAATGAAAATAAGGAACGAACGTTCTGTTTGGAGGGGGAAATATGAGAGAAATGTACCCGAAAAATGGCCGTGTCATTCTCCACGTTGATATGAATTGTTTTTTTGCATCAGTTGAAATTGCGCATGATCCGTCGTTACAAGGAAAACCATTAGCAATTGCAGGCAATGAAAAAGAGAGAAAAGGAATTATTGTCACATGTAGTTATGAAGCAAGGAAATATGGAGTGCGGACAACTATGCCGCTTTGGGAAGCGAAGCGGCTATGTCCGGAATTAGTTGTAAAGCCACCGAATTTTACGTTATATCGTGAGGCATCGTTTCAGATGTTTCGAATTCTTTCGCGGTTTACGGAAAAGATACAGCCAGTTTCTATAGATGAAGGGTATTTAGATATAACAGATTGTTATGGGTTAGGTTCACCACTTGAGATTGCAAAGATGATCCAGCAAGCATTATTAACAGAACTGCAACTCCCATGCAGCATTGGGATAGCTCCCAATCTTTTTCTTGCGAAGACTGCGTCCGATATGAAAAAACCGCTTGGGATTACTGTGTTTCGGAAACGAGATATCGGGAAGTTACTTTGGCCATGTCCGGTTGAATCGATGCACGGAATTGGTGAGAAAACGGCTGAAAAGCTAAAAGACATTCATATACATACAATTGGAGATTTAGCAAAGGGTGAAGAGCATGTCATTCGCACCAAAATAGGCAATCATGGTGCCGAGTTACAAAAACGTGCAAAAGGTATGGATGACAGGGAAGTCGATCCAAATCAAATGGGGCAACATAAGAGCATTGGAAATTCGAAAACATTTTCTCGAGATATAGACGAAGAGAAAGAATTGCTTGCTATGTTAGAGGAGTTATCGAAATCGGTTAGCAAAAGGTTACAAAAACGGACTCTTGTCAGCTATAACATTCAAGTTATGATTAAATATTATGATCGGCGTACGGTAACAAGGAGCAAACAATTAAAGAATGCGATTTGGCAAGAACGTGATATTTTCCAAGCTTCTTCACGTTTATGGAAAGAGCATTGGGATGGTGATCCCATCAGGTTGCTTGGCGTTACGGCTACGGAGCTAGAGTGGAAAACAGAATCAATGAAGCAGCTAGACTTATTTTCATTTGAAGAAGATGCGAAAGAAGAACCGCTACTAGCTGTCATTGATCAGATTAATGAGAAGTATGGAACTCCTATTTTACAAAGAGGGAGTCAGTTGTTTCGAAACCAGGAGAAATCTTTTCAGCAAAAATTAGAAAATAAATTTATGTAAAAGGTGTCATGACAGTTTTAGATCATGACACCTTTTATGTTTAGCTAGCCTAAAGCTATAAAGTCCGTAGTTACTCATTTTTTATTGAAAGGAACTGTTGTTGTGTCCCACACGTTTAAGTTCTTGTAGAGGAGGGGAGTTCAATCAGGCTGTTTGATTAACGAGCGTTAGGAAATACTCTTCGAACGGTTTCGGTAAATTCTTCAAATAACCCCGTTACTGGTTTACCTTGATTAATTTTGTCTACATAGTTTCTCATTCGATCTACAAAATCAGGGTTTGATGATACAAATACATTGCGGATATCAGAATCTGTAGCTCTTACTCGATCAGCAATTTTGTTTTCTAATTGCTTTGTGATGACATTTACGTTTTCATGTAAAACAACTGCAACATAGGCGTTTCTGTTTGTGACGACTACATTTGCTTTGTCGACTTCCTTTAATGCAACAATTCGGTCAGCTGCTTTATTTGCTACGTGTAGTCGTGTTTCGTTATTGGTGAAGTCATTCGTATTATTTCTAACCCTTTGAAAATCAGTATTGTTACCTTCATATCTAACATTTCGAATGCCGTTGTTTTCACGATTATCCAGCGCCTTATCCTTTTGAGCTCCTGCACACCCAAATAGCGAAATAGCTGTTAAGCAAAAGATTGTAAGCATTTTTACATTTTTCAATGGTAACCCTCCTTCATCATACTATGTTCTTAAAATGACCAGTTGTCTGTTTGTTATGCATAAGAATGATTAAAAGAAGGGCTAGCGGATTGATGTATGTATGAGAATGTAAAAAGGTATCGAAAATCGATACCTTTTATGTTTAGTACCTCAATTTAATATGAGATAGAAGGATTTTCATAAATCACAATCTCTGAATTGCTTGATGTTGAAATGCGTTGTGCATAATATGTAGTGGAAGAAGAAATGTATTCTGGCAATGTTTGAGTTGTATGCAAAGTTGTGTATTCATGGATTAATTCTTTTAAAGTTGTCCATTGTAATTGTGCGGGATTATCAGAAACGAAAGAACTTACCCAGCGATCAAATGAAGAAGACAAATCAGTTTGTAAACGAAATACTTCTTTCATAGTTAACGGCTCCTTTTCTATATGATATGATCATTTTACTACAAAACACGAACGAATGTTAAGTTTTTTGTCTTTAATGTTCGTGTTATATAGTCGTCTAGATGAGTGGTACAGGAAGTTTGATTTGCCATTTGAAATAACATTCCGTAAGATGGAAGATAGAGTATATAAAGAGCTGGAGGAAAAAGATGGATTTTGTATTTTTAGGAACGGGTGCAGGAGTTCCTTCAAAAGGAAGAAATGTTTCATCAATTGCTTTGCAATTGTTAGAGGAAAGAGGAGAAACATGGCTATTTGACTGTGGTGAAGCGACGCAGCATCAGATTTTACATACATCTGTGCGACCACGTCGCATTGAAAAAATATTTATTACACATTTACATGGTGACCATATTTTTGGTTTACCTGGTTTATTAGGGAGTCGCTCTTTTCAAGGAGGGACAACGCCATTAACAGTTTATGGTCCAAAAGGAATTAAGCAATTTGTTGAAGTGGCCTTATCAGTGAGTAAAACACATGTTAAATACCCACTTGAAATTGTTGAAATTACAGAGGAAGGTATTGTTTTTGAAGACCCTCAAATTTCTGTAGAAACGAAGAGGTTATCGCATGGAATTGAATGCTTTGGATATCGCATTGTAGAGAAAGATATAAAGGGGCATCTTCTTGTTGAGAAATTATTAGGAGCAGGAGTGAAACCAGGACCAATCTTTAAGCGGTTAAAAGATGGTGAAACAGTAGAGTTAGATGATGGAAGAGTTTTACATGGGGAAGATTTTATTGGTCCACCGCAAAAAGGGAGAATTATTACGATATTAGGAGATACGCGTTATTGTGAAGCGAGTAGAGAGCTTGCGCAAGATGCGGATGTACTTGTTCATGAAGCGACGTTTGCAGCAGTTGATGAAATGCAGGCACATGATTATTTTCATTCAACGACAAGACAGGCAGCAAGTATTGCATTGCAAGCGAATGTGAAACGATTAATATTGACTCACATTAGTTCGCGGTATCAAGGAGATACATACAAGGAATTGTTACAAGAAGCACGGGCGCTGTTTGTAAATACGGAAATGGCGATGGATTTAAAATGTTTTCCAGTAGAAAGGTAACGTTTTACAAACAATGACAACATAAGTTTGTCATTGTTTTATTTTGCGTAAAAAAATGTTCTCTATTGCATAGATAGAACTGTTATCATTTACTATTTATATAAAGTAGTGAAGAGATTTTGATGTTCTTGAAGGAATATGAAAAAATACACAATATCATTTGTTTTGAAAAACGGTTGTATACTTTTTGTCTTTGGATACAAAAGAAGGAAATGAAGTGTGGTTTAGAAGTTTAAAAATTCAAAAAGTAAGCGTTTTACCAAAAACGAGCTATAATGAGGGCACATTACAATTTATCGTGAATTACAGCGTGTATTTTAGCCGTTTTTCGTAATGAATTGAAATTGACTAAAAGGAAGAGGGCATCATGGAAAGTTAATTGGAATCTCGTTTTTGAAAGAAGTTGGAGTATTGCCTGTTTATGCTATGCTTGTAGGCGCTTCTGTGTTAAAATTTTGGTTGCTCCCAGGGTTTATAGCTGGGTTATCTCATCTCATTTTTAGTAAAGCAAATTGAAAAAACGTGTACCAGAAGGATTCGTTTTAATTGCATGTATTATTATTGTAGGACTTATGGTGATGTATGGCCTTAATGATCCGATGAAAATAACAGTATGTTTCTTATATATAATTCAATGTGATTTTCTAACAGATACATTATGGTTATGAAGAACAGACAGAGACCTTCACTCATTTTCTCCTTTTGTTTTCACATGGAATGGGGCTAAAAAAGGCACTGACGGCTTCTATCCATAGCCGGATGCTCTCATCCATCTGAAAAGAATGGTTTGATGTTAGTTTTTTAATTTGGATTTATATACTATGGTATCTGGTCTCGTTTCAGGATATATTGGCTCACTTCTATTCGAGAATTATCCAATTCGTACAGCATAGCAAATTCGTGGTGCAGGTGGGAAAGCGACGGATGTGGCAGTTTAATAGAATAGTAGTAAGGCATTTTTCATAGAAGATTTAGGGGGAATTACGATGAAATATCGATCAGTATTTGATATTATCGGTCCAGTTATGATTGGACCATCTAGCTCACATACAGCAGGTGCAGCAAGAATGGGGCAAGTTGCGCGACAACTTTTTCGTCATGAACCGGAAAAGATTGTCATTTCACTATATGGTTCATTTGCAAAAACATATCGTGGCCATGGTACGGATGTAGCGTTGGTTGGGGGCATACTAGGATTTGAAACAGATGATACGCGTATCCCAAGCGCGCTAGAAATTGCAAAAGAGCATGGAATTGAAGTGAATTTCATTGAAGAAGAAGCGAATGCACCACACCCGAATACAGCGAGAATTCGTTTGTATAAAGGAGAAGAGGAAATTGAAGTGGTTGCTTGTTCAATCGGTGGCGGAAAGATTGAAGTGGTAGAATTAAATGGATTTGATTTACAACTATCAGGAACAAGTCCGGCACTTCTGATTGTGAATAATGACCGCTTTGGAGCAATTGCATCTGTAGCTTCTATACTTGCTAAACACGAAATTAACATTAGTACAATGAGTGTTTCTCGCAAGGAAAAAGGGAGAAGAGCATTAATGGTTATTGAAACGGATGAATTATTAGCAGATGAAGTAATTCAGGAAATCAAAGGACAATCAAATATTTGTCAAGTAACAATTATGGACTAATTGCAGGGGGGATACACCATGTTTCGGAACGCAGCGGAACTAGTGGCACAAGCTAAAGAACAAAAGGTAAAAATTGCAGAAATTATGATTCAATGTGAGATGGAGACAAGAAGTATCTCTCGTGAAGAAGTACTTGCCGGAATGGAAAAGAACTTAGTTGTAATGGAACAAGCAGTAGAACGTGGAATTCGTGGTGTAAAATCACCGACTGGTTTAACGGGCGGCGATGCTGTTAAAGTTCAAGAATATATGAAGAGTGGAAAAGGCTTATCTGGCCATACAATTTTGGATGCAGTGAGCAAAGCAGTTGCAACAAATGAAGTGAACGCCGCGATGGGAATCATTTGTGCAACGCCAACAGCTGGGTCAGCTGGAACAGTACCAGGTGTTCTATTTGCACTTAAGGAAAAATTACAGCCAACACGTGAAGAAATGATTGAATTTCTATTTACAGCAGGGGCATTTGGGATGGTTGTGGCTAATAATGCTTGTATTTCAGGTGCGGCTGGAGGTTGCCAAGCTGAAGTTGGTTCAGCAAGTGGGATGGCAGCAGCGGCAGCTGTTGAAATGGCTGGGGGAACACCGGAGCAAGCAGCTACAGCGATGGCGATTGCCTTAAAAAATATGCTAGGGTTAGTATGTGATCCGGTTGCTGGACTTGTGGAAGTTCCTTGTGTAAAACGTAATGCAGCGGGTGCTTCAAATGCCATGATTTCAGCGGATTTATCACTAGCTGATGTAACAAGCACAATTCCATGTGATGAAGTGATTGAAGCGATGTTTAGAATTGGTCAAACAATGCCAGTTGCTCTTCGTGAAACGGCTGAAGGTGGGCTAGCAGCAACGCCAACAGGACGTCGTCTCCAAGAAGAGATTTTTGGGAAGAGTAGTAAATAAGAAATGATTATGATAAAACGAAGCACAGAGTTATTTTCTGAGCTTCGTTTTTTTTAATTTTCTTTGGTTAATTGTTCTAATGTTTTTCCGAGTTCACGGGAGCGTTTTGTTGCTTGTGTAATGCAAGCAACGAGTGCTTGCTGAAAATGAAAACTTTGCAATACTTCGATTCCAGCTTCTGTCGTTCCACCAGGAGAGGTAATTTCTTTTCGTAAGATGGAAGGGTGCTTCGTACTTTCCTTCAGCATTTCAGCCGCACCAATCATTGTTTGTAAAATAAGAGATTTAGCCACAGTTTCTTCTAAGCCGATTTGTTTCGCAGCTTCTTCCATTGCTTCAACTACGTAATACACATACGCAGGACCACTTCCAGATAGCGCAGTAACAGCATGCATATGATCTTCTTTTACCACCGAAACGAGTCCGATTGTTTCAAATAAAGATTTCGCGATATGAACATGTTGCTCTGTTGCATGCAAGGAAGGAGAAATAGCTGTAGCTGATTTTAAGATGGCTGCTGAAGTATTTGGCATTGCACGGATAATCGGAACATTTTTTTGAAGCAGGCTTGTAATAGAGCTTGTAGAAACACCTGCTAATAATGAAATGATAAGTTGGTTATTTGTTATATATTCTTTAAGAGGTGTAAGGGCTTCTGCAACATCTTTTGGCTTCATTGCTAGAAAAATGATATTTGCATGAGCCAGTAGTTCTCGTCTGTCGTGGGTTCCGTTTACACCATACTTTGTATGCAATTCTTGTAATCTTGTTTCATTTGAGCGGTTACTTACTGTAATTTGTTCACCCTTTACGACATTCGCATCTAATAAACCAGCAATAATCGCTTCAGCTATTGATCCAGCACCTAAAAAGGAAATATTTTGAATAGACATGATGAAGCCTCCTTCTTTTTTGTAAGAAAAACTTATAAATTTACATATATTCTTTTTGTTATCGAAAACACCTTCTTTTTATCTGAAAATAATGACAAATTTTTATGGAAGTTGTAAACTGAAGAGGGATTCATTTTTGAACCGGAGAGAGACGGGGGGGCATAAATATGGGAGCAATTCATCGAATGGAGATTCCTGTTCCATTTGCAGTTGAGACAGTTAATGTATTTTTAGTAGAAGGAGAATCATTAACATTAATTGATACAGGGACAAATACAAAAGAAGCAAAATGTGCATTAGAAACACAATTAGGAACTTTAGGATACAAAATAGAAGACATTGAAACAGTAGTGATTACACATCATCATGCTGATCATTGTGGGCTTTTAAATACATTTTCTGAGAGGACAAATATTGTTGGCCATCCATGGAATGAACCATGGATCACGCAGAATGCTGAGTTTTTGAGGCGCTATCAGCAATTTTTTAAAGAAGCAGCATTACAATTTGGAGTTCCAGAAGCATTTTTGCAAAATGAAGCATTACTTACAACAAAAACACTTAAATATTCTTGTAACCGATCATTAACACATACTGTACGAGAAGGAGACAGTATTGAATCGTTACCTGAGTTTACAGTGATTGAAACACCTGGGCATGCTTCTACTCATATTTCCTTATATAGGGAACGAGATGGATTGTTAATTGGTGGGGATGCTTTAATTAGTCATATTTCTTCAAATCCAATTTTAGAACCACCATATGAAGGACAGACAGAGAGAGCGCGACCTTTACTACAGTATAATCAAACATTAAAACGTTTAAGTAACATGAATATTTCACGTATTTTGTCAGGTCATGGAGAAGATATTGTGAGTGTGAAAGAGTTGATCGAGGGAAGGTTACAAAAGCAAGGGACACGTGCATTTAAAGTATTAGAATTATTAAAAGAAAAACCGATGACAGCTTTTGAAGTATGTGTGAAATTATTTCCTGTATTATATAAAGAACAATTGCCACTTACGATTTCAGAAACAGTTGGACAATTAGACTTTTTAGCATATAATCAACAAGTGATGATTGATGAATCGTCGCCACAATTGATTTATTATGCAAAGTAGGTGACAGCGATGATGGGACGTTTACAAGAAAAAGTAATCGTCATTACCGGAGCTTCTAGTGGGATCGGAGAACAAATCGCGATGCAAGTTGCATCACAAGGAGCGGTCCCTGTATTAATAGCACGGACAGAAGCGAAGTTACAGAAGTTAGCCGAAAAAATTCAAACGACTTACAATACACCTTGCTATTATTATGTATTAGATGTAAGCAAAGAAGAAGCGGTTCATATTGCCTTTGCAAAAATACTAACAGATGTAGGACAAATCGATATATTAGTAAATAATGCGGGATTTGGTATTTTTAAAACATTTGAAGAAGCATCTATGGGCGAAGTGAAAGATATGTTCGAGGTCAATGTATTTGGATTAGTAGCTTGTACGAAAGCGGCATTACCTCATATGGTAGCGAGAAATAGTGGACATATCATTAATGTGGCTTCGTTAGCAGGGAAAATTGCTACGCCAAAATCTAGTGCATATGCAGCAAGTAAACATGCGGTATTAGGGTTTACGAATAGCTTACGTATGGAGCTTTCAAATACAAATATTCATGTAACAGCAATTAATCCGGGGCCAATTGATACAAACTTTTTTGAGATCGCCGATCAATCTGGTACATATGTAAAAAATATGGGGCGTTACATGTTAAAGCCGACATATGTAGCAGAACAAATTGTAAAAGCGATGCACACGAAAAAGCGTGAAGTAAATTTGCCAAAATGGATGAGTGTTGGGCCGAAACTTTTTGCACTATTTCCAGGGATTTTTGAACGTGTAGCAGGTAAATCGTTAAGTAAAAAATAGGAGATTTCCATTTGGAAATCTCCTATTTTTTACTTTCCTGTAATGTACTCATAAACAATATCCTCAATAGCTTCATATACATCGATATCAAGTTCAGAACCAATCATTGTTTGGATATTCTGAATTAAACTTTCCTGATCCTCTTTTGAAACAGGCGTACATTGATATTGCCGAAAACTTTTTATTAACATCTTCTCAATTAATTTTTCATTCATATTTTTCTCCGCTCGCATGTATACATGTATTGCTTTTATTGTACTTGAAGTATAAAAAAAATACTAGCATACATTATTTTTGCATAAAAATTCAAGTATGGTTATTGTTTTTCTAGAAAAATTACGATTTAAAAACTTTTACAATAAATAAATATTTAATTGACTCTATAAATATACAATATTATAATCATACTTAATTTAAAGAATCAATATAAGGAGGAACATATGAAAGTCGCAATTATTGGAGCAACAGGATATGGAGGAATTGAGTTAATAAGGTTGTTGCATCACCATCCGTATTTTTCAATTGTATCTTTTCATTCTTTTTCACAAGTAGGAGAACGAATAACAAATGCATATCCACACTTACGAAATTTTGTTGCCCATACGTTACAAGAAATCGACGTGGATGCAATAGCTAAGGAGGCTCGTATTGTATTTTTAGCGACACCGGCAGGGGTTTCGGTGAAGCTTACCCCTCGCTTGCTAGCGGCTGGTTTAAAAGTTATCGATTTATCAGGTGATTTTCGTATGTTAAATCCGCACCTATATGAAATATGGTATAAAAAGCCTCCTGCAAAGGAAGAAATTCTTCAAAAGGCAGTGTATGGATTGAGTGAATGGAAAAAGTCAGCTATTGAAGAAGCAGAATTAGTTGCGAATCCAGGATGTTTTGCAACAGCAGCACTATTAGCAGCAGCACCTTTAATGCAGGATGGGCTGATAGAGGAAGACTCACTTATTATTGATGCGAAATCAGGAGTATCAGGAGCAGGAAAGACACCGACAACAACGACTCATTTTCCTGAACTATATGATAATTTTCACATTTACAAGGTGAATGAGCACCAACATGTTCCAGAGATTGAACAAATGCTTATAGAGTGGAATGACAAGGCAAAACCAATTACATTCAGTACACATTTAATACCGGTGTCAAGAGGGATTATGGTTACTCTCTATGCAAAAACCAAACGAGATGTTGATGTACATATATTACAAGGATTATATGAAGAAACGTATTGCCATGCTTCTTTTGTTCGTATCAGTCCTAAAGGGAACTTTCCGAGTCCAAAAGAAGTGAGAGGTTCAAATTATTGTGATATTGGAATGGCTTATGATGAACGAACAGGACGTATTACAGTTGTTTCTGTCATCGATAATATGATGAAAGGAGCTGCAGGGCAAGCAGTTCAAAATGCAAACTTATTAGCAGGATTAGAGGAAACAGCAGGGTTACAATATATACCGCTTTATCCATAAGGGGGGAAGAATGATGCTTGAGACAGATTCTATTATAAAAGTTGCAAACGGATCAATTGTAACGCCAAAAGGGTTTATGGCGACCGGTATTTCGGTTGGGCTCAAAAAAGAGAAAAAAGATATGGGAGTAATTGTTTGTGATGTTCCTGCTAATTGCGGTGCTGTGTATACAAAAAATCAATTGCAGGCTGCACCGGTGCAAGTAACAAAAGAAAGTATTACGGCAGAGGGGAAATTACAAGCGATTGTTGTAAACAGCGGAAATGCAAATGCTTGTACAGGAATACAAGGAGTACAAGATGCTTATGAAATGCGAGCGTTAGCAGCGAAGCAGTTTCATATAAAAGAGCAGCACATAGCGGTTGCATCAACAGGTGTCATCGGAGTACCGTTGCCGATGGGGGTCATTCGTGATGGAATTTCATCGTTTGTACCAACAAAAGATAAGGAGAAAGCAAACTCTTTTTATGAAGCGATTTTAACGACCGATCTTGTGACGAAACAGTCGTGTTATCAGTTTACGATTGAAGGAAAAGAAGTGACGATTGCTGGTGCTGCTAAAGGTTCTGGAATGATTCATCCAAATATGGCAACGATGCTTAGTTTCATTACAACTGATGTCAATATAAAACAAGATGCACTTCAACTAGCTTTATCTCAAATTACAAATCACACATTCAACCAAATTACAGTGGACGGAGATACGTCTACAAATGATATGGTCATTGCGATGGCAAGTGGGTTATCAGGCACGACTATCATTGATGTAAATCATGCAGAGTGGGAAAAGTTCATGTGTGCTCTGCAAAAAGTATGTGAGGAATTAGCAAAGCAAATCGCAAAAGATGGTGAGGGCGCTACAAAGTTAGTTGAAGTAAATGTATATGGTGCACGAACAGTAGAAGAAGGGAATAAGGTTGCGAAACAAATTGTTGGTTCTAGTCTTGTGAAAACAGCAATGTATGGTGAAGATGCAAATTGGGGTCGTATTATTAGTGCGATTGGTCAAAGTGGAGTTGTTATTGAGCCTACCGCTGTTGATATTGCTGTGCAGTCTATTTCCGTTTTGCAAAATAGTGAACCACAAGCATTTTCTCAAAAGGAAATGAATAAGCAATTAAAGCAGTCTGAAATTGTTATTGCTGTTCATTTGCATCTTGGAGAGGAAAAGGGAAGAGCTTGGGGCTGCGACTTAAGTTATGAATATGTGAAAATAAATGCTTGTTATCGTACGTAAGGAGAGACAAAAATGAGCGAGTATATCGTAGTAAAGTGCGGGGGGAGTATGTTAGATCGTTTAGACAATGTGTTTTTTGAATGTATAGAACAGTTAAAGAGGAAATATCAGGTTATTGTTGTCCATGGAGGCGGACCAGAAATTGATGCTACGTTAAAGCAATTGAATATCTCAAGTGAAAAGAAAAATGGATTACGTGTGACAACAAAAGAGGTGCTACATGTTGTTCAAATGGTTTTATGCGGGAGTACGAATAAAAAAATGGTAATGCAGTTTCAAAAGCAGGGCTTACGTACAATTGGAATTTCTGGTTGTGACGGAGGGATACTGCAAGTTCAGCCACTGGATGAAGAATTAGGATATGTCGGTGAAGTGAGCCGTGTAGAGACTTCACTACTAAAAGAGTTACTAGATTTGAACTATATTCCGGTTATTGCACCGATTGGAGTAAGAGGCGACGAAGTTTATAACATAAATGCAGATATTGCTGCAGCGGGAATTGCATATACGTTAGGAGCAAAAGAACTCCTCTTTATTACGGATGTAGATGGTGTATTGTGCGAAGGGAAATTGTTACAGAAAACAGATGAAATAGAGCTCCTGCAGTTCATAGAAGAAGGAATTATTACAGGGGGAATGATTCCGAAAGTACAGGCAGCTCTTACTTCGATACAGATGGGTGTTCAGCATGTCAGCATTGTAAATGGTACAAAACATTTTATCGGAACATCTGGTGAGTGGATCGGAACGACAGTAACAAAAGGGGGGAATATTGTATGAATGGTCATATATTTCCAACGTACGGAAGACGGAGTATCGAAATTGTCCAAGGAACTGGAGCGAAAGTCATAGATGAGAATGGAAAGGTGTATTTAGATTTCACTTCTGGAATTGCTGTATGTAATTTAGGACATTGTCATCCTGTCCTTGTAGAAGCGGTGACAAATCAATTACAGAAAATTTGGCATATATCAAATCTTTTTCCGCATGAGGTTCAAGAAAAGGTAGCGGCACTATTAACAGAAGGACGCGAGTTAGATTACGTATTCTTTTGTAATAGCGGAGCAGAAGCGAATGAAGCAGCGCTTAAACTAGCGCGTAAGCATACAGGGAAATCTCTTGTTTTAACATTTCAGCAATCTTTTCACGGGAGAACTTTTGGAACAATGAGTGCAACTGGACAAGAGAAGATTAAAACGGGATTCGGACCACTTCTTCCATCTTTCGTACATATTCCTTTTAATGATATAGAAACGCTCAGAGAAACAATGAACGAAGAAGTTGCTGCAGTTATGGTAGAAGTGATTCAAGGAGAAGGTGGCGTCTTATCTGCTGACATCTCTTTTTTACAGGAAATTGAACGGTTATGTAGACAATATGGGGCGCTTTATATGATCGATGAGGTGCAAACAGGGATAGGAAGAACAGGGACGTTGTTTGCTTATGAACAGACAGGAACTTCTCCAGATATTGTGACAGTGGCAAAAGCACTTGGAAATGGGATACCGGTAGGAGCGATGATGGGAAGGAAAGAATTGATGACTGCTTTTACAGCTGGGACGCACGGTTCTACATTTGGCGGGAATTATATTGCTATGACAGCAGCGGAAGCAGTGCTACAAATTATAAAACAACCATCTTTTTTACAAGAAGTGCAAGAAAAAGGAGAATATTTACTACAAAAATTAAAAAAAGAATTACATGATGTGGAATGGGTTACTGATATTCGCGGGAAAGGACTTATGATTGGTGTCGTTTGTAAGTATGATGTCACGCCAGTGATAGGACAGTTAGAAAAAGAAGGACTTCTTGTCTTACAGGCTGGACTGAATATTTTACGGATTTTACCATCACTTATTATAACGAATGAAGAAATAGATGAAGCGGTAAATGTAATGAAAAAAGTAATGAGTAAACAAAAATTACCAATAGTATAAGGGGGAAGTTCTATGTCAACGATACAAGTGCCAAAATTACAAACGAAAGACCTGTTAACATTAGAGGAATTAACGCAGCAAGAAATGATTTCTTTAATTGAATTTGCTATTTATTTAAAAAAGAATAAACATGAACCGTTATTAGAAGGAAAAATATTAGGGCTCATTTTTGATAAACATTCAACTCGTACGCGTGTTTCTTTTGAAGCAGGAATGATGCAACTTGGTGGGCATGGAATGTTTTTAAGTGGAAAAGAAATGCAGCTTGGCAGAGGAGAAAGTATTTCAGACACTGCAAAAGTATTATCTCATTATATTGATGGGATTATGATTCGTACATTTTCACACGTGGATGTAGAAGAGCTTGCGAAAGAGGCAAGTATCCCGGTTATTAATGGATTGACAGATGATCATCACCCGTGTCAAGCGTTAGCGGACTTAATGACGATATATGAAACAGCTCATACATTTAAAGATATGAAACTTGCTTACATAGGAGATGGAAATAATGTCTGCCATTCTTTATTAATAGCAAGTGCAAAAGTCGGTATGAATATGACAGTAGCGACTCCGTTAGGGTATGAACCGAATGAAGAAATTGTAAAGCGTGCGCTAAAAATTGCGATGGAGACGGGCGCGAATATTGAAATATTAAATAGTCCAGAATTGGCAGTTGAAGATGCTGACTTTATCTATACAGATGTTTGGATGAGTATGGGACAAGAGGATACGGAAGAGAAATATAAATTATTTAAACCATTTCAAGTGAATGAACAACTTGTTCAACATGCAAAAAAAACATATCGTTTCTTACATTGTTTACCTGCGCATCGTGAAGAGGAAGTAACGGGAGAAATTATAGATGGACCTGCTTCTGTTGTCTTTGAGCAAGCGGGGAATCGATTACACGCTCAAAAAGCATTATTGGTAAGTCTGTTTCACAACATTAAAAAGCCTTCCTAATTGTGTTGACAAGTTTAGGGGTTGTATTGGGAATCATATCTTATTGTATTGTACATTATTTATATGAAAAAATCGTAAGTTACGTTTGAAAAAAAGAAAAAAACAAGCGAGGAAAACACTTGTACAAATATAGAAAATGTCACATTCATTTTCTACCTTGAATATGTTTAAGAAAAAGGGGGAAAAGCGAATGTATTATTATGTACCGCAAGTATATCCATATGCGAATTATTATACCGGGAATTATGCACGGCAACAGTTTGGACTCTATCAGCCACCGCAGTCTTCTCAGGAACAAAAGCCTTACTTAATGACATGGCCATATTCAAATGTATATTATGGAAATTATTATGAATCGTAAAGCTGCTTCTTTTGGAAGCAGCTTTACACGTTTGTTTTCAAAATTAAATTTTGAATCGTTTGAAGGGAATGAATGAGTTGATCACGATCGCTTTCCGATAATGTTTGAAAGTTTTCTTTTAATTTGTCTAAAATGAATTGTTGATATTGATTTACTAACGATTTCCCTTCTAGTGTTAGGGAAATTAAAATGACCCTTCGATCTTTTTCGCTGTAATGCCGCTCTATAAGTCCGTCCTGAATCAATTTATTTAATAGAGGTGTCATATTTGGTCTTGAAATTGCTAATCGTTTTCCGATTTCTGACACGGCTAATGTGCTGTGTTCATGTAATAGCAGTAACACCTGTGTATGTGACGGTGGCATGTGCCTTTGTGAAGAAAATTCTCCAGGAAGCATGAATTTTCGATAAAAAAGAGGCACTAACGAAAGAAGATGATCAACAATACGTTCCCACTTGCGTGATTCCATATAAAGGCCCCCCTCCCATTATCATTGTAACAAAAAAAGGTGTCGTATAAAAATAGAATTGTTCGTTTTTGCTTTAATCTTTGTAGGATAAGACTTGCTTAGAAAAAGCATTAGCGATAACTTCATAACCTTTATCATTTGGATGCACTTGATCGTACAGTAATTCTTTTTTATCATTTGGTAGTAATTTTCGAACGGGTAATACGATAGATGGAGGGTTAGCTTTGGAAATAGAATAAACAGAATCATTCCAGCCATCTAAAAACATATCGGCGTAAGAAGCGATGGAATCGTCGAGTTGTAAAGGATTATAGAGTTCCGATAAAATGAGTAATACATTTGGATTCATTGTTCGGATCGTACTTACAATATCCTTTATATCTGTTTCAAAGCGATTTTTTTCTTTGTTTAACATTTTAATACCTTCCATAACTCCTACATTACGATTTAAGCGAAATAAATTATTTCCGCCAATACTAATGGTAATAAAATTCGCTTTTTTAATTTTTTGCTTTACTTCTTCTGATTGAATCATTTGGACGAGTCGATCCGTTGTTAAACCATTTACACCGAGATTTTCTACTTGAATTGATTTGTGAATTTGTCCTTCTATTTGGCTGGAAGCTAGCTCCGCATATCCACCTTTTGTAGAACCGTATCCTTTTGCGAGAGAATCCCCTAAAACAAGATGATATAAAGAGTCATTTGTTTGCTTAGTAATCCAATTTGGAGCAGATGTTGCTATTTTTTCTTCTTGTTTTTTTGTCTCGTCGTTCTTTTCAAAATACGAATAAGAAATGAGTAGAAGGAGGAGACAAAGTAGAATTAAAATGACTTTTTTCATAATTTACCCTCCTTGTAGTCTGTAATTGTATCATATTTTTCTTTATAAGCAATCGAAGAGTATAGTATATCTGTATGAGAAATTCACAATAACTTTACAGAAAATTTGTAGAAACGTGTCAAAAAATATTGACGATTTGAAAGTGTGTTCGGTATGATAATGTCAGATAAGCCAGTAAATGCCACTCTAATATGAAGAAAGAAGAGAATAATGATACAAGGAATACTTTATTAGAGGCTAATGTGCTCATTTTTTGTTTTACAGGGACAATTTTGTAAGGGGGATTTTTTGTGAAAAATTCAAAAAAAGTATTAGCGGGAGCGACGCTTGCATTAGGCGTTATGGCACCTCAAGTATCACCAACTATTGCTCATGCAGAGGAGCAAATAGGAGAAAGTACAGTTAATTTACGAATCCTGGAAACTTCCGATATTCATGTTAACTTAATGAACTATGACTATTATCAAACGAAAACAGATAATAAAGTGGGTTTAGTTCAGACGGCAACGCTTGTAAATGAGGAACGTGAAAAAGCGAAAAATTCCGTGCTATTTGATGATGGGGATGCGATACAAGGAACGCCGCTTGGGGATTATGTTGCGCAAAAAGGATTGGATGGAAACTATGTTCACCCGTTATATCGTTTAATGAATTTAATGAAGTATGACGTCATTTCTCTTGGAAACCATGAATTTAACTATGGTTTAGATTACTTAAAGAAGGCGACTAGTAAAACGCAGTTCCCGGTTATTAACTCAAACGTGTATATAGACGATCATGATAATAATGAAGAGAACGATAAAAACGCCTTTACACCGTACCATGTTTTTGAAAAAGAGGTAGAAGATGAATCCGGTCAAAAGCAAAAAGTGAAAATCGGTGTAATGGGCTTTGTACCACCACAAGTAATGGGCTGGGATAAAGCGAATTTAGAAGGGAAAGTAAAAGCGAAAGACATCGTACAAACGGCGAAGAAAATGGTTCCGAAAATGAAAGCTGAAGGTGCGGATATTATTGTTGCTTTGGCGCACTCTGGTGTCGATAAAAGCGGTTACAATGTTGGGATGGAAAATGCATCGTACTATTTAGCGACAGACGTTCCGGGTGTCGATGCAGTGTTAATGGGCCATTCACATACGGTAATAACGGACAAGTTTAATGGTGTTCCAGTTGTAATGCCAGGTGTTTTCGGAAGTAATCTCGGAATCATTGATATGCAGCTGAAAAAGGTAAATGGCAAGTGGCAAGTACAAAAAGACAAATCAGTTCCAAGTGTTCGTCCAATTTCTGATAGTAAAGGAAATGCTGTAGTAGCGTCAGATAAGAGACTAGTTGATGAAATAAAAGACGATCATGAAGCGACAATTAAATATGTAAATACTCCTGTTGGTAAAACGACAGCACCAATTAATAGTTATTTTTCACTTGTGCAAGATGATCCATCTGTACAGCTTGTGACGAATGCGCAAAAATGGTATGTAGAAAAGCTATTTGCAGGTGATGGAAAGTACAGTAAATATAAAGGTATTCCAGTTCTATCAGCAGGTGCACCTTTTAAAGCGGGCGGCCGAAATGGTGCGACTTATTATACTGATATTCCAGCAGGGACGTTAGCAATTAAAAACGTTGCTGATTTATATGTATATCCAAATACATTGTATGCTGTAAAAGTAAACGGTGCTCAAGTAAAAGAATGGCTGGAAATGTCAGCAGGTCAGTTTAATCAAATTGATCCAGCTAAAAAGGAAGAACAATCGTTAGTAAATATAAACTATCCTACATATAACTTTGATATTTTAGATGGTGTAAAATACGAAATTGATGTAACACAACCAGCAAAATACGATAAAGAAGGAAAAGTAGTAAATCCAACTGCGAATCGTATTGTGAATGTATCATATGATGGGAAACCAATAGCTGATAATCAAGAATTTATTGTTGCGACTAATAACTATCGTGGTAGTAGTCAAACATTCCCTGGTGTAAGTAAGGGAGAAGTTGTATATCAGTCTCAAGATGAAACGCGTCAAATCATTGTGAAATATATGAAAGAAACACCGATTATTAACCCGGCAGCGGATCAAAACTGGAAATTCAAGCCGATTGCTGCTGAAAAATTAAATACGACATTTGATTCTTCGCCAAATGCACAAAAGTATATTACAAAAGATGGTGCGATTTCTTATGTTGGTTCATCTGAAAATGAGTTTGCAAAATATGCGATCGACCTAACAAAAAAGAAAGATGAAGAAAACCCATCAACACCAGGCGGAGAGAACACCGGTGGGAACGAAACAAAACCAGGTGAGGAGAACACTGGTGGTAACGAAGCAAAACCAGGTGAGGAGAACACTGGTGGAAATGGTGCAAAACCAGGTGAGGAGAACACCGGTGGAAACCCATCAACACCAGGCGGAGAGAACAACAGCGGTAACGAAGCAAAACCAGGTGAGGGGAACAACGGTGGTAACTCAGTAACACCAAGTGGTGAAAACAATGGAAATAAAGATGCGAAAGAGCCTACAAATGTAAGCGAAGGTAAAGAAACAACCGAAGTAGATCGTGATTTACCAAAAACGGGAGCGAGTGTCTTCTCTACAATTGGAGCAGGACTTGCGTTTGTTGGGGCAGGCGTGTTGCTGTTATTTAGAAGAAAAAAAGCGAATAGATAATATTGTAGATAGACGAAGAAAGAGAAAAGGGATTACCGATAGTGGTAACCCCTTTTTCTTTATCGTTTATTTAAGAAACTGTAACAGGATTTTCTTTTTTCCAAGAAAGTCCAAATCCTGTCAATCCAACGATAATTGTCACAACTGGACAAGCTAGGCAGAAGATTGCGTATGGAACATAATCAATTGTTGGAACACTTAGTACGTTCGTTAAGAAGACACCACTTACACCCCACGGAACAAGTGGGTTAATTACTGTACCAGCATCTTCTAGTACTCGTGATAAATTACGACGTTTTAAACCAACTTCATCGTATTTGTGAGCAAATGCTTGTCCTGTTAAAACGATAGATAAGTATTGTTCACCAAGCAAGAAGTTAACACCAATTGCTGTTGCAGCGGTAGAAACGATTAAACGTGCACTTGTTTTAACGAGGTTAGAAATTATGTTCATAAGCTGTGTAATAATTCCCATTCCCTGTAATAATCCACCCATACAAAGAGCAAGGAAAATAAGTGCAATAGACATCATCATGCTTTGCAACCCGCCGCGTGATAATAAACTATCAATATCTTTTATTCCTGTTTTAGACACATAGCCATCTTGCATAATTTTCATTAAATCAGTAAGTGATGTGCTTGGTTTGAAAATGAAGAGGATGATAATTCCAGCTACAATTCCAGCCAGCAAAGTTGGCACAGCAGGTACCTTTTTAAAAGCAAATAAGAACAGTAATAGAATGGGAATAAGGGTAACAATTGAAATCGTTGCATTTTGTTCTAATGTACGTGTAAAAGTAGTGAAATCCACATCTCCAGAAGAACCATTTCCTAAAATGAAAAAGGCGATACAGGCAATAATGAAAGCCGGAATTGTTGTCCAAAGCATGTTGCGAATATGTTCAAATAAATCTACCCCTGTCACAGCAGGTGCTAAGTTTGTTGTATCAGATAAAGGAGACATTTTATCTCCGAAGAAAGCCCCAGAAATAATGGCCCCAGCAATAAGGGCTGGATCGTAGCCAAGAGCAGTGCCCATTCCCATAAAGGCAAGTCCTACTGTTGCTGCTGTTGTAAAGGCACTACCAATACTTGTTCCAACAATTGCACAAACAACAAAGACTGTCGGAATGAAAATCTTTGGGGAGACAAGCTGAAATCCGTATACCATTAATGTTGGAATTGTCCCAGCAGCAATCCAAACGCTAATTAATACACCAACAAGTAAAAAGATGAAAATGGATGGAATACCAGCTGATATACTGCTAATCATCCCTTTTTCCATATCAGACCAAGAGATTTTTTTTATAAATCCGAATGCTAACAATACAATAATGCCAAATAAAATTGGAATATGTGGTGATGCTCCTACTTGAATAACGCTAAAGCCAATACAGAAAAAAATGAAAATTGTTAAAAGAATGGATTCGATTTTTGAAATCATTGTTTGCTCCTCCTAATAATCTAAAATAGTTCTTTTTTATATAAAATTCGCCAATATTGCATATTTCCTTCTAGAATTTAGAATCTTTCGACAGATTACCGGTAATTGTTTAACATCATAAAAAAAATCCCTGCATATATAATGCAGGGACGAAAAAATCGCGGTACCACCCTAGCTTGTGAAATGGACGTAGCACAAAATAAAGGGTCGTATTATATGCACCAACAGAAAATAAAAACGCCCCTGCAATATATGCAGGGACGAAAAAATCGCGGTACCACCCTAAATTGTGAAACAGTTTCATTTCACCACTCTGTAGAAGTAACGGTCCATAACCGTCTTTCACTACTCCAAACGTTTCGCAAAAGAAGCTCCAGGGGGTAATTCATAAATCGTTCTGTACTGGTTCACACCGACCACCAGCTCTCTGAAATCAGAAAACGAAATACTACTAAATCCTATCATTGCCGATTCATATGATGTTAGTTAAATTTTTATCACAAACCTAGTTCATATGTCAATATATATATGAATTATTTTTAAAAAGAAAACAATAAAAGAATATTTTTTAAATTTTGAATTCGTGCGTTATAATGAATGGAGAAGGGAGGGATTGGATGAAGAAAAAAGTATTTCTTTTTACAACCTTACTTATTTTAGGTGGTAGTGCTGGAATTTATACAGCATTTGCAGCATCATCAGATCAAGCAAAACAAGGGAATGTACAAAAAGTAGAAACGAAGGAATTAGAGAAAGTGAAAGAAGAAAAGAATAGAGAAAAGACCGCTGCTAAATTAGGAGTTTCTCTTGACGGGAAAACGGAAGAAGAAATTCGAAAAGATTTAGATAAAGCTAGATTTGAACAGCGACATGAATTATTAATAGAACATGCAAAGCAACTTGGAATAGATACTGAAGGCAAAAAAGATGAAGAGATTATTTTAGAAATTGGAAAGATTCAACATGGAAAATAAAACGACTTATCTGATGATAAGTCGTTCTTTTTTTAGAACAATATGATCCGAAAAAAAATTGACAGTGCTTTAATTTTAATGTTAACTATATTTATATAAAAGTTAACATTAGGGGTGACAATTGTGGCTGTTAGTCGTAATACAAGTGAAAAAAGTGCTTATACATATGAAGAATTAGCTGACAAAAATAAAGAGTATGTATGGCATCCGTTTACACAAATGAAAGATTATTTAGCGGAAGATCCCGTTATTATTGAACGAGGAGAAGGGCGTAAATTATATGATGTAAATGGAAATGGCTATTGGGATGGTGTTTCTTCAATTTGGCTTAATGTTCATGGACATCATGTGCCTGAATTAGATGATGCAATTCGTGAACAATTAAATAAGGTCGCTCATTCAACGATGTTAGGACTTGCCAATGTACCATCAATTTTACTTGCAGAAAAGGTTATTGCAGTTGTTCCAGAAGGTTTAAAGAAAGTATTTTATTCAGATTCTGGTTCTACAGCTGTTGAAATTGCAATTAAGATGGCTTTTCAATATTGGCAGCATAAAGGGAAACCTAAAAAACAAAAGTTTATCACATTAAAAGAAGCGTATCACGGAGATACAATTGGGGCTGTTTCGGTAGGAGCAATTGACTTGTTTCATCAGGTGTACAGTTCACTCTTATTTGACGCGATAAAAATGCCATATCCATATACATATCGTTCTCCTTATGGGGATAACAAAGAGCAAATCGTTCAAAAACATTTGGAAGAGATGGAAGATTTATTCAAACAAAAACATGAAGAAATTGCTGCGATTATTGTAGAACCGTTAATGCAAGGGGCGGGCGGCATGATTACAATGCCGAAAGGATATTTAAAAGGTCTTCGTGACCTTTGCACCACATATAATATTTTATTTATTACAGATGAGGTAGCGACAGGGTTTGGCCGTACTGGAAAAATGTTTGCTTGTGAACATGAAAATGTCTCGCCGGATATTTTAACAGCTGGAAAGGGCTTAACAGGCGGGTATTTACCAGTAGCTATTACGGTAACAACAGATGAAATTTATGATGCTTTTTTAGGTAGTTATGAAGAGCAGAAAACATTTTTCCATGGCCATAGTTATACTGGTAATCCATTAGGATGCGCTGTTGCAATTGCTAATTTGGAACTTTATGAAAAAACAAATCTAGTAGTAGATGTTGCACATAAAGCAGCATATGTAGAGAAACGATTAGAAGCACTTTACGAGTACAAGCATGTTGGAGATATTCGTCAGTGTGGATTGATGATAGGAATTGAACTTGTGAAAAATAAAGAAACGAAAGAGCCGTTTGAGTGGACGGAGAGAGTAGGCGTAGAAGTATGTAAAAGATCAAGAGAACTAGGAATGATTTTGCGCCCACTTGGTAACACGATTGTATTTATGCCGCCATTAGCATCTAAGATAGATGAGATTGATGAAATGCTTCATATATTATATCAGTCAATCGCAGACGTTACGGAGGGAGAATTATGAGCGGTTTTTTTATAACAGCGACTGATACAGAAGTTGGAAAAACAATTGTTACAGGTGCGTTAGTAGGGGTGCTTAGAAATCGTGGCTATAACATTGGTGTGTATAAACCGTTGCAAAGTGGTCATATCCATTCAAACCGAGAAGGTGATGCAGCTAGATTGAAAGTCGCATCAGGAGTGACGACAGAGACGAATCGAATTTGTCCTTATTCTATTGAAGAACCTCTTGCGCCAAGACTGGCAATGGAGAGGGCAGGAAAAACTGTGAAACTAGCGCAAATTACCGCTCATTTTCAGGAGTTAATGACAGAGTTTGATAGTTTGTTTGTAGAAGGGTCAGGTGGTCTTGCTGTTCCGTATACAGAAGATGCATTAGTAGTTGATTTTGCAAAACAATTACAGTTACCACTTATTATCGTTGCTCGTCCGACTTTAGGTACAGTGAATCATACTCTCTTAACTATTTCTTATGCAAAAGCACATGGATTGTCAGTTGCTGGTGTCGTTTTATCTGGTTGTAAAGAATGTGAGAACGAACGTGTACAAGAAAATAAAGAAATGATTGAGGAGTTAAGTGGTGTGTCTGTTTTAGGTTTACTACCGGAACTTCCAGAAGGGTTTACGCGTGATGAACTATTAAGAGTAGCAGAGGAGAATATTGCGATTTCGAATGTAGAGGAGCTTATGAAACATGGATCAACTGTGGAATCTACACTTTCAATCTAATTTAAATCGTTTGAAAGAGAAATCACAATATAGAAATGTAGTCGTGACAGAGCAAGCTGACGAATCATGGCTTATTAGAAATGGAAAACGTATGTTGAATTTAGCTTCGAATAATTATTTAGGCTTGGCTGGAGATGGAAGATTAAAAGAAGCATCTATCGTAGCGATAAAGCGATATGGAGTAGGAGCAACAGCATCAAGGCTAGTTGTAGGGAATTATTCACTATATGAAGAGGTAGAACAAAGCGTATGTCATTGGAAAGAAACTGAAAAAGCAATCATTATGAACAGTGGGTATGTAGCAAATGTAGGTGCAATCTCTTCTTTAATGGGGCGTCATGATATTGTTTTTAGCGATAAATTAAATCATGCCAGCATTGTCGATGGTATTATGCTTAGTGGTGCAGAACATAAAAGATATCGCCATAATAATTTGGAACATTTGGAAAAACTGCTAAGAATGGCGCCTGTTGCGAAACGAAAATTAATTGTAACAGACACGGTTTTTAGTATGGATGGAGATATTGCGCATCTGAAAGAGCTGATTATGCTGAAAGAAAAATACGGAGCATTATTGATGGTTGATGAAGCGCATGCAAGTGGAATATATGGAAGGCATGGTGCGGGATTAGCTCATATCGAACAAGGCCTTTCTCAGAAAATCGACATTCATATGGGAACATTTAGTAAAGCGCTAGGTTGTTATGGAGCGTATGTAGCAGGTGATGCAATGTGCGTCGATTATATGAAAAACACGATGAGAAGTTTTATTTTCACAACTGCATTACCACCTGGGACACTAGGTGCAATAAAACGTGCAATTGAAATTGTTAAGATAGATACAGAAAGAAGGCAGCGTCTCTTAGAAAATGGGGCATATTTCCGCACTACTTTAGAGGAAGCTGGCTTTAATATTGGCGATAGTTCAACTCATATTGTCCCAGTTATTGTCCCATCGAATGAAGTTGTGATGCGTTTTAGCGAAAAATTGCAGGAAGCAGGAATTGCTGCGATTGCGATTAGGCCACCGACTGTTCCGCATAATAATTCGCGAATTCGATTTGCAGTTACGTCTGAACATGCAAAAGCCGATTTACAATGGGCTACTGAACAAATCATTCGAATCGGTAAAGAAGAGGGGGTACTGCGGTGAAACAGCCCGAGCTTATTTTCATTCCTGGATGGGGGATGGAAAAACAAGTATGGGAGTTATTACTTCCATATTTTCAAGAATATTCTGTTCGATTTGTTGAATGGCGTAGTGTAAAAGAGGTTGCTAATTTTGCAGAACGAGTAGCAGAAGTTGCAAGGGGACAGGATGTCATTTTAATTGGCTGGTCACTTGGTGCATTAGCTGCTCTTCAAGTATGTGACAGAGTGCGGACAAAAGGAATGATTTTAATAGGTGGTACGGCAAAGTTTACAGTGGATGAAAATTATGAGAGCGGATGGAAACGTCCTTTTGTAGAACGGATGAAAAGAAGTTTAGCAAAGCAAAAGGGTGATACATTGGAGCGCTTTTATAAAAGTATGTTTACAAAACAAGAAATAAAAGGTAGGGAACAGTTTGCTGGGATTATAGCGTGTTTTCAAGGTGATTCCGTTGAATCTTTACAGCTGGGGCTTGATTATTTAATAGAGACGGATATGAGAAGCAAGCTGAAGTCCGTAAAAACGCCGATATTACTTCTTCACGGAGAACAGGATATGATATGTCCACTATCTGCTGCTCACTATATACAAGAGCATACCAATGCAGCACTTAAAGTAATAAAAGGAGCGGGTCATGCGCTTTGTGTAACGAATTCCGAATATTTCGCGAATGAGACCATTCAGTTTATAGAGGGGATACAAAATGATTAACAAAACGTTATTACAAAAACGATTTAATGGGGCAGCTGTATCCTACGATCAATATGCAAGTGTACAAAAAAAGATGGCGCAGCAATTGCTTTTAGTCATGAAAAAACAGTATCACAAGATGTCTTCCATTCGTATTTTAGAACTTGGATGTGGCACAGGATATTTGACTGAACAATTAGCGGCTTCTTTTCCGAATGCCACAATTACCGCAATTGATTTTGCTGAAAGTATGATCGCTGTTGCAAAAATGAGAAATCATGTTGAATCTGTAGCATTTCGATGTGAAGATATTGAACATCTTACACTAAGGGAATCATTTGATGTCATTATTTCAAGTGCAACATTTCAGTGGTTAAATGATTTGGAAATGGTGGTACACCGTTTATATAATAGGCATTTATTTGAAGATGGCTTGTTGTTATTTTCCACATTTGGAGAACAGACATTTCAAGAGCTTCATACAGCATTTCAAAATGCTAAAGAAGAAAGAAAAATACAAAACAACGTATCAGTTGGACAACGTTTTTTAACGAGAGAACAGTTGCGAGATGTATGTGAAAGTGTAACAGGGGATGTTCATGTTTCTGAAACATGTTACATAGAAAAGTTTACTAAAGTTCGGGACTTTCTACAATCCATTCGGAAAGTAGGCGCGACGAATAGTAATGCAGAATATTACTGTCAAAGTCCTTCTCTCTTTCGAAATATGTTTCGCATATATGAAAGAGACTTCACAGAAGAAGGAGAAATTGTAGCAACGTATCATGCTTTATTTGCGTATATTGAAAAAGAGGGGAAGAGAAAAAATGAAACAAGTACAAACAAAAGTGGATTGGAAGAAAATTGCATTTGACGTAGTAGAGGGGAGAAATATAACGAAAGAAGAAGCGATAGCTATTTTAGAAGCAGATGACACGGAAGTATTAGAAGTTATGAATGCAGCTTATATTATTCGCCATCATTACTTTGGTAAAAAAGTGAAATTGAATATGATTATTAATACAAAATCTGGATTATGTCCAGAAGATTGTGGGTACTGTTCGCAGTCTATTGTTTCAGAAGCGCCAATCGATAAGTATGCATGGTTAACGCAAGAAAAGATTGTAGAGGGAGCTCATGAAGCGATTCGTCGTAAAGCAGGTACATATTGTATTGTTGCATCTGGCCGTCGTCCAACGAATAAAGAAGTGAATCATGTTATTGGTGCTGTAAAAGAAATTCGTGAAACGACAGATTTGAAAATTTGCTGTTGCTTAGGATTTTTAAATGAAGATCAAGCTGGTCGCTTAGCAGAAGCGGGGGTTCACCGTTATAACCATAACTTAAATACACATGCCAACAATTATGATAGCATTTGTTCAACGCATACATATGACGATCGCGTTGATACAGTAGAAAAAGCAAAGCAAGCTGGCATTTCTCCATGCTCTGGTGCGATTTTTGGAATGGGAGAAACGAAGGAACAGCGTGTTGAAATTGCCTTTGAATTACAGCGTTTAGATGCAGATTCTATACCATGTAATTTCCTTGTTGCTGTTAAAGGGACACCGCTTGAAGGGCAGAAAAAATTAACACCAGTAGAATGTTTAAAAGTGTTAGCGATGATGCGCTTTGTAAATCCATCAAAAGAAATTCGAATTTCCGGTGGTCGTGAAATTAACTTACGTTTTGTGCAGCCACTTGGCTTATTTGCAGCAAATTCAATTTTTGTTGGTGATTATTTAACGACAGCGGGACAAGAGCCGACAAAGGATTGGAATATGATTGAGGATTTAGGGTTTGAAATTGAGGAATGTGCATTATAAATATAAAAAAACAAGCTCTTTGAGAGGGCTTGTTTTTTTGTGAATAAAATAAGTAGAAACTTTTATCCCGCTATTTGCGGGCAGTGAGACCCTTACCTCAAGATTCAGAGAGGAACAAGGAAAATAGGTGGGGGGTGGGCTGCCTGTAAAGGTCCGATTGGTGAGGGCTGATTAAAGTTTCACTTTATTTGAGTAACTTTTTCATGAAAAATGAATGGTGTGGGTGCATTTTCCACACTGTAATTGTACATAGTAAAGGTGTAATTGATCTCGGTCTGGAGGATGTCACATGCACAAATATATACTCGCCATTATGACGGTTCTTATTTTATTAAAGGCAATAAGTACTGATCCTGTTAAGGCAGCTGAAAATCCAGAACAAAAAGGAATGCAGCAAAGAATTGAACAGCATTTTCGAACAAAAGCGGAGCATCTTGGTATAGAAACTGAAGGAAAAGATTTAAATGAAGTGCGGAAAGAACTTCATATTGTGGAGGAAGAAAAAAGACGAGAAAATGTGTGGAAAATTGCTCAAAACCTTCGTATTAAAACAGAAGGAAAAACGATGGACGAATTAATTAAAGATGTGCGGAAAAAAGTAAAAAAATAACAAAGAGGCATGAAGCCTCTTTGTTATGACCATTGTTTGGATAAATGAGCCATTTCAATTGCAGCAACTGCAGATTCATAGCCTTTGTTACCAGCCTTCGTACCGGCGCGTTCAATTGCTTGCTCAATTGTTTCAGTTGTTAATACGCCGAAAATAACTGGGATGTCTGTTTGTAATGATAAAGAGGCAACACCTTTTGCAACTTCATTACAAACATAATCATAATGAGTTGTAGCACCACGAATGACTGTTCCTAGCGTAATAACCGTATCGTATTTTCCACTACTAGCCATTTTTTTTGCGATTAATGGAATTTCAAATGCACCTGGAACCCATGCAACGTCAATATCACTTTCTTCTACACCATGGCGTTTTAGTCCATCTAATGCGCCGCCTAATAGTTTGCTTGTAATAAATTCATTGAAACGTCCAACAACAATCCCTACTTTTAATCCTGTACCAACTAAATGACCTTCGAATACCATATTATATCTCTCCCTTTATATATTATAAACTTAATAAGTGACCTAATTTTTCTAATTTTGTTTGTAAATATACTTTGTTTTCTTCTTTTGTTGGCATTTGCAACGGTACGCGTTCGAAAACTTCTAAATCATAACCTTGCAAGCCAGTGATTTTTCTCGGATTATTCGTTAATAAACGCAATTGTTGTAAACCTAGATCTTTTAAAATTTGGGCACCGATGCCGTAATCACGAAGATCTGCTGGAAAGCCTAATTTTTCATTTGCTTCCACAGTATCTAGTCCTTCTTCCTGCAATTTGTATGCACGAAGTTTATTAAGTAATCCAATGCCGCGCCCTTCCTGCCTCATATAAAGAAGAACCCCTTTTCCTTCACGTTCAATTTGCGCAAGAGCAGCATGAAGTTGAGGGCCGCAGTCACAGCGGCATGAACCGAAAACATCGCCAGTTAAACATTCAGAATGGACACGCACGAGAACAGGTTCACCAGTAGAAATGTCTCCTTTTACGAGAGCGATATGTTCTTTTTGATCAATCGAATTGGAATAACCGATTGCATGAAAGGTACCGAAATCTGTCGGCAATGCAATTTCTACTTCTCTTGTTACGAGCGTTTCATGATGGCGGCGATAAGCAATTAAATCCTCAATCGTAATCATTTTTATATCAAATTGTTTTGCTGATTGTACTAAATCAGGAACACGTGCCATCGTACCGTCTTCTTTTATAATTTCACAAATGACCCCTGCTGGTTTGGCGCCACATAACCTTGCTAAATCAACAGCTGCTTCGGTATGACCAGCGCGACGCAAGACACCGCCTTCCTTCGCAATTAAAGGAAAGATATGACCTGGACGATTAAAATCCGTTCCTTTTGATGCCGGATTTAATAACTCGCGTACAGTTGTTGCACGTTCGTAAGCACTAATACCCGTTGTTGTAGAAACGTGGTCAACACTTACTGTAAACGCCGTATGATGAGAATCTGTATTATGAGAAACCATAGGCTCTAACTGTAATCGGTCAGCATATTGCTCTGTAATCGGTACACAGACAAGACCACGACCATGGGTAATCATAAAATTAATTGTTTCAGGCGTAATATTCTCTGCTAAAGCAACGAAATCCCCTTCATTTTCACGGCTTTCATCATCACATACAATAACCACTTTTCCTTGTTTTAAATCTTCTAGTGCCTCTTCAATACGATGAAACATTGTGCTTCCCCCTTATAGAAATCCATTTTCTTGTAAAAAGCTTTCTGTAACTGAACTGTTCTGTTTTTTAGGCTTTGAAATAAAACGCTCAATATACTTTCCAATCATGTCACATTCAATGTTCACGATGTCTCCAGCTATTTTTTCACCAATAATAGATTCGCTTACTGTGTGCGGAATGAGTGAAATAGTAATGGAAGATTCATCTATATCAAATATCGTTAAGCTTGTGCCATCAACAGCTACTGACCCTTTGTGTAAACAATAACGGAGCAAATTATCTGGAATTTCAATTTTGTAATATATGGCATTATAGTGCTGCTTTTTACTTACAATGGTTCCAATTCCATCAATGTGCCCTGTAACGAAATGTCCACCAAAGCGTCCGTTTGCAGCCATTGCTCGTTCTAAGTTCACTTTAGAACGAGTGCCAAGCATACGGAGTGATGTCGCCCGCATTGTTTCGGGCATGGCATCAACAGTAAACGAAGACGCTGTAAAGGAAGTGACGGTTAAGCAGATACCATTTACAGCGATACTGTCTCCTAAATGTACATCTGATAAAATTGTATTTGCGGTAATGGTTAGCTGCATCGCTTCCCCGCTTTGTTTTATATTTGAAACAGTTCCAAGCTCTTCTACAATTCCTGTAAACATGCAGGCACCTCATTTCGCACTGTAGCGATGATTTTTATATCATCACCAATTTGTTTCATCTCTTGAATTTGCAAAGAAATTGTATCGTGTAGCTTACTAAAGCCAGTGCCACCAAACATAGTTGGGGCATCTTTTCCACCGATTAATTTAGGGCTTATATAAGTTACAATTTCATTAAAACACTTTGTTTGTAAAAAGCTGGCGTGCATTGATTGTCCGCCTTCAACAAAGAGTGAAAGAATTTGTTTCTCACCGAGAAGGAGGAGAAGGTCGCATATTTCAATTTGGCTCGTCTGCATTTGGAGTACAGATACCGCCTGAGATTCATACGTTGCTATTTTTTCTTTATTTACATGTTTCCCAACAATAATCCATGTTGGTGCGATCCCGTCAGTAATGACATGAGAGGACAGGGGCGTTCGTAAATGTGTATCTAAAATGATTCGAATTGGATGTTTTCCTCCGTTTGGAAGACGTGTTGTTAAAGATGGATTATCAGCTATAACAGTATTCACTCCGACAAGGATGGCATCGTGCATATGCCGATATTGATGAACGTCTTTGCGAGCAACTTCACCAGTAATCCATTTACTTTCTCCGGTAGTAGTTGCTATTTTTCCATCTAAACTCATCGCTGTTTTTATTGTTACAAACGGCTGTTTTGTTTTCATATAGTGGAAAAAGTACCGGTTTAATAAGAGTGCTTCTTCTTCGAGAACACCAGTAGTGACACGAATCCCCGCTTCTTGCAAACGTTTTGCACCGTTACCTGAAACGAGCGGATTGCAATCGAGCGTAGCGATTACAACACGTTTTACCTCTTTTGCAACAAGTAAATCGCAGCACGGTGGAGTTTTGCCAAAATGACTGCATGGCTCTAACGTTATATATACAGTGGATCCTTTTGCTTGATCACCAGCCATACGAAGGGCGTGAACTTCAGCGTGTTCTTCGCCTGCACGTAGATGCGCTCCCATTCCAATAATGTTTCCATGTTTTACAACAACAGCACCGACCATTGGATTTGGACTTGTTTGCCCTGCAGTACTTTGTGCTAACTGTAAGGCAATCTTCATATATTCTTGGTCTGTCATTCGTTTCACCTCTCCTAAGAAAAATCAAAAAACCCCAAGGATAATAATATCCTTGGGGTTTGGGAGACGTGATTTCTAGAAATATAGTTCGAATACGAGAGTATAGGAAAGAAACCTAACGATGATTGATATTTTTGCACGGAAAAGAAGCCTAGCAAACTATCAATTTTTTAGACGCTAGTCGTATCTTTTTATTTCAGCATAGAAAAATAAGTATATGAAAGAAAACATATACAGCGATTCAAAAAGAATCAGTAAAAATGTGTACGCCAAAATAAAAGTGTATTCGCTATATAAGCACTAGAAAACATATCCTTCTCCCATCCAGACTATACTGTCGGCCCTAGAGTTTCACTAGATCCACCGTTTCCAAGATTGAAAACGGGTCACGGACTTAGAAGTGTGCACTTCATCACCGCCGGTTGGGAATTTCACCCGACCCCGAAGGATGCTGTTTGCTCACATTATAGCACAAAAAAGAAAAAATGATAGTAAAAAGTATTAGAATGTGAAGAATTATATGAAAATTAAGGTGGGATTCATGTTGTTATACGATGTAAATACAAATTGAAAAACAGAGAGGAACTTGCTTTTTTAGGGGAGAGAGGGAACTGATTTAGGTAATGTTAAATAAAAGAAACGGGTATATTTCGTAATGAGTTATATGGCATATAGAGAAGCATGCGCAACTCATCGCGCACGCTTCTATACTATTATTCTTTTGATGCTCGAACGACAGACTCAAATTTTCCTTTATGAGAACCATCGCAATAAGGCATATTTTTTGATAAACCGCAGCGGCATAAAGAAAATGCCGGCTTTGCTGGGAAAACATTCCCTTCTGCGTCGATTAATTCCACATCCCCTGTAATGCGAAATGAACCATTATCATTTACTTTAATTTGTACTTTTGCCAACGTTATCCCTCCTTTCCAAACGCTTATGTTCATCATATAATTGCAGTACGCGCTTGACAACAAAAACAGTACTTTGTGTATAGAGGTAGAGAGTGTTATAATAACGTTTATAATTGATACATAGTAAGGTGACGAAACATGAATAAACAATTACGTACATTGCAAAATATTGCAAGTGAGCGCACATGGGTATCGTTTTTAAATGATAATCATCCCTATAGTTTACTGCATTGGTCGATTGCAGGTGTAGGGCAGGAGCCAAAAGATGTGTGGCTTTTGCAAGATGAAGTAACATTTCAAACAACAGAATTTCAAACGCTTGATGAAGCAGTAAAATGGATTTCTGAAAATATGGAACAAGTTACAGATGTGTTAGCACAATAATATGAAAAAACAGGCTTATGCAAGCCTGTTTTTTGTTTCGTTCACATATGTTTTTAAAAATCGATCTACGGCATCTTCATATTCTTGCTTGTTTTCATTATAAGAACAAGCGTGTGTACCGTGTTCTGCAATAAAGAGCTGTTTATTATTTTCTTTTGCTTCATACAGTGCTTTTGTCATATCGCATAAAATGTAGTCATCTTCCTTACTGTGAATAAAAAGAACTGGATTATTTATGTTTTTAATACAATCAATCGGAGAAACTTCTTGTATTGTATAACCGTCTCTAATTTTTAAAAAGGCGTTTGCTAATGGTAGTAGTGGCCATTTCGGTAAATGGAACTCGACTTTTAAGCGATGTTGTAACTGACCATAAAAGTCTGAGAATGGACAATCTGCAATATAAAAATCAGCGCCATCTTCCACCATTCCCGCATATTGAAGGAGTGTTGCAGCTCCCATCGATTCTCCATGGATACCAAGTATAATATTTGTTCCAAAACGCTCTTTTAGCCAATCGACGACCGTCTTTAAATCATGTTTTTCGTAATAGCCATAACTTGTTGTTTTACCACCTGTTTTACCATGGCGGCGGTGATCATAAATGAATACATTATATCCTCTATTTAAAAATAAATTGGCATATTTAACAGAGTTTATTTTATTTACAGTTACACCATGACAAAAAATCATAAACTTATTCGAATTTCCAGCAGAAATGTAATAGCCGTGAATGTCATATTTAAATTGCGAAGGAATACGAATCTCTTCTTTTGGAATAGCGTTAAAATCTTCTACGCGAAAATGTTTTTTCGTTTCTCTCTCTAAAATTTCTTCTTCTGTTTTTTTCTTTAAGTACATGACTTTATTGGTAAAGAAAATACCGATACCAATTAATGTCCCTAGTACGGTTAACAATGCTGTAAGAAAACGTTTCATACTTTACCTCATCCTCCAAACATCTCTGCATATGATACAATCATATTGTATCATAATGATGTGAAAAGGGGAGAAAGTGGGGCATGGTTCAAATACAAAAAATCAAAGTGGAAATGAGAGAGAAAATTGGGCTATTTATGCGTGAGAATTGGGGAAGCCTACTAATGGTTTCACGTGGAAAGGCACATCAGTTAGATCAATTACCTGGTTTTGTTGCGCTTGAAGATGACAGAATAATAGGAATTATCACGTATGAGATAAAGGGAAATGATTGTGAGATTGTTTCATTGGATAGCTATAAGGAGAGAAAAGGGATTGGAACGAAACTTGTAGAGTATGTAATTGATAGTGCAAAAAAACAATGTTGTAAAAAGGTATGGCTTATTACAACAAATGATAATACGAATGCACTTCGTTTCTATCAGAAACGTGGTTTTATAATGACTAACTTATATATAGATGCGGTCAAGGAGGCGAGAAAGATAAAGCGGGAAATTCCGCTTGTTGGGTATGATAACATCGCGATTTTACATGAAATTCAACTAGAAAAAATGGATGTATAAAAATAATGTATAGATGAGAGGAAGATGAAGAAGTAAGAAAAATATTATGTAACAATTTTCAGAAATATAAAACAATACCCTTGACGAATGTCTTACTTTGTTTTAGGTTTAAATTGTAAGCTATTACCATATTAAGGGGTGACGATGTGGCAACCATACGTGATGTTGCAAAATTGGCCGGTGTTTCAGTCGCAACCGTTTCACGAGTGATTAATGAAAAAGGGTATGTCCATGAGGATACAGTTAAACAAGTAAAACAAGCAATTGAAGAGCTAAAGTATCAACCGAATGCTGTAGCAAAGGCATTATTTAAAAAAGCTTCGACAATGATAGCTATAGTAGTGTCAAACTTACAAAATCCATCCTATATAACATTGCTTCGTTCAGTAGAAGAGGCCGCCTATAAAGAGGGATATCAAATTGTTATTTGTAATATGGAAAATAAAAAAGAGTATATAGATGTAGTACAAAATCATATTGCCGGTGTTATTGTGATGAAAGATGTATGTGAGTGTGTAAAGCAACTTTCTCTTCCATTTGTTGTACTTGGGGAAGGAACATTAAATCCATCTATTTGTACATATTATGAAAGTGGTAGAAAAGCAGTTAGTTTGTTAAAGGAAAAAGGCTGCTATTTTCTTGCTTATATTGGTAATGAGTTAGAAGATGCAGCAATAGAGGAACATACCGCTGGTTTTTTGGATGCTGTTTGGGAAGAAGGAATTGCTTATCGAGAAGAAAAAATAAGAGGAGGGGCAGAGGGAAAACGAATTATTGAATTATTACAAAAACACCCATATATAGACGGTATAGTAGCTGCTAGTGATGCGATTGCAATTGCTACCATTCGAGCGGCGAACACGCTTGGAATTCGTATACCTACTCATTTGCAAGTCATTGGGTTTGAAGGAAGTTTACAAGGTGAATGGATTACGCCAACTTTGACAACGATTGGAAGGTCTTTTGAACAACAAGGAGCTGTAGCAGTACAAAGCTTAGTAAGGAAAATAAAAAAGGGACAAGTACAACTTGAGGAAGTACAGCAAGAAGAGTTTGTATTAATTGAACGTGAATCGACAAAGTAAAAGGTGCAGATAAGTCGCACCTTTTTTATAATGTGATGGCAGCACTAACACCGAATATAAGTAACGAAATATAGTAGTAATGTAGTGACTATATAAATCCATTTTGATTTTTCGACACATAACCCGCTGCTAGGAAGAGTAAAAAGTGAACTACACTCATTTTCTCTCTTTGTTTTCACTTGGCATGGGGTAGGAAGAGGGGCTGACCGCTTCTATGCATGGCCGGATGCTCTCTCCCACCTAAAAAGGATGGTTTATGTCATTTTTTCATTTGTATTTATATAGTGTGGAAAAGCTAGTTCTTGTTTAATAGAGCATAAAGACTTTGCAAATAGTTCAGGTTCTTCTAAATTTGGCGAATGAGCGGAGTTTGGAAACCAAATCATTTTTTTGATGGGTGCTTGAATTGTATCGCAGTATTGTTGAACGAGTGCATAAGGTGTTTGGTAGTCGAAACGACCTGAACAAAAATAAATCGGTACGGAAAGTTTTGAGATGGAGGAAAAGAAATCTACTTTAAGCATCTCTTCCCACAACGTCCCAGATTTCACGTTTCCTGCGAAAAATTTCATCCAGTCTAGCCACGTATATTCTGAAGAAAATAATCCTTTTCGGATGAAAGAAAACGAGGTTCCATTTTGAACTGCTCCTCCAAATGTACCAAGCCACTTTCTTTGAATCATAAGACGTCGCATGTCTAGAAAAGGAGGTTTCCCTAGTTTTGTTAGAGAAGTTAATGCCCGCTCATGCCCATGTTGTTTTGCGGAATGAAGTAAGTGTTGATAGAGTAATTCTTCGTTTTGTTTCATATGTACAACCTGCCCAATGCCAATATAAGCCTCGATGTAGTCAGGATATTGATTTGCAATTTGTAAACCGATAATACTGCCCCAAGAATGTCCCACGAGAAATAGTTTTCGTTTTTTGAAGCGAGAAAGAAGATATTTGATTACTTCAAGTGCATCTGATACAAATTTTTTAATTGTAAATTTTGTTTTTATATCCCGCCAAGAAAAGGATTTGCCTGCTCCACGTTGATCCCAATTCACAACGATAAAATGTTTTTCTAAGTCTTTTTGAAAATGACGGATGAATCCAATTTGTGCCATACCAGGGCCGCCGTGACAGGATAATAAAATAGGCTGATGTATGTTTTGGCCACGAATAAGAAGAGTTTGTTTCCGATTGTTAATCATAACGCTTTCGATCGTAGCGACGCTATTTGGAATTGGATTCTTTAATTCGTTGTAAAACTTTGGAGTTTGGCTACGAAAAAGCATATAAAAACCTCCTGTTCTCTAAGGGGATGTATCGCACGGGTGTACGATCTTGCATATACTGTTAAAAAGTTATTGTATCATAACATGTAGGCTGTATTTCAACTATGAGAGCTCAGGGGAGAGGGGGACGTGACGTGACGATTGGAGAAATTATAGATTGTTTAAACAAACGGGAACCACTTGCTATTATAGCCAAACGCCTCAACATGAGCCCGTATGCATTGTCGAAAAAGTTAAGGGGGCTTGGATATGAATATGATGGCGAACAGAAAAAACGAATATTCATTGGAGAAGGAGAAGAGCCCCGGCACTTACACCTTCAAGAAGCAGCTGCACTTCAATATGCTAAAAAAGATTACCAACTTTTAATTTATGAACAACTACAAAAAATTTATGAATTATTGCGAAAACGTGAGGAGCCCGTTCTTACAAAAATAATCAAAAGTAGTGAGAAAAAAAAACGTACTTTTTCTATTTGTACGGACATTTTAAGGAAATTAGACGTTGTAGCTGATGGAACAGGAGTTCATAAATCTAAAATTGTCGAGGAAGCGTTGATGGAATTTTTATGCAAGTATGAAGAGGTTGATGAATTATCCAAAGAGAAATGAAAGGAAGGATACTATGTTCTATGTAAGAGCATGTATCCTTTCTGTTAAATAGTTGTTATGAATTACGGTTCTCAAGTTAGGTGGGAAAAGAAAATTCCTATGAAGTAGGTGTTTATGTTGTATAGAACAAGGATTATTTTTTAGCTTTCAAAAAATAATACAAGAACCAAACGGCGTGATTTTGTTCATCTGCCGCCGCTCTACGAAATGCTTCTTTAATGTATTGATTTGTAGTATCATCTGCAATTTCTAAGTAAAAGTCAACGGTTTTCTGCTCGTCTTGTAGAGCGAATTCTAATCCCTCTTCATAAAAATTTGGACATTCTTCAATGATTTTTGGTTGAGGTTGCTTACCTGTTAAGTTGGTGTAAATGTGTACAAATTGTTGGAAGTGTTTTATTTCATCTTGGCGAATTTCAAGAATTTGCTTTCGTTCCTGAGCTGTTGGAGCTAAATTAGCTAATTTGGCATAACAATTTATTGCGCTGTACTCTCCATTGATGGCTTTTTCGATGTCAACAATTAATTTTTCGTTTTGTCTGTATAGGAAGTCATAATGATTTGAATAGGAATACATGAGGTTACCTCCTACTTTATTCTTATGTATCCTACGAAAAAGGGAGGTACTAGGTGCATATCCTTTAGAATAGAGTTTAGGTAATGTATGAAAAACCGCCGCATTTATTTAAAATACGGCGGTTTCAAGTGAAAATATAGTAGAGCTCTTTTGATGTTAACGTATGTTGGATAGAAAAATTAGTTCAGCTTTTGAATCCTGCCATCAATAACTGGTTGGATTGGTTCTTTTACTTGTTTTACATAATCCACTAATGCCTCAAAATCATTTGGTCCTGTTTCAGCATTTTGCCCATTTGTAAAGGATGTAAATCCATCGCCTCCTGAAGCTAAAAAGGCATTCGCAACGACGCTGTAAGTTTTTGAGGCTACTAACTCTTCACCGTTTGTTAAATGGATATTGGTAACTTTTTCACCATCTAGTTTATTTGCATCCCAAGTATACTGAATACCTGAAATTTGAAGCATTCTTGTTTTATCTTTTTGCCACTGTTGATTTAAAATATCTCGGATGTCTTGGCCAGTCAAATTGACTTTTATGAGTTGATTTCCAAATGGCTGAATTCCATATAATTCGCCCCATGTAATATCGCCAGCATCTAAATCATTACGAATACCACCAGGATTCATAAGAGCAATTTGAGTATTCATGGTTGCACGCTGAGCGTCTGCCACTAAATTTCCGAGAGTTGATTCACCAGCGGCATTTTGTTTACGATCTATTGGAGCGGTAGATTTTCCAACAACCTGATTTACAAGAGGCGCAATTTTTTCTTGGTATTGCTCCATTTTCTTTTTCACTTGTTGATCAGGCTGTATTCCTTCATGATAGGTTGTCACAACTTCGGCTTTTTTTGAGACAATGTCTTTTGTTTTACGGTCAATCTTCATATCCACATCAGCAAAAGCCATTCCATAAGAGTTTGCTTGTACGATGAGTTTATCGTTTACGGTTCCATTTACAAACGTATGGCTATGACCACCGAAAATCACATCGACTTCTGAATCAGTTTCATTGGCTAGACGAACGAGATCACCATTCGTTACACCAGTATCATCAGTTGTACCTCCAACGTGAGCTAGAACAACAATTGATTTGACTCCTAGTCTTTTCAGTTGTTGCGTGGCTTTATTAATTGCTTCTACTTCATCTGTAATTTGTACATTTTGTAACATAGTAGGCATAACAACATTAGGTGTATCTGTTGTTACAACTCCGATAAAGCCAACAGGAACGCCTTGTACCATCTTTACAGTAAATGGTGGTAGAAATAAACGGCCAGTTGATTTGTTGTAGAAATTGGCAGCGACATAAGGAAAGTTTGCCCCTTTAAAATTTCCTGTTTTTTCGTGATCTCCACCGTAAATAAGACGATTCATTTCGTTAATACCTTCATCAAATTCATGGTTTCCAATCGTTCCAGCATCAAATCCTAAATCATTTAAAAATTCAATTGTTGGTTCGTCTTGTAATAGTGCTGAAACGGGGGGACTTGCTCCAACAATATCGCCAGCGTGAACCATTAATGTGTTCGGATTTTGTTTTTCACGATCTCGTAAATAAGCCGCTAAGTACTCAGCTCCTCCTGCTTCTTTATTGTTAATTTTCTTTACAGTGTCTAGTTGACCGTGAAAGTCGTTAATGCCAAGCATTTGCACGTCTATGTAGCGATTTTGTTCTGCTGATACTTGAGATGGCTGAGCAGCGAATACACTTGAAAAAGTAATGGTACTTAATGCTAGAGCTGCAGGAATGACTTTTTTCCACATACATTTTCTCTCCCTTTTTTATAATCTGACATCATACGACATAATTTTAATAGATTAAGAGAGAGATTACTACAAAAATTCTATTTATTATAAAAATTAATAGAATTTTATCTTTTTATTTACATTTTTACAAAATCTACATATAGAAAAATCAAAAGTGAATGGACCTTTTTCATTGTCTAGAGGGATTCATTTCCCCTATAATAGAGAAAAAAGTAAAAGGTGAACAAGATATGAAAAAAAAGAAACAAGGACAAAAGCAAAGACAAACGAAAATGGATCAAACAGAGAAGGAATCCATTACAATTGGCGATCAACTACAAGCTTCATTAATGGATCAATTGAAAAGTAAAAAGAAAGAATTGCAAGCAAGAGTAGAGCAAAAAGAAATAGAAGACCAAGAACGAAAGCAGAAAGAGCAGAAGGAACGTGAAAAGAATAAATCGTTTGAAGAATTATTAAGTGAAAGCAGTCTCACTTGGAAAGACTTTAAATAATACAAAAAAATCATCAGTGGACTTGCACTGATGATTTTTTTAACGATGTAATAGAAAAGGGGATTGGGATGAGAAAAATTGAGGTAGTTCCATATGAAAATCATTGGATTGAGAAGTTTCAAATAGAGGAAAAAAGGCTGAAAACAGCGATGCCAGAACCAGTTAAAGTGCATCATATTGGTAGTACATCAGTACCAGGTCTCGCAGCAAAGCCAATCGTTGACATGATTATGGAAGTAGAAAATATTGAGAGAGTAGATACTTGGGATGAGTATTTCGAACAGCTTGGTTATATTGCAAAAGGTGAAAATGGCATCTCGGGTCGTCGTTTTTTTATTCATGGAACCGAAGAAAAACGTTCGTATCATTTACATGTATTTGAAACAGGAAACCCAGAAATTACACGCCATTTAGCGTTTCGTGATTATATGATGGCACATTGTGAAGAAGCTGAAGCCTATGCAACATTAAAGAAAGAACTAGCGGAGAAGTTTACATATAATGGAGAGCAATATACAGAAGGAAAGACTGATTTTGTACATGATATTGACGAGAAAGCAAAAGAATGGTTAGAAAAGAATGTGAGCGAGTGAGCATATAATATTTTTATAAAAATATTATGTTAACTGTATGTATTTTTTGACTTTTTCCATAAATCTTGTTCAAATAAAGTGACGGTTATAAAATTTAGCGGCACCCTGTCTAGAGAATTAGCAGGAGAGGAAGAGGAGGACAATTATGTATATTCCAACAACTACACTTCATAATGGCGTAAAAATGCCGATGATCGGTTTAGGTGTATATAAAGCAAAAGAGGGAGAAGAAGTAAAGCAAGCGGTAAAAACAGCTTTAGAAGTTGGATATCGTTCTATTGATACAGCAACTGTATATGAAAATGAAAGCGGTGTCGGAGAAGCGGTTCGGGAATCAGGGATTGCGCGTGAAGACTTGTTTATTACGACGAAAGTATGGAATGACGACCAAGGATACGAAATGACACTTCAAGCATTTGAGAAGAGCTTAAAGAAATTACAAATGGATTATGTAGATTTATATTTAATTCATTGGCCAATAAGAGGGAAATATATAGATACATATCGTGCTCTTGAGAAATTATATGAAGAAGGAAAAGTGCGTGCAATTGGCGTTTCGAATTTTCATCAGCACCATTTAGAACAGCTACTGCCAAATTGTAATGTGAAGCCGATGGTGAACCAAGTAGAACTTCACCCAATGCTGGCACAGTTTGCATTACGTGATTTTTGTCAAAATGAACAAATTCAAATGGAAGCATGGAGCCCATTAATGAGGGGCGGCGAAGTATTTCAGCATCCAATCATTCAAGAAATTGCTAGAAAATATGAAAGAACGCCTGCCCAAATTATTTTACGGTGGGATATTCAAAGCGGGATTGTAACAATTCCTAAATCGATTACACCATCTCGCATTAAGGAAAACTTTACTATTTTTGATTTTTCCTTAACAGAAGAAGAAATGAAACAAATTGATACGCTAAATCGTAATTTACATGTAGGTACAAATCCTGATAAATACGATACGCTATAAAAAAACGCTACCGAAAATGGTAGCGTTTTTTAACGGTGTAATGCGTATGTATCGTACTTAACAGACGATTGAATTGTTTTATATTCTTCATTTGTTAATAGAGATTGATTATGAGCTTGTACATTTTCTTGTAGTTGCTTTACGGAACTAGCGCCAGGAATAACAGCCGCAACAACAGGAGTATGCAAACAATACCCAAGAGCTGTTTCAGTTAACGAACGATTCGTTGTAATCTCTTTTACAGTAGCTAATGTGTTTGTTAATTCGTTATGAGAATAAGAAAGATAGCCTTTTTCTCGCACGTTTTCTATCTTTCTTTCATTGTTGTCAGTTAAGAGTCCTTTTGCAAGTGGCCCGCGAGCAATCACGCTAATTTGATTGTCTTGTAAGAATGAAAACCATTCTTCTGGCCGGCGATTTAATAGACTATATTCCATTAATACGCTAACAATGTTAGAACGTTTTGCATATTCACGAATAACATTTGGCCGGATAGAAGAGAGGCCGTAATGGCGAATAATACCTTCTTGTTTTAACTCTTCAAACGCTTCGATTGTTTCATCGATAGAATCTTCTATTGTACCGCCGTGCAGTTGATATAGATCGATGTAATCTGTTTGTAAGCGGCGTAAGCTTTCTTTTATCTCTGTTTTTATATAAGTTTTAGAAGGATCCCAAGACCAGCCGTTTTTTTCTTCTGTCCAGCGGTTTCCTACTTTTGTTGTAAGAACAATTTGATCGCGTTTTTCTTTAAGTGCTTTGCCAACAAATTCTTCATTTAATCCATAATTGTATAAGTCTGCCGTATCAAAAAAATTAATTCCTAGATCGATTGCTTCATGGATAATGCGGATTGCCTCGTGTTCATCGGTGCCAAGAGACATACAACCGAACCCCATTTCAGTAACATATAAATCTGAGTTTCCTAATTGTCGTTTTTTCATCGGTCAACCTCCTTACTTACATTGTACGAAAGCAGAAGAAGGTTGACAAACGTTTACTTTTTGTTTGCGATAATCCAGTCTTGTACAGTCGCGTACTCTTTTCCATATTGTTTTAGTTTATTACGAATTTGCCAAGCTTTTCCGACTAATGTGATACGGTTTGGTAAAATATATACTTTCATTTTTATCACGCTCCTTTTTGGTGTGGTAAAATGTATGAAGAACAATTAGGAAATAGAATAGGGAGATGAAATATTGTGAGTAATCTTGCAGAGAGAACGGTTGCAACTGAATCAATTTTTGATGGGAAAGTGATTAAAGTTCGTATTGATGATGTAGTATTGCCAAATGGAGAGATGAGTAAACGTGAAATTGTCAATCATCCGGGTGCTGTTGCTATTATTGCTGTGACAGATGAAGGGAAGATTGTGCTTGTTGAGCAGTATCGTAAAGCATTAGAAAAAGAGATTGTCGAAATACCTGCTGGCAAGTTAGAACCAGGAGAAAAACCAGAAGTAACAGCGCTTCGTGAATTAGAAGAAGAAACAGGATATGTATGTGATAAAATGGAATTCATCACATCTTTTTACACATCACCAGGTTTTGCCGATGAGATTTTATACGTATATAAAGCGACAGGGTTAAAGAAAAAGGAAAATAAGGCAGCTTTAGATGAGGATGAGTTTGTCGAATTAATGGAAGTTTCATTAGAAGAAGCAATTGAACTTATGAACAATCAACGTATCCATGATGCAAAGACGATGTTCGCTGTACAATACTTGCAATTACAAAAATAAACACTCGCCTAAGGCGAGTGTTTTAATTAATTTTGGCATATACACGTGTGTCACGTAAGCTGCCATCTGGAGCAAGAAAATCATTTTCTAGTGTACCTTCTAAAATAAATTCAAGGCGTTCCGCTAAGGCACATGCATTTACGTTTGTAGCATCGCAGCGGATTTCAAGTCGTCTAGCACCGAGCTTATCAAAAGCAAATTGAACAGCACCTTTCACGGCTTCTGTCATATAACCTTGTTTTGTATAAGCACTATGTAACCAAAAACGAAGTGAAAATTTTGGGATATTCCAGTTTTCTGGATGAAGGGTAAGAGCCCCAATAAATGTACCAGATACTTTATCGTATAAATGAAAAGCTAATGTGTCACGAAGTAAAAATTGTCCGTGAGCTTCTCGAACTGTTTCCTCAGCGCTTTCTTCTGTTTCAGATGTAATAGACATCCAAGGTTGTAAGTCTTCTAAAGAAGCTTGAATTGCTTCATGTACTTCTGTTCCATCTCCTGGAAATGGTTTGCGTACTTGCAGGCGATCAGTTTGAAATAATGTCGGAAAATCTAATAATAATGGTTTCAAGAAAAATCCCTCCTATTCTCTACTTTTAAGTTTAGCAAAGTAGAGCGGAATTTCAATGTTAATTCGTCATACTTTTTTCTTTCTTTCATACATTTTTAGTAAGAGTGTGAACGGAGGGAAGAAAAATGTTACGAAAAACGTGGCAAGATCGTGTAATTTCTCATATACAAGAGAATTCTTCGCTTTATATATTTAATTCAGTTTTGTTATTGATGGGTGTGGTATTTGGTGCTATTCTTGTCAACAGCTTAGAGGTGAATCAAAAACAAGATTTATCCTTTTATTTGAATCGATTTTTTGGACAAGTTTCTAAAGGGGAATTTGCAATTGCGAGTGACATGTTTCGGGAAAGTTATTTTTCGCAATTGAAATATATCGGATTTATTTGGCTGTTAGGTATTTCAATTATTGGATTGCCTCTCATTTTTATTTTATTATTTTTAAAAGGGATAGTTGTTGGATTTACAGTAGGTTTTTTAGTTAGTCAGCACGGGTGGAATGGATTGTTGTTAGCGTTTGTATCTGTGTTGCCACAAAATTTAATTATTATTCCGGCATTTATTGTAATGACGACAATTGCTGCAAGTTTTTCGTTACGCATGATTAGGCATCAATTTATTCGAAAAATTACTGAGCCACTACTACCGTTATTAATTCGCTACACTTGCTTCTTTCTTGTTATTGGTCTAGTGCTAGCGATTGCATCCAGCATTGAAGCTTATGCGTCACCAGTGTTAATGAAAGAAGTCGTAGAAGTCATCAATAAAAAATAAGTACTATATGAGAATTATTATCAAGTGATTTTGATTGTTTTTTCTTTTGACAGAAGCCCTTCTTCTGATATAATGGTGTAAGAGTGGCGAGGAGGGAGTAGTACCGAATGGAAGAGAGAATTGAACGAATTAAGAAGCAATTGCATGCAGCGAGCTATAAACTAACACCACAGCGTGAAGCAACAGTTCGTGTGCTGCTAGAAAATGAAGAAGATCATTTAAGCGCAGAAGATGTTTACCTCCTTGTAAAAGAAAAGTCGCCAGAGATCGGATTAGCAACCGTCTATCGAACTTTAGAGTTATTATCTGAGTTAAAAGTTGTTGATAAAATTAACTTCGGAGACGGTGTTTCACGCTATGACTTACGCCAAGAAGGTGCACAGCGTTTCCATCATCATTTAATTTGTACACAATGTGGTGCTGTACAAGAAATTCAAGAAGATTTACTTGGTGAAGTGGAGAATAAGGTAGAACGAGACTGGAGCTTTAAAGTAAAAGACCATCGTTTAACTTTCCATGGAATTTGTAAAAATTGTCAAGAAAATGAAACGGATGAAAAATAACCTTTTCCTATTTAGCTAGGAAGAGGTTTTTTATTTAATATAGGTATAAATCGCAGAAGGCTTGGCATATGTTGTAATAACATATATTTTGGAGGAGTTTACAATGCGCCGAGCTTTAAAGTTAACTTTTGATGGGATGAAAGTATTTTTATTATTTACAGGTTGTACGATTATGTTTTATTTCGCTATACTATGGATAAATGAAGAATATGAAAGTTATCATCGTTATGAAAAACCAAAAGAAGAGATAGTAGAAAAAGTATCTGGTAATGAGGAACCGGCAAAGGATGCTTTCGTAAATAGAATAATTTTTTTTTATGAAAATGGGGAGTAGTGTAGATTGGAAGATCAATTAAAAGATTTTATTCACTATATGATTGTTGAAAAAGGATTAGCAAAAAATACAGTTGTATCCTATGAGAGGGATTTAAAAAGTTATGTGAAGTACTTACAACATGTCGAACAAAGCAAAACATTTCATGAAGTGACAAGGATACACATTGTGAATTTTTTGCAGCATTTAAAAGAAAATGGAAAATCATCAAAAACATTGGCGCGCCATATCGCTTCTATTCGTTCGTTTCATCAGTTTTTACTTCGTGAAAGAGTGGTAGAACACGATCCATCTGTACATATTGAAACGCCCCAAGGTGAGAGGAAATTACCGAAAGTATTGTCAGTGGATGAAGTAGAGGCATTACTTCAAACGCCTAAAGTGACGAGTGCATTTGGTATTCGTGATAAGGCTATGTTAGAGCTGCTATATGCAACGGGACTTCGTGTTTCTGAATTGATAGCACTCAATTTAGAGGATGTTCATTTGACAATGGGGTTTGTCCGCTGCATCGGAAAAGGGAATAAAGAGCGAATTATTCCATTAGGGAGTTTAGCTACGGAAGCAATTCAACGTTATATTGAAAAGGGCAGAAAAGAATTAATGGGAAAAAAAACAGTCGATGCGCTCTTTTTGAACCATCATGGCAACCGTTTATCACGTCAAGGATTTTGGAAAATTTTAAAACGCCTAGCAAAAGAAGCGAATATAGAAAAAGAACTTACGCCACATACATTACGTCATTCTTTTGCGACGCATTTATTAGAAAATGGAGCGGACTTGCGTGCGGTTCAAGAAATGCTTGGGCATGCAGATATTTCAACAACGCAAATTTATACGCACGTTTCAAAAACTAGATTAAAAGATGTATATAAACAGTTTCATCCGAGAGCATAAGTATTATGCTCTTTTTTGCTTTTATCCCGCTATTTGCGGGCTGTCCGTAAAAGCTCGATTGGTGAGGGTTAATAATCAGTGAGGGATGAAGGAAACCCCACTGATTAAAGTTTCACTTTACCTATTCTTTTTAGGTAAGGGAGAGAGCACTGCCATGCATAGAATCGGTTAACTCCTTTTCATGCCCCATGCCTTAGTAGAAAATAAAGAGGGAAAATAAGTAGTACGCACCTTTTGTTCTGTATAGCCGCGACTGATTATGGTGGAAAATCAAAATGAATATATATTGCCAAAGGTAATTCGTAAACGAATAAAGTGTTTGGAGAATAAAAAGTAAGTAGATGTAAGGAATTCACAAAAACTTCACAAACATTTCGTACATTGTTTTCAGTAGAATGCTGGAATAGAAACTAGTATATCCTCTATACTAAATAAAGTATAAAGGAGGAAATCATAATGAAAAAACTTGTAATCACTTTGTTTATTGCAATGCTAGCATTAGCTGGCTGTAATACAGAGAAAGAAGGATCAACAAAAAAGGATAAGATTGAAGAAGTGAAAGTAGCGGTTCAAACAAATCCGAAAGAAATTAAGCCAAATGAAAAAACAGAAGTACAAGCACTTGTTACACAAGGGAAAGAAAAAGTAACGGATGCTGACGATGTGAAGTTTGAAATTTGGAAAGATGGCGAAGAGAAACATGAAATGCTAAATGGTAAACATAAAGGGAAAGGTGTTTATGCGGTCGAGAAAACATTCCCATCGGACGGCGTATACCATGTTGTTGCACATACAAATGCACGTGAAATGCATGTTATGCCAGAAGTAAAAGTGGCAGTTGGTAATGCGAAAGTTGAGGATGCAAAGAAAGAAAAAAGTGGTCATGAAGCAGGTCATGGCGATCATAAGAGTGATACGATGATTCATCTTATGGCTGATGATGTGAAGGCAAATGCTGAATCGACAATGAAAGTGCATTTGAAGCAAAAAGAAGAAGCACTAACTGAAGCTGAAGTACAGCTTGAGATTTGGAAAGATGGTGCACAAAAGCATGAGTTTATTCCTGCAAAAGAAGGGAATAAAGGGGAGTATGTGAGTCAACATACGTTTAAAGAAACGGGTGCTTATCAAGTAAAAGTTCATGTGAGAAAAGGTGAACTTCATGAACATAAAGAAGAAAAAGTAGAAGTAAAATAAGGAGGCTGTTCCAAAAGTAGCTGAAGGGCTACTTTTGGCAGCCTCTTTTTATTTCAATATTACGAGATAAGTCGTAATTTCATTAGCACTTTCCTGCAGAATGGATTACAATAGAAAGTGTAAAAGAAATAAGAAATTCTGTGAAAATAGGTTAAAAAGAAAGCGTAAACATGTTATGATAGCAATACGAGATGTCTGACATCTGACTTAGAAAAGCAGGAATGCTGCAAAATAACGAGAAGACGTACATTTTGTTAGTCGAAGATAAAGTGGATTCTCATGAATAGTAGTTTCACTTTACAGCGTTTTGAACATACTACAAGAAGTAGAACTGAACATATAGGAGGTTGCAGTTATGAATAAATATAAACGTATTTTCCTAGTCGTAATGGACTCTGTAGGAATTGGAGAAGCACCGGATGCTGAAAAATTTGGTGATTTAGGTTCTGATACATTCGGTCACATTGCTGAACATATGAATGGATTACACATGCCAAACATGGTGAAATTAGGCCTTGGTAACATTCGTGAAATGAAGGGGATTTCTAAAGTAGAGAAACCACTTGGTTACTATACAAAAATGCAAGAAAAATCTACTGGTAAAGACACAATGACAGGTCATTGGGAAATCATGGGACTTTACATCGATACGCCATTCCAAGTATTCCCAGAAGGATTCCCGAAAGAATTACTTGATGAATTAGAAGAAAAAACAGGACGCAAAATTATCGGTAATAAACCAGCTTCAGGAACTGAGATACTTGATGAGCTTGGTAAAGAGCAAATGGAAACAGGATCTTTAATTGTTTACACTTCAGCTGATAGCGTACTACAAATTGCTGCTCATGAAGAAGTGGTACCACTTGAAGAACTATATAAAATTTGTAAAATTGCGCGTGAATTAACGCTAGATGAGAAATATATGGTAGGTCGCGTTATTGCTCGCCCATTCGTTGGAGAGCCTGGAAACTTTACACGTACACCAAACCGTCATGATTATGCATTAAAACCATTTGGACGTACGGTAATGAATGAGTTAAAAGATAGTGATTATGATGTAATTGCGATTGGTAAAATCTCTGATATTTATGATGGAGAAGGGGTAACGGAATCTCTTCGTACAAAATCTAACATGGACGGAATGGACAAGCTTGTAGATACATTAAACATGGACTTTACAGGTTTAAGCTTCTTGAACCTAGTTGATTTTGATGCATTATTCGGTCATCGCCGTGATCCTCAAGGCTACGGAGAAGCGCTGCAAGACTATGATGCACGACTTCCAGAAGTATTTGAAAAACTACAAGAAGATGACTTATTACTAATTACAGCAGACCATGGTAATGATCCAATTCATCCTGGTACTGACCATACGCGTGAATATGTACCATTATTAGCATATAGCCCAAGTATGAAAGATGGCGGAGAAGAGTTGGCGCTTCGTCAAACATTTGCTGATATTGGTGCAACAGTAGCAGAAAACTTCGGTGTAACAATGCCAAAATACGGAACAAGTTTCTTAAACGACTTAAAGAAATAAGGGGGACAATATAATGAATCGTGAACTTATTACAAAATCAGCTTCATACTTAAAAGAGAAATTTCAAGAAACACCACAAGTAGGACTTATCCTTGGATCTGGACTAGGTGTATTAGCAGATGAAATCGAAAATGCCGTAACAGTACCTTACAGTGAAATTCCTGAATTTCCAGTATCAACTGTAGAAGGTCATGCAGGTCAACTTGTATTCGGTACACTTCAAGGTGTGACAGTAGTAGCAATGCAAGGACGTTTCCATTTCTACGAAGGATATGACATGCAAAAGGTAACATTCCCAGTTCGTGTTATGAAAGAGCTTGGTGTAGAAACAGTTGTTGTAACAAACGCAGCTGGTGGCGTAAATACATCATTTGAACCAGGCGACCTAATGTTAATTTCAGATCACATTAACTTCATGGGTACGAATCCATTAATCGGACCAAATGATTCTGAAATGGGTGTACGTTTCCCAGATATGTCTGAATCATATACGAAAGAGCTTCGCGTGATGGCGAAAGAAGTTGCAGCTGAATTAAATATTAAAGTACAAGAAGGTGTATACGTTGGTATGACAGGTCCTGTATACGAAACACCTGCTGAAATTCGTATGCTTCGTACACTTGGCGGCGATGCAGTTGGTATGTCAACAGTACCAGAAGTTATCGTAGCGCGTCATGCTGGTATGAAAGTACTTGGTATTTCTTGTATTTCAAATATGGCAGCTGGTATTTTAGATCAACCACTTCATCATGATGAAGTAATTGAAACGACGGAGCGTGTTAAGGCGAATTTCTTAGCATTAGTAAAAGCAATTGTAAAACAAATTAAGGGGTGAATTCACAATGAGAATGGTGGACCTAATTGCAAAAAAACGTGATGGACATGCATTAACAACAGAAGAAATTAACTTTATTGTCCAAGGATATACAAATGGTGATATTCCAGATTATCAAGTGAGCTCACTTGCAATGGCGATTTTCTTCCAAGATATGAATGAACAAGAACGTGCTGATTTAACGATGGCAATGGTAAATAGCGGTGATACAATTGATTTATCAGCGATTGAAGGGGTCAAAGTAGATAAGCATTCAACAGGCGGTGTTGGTGATACAACTACGCTTGTATTAGGTCCATTAGTAGCTGCTTTAGATGTACCCGTTGCAAAAATGTCTGGTCGTGGTTTAGGGCATACAGGTGGTACAATTGATAAATTAGAAGCAGTTCCAGGATTCCATGTGGAAATTGAAAATGACGAATTTATGCGTCTTGTAAATGAAAATAAAATTGCTGTTATTGGACAAAGTGGAAACTTAACACCTGCTGATAAAAAGCTATATGCACTTCGTGATGTAACAGCAACAGTGAATTCTATGCCATTAATCGCAACATCGATTATGAGTAAGAAAATTGCAGCTGGCGCAGATGCGATTGTACTTGATGTGAAAACAGGTGCAGGTGCATTTATGAAAACTGACGAAGATGCAAAACGTTTAGCAGAAGCAATGGTACGTATCGGGAATAACGTCGGTCGTAAAACGATGGCAGTTATTTCAGATATGAGCCAACCGCTTGGCGAAGCAATCGGTAACGCATTAGAAGTACAAGAGGCAATTGATACATTACAAGGTAAGGGACCAAAAGATTTAGAAGAGCTATGCTTAACGCTTGGAAGTCAAATGGTATACCTTGCTGGAAAAGCTTCTTCTTTAGAAGATGCGCGTGAAAAGCTAATTGAAGTAATGAACAATGGAAAAGCGTTAGAAGCATTTAAAACGTTCCTAGCAGCGCAAGGCGGAGACGCTTCTGTTGTGGACGATCCTTCTAAACTGCCGCAAGCACAATTTAAAATTGAAGTAGAGGCAAAAGAAGATGGATACGTATCTGAAATTGTTGCAGATGAGATTGGAACAGCGGCAATGCTTTTAGGGGCAGGACGTGCAACGAAAGAATCTGAAATTGATTTAGCAGTTGGACTTATGCTTCGTAAAAAAGTAGGGGATAGCGTGAAAAAAGGTGACTCACTTGTTACGATTTACGCAAACCGTGAAAATGTAGAAGATGTAAAAGCGAAAATTTATGAGAACATGAAAATAGAAAAAGAGCATGTAGATGCACCGAAACTTGTGCATGGCATCGTAACGAAATAAGTTAAAAAAGCCAAGGAGCCTTCTCCTTGGCTTTTTATACTATTTTTTGTTTATAATAATAATGGGTGAAATTATGATTAGAATTTGTGCAGTAACGAAAGAAGATGAAGTATTATATGATGTTCCGTTAGAAGAAACAGGAAGAGAAGATATTGTATGGTACTGGCTTGATTTATATAAGCCAACAAAAGAAGAGTATACATATATTTTACAAGAGCACTTTAAGTTCCATCCCCTTGCAATTGAAGATTGTGTGGAATACGTACAGAGGCCAAAAGTGGATTTTTATGACGGATATAACTTTTTAGTTCTTCATGCATTTGGGGAAGATGGATTAGAACCACATGAAATCGATTTATTTGTTAGCGATCGTTATATTGTTTCTTTCCATTTTTCACATAATAATGCGATTGAAAGAGTGTGGACAACGCTTGGTGAGAGAAAGCGTATTAAGAAGAGTCCCCTGCACGTATCTCATACAATCATTGACCAAATTGTAGATGACTATTTTGCACCTGTTTACTATATTGAAGATCACTTAAATGCAATTGATGATAATTTAAAGGGAGATACAGCCGGAAGTGTATTAGAAGAAGTATTTGATATTCGTACGGATTTATCTAAGCTTAGACGGACAATTATACCAATGCGCGATCTTTTGTATCGAATTTTAAATTCAACGCGTTTTTACGGTGTAAGTGATCATGAAATTTATTTTAAAGATATACATGATCATTTGTTAAAGCTTACAGAGATGATTGAAGCAAGCCGAGAATTAACAGCAGATATTCGGGATAGTTATTTTTCATTGAATTCACATCATATGAACAATATTATGAAAACATTAACGGTTTTCTCGACAATTTTCATGCCATTAACATTTATTGCTGGGGTGTATGGGATGAACTTTACACATATGCCAGAATTAGCGGGGACATATAGTTACTTTATTTGCTTACTCCTTATGGCTTTAATTGGCGGAGGGATGATGGCTTGGTTTTATAAAAAAGGATGGTTTAAGTAAAAAAAACGCCGAGGGACTCTTCAGCGTTTTTTTACTTAGCCAATAGCGTGTAACACAAACATGGCTAAGAATAAGCATGTAATGATATACATGGACGGTGCGACCTCTTTATGCTTTCCAAGAGCAACTTTTAAGATAGGATAAGCAATAAATCCGAACGCAATGCCATCAGCGATACTATATGTGAGCGGAATCATAACGATAACTAAAAATGCAGGAAATCCTTCAGAAAAGTCGTTCAGAGGGATTTCTTGAATGTTTGTAATCATTAGACCGCCAATAATAATTAAGATTGGTGCAATGGCACTATCAGGAATTAGTTTGACAAAAGGAAGGGCAAACAGTGATGCAAAAAATAACATCCCAGTAACGATAGACGTCAGACCTGTTTTGCCACCTGCTGTAATACCTGCGGCACTTTCTACTGTTGAAACGGTAGGACTTGTGCCAAATAGACCACATGTCATTGCTGAAATTGCATTTGCTTGATAAGCACGTGGGAATTTACGATCATCTTCTAATAATCCATGTAAAAGCCCCATGTTCTCAAAAATAAGCACCATGCTTAAGGAAAATGTTGCAATCCAAAACGGTAAGGAAGAAAGTTTTCCAAAGGACATAGCCCCAAATACATCCCCATAGTTTGAGAATGAAAATGAACTATTTCCAAGTTGATTGGTATCAACAAGACCGAATATCCATGCAATACCGGTTCCAATTGCAATCGTCCATAAAAAGTTCCCACGCACGTTACGAATAAATAACACAAGTGCCACAATAAGAGTAAGCAGCGAGGCAAGAACAACCGGACTACTTAATTTTCCTAATGCAACAGCAGTGTTCGGATTCGAAACGACAAGGCCGCTTTTTTGCAAGCCGATGAAAGCTAAGAATAAACCGATGCCGACAGTAATCGCTTCCTTTAATGACTTTGGAATTGATAATGAGAGCGTACGAGCAATCGGTGTAAACGCGGCAATTGCAAAAATGATGCCGGCGATAAAGACTGCTGCTAATGCTTCTTGCCAATTTAAGCCAAGCGTGTGCACAGCAGTATAAGTGAAGAATGCATTTACACCCATACCTGGTACAAGAATCGCAGGCGCATTTGCCCAAAATGCCATCAGTAGGCATCCGACAAATGAGCTAAAAACAGTTGCCAAAATTCCTGCTTCAAGCGGAATGCCGGCATCTGATAAAATGGATGCATTCACAATCATAATATAAACGATTGTAAAAAATGATGTCACCCCAGCTAATATTTCTTGTTTTGGTGATGTGTGGTGTAAGTCTAATTTAAATGTTCGTTCAAGTATTCCTTTCATGTTAAACCTTCTTTTTCATATCCCTCTCCCACCCGTGATATCCCTATTAAAAAGGCTCACCGTCCTTTATTATATCAGAACATAATGTTTTTACAACAAAGAAAATGATAACGGTTACTTAAATGTTGAATGATGCTACAAATATGTGAAAATGGCACGAACAGTAGAGATGATTTCTAGTTCTCCAGATTGAATGGGAGGAGCGGCTGATGCATGCAATGCCGAGTGAGACACAAATTCACGTGGTGTTTGTGCTGCTTCTTCAACGAGTGAAAGCGGGACGGGATTAATATTTAAATGATACGAATTTGCAATAATACTCGCTTTTTCCTTGGCGTGCTGGACTGCTTGTAAGAGCGCTTGTTGATAGTACGCATTTGGATGAGAAATACGAAAGCGTAATCCTCTTGCTACATTTGCGCCATTTGTAACAGCTATATCATATATTTCCCCAGCTTTTTGTACATTTAAAACGGTAATTTCATACAAATGCTCGACACGGTAACCTTGTAAGAGTGCTTTTTCATTCACGTATTCATATTGAGGAGTAATTGTATATGAAATGGTTTCTATATCTTTATCAGCAATACCAATTTGCTTTAATGCGCTAAGTAATTGTCTAGAATGCATGGAATTTTCCTCTTGTGCTTGTTTCACATCTTTATTGTCTGTTTTAATACCAATTGTTAATACAACGACATTTGGTTTTGCTTTTATAATTCCTTCGCCTTGTACAGTAATGGTTGGTTGTTTTCCATTTCGGATATCGGGTGAATATGGATTTATGCCAACTTGCATGTTTGTTCACCATCCTTTTTATATGTATATGAGTGAAAGTGCGAGAAAAATGTATGTAAAAAGTTACATAATTGAGAAGTGAAAAGAAAGAAAACATATACAATTTAGCTATTTATAGATTATAATATGTATAAATATTATAAAAAAAGGGTCGAGGCTAGTGAACGAAAAAAGAGACGCGCTAATTTTAGATTTATCTACTTCATTTCGAAAGATGATACGTTTATTACAAAATGATATTAATACACGTTTTTCAGAGCATATGCCATATAATGAGTTCTCTGTATTACGTGCTTTATTTTTGAAAAGTCCACAAATGGCTTCGCAAATAGCTAGTGAAGTAAATGTAACATCTAGCCATATTACAGCGGTAACAGATCGCCTTGTACGAAAAGGTTTTGTAACGAGAAAACGTTCTGATTCAGATCGTCGTATCGTATATTTAGAAATTACAGAACATGGAAAAGAAGTTACGCAAAAACTAGAAGCTGTACGTAAAGAATACTATAAAGAAAAATTTAAAGAGTGGAGCGATCAAGAGGTTGAGATGGTCTTAGAACTATTTGGTCGCGTACTGTAATACATAAGGATAGGAAGCGATTAGCTTTCCTATCCTTTTTCCTTTTGAATAAAAACATTTTGAAATTCCGATACTTACATTAAAAAGTATGCGGAGGAAAAATGATGAAGTACATCATTTCGATTATTGTTACAATTGGAAGTCTTGTCTGTTCTAGTACGTTGATTTATGCCGGCACTCCAATTCAAGTTGTACAAAAGGAAGTACAATACATTTCAAAGGATAATCCTGTGTTATATTCAAAACTATGGGTTCGTTCGATGCAAAATGCGATTTTATTTCATCATAGTGATAACATACGTAATCAAGATACACTGCGCAATGTAACGAGTTCGTCTCTTGTAAAAGCGAAGCGGTTACCTTTTGTAAAAGCGTCCATGTATATACCGAGACTATCTCAATATGTTTCAAGAATCGGAAAAGAAAATATGAAAGTGTACTACGTTGCAGTGCGCTACAACGTAAAAAAAGAAAATCCATATCAATTAAACGGGATGAACTACTTTCTGCAAGTGTTTGTAAAAGAGCAGGGAGATTGGAAAATCGCTGAAAGTGTTGTTGCCCCTACAGATCAAATCATAGAGAACGGCGATGGATTTGGGATGAAAGAAGAGAAACAATATGGGGAAAGAAGAGAGAATGTGAAATAACCTCCTCGGGGTGAGGAGGTTATTTTGCATGTAAAGAAAGTTTGTGTTTTAATAGGCGGCGTAAAATAGCATATGTCAGTATGCCAGATCCTATAAAGTACATATAGTAAAGAGGTAAAGAGTTACTACCATCAATAAAAATAGCACTGCCCAAAAGGCCGAAACAAAAAGAAGTGCAGATTAAGAAATATTTATGAAGTTTTGGATATAGCAGTATTTTTCCGTTATGCTCGTTTGGAGCACGTGTATATGAATAAGCTCCTAGCGGAAGGCAGATGAGTATATAAATAAAAGGGCTCAACAGCGTCCAAGTAGACGGGATGTGATGATAAGTAGGTCCTTTTTTGATGTTCCCAAATTCATCTGTTATAGGTTCCCTTTGTGAATCATAATCGTAGTTAATGCGAAAATGAGTAAGAGGAGCTACTATACTTGTATTCTCTGTATAATTTGCATACTTAATATAATTATTATTGTATTCTTCTTGTGATAAATCTACATGTAATGCAAAGAATGGAAATATTAACTGAAAAATATAGATAGGAAAAATTATGAGAATATAACTCAAGACACTTTGAGAAATAATGTTTCCTGTAATCGTTCCAATAAAGAGTGTGAACGTATAGACTGCAATTAGCGTAATCAGTGTATAGGAAAAGTATATATGAAATGGTGTAAACGATTGATACTGGGCGTGTATCGTGTTCCTATAGATGATATACATAAGGAGCCAACTAAGGCTTAGTACACTCACAATATGAACGATTCCTAATAACCATTTCGATAAAAATATATGTGACCGTTTAAAGGGCATAGACTGTAGAAAATCGATTGTTTGATTATTACGTTCCCACCCTGTTAAAAGGATGGCTAATCCGATTAATAGAAGTGCAGGAAATACTATAGCGTCAGCTCCTTGTAAATGATATCCATAATAGGTATCTGTTGTGCGGCGTAAATACTCAGCGGTGTGCTGTGCGTTTGTATAATATTTATATGGTAAGCTGTATAAAGTACTTAACCAAAAAAGCCAAATGACATATTTCCCTTGTTTATAGTTACGTATCCATAAAGCTTTATGAAACATCTTTTTCACCTCGATTTATTCTTATTTCCCTCCAAAAGAGAATTTCCATTTGAGTAGACGAGTAAAAATGAAATAGCTAATTGTACCGGTTATAAAAAAGCCAATGTAATAAGAAAAGAATGCTGCTTTTCCACCTAATACTCTACCACCAAACAAAGCAAAGCAAAGAACGGTACAGAACATGAACCATTTATGTAGCTTGGGAAATAGTAAGATTTTTCCGTTATGTTCATTTGGAGAACGTGTATATAAGAAAGTGGCAATCGGTAAAAAGGTAATGATATAAGCGAAAGGAGTTAATAACTTCCATATGGATGGTATAGATGTTTTTTCCATGGGATCCTTCTGTGGTAATCTTGAAATTTCATTTCCTTGTTCATCAAATTCCACTATAGGATGGTAGTCATAGGAAATAGTGAAAAACTCTAATGGTCTAACAATACTTCCGTGTCGTAAGTATTCTCCAGTCTGATATTCTATTTCGCCTAATGCCTCTGCGGAATCACTTGTATGAGTATACACAAGCCCCGATATTAATAGGATTAGACCGTATGGTAGAAATAATAAAATTGCAGTTAAGCTACTTTGTGAGAAAATATTTCCAGTAATCGTACCGATGAATAAAGCGAATGTATAGATTGCAATGAGTACAACTAAAGCATCTAAAAAATAAAAGTGGAACGGAGTAAAGACTTGATACTCATTGTGAAACGATACGTTTTTTATTCCATACATGCTAATCCAGCAAATGATGTTTACTGTAATAATATTTAAAACACCGAACAACCATTTTACTAAAAAAATGTCTTTTCTCTTAAACGGCATAGATGATAAAAAATCAGTAGATTGATTGTTACGTTCCCATCCAATTAAAAGACAAGCAAGTCCAGTGATAATAATCCCTTGTATAAAGACGGTTTCAAATGTACCAAAAGAATAGGAATAGTAATAAATATAGTCTTGAACTTTCATTTTTGATTGGCTAAGTTCCATTTGTGCCGCTTGATAATATTTATAAGGTAGCTGATACAAACTAATTAGCCAAAACAACAGAACAATATATTTCCCTTGTTTCCATTGTCTCATCCATAAAGCCTTACGAAACATGCGAACCCTCCTCAAATGTTGTGACAAATATATCTTCGAGTGACATTGGTAATTCTTCTAATAAAAGGGGTTGTTCTTTATGGAATTTCTCTAATGTATTTGCCACATTGCTTTCAATTAAAATGGTATATACCTTTCCGGTTTGGTTTAATATTTTAATATTATTTAAGTTCTCTAGTTTTTGCGGTAGTGAACGTTCGTAAGCGACTTGTACTTTCGCATAGCGAGATTTCGTATCTTCTAATGCTGTAATTGAAGCAATCGTATGGTCTTTTAGAATAATGACGGTGTCTGCAATTTTTTCAACTTCATCTAAGTGATGGGTCGAAATGAGAATAGTAATTTCCCGTTCTGATACTTCTTCAATTAGAAATTGCAAGATTTGTCTTTTTACAATTGGATCGAGTCCATTTGTTGGTTCATCTAAAATAATATATTCTACGCCTGTGCAAAAAGCTAAAATGATAGCAAGAAGTGCTTTCATACCGCGTGAGTAATTACGAATGCGTTTTTCAGGGAGATTGAAGCGCTTTAGCAGTTGATAAAAATATTCTTCATTAAAGTTTGTATAAACCGCCTTATAAAACTTCGCAATCTCTTTCACCGTATAGCCACTTAATACATTAGTAGAATCCGGCACATAAGCTACCTTCTGCTTAATCTCTGGATGTTTATGAACATCCATATCCTTATATGTAACCGTCCCTTCATCCGGATCTAAAATTCCAACAAGTGTCCGCAGTAAAGTAGTTTTCCCCGCACCGTTTCTTCCGAGTAAGCCAACGATACTTCCTTTTTGTAATGTGAAAGAAATATCGTCTAAAATGACTTGGTTATCAATTGTTTTTTTCAAGTTTGTCACTTGTAGCATCTGTATTTCCTCCTAGTTCTTTATAGTATGAATCTATCCAGTCGTGAATTTTTTCTTTTGTAATGCCAAGATAAGAAGCTTCTAGTAATAGTTGGTGAAATTGTTTTTCAACCATAGCCATTTTCCTTTCGTCTAATGTTGGGGTAATCGATTGTGAGACAAATGTTCCTTTTCCTCGTAACGTTTCGATAATGCCTTGCCGTTCTAATTCTTGGTACGCCTTGCTTACTGTATTTGGATTAATGACAAGGAGTGAAGCAAGTTCACGTACAGACGGCAGTTTATCGCTTGGTGCTAACATGTTTTTGAGTACGAGTTCTTTTATGTTTTGAACAATTTGTTCCCATATCGGAGTGTTGCTTCTTGGATCGAGTTGAATGTGCAAGAGCAAAGTCTCCTTCCTGATGAGTATTAAGTGTACTACTTCATGTAATACATTTAATACAATATATGCGATAGATTGATTTGTCAATACGAATATATAGAAAAATATGGTATAAAAATATGCGAATTGGGAAAAATAGGTTTGATATAGAATGGAGGGTTAGTCATGAGGCGAGTTTTTGGAATACTTGTTTGTTTCATTTTGCTATTTTCTGGTGCTTCGGTTGGTTTTGCACAATCTGAGAAAGCGCAGTCAGAGAAACCAAAAGTAGAAACGGGACCGAAATTAGCAGAGCAAGCATCGTCAGCAATTGTGATTGAGCAAGATACGGGTAAAGTTTTATTTGAGAAAAGTCCAAATGAAAAACTACCACCTGCTAGTATGACAAAAGTTATGACAATGCTACTGATTATGGAACAAGTTGAAAAGGGAAAATTAAAACTAGAAGATAAAGTCAGAACAAGTGAACATGCAGCTTCAATGGGTGGGTCACAAATCTTTCTTGAGCCGGGTGAAGAAATGACAGTGAATGAAATGCTAAAAGGTATTGCAATTGCATCGGGAAATGATGCATCTGTTGCGGTCGCTGAGCATATCGCTGGTTCAGAAGAAGGGTTTGTAAACATGATGAATAAAAAGGCGAAGGATTTAGGGCTGAAAAATACACATTTCCAAAATCCAACGGGTCTTCCAGCGAAAGATCATTATTCAACAGCGCGTGATATGGCAATTATGGCGAAAGAATTGATGAAATATCCACTCATTCGAAAATATACAGGAAAGTACGAAGATTATTTACGGGAAAATACTGAGAAAAAGTTTTGGCTTGTGAATACGAATAAATTAGTTCGTTTTTATCCGGGTGTAGATGGTGTGAAAACAGGTTTTACAACAGAAGCAAAATATTGTTTAACAGCATCAGCTGAAAAAAATGGGATGCGTGTTATATCAGTCGTCATGGGAGCGCCTACTTCAAAAGAGCGTAACAATCAGGTAACAAAACTCCTTGATTATGCGTTTGGACAATATACAACGAAAAAAATGTATGAACGCGGTGAAAAAATTCAAACCGTAAAAGTAGGAAAAGGTAAGAAAGAAAAAGTAGATTTAGTTGCATCGGATAACGTATCTCTTCTGATGAAAAAAGGAGAAAATATGGATAAGGTAAAACAAGAAGTGATTACTGAAAAGAAAGTAAAAGCGCCGATTAAAAAAGGTGATGCACTTGGTACGCTTGTTATTAAAAAAGATAAAGACGTTTTATTGAAGCAAACGCTTGTAGCGAAAGAGGATATTGCTGCAGCAAGCTGGTGGGAGCTATTTAAAAGAAGTCTAGGGATGTTTTCAACATCAAAATAAAGGAAACAGTATGGATGCTTTCCTGACTCTATATATGAAAAAAGTAGAATAATTGCTGAAAGATTCACATTATGACGAAATAGTACTTCTTTTGTCAGTAGGAAGGATTCTTATTTTATGTTCACGAAAATCTTATGTATGTAAATGAGTCAAGTTTGAGCATAAGGAGGAAATCGTGTGAGTCTTTCCGTGCATTTAGAAGTAAAGCGTGACGTCTTATGTATTCGGCTAGCGGGTGAACTAGATCATCATACTGCTGAAGAGTTGCGAGCAAAAGTGACGGATATGATTGAGACGCATCGCGCTCATCATATTGTACTGAGTTTGGAAAAATTAACATTTATGGATAGCTCTGGTCTCGGTGTGATATTAGGCAGATATAAGCATGTTAAAAGTTTAGGAGGGGAGATGGTAGTTTGTGCAATCTCACCTCCTGTAAAGCGTTTATTTGAAATGTCAGGTCTGTTTAAAATCATTCGCTTAGAAGAAAGTGAAGCGCATGCGCTCGCGACGTTGGGGGTGGCATAAATGAGAAATGAAATGAACCTTCAATTTTCAGCAGTAAGTCAAAATGAATCGTTCGCTCGCGTCACAGTTGCTGCTTTTATTGCGCAATTGGATCCAACGATGGAGGAATTAACAGAGATTAAAACAGTTGTGTCTGAAGCAGTTACGAATGCAATTATTCATGGATATGAAGGGAATGCGGAAGGTGTTGTTTACATTTCAGTCATGTTGGAAGAAGCAATGGTGAAACTCACGATTCGAGATGAAGGGGTTGGCATTTTTAACTTAGATGAGGCAAGGCAACCTCTTTTTACAACTAAACCTGAATTAGAGCGTTCCGGAATGGGATTTACTATCATGGAAAATTTTATGGATGAAGTAGAAGTTATTTCAAATGAATCTTTCGGGACAACAATCCATTTGACAAAACACTTATCAAATAGTAACGCTCTATGCAATTAAGGAGAATTGTCTATGGACATAGAGGTCAGAAATGAGAAGAAGAAAACGCAGCTGAAGGATCACGAGTTAAAAGCGTTAATTCAAAAAAGTCAAGATGGAGATCAAGGGGCACGAGATACGATAGTCCAAAGTAATATGCGTCTCGTATGGTCAGTTGTACAACGTTTCCTTAACCGAGGATATGAACCAGATGATTTATTTCAAATTGGCTGTATCGGGCTTCTAAAATCGGTAGATAAGTTTGATTTGTCTTTTGAAGTGAAATTTTCAACCTATGCAGTTCCCATGATTATTGGAGAAATACAGCGGTTTTTACGTGATGATGGATCGGTGAAAGTAAGTCGCTCTTTAAAGGAAACTGGAAATAAAATTCGAAAAATGAAAGATGAGCTTTCGAAAGAATATGGGAGGGCTCCCACAATTAATGAGGTAGCGGAGGCACTTGAACTAACGCCGGAAGAAGTTGTGCTTGCGCAAGAAGCGAGTCGTACACCATCATCCATACATGAAACGGTTTATGAAAATGATGGAGATCCCATTACGATATTAGATCAAATTGCAGATCAATCAGAAACGAAATGGTTTGATAAAATCGCCTTAAAAGAGGCAATTAGAGAACTGGATGAGCGCGAACGTCTCATTGTATATTTGCGTTACTATAAAGATCAAACGCAATCAGAAGTGGCGGAGAGAATTGGGATTTCACAAGTCCAAGTATCGAGGCTTGAAAAGAAAATATTAAAACAAATGAAAGATCGAATAGATGAATAGCCATCTATTCGATCTTTTTGTTTGGGATTAGAAGACACCGATATTTCAACTATATAAATATAAATTGAAAAGCTGACACACCGACACACCCCTTTCTTTTTAGCTGGAAGAGAGCATCCGGCCGAGTGTAGAAGCGGTCAGTGCCCTTTTTAGCCCCATGCCATGTAAAAACAAAAAGAAGAAATAAGTGGGGGTTTCTGTTTGTTTTCATAACCGTTATTTATATGTCGGAAAATCAAAGTGGATATATATAGACTTGAGAAGAAGGAAAAAATCATGAAAAAAGTTGTATTAGAAAATTTTCCAAAAACCATACTACAACTACGAGGAATTTGAAAAGGTAACGGGCTCTTTAGTTCATCAGACTTATTTTGCAAGGTAGGAGGTAGCAAAATGACACAAAATAAATTAAAAGATGATTACATAAATAAAGTGAAAGATTATCATCCAAAACCAAATTATGTGATGAATTGTGTAAAAGCGTTTGTTGTAGGAGGACTCATTTGTATAGTGGGTGAATGTTTGATGAAATTTTATATGCATTATTTTCACTTCAGTGAGCAAACAGCAGGGAACCCTACAATAGCGACGCTTGTATTATTATCAACTGTGTTAACTGGATTTGGTGTGTATGATAAAATCGGTCAATTTGGAGGGGCTGGTTCAGCGGTGCCTGTTACTGGATTTGCAAATTCAATGGCAAGTGCAGCGATGGAGCATCGCAGTGAGGGAATTGTGCTTGGAGTTGCGACAAATATGTTTAAGTTGGCTGGAAGTGTAATTGTCTTTGGAGTTGTTGGAGCATACATTATTGGTTTACTTCGATATACGTTTAAACTTTGGTTGTCTTAAAGGAGACTATATATGAGATTGACAGGAAAGCAAACATGGGTATTTCAAAATAATATATTTGTGAATGCAACTGGTACTGCTGTCGGTCCAAAAGAAGCGGAAGGTCCTCTTGGAAAATGTTTTGATATTTCATATGATAATTTGCACTGTGAGGAAGAGAATTGGGAACTTGCTGAAAGAAGATTGATGAAGGATTCCATTCAGCAGGTCATGCAAAAAGGGGATGTAAAGCCTTCGCAAATTGATTTTTTTTTAGCGGGCGACTTATTAAACCAAACCGTTACAGCAAATTACGTGGCTCGGGAGCTTGGCATTCCTTTTTTAGGCATGTTCAGCGCTTGTGCAACATCAATGGAGACATTAGCAATTGGCTCAGCTTTTATTGATGGTGGCTTTGCTAACCGTGTAATAGCAACGGTTAGTAGTCATAATGCGACAGCGGAACGTCAATTTCGTTATCCGACAGAATACGGAGGACAAAGACCAGGTACAGCAACGTCAACTGTTACAGGGGCAGGAACCGCTTTAATTAGTAAAGAAACAAGCAGTATTAAAATAACAGCTGCAACGATTGGAAAAGTGCAAGATTTAGGAATTACAAATCCTTTTGACATGGGTTCAGCTATGGCACCTGCTGCCGCTCATACGATTCAACAGCATTTTGAAGATTTAGGTAGGAGTGCGGCTGATTATGATCTTATCGTTACAGGTGATTTATCAGGTGTTGGGGCACCAATTACGAAGCGACTTTTACTTGAGGAAGGGTATGAGTTAGGCAATGTATATAATGATTGCGGATTAATGATTTATAACGAAGATCAAGAAGAAGTGTTTGCAGGCGGAAGCGGTTGTGCCTGTTCGGCAGTTGTAACATATGGGCATTTACTACAAGAAATGAAAAAAGGAAACTTACAACGTATTTTTGTAGTTGCAACGGGAGCATTGTTAAGTCCAGTTATGATACAACAAAAAGAAACGATTCCGACAATTGCACACGGTGTTGTATTTGAAAGGGTAAAAGGGGTGTGAATGGTGGATTTTGTATATGCGTTTATCGTTGGAGGTGCTATTTGCGTTATAGGACAGCTATTATTAGATTTTGCTAAATTAACCCCTGCACATTTGATGGCGACTTTTGTAGTGATCGGATCGATTTTAGATAGCTTTGGATTATATGATAAGCTTATTACATTCGCAGGGGCAGGTGCAACGGTTCCTATAATGAGCTTTGGACACTCCCTTTTACATGGGGCATTGGAAGCGGCTGAAAAACATGGTTATTTAGGAATTGGAATGGGCATGTTTAGTTTAACTTCTTCAGGTATTTCAGCTACAATATTATTTTCGTTTTTTGTGGCGCTTATATGTAAACCGAAAGGATAAATGAGATGAGACGAAGGGTTATTTTGGTGACAGATGGAGATGAATATGCAAAGCGAACAATTGAGTTGTTAGCAAAGGAATTTGGCGGAAGATGTATTTCAGCTTCTCAAAGTAATCCGACGAAGCTGACAGGAAGAAAGACTGTTGAGCTTATTATGCAAACACCATCTGACCCTGTATTTGTTATGTTTGATGATAGTGGATTTATAGGAGAAGGTTCAGGGGAAAAGGCGTTAAAATATGTGGCCATGCATAAACAAATTGATGTTCTTGGTATTTTAGCTGTTGCATCTAATACACATCACCTGGAGTGGGCACGTGTAGATGTTAGTGTGGATCGAGAAGGCAGATTGACAGAATATGGTGTAGATAAATTTGGACTTTCAGATGGTGAAATGGGAAGAATTAATGGGGATACGATTTATTGTTTAGATGAATTAAATGTTCCGGTAATTGTTGGGATTGGTGATATAGGGAAGATGTGCGGAAATGATGAATGGGAGCGAGGATCACCAATTACAAAAAAAGCAATTCAATTAATTTTAGAAAGAAGTGGGTTTTATGACAGAAAAGAAGAAGGTTAGCGTTCCGATTTCTTCCTTCTTGAGTGACAATGAAAATTATTTGAAACAAACAGCTGGACTTGACGTCACATTTGATGTCGGAATTCGTAAGTTTCAAATTCTAGATAAAGAAATAGGTGTATTATTTGTAAATGGATTGTGTGATACAAACTATATTATTCCGATTTTGGAAGAAGCAGTGGATACAAATGAGATAGGGAATATTGAGAAAGATACAGTTGAAATTTTAGAAAATCGTCTCATTCATCAACAAGTAAGTAAAGTGAAAACGATGGATGAGGTGATGGTACAAGTATTATCTGGACTTATTATTATTTTTGTAGAAGGTGAAACGGAAGCTTTTGCAATCGATGTTCGGAGTTATCCAGGGCGAACACCGACAGAGCCAGATACAGAAAAAGTGGTGCGCGGAGCAAGAGATGGTTTTGTAGAGAATATTGTTGTGAATACAGCATTGATAAGAAGACGCATTCGAGATCCACGCCTTCGAAATGAAATGGTTCGGGTAGGAGATCGTTCACAAACGGATATTTGTATTACGTATATTCAAGATGTTGCAAATCTAAATTTGGTAAAAATCATTAAGCAAGAACTAGAGAATATTGAAGTAGATGGAATTACGATGGCTGACAAAACGATTGAAGAATTTTTAGTAAAGCAAGGTTATAATCCCTTCCCGCTTATTCGTTATACAGAAAGACCAGATGTAGCAGCAAATCATTTATTAGAGGGGCATGTTCTAATTATTGTTGATACATCACCAAGCGTGATGATTACACCAACAACGTATTTTCATCATGTGCAGCATGCAGAAGAGTTTAGGCAAAACCCAGCGGTTGGTACATTTTTACGATGGGTTCGTTTTGTAGGTATAATATTTTCCTTGTTTTTATTGCCGTTTTGGCTTGTTTTTGTGTTTGAGCCAACGTTGTTGCCAGAAAAGCTTGCCTTCATTGGGCCAAATAAAATGACCCATCTCCCGATTTTATTACAAATCATTCTAGCTGATATTGGACTTGAGTTTTTGCGAATGGCATCGATTCATACGCCAACTCCTCTATCATCAGCTACCGGTTTAATTTCAGCAATCTTAATTGGACAAATTGCAATTGATGTTGGTTTATTTGTTCCAGAAGTTATTTTATATACAGCGGTTTCAATGATTGGAATATACGCAACACCAAGTTATGAGTTAGGACTTGGAAACAAACTAGGAAAATTATTTGTTATTATTTTAACTGGTTTGTTTCATGAGATAGGATTTGTAATCGGCATGACGATGTTAATCTTATTTTTAACGTCCGTTAAAAGTTTGCAAACACCGTATTTATGGCCGTTTCTACCATTTGATTGGGGCGCATTAAAAACAATATTATTACGCCCAACTATGTCTAGTTTAAAAGTGCGTCCAAGTATTGTACATCCACAAAATATACGTCGACAAAAATAAGCAGGGAATTTCCCTGCTTATTTTTATGGTTCATCACCGTAATGTGTGGTTGATTTTTGCAAATGAATCATTTTCGATACACGGAACGGAAAGCGTCCACTTGGAGTGGAGTTTACATCTATCTACATACCCACGTTTTTTTGCGGGGAACTATTTTTATTATAAATTTATTGTTTTTTAACAAAAATACAACATTTTTCTTGTATGCTTAGAGTAGACTTTGTGTATGAAGGGGGACGAGGATATGATCAAACTATTTGTAAGCGATTTGGATGATACACTTGTGTATAATGTGAGCCGCATTCATAAGGAAGATGAGAAAGCACTTTGTTGGTTGGCGGAAAAAGGGACAAATATTTGTTTTGCTTCTGGCCGCTTTACACATAGAATTCATGATGCAGTTAAAAGATTCACTTTTCCATATTACACAACTGGTTTAAATGGAGCTACAATGCTATTACCGAATAGGCAAGTATTCCATGAATCGAGATTTAATGATCAAGTTGCCCAGGAAATATATCAATATATACACGAAAAAAGACTAGCTGATATTGTTTGTGCAAAAGAGCAGAGATATACAAAAAAGAAAAATGAACATCATTATGTTTTTGAAGAATATATGGGCGTGCATATTGCAGAAATAGAAACACTTGAAGAAGAATTTGGTAAAACAGTCCACCCTGCAAAGTTATTTGTATATGGAGATGCAGAAAAAATTGTGACATTAGATCACGAATTAAGAAGAATTTTTCATGAGCAAGCTGAAATTTTTATTTCCGGGACAGGTTATGTGGATATTATGCCAATGGGAGTTAGTAAAGGAAGTGCGTTAAAACGTTTGATGGAGCATTTAAAAATTGAAGCACATGAAGTAGCATGTATTGGTGATTCTTTCAATGATATTTCCATGTTTGCAGTGACACCACATTCTTTTACCCTTCATCATGCACATCCATATGTAAAGGAAAAGGCACGTCATGTTGTGCGCTCTGTAGAGGAAGCTGTTATGAAATTACCTTTGCTTATATAAAGTGAAACTTTAATCAGTGGGGGTCTTACTGCCAGTTAATGCGAGAGTGTTGTTGTCCGCAAATAGCGAGATAAATCCATTTCGTTTTCCTACATATAAATGGCGGCTATGAAAACAAAAAGAAATATCCACTCATTTCCTCTCTTTATTTTCACAAAGTATGGGGCGAGGATCTCTTCCATCTAAAAAGAAGAGGGTTTATGTCGTTTTTTAATTTGGATGTATAAAGAAAAAGCTCGTCAATGACGAGCTTTTTCTTACTTAAATAATGATTTAACAAAATCAATGATACTAGAGAAGAAATCTTTTACTTTATCTAAGAAGCCTTGTCCCTCTTCAGATCCTAAGAAGGCCGAAACATGTTCTTTCGCTTTATTTAATTGACTACCAACTTGGTTCCAGTCAATATTTAAATTTTTCATTTTATCAAAGAGTGAAACTAAACTATCTAACTGTTCATCTGTTAGTGTAATACCAAGTTGATCAGCGATTTTTTGTATGAGCGCACGTAAATCTTCTGTTGTTTTTGGCTGTTCTTTCGCAATTTCTTCTTTTACCTTTGCAACAAGTTGAACGGCTTTTTCATCGCCAATTTTGTCACCAAGCTTAGCAGTTTGTACCATTTCTTCATTGGCTACTTTTTTTACTTCTTCAGGAATTTCTTTGTTCGCTGTTGTTTCATAAGCTTTCATTAGTCCTGTTAAAGCAGCTGTTCCCGATACTTTAAATGGTGCTGTGATTTGGATTTCTGCATCTTTGACACCCGCGGTAATGAGTGCATTTGTGTACATTGCATCTGTTACCCAATTAATATTTTTTGCTCGTACAATCAGACCAGACCCTGGCTTTGTATACGTAATCATAGAAGATGAAATTGCCCTCGTACCAATTTGTGCCTTTGGAACGATACCTTCTAAAAATTTATGTTCTTCCGCATTAGATACAGTAATAATTTGCGCATCTTTTGGAGATTTCATCTCTTTCAAAAGATCTTGTTTTTGTTGTTCTGATAAGTTTTCTCCTAATGTAACGATTGATTCTCCTTCAATTATATCTGCAAACGAAGCTGTTGGAATCATAAATACCGTAACAGCTAACAGCAGTGCTAAAAGTTTCGTTTTCACGAAAAATCGCTCCCTTTCTCTTTCTGGAATTTACGGGCAACAGAGTAATTATAGTATATTTTTAAAATTTGTCATCTGTCTTCTTGTTTATTTAAAAAAGAAGTATGTAGATTGTCGGATTCTTTTTGTTTCTGAGCGTGAATATGGTAATATAGTGCTGAGATAGTTGAAAGGAGACTTATACGTATGAAAACTTTAGGATACATATTAATGGAGAATGGTGAAAAAATCGAATTGGAATTTTTCCCAGAAGAAGCACCAAAAACGGTTGAAAACTTTAAAAAATTAGCAAATCAAGGTTTCTATAATGGAGTTACATTCCACCGTGTTATTCCTGGTTTCGTAAGCCAAGGTGGAGACCCAACAGGAACTGGAGCAGGTGGTCCTGGTTACTCTATTCCATGTGAAACTGACGGGAATCCTCATAGACATTTAGTTGGTTCACTTTCTATGGCACATGCTGGTCGTAATACAGGTGGTAGCCAATTTTTTGTCGTTCATGAGCCACAACCACATTTAGACGGTGTACATACTGTATTTGGTAAAGCAACAAGTGGTATTGAAACAGTATTAAACATGCGTCAAGGCGATGTAATGACAGAAGTTAAAGTTTGGGAAGAATAAGTTGAAGAGAGCGATTAGTGCTCTCTTTTTTTTTTGCCGCTAAATAATCATTCTTCAAATTTTTATATGATATTTAGAGACAGATAAAAATGTCCTTTATTAGTGAAAATAAAGGACTGCTATACATTTGACCTTCCTAAATTTTTTTTGTATGATTATCAAGTTATTTTGACAGCCCTTCTCACCATAGTGAAAATATTGTAGAATGGATATGATGTGGAAATAGTAATAGAGGGGATACATGATTTATAACTTTTGTAAGAAGGGATAAGGTTTATGTTAATTCGTTTTAAAAAAAGTTATGAAAAAATTGCAATGGGGCTTCTTTCTTTTATGCCGACTGAAAAAAATGTAAAAACTTTACAAGTGACAATGAAAGAATATGACAAAAATGATAGTTGGCAACTGTATTTATGGAAACAAAATGATGATTTCGTTGGGATTATTGGAGTTATTAAAGAAGAAACTGTATTAAAGATTCAACATATTAGTGTAAATCCGTCTTACCGCCACATAGGGATTGGAACGAAGATGGTACAAGAATTAAAAAATAAGTTTCAAGATGTTACGATTTGTGGCAATGAACAAACTGCTAGTTTTTGCGAAAAGTGTCAAGCAGTTGAACAAAATATACATTCATGAAAGCAGAGATAAGAACCATATCATCTCTGCCTTCTTTTTTTTAGTTGTTCGTTTCGTGCGGCAATTATATCATTTCTGTCACGTAATTTATGTTTATGAATAATGTACTCGGTAGGTAGCGAATGAATATCTTTCCAAGGAATCATTTTTTCTGTACATAATTGCAGACATGTGTTTTCTAACGAAGGATCTGAGAATGGTAAAAAGATAGGTGTAAAAGGCCCCTGTGCTTGAATAGATTGTAATTGTGCTTGTAATATAGTTAAAAGCTTTGGATGATCAAGTCCTAACTTGTGTACTTGTGTATTTTCTTTTTTTAAAATAGCGATAGCGCTTTTCATCATTCGTATGGAACCATTCCAATTTGAGCGTCTGTGATGGTATAAAGAAACTGCTATTTGAATAAAACCAACCCAGTAGTTGTCGCGCTCTTCAATGGGCTTAGATTTCCAATGTTCCTCTAACACTTCATGGCATTCAAAGTAATCGTAATCTCCATGAAAATGAATTAAAAACTGTATGTATGCTGTAGGATACATCCTTTTCGCTCCTGTCTGAATAGTGTTATGTACAGTGTATCATGAAGCGAAACAACAATGTGAGTAATGGAAAGTTCTAATGCTGTTATTTTTTCGAAACGGCAAGGTAAATGTAGATTCTTATTGTTTGCAAATATTGTAATCGATAATAAACGACTAGAGATTTCTCTAGCCGTTTACTATATTCTGCATTAGCAGAAACAAGCTGCGCCTACAATGATTAATAAAATAAACAGCACAACAAGTAAAGCAAAACCACCGTTAAAACCACAATCAACATGGCCCATAGTTTTTAACCTCCTACACTTGAACTTACTACACTGTTATCATATGAAAGGTTGGGCAGTATTGCATGGGCATATGTCTATTTTTAACTAAATTTCTGAAAAAGGTTGGATAGAACATGAGTATGCTCTATACTTATGTTGTTATAGAAAAAATGTGGTGGGATGCTTTGTGCAATATAATTTTAAAGTAGAGGCTTTTGAAGGGCCTTTAGATCTATTGTTACATTTAATTCATCGTTATGAAATCGATATATATAACATTCCTGTAGCGGAAATTACAGAACAGTATGTATCTTATATTCATACGATGAAAGAATTGCAATTGGATGTTGCAAGTGAGTATTTGGTGATGGCTGCAACGCTATTACAAATTAAAAGTAAAATGCTATTACCGAAACAAGAGGAAGATGTACCAGATAATGGTGAAGACTTTATAGATGATCCCCGTCAAGAGTTGATGGAGCGGTTGATTGAATATAAAAAATATAAGCAAGTTGCTGCTGAATTAAAAGAGAGAGAACAAGAACGAGCGCAACTTTATACACGTCCACCAATCGATTTTACATCGTTTCAATCAGAAGAGGAGACAAGTTTACCTCTTGATGTCACACTGTATGATATGTTAGCGGCATTTCAAAAACTTATGCGTCGTAAAAAGTCAAAACGTCCAGTAACAACAAGAATTACCCGTCAGGAAATACCGATTGAACAGCGGATGAATGACATTTTACAGCAGTTAGAAATAGCGAAAGGACGCCAAAGTTTTTACGACTTATTTGTTGATGAAGAGCGTGAAGTAATGGTTGTAACGTTTTTAGCTATACTCGAACTTATGAAAAATCAACAAATTATTATTGAGCAAGAACACAATTTTGATGAGATCTTTTTGACTCGCTCTAAAGCTTAGTACAACTTGTACTTTAAAATTGTGAGAAAAGCTCGCAGTAAGTATTTGATGAGTGAGAGCTAATGATCGGTGGAAATACTCCCACTTATCAAAGGTTCGCATGATCGTGTTTTGGCACAATAGAAGGAATGTTGGACCGGACGCAATATACTGTGTTTCGGTTTTTCCTATGGATATTTTTGTGTGGAGAAGTATGAGAAAGGAGACTATATGTTGGATAAAAAAGAACAGATGGCAATTATTGAAGGGCTTTTATTTGTTGCAGGTGATGAAGGTATTTCCTTAGAACAAATTACAAAAGTACTTGAGATCGAAGTGAAAGATGTTGTGCAGCTCATTGAGGAAATGCAAAGGGAATGTGAAGGAATGCAGCGAGGTTTGCAAATTGTACAATTTGCAAAAATATATCGCCTTGCCACAAAAAAAGAACATGCCCATTATTACCAAAAATTAATGAACACACCAACCGCCGCGTCTCTTTCACAAGCAGCTCTTGAAACATTGGCGATTGTTGCTTATCGTCAGCCCATTACAAGAACGGAGATGGAAGAAATTCGTGGTGTAAAAACAGATCGAGCATTGCAAACATTGGTTTCGCACTTACTTATTAAAGAAACGGGCCGAGCAGAAGGACCAGGGCGTCCGATTTTATATGGTACTACGAAAGAGTTTTTAGATACATTTGGACTTCAAACATTAGATGATTTACCAGCTCTTTCTGAAGAAGATGAACAAATGAATGAAGCGGACTTATTCTTTGGTTCTTTAAAGGAACTGTCAAAATCGTAGCTTAGCACATTGCTAAGCTTTTTTTTGAATATGAAATACACCTCGTGTCATACTAAATGAAAAAAGGAGACGAATTATGAAAGGTGTACGGATTATTCTATTGCTAGTTTCTGTTTTATTATGTTTTTCATTAAACAGCGTATCTGCCAAAAGATATATGATGTCTGTTCATACTGCGTCCTCTTTTTCCATGCAACGTCCACATTTAGGGGAAATGAAAGTGAGCTTTTTTAAGGTAGGACAAGGTGATGCTATACTTATTATTTTACCTAATGGTAAAACGATGTTAATCGATGGAGGACCTTATGAAGCTGGAGAGGTAATCATTCAAAAATTAATCGAAAAGGGAATTAACCATTTAGATGTTATTGTAGGGACGCATCCAGATATGGATCATATAGGCGGACTTATCCCGATTATAGAACAAATGCCAGTCTCACTTGTATTAGACAGCGGCAAAACCTATAGTTCTTTTACGTATCATACATATAGAAATAGTATTAAAAAGAGGAGTATTCCGTTTGTTCGTGTGAAACAAGGACAGTATATTCCGTTAGATCCAAAAGTAACAATTCAAGTATTAAATAATGGGGAATCAAAGGATGAAAATAATGAATCATCCATTGTTTTAAAGATTCGCTATGGTAAAGCTGATTTTTTATTAATGGGGGATGCAGATGTACGGACTGAAAAGAAAATAATAAAGCGGTATGATGTACATGCAGATGTGTTAAAAGTAGGTCACCACGGTTCATATACGTCAACGAGTGAACAATTTTTAGAAAAGGTAAATCCTCAATTTGCGATTCTTTCGTATGATAAAAAAAATCCATATGGTCATCCACATCAAAGTGTAGTAAGCAGGTTAAAGAAATATGGTGTGATGACATATGCAACAGATAAACGAACGATAGAAATGGAAACGGATGGAAAATATATTGTAATGTGGTCTAAGCTCCCGCTGCCATTATTAAAATAATTTGGTGTAGTAGCCTCTAAACCCAATAAGGAATCGTTACCAAATTTCATAACAAGCTTAATGTCTTCTTTTGGAAAGAATGAATAGTATATATTATAATTAGAGAAGAACAGTAGAATTTCCTTTTTCATCATAAAAGAGGAAATTTACTTTTAATGTATAGACAACTACTCATGTATATATTAAGATGGAATTAGGCAAATAGGTAATAATAACAAGTAGGTATTTCATGGGAAAGGGTCGATGAAAATGAAAACGCAAGTTGTCATCAATGCCAAAATTTATACAGGTCACGAAGTAATAGAAAGTGGATTTATTCGTTACGCAGAAAAAATTGAAAAAATTGGTTTGATGGCTCAATATGTATCACAAGAAAATGAAACTGTATTTGATGCAGAAGGAAAAGTTGTGATTCCAGGTATGATTGATGTTCATATTCATGGTGGATACGATATTGATGCGATGGATGCAAATAGTAATGGATTAGTAACTCTTGGAAAAGAAATGTTAAAAGAAGGAGTTACAACTTATTTCCCAACAACAATGACGCAAGCTCCAGAAGCAATTGAAGCGGCTTTAAGCGCTGCAAAAGAAGCGAAAGAAAAGGGAGCACATTTTGAATATATTCATTTAGAAGGACCATATGTTTCAAAGAAACGTGCTGGAGCACAGCCGCTTGAACATATCGTTCCTGCGAATATTGAACAATTTAAACAATGGCAAGAAGCAAGTGGTAATTTAATTAAATTAGTAACGTATGCACCAGAAGAAGAAGGTGCGATAGAGTTTGAACAATATCTTGCTGAAACTGGTGTTGTTGGCACGATGGGACATACAGATGCAATTGATGCACAATTAAAAAATAGAAACATTACACATGCGACACACCTATACAATCAAATGCGCGGGTTACATCACCGTGAACCAGGAGTTGTTGGTCATGTGTTATTAAACCCAGATGTAATGGTTGAAGTGATTACGGATGGTATTCATATTCATCCGGATATGGTGAAACTAGCATATAAATTAAAGGGACCTAAAAAAGTAAGTGTTATTACTGACGCAATGCGTGCGAAAGGTCTAGAAGATGGATTGTATGAACTTGGCGGCCAGCCTGTACATGTAAAAGATGGTAGCGCAAGGTTAGAAGATGGAACGTTAGCTGGTAGTATTTTGAAAATGGACCAAGCTTTCCGGAATGTAATTGAATTTACAGGATGCTCAATTGAGGACGCTGTTCTCATGACATCAGTTAACCAAGCAGAGGAATTTGGATTAGATCACAAAGGTGCATTAGCAGTAGGGAAAGATGCAGATTTTGTTATCATGACAGAAAATTTACATGTATATGATACGGTTCGATTAGGAATTCATATGAAAGAAGGGAAGTAAATAGATGAATATTCTTGTTGTAAAAACTCCAGAAGAATTAGCTGAAGCAGGTTATAAATTAATTAAGGAAGTTGTTAAATCAAAAGAAAATCCAACGTTAGGAATGGCTACAGGAAGCTCTCCACTTGGTATTTATGCAGAAATGAGAAAAAATAAACTTGATACAAGCCGTGTAACCACTGTAAACTTAGATGAGTACGTAAATTTACCACATGAAGATAAAAACAGCTATCATTATTTTATGCAAGAGCAGTTGTTTGATCATCTTCCATTTAAAGAAACTTATGTACCAAATGGGATGGCAAGTGATTTAGAAGAAGAGTGCAAGCGTTATGAAAGCATTCTAGCAGCTAACCCAGTTGATTTACAGATTCTTGGAATCGGTGAAAACGGTCACATCGGATTTAATGAGCCAGGAACACCATTTAATTCTCCAACTAATATTGTAGAATTAACAGAATCTACACGCCAAGCAAACCTTCGCTTCTTTGAAAAAGAAGAGGATGTGCCAACCCATGCGATTACAATGGGGATTGGAAGCATTATGAAAGCGAAACACATTCTACTTGTTGCGATTGGCCCGAAAAAAGCAGAAGCAATGAAGGAATTGTTGCAAGGTGAATATAGCGAGACGTGTCCTGCTACAGTATTGCAACGTCATCCGAATGTAACCGTAATCGCTGATCAAGAAGCTCTATCTTTATGCAGTGAGGCGATTGCTGATGAACATCGACAAGTATTCACCATTTCCGATCTATTATCAGATTCAAGAGTGGGTGAAACAGCTAATTGAGGACGGCGAATGGAAGCCGGGAGATAAAATTCCATCTGAGAATGAACTTTGTGATAAATTCGAAGTGAGTCGTATGACAATCAGACAGGCAATTAATAACTTAGTGGAACAAGGATATTTATATCGAAAACGTGGAATTGGAACGTTTGTCCAACTTCCGAAAGTGGAGCAGAAGTTACAAGGAATGACCGGATTTACAGAGGATATGATTTCTCGTGGTATGAAACCGAGCAGTCAGTTATTGAGCTTCCGCCTAGTTCCTGCTACTGCTAAAATAGCAGACCGGCTTAGAATACAAGAGGGGGAATCGGTGTATGAAGTGAGGCGTATTCGCTTAGCTGATGACGAACCGATTGCTTTTGAAACGACATATTTGTCGCCAACTCTTGTAAAAGATATTAACGAAGAGATTTTGCAACAATCTTTATACGAACATTTAGAGAAAAAGTTAGGTTTTAAACTTGTTCGTGCTACCCAAGCGATTGAAGCATCAATTGCAACGGATGCTGAAGCGGAGCATCTGCATATTCCTAAAAAGGCACCTGTACTTGTAATGAGACAATGGTCATATGCAGAAGGTAAATTGCCGTTAGAATACGTAAAATGTATTTATCGTGGTGATCGTTATAAGTTTATTACGAGTATTTCACGAAATAAGTAATATACATTATTTTGTGAAGCGCATTCTACTTTCAGTTCATCGGATATGTAGCAAAATAAAAATACGACTCATCCTTATAGGGAGTGAGTCGTATTTTTATTTTGCTTTGAATTGTGAGCTAGAACGTGTTCGACAGCATCTTTTACAGAGTCTACGACATAATGCGAATGTTCTTTTACTGCGTTATCTGCTTGCGCCATAGCAAAGCTATGAGGTGTTAGTGCAAACATTGGGATATCGTTATAAGAGTCGCCAATACAAGCAATTTCTTCAGGTTTTATTTGGAATTCCTGTAATAAAACAGAGATGGCCGAGCCTTTACTAATATTAGGTGGCATAACATCTAAGCACTGTTCAGCTGAAATAAAGGTGCTGACCTTCCCATGGTATTTTTCATCAATTTTTTTCTGAAGGGCTTGTAAGTCCTCTTTCATGCCACCAACAGAAATTTTATTTGGGAAGATTGTATCATCAATTTTTTCTAATAAACTTGGTTCTTCAACAGAAGTCATTGTGATTTGTTCTTCAAGTTCATAGATAAAAGGTGTTTTTTCCTCGATGTAATAATTATGTTCATCGCTTACATAACGAAAATATGGTTCTTCTTTTGTCATAGCTAACAAATCGGGTAAAATATTTGAATCAAATGTCGATGACAATAGTTGTTTATTATCATGTGTGTATACAAAGACACCATTCACACTGATACGGTGAAAATGGGTACCAACCTCTTTCATTAAACCAGCAATTTCATTATCCAGCCTACCAGAGGCGAAACAAAGAATTACATTTTGGTCTACGAGACTACGAAGTGCGGCGATATCTTCTTGATCAATGATGCCCCCGTGCTGCATCATTGTACCATCAATATCGCTTACAAACATTTTAATCATTTTGTTATCTCCTTTCTATGTGCATATGCTTTTTCATTATACGTATATAGTGCAAGCATGTCTAAAAAATGATTTTTTCTAAAATGGTAGATGTTTTGCATTGACGAAAAAGAAGAATGTTCTGTAACATAAAAGTAGGCTATTTAAGTACGAGGGTGGTGTTATATGAATAATTATCTTGAAATTAAAAAAGTTTTAAATAATAATGTCATCATTGCTAGCCATCCTGAACATGAGGAAGTAGTAGTGATCGGTAAAGGAATTGGATTTGGAAAAAAAGCGAAAGATGTGTTGGAAGCAGAACAAATTGAAAAAATGTTTGTTTTGAAAAATGAACGTGATCGTGAACAATATAAACGTTTAGTACCACATGTAAGTGAAAAACTAATTGAAGTAATGAATGATATTATGTTGTACATTCAAGAAAAGGCGCAATCACCATTAAATGAACATATTCATATTGCTTTAACGGATCATATTTCTTTTGCAATCAAAAGGATGAAGCAAGGATTCACAATTGATAATCCTTTTTTAGTTGAGACAAAGATGCTATATCCAGAGGAGTATAAAATCGCTGAAGGAGTTGTACAACTCTTAAATTCTCGTTTGCAAATTACATTGCCAGAAGGAGAAGTTGGTTTTATTGCACTTCACATTTATAGTTCACTTACGAATTCTGATTTATCTTCTGTTAGTCAAAATTCTCGTCTCATTGCACAGCTTGTATCTTTAATTGAAACAAATTTACACATTACATTAGACCCAGAAAGTATTCATTATTTACGTCTGATTCGTCATTTGCAATATGCAATTGAGCGTGTAAAAAAGGGAGAGAAGGTAGAAGAATCACAAGGGTTTGCTGATTTATTAAAAGCGGAGTATCCAGTTTGTTATAATTTAGCGTGGAAGCTTGTGAAGGTAATGCAGAAAGAATTACAACTTCCGGTATATGAAGCAGAAAGTATTTATTTAACGATGCATTTGCAAAGATTAATAAAAGCAGAGCGTGTGTAAAAGATATATATTCTTGTCTAAAATGAAAACGTTAAAAAAAGGATTGAATCGCTTACAAATGTTATGTATAATAAACTTTGCACAGTTATACAAATTTCGACAAACAAGTTAAGGCAAATAACGAAAACGTTTGCTTTAAAATAGTGAACTTATACGTAAACCTATTTTTGACACGTGTTACTGATTCGATCAGGCATGAGTGGAGAAAAGTCAGGAATGTAAGCTAGAGAAAGGGACATACTACCTTTTGTATAGCTATCGTTCTATCTTTTTTTCCTCATGCCTTTTTGGCGTTTGTCGAAAAGTACAATATAGATAAGAGAGGAAGGGTTTCCATGTTTAAGAAGATCTTTGGTGTTCTTCAAAAAGTCGGAAAAGCGCTTATGCTTCCAGTAGCGATTTTACCGGCAGCAGGTATTTTACTTGGATTTGGTAATGCATTTCAAAATCCACAGTTAACAGATGTTATTCCTGCTTTAAAAGCAGATTGGTTCGTAATGGTTGCAAAAATCATGGAGCAATCTGGTGATATTATTTTCGCTAATCTTGCGTTATTATTCGCAGTTGGGGTAGCGATTGGGCTCGCTGGTGGAGACGGAGTAGCTGGTTTAGCAGCATTCGTCGGCTACTTAATTATGAACAAGACGATGAGTGTGTTCTTAGAAGTAGACAAGCTTGTGAAAGTAACAAGTACTGGAACAGACCCAGTAAAAATTGGTTTTACAGATCCAGCATATGCAAATGTGTTAGGAATTCCAACACTACAAACAGGGGTATTTGGTGGTATTATCGTCGGTATAGTCGCGGCATATTGCTATAATAAATACTTCAATATTGAATTGCCTTCATACTTAGGTTTCTTTGCAGGTAAGCGATTCGTACCAATTGCAACTGCAACATTCTCTTTACTATTAGGTATTGTAATGTGTTTCATTTGGCCACACATTCAAGGTGGTTTAAATACGTTCTCACATCAAATGATTGATGCGAATAGAACGTTAGCAGCATTTATTTTTGGTTTAATTGAACGTTCCTTAATTCCATTTGGATTACATCACATTTTCTATTCACCGTTCTGGTTTGAATTTGGTCAGTATACAAACGCAGCTGGCGAACTAATCCGTGGCGACCAAAAAATCTTTATGGCACAATTAAAAGACGGTGTAGAATTAACAGCTGGTACATTTACAACAGGTAAATATCCGTTCATGATGTTCGGTCTTCCAGCAGCAGCTTTAGCAATGTATCATGAAGCACGTCCAGAAAATAAAAAATTAGCAGCTGGTATTTTAGGATCTGCTGCGTTAACATCTTTCTTAACAGGTATTACAGAGCCACTTGAATTTTCATTCTTATTCGTAGCACCAGTATTATTTGGAATCCATGCTGTATTTGCAGGTCTATCATTTATGACAATGCAAATTTTAGGTGTTAAAATTGGTATGACATTCTCTGGTGGTTTAATTGACTTCTTACTATTCGGTGTTTTACCAGGCCGTACACCATGGTGGTGGGTAATCGTTGTCGGTCTTGTACTTGCAGTTATTTACTACTTCGGATTCCGTTTCGCAATCCGTAAATGGGATTTAAAAACACCTGGTCGTGAAGTAACGACGGATACTGATGGCGCAGGGAAAACAGAAGCAGGTGAACTTCCACGTGAAGTGTTAGTAGCGCTTGGTGGAAAAGAAAACATTGCTTCTTTAGATGCTTGTATCACTCGTTTACGTGTTCAAGTTAATGAGCAAAAAAATGTAAACAAAGATCGCTTAAAAGAACTTGGGGCAGCGGGAGTACTTGAAGTTGGAAATAACATTCAAGCAATTTTCGGGCCGAAATCTGACACGTTAAAATCACAAATTCATGATATTATGTCAGGTCGTACACCTCATGTTGAAAAAGAAGAGCCTGTAAAAGCAGAAGAAACTGTACAAAAAACGGATACAAATGAAACAATTGTATCTCCAATTGAAGGGAAACTGCTACCAATTACAGAAGTACCTGATCAAGTATTTTCAGGAAAAATGATGGGTGATGGATTTGCAATTGAGCCAACAGAGGGAACCGTAGTTTCTCCAGTTGACGGTGAGATTGTCAATGTATTCCCAACGAAACATGCAATTGGGATTCAATCTGAAGGCGGAAAAGAGATTTTAATTCACTTCGGTATTGATACTGTAAAATTAAATGGTGAAGGGTTCGAAGCACTTGTCGCGCAAGGTGACACAGTGAAACAAGGACAACCGTTATTAAAAGTAGATCTAGCATTTGTAAAAGAAAATGCACCATCTATTATTACACCAATTATTTTTACGAATTTACAGCAAGGGCAACAAGTCGAATTGAAAAAAGATGGAAATGTTAAGAAGGGCGAAAACGCAATTATTGACATTCAGTAAGAAATTGACGCAAAATGTTTATAATTATAATAGGCGATGTGGTTGACCGAACATCGCCTATTATATACAATAGATGATGTAGTACTCACGTCTATACAACTAAAAAATACTGTATTTAAAGGAGATAAATTATCATGGAAAAAATCTTTAAAGTAACTAGCGACTCAGGAATTCATGCTCGTCCAGCAACTCTACTTGTAAACACTGCAAGCAAATTTGGTGCAGACATTAATTTAGAGTATAACGGAAAGAATGTTAACTTAAAATCAATTATGGGCGTTATGTCTTTAGGTATTCAACAAGGCGCAGAAATTAAAATCACTGCAAATGGTGATGATGCAGCTCAAGCACTAGCAGCTATCGAAGAAACTATGAAAAACGAAGGATTAGGAGAATAATGACTCTTAACATTCAAGGGATCGCTGCATCAAGTGGGATTGCTATTGCAAAGGCTTTCAGACTTGAAAATCCTGAATTTAACATTGAAAAGAAAACGATTACGAATGAAGCTGCAGAAATTGCACGCTTAGACGCTGCGCTTGAGAAAGCAAAATCTGAATTAGAAGCTATTAAAGATCACGCTTTTGCTGAGTTAGGTGCTGATAAAGCTGCTATCTTCGAAGCACATTTACTAGTACTAAATGATCCAGAACTAGTAAATCCAGTAAAAGATAAAGTAAATAGCGAGAAAGTAAATGCTGAATTTGCAATGGATGAAGTTGCAACGATGTTCATTACTATGTTTGAAAACATGGATAATGAATATATGAAAGAGCGTGCAGCAGATATTCGCGATGTAACAAAACGCGTTCTTGCACATTTACTAGGAATTAACTTCTCAAATCCAAGTACAATTTCTGAAGAAGTAATCATTATTGCTGAAGATTTAACGCCATCTGATACAGCTCAATTAAACCGTAACTATGCGAAAGGTTTCACAACTGATATCGGTGGACGTACATCTCACTCTGCAATTATGGCTCGTTCTATGGAAATTCCAGCTGTTGTTGGTACAAAAGTTGTTATGGAGAAAATCCAAAATGGCGATATCGTAATCATCGACGGTTTAGATGGAGAAGTAATTGTAAACCCATCTGAAGAAACTCTTAACGCTTTCCAAGAAAAGAAGGCAAAGTTTGAAGAGCAAAAAGCTGAATGGGCTAAATTAAAAGATCAAGCAACTGTAACAAGCGATGGACACCATGTTGAGCTTGTTGCAAATATTGGAACACCAAATGATGTACAAGGTATCATTGACAACGGCGGAGAAGGCGTTGGTTTATATCGTACAGAATTTTTATACATGGGCCGTGACAATCTTCCAACAGAAGAAGAGCAATTCGGAGCGTATAAAGCAGTTCTTGAAGGTGTAAAAGAAGGTCAACCAGTTGTTGTTCGTACACTTGACATCGGTGGAGATAAAGAACTTCCATACTTACATTTACCAAAAGAAATGAATCCTTTCTTAGGATACCGTGCGATTCGCTTATGCCTTGACGAACAAGATGTGTTCCGTACACAACTTCGTGCATTACTTCGTGCTAGCGTATACGGTAACTTAAAAATCATGTTCCCGATGATTGCAACTCTTGATGAATTCCGTCAAGCGAAAGCGATTTTATTAGAAGAGAAAGAAAGACTTGTAGGGGCGGGTACAACTGTTTCTGACGCTATTGAAGTAGGTATGATGGTAGAAATCCCTGCTTCTGCAGTATTAGCAGATCAGTTCGCTAAAGAAGTTGATTTCTTCTCAATTGGAACGAACGACTTAATCCAATACACAATGGCTGCTGACCGTATGAATGAACGCGTATCTTACTTATACCAACCGTATAATCCATCTATTTTACGTCTTGTAAAAATGGTTATCGATGCTGCTCATAAAGAAGGAAAATGGGCTGGTATGTGTGGTGAGATGGCAGGAGATTCACTTGCAATCCCATTATTACTTGGATTAGGATTAGATGAATTCAGTATGAGTGCAACATCTATTCTTCCTGCAAGAACACAACTAAGTAAGTTGTCAAAAGTAGAGATGGAAGAGTTAGCACAAAAAGCATTAACAATGTCAACTGCTGAAGAAGTTGTTGAATTAGTTAAAAGCATTTAATAGAAAAAAAGCCTGGGACTGATTTGAAATCGGTCTCAGGCTTTTTACTATCAAATGCTAGCAAATTGATAGTGCAGTGATATCATCTGGGCACACACGCAATACCCCTTTAAAATGGTCATTGTGATGACATCCTTCTTCGCACTCTTCATAGTAATGATGCTTTTTGCATTCATTGGAGAAAAGAGCAACTCCACCACTAAAACCTTCGAATACTACATCACGGAATGTGCCACAGCCTTTAATACATAGAAGTGAAATTCTTGTTCCAATCGAGACGTTAGCAAGAACGTTACATGATACTCTGTTTTGATGATTACCATCATTTTTGTCATGCTGACGGTGGTCATTTCTACCATGCTGACGGTGGTCATTTCTGCCATGCTGACAGTGATCATTTCTGCCATGACGACATTCTTTAAAACCATCACAACATCCAAAAGATCCAAAAGATCCAAACATAATTCTCATCACCCCCTTCACACTTATAATGTATGTAAGTTGTATATAAGGTGATTGGACAGAGGGTGAATTTTTAAATAGGATATTTTCTTATTTTAAATGAATCGAGAGGCATTTGAATAAAAGAACAAATGTCTAAAGAGATAGGTTGTAACCGTTAGTGTAGTATTTGTTCTTTCATTACGAATAACTGGATATGAAAAAGGACACCTTCAGCTGTAAAAAAGGCATCCTTTATATTTTTTTACTTTTATATAAAACGATTGCATATACGGGAAGAGCTAATAGTAATGGTACGATAGACTGTGAGATATGTAGTCCCTCTTCTAGCTGTAGTGCTTTTTCTTTTGGAAATTGTAACATTGTAATATTTGTGGCATCTCCAATAAAGTATAGAAGCAGTACCGTTACGGCGTAGCTTAAAAATGCAATAAAGCTTCCATATGAATTCAATGAAAATCCCTCTCTTGTTATCTATTTGTTACTATTGTATCACAATTGTAACAAAAAATCACCCCTTATATTTCAAAGTGTAACAAAGTTCGACAAAATATTACAGTTCAGAGGGAGGAGAAGAGAAATATAATGCTATTTATATATGGAATATTACAAAAAAACATCTAAAAACGAAGGCGTATATCCTTCGTTTTTAGATGCGATTGTGGGAGTGTTTTACTTAGCCCATTCCATTACTTGTTCGATATTCATACGCGGTGCTGGATGACCTTTTAATGTAGATTCTCCAATTGTAATGAGCATAATTGGTACATAGCGAGAAGAAACATTAAATTCGTCCATTAGTGCTTGTGGATTAAAGCCACCGATTGCACAAGTATCCCAGCCAGTTGCCTTCGCTGCAAGCATAAGTTGCATTGCGGCTAAAGATGCATTGGAAAGGGCTGCATCGCGTGGATATTGTTCACGTTTATATGCAGAGTCAATATTTTGTGACAAACGTTCCTTTGCTTCTTCTGTCATAAACCCTTGCTCTACGATTGGTCCATATATAGAATCGATGTTTTTATTTGCTTCTAGGTCACCTAAAATAGCGACTACTGCAGAAGCATCAAGAATTTGTTGCTGATTATAAGCGATTGGATGTAAACGGTTTTGTACATCTTTACCTTGGAAAACAAGAAACTTCCAATGTTGTAAGTTCCAAGCTGATGGCGCTTGGCCAGCTGCTTTTAAAATCGCTTGTAATTCGTCGTTTGAAATTTCTTTTTCAGGATTGAATGCACGATTAGATGTTCGTTCGTATAAAACAGTAAAGAAATCTTGCTGTGTCATAATATACCTCCAAAATTTTATGTTAATTTATCCACTATTTGTGGGCAGTAAGCCCCCCTTAAGATTCAGAGGGGGATGAAGAAAAATACCTCTGATTAAAGGTTCACTTTATAAAACTTCCATATGTACAAATTTATACTTACATTTTGTAAGTTATCACTGTAAAAGAATATAATATCTTTATTTTAATTGTCAAGTTGTTGAGATTAAAATAAAATGAGGGCGTGCGTACACACGTTGTTATTCGTGTGGTCATACAATAAAAAGATGATTCACAGCTTAAGAAGGAATATGCAAAGTGCAGCTCTTGTCAGCGGGCAAACTCTTCGTTCTTGCTGATGCTTAGCCCTTATTAATCGGTTTCTTTTGATAACGATCCCTTGTAAAAAAGGAGAGTGAAGCATTCAGTACAACAGGATATATGAAGTGAGTGAAAGCCAGTGGTGAACATACTATATTTTTTATTAGAAAATACGATTTTTCAAAATGTATTACAAGATCTCCATGTAAATGTACTTTATATAGAAGAAGGGGGTAATCATCAGTATACAATTGATGATATACACCCAAAATGTATGTTTATAGCAAATAGTTTTGAAGAAGGAGAAATATTATTTGAAAAAGTTCGACCACAAATTGTAATTATTTATGTGTCGGACGGTGCGCAAGTAGAGCGTATAAAACGCATATATAATTCCACGAGTTCTTTTATTGTTATATGGGATCAGCCGGTGACATCAAAGTTTGTAGAGTTGCTTACAATAGGGATACGAAATATTGTGCTAGCTCCTGCTACACCACAGATTGTGCTAGAAGAGGTAAACAAGAGTTTGTATCAAATATCACTATTACAGCAAGTGACTATTCAACAAGAGCTTCTTCAAATGATGTTTGATTTTCAAAATGATTTATTATTTATTGTAGAAGATGATGAGATTGTTGATTGTAATACGAACTTTTTGAGTTTTTTTGGATATGAAGATTTACTTTCATACCGTGAGAATCATATGATATTTGCGGAACATTTTATTCAAGAGCATGGATATTACACAACAAATCATGATATAACCTGGCTTGATGATTCGTTAGAAAATGCCAGGAAAATAAAAATGTATAATGATGAAGGCGAAGAAATTGTTTTTTTATTACGTGCTGCACCGGTATTAGAAAATGTATCTAGGTATATTGTTAAGTGTACAGAGATTACGGAGTTGGATGCATTATATCAAGAGCAAGAACAACTTGCTGCAATGGATTCCTTAACAGAAATATATAACCGTTTAAAGTTTCAGCAATTATTGGAGGAAAAATGGAGAATTGAGAACCGCATGAATCAAATAATGGCTCTTATTCTTTTTGATATAGACGATTTTAAAAAAGTGAATGACACATATGGGCATGATTTTGGTGATTTAGCATTAATTCAGTTAGCAGAACTTCTGAAATCTAAAATAGCATCCCAGCATATTTTCGCACGGTGGGGTGGAGAGAAATTTGTTATATTAGTAGTAAGTACAACCGAAAAAGAGGCTTTTCAGTTAGCCGAATCGCTACGCTTTTTTATTGAAACGAAACAGTTCTCTCGCATTTCAAAATTAACGGCGAGTTTTGGAGTTGCTTTATATGAGCAAGGAATTACAAAAGAGGAATTCGTACAACGAGCGGATATTGCTTTATATGAAGCAAAAAAAAATGGGAAAAATCAAGTGCGTTTATATAGAAAGGAAAAAATGTGATTTTTTCGCAACAAATTGTTGCGATTTTTTTCTGTTATCAGATAATAGGAAGAGGGGACCATTTATAAGGAAGCGACTACGGAGGTTTTTGAATGATAAAGAAATGGATTATTATGGTCTTGATTGGCTCTATCGTATGCGGAAGTGTATATTGCTTTTTTTACATACCAAAGAAGGAAGTGGCAGTAACTTCAAAGATCACCCCTTCTGTTGAGTCTGGGTTGCACGATGCTTTGGCGAAAAAGGAGGAACTACCAATTGATTATGCCAGTGTGGCACAAAAGTTAGATCAATATTTAAAGGACAAAGGTTTTAATGGGACGGTTCTCGTGACGGATAAAGATTATGTTGTGCTGAATAAAGGGTATGGGTATGCGGATGTTCAAAGCAAAATTGAAAATACGCCCCAAACAAAATATCGTATTGGTTCTATTACTAAGACTGTGGTGGCAGCATCGACTTTACAGTTGCAAGAGCAAGGGAAATTAAATATTCAGGACAATGTAAATAAATATATCCCTTCATTTCCGGCGGATAAAAATATTACATTATACCATCTTCTAACACACACTTCTGGTTTACCAGGGAAGGGGAAGGGAAAAGTAAATGCTACATCACGCTTAAATTTAGTTACATGGATAGGAAAACAAAAGGTAGAGTTTCCGCCAGGGACTGGATGGACGTATACGGATTATAATTATATGGTGTTGGCTTATATTATAGAAAATATATCTAAAAAGCCTCTAGGGGAATATGTAAAGGAAAATATATTTGCACGGGCAGAAATGTATGAATCAGGCATGGGGAATATGATGCCAGGAGATCAACATTTTACGAAAGGATATACAAAGAAAGACAATGCGCTTGTACCTGCACCAAAATTAGCGATGGATTGGTTATATGGCTGTGGTGAGATGTATACTACAGTTGGGGATATGAAGAAGTTGGATGAAGCAATTATAAATGGAAAACTTCTTTCAGAGAAGAGTATACAAATGATGTTTACGCCTCCACCAGAACGAAAATATGCATTCAGTTTTTATATTTACCCTGATTATTTTCATAACCATGGTGTAGTTGCTGGTTGGAATACATTTAATAACTTTAATAAAGATAATAGAACGTTTGTTATTTTATTTTCAAATGTACAAAATGGCATAAATGATGATTTGAATAAGGAATTTAGGAAGATGGTCAGCGACTTAATAGAACAAAGGGGATGAGTAGATGAAACAGGTAATTTCATCAATTGGTTTTATTGGCATAGGTGTTATGGGGAAGAGTATGGTACACCATTTATTAAAAGGTGGTTATACAGTATATGTGTACAACCGTACGAAAGAAAAGGCAACTCCTTTATTAAAAGAAGGAGCACATTGGTGTGATTCACCAAAAGAATTGGTACAGAATGTAGATGTTGTTATGACGATGGTAGGGTATCCGCATGATGTGGAGGAAATCTATTTTGGAACAGAAGGAATTCTCACAAATGCAAATGAAGGGACAATTGCAATTGATTTTACAACATCTACACCAACGCTAGCGAAACGTATATATGAAGCTGGAAAAACAAAGAATGTGTATACGCTTGATGCACCAGTATCAGGAGGAGATATTGGGGCAAAAGAAGGTAAACTTGCCATTATGATTGGTGGAGACCAAGATGTATATGAAGTTTGTTTACCTTTGTTTGAGAAACTAGGAAAGAACATTCAGTTACAAGGGCCGGCAGGAAGTGGACAGCATACAAAAATGTGCAATCAAATTGCGATTGCTTCTAATATGATAGGAGTTTGTGAAGCGGTAGCTTATGCAAAGAAAGCAGGATTGGATCCAGATAAAGTATTACAGAGTATTTCAACAGGAGCAGCTGGTAGTTGGTCATTAAGTAATTTAGCCCCGCGCATGTTAAAAGAGGATTTTGCACCAGGGTTTTATGTGAAACATTTTATGAAGGATATGAAAATTGCACTAGATGAATCTGAAAAATTAGGATTACCTGTCCCAGGTTTAACTCTTGCAAAAGGTTTATATGAACAATTAGTAGAAGCTGGAGAGGAAGACAGTGGCACACAAGTATTATATAAAAAATACATAAAGGGGTAATAGGATGGATTTGAAAAAATTCGATGGGATAATTGATGCTGTGCAGCGGACAACTTGTACGCCGATTAATGATAAGCAACAAGCAGCATTTAGGAAAAAATATGATTTTGAGCCAAAGTTTGAATACGGACGTGATGAAAATGGCCATTATGTTATTCGAACTTCAAAGAAAATGTTAGAAGAAATGGAATTTTACTTAGCTTTAAAGTATGATCGTGAAGGCATTGATTTGTATATGTATGCTGAAATTGATGACGTATGTTATGTATCTGTTAGTTACGGAGAAGATGCTCTTCATTTACAAGAGTTATTTCAGTTTTTAGAAGATAATAAATAAAAAAGTCCTCGGTGGAGGACTTTTTTATTATGTTTAAAACATGATAAATAAACCTGGGAGCTAAATTCGATACAGACAGGGTATAAGAAAGTAGATGTATTGTGAGGATAAAATAATGGAATTATAAGCTGGAAGCACGGCGAGAGCGTTCAATTGGAAATGGAATGATTTGGGCCATATGGTTTCGACTGAATTGCTTTGTGCGCGCATGACGTAGTATATATAATGTGAAGAGTATAGCGACAGGAATAGCACCATACAAGCCGAAAAGTAAAGCGCTTACAGAAGATGCGACAAAACCAAATATACCAATTTCTAATTCCTCCATAATTGCCCCGAGAATAGCAGGAATAGCTCCACAAGTAACTCCGAATATAAGTGCTAGAATTACATTCATGTTCTTCCCCCTCTTTTTTTGCAGTTTTATTTTCGCTTCATTTTCTATTATTTGTATTATAACACAAATTAAACGGAATTTTCAGAAAAAGTTCAAAGAATGTTCAAAATTTATTGAGAAACGTACTTGATAAAGTGAAAATAAAAAAGTTCTGTAGATATTACTCATCTATCAGGAGATATTACAAAGCAAGAGAAAATAAAAAAGCAGGCTTATTTCATATTTATGAAATAAGCCTGTTCCATAGGAGGATGTATATATGTAGAGTGAATAAAAGGATGGAAAAGGGGGTCCGATTCCTTTTATTCAACTAACTACCTTAGTAAAGTGAAACTTTAATTAGTGGAAGGCTTTATTATCCCCCACCAATTGGGCTTTTATGGGCAGTAAGATTTCCCACCCATCGTGGGAGATCTTACTGCCCGCGAATAGCGGGGTAAATAGGAACCCAGCCCTCTGTTGTAACAAAAATACGAATAGCTACAACTTGGCGATCATCTTGTAAAGTAAAATAGTGTCTTGTATTTTCTGGTACAGAGATTAAATCACCGGGCTCAAGTTCAACATCGAAAAAGCGATCATCTTTACCTTGGATGGCAAAAATACCATGTCCGCTGACAATAAAGCGTACTTCATCGTCAGTATGATGATGCTCTTGTTTAAAGTTAATTAATAAATCATCGAGATTAGGCGTTGTATTTGAAAGGGAAATAACATCGTGCGCCTTATAACCTCGGCGTTCTGAAACATCAGTAATTTCGCTTGAGAATACTGTTAAAATTTCTTTTTTGTTTTCATCAGTTAAGGAATAGTTCTCTTGTAAATGAGAGGGAAGTTTTGAAATATCCCATTTCTCATATAAAACACCTTCTCCTTGTAAAAATTGCTCCACTTCCACTTCATTTTCAATACGTGTGTTTCGTTCATGAATACGAATTTGCGCCATGTGAAACGCCTCCTTGAATTGATAATAGTTTTATATAAAATTGGAATAAAAACTCATATGCCTCTAATCTTTTCTTTGCATCAAAGCTATCTTTTCCCCAAACGGTAATGCCATGATTGCGAATCAATATAGCCCCAGTATCATCATGAATATGTTTTCGGAAATCTTCTCCTAACGTTGGAATATGAGCATGATTTTCAATGATTGGAATTTTGATAGATGCTCCTTCTTCCCATATATTAAGAGCTTTAATAATTTCTTGATTCGAAAGTAAAACTTCTTTTTCATATATGTTTGTAATCACATTGTTATCAATTGTATGAATATGTAAGACACATCCAGCCTCTGTATGATTGTAAATATGAGTGTGCAACAAGGTTTCTGCGGAAGGGCGTAAATCGGTTTCTAAAACAGCCTTTCCTGTATGATCAACTAATAGAAAATCATCAGGCGTAATTTTCGTTTTATCTCTTCCACTTGCTGTAATAAGGAAGGTAGTTGGAGCGTCGCCTACTTTTATTGAAATATTTCCGCTTGTAGCAGGAAACCAGTTGCGATCCGTTAATTCTTTCTTTAGTTTACTTAACTCTTCCCATTTGTGAAAAAGCTGTTTCATTTTATCACCTCAAGCAATTGTTTAACTTCTGTCTGTATGTCATAAAACGTTTCAAATGCTGTATAGGAAATTTGGTGTTCTTGGCATTTTGTGATAAGAAAGTCACGAGCAAATACTTTATCAGCAAGTTTTGCTGCTTGTAAATCGGTAATTGAATCTCCAATGACAATGTTGAAATCGTTTGTTGAACTTAATCGCTGAATTAATGTTGATTTACAAAGACCGCATTGATTCTTGCAATGTTCATCACATGGATGTGGCCAGTTCACTTTAATTGTTTCACCGGAAAAATTAGTCGTATTACAATAAATGTGTTCAGGACTAATGATTCCTTCTAGAAGGGGATAGACGAAAAAGTCCATTCCTCCTGATATAATGTGAAGTGAAATTTGATTTGTTTGAATAAACTGTACAAATTCTTGGAATCCAGGGCGAATCACCGCGGTTTCTTTTATAAAAGTAGTGATATCCTCTTGTAAACTTGTAGATAAAAGGGAAAATAGTTTCCCTACCCCTTCTTGAATAGATATTTCTTGTGATAGAATCTTTTGTTTAATTGTTTTGGCTTCTGGTGGAGCGAATTTCTCCATGATGGCAACGATATTATCATTGTTCGTAATCGTACCATCGAAGTCACAAAAAATTTGAAGACTCATAGTTTCACCTCGTGAGATGGATTTCCCCACAATTGCAGTGAAGCATGTAAATCAGTGTTACCTGCTTCACGCAATGGGATTCCTTGCAAAGTGGCATCAATTGCTGCTCGAAATGCTTTTCCTCCGCCTTGTGCCCCGGCTGGATGACCGTGAATACCACCGCCTGCATTAATGACAACATCCTTGCCAAAATCTCGAAGGATAAATGGAACAAAACCAGGATGAATGCCAGCTGATGGAACAGGGAAGCTTTGTTCTAAAGACGGATCTTTTTCAGTTAGTTTATTTGTAATAAGAAGAGCTTCTTTTTGTTCTAATGCAACACTGCCGTATGGTGATGGAAATAAAGAGAAGTCTGCACCAGCATAACGAAGTAATTTTCCAAGTAACAATGGTGAAGAAATCCCATATAATTTTGATGATGTATAAGCACCGCTAACAGCAGGGTGCGCCATAATAGGAATAGAAATATCCTTATCCTCAGCAAGAGATTGCAATACATCTAGTCCGTACGAGAATACATTGAATAGAAGAACATCTGCACCAGCTGAGATGGCACGTTTTGCATTTTCTTTTAGATCGTAGGTACGCCCTGTTAAATTTACTGCATATAAAGTCTTATGCCCATATGTTTCGTATACAGACTGTAATACTTCTTTTCCAGCAGAAATTCGTTTTGTGAGTGGTGTTAATGAATTTTCAAATAAGATTTCATCATCTTTTACAATATCTACACCACCAATTGCTTGATCACGAAGCTGTGTTTTTAAATATCCGATATTGCGTCCAATCATTCCTTTGAAAATGCTCATGAGAAGTGGACGGTCATGGACCTTTAACTGATTTCGAATGCCCTCAATACCAAACTTCGGACCAGGAAAATATTTTTTTAAATCGTCTGAAAATGTTAAGTCAATTAGTTTGATTTCACCATCTAGTGATAATTTCCCAAAAGTTGTTGTTAAAATGGCCGGTAGATCTGGGCTGAAATTTAGTGATGGATAATGAATTTTAATGAGTCCACGTGTTACTTCTTTTTCAAGATATGTATTTACACGTTTTTGGTCATTCAACGCTTCAACATGAATGACATTACCTTTATGTTGTTTTAATTGTTCTTGTAGTAAATGTGGTAAATGAGTCCATGAACCAATTGTTAAACCGAGAGCAATTTGCTCGGCTTTTTTGTTTAAATTATGAGAATCATCATGGATTAAATAGGTTGCTGTTATTCCACTCATTTTTATAACCTCCTAGTTAAATAAAAAAACCTCTCAGCTAAGGAGAGGTTTTTTTACAACCAGCTCCTTATCTGTCAGCGTAATGCTGCGAGAATTAGCACCGTGTCTACAATTGTAGATCGGTTGCCGGGTTTCGTCGGGCTCGTCCCTCCACCTGCTCTTGATAAGAAGTATTTTGAAATGTTTGAATTTTTTCGTTATCTGAATTTTGACAGAGTTTTTTTAGGATGTCAATGTTTTTTTGAAAATTTTTAATTTATCAATTCGTTGAATGGCTTCTTGTAGTCGTTCTTCTGTATGTAATAATCCAACGCGAACGTAGCCTTCGCCATGTTCACCGAATCCGACTCCAGGTGCAACTGCTACGTGTGCTTGTTCTAGTAATAAGTCGGTAAATTGTTCCGATGTATAACCGTTAGGAACAGGAAGCCATGCAAAAAATGAACCATTTGGTGCGACAACATCCCAGCCAATTGAATGACAAGCTGAAATGAGTGTATTTCTTCGTGATTCATAGCGTTCAACCAGCTCATTTACACAAGTTTGTGAACCGAGTAGTGCTTCGCAAGCTGCCTCTTGTACAGCACCAAAAATGCTGACATACATATGATCTTGTAGTAAATTGATCGTTTCAATGACACTTTCGTTACCGATAGCAAAGGCGATGCGCCAACCGGCCATATTAAATGTTTTTGATAGTGTGTAAATTTCAATGCCAACATCTTTTGCACCATCTGCTTGTAAGAAACTAGTTGGTTTGTTACCCTCAAAACCAATTGCTCCATAAGCAAAGTCATGAATGACTAAAATATCATTTTTATTCGCAAATGCAATTGTTTCTTCAAAGAACTCTTTTGACGCGATAGCACCAGTTGGGTTATTAGGATAATTTAAAAACATTAATTTTGCTTGTGTAGCAATAGAATTATCGATTTTTGTGTAATCTGGTAAAAAATTATTTTCTGCTAATAACGGCATCTTTTCAAAGCTTGTTTTGGCTAAAGCGACACCAGATAAATAGTCAGGATATCCTGGGTCGGGTACAAGGATTGTATCACCAGGGTTTGTGAAACAAAGTGGTAATTCTACTAGTCCTGCTTTTCCACCAAATAAAATAGCAACTTCTGTTTTTGGGTTAACTTTGACGCTGTATTCACGCTCATAGAACGTAGCAACGGCTTCTTTTAAGTTTTCATGTCCGCGAAATGGCGGATATTTATGATGAACCGTTTTTTCTGCTGCACGTTGTAAAGCTGTTACGATATGCGGCGGTGTTGGCTGATCTGGATTACCTTGCCCTAGATTGATAACATCGTGACCTGCTGCAACCACTTTGTTAACTTTTGCAACAAGCGAAGCGAAAAACTGTGTTGGTAACGAAGTTACAATCTCGGAAGGTTGAAAATGTTTCATACTTTCCACCTCTTTTGAAAATTGTTACAATTCTAGTGACAAATGATATAACCTTTCTAAGTTTTTGTAAAGAAAAATTGAAAATGAGGTGGATAAAATGAAAGTCGCATGTATTCAAATGGATATTGCTTTTGGAGATGTGAAAATAAATATTGAACATGCAAAGAAAAAAATAGAAGAAGCGATGCAAGGAGAACCAGACGTTATCGTATTACCGGAACTTTGGACGACTGGTTATGATTTAGAAAGGCTTCTAGAAATTGCAGATGTGGAGGGAATTAAAGTAAAACAACTTCTTTCAGAATGGGCACAGCAATATGATGTAAATATTGTTGGTGGTTCTATTGCAAAGCAAACAGATCAAGGGGTTACGAATACGATGTATATAGTGAATCGTGAAGGGAAATTGCAAGGTGAGTATAGCAAGGTCCATTTGTTCCAGTTGATGAATGAACATAACTATTTAATAGCGGGTGGTGGGACAGGAGAATTTACACTGGATGGTGTGCAGTGCGGTGGTGTCATTTGTTACGATATTCGTTTTCCGGAATGGATGCGTGTTCATACTGTCAGGGGCGTAAATGTATTATTCGTTGTAGCAGAATGGCCACTTGTTCGCTTAGCGCACTGGCGTTTACTTCTTCAAGCGAGAGCGATTGAAAATCAATGTTACGTGGTTGCGTGCAATAGAGCAGGAGAGGATCCAAATAATATGTTTGCTGGACATTCTCTTATTGTTGATCCATGGGGAGAAGTGGTAGTGGAAGCAGGAGAAGAAGAATCAATTTTACAAGGGAATTTAAACTTAGAAAAAATTAAGGAAGTGCGTAAGGGTATTCCTGTTTTTGCAGATCGACGTCCAGAATTATATAAATAAAAATGTTGACAAATGATTTTTATTCTTGTTATAGTCTGAATCAGAAAGTTAAAAATTCGAATAAATCATGCAACTCTTATCAAGAGCAGGTGGAGGGATATGGCCCGATGAAACCCAGCAACCGACCGTAATACCATTGTGAAATGGGGCGCTTATGCGCCAAAAAGGCACGGTGCTAATTCCAGCAGAAAGAATAGCTTTCTGACAGATAAGAGGTGAGAAGATAAACTTCAAACCTCTTTCTTCATGGAAAGAGGTTTTTCTTATGATGAAAAGCCTCTGAATTAAAAAAGGAGGATAAGAAAATGGGATATCGTTCATTAACAAAAGAAACAGCGGTTCAGTATGTAAAAGAGCATGGATATTTTCAGAAAGAGGCAAAGATAACTTGTCATGAAATAGGAGATGGAAACTTAAATTACGTATTCCGGCTCCATGATGGGGAGCACGGTATGATTGTAAAACAGGCTCTTCCGTATGCGAAAGTTGTTGGAGAAAGCTGGCCACTTTCGATAAAAAGGGCGACAATTGAAAGTCAAGCACTGCAAATTTTTGCAAAATATGTACCGGAATATGTTCCAGAAGTATACGGTCATGATGAAGAGTTAGCAGTGACTGTAATGGAAGATTTATCGGCTCTTACCATTACTCGTAAAGGGTTGATAGAAGGGGAAGATTATCCGCTTTTATCTCAGCATATCGGACGCTTTTTAGCGCACATTTTGTTTTATACATCAGATTTTGGCCTATTAACAGAAGAGAAAAGAGTGTTAGACGGACAGTTTGTAAATCCTGATCTTTGTAAAATTACAGAAGATCTTGTGTTTACAGATCCGTTTGGAAATTATGAAACAAACGATTATGAGAAAGAGTTGAAATCTGTCCTAGATGAACTTTGGTGTGACAAGAAATTAAAATTACAGGTAGCACAGTATAAATATAAATTTTTAACTAGAAAAGAAGCGTTAATTCATGGTGATTTACATACAGGTAGTATTTTTTCATCAACTGCTGAAACGAAGATAATTGATCCGGAGTTCGCCACATTTGGACCGCTTGGATTTGACTTTGGTCAATTTATTGCAAATTTATTGTTGAATGCTCTATCAAGAGAAGACGAGAAACGAAATATTCTATTCTACCATATTGAAAAAACATGGAGTAATTTTGTACAAACATTTACAAAGCTATGGGTACTAGAAGGGATAGGACCGTATACAAAGGAGAAACAATGGCTTGCGATTATATTGCAAAATATTTTTGCTGATGCAGTTGGATTTGCTGGTTGTGAAATTATTCGTCGAACAATTGGATTAGCACATGTAGCAGATTTAGATGACATAGAGGATAAGAATAGAAGAATTCAAGTGAAAAAACATGCATTATATTTAGGGCGAGAATTATTGTTACATGAAACGGCAGGTGCGGATATTCGTTTGTTCCAAACATTATTTCAACGTATTGTATCTGGAGGGATAAAAGCATGAGTAAGACAGTTGCTGTTCCGCGCTCTGTAAGTTGGAAGGGAGATTCTATTGCTTTATTAAATCAAACGAGATTACCACATGTTGTAGAATATAAAACGTTGAACAGTATTGAAGATGTGTGGAAAAGTATTGTTATGTTAGAAGTACGAGGAGCACCTGCAATTGGTATTACTGCTGCTTTTGGTTTAGCGCTTGCAGCAAAAAAATATAATGTTACAAATATGGTTGATTTTGAAAAAAAATTCAAACGAGATTGTAATTACTTAGCAACTTCACGCCCGACAGCTGTTAATTTATTTTGGGCAATTGATCGTATGAGTACCTCTATTAAGGGGGAAACAAAAATGAAAGAAGCGATAAAGATATTAGAAGCGGAAGCACTTAAAATTCAACGAGAAGATGAAATTGTGTGCCGTAGTATTGGAGAACATGCTTTAACTAGATTTAAAGATGGAGATTCTATTGTAACGATTTGTAATGCTGGAAGTATTGCTACGGCAAGATACGGTACAGCGCTAGCTCCATTCTATATTGGAAAAGAACGTGGGGTGAACTTACATGCTTATGCATGTGAAACAAGACCTGTTTTACAAGGGGCACGCCTTACGACATGGGAATTGCAACAAGCTGGTGTTGATGTAACGCTTATTACAGATAATATGGCGGCCCATGTGATACGGACAAAAAATATTTCTGCTATTATTGTGGGAGCAGATCGAATTGTCGCAAACGGTGATACAGCCAATAAAATAGGAACCTTACATTTAGCTATACTGGCAAAATATTTTCAGATTCCTTTTTATGTTGCTGCCCCGCTTTCTACATTTGATATTACAAAGAAAATAGGCGCTGAAATTGTGATTGAAGAACGAGACGAATGTGAGGTTACAAAGATTTTTGGAAAACAAATTGCTCCAGAGGGAGTCGGTGTTTATAATCCTGCTTTTGATGTAACGCCTCATGATCTTATTACTGGGATTATTACTGAAAAAGGGATTTTACAAGGGGATTATGAAGTAGCAATCGCTTCATTATTTGAGAAAACAAGTTATATAAATACAAATTGAAAAAATGACATAAAACCATTCTTTTTAGGTGGGAGAGAGCATCCGGCCATGCATAGAAGCGGTCAGCCCCTCTTCCTGCCCCATGCCAAGTGAAAACAAAGAGAGAAAATGAGTGTAGTACACTTTTTGTTCTTCATAGCAGCGAGTTATGTGTCGAAAAATCAAAATGGATATATATAGATGGGTATTGAAAGACTAACATGAAATCATTCCTTTTTGGCGGGAGAGAGCATCTGCTAGATGGATAGGGGCGGTTAGTGCTTTTTCAGCCCCATGCCATATGAAAACAGAGGGAGAAAATGAGTGGAGAACTTCAGTTGTTTTCATAACTGCGACTTACATGTTTGAAAATTACAAGATAGATATAATATCCGGTTTTTCTTACTGCCCAATTTCTTTTCTAGTACTTATTTATTTAATAGGAAGGAGGGGGGATAGATGGAGGAATGGATATCTATGATCGGTAATGTTGGATTTCCAATCGTTGTGACATTATATTTACTTCATCGTATTGAGAGTAAATTAGATGGCGTCATTGTCGCGATCGAGAAATTACCACAACAGATGACAAGATATGAATAGCCGCATGAAACGAAGTGAAGGAAAAGGTTTATGCTTTCAAGAAGCATAAGCCTTTTTCATAATTAAAAGAGTCATTGTGCTGTATAGCCTCCATCGATAACAACAGCCTGACCAGTTACTCCTTTTGTTTTTTCACTTGCTAAAAATAAGGCATAATTAGCAATTTCATCTACAGTTAGCAGTCGTTTTTGTGGTACGAGTGGGTAAATAACGTCTTCTAATACCCCTTCTAGTGGAACATTTCTTGTTGTCGCTAAATCTTGGAGCTGATTTCGAACAAGCGGTGTATCAACATAGCCTGGGCAGAGGGCGTTTACTGTAATTCCATGTGTAGCGCCTTCTAAAGCAGCAACCTTTGTTAAACCAATTACACCATGCTTTGCGCTATTATAAGCGGCCTTTCCGGAAAATCCAACAAGTCCATTAATAGAAGCCACATTAATAATTCGTCCATACTTTTGTTTTTTCATAATTGGAAAAGCATGTTTTATTGCAATGAACGGCGCAATTTGCATAATTTTAATAAGAAGTTCAAACTTCTCAGTTGGGAACTCTTCAATTGGTGAGACGTGTTGCATACCTGCGTTATTAATGAGTACATCCAATGAACCGAAGTTTGTAACTGTTGCAGCAATTGCGGATGATATTTCTTGTTCGGATGTAACATCACATTTTAAACCGATTGCTTCATAGCCTTTTCTTTGTAATTGTTCAGCAGCTTCCTGTGCACGATCTTCAAGGCGATCACTAATCACCACTTTAGCCCCTTCTGTTGCAAACGCATACCCCATTTCATAGCCAATACCACTTGCAGCACCTGTTAAAAAGACGACACGATTTGTAAACATGCTGAAAAACACTCCTTTATATAAGATTCATCTTAATGCTCTATTTAGAGAGAAGAGGATAAAAATCCTGCAAAGATTTGGAAAAATACAATTAGCTATCTTGCTTTGCAAAGTAGCTTTTGCTATACTATTTGGTAAAGCAAGATACTTATGCTTATCTATCTTGTAAAACAAGGTAGAGGAAGGATTTTGATTATGTCGACAAGCCAAATGCTGAAAGGGATCTTAGAAGGGTGTCTCCTTGCAATTATTTCTGAAGGAGAAATATATGGATATGAAATGAGTGAGAAGTTAGCTAGCTATGGTTTCACAATGGCAAGTGAAGGAAGTATTTATCCGTTATTAATACGAATGCAAAAGGAAGGGCTAATTACGAGCGTAATGAAGGAATCACCATCTGGTCCGAAGCGGAAATATTACACATTAACAGAAAAAGGTGAAGATGCTTTAGATGAATTTATGGAACGCTGGGAAATGATGCAAAGTAGTGTAGAACGTTTACTGGAAGGAAAGGGGAGAAGAGGGTAATGCACGTTTCTAAAGAAGGAGAAAAGTTCTTAATAGATATGAAGGTATACCTATTAATGAAAGGCAGAAAAGAAGAGGATATTGAGTCATTTTTAGAGGATGCAGAGCTACATTTAATAGAGGGGGAAAAGGATGGGAAAACAGTTCAAGATATTTTTGGACATTCACCAGAAGCGTATGCAGAGGAATTAGCAAAGGAAATGGAAGGGGCTAAAAAAGAAAACTTTAAACTATTAGTTTTATTTATAATTGGGGTTCTTGCATATTGGTGTGTTCCAGATTTGTTATTTCATGGAACAGATGAAGCTGTATTTGTATCATTAATAAGTTTAATTGGATATCCAATTGTACTGGCTATTAGTATCCCTATGGGGCTTATAGCTTTTCGTAAGTCAACATTTATAACAAGTAAGTTAAAGGAGTTTTCTATTCTATATATATGTATAGCAATTTTGCCTATTATATTAATTGTTTGTATTATGTTATTAAACAAATGGTACGAACCACCACTTTTTTATTTATCTCCATTGCAAAGTTATATATTGGGTGGCTTATTGCTATTCTTAGCGGCTATTATAAATATGCGTTTAGCAGGTTGGATGGGATTGCTTCTAGTAGTTATATTATTTACCATTATGTTTGTATTTGAATGTACAGCAATTAAGGATACAAAATTTGACGTTCTAGAGCCAGTATTTTTATATGGAAGTTTAATTTTATTGATGAACATAGATTTAAAGAAAACTGAAACGTCTAAAATGTAAAGAAAGAATATACCAACTTATAAGAGTAATATAGTAAAATATGTTTTGTACATAATAAAAAAGGCTGCTTTGGATAGATTAGAGATCCTTACAGCCGAACTAGAATAATTTGTTTTTAAACAGTGACATTGTTGTTACTGTTTTTTTCTGTGTAATAAAGGGCTTTGCAAAGCGAGATTTTTCTGTTCACTTGTTAATAAAGATTCAATGTGGACTTGGTTTGGACGAGGAATAATAGGATACATAAGATTAGTGGAAGAAGGGTGATGCTCAGAACCGGTTGGGGAATGTGGATCTGCATGGGTTAGCTTTCCGTTAATACGCCTTGTAAATAAAATATGTCCAATCTCATGAGCAAGTGTATATATGTTTTTCATTGGAGAAGCAGCATTGGTAAGGATAATATAACCCGTGAGGATTTTGTTTATAACGAATGAATAGGCACATGCAATTACAGATCGTTCTCTAAAATAATTACTTCCGATATAACAAATATAAATATTACAATGTGGAACTTGTGATGAACAGCTGTTAAAAAAAGAAGACAGTTTAGGTTGTTTTTGGATAGAATCAATATAACTAATTTCACCATCATGAAATCTAAATGATTCATTGAGTTTAATGACATCTTTAATGTGAAATGAAATCGGGTGCCAGATGGATTCGGCAACTGCTAAGTCTTTGGCGATACGGTCGTTTGTAATATCGGAGCCAGGGGCAATACAAATACATACATTTACGTATGGGTCCATTAGAAACACCTCAAATGGAAAACAGTTTACTACTATACTATGTAGCAAGAGAGTGTTATGTATGGACATAATCCCTATAAATGGGTGTATTTTAGCTTGGTTTATGAAAGAAGTCGGAAAATATTCATAGTTTAATCAGATGATATGTGATTCATTCTGTTATAGTAAAAGAAAGGGGGAGAATGTATGTATACATTAAAAATTGTATCAGATCGAGAAGCTGTTTATCAGTTTGCAAGTTATGTAAGAATGGTTCAAGGGGTAGAGAAAGTGTATGTGGAGGTTGGAGAAGCTTTATATGAACATCCACTTATGAAATTTTATGTACATATAACGATTGAAGAGATATATGAAAAACAAAAAGCGTTACAAGAAATCTCTCGATTAGTAGAATTAGGTCGTTTTACATATGTTCATTATCGAAATGAAGAGATTGAAAAGGCATTTGAAGCAGTTAAATATGAAAGTTTTCGAAAATAAAAGTAATGAGAAGGGAGCGATTGCTTCCTTTTTTTGTTACCATAATATTTTTTTACATAGCACAAAAAAATAAGGAATTTTGCTATGATAAGGAAGGGAAAAAAGAGAGGAGTGTTTATACAATGGGGTATATCGAAGAGTTACGAAAGTCCGTCGGTACAAGGCCGTTAATTCTTGTAGGATCGGCAGTAATTATTTTAAATGAAAAACAAGAAGTATTGCTTCAATACCGCTCGGATACATATGATTGGGGGTTACCCGGTGGTGCAATGGAGTTAGGTGAAACAACGGAAGAAACAGCTCGGCGAGAGCTTTTTGAAGAAACAGGGTTAGAAGCGAAGACGTTGCAGTTTCTTGGTGTTCTTTCTGGAAAAGAAGTATATTATCGCTATCCGAATGGGGATGAAATTTATAATGTGATTCATCTATACCAAGCGTATCACGTAAGCGGAAAAATAGAGTTAGATGAAGAAGGATTGGCTCTTAAGTATTTTCCTGCTGAAAAATTACCTCGGTTAAACAAAACAACAGAGAAAATATTACAAAAATTCTTGTACGCATTAACAGAATAAAATTTCGATTCTTTCTATTTTTATTATATTAAATATTTTGATTTTTTAGCATGTTTGTAGTATGATAAATTTAGATATACATCTTATGTTACTCCACCTAAAAACTTACTAGGATACATAAGAGAGGGGCAAGTGCAAGATGCATAATGTAGTCATTACAGCCGCAGTTCGTTCGCCAATTGGGACTTTTGGTGGAGCGCTAAAAAATGTAACGCCAGTAGAATTAGCTGTTCCTGTACTTCAAGAAGCTGTTAAAAGAGGCGGAGTAGAACCTCATGAAGTGGATGAAGTCATTTTAGGACATTGTATTCAAAGAACAGACGAAGCAAATACAGCGCGAACAGCTGCATTAGCAGCAGGATTTCCGGAAACAGTTACAGGTTATACGATACAGCGTCAATGTTCTTCAGGTATGCAAGCGATTATGTCAGCAGCAATGCAAATTCAGTTAGGTGTAAGTGATGTTGTTGTTGCAGGCGGAGTAGAAGCGATGAGTTCAAGCCCTTATGCATTAAAACAACACCGATGGGGACAACGTCTTCAGCATGGAGAGATTCGTGATACGGTGTGGGAGGTTTTAGAAGATCCAATTCATCATATTATGATGGGGGAAACAGCGGAAAATTTAGTTGAACAATATGAGATTACAAGAGAGGAACAAGATGAAGTCGCGCTGCGTAGTCATCAATTAGCGATTCAGGCAATTGAATCAGGCTATTTTGATGAACAAATTGTTCCTATTACAATAAAAGAACGTAGAAAAGAAGTTATATTCTCCAAGGATGAACATCCGCGTGCTGATATTACAGCTGAGAAGTTGGCAAGTTTAAAGCCAGCATTTCGTAAAGACGGATCAGTAACTGCTGGGAATGCGTCTGGTATTAATGATGGAAGTGCGGTTTTAGTATTAATGAGTGAAGAAAAGGCTAAAGAGAAAGGCTTACAACCATTAGCTAGAATCGTTGGTTATTCTGTAGCTGGGGTAGACCCGAAGATTATGGGAATTGGTCCAGCACCAGCAATTCGTAAAGGTTTAGAGAAAGTAAATTGGTCATTAGAAGATGCCGATTTATTAGAAATCAATGAAGCCTTTGCAGCACAATATTTAGCTGTTGAGAAAGAACTTGGCTTAAATCGTGAAAAAGTAAATGTGAATGGAAGTGGTGTTGGGCTTGGGCATCCAATCGGTTGCACAGGTGCACGTATTACAGTAAGTTTAATTCACGAATTAAGAAGACAAGGTTTAGAAAAAGGTATTGCATCTCTTTGCGTCGGTGGGGGCATTGGGGTCGCTTTATTTATAGAAACGTTGTAAAAAGAAGCAGCAATTTGCTGCTTCTTTTTTTGATAAGAGTTTACATTCATGATTGAAACAAATGATGAAATAAGCGGTCACGATTTTCGAAAAAAAGTTTCGTTGTTTGATAATGTTCCGTCTCTTCTAGGGTGGATTCGTAGATTCCTTCTTGTGTTAAAGAGTATATGGTCGTTTCTGGATAAGCCATTAAAATAGGAGAGTGCGTTGCAATAATGAATTGTGATCCTTGCTCAGCTAATTCATGCATCCGAATAAGCATTGAAAGTTGCCGCATTGGAGACAATGCGGCTTCAGGCTCATCTAAAATATATAAACTTTGTCCTGAAAAGCGATTCATAAATAAGGAAAAGAATGATTCACCGTGAGATTGCTCATGCAATGATATACCCCCATAGGAATTTACTGCATCAATCTCATCAATATAAGAAGCAACGTTATAAAACGACTCCGCACGTAGAAAGAATCCATCTTTTGGTGTAGCAAAGCTTTTCGTTACTCGAATATATTTGTGTAAGGATGAATGAGAATCATGTGTAGCGAAACGAAAATTCTTTGTACCACCTTCCGCATTAAAACCTAAAGCGATAGCAATTGCTTCTAACAATGTGGATTTACCAGTGCCATTTTCTCCAATAATAAATGTTACATTAGGATGAAAACTAAGTGATTGCAATGTTCGAATCGCGGGTAAGCAATACGGGTACATAGAAAAATTAGGAATCTGTTCTTTTTGCAAGGAGACATTTTTTAGAAAGGGTGTATGTTCATTCAAAATATATACCTCAATTCGTTGAAGATTTCGTTTCTAATATAGCAGCAAATACAAGAATAAAACAGCTTGCGACTAAAATTATAAATTGTAGAATTCCAAAAGCAAAGCCTTCCCATCCATATGTATTTTTCTTTAAGGTAAAAATCAATATTACGGTCATAAAGTGAAACTTTAATCAGTGGGGGCTTCATCCCCCACTGATTATTAGTTGAACCAATCGGGCTTTTACGGGCAGTTGATCTCCCATCTAACTTCTTTGCATTCGCTGAATTTTCAGGTGGGAGTTTTACTGCCCGCTCATGCGGGGTAAAACTTAATAGGCTTGCAATATATTTGATTATTTTTAAGTGTTTCCATAGACGAAATCCAATATATGTCGTTATAAAAAGTCCTAATAGAATAAGGAGAGATATAATCATTAATGGCAAAGTTATATCACCTCGATTTCCTAAATATTACATCATAATTGTATCATTGAAAGTGTAGATATTCCAATGTAAAAATAAGTATTGCAGATAAAGAATCGATATCGTTATGATAGAAGGTGTCTTACATAGAAAGGCTTTTAGTTTCAAAAAGAAGTAACGTATGCTATTTTCATTTGCACATCCTGCCATCCCTTTTTGCATGAAACAACGATAGATTTCAGCAAGAGGGAAAAGAAAATATGTGGAATATGCAAATGTAAACAGCGCTTAGCATAGTTACTGCTCATGTATTGTTAGTCCCGTATTTTCAAATTTTATAAATTGGGGGTATAATAGTATCCGGACTTGCCATTTTTTTGTATATTCATTGTTTCAGCAGTATATAAAATAAAAGAATAATCTAGTTAATTATGAATAAGAGTGTTAGGAGTAATAAGAAGATGAAAGTATGGAAAAGTATTTGTATTTTATGTAGTTCGATCATTCTGCTTAGCGGTTGTTTCCAAAAGGAAGAAAAAAAAGAGGTCAAGAAAGAATCTATTCCAGAAACAACTGAGTATGGTGGCAAGGAATTAAAGAAAGTTGGACAGGCTGTAAAAGAAAAAGATTGGGGTACATTTAAATTAGAACAACTACAACATGTGAATCAAACATTTGAAGTACTTCCAATGAAAATTCATATGCAAGATGTAAAGGTCATCACATTATCACAAATGAGTCAGGATGCAAAAGATACGTTAAAAGTATATACAGTGTTAAGTCCAGAAGAAATACAGCGCAGACTTGGAGATAAAGTCAATCGAGAAGATGCTGAGTTATATGCTTCGTTAAGTGGGAAAGACATTGGGGATAAAGTACGATATGTCGAAATTACATATAAGGTAGAAAATAGCGGAGATAAAGACATGCAATTTTTCTCAATGAATGATGTTACCATTAATGGAACACAGCAATTTAATGTTCCAAAACAAAACTTTTTATACGAAGAGGATACGCTTGTAGGTACAAAAAGTGTCACAAGAGAAGATTATAAGCCAGGAGAAGTAAGGGAAGGAATCATTGGATTAATACTTGATGATGAGAAACAAGAGATTAATCAAATTACATTTACAACTGATACTCTTGCAACCGGCGGTGATGCAAATAATACTGTTGTAGAACCACAAACATTTAACATCTCACTGTCTAAGTGAGATGTTTTTTTGTGTAGAAAATAAACAGGAAATTTGTCAAATTAAAGCGAATGTATTATAAAGTGCAAAGGGGGAAGAAAAATGGGGAAAAGATGTTACGAATGTGGTAGTAAAGAGATTGAAAAAGGAACGATAGCACCAGACCGAAAAAAATATCTTACTTTATTTGCACAAACAGCCGCAGAGGTAGAAATTTGTAAAAAATGCGGTACTGTTATCACAATAAAAGAGGAACATCCAAGCTATAAAAATCAACAAATAGACTGAAAAAGTATATCATTTTTACGTGTTTGATGACTGTTTATTTAAATAGGTTTCTACGGTTTGTAATTGTGCAGAAATTCGAAATGCTGCTTTCTGTTCTTGAAATTGTTTTTCATTATAAGGACCAAAACGACGATTGTTGTTCATATCAATAATCCAATAGTATTCGGCTTGTTTATTTGTAATGCTAGATTCTGGGTTATTTGGTGTAGTTTTTTCTTCAACTTGTTTTGCAATAATATATATATCGTCCCATGCAATTTCTACAATGTTAGCAGGGACATATTGTGTAGCGTATGCAGCATCTTGCTTTGGAAAAAGTTCAAATGCATTTCCGGAAGTTTTTATGAGTTCATATTCTTCATTGATGGTGTAAGCTGAATGGCTAGAGTTTGGTGTGCAACTAGTCAATAATATAATGGCGATTACGGTCATCAAGTGCTTCAATATGAGGCCCTCCTTAAAAATGCTTGTAGTAAACACATTGTACAAGAAAAGAAAAAAAAACGCCAATATATGAGTTGTTTACAATGTTTTTTAGAAATGGTACGATGAAACAGGTAAAAAAGGATACGAAGGAGTCGACATAAAATGAAGTTAAAGATGCATCGTCCAGCGATGGTAATGAATCGCATAGGTGCTTCCGTTATTGATATGTTTTTAATCTCTATTATGTATGGTGCGGTAGTGGCAATTGTAACAGGAAATTATGGAGCCATCTTCAATCGCTTTAATATAAGCTTAGGCGATTATCGATATGACTTTGCACTTGTTTTTATATTAATGGCTTTATATTTTATTTTTGTTCCATTTATATGGAACGGCTGTACAATCGGTAAAAAAATAACACGAATAAGACTTGTATCATTAACAAGTGAGAAGTTAACAATTCAAAGGCTAACAGTACGGTTCTTTGTATTGTTATTACCAAACATATTGTTACTTGGAATTCCGTCTATTTGTAATGTATATATGATGTTGTTTCGTCACGATAATTGTGGTTTTCATGATCTCATTATGAAAACAAAAGTGATGAGTCTTGTTTGAAAAGTAGTAGGATAGAAGGATACAGGTGTTTTATATAAATACAAATTAAAAACAACATAAAGTCTTTTTCAGGTGACCGAGAGCTTATGCTTATGTATAGTAGTGACTTGTATGTTGGAAAAATAAAATTTATATAACTTCTTAAATTTTTACAAAATTCGATAAATTAAAATTGGTATAATGAAGGTTATATAGGACAGACATTTCCTATAGAGTACCCTCCATATTGATGTAGGATGTATTAGAAAGTAAGCGAGCGAGCGCAAACTTTTTATACATCCTATTTTTTTGTTTAAAAGATTAACATATTTTGTATACTTATTTTTATCGGTCTAGTTTTTGCTCCATATTATAATAAGAAAAAATAGAAAATAAATAAGCAAACGTTTACAAGAAGTGATCTTGGCTTTTCCTGCTTGCAGAGCTACGGGCGAAAGGAGTATACTGAATGACGGTAAGACTTACAGAAGGAGTAATGACGATGAAGCTTGCAGGAAAAGTTGCCGTTGTAACTGGCGGTGGTATCGGTATTGGCCGTAGTACGGCTCTTTTGTTAGCAGAACAAGGTGCAAAAGTAATTGTGACAGATATTGATCAGAAAAATGGACAAGCAACAGCGGAGGAAATTGTAGAATTAGGTGGAGAGGCACTTTTTGTTACCCATGATATGGCGAAACAAGGGGACTGGAAACGTGTCATTGAAGCAGCTATTACCGCTTACAATCGTATTGATATGCTCTTTAATAATGCTGGATTATATAAAATAGATTCTACTTTCTCACGTCAACAAGGGAACGATTCCAATGCACTTTGTATTAATGACGTTTGGATAGAAATAAAGCAATTGACGTCATCTTTTATGAAACAGCAAGAAGAAGTGATGTTAAGTGATTTACCTATTTTTGGTGTTATTTGTACGAAAGAACAGTCACTTCATACAGTAGGAACCTTAGTATAATAATAGAAAACCGCCCCAAATACATATGTGGACGGTTTTTTTTGTATCCGTTTGAGATAAAGAAAGTGATATTTTAGCGAATGCGTTTTTCTGTTTTACTATCAAAGAAATGTGCTTTGTTCATATCGAATGCAAGTTGGATTTGATCACCATGTGTAAAGGAATGTCTTGCATCAACACGGGCTGCAAAATCTTGATTTCCAAGGTTCATATATAAAATAGATTCTGCCCCTAATAATTCTGCAACTTCAATTTGAGTTGTAAATGTTGTCCCTTGTGAAGCTTCTAAAAATAAAAGTTCATCATGAATATCCTCTGGACGAATTCCTAGTACAATTTCTTGATTTACGTAACCTTGTTCACGTAATAATTTCATTTTGCCTTCAGATACTTTAATCTTTACTTTATCATCTATAACAAAGTCTTGTTCTGTTAATTTACCACGGAAGAAATTCATTGCAGGAGAACCGATAAATCCACCAACGAAAATATTTTCTGGCATTTCATATACTTCTTTTGGAGAGCCAATTTGTTGAATCTTTCCATCTTTCATAACGACAAGGCGTGAAGCCATTGTCATCGCTTCTGTTTGATCGTGTGTTACATAAATTGTTGTTGTTCCAAGTCTTTGATGTAGTTTAGAAATTTCTGAGCGCATCGCTACACGTAATTTTGCATCTAGATTTGATAACGGCTCGTCCATTAAGAAAACTTTTGCATCACGAACAATCGCACGTCCTAGCGCAACACGTTGGCGTTGTCCACCAGATAATGCTTTTGGTTTTCGGTTTAAATATTCTGAAAGTCCTAAAATTTGAGCTGCGTCTTTTACACGGCGATCAATTTCGTCTTTTGGGATTTTACGAAGCTTTAATCCAAATGCCATGTTATCGTAAACGCTCATATGTGGATAGAGTGCATAGTTTTGAAAGACCATTGCAATATCACGATCTTTTGGAGGAACATCATTCATTACCTTACCATCAATAGAAAATTCCCCTTTTGAAATGTCTTCAAGTCCAGCTACCATTCGTAGTGTCGTCGATTTTCCGCATCCAGATGGACCAACGAAAACGATAAACTCTTTATCTTGAATGTGTAAATTGAAGTCTGTTACTGCTGTGACGTTATTATCATAGATTTTATAAACATTGTCTAACTTTAGTTCTGCCATGACTTTTCCCCCTAGAAAAATTATGCAAACGTTTTCTTTGGGTTTATTATAAACGAACGCACTTAATAAATAAAGCGTTTTCACATATTGGATAAAATATTTAATAAATAAAGCCTCTTCTCTTTGAGATTTGACTAAATTTCGAAAAAATGTAAACGCTATTTTCATTTCTTTTAAATTCTGTTATCATTCATTAATGAAAGCGTTTGCGCCAAGAATTTTTTAAATGTAAAAAATGAAATGGGGTAGCATGATGGAAAAACAATGGTGGAAAGAAAGTGTTGTATATCAAATTTATCCACGTAGTTTTATGGATAGTAATGGTGATGGGATTGGTGACCTTCGCGGAATTATTTCAAAGCTTAATTATTTACAGGAACTAGGTATAGATGTGATTTGGCTATCACCAGTTTATGAATCTCCAAATGATGATAATGGCTATGACATTAGCGATTATCGAAAGATTATGGATGAGTTTGGAACGATGAACGATTGGGATGAATTATTAAGTGAAATGCATAAACGTAATATGAAATTAATGATGGATTTAGTCGTTAACCATACTTCTGATGAACATAATTGGTTCATTGAATCTCGTAAGTCAAAAGATAATCCATTTCGAGATTACTATATTTGGCGTTCTGGGAAAGAAGGAAGAGAACCAAATAATTGGGAAGCAGCTTTTAGTGGCTCAGCTTGGCAATATGATGAAATGACAGATGAATATTATTTACATTTATTCTCTAAAAAGCAACCAGATTTAAATTGGGATAATGAAGTAGTACGACAAGATGTTTATGAAATGATGGAGTTTTGGCTTGAAAAAGGAATTGATGGTTTCCGTATGGATGTGATTAACTTCATTTCTAAAACAGAGGGATTACCAACTGTGAAAACAGACAAAGAAGGTTATGTATCAGGCCATCAATACTTTATGAATGGGCCGAACATTCACGCGTACTTACATGAAATGAATCAGAAGGTATTGTCAAAATACGATATTATGACAGTTGGTGAAATGCCAGGTGTAACAACAGAAGAGGCTAAACTTTATACAGCGGAAGAACGTCAAGAATTACAAATGGTATTTCAGTTTGAACATATGGATTTAGATTCTGGAGAGGGAGGAAAGTGGGATGTACAGCCATGTCCACTCCTTACGTTAAAACAGAATTTAACAAAATGGCAGGAAGCATTAGAACAAACAGGGTGGAATAGTTTGTATTGGAACAATCATGATCAGCCTCGTGTTGTCTCTCGCTTTGGTAACGATAAAACATATCGCATTGAATCAGCGAAAATGTTAGCGACAGTACTTCATATGATGAAAGGTACTCCTTATATTTATCAAGGAGAAGAAATTGGGATGACAAATGTTCATTTTGCTTCGATTGATGAGTATCGTGATATTGAATCGTTAAATATGTATCGTGAAAAAGTAATAGAACACGGTGAAAGTGAAGAAAAAGTGATGCAATCGATTTATATAAAGGGGAGAGATAATGCTAGAACACCAATGCAGTGGAATGCAGCTGAGCATGCTGGTTTCACGGCGGGAGAACCGTGGATTGGATTAAATCCTAATTATAAAGAAATCAATGTAGAACAAGCTTTACAAGATTCGAACTCTATTTTTTATTACTATAAAAAATTAATTGAACTTCGTAAAAAACACGAAATGATTGTGTATGGAACATATAATTTAATTTTAGAGAAACATCCTTCAATTTTTGCTTATGTGAGAACATGGAAAGACGAAAAATTACTTGTTATTGCAAACTTTACTGAGGATAATTGTATATTTGAAATGCCTGAAGAGTTAAATTATGATCATTCAGAATTATTGATAAACAATTATGATATACGAGATGAAGAAATTAAGAGTATCAATTTACAACCATATGAAGCAAGAGCATATAAATTAAAATAATGAAAAGCCTTGTGTAATCTTTGACACAAGGCTTGTATCCCGTATTAACTGCCCGTAAAAGCCCAATCAGTGCGGATGGAGCCCCACTGATTTAAGTTTCACTTTATATTTTACCATTTCAAAATGGAAAACTCATATGGTGGCAGTGTAACCTGTAATGAGTTTACTTCTGCAGAAAATTCTTCATTTGTATATAAATTTACAATTTTTTTACCGGCGATATCAAAAGGTATAGGAGCTGATATTTCATTGTTTGTTGGATTTAAAACAATGAAAATTGTTTCTTCTTCATGTGTTTTTGTATAGGAAATGTAGCCCTGCCCATCATTTGCTTCAATAAATTGAAGTGTTCCATGGCCACCAAATGCTTTATATTGTTTCCGTAATGAAAGTAATGTTTGGATATGTTTAAGTAATGCCTTATCCTGCTTATTTTCATCCCAGACCATACATTTGCGGCACTCGGGATCCATTCCGCCATCCATCCCAATTTCATCACCATAATAAATACACGGTGAGCCGATGAAAGACAGATGGAATACATACATTAACTTTACCTTATCTTTATTTCCGTTACAGGTTGTTAAAATTCTTGGTGTGTCATGACTGTCTAATAGGTGAAAAGCAGCCTCGTTTACGTTCATGGAATAAGAATGAAGAGAAGCTGTAATTTGTTCCATAAATTCACTTGCCCCAATTGTTTCGGTTGCAAAATAAGAAAGGAGGGCATTTGTAACAGGATAGCTCATGACGGCATCGAATTGATCACCTTGCAGCCATGGCAGGGCATCATGCCAAATTTCGCCTAAAATATAGACTTCAGGGTTAATCGCTTTTATTTCACTACGGAACTCCCTCCAAAAGCTATGATCGACTTCATTCGCTACATCAAGACGCCAGCCATCAATGTGAAATTCTCGTACCCAATAACGACCGACTTCGAGTAAGTATTCTTTTACATCTGGATGAGCTGTATTTAATTTCGGCATATATGGTGTAAAGGCAAAGGTATCATAGTTCGGAAGAGGTTCTGTTACTACCGGAAATTCATGAATATGAAACCACTCTTTATATAGTGATTGCGTACCATTTTTAAGAACATCTTGAAATTTATCAAAAAAGTATCCGCTATGATTAAAAACGGCATCTAGCATGACTTTTATGCCGCGTTCGTGACAGCTATTAACAAGCTCTTTAAACGTTTCCTTCGTCCCAAATTGTGGATCAATTTCCATATAGTCGATCGTGTCATATTTATGATTAGAGTGTGCCTTAAAGATCGGTGTAAAGTAAACACCAGTAATACCGAGTTCTACAAGGTAATCAAGGTGCTGGATAACACCTGCAAAATCTCCACCGAAAAAGTTAGTAGCTGTCGGAGTAGTACTTCCCCATGGGAGTGTCTTTACAGGATTACATGTAGCATCTCCATTGGCAAAACGCTCTGGGAAAATTTGATACCACACTGTATCTTTTATCCATGAAGGGGCTTTAAAAACATCCTGTTCATGAATAAATGGAAAACAAAAAAAGTTGCCAACATCATCACGAGGTATGTCAGGGAAAAAGCCGCGTTCTGTATAGATAATCGTTTCTGTATTGTTTTTTAGTTCAAATCCATATCGTAAGCGCTTAAATTTTGGATCAATTGCAACGAACCAATAATCAAATAAATTTGTTGAGCCGATTTTTTTCATCGATTTGGTTGCTGTACTCCATTTTCCATCTTGCCATTCATAAGGATCGCCATGAAGGATTGAGACAATATCGACATCGTTTTTTTTCGTACGTAATCGAATATGAAGCGTTTTTTTATCGTAAGCGTATGCGTAATTATCCTTCGGTCTATGGTATATTGCTTCTTTAAACATATAGAAAATCCCCCTTTGATATCTCTATAAATAAGAATATATTGCAAACGGTTTCTGTTATTATAATTTTAATGTTGCTTATAAGGGTAGTATTCATTTCATATAAAGTCAATGGATAAAAAGTATAAATGACATAAAATTTTTGAAAAATACAGAAAGAAAATATTTGCAAAATATATAAAAGAATGTATAATGATAGACAAATAGCGCAAACGTTTTCATAAATTAGAAGATTGTTTGCGCTTCTATTAAACTATTAAATGCAAACGTTTTCATTTTTTGAGTGGATTAGTACATATAATTTTGGGGAGGTTTTGAGAGTGAAGAAAGCATTATCGCTAGTAACAGTTTCAGCTCTGGCAATTGGTATGTTATCGGCATGTGGTCCGAAAGATTCAGGAAAAAAGGAAGCGAGTAAAGAGAAGAAGGATTATGATCTTCTTGTTTGGGAGGATCTCAAAAAAGGTGTTGCATTAGAACCAGCAGTAAAAAGCTTTGAAAAAAAATATAATGTAAAAGTAAAAGTTGCCGAAATTCAAATGACAGATCAAACAAAAAAACTACGTTTAGATGGTCCAGCAGGTACAGGTCCTGATATTGTCACATTACCACATGATCAAATTGGAAATGTTGTTACTGAAGGTTTAATTGATGAAGTAAAGGTTGATGATGCTGTAAAGAGCAAATTTACCGACTTATCTTTAGAGGCTCAAACTTATAAAGGAACATTATATGGTTTGCCAAAGGCGATTGAAACACCTGTATTTATTTATAATAAAAAGCTTATGCCAAAGGCACCAGAAACAATGGATGAGTTATATAATTTCTCGAAAGATTTCACAAAAGATGGAAAGTATGGATTTTTAGCGTTAGGAGATAATTTGTACTTTGCGAACGCATTTATGGCTGGTATGGGAGGATATATCTTTGGTGAGAAAGATGGAAACCCGAATACAGCCGATATCGGATTAAATAGTAGTGGCGCGGTGCAAGGGATGGAATATATTCAAAAATGGTACAAGGAGAACTTATTCCCAAAAGGTATTATTGGTGAGAATGGTGGGGCAGCTGCAGATGGATTATTTAATGAAGGAAAAGCTGCATCCATTATGAACGGTCCTTGGGCATTTCAAGCTATGGAAAAAAACGGAATTGATTATGGGGTAGCACCAATGCCTAAATTACCAAATGGTCAACCGATGAAAACTTTTGTGGGTGTAAAAGGATGGCATGTAACGAGTTTCTCAAAAAATAAAGATTTAGCAACGAAATTTGTTGATTGGGTAACAAATGAAGAAAATGCAAAAATTCGTTATGAAAAATCAAAAGAAATTCCTCCTGTAAAATCGCTAATGGAAGATTCAATGATTAAAGACAGTGAAGCTGCAAAAGCAATCACTAAACAGGCTGAGACAGGTACTCCAATGCCAAATATTCCAGAAATGCAAGAAGTATGGGAACCTGCGAGATTTGCATTAGAGTTACTTGCAGCTGGAAAACAAGAGCCAAAAGCAGCACTTGATGAAGCTGTGAAACAAATTAAAGGAAATATTGAAGCAAACCATAGTAAGCAAAAATAAGACGGAATTCGTATCTCTTATAAAGGAGAGGTACGAATTCTCCTCCTTCCAAGGGGAAGAAAAAAGGGGGAATAAACATGCAAACATCCATTGAACCAGCGCAGGGAGTGAACGGTTCAAAATACCGCAAAACAGCCGCGATGTTGTCAATCATTCCAGGTATTGGTCAAATATACAATAAACAATATGTAAAAGGTCTTATCTTTCTTGTATTAACAGGTTCATTTGTTATAGCTTTTGCTGATTTATTAAATATGGGATTATGGGGAATTGTCACGCTTGGTACAGAAGTTCCTCGGGACCATTCTATCTTTCTATTAGTGGAAGGGATTTTAGCACTAATTGTTATTGCATTTGGCCTAGGAATATATGCTTTAAATTTATATGATGCCTATCACAATGGGAAAAAACGTGATATAGGAATACCGTTAAATTCTGTGAAAGAACAATACCGTAATTTATTAGATCAAGGTTTTCCATATTTGATGGTTTCGCCAGGATTTTTATTATTGATCTTTGTAGTGGTGTTTCCAATTATTTTCGTATTCTTAATTGGATTTACAAACTATGATTTATATCATTCTCCACCGGCGAAATTAGTAGAGTGGGTTAGTTTTAAAAACTTTGTTGATATCTTCACTTTACCAATGTGGAGAGATACATTTTTAAGTGTATTCTCTTGGACGGTTATTTGGACATTTGTCGCGACTACTTTACAAGTAGCACTTGGGATTTTCTTGGCCATATTAGTGAACCAACCTGGTATTAAAGGAAAAGCAGTGATTCGTACAATCTTTATTTTACCGTGGGCAGTTCCAGCATTCGTATCCATTCTTGTCTTCGCTGGTATGTTTAATGAATCATTTGGAGCAATTAACAATCAAGTGTTAGCTTTATTTGGAATTGAGAAAATTGCTTGGATGACGGATCCATTTTGGGCGAAAATTGCTTTAATATTCATTCAAACATGGCTTGGTTTTCCATTTATTTTTGCAATGACGACTGGGATATTGCAATCGATTCCAGGGGAATTGTATGAAGCAGCTACAGTAGATGGTGCAACGGCATGGCAACAATTTAGAAAAATTACATTGCCGCTTGTTTTGTATGCAACAGCACCGATATTAATTACACAATATACGTTTAACTTTAATAATTTCAGTATTATTTATCTATTTAATAGCGGCGGGCCTGCTGTTTCAGGGCAAAATGCAGGTGGAACAGATATTTTAATTTCCTGGATTTATAAATTAACGATGACATCAGCGCAATACGGAAAAGCAGCAGCACTTACGATGATCTTATCGTTAATTGTTATTTCAGTTGCTTTATGGCAATTTAAAAGAACAAAATCATTCCAAGAAGAGGATATGATGTAAATGAATATAAAACGACAGAAGATGCTACGTCTTTCATTAAGTTATTTCGTAATTTTTATAATGTGTGTTATTATTTTCTATCCATTATTATGGATTGTTGGTTCATCGTTTAATCCAGGAGATAGTCTATCAGGATCAAGTATTATTCCGGAAAATGCAACGTTAGATCATTACCGGAAGTTATTAGACCTTTCGCAAAGCAATTATTTACTTTGGTATAAAAATACACTAAAAGTAAGTGTTTTGACGATGATTTTCTCGGTACTATCCATTAGTTTTACAGCTTATGCATTTTCAAGATACCGTTTTGTTGGAAGGAAGAATGGTTTATTAACATTTTTAATTTTGCAAATGATACCGAATTTTTCGGCGTTAATTGCGCTTTATGTATTAGCTCAACTAACAGGATTAATTGATACGCATTTATCGTTAATTTTAATTTATGTCGGCGGGGCAATTCCGATGAATACGTGGCTTATGAAAGGATATTTTGATACGATTCCAAAAGAATTAGATGAGTCAGCTCGTATGGACGGGGCAGGCCACTTCCGTATTTTTTGGCAAATTATTATGCCACTTGCAAAACCAATTGTGGCAGTCGTAGCTTTATTTACGTTTATTGGTCCGTTTACCGATTTTATTTTAGCGAGTATCATTTTACGCACGCCAGAAAATTATACATTAGCTGTTGGATTATATGAAATGGTAGCGAAGAAATTTGGTAATGAATTTACAACATTTGCAGCTGGATCTGTATTAATTGCAATACCAATCTCTATTTTATTCTTATCATTGCAAAAATATTTTATTTCAGGCTTAACGGCTGGAGGTACGAAAGGATGAGAATGGGACATTGTGTTCCATTCCTCTTTTTTTGGAGAAATTCGGATTCATATGATATCGTAAGGAACAGATGTGAAAAAAATAGTATATTATAGTATAGGAAAATAAGCTGCTATCCCTTACAATACATGAAGAGGGAGAATATTAGTTTACATTAAAATAATTTTTTTGAGAAATGAAATAAAGTAATGGTGGCTTTCATTTTCTCCTAATATCTGTGGAATGCAGAATAAAAATAGATATGAATGAAGAATGAGAAGAGAGGAGGAGATTTAATGACAGTTACAATTAAAGATGTAGCAAAAAAGGCGAATGTTGCACCATCTACTGTGTCTCGTGTAATTGCTGATAATCCAAGTATAAGTGAAAAAACAAAGCGTCGTGTTCGTAAAGTAATGAGCGAGTTAGGATATCATCCGAATTTAAATGCGAGAAGTCTGGCGAATCAAACGACAAAAACGATTGGACTTGTTATGCCGAGTTCTGCAAACAAAGCATTTCAAAATCCATTTTTCCCAGAAGTAATTCGAGGAATTAGCTCGTTTGCACATGTTGAAGGTTATGCACTGTATATGTCAACTGGTGAGACGGAAGAGGAGATTTTTAATGGCGTTGTGAAGATGGTACAGGGTCGTCAAATTGGCGGAATTATTCTTCTCTATTCACGTGAAAATGATCGTATTATTCAATATTTACATGAACAAAGTTTTCCATTTGTTTTAATTGGGAAGCCGTATGAGAGAAAAGATGAAATTACATATGTAGATAATAATAATTATACAGCTGCAAGAGAAGTAGCGGAATATTTTATTGCATTAGGGCATAAACAAATAGCATTTATTGGTGGCGGTTCTGATTTGCTTGTTACAAAGGATCGCTTAGCTGGAATGAGTGATGCATTAAAACTAGCTGACATTGTGTTACCAGATGAATATATTTTACATTTTGATTTTTCAAGAGAGAGCGGTCAACAGGCTGTAGAAGAGTTAATGAGTCTTGAAAAACCGCCAACAGCAATTATGGCAACAGATGACTTAATTGGTCTTGGAGTATTGAGTGCGCTTGCAAAAAAAGGAGTTTCCGTACCGAAAGATGTTTCTCTGGTGAGTTTTAATAATGCTTTATTGTCTGAGATTGCAAGTCCACCGCTTACAACAGTCGATGTGAATATTTATCAGCTCGGGTATGAGGCTGCAAAAGCTTTAGTAGACAAAGTGGAAGGCTCTGAATCTATCTCGAAATGTATCATTATTCCACATAAATTACTCAAACGTCAAACTTGTGATCAACACGTATAAAAAAGCTAAGAGTTTTATCTCTTAGCTTTTTGTTTTAAAAACTTTTCTAAACGATCGCAGCCTTCTTTTAAGGTTTCCATACTATAAGCGTATGAAAGACGGAGGTATCCTTCGCCATACGTTGAGAATGCTGTTCCTGGAACAACAGCAAGTCTAGCCTCTTTGACAAGGTCAATAGCAAAATCAAATGAAGAAGAAGTGATATCGCCAACGTATGGGAATAAATAAAATGCTCCCGTTGGTTTTTCAACAGTAAGCCCCATTTGAATAAGTCTATTATATACATAATCACGGCGTTTTTTATATTGATGTCGCATCATTTTAGGTGCATCTTTCGCTGCTGTTAATGCTTCGATTGCAGCGTATTGTGAGATTGAAGTTGCACACGTAACATTGTATTGATGCACTTTTAAAATATGCTGTGCTAAATAGCTTGGAGCAAATAAAAGACCGATGCGCCAACCTGTCATTGAATGGGATTTTGCTAGTCCGTTAATAACAATTGTTTTATCACGCATTTCTGGAAAATGTGCAATGGACATGTGACGTTCCTCATATACAAGTTCACTATAAATTTCATCAGAAAGAATGAAGATGTTTTTATCTTTTAAAACATCTACAATATCTTTTAGTTCTTCTTTTGACAGTGTAACACCAGTCGGATTTGAAGGGTAAGGTAAAACGATGCATCTTGTTTGATCTGTAATTGCGTTTTGAATCGCTTCTGCTGTTAGACGGAAGCCTGTTTCACGAACATCTATAAAAACAGGTGTGGCGCCACATAGTCTAATAATAGGCTCATAGCCTGGATAAATAGGAGCTGGTAAAATGACCTCTGTTCCCGGCTCTAGGATGGTACGAAATGTAACATCAATTGCCTCGCTAGCCCCAATTGTAACGATGGTTTCATTTTCAGGTGAATAGTGTAAATCGTAATTTTCCTTTAGAAAATGGCAAGCTGCCTTACGTAACTCTAATAAGCCAGCGTTGTGTGTATAGGTAGTATAGTTTTCTGAAATAGCTCGCTTTGCAGCTTCTTTTACTAAAGAAGGAGTTGGAAAATCTGGTTGTCCAATTGTTAAAGAAATGAGATTATCGTAGTTTTGAATCATATTAGAAAATTGGCGAATACCAGAAATTTGGATATCCTTCACTCTAGGATTAATGAATTGTTCCATGTTGTCTCCCTTTCTTCCGTTTACAAAAATTTCTTTTATTTTACCATAAATTTTATATGTACGCTTTAGAGTGCATATAAAAAAGCCGCTGAAAGCGACTTTTTAATACCCATATTCCCAATCTATTTCATCTTCATTCCAAAGAACAGAAGACACTTTTCCAAGGTGTACAATAGATTCATTTACAGCACATGTGCAATTTTCTTCTCCAGCCTTATCTTGTAATTCCTCGTATACTGATTTATCCACATTTTCGAGAACAACCAAATTCTCCTCTTTTAAAACAAGCGTAGTCCCTGCCATATTTATCTTCCTCCTACTAAAATAATAGTCACTTATTTGTAAACCTAGATAGTATTTATATGCGATATGTTGTTATAGATGTCCGTTTATTGGACAATTTTTATTGTATTTGTTAACCCGTGTTCATTGTATACTACATCATGATAGTTTGGTACAGGGTTTACAATCATTTCGGAAAGTTGTAACATTTCTAAACGTTTATTCATAAATGATTTACAAATATGTTAAGAAAAATCTAAATTTTAAAACAAAAGTGACTGTAAAATGATATAATCATATCAAAATACATGTAGAGGATGAAAGGGTATGGAGCTAATCCGTGATTTGATGATTCAAGTTGCTATCATTATTCTACCACTGTTTTTATATGAAGCGATTCGCCTAAACCGTTATCAAGATATGCTTCCAAAGCCCAATCGCTATTTTATTATGTTTTTATCTAGTGTTACGCTTGTTCTTTCCATGACATACCCAATTTGTTTTGGGAATATTTGCGATTACAATTTTCATGCAATTCCAATTATTAGTGGTTTTTTGTATGGCGGGATCGCAGGGATTATCCCAGCTTTTATTTTTATAATATACGAATGGTTTTTGAATGATTTACAGTGGCTTCGAATAATAGAAGTGTTATGTCTTGCAATTATTCCTTTATTGTTATCAAAAAAGTGGTCTGTTTTTCCAAGAGAAAAAAAACTTATCTTAGCTCTTATTATTTCATCTTTATATGTTTTTGTTGGCTTAGCATGTAGTATGCTTGGGAGTTTACTAAGAGTGGACTTTATGCAATCTACGTCGCCGTTATATAGTGGATACATATTTGCGTCCCTTATTATGGTTATGACAATGGTATTTCAAGTGTATTTAACAGAGTATTTAAATGAAAATGTACTGTTACGTACAGAGATGCAAAAATCTGAAAAATTAAACATTGTAAGCGAGCTAGCGGCAAGTGTAGCACATGAAGTTCGAAATCCTCTTACAGTTGTTCGTGGTTTTATTCAACTATTAGAGAGTACTGAAGATGTGAAGAATAAAGATTATATGCGTCTTGTATTAGCAGAGCTGGATCGGGCCGAACAAATTATTTCAGATTACTTGAATTTAGCTAGACCACAAATTGAAAAAAAGGAACATATATGCTTATCAGCACAGCTTATAGAAATGACGACTTTAATGTCTTCATTTGCAGCTATGCAAGGTGTGTATTTACAAGTTGAAATTTCTGAGAATCTTTATACGATTGGCGATAAGACAAAGTTAAAGCAAGCAATTATGAATATTGTTAAAAATGGAATTGAAGCAATTCAAGAAAACAAAGGATATTTAAAAGTAACTGCTATTCAAAAAGATGATGTCATTATAGTACGAGTAAAAGATAGTGGTGTTGGAATGACGAAAGAACAGTTAGCTAGGCTTGGGCAGCCGTATTATTCGTTAAAAGAAAAAGGAACAGGTCTAGGGCTTATGGTTACCTTTAGTATTTTACAAGCACATAATGGTACGCTGGAATATAAAAGTGAGAGTGGAAAAGGAACGGAAGCAATGATTACATTACCAGCAGTTAGAAATAAGGAATAAAAGTTACCGATAGAAGGTAACTTTTTGTTTATTTGCTTGTTTTTTCTGGTTTGGCTCGAATAAATAAATTTTTAAATGTTTGAAATAAAGTTTGCTCCTTTGAGGCAGCGATTAGTCGTTTTGTTTCTTGAATTTCACGAATGACTTGTAGAAGTTGTGCATCTCGATTATTGTCTTTATTGTAAACATCATTAACAAGCTTGTTCATTTTTTGTTCTTGTTTTGACTCACGCTTATACATATGATTCATTAATAAGTCCATTTTTTCTTTTTGTAATTCATCTGTTTGAGCAGCATGATCAATAAGTTCTTGTAGCATTTCTTCTTGTTTACCTTCTTTAACATACACTTGTTGCATTAATTCATCTAGTTTTTCATCTTTTAATCGGTTTTGTGTAATTAAGGTGGAATTTTGATGAATAATTGCTTCATTTAATTGAGCGAGCATCTCAAGTTTTAACATGAATTCTTCAAAATGACGACTTTCTTCTTTCTCTTGTACTTCTTGATGTTGTTTTAATAATGGTACAGGTGGACTGTCTTTTTCTTTTAAAATAATAGGAATTGTTTCTGTAATATCTTCTTGTAAAGTGGCTGCTCGTTCATGAATTAATTTTAAAAGTTTCATATCATCCATTTTATATATACGAGCATCAGCGGCTTTTGTAATTGTATAACCGTGCTGTTCTAGAAGTTGACTATATTTTCGAACTATGTGTTTTGGGATTCCGGTTTTATTTGTAACATCCTTCGTTTTATATGTTGCCTCCATGGCATTTCCTCCCCAAAAAGTATCGTATATACAAATTCCATCTTTTATTCGAACTTCCTTTGAAAAAGAATGTCGGAAGTCTAGAAGTTTTCTACATGATTAGTGAAAAGTTGCATGAAAATAAATGTTTTTGGCGTAAAGGGGAAGAAGGGATAAAATAATGTCTGAAAACATATAGGAAGGAAGTTTGTTATAATAGCTTAGGAAAAGAAATTAGGACCGAAAACGGAGGTATATATGAAACAATTAAAAGGAATTATCATTTCGATTATTGCTATTTTTTCTATTTTGCTTGCCATATATGAAGCATTTACACCAACAGAATCAAAGACTAAGAAAGAAGGTACATATGATCAAGTTTTAGAATTTCCAAAAGAACGTTATCCAGAGACAGGAAAACATATTGCAAGTGCGATGAAAGAAGGGCAGTCTAAAGTGTGTACGATTGATCGAAGTGGTGCCGCTGATAGAAGGAAGTTATCTCTAGCTCCATATCCAGCAAAAAAAGGATACGATCGTGATGAATGGCCAATGGCAATGTGTAAAGAAGGCGGAAAAGGTGCACATATTGAATATATTAGTCCTGCTGATAATAGAGGCGCAGGTTCTTGGGTTGGAAATCAGTTAGATAAATATCCGGATGGGACTCGTGTGAAGTTTGTTGTGAAGTAGCAGGTGATTGGAAAAACTACTTAAAATCAATAGTAGAAAGGGAAGGATAGTTGTGGAATTAACAATTTCCTATTCACAATTAATCGTGATGAACTATGATGGAGAACAGCCTTATGTAGACTGGACGAGTGAAGACTTTGAGAGAGGATACGCTGAAGCAGAAGGTGTAATTGTTTTTGAGGCGATTTCTGATTATACGTGTGAAATTGAAGGTGTGGTTGGGAAACATACTGAGAAAGAAAAGGTAATGAGAACGATATCAGCACCATTTTCGGTAGGAACTGAGGGGGTTTTCATAAGTAGCATTCTTTCAAGTAAATTACATATTCCAATTCCACAAGGCGAATATATGCTAGTGCTGCAAATAACGCCACTTGAAGAGCCGACGGAGGATGAATTGTATAGAGTTCGGTATGAATTATTTTTTGAAGAGTAAGAATGAAAAAGCCAATGCCATGAAAAATAAAAGGTGACATGCACACATTTTTTTGTTGGCTTTCAATTGATATGGAGCAGGACGAGGATTTGATTGTTGCTATGTAGAGCCGGATACTCTCTCCGATCTAAAAAGAATAGAGGTTGTTTTTCAGTTTGGGTATATAGCTTCACCATAAACAGCAAAGACAGCTAGTTGGAAAATATATAAATCCAATTTGATTTTTTAACAGATACATTATGGTTATGAAGAACAGACAGAGACCTTCATTCATTTTCTTCTTCTGTTTTCACATGGAATGGGGCTAAAAAAGGAACTGACCGCTTCTATGCCTGGCCAGATGCTCTCATCCATCTAAAAAGAATGGTTTGATGTTAGTTTTTAAATTTGGATTTATATTAAAATAGGGTATCCTGTGAAAGGACACCCTATTTTAATTAAGCGTTTGTTTTTAAAAGAAAACGAGCCTCTTTAGCAGCTTGCACCATATGCTCTAAAGCGGGTATAACTTCTTCTGTTCTTCTTGTTTTTAAACCGCAATCTGGATTAATCCAGAAGTATTTTGGATCACATACTTTTAATGATTGTTCTACAATGGTATACATTTCATCTTTACTTGGAACACGAGGGCTATGAATATCATAAACACCTAAACCAATGCCTTTTTCATATGTTGTATGTTCTAATGTTTGAATAAATTCACCATGGCTTCTTGATGTTTCAATAGAAATCACATCAGCATCTAAAGCACGGATTGCATCAACAATATCTTCAAAGTTACTGTAACACATATGTGTATGAATTTGTGTTTCGTTCGCTACAGAAGAAGTTGATAAAAGGAATGATTGAACAGCCCATGTAATATATGCATCCCAATCTTTTTCCTTTAATGGCATCCCTTCGCGAAGGGCGGGTTCATCAACTTGAATAACACGAATGCCAGAAGATTCAAGTAATTCGACTTCATGACGAAGTGCCAATGCAATTTGATATGAAACCTCTTTTCGTGAAATGTCATTTCGAACGAATGACCAATTTAAAATTGTCACAGGTCCTGTTAACATACCTTTGACAACTTTATTTGTAAGGCTCTGTGCATACGCAGTTTCTTTAATTGTCATCCCGCTAATAAAGGCAACGTCACCATATATTACAGGTGGTTTTACACAACGAGAACCATATGATTGTACCCAACCATTTTTAGTGAAAGAGAAACCAGCAAGTCGTTCACCGAAGTATTCTACCATATCAGTACGTTCAAATTCACCGTGAACGAGCACATCAAGGCCGATTTCTTCTTGATATTGAATCCATTTTTTAGTTTCCTTTTCAATAAATGTTTCATATTGTTCGTTTGTAATATCACCACTTCGCCATTGTTTACGCGTTTGACGAACTTCAGTAGTTTGCGGGAAGCTACCGATTGTTGTTGTTGGAAGTAGCGGTAACTGCAATGCTTCTTGTTGCAAAGCATAACGTTTTTCAAATGGAAGAGGACGAGAGAAGTCTTCTTCTTTAAGACCTGCACGAGCTGCTTTTACATCTTCACGATTACGCGCAGCTGAAGAACGTATAGCTTCATGAGCGGTGCGGTAAGTAGCTAATTCTTTTTTCACACTGTCTACACCTTCAGAGAGTGCGCGTTTAATAAGTACAAGTTCTTCTAATTTTTGATTTGCAAATGCAAGAGCATCAAATAGTTCTGTCGATAAGTGTATTTCTTCTGTTTTATCAATCGGAGTATGCAATAAACTACAAGAAGGTTGAATAATCCACTCTTGCGGTGTAACACGGTCTTGTAATGTTTTAAATAAAGAAAGAATCTCATCGAGATCAGCTCTCCAAATGTTACGGCCATCTATACAACCGATCCCTAAGATTTTGTCGGCCGGGAAGCCATGCTCTAAAATAGCTTTTACATTTCCTTCTTTACCGTGAACAAAGTCCAATCCAATGCCGGATACAGGGAATGTAATAATCTCTTCATAATTTTCTTCTACACTATCAAAATAAGTTTGTAGAATAAGCGATACATGTGGTACACCTTTACGAATTGTTTCATAAAGCTTTTTAGCTTCTGCGATTTCTTCTTTAGTTAAAGAGGCGAAAATTGGTTCATCAATTTGTACGAAGCGTGCGCCAGCTTCATGTAATTCAGTTAATAGTTGTATATAAGGTGCAACTAGTTGATTTAAAATAGTTGCAAATTGATCTTCTTTATATCCTTTTGCTAATTTTAAGAATGTATAAGGTCCTAATATAACTGGTTTTCCATCGATACCTAATTCTTGCTTTGCTTCTTCGTATAAGCGAAGTGGTCGATTGTCTTTTAAGGAAATATTCAATCCTTCTTCATATTCAGGAACAATATAATGATAGTTTGTGTTAAACCATTTTGTCATTTCAGAAGCAACGTGATCTTTGGAACCCCGTGCCATTGCAAAATATACATCAAGATAAGAAGAAAACTCCGAAAAACGTGATGGAATAAAGCCAAGCATGTAGGCTGTGTCCAGCACGTGGTCATAATATGTAAAGTCGCCAATTGGAATTAAATCGATTCCTTTTTCTTGTTGAACTTTTACATGTTGAAGGCGGATTTCTTTCATTGTCGTTGAAAATTGCTGCTCATCAATTTTGTTTGACCAAAAAGCTTCCAACGTTTTTTTCCATTCTCTGTGTAATCCAATTCGTGGATACCCTAAATTACTTGTTTGAATTGCCATTTTAAATTCCTCCCTAATTAAAAGTAAGCATTTCTGTTTACTCGGAAATGCTTGTCACGAAAGGGGAAAGGTACAAAAAATATCCCTCTCTTCTCGTTTCTAACACCTAATCAGCAGCCGTGAGTCTATCAGTGTTGTTAAAATAGGCAGGTCTCTTGGCTTATGCGTTATACGATTTCTTTTCCCTTCCCGTTTTCACAGTGGTATAGAAAAGAGGTCTTTGCACTTACAGTGGCGGGACCGCGTTGGAATTTCACCAAACTTTCCTTTTAAACACGAAATAAGAAATCCCGTGTGCCTATTTTCCTTTTGAAAGGAATTTAACAAGCGAATATGATATTGAAACAAATTTTAACACAATTTTTTAAATTTTGTCTACTGTTTTAAAATAAGAATATTTCAAAGTTTTGCATTCTTATCATTTAGAATATTTTATTTTCAAATATGTTAAAAAACTATTTTTTTACAAAAAAATGCTGTATCTAAAGGACTGTAAGAAGAAATGTGATTTGGTATATGTAAGGGTAAAGTGGGAAAACTGCTTATAAAAATTTAGATAAAGATTTTTATCTCGCTATTTGCGGACAGCTCGCCCCCACCTCAAGATTCAGAGCGTGGGGGCGAGCTGCCCGTAAGAGCCCGATTGGTGAGGGCTGATTAAAGGGTCACTTTATAAGCAGTGAAGGAAGAGAGTTAGTGCTAAGACATATTATATGTCTGTTCCGATTTCGGAAAGACGCCCAGTACTTGCGTCTTTATATAGCTCATTTAGCCAATTTAATTCAACTGTAATATGTTCAATAACACTTTTTAAAATATAAAGTTGTGCACGAGGAACATTTTTTTTGCTATGTTCGTATATGGATTGCATCGTATGTAAATATTGAACTGTGTCAGTTATCTTTTGTTCTAAAATAGGGATGATTGTTTTTTCGTCACCAAAATGAGCGAAAGATAGTGCTGAATAGATTGGTTTATATATTTGATTTTTAGCTTCGAATTGCTTTAATAGTAGCGTCTGGAAAAGTTCTTTTCCAGTTTCAGTTATATGGAAAATCGTTTTATCGGGTCGATTGGTATCGCGTATTACATTTGTAACTGCAATAGCCCCTTGTTTTTCTAGTTGTTCAAAAGCGTAGTAGAGAGATCCTTTTGCATATTTAATGTAACAATCCATATGACGTTCTTTCATTATATGTTGCACTTCATATGGATGTTTATCTCCTTCGAGTAGTAAGCCGAGGATGACTAGTTTCATACTCATGCTGTTTCAACTCCTGTAATATAAAATTTTAAAATATTATAAACGGTATATCTCTTTTGATAAAGAGATATACCGTTGTTTTAGTGTATATTAACTGACTTGTTTCTGTTTGTTTTTTGTTCCAGTTACGAGACGTTCTTTGCCCATTAGTGTAATACAGATCATGCTTAGGACGGCTGGAATAAGCGCCCAGAAAAATGTATCAGCGATAGATATCGCAAGTGTTTGTTTAATTCCATCCAATATGTGAGGTGGAATTTTTTCAGTGGCCTGTGGTGATAATAAAAAGCTTGTATCCCCATTTTTAGGTGCCATTTTTGCTAATTCTGGTGGGAAAACCGATGTTAATTTATCAGTGAAAATATGATTTTGAATCGTACCGAAAATTGTTACACCAAGAGTCATTCCGAGAGAACGAAAAAATGAATTTGTGGATGTCGCAGAACCACGGTCTCTCATTTCTAAATTGTGAATGGAAGACATGCTTAAAACAGAGAAAGAGAATCCAACTCCAAGTCCAGCAAGAACCATAAAGAGCGTTACAAGTGAGCGAGGTGTTTCCATTGTTAAAGTGCTGAGTAAATAGATACCAAGTATAAAGAAAATACCAGACACAATCATGATGTTACGGTAACTTGTTCGGGAAGCAAATTGTCCACCAGCTTGACTTCCAATTACAGAACCTACCATCATCGGTGTTAAAACTAATCCGGCATTTGATGCGGAACCACCGAGAACACCTTGAACAAAAATTGGAATATAAACAGTGCAAATAATAAAAGCTGCTCCATAGAAAAAGGCAACTCCTTGACTTGCTGCAAATAAAGGCTTTTTAAATAAATGGAAAGAAATAATTGGCTCTGTTGCTCGTCTTTCTATGAAAAAGAAAATGATAAGCATGAGAACAAACGTAGCAAATAGTCCAAGAATCATGTTAGAATCCCATGCATATTCCTTACCGCCAAGTTCTAGTGCAAACATTAAGCAAACAATGCTTATTACAAGCGTGATGGCACCAGCCCAATCAATTTTTTGTTTTCTATATTGTAGAGATTCTTTGTAATACTTCGAGATGAAGAAGAAGGAGATAAGCCCTAATGGAATATTAATATAAAATACCCAGTGCCAACTTATATAATCTGTAATATAAGCCCCTAATAAAGGTCCAAATACGCTTGATGTTCCAAAAACCGCGCCAAATAGTCCTGTCATTTTCCCGCGTTTTTCTGGGGGGAATATGTCATACATGATTGTGAAGGCAATTGGCATGAGAGCACCGCCACCAATTCCTTGGATTGCTCTGTAAATGCTTAACTGTTCAATGCTCGATGCCGTACCGCAAAGAATTGAGCCTAGCAAGAAGAGAAGCAAACCACCGATATAAAACCGCTTCCGTCCGTACATATCAGACAATTTACCGAAAATCGGCATCCCTGCCATTGTTGCTACCATGTAAGCTGATGTGACCCAAACAAATTTATCAAATCCTCCTAGGTCTCCAACGATTGTTGCCATGGCAGTGGCAACGATTGTATTATCCATTGCTGCCATTAAAATACCGAGTAACAATCCAGCTACAACAAATTTTGTTTTGTTTACTTTGTTTTGAGATGTTTGCTCTTGCAAATGTATTCCTCCTTTTATATAAGATTAATCGCTTTTTAGAAAAAGCTAATTGGTAGTTCATGCTTTAGTATGTCTTTATGTACGATTATGATTTTATCGTTTCCTTTATTAAGATGACGTTCTTTTGTCATAAAGAATAGAAAGCTTAATTTATATTATAGTCAAATTTGACTATAAAGCAATTTTTTTGTTCTGTAGCTTGTAATATTGAAGACATAAAAGGAGGAATGAAGAATGATCAAGTTTATAGCTATTTAAAATGTTTTTTTTATCATGTTGCCGAATAATATAAAGGGACAGATAAAAACCTATGATTTAAGATGAAGAAGAGAAGGTTAGGTTATGATTTAGGAGTGCAGAGTAAATTTATACAGATAATATCATTTGGAATGAGGTGAATTGTTATTGTGAAAATATGGGAAATGGGTTTAGAGAGAGAAGTGTTTCCGACGTCTTTACAACCTGTTATGTGGAGGGAAGGTGGTTCTAGAGAAATTACGATAAAACAGTCTAATCCAAATGTCGCAGTAACATTACAAATTCGCAGTATAAAAGAGCAGTGTTTTTCACAAGAAGTAGTTTATGGAGTACAGGAAATTCTTTTTATTCAATTAGAAGTTGAAAATAGAGGAAGCGAAGACATTTCGCGCGTAATCGTTAGTCATATGATTCGTGATCATTTTGCATATATGCCTAATACATTACAAACGAATAAAGGGGCGGGGGAGTTTTTATTTCAACTTGTAAGGTGGCGTATTGATGAATTACTATCAGGTGAAAAAGCGCAATTAATCTGTCAGGTGAAAGCATCCCGTATACAAATCCCGTCATGTATTTCGTTGTGTGCCACATATACATTTCAGCAGAAGGGCCAATTATATGGGCCGTTTCAAACAAAAGAAGTAATCTCCAAACAAAAATAAAAAGGAACCCCATTGGACGTGGGTTCCTTTTTTAATGCAACTTATGCTTCTTTAGTAATTTTTTCTGCTCCAAGCCTTTTTTTCCGACATAGTTATTTTTATATCCGAAGTATAAGATAAATAAGAAAGAAGTAACATTTATGATTGCATCAATTTGATCGTTTGTAATAAAAGAAAGACCAAATGATTGAAATAATAGTTTTAATGATAAGAGAAAACCGGTTAAAAAACGAAGGATGTCTGGAATATTTTCTTTTTGTAACATTTTTTTCTCCTTTCTGTAAGGGGTATATACTATATATATGAAATAGAAACGAAATGGATACAAGTTTGAGAGATAAAATGGAAGAGAAATATATACATTTTTATTTTTAAAAAAAAGTATTATTAATATTGAAATATATATTGTGATGAACGAAGAATGTATATAAAGCATAAAGGAAGATTGGCAGTTCGCTACCGAATCGATAGCAATGCGTGGTGTATAGATATTCAGTCGTGTTGCTTTACTTATAAGTTATATTATATAAAACATAATTAGTTGTTATTTTAGAAGATGATTGATTTAGGACGGGGGAATTCAGGCGTAAAAGTAGAATTATATAAGTTTTTTCGTAACAATTTTTTTTCTTTTGTTACAAAAAGAGAGTATTTTGTAACAAAAGTCTTTAAAAATAGATTTAAACATCATATAATTATGATGGATGTGTCAATACATTTTGCACAATGTTTTTCATTTAAAAAGTGTAGAGGGAACAATCTCTACACTTTTCTTTTTAGGGAATAAAAAGAATTTTTGTAAATTGTTGCAAGTAAACCTTTAGAGTGTGTAAAATGGACAAGAAAAGTTTGATAGAAAGATAGAAAGGGAATGATAGAATGGAAGACGTGAGGAGCCGACAGTGGCTTTTAATGAAGCTGCTAGTTTGCAATTCGTGTTATCGTGGCGGGGGGTTCATATTTCAATCCTTTACATAACCTGTAAGAGTTGTAGTCATACAGGGGAATTTAATCTAGTTCGCCAATGATTAGGTGAAATTTAGATGAAATAAAAAGTACTGGTGAAATTTAATTAGGAGGAAAAGAAGTTGAAATATAACAAAATAGCAATTGTAGTAGCTTTATCTATGACAGTATTGGCTGGATGTTTCGGTCCGAAACCAGAAGAGGAGTTATATGTAGCATTTGAAAATGCTGCGAAGCAAGAAAAACCAATGTTTGAAGATGCCAAAAAATTAGAGGGATTAGAAAAAGAAGGTCAAACATTATATGGTCAAATTGTACAAGAAGGAAAAGATAATAATCAAGCTGTGAAAGAAAAATTAGATCAAGCAATGAAAAATACAGCAGAACGTGGAAAAGTAATGGATAAAGAAAAAGAAGCATTGAATAAAGCGAAAGAAGAAGTGAAATCAGTTGATAAATTTGTCGGGAAAATCGAGAATGGTAAGCTGAAAGAACAAGCAGACAAAGTAAAGAAAACTTACGAAAAACGTCATGAGTCTTTCAATAAGCTGTATGATAGTTATAGTAAATCATTAAAATTAGAAAAAGAACTATTTACAATGCTTCAAGATAAGGGAGCGAAATTAAAAGATATTAGTGATAAAGTGAAAAAGGTGAACCAATCTTATAAAGATATTGATGCTGAAAAAGATAAGTTTAATGAATATACAAAATCATATAATACAGAAAAAATCGCATTTTATAAACAGGCGAATATAAAAATAAAAGAAGAAAAAAAATAAAGCAGGTTGGCTATTATAGCCAAGCCTGCTTTATTTTTTCGTATACGTACGACGATACCAAGGGATTGGTTCACTCAATTTTTTTTCTTGTTTTAGCGCTTCTGGTCCAATGTAATCTTGGAGTGTTTTTTTTGCTACTGCTAAAGAAAGATTCGTTTTGGGGTTTCTATAGGAAGATTCAAGGCTACCGAGATGTGGAAGTGTATTGAAATCATCTTTTGTAGGAGGGATATGGAAAAAATAGTCGCCTAATCGAACGAGAACATCTGATTGTTGCTGGCTAAAGCGTGGATTCCTAGAGAAATGTAATCCTTCTTTAATTGCTTTTTTTTCACGAATTAAACGTTCTAAAGCAAACTTTTTCAACCAATATAGGTATTTAGGATTCGTCGCGGCTTTAGCATGCCGGTTTACAATGAAAATAGATTGAGCCAATTGATCAATAGAATATTGTTTGTGCGAATGAGACTGCGGTTGTGAAGCTTTCATAATGGGATCCCCTTTCTAGTTTTTCAATATTATAGCATAAATAAAAATGGTTTTTATTATATACAAAAAATAATTGTATATATTTTAAATATTAAAGCAATATTGTTACAAAAAACAACTATTTTGTATAATAATGATAGGAATGGATTCTAGAAATTTAATAATGAAAGAGTGAGAAGTGTGAAAGATATATTGAAACAACAATATGCCATTATTGATATTGGCTCAAATACGATGCGATTGGTAATTTACGAAAAACAAAATGGTGGTTTTTATAAGGAAGTTGAAAATACAAAAGTTGTAGCACGTTTAAGAAATTATTTAATAGATGGTGTGCTTATAGAAGAGGGAATGAATATACTGCTACAAACACTACTCCAATTTCAAGAAAGTACAAGGTTTCATGGGTTACATACTGTTCTTTGTGTTGCGACAGCAACAATTAGACAAGCGAAAAACCAAGAAGAAATAAAAAAACTTGTAGAAGGAAAAACTGATTTTGTACTTAGGGTTTTATCTGAATATGAAGAAGCACGTTATGGTTACTTAGCTGTAATGAATTCAACTTCCTTTACTGAAGGAATTACTGTTGACATTGGCGGGGGGAGTACAGAGGTTACCTATTTTCGGGACCGAGAAATGGTGGAATATCACAGCTTTCCTTTTGGAGCGCTTTCTCTGAAACAACAATTTATTCGTAATGAGATACCAACTACAGAAGAACTAGAAGAATTAAGAAGATATTTATGGTATCAATTTCAAACATTACCTTGGTTAAAAGGTAAAAGGCTACCTCTTATCTCCATAGGTGGAAGTGCCCGGAATATGGTGAAGATTCATCAAAATATAATTTCTTATCCGATAGCAGGTTTGCATTTATATAAAATGAAGGAAGAAGATATAAGGGATGTAAGAGAAGAATTGGAACGTCTTTCTTTTACAGAAGTACAGAAACTAGATGGGCTAGCAAAAGATCGGGCTGATACAATTATTCCAGCTGTAGAAGTATTTTATATGTTAACAAATATTATACAAGCCCCGTCATTTGTATTAAGTAGAAAAGGACTACGAGAAGGGGTTTTCTATGAGGAACTTACAAAAAATTTAGGTGTTATTTATTATCCAAATGTGATAGAAGAGAGTTTATACTTATTGTCCTATGAGTATGAAATGGATATGAACTTCGTGGTGCAACTTATTAAGCATGGAACGCTAATTTGTACACAACTTGAAGAGTCTGAAATTATCACTTTTTCAGAAAAAGATTGGAATATATTTTATCAAGCCGCCAAAGTATTTAATATTGGGAAATACATAGATGCGGAAGCAAGCCGTCTGCATACATTCTATTTATTGGCGAATAAGACAATTGATGGCATGATGCATAAAGAGCGTATTAGACTTGCACTTATTGCATCCTATAAGTCGAAAATGTTATTTAAGCAATATTTAGAACCATTTGAAGGATGGTTTGATAAGAGTGAACAAAAAAAGATTCGTTTATTAGGAGCGATTTTACAATTTTCTGCCGCTTTAAATGTGAGGCAAAGAGAACTAATTGAAACGATTCAGGTGAAGAGAAATAAAGAGGGGCTAGTATTTCACATTTTGTGTGAACGATCGGCCTTAGCGGAAAAAGTGCAGGCGGAAAAGCAGAAAAAACAACTTGAAAAAGCATTAAAGATGAATATTCACCTAGTATTTGAGGGGAAAAGCTAAGTTGTACGGATGTCTTTACAAAAAATTTACACTTTAATAAATTGGAATTTGCTACAATAAATGTAACTAAATTATATTGAAAAAGTTTCAAAGGGAAGTGTGAGGGAAAATGGGATTAATGAAGGAAAATACTATAAATTTAAATGCTGTGAATTTAAATGATACTGCATATTATAATAACCGTGAATTAAGCTGGCTCGCTTTTAATGAACGTGTGTTACAAGAGGCACAAGATGAAAGTAATCCACTCTTAGAAAGATTAAAGTTTATAAGTATTTTTAGTTCAAACTTGGATGAATTTTTTATGGTACGTGTTGCGGGATTAAAGGATCAAGTAAAAGCTGGATTCAATCAACCGGAAAATAAGGCTGGATTAACACCAAAACAGCAGCTAAATAAAATTGCCATGAAAGCCCATGAATTAATGACAGTTCAGTATAATACATTTGTAAATACTGTGTTACCGGCACTTGAAGTAGAAGGTGTTGAGCCGTTAGCATTTCAAGATTTAACGAAAGAACAACGTGAATTTATTGAAGAGTATTTTGATGAACAAATTTTCCCGGTTTTAACGCCCGTGGCAATAGATGCCTATCGGCCATTCCCTATGTTGTTAAATAAAAGTTTGAATTTAGCTACTATTCTCTATGATGAAAAGCAAGAAGAGGAAGAAAATCGAACAAAGCTTGGCATTGTTCAAGTTCCATCCTTGCTCGAACGTTTCATTTTTTTACCGAGTGAAGATCAAAAACAGAAATTCATTTTATTAGAAGATGTAATTAGTGGCTTTACTCATAAATTGTTTACAGGATATAAAGTATCCTCTGTTACTCGTTTTCGCATTACACGTAATGCAGATTTAACAATTCATGAAGAGGGTGCACGTGATTTATTAAAAGTAATTGAAAAAGAGTTAAAAAAACGTAAATGGGGAGCGGCTGTTCGTTTAGAAATTGGTAAAGAGCATGTAGATGAAAGAGTATTATCTTTACTGTATGAAGTTTTAGAAGTGAAAGATGAAGATGTATATATGATGGATGGGCCGTTAGACCTAACATGTTTATTTTCTCTATATAAAAAATTAGCGCCTTTATATGAACATCTTGTTTATCCAGCTCTTATACCACAGCCACCTCAAGATTTAGATGATGAGGAAGATGTATTTGAAAAAGCACTGGAGCATGATATTCTATTACATCATCCGTTTGAATCTTTTCAGCCAGTTATTGATTTTGTGCGTGATGCGGCCGATGATCCAAATGTGCTAGCGATAAAACAAACATTATATCGTGTGAGTGGAGGTTCTCCCATTATTCAGGCATTAAAGATTGCAGCTGAAAAAGGAAAACAAGTAACGGTACTTGTTGAATTAAAAGCTCGTTTTGATGAAGAGAATAATGTTCATTGGGCAAAGGAACTTGAACAAGCTGGTTGCCACGTTATTTATGGTGTAAGTCATTTGAAAACGCATAGTAAAATTACGCTTGTTGTACGAAGAAAACATGGGAAAATTGAAAGATTTGTCCACTTAGGAACAGGAAATTATAATGATGCTACTGCAAAACTTTACACGGATTTTGGATATATTACATCTCGCAAAGATTTTGGAGTAGATGCGACAAATTTCTTTAACTACTTAAGTGGTTATACAACAAAACCGCATTTCCACCACTTGTCAGTAGCACCGTTTGATATACGCCATCAATTTATGGAATTGATTGATGAAGAGATTCGCTATCATAAACAGTATGGAAATGGACATATTATCGCAAAGATGAACTCCTTAACAGATAAACCGTTAATCCAAAAATTATATGAGGCATCGCAAGCTGGAGTGAAAGTAGAAGTGATTGTTAGAGGAACGTGCTGTTTGCGGCCTGGTATTAAAAACGTGAGTGAAAATATTCGTGTCATTAGTCTTGTTGGACGTTATTTAGAACATAGCCGTATTTACTATTTTCATCATAATGGAGATGAAAAAATTTACTTATCGTCAGCCGATTGGATGACAAGGAACATGGAAAAGCGGGTGGAAATTTCATTTCCGATTTTAGGATTTGAAATGAAAGCAAGAATAAAAGCAATCTTGCAACTGATTTTAGCAGATAATGTAAAAACACGCGAACAAAATCAAGATGGTGAATACTATTATGTGATAAACAATGGTTCGCAAGAAATCGATAGCCAAGAGAAATTATTTAAGATGGCTTATCAAAATACTGATGCAGAGTAATGTGTAAATTGAGTGAAGATTTGCTTTTATTTTCACAACTGCGATTTATGTATCAAAGAAGTTTAATAAATTGTGAATAAGGAAGCTCATGAATGCAAGATTATAAGAATATGACGAAAAAAGCCTCTTAACAACAAGAGGCTTTTTCTCATAGTTTTTGTTCATATTAATAGTAATACGGTTGGCACGGATTTCCGTAACAAGGAGATGGCGCCGGTGGGTATGGCGGTGGATAGGGGGGATAGTAAGGTGGTCTAGGGCCGAATGCTAATGCTCCGCCAAGTAACCCGCCTGCAATTCCGGCTAAGAATGGAACACCGAAGAACGGTAAGAAACGTGAGTCACTTACTGGGCCAATGGGTCCTGAACGAACTAGATAGGGATGAGGATATGAGTACATGAACAAACCTCCTTTATTGGACTCATTGTTATCATATGGTGAAAAAGCATGGATGAGCGAGTACAAGAAAGGATATATAAGAAAATAGGCAATTGTAAGTTACAAGTGATGCAGAGTGAATATTGTAATTTCAGGTCTAGATAAAAAGCGGAATGGAACGCGTGTTCTTCCAAGGCCGCGATTTACATAAAGGAGTAATTCTTGAATATGATAAAAACCTTCAATGTAATGTTTTGCTAGTGCTGGGGTAACAATTGCCCCTAAAAAGGGAATCTGTACTTGTCCACCATGACTATGACCAGAAAGTTGGAGATCTACGGGGAAGTTTGCAATTTTAGGTGCTACATCAGGTTCATGTACGAGCACAATTGTATATAGATTTTTTTGTACATTGTGTAGAGTTATATCAATTTCTGGTTTTCCAAGGAGCATATCATCAATACCGAAAATAGAAATTTCACTATTATCTAATAAGCGAATCCGTTTTTCGGTATTTTGTAATACTTCAAAACCCGCGTCACCCATAATTTGACGATAGTATTCTGTTCCGTATCCACCATGATCATGGTTTCCGTAGATTGCAAATTTGCCAAAAGGTGCACGAATGTTTCTTAAAATAGAAGAAACAAAAGGAGTTTCACTATATGTTTGGTAGTCATCGATTAAATCACCAGTAAAAAGGACGATATCGGGCGCGAGTTCATTTATTTTTGAAACAATTGTAGTAAGATGTTGGAGAGAAAAATAGTATCCTAAATGTAAATCACTAAATTGAATGATTTTCATACCTTGAAAGTTTTTTGGGATGAGTGAAGAACGAAGTGTGTGATGTGTTAAAGAAAGAAAGTTCGGTTCTATATACTTTGCATAGTAATAACCGAGACCAGCTGTAACACAAGAATAGAGACAAGTGTGTATACTTGTTTTTATAAAGTTTCTTCTCGTTATTTTTTTCATGGGAATATGAGCGGGCCTATATTATCGAAAAGGAAGTTTCTAAAGTATACATGTAATATAGTATAGGTCACTTTGTTCTCCTTTCGGTTTATTTCGTGTGCTAGGATTATATAGTATATACGGATTGAAAAAAAGATAAAAAAACTAACTTTTAGATTAGCACGAGCATTATAAGTAGCGGTCCGACTTTTTTTCTATCTCATGTCAAGAAAAAAGGGGGAACAAGCGTGAATCGCTTTTTTGTTCTTTGTAGCCAAGGATGGTAAAAAGAAAAGTTCAAATAGATGGATATAGATTGTAAGAAAAGTGAGCTTCTTTTTTAAAGATATCAGAAAAATTTAAAAATATAAAGATTTCTATGAAATAAAGTGGTAAAATGAATGTGTATTCATTTTTAGGGAGGGGATAATTTGAAAGAGAAAGTAGCAATCATAACAGGTGGTTCAAGTGGAATGGGAAAGGGAATGGCTGCTCGTTTTGCGAAGGAAGGAGCCCGCGTTGTTATTACAGGGCGTACAGAAGAGAAGCTTGAAGAAGCCAAAAAAGAGATTGAGCAGTTTTCAGGGCAAGTATTAACAGTGCAAATGGATGTCCGAAATATAGAGGATATAAAGCATATGATTGAATATGTGGATGAAAAATTTGGACGTATTGATATTTTAGTAAATAATGCAGCAGGTAATTTTATTTGTCCTGCAGAAGATTTATCAATCAATGGTTGGAACTCGGTTATTAATATTGTATTGAATGGTACTTTTTATTGCAGTCAATCGGTCGGGAAATATTGGATTGAAAAAGGGATCAAAGGAAATATCATTAATATGGTAGCAACGTATGCCTGGGATGCAGGACCTGGTGTTATTCATTCTGCTGCGGCGAAAGCTGGTGTGTTAGCAATGACAAAAACGCTCGCTGTTGAGTGGGGACGTAAATACGGTATTCGCGTCAACGCAATCGCTCCTGGACCAATAGAACGAACAGGTGGTGCGGATAAATTATGGATTTCAAAAGAAGCTGCTAATCGGACACTGCAAAGCGTCCCACTTGGTCGGCTTGGTACACCAGAAGAAATTGCGGGTTTAGCTTTTTATTTATGTTCTGATGAAGCAGCATACATAAATGGAACATGTATGACAATGGATGGTGGACAACATTTGCATCAATATCCGTTTTAAAGGGATTACCCATTAATATGAGGTGAAATGTGTCGGAATTGTGACATGTGAAAGAAAAGGGTTTACAATAGGTTTTTTATAAGGTATATTTAAAATCTCTTTTTTCTTCATAGTAGAATTGCTAATTCCCCTTAGCATTTTACCCCTCTAATCCCTTCAGGAAAACTGAAGGGATTTTTTATTATTTTTCTATACATACCGTGTTATAATTTTTTGAAAAGTAAAGGGAGGGAAACGTTTTGGTAGATGCATTAGATGTGATGAGTAACTTGGATAAAGTCCTTCCTTATTATCAGGCTATCTTTAGTGCTGATGAACATACAGTAATTGGATATGAGGTAGTGGGGCGTATCCAAACGGAAGAAGGGATAGAAAGTCTTTCTTCTTTTTTTCATGATGATTCTATTCCAGGTGAATTCCAACTGGAAGCTGATAATGTCATAGTAGAAAAAGCGTTAGAGCGCTATTTAGAAAAAAAACAAGATTTTTTATTGTTTATACACCGAAATGCAAATGTATTAATGAACGACGAAGATGAGAGTTTGCTGCAGTTATTATTAATGTATGAAAAAAAAGGGCTGAACTTAAGTAATATTGTGTTGGAAATAACGGAACATGAGTGTAAGGAAGATATAGAACAGTTTAATCATTTACTTATGTATTACCGTACATATGGCATTCAAATTTCCATTAATAAAGTAGGGACAGGTACGAGTAATTTAGAACAGATTAGTGTGCTAGCACCTGACATTTTAAAAGTAGACTTAACGAATTTAAGACAAACAGCACTTTTACAATCGTATCAAGATATTTTATATTCTTTGTCGTTGTTAGCGAGAAGGATTGGTGCGACACTATTATATGAAGAAATTGATGCGTTTTACCAGTTGCAATATGCATGGAAAAATGGCGGGAGATACTATCAAGGGAATTATCTAAAAAAGTGTTTGCCAGATTTTATTGAAACAGATATTTTAAAAGAACGTCTTGGCAATGAATGTCATCAATTTATTCAACATGAAAAGAAAAAACTACAAAAGATTTATCAATTAACAGAAACATTGCGTGATCAAGTTGGGAATGTTTTATCTAAGCAGAAAAAGAATGAAGAGATTAATGATTGGCTACTACAGTTTAGTCAACATGTATCGGATTATAGTTTTCGAATTTTTATTTGCAATGAAGATGGTTTTCAGCAATCAGGAAACATTATGAAAAAAGACGGTGAATGGATTGTTATGCCGGAATATTATATGAAGAATTGGAGCTGGCGCCCGTACTTTTTAGAAAATATAATGAAGATGCGATTTGAAAATAAAGCGAGACTTTCTGATTTGTATGCAGATATAGAGACGGGAGAAATGGTACGAACATTTTCTTTCCCAATTGACGATGAACATTTTTTATTTATTGATTTGTCCTATGAGTTTTTATATGAAGAAGATGTTTTATTTTAATGTACGAAGAGATTCGTGCATTTTTTTGTTTGTTTTTATCATAAATTGGTAATAGTGAAAATGATGGTAAAAATGCTGTCTATCATTGTAAAGATTTTACGAACGAAACCGTCCCTTTCTTTGCATAATCATTGTTACAATGAATACTACAAAGACAAGTTCTTTTAAAAGGAAGGTGAAGAAATGAAGAAATATGGAATATGGTTTGTTCTATTCGTATGTGTTGCCTTTCTAGTAGGTTATAGTGTGACAACAGTTTTAGGGAAAGAAGAAGTGAATGTGGACCGGAAAGAAGTGTTTATGACAATTCAAAAGGGATATGAGGCACAATTTTCAATTCGTGGAAAGCACTTGCCGATGAATAAAATGATCGATGTGTTATCGCCGTACTTTACAGATAATTTCCTTCAAGTTTTTACAGATGAAAATAGTAGGAATGATAAGCAGAGTGGTGAATATTTGCTCCCTACGAAAGAAGCGCCTTTTTCATTTCATTCAGCAACAAAAATGTCGTATGATGAAGAACATCGCCTTTTGTATGTATATGAACGGACAAAAAATGAACAATATCAAATTGTAACATTACAACAGGATAAAGGAAAATGGAAAGTAGCGGGATATCATGAGAGTCAGGAAGTTTTAACGGAAATGAAAAAGTTACAAGAGTTAAAAGAATAGGAATAGGCGTGTAGTCGCCTATTCCTATTCTATATTTAGTAACTGTTGTAGCTTCTCAATTTGAAAACCAGCAACAACTTCACCGTCAATGACAACTGTTGGGGTTGAATATGAATCATAGTCATATAAAAGACGATTGCGAGCGGCAGTATCTTTTTTTACGTCGAACTCCTCATATGTTATGTGATTGTGCTTTAAAAATTCTTTGACAATTGCACATGGTGGACAATCTGGTTGCGTATAAACCTCTATTTTTTTCATTATAATTCCTCCTTTTTTCTGCTTTTTATTATATTCTGCAGTTCCAAAAACAGCAATAAGGGAAGAAAAAGATTTCCTTTCTGCTTTTTCCTTCTTTTTTCGACAAATTTTAGTTGAGTTTCTTGCCAATAAGCTTTATCCTAGAGTGTGGAACATTTTTTCTGTTATGACGGATAGAATGAGTATAGCTGTAAAACCTATTGGTAGGAAGATTAGAGAAAGGGGAGATTTCATGTCTCTACTCCAAGGAATTTTAACTCGACTTGTTAGTCTACAAGAACAAGCTGAAAGCGGTGAAGTAGCGCAACGCTATTTTGAAGTGAACGGTGAACGTAAATGTAGCGTGAAATTTTTCGATAAAAGTGAAATGTATGAGTTAGAAGTGTATCAACAAGGCGAAAAGCCACAAGTATATCAATTCGATAACATTGATATGGTTGCAATTGAGATTTACGATATTATTTCTTAATACATACAAAAAAGGTACCGCTTCTCGCGGTACCTTTTTTGTTAACCATAACTTTATCCTTCAAGAAAAAAGATAAGGAATGGAAGGTGGGGTGTGGAGAGAATCATGTATATAATTCTGATGGGAATTTCATTCTGGCATGTTATTTATGAGTGGTAAGGCCTCACTTCAAAATTCAGGGGAATTAAAACTTAGGTGGGGTAGGGAAAAACATACTGATTAAAGTTTCACTTTGCATGTATAAGATTTTTTTGTTCTTCCGACACTGGTATTAAAAGTTTGAAAGGAATGTGAAAGATGGAACGATTGCCGGTTGTTGTCTGCCCAAAATGTCATATGTCATTTGAAATGGATCATGTATTAACAGCTCAGTCTAATCAAAATGTAATTTATACTTGTCCAGCATGTAAGTATTCTATTCGAAATATAGAAACGAGTAAAGGATAATAAAGTCATATTTTATCCTTTTGTCCCATACAATGAGAATACAAAAAAGTCTGTCTAATCGAAGGGACGTGACTATGTGGACGGTGAATCTCAATTTTATAACGTTTCAGAGAGAAATATGGATTTTGAAACAGTATTCTTACGTATTTGTAATTTTATTGAAAGAGATCCATGCAATGTATATCGTCTGTCTATTGGAACAGATTCACAAGTACATCACAGAAATACACGTTTTATTACAGCAGTGCACATTCATCGTGTTGGGAAAGGAGCATGGGGATGCTTAAGGCATAAAGCGGTGGATGAAAAACCACCTACTTTACGCGAAAAAATATATTTAGAAACACAGTTTAGCCAGGAAGTGGCTTGCTTGTTTACACCAGAACATATAAGGCTTATATGGGAGTTATTACATCCATATGCCCAGGAAGGTGCGGGGTTTGTAATGGAAATTCACTTAGATATAGGAAATAATGGACTAACAAAAGAATTTATTTCGGATATGACAATGAAAGTGGAGGCAATGGGGTTAACTGCAAAAATTAAGCCTGATGCTTATACTGCTTTTAGTTATGCAAATCGTTATACGAAATAGAAAACTGAATTTTTTATCTATTAAACTAAATGAATATTTTATATAATAAAGAAAAAGTATAAGGAGAGGAGTATATGCAGAAGAGCGTCACGTTGACAAAAGAAGAACAAAGTTTATTGTTGGATATTTTATTTCGGCAAAACTATGCTAGTGAAATTTTAGCTGTTGAGATCACGGATATTGAAAGTGGTTTAAAAGAAACGGATATTTTTCAATATAGAAGAATTACAAGGTTATTTCATCGATTAAAAAATGAAGGATACTAAGCGCTACCAGAAAGGTAGTCTTTTTTTTTTGTTCTATGGTAAAATGAACTGTGTATCATTATTTTTATAGGAATAAAATTAGGACAAAATAATAATATGAAAACGCTATCATAAGATATGAATAGGAATGAGAAATAAAGTTAAATTTTAGCTGAGGATATGATTCATTTTGAACAGTAAGATCCTCATGAATTGTCTATTGGAGATATCATGTTAGCAGGAAAAAGGGAGAAAAAGTGGGGGATATAATTATGATTAGTATTCCAAAAGAAGAGTTTCAACAAGTGCTGGTTAAAGATTTGATGATTTCATCAGAGAAGGTTGCACATGTCCAAATTGGAAATAGCTTAGAGCATGCTTTACTTGTTCTTGTAAAATCAGGATATTCTGCAATTCCTGTTTTAGACCCTATGTATAAATTACAAGGATTAATAAGTACGGCTATGATTTTAGATGGGATTTTAGGGTTAGAACGTATTGAGTTTGAAAAGCTTGAAAATATGAAGGTTGAGAATGTAATGAAAAAAGACATTCCGAATCTTGGACTTGGAGATTCATTCGCTAAGGCGTTAGAAATGACAATTGATCATCCTTTTATTTGTGCTGTAAACAATGATGGGTATTTCGAAGGGATTTTAACAAGGCGTGCTATTTTGAAATTGTTGAATAGAAAAGTAAGACAGCATAATCGATAAAGAAGGGTAAGCGACTTCGAATAAACAGAGAAGTCGCTTTTTTATCATGCATCTCTTTTATATAAAGGTATTTTGATTCTCCAATATGAAAGCCGCTGTTATGAAGAACAAAAGAGGATCGTGATTTGTTTTTCATTAAGAGGGGACAAGAAAAGGATGGGATTACTTCTATACATGGCCGGATGCTCCTTTCCACGTAAAGATTCGTTGTATTTAGGCAGTTCCATTTTTGCTTATATGTAGAGAGACTTGTGTAAGTATAAAAGGTGGAGAAGTGGTAATTCCCTTCAATCTTCTTGAAAATAAAAATGAAGTATTGCATGTTAAATGAGTATGCAACGTATATATTGAAGTTAGATGGTTACATGTAAGATAAGGAAAGAGGGAGAAAGTTGCAAATTGATGATTTTCAAATGATGGTTGTTTTAGCGCAGGAGTCTAATATGAGAAAAGCTGCGGAGCGCTTATTCGTTTCACAGCCTGCCCTTAGTCAACGATTACAATCAATGGAAAAACAGTGGGGAATGAAATTTTTTATCCGTTCTCAAAAAGGATTGACAATTACACCAGAAGGAGAAAAAGTAGCTAATTATGCGAAAGATATGTTACAAAGAGAAGAGGCAATCAAAAGCGAATTAGCAATCTATCGCACAGAAACATATGGAACATTAAAGATCGCTGTGGCATCTGTAATTGGACAATATTGGTTACCACCTGTTTTAAAGAGGTTTGTCCAAAAATATCCCTTTGTTAAAATTTCTCTTTTTACAGGATGGAGTAGTGAAGTACAAAAGCAATTTTATGAAGGGGATGTCCATGTAGCTATATTACGGGGGAAACAAGAATATAAAGGGTATAAAGAGCAATTGTTTGAGGACGAGCTGTATTTAGTTGATACAGAAATTAAAGATATTTCTATGTTGAAAGATACAAACAGACCGTTTATACAATTTAAAAGCGATTCGACATACTATGGACAAATACAAAATTGGTGGTACGGTTTATTTTCTAATCCTCCGAAACGGACGATTGTAGTTGATCAAATTGAAACGTGTAAGCAGCTTGTATTAAATGGAATTGGTTATGCGCTATTGCCTTCTACTGTTTTAAAAGAAGTAAGAGAAAAGACATATAAAACACCGGTTCAGTTGACGAGAGAAACGTGGTTATTGACAAGTGATTCTGCAAGAAAACTTAAACAAGTACAAGCATTTTTAGATATAATTGAAGAAATTCAAATGAAAAAATAGGATTATTGTCTTGCTAGTAGCTCTTTCGTTTGGTAGAGTAACATTATAAATGGATTTAGGAGGCAACAAGCATGAAAATGATGGATGCGAACGAAATCATTTCGTTTATTCAAAAAAGTGAGAAGAAAACTCCTGTAAAGGTATACATAAAAGGGGATTTAAAAGAAGTAACATTCCCTGAAACAGTACAAGCATTTGTGAATAAAAAAGCTGGTGTTTTATTTGGAGAATGGTCTGAAATTAAGATAGTTATTGAAGAAAATAAAAAATACATTGTAGATTACGTTGTTGAAAATGACCGTCGTAATTCTGCGATTCCAATGCTTGATCTAAAAGGTATTAAAGCTCGTATTGAACCAGGTGCGATTATTCGTGACCAAGTTGAAATTGGTGACAATGCCGTTATTATGATGAATGCAACGATTAATATCGGTGCAGTAATTGGTGAAGGTTCAATGATCGATATGAATGCAGTGCTTGGCGGACGCGCTACAGTAGGTAAAAACTGTCACGTTGGTGCGGGTGCTGTACTTGCAGGTGTTATCGAGCCGCCTTCTGCAAAACCGGTTATCGTTGAAGACGATGTTGTAATTGGTGCAAACGTAGTTGTTCTAGAAGGTGTAACAGTAGGAAAAGGTGCAGTTGTTGCAGCAGGTGCGATTGTAACAGAAGACGTACCACCATATACAGTAGTTGCAGGAACACCAGCCCGTGTTATTAAAGAAATTGATGAGAAGACAAAAGCTAAAACAGAGATTAAACAAGAGCTTCGTCAATTAAACCCAGAAAAATAAAAAAGAAAGCGTAAGGGCAATAGGCTCTTACGCTTTTTATAAATGGCGGTGGAAATATGACAGTTAGTAAATTTGTACAAATTCGTAGAGATTTACATGAAATTCCAGAATTAGGATTTAAGGAATGGAAAACGCAACGATATATTTTAGAGTATATCAATACACTTTCTAAGGGAAATATCGAAGTGAAAACATGGAAAACAGGTGTAATTGTTAAGGTAAGGGGTAGAAATCCAGAGAAAACGATTGGTTATCGCGCAGATATTGATGGTTTACCGATTACTGAGGAAACTGGTTATGAATTCGCTTCTACTCATGAAGGAATGATGCACGCATGTGGCCATGATTTACATACTACTATTGGTTTAGGACTTTTAACTGCTGCTGTAAATGACAGAATAGATGATGATCTTGTCTTTCTATTTCAACCAGCTGAAGAAGGTCCAGGTGGTGCTCTTCCTATGTTAGAAAGTGAAGAGCTAAAGGAATGGAAGCCAGATATGATTTTGGGTCTTCATATCGCACCTGAGTATCCAGTAGGGACAATTGCCACAAAAAAAGGTCTTCTATTTGCAAATACATCAGAATTATATATTGATTTAAAAGGAAAAGGTGGGCATGCAGCATATCCACATACAGCTAATGATATGATTGTTGCAGCGAGCCATCTTGTTACACAACTTCAATCTGTAATTAGTCGCAATGTGAATCCGCTGGATAGTGCGGTTATTACAATTGGTAAAATTACAGGTGGTACAGTTCAAAACATTATTGCTGAAAAATCTCGATTAGAAGGGACGATTCGAACATTATCTGTCGATTCAATGAAACGAGTGAAAAGTCGAATTGAAGCTATTGTTGCAGGGATTGAAGCGGCATTTCAATGTGAGGCTGTCATTGATTATGGCGCCATGTACTATCAAGTATATAATCATGAAGAGTTAACGCAGGAGTTTATGGAGTTTGCATCTAAGCGAACAAATATGAATGTTATTACATGTACCGAGGCGATGACGGGCGAAGATTTTGGATATATGCTTCGTGATATTCCGGGATTTATGTTTTGGCTTGGAGTAGACTCAGAATATGGTTTACACCATGCGAAATTACAACCAAGGGAAGAAGTCATTGAGCAGACTATTTCGTTTTTAAACCAGTATGTAAAGTGGAAAGGGAACAGAAGCTAAGACCTGTTCTTTTTATCCCGCTATTTGCAGGCAGTAAGACTCTTACCTCAATATTCAGTGAATGCAAAGAAGTTAGGTGGGAGTACATCTTTACTGAATAAAGTTGCAGTGTATAATGCATTTTTTTTGTAATTTTAACACAATACTTTATAATGGTAGGGAGGGATGAGTTGTTAGTAAGTTATTTTGTAATAATTATCAAATGAGATTGACTAAAAACGGATTCCTCTTATATAATACAAGAGTAGACAGTATATGATAAAAAATTTACGGAGGTTGATACATATGGCAGAACGTATGGTAGCAAAACAAGCGCCACGCTTTGAAATGGACGCTGTTATGCCAAACAAAGAATTTGGTAAAGTAAGTCTTGAAGAGGTTATGAAACAGGACAAATGGACAGTGCTTTTCTTCTATCCAATGGACTTCACTTTCGTATGTCCAACAGAAATTATCGCACTTTCTGATCGTTATGATGAGTTCGAAGATCTAGATGCAGAAGTAATTGGTGTATCTACAGATACAATCCACACTCACTTAGCTTGGATTAACACTGATCGTACGAAAAACGGTTTAGGTGAACTGAAATACCCTCTAGCTGCTGATACTAACCATGTAGTATCTCGTGACTATGGTGTGTTACTTGAAGAAGAAGGTATTGCACTTCGTGGTTTATTCATCATTAGTCCAGAAGGCGAGTTAATGTACCAAGTTGTACATCACAATAATATCGGTCGTGAAGTTGACGAAGTAATTCGTGTTCTTCAAGCTCTTCAAACTGGTGGACTTTGCCCAGCAAACTGGAAACCAGGTCAAGCAACTTTAAACGTTTAATTCTATTGTAAAATACAGGAGGTCTAACAATATTTTGTTAGGCCTTTCTTTACATATACTAGGAGGGAAAAATAATGAAATTACGTCAGCCAATGCCTTCTTTAGAAGGAGCGACAACAGTATTAAATGGAGAAGTAGTACGTGAATCATTAATTGGCGAAAAGCCAACACTTATTCATTTCTGGTCAGTTAGTTGTCATTTATGTAAAGAAGCAATGCCAGATATTAATAAATTTCGTGATGAATATAAAGAGGATTTAAATGTGGTTGCTGTTCATATGCCACGTTCGGAAGAAGACTTAAACCTTGAACAGGTGGAAGCAGTTGCAAAAGAACACGGAATATCCCAACCTATTTTAGTGGACAATCAACATACGGTTACAGATTCATTTGAAAACCAATATGTACCAGCGTATTATGTGTTTGATAAAAATGGCGTACTTCGTCATTTTCAAGCGGGTGGAAGTGGCATGCAAATGCTAACGAAACGAGTAAATCGCGTGTTAGACGAAGCGCAAAAAGAAGCGGAATAATAGGGGGATTTTCTATTTACATGCCAGAAGGCTTGGTAGTAGAAATTTCTTTTGATCTGGGCAAAAACCTCCTTTTTATTAGGGGGTTTTTGTTTTTATCCGAGTATTTGCTGGTGGTAAAATTTCCACTTCAACATTCTAGGTAGGGCTGATTATAGTTTCACTTTATAAATCGTAAGTTAAGTGAGAGACATTTTTGGTGTAGATGTGAAGGGGAATTTCACAGAATTTGTGAGCGGGAAAGCCCATGTGCTTTAGCTGTGGGAGTGGTCAATGAAAGAAATGAAACTGTATGTTTTAGTTTACTTTTTATATAAAAAATGTGTAAAATCAATGTGATACATAGAAAAAGGGTGGGGAATTAGGTGGAGATTGGAAGCACAATTTTATGTTTCTTTTTATATGCATATGTTATTATCGCAGCCGTTTATTTTGGGATAAGTTTTTATGCATATCGTTTAACGAATAAACGTGAATATGAAGAAACCTATACATGGGTGAAGGGTTATTTATCACCTGTATTAGAGATTATGAATGGATTTGTTCTTTTTTTATTTATTGGTTTAATCGCTTTTTCAACAAGTTTAGTTGGAAATAAGACAACTTTATTTGTAATAGGTGTTATTATTTTTATGCTTTTAGGTATTCGAATAGGAAATACTGTATTTTGGAGTGAAAGGAAAATTGATGGATGGACGGGGATGTTGATTCCAAGCATGTTAGCAGCTATTGTGACAAATATCGAGCATGAATATAATCAGTTCCATTTTTGGTTAATCATCCTGCTAACAATTTTTTCTGTTTTGTATATAAGTACAGTATTTTTAACATATTGTGCAAGTGAAAAAGGAGATGCTAATGGTCTTCGGTTTTTCAGAAGTCGAGCTTTATTTTGGAGCGTCCCAACAATGTTGGTAATTGGAATTATTGCACTTATTGTAAATGGATATAATTTTACAGGGGGGAAAGTATTTTTAGAAACGTGGTGGATTTTTATCGTTTCATTCTGTGCATTTTTAGGGGCAACTCATTATTTATTTCATCAACATCATTATAAATGGGCGCTCTTATTTGCTTTTATACAGCTTCTACTTGCCTTTTTTGGTCAAGAAACATTATTATTTGTGTTTCAAACGTTTAGCTCTTTTGGGAACATTTTTGTTTTTGGTATGCTAGTTTGTATTATTGTGTTTTATTTACAACAGTATTTTTATATACAAAAACAAAAATAAACACACTTGACTAAACTTTTTGCGCATATAAAATATGCTATAATGAAACTAGGTAGGACTTGATGTTATTGGAGGAATTCATGTGAGTGAGAAAGAGAAAGAATTTGCTGTCATTGGACTTGGACGTTTTGGCGGCAGTATTTGTCGTGAATTAGCTCAATTAGGTATGGAAGTAATGGCAATTGACTTAGATGAAGATAAAATTAATGAGTTTGCAAATATTGCTTCCCATGCAGTAATTGCAGATTCAACAGATGAGATGGTCTTAAAAAGTCTCGGTATTCGTAATTTTGACCATGTTGTTGTTGCAATTGGAGATAATTTAAATGCAAGTATTTTAACAACGCTTATTTTGAAAGAATTAGGTGTGAAAAATATTACAGTAAAAGCTCAAAATGATTATCATGAAAAAGTGTTAACGAAAATAGGAGCAGATCATATTGTTCATCCGGAACGTGATATGGGAAAACGGATTGCAAACAATATTGCTTCTAGTAACGTATTGGATTATTTGGAGCTTTCAGATGAACATAGCATTGTAGAAATTATTGCGAATAAAAAGATTGATGGTCACTCACTAATTGAACTGGATATCCGTGCGAAGTTTGGATTGAATATTGTGGCAATAAAGCGAGGGAAAGAAGTTATTGTTTCTCCCCGAGCTACAGAAAATATCCAATCAGGAGATATTTTAATTGTGATTGGTCATGATGATGAAGTGAATCGCTTTAAGCACTTTTTAAGATAAAGTATAAAAAAAGCAATGCTTGTAAGCATTGCTTTTTTTTATATTTCCATAATGATTGGTAAAATCATTGGACGACGTTTTGTTTTTTCATATAAGAATGGTGCCAATGTATCTGTAATCTCATTTTTAATTTCAGACCATTGTGTTGTTTTTCGCTCCATTACTTTCTCAAGATGCGTTGTAATCAATGTTTGGGCATCATTGATTAAATCGCTACTCTCACGCATATAAACAAATCCACGGGAGATAATATCTGGTCCTGCCGCAACTTTAAATTCTTTCATATCAATGCTGACGACTACAATAACAAGTCCTTCTTCAGAAAGAATACGACGATCGCGTAGTACAATGTTACCAATATCCCCAATACCGTTTCCATCAATATACACAGATCCAGATGGAATTTTTCCAGCAACGTTCGCTTCATCTGATCGTAAAGCAAGAACATCACCATTGTCCATAATGAAGCAATTTTCTTCGGGAATGCCACAATCATTTGCTAATTTCATATGCATACGTTGCATGCGGAATTCACCATGAATTGGCATAAAGTATTTCGGTTTAATAAGACGTAGCATTAATTTTTGTTCTTCTTGTCCACCATGTCCGCTTGTGTGAATATTTGAAAGTTTACCATGAATAACATCAGCGCCAGCACGATATAACATATTAATTGTACGGCTTACGCTAACAGTATTACCTGGAATTGGTGAAGAAGAGAAAACAACTGTATCGCCAGGAATAATTTGAATTTGACGGTGTGTCCCATTCGCGATACGAGAAAGGGCTGCCATTGGTTCGCCTTGACTACCTGTACATAAAATAACAACTTTGTTAGCAGGTAATCGATTAATTTGAGATGATTCAATAAATGTATCTTTCGGACAGCGAATATAGCCAAGGTTATGACCAATTTCAATAGCTGCTTCCATACTTCGACCGAATACAGCTACTTTACGATTGTTTTCAACCGCAGCTTCAACAACTTGTTGCAAGCGATGGATATTTGATGCAAAGGTTGCAAAGATAATACGACCTTCCACTTTGCGAAAAATATCTTGGATGCTATCACCGACGCGGCGCTCAGACATAGTGAAGTTAGGCACTTCACTATTGGTGCTATCAGACAGGAGACAAAGTACACCGTCTTTACCGATTTCAGCCATCTTCGTTAAGTCTGCTGGCTCTCCTACTGGTGTGAAATCAAATTTAAAATCTCCTGTATGAACAATTTGTCCTTGCGGTGTTTTCACCACAACACCGTATGAATCGGGAATGCTGTGTGTCGTACGGAAGAACGATACAGACGTCTTTTTGAATTTGATAACATCATCTTCTTGAATTTCGTAAAGTTTTGCTTTTCGAAGTAATCCGTGTTCTTCTAATTTGTTTTTAATTAAAGCAATAGCTAATTTCCCGCCGTAGATGGGAATGTTTACTTGACGTAATAGATAAGGGATACCACCAATATGATCTTCATGACCATGAGTAATAAATAACCCCTTAATTTTATCTTCGTTTCGTACAAAATAAGTGTAATCAGGAATCACATAGTCGATTCCGAGAAGTTCGTCTTCTGGAAACTTAATTCCAGCATCAATTATAATAATTTCATCTTGAAATTGGACAGCGTATGTATTTTTGCCGATTTCACCGAGTCCACCAAGAGCGAAAACGGCTGCCTGATCATTTTTTAGGAATTTCATAAATTATACGATCTCCGTTAAAGTTAAATCAGCATTTTGCTTTTCATATTCAAGATGAGCACCAGTAACAGATTGGACAAACTCAATATTATATGCGAACTTTTGTAATTTTGTACGAACCTCTTTTTCAGATCCTGCTTCTAAATATAAAACCTTTGTATTTTCACGCACTGGAACCTCAGTCATTTTTTCTTGATAAAATACTTTAAAAATCATTGGGAAAACCTCTCCTTGTCTATGTTTTGCATTATCTGTTACCTATTATAAAGCAAATAGTTATGATTTTCATGTTTTTTCGAATGAGAATGAAGAAAAAGCCCGAAATGGGCACGATTTAAGCTATCGTCTTTTTACGGACTAAATCGTTTAAATAGCGTTTTAGCTTTTTCTTCAGCTTCTTCAGCATGATTGCTCCTTCCTTTCCTTATTTGAAACACGCATACTTAATTTCATGTCTATTAGTAGTAATTCTTCATCTATATATACTAGAAAAGCATAGAAATAAATGAGGGAAGTGCTGTCCGAATGTTTAGGGCTTAGACGTAATCTTAGGTCCATTTTTTGCTCTCACAGGTAGTACAACCTCAGTTATGAATATAGTATGAGATAGATTGGAAAAGAAAATTCATTCAAACTACTTTCCATGTTCTTTTGATAGTATATGCACATTTCATCAATAAGGTTAGAAAGTGAACGCTTTCTTCACAGATGTTTAATATGTTATACTTTTTTTTAGGATTTGAAAAGAAGTAGTACAGATAGGAAGATAGAAGGTTGGGAAGGGTTTTGAAAATGAATGATAAAATCGTCTTTTTTGATATTGATGGAACGCTACTGGATCATGATAAAAAAATTCCACAATCAACAAGAGAAGCAGTACGTACACTGCAAGAAAAAGGGGTTCATGTGGCAATTGCGACAGGGCGTGCGCCTTTCATGTTTGAAGACATTCGCAAGGAGCTAAACATTCATAACTATGTGAGTTTTAATGGGCAATACGTTGTATTTGAAGATGAGGTGATCTTTAAAAATCCATTACAGCCTAGTACGTTACATACATTTACCACATTTGCGAAACAAGAGGGATACCCACTTGTTTATTTAGATCATAAAGATATGAGGGCAACAGTAGAGTATCATGACTATGTCAAAGAAAGTTTCGGAAGTTTGCAATTTGAGCATCCATCATACGAACCAAATTTTTATGAAAATCGAGATGTTTATCAAACACTTCTTTTCTGCCAAGCGGATGAGGAAGGAAAGTTTATTCATGATTATCCGGATTTTCATTTTATTCGTTGGCATGCGTATTCTATGGACATTATCCCAAATGGTGGTTCAAAAGCAAAAGGAATTGAGAAGTTCATTGAGAAATTAGGATTTAAGCGTGAACAAGTATATGCTTTTGGAGATGGGCTAAATGATTTAGAAATGATTGAAGCAGTGGGAACAGGTATTGTGATGGGGAACGGTCACGAGGAGTTAAAAAAACTTGCTAATTATGTAACGAAAGATGTTAGTGAAGATGGAATCTTACACGGTTTGCAGTGGGCTCGTCTCTTGTAATAAAGTATAGTGTGGGAACCATTTCATTTCAAGTAAAAAAGCAGGAGCTAAGGCTTCTGCTTTTTATTATGCTATCTTTCGAATGGTTTTGCATTATCGGGAGTTGCAAAAGGATTTTCTTGATTAATATGGTCATAAAACATGACACCGTTTAAATGATCAATCTCATGTTGAAATACAATTGCTGGTAACCCTTTTAAGCGTAATGTTACTTCTTCACCATCGATGGTAGTTGCTTTCACTGTGATTCGTGTATAACGCGGAACATATCCAGGTACGTCACGATCTACAGAAAGACATCCTTCGCCTCCTGATAAGTATGTACGTTCAACAGAGTGACTAATAATTTTAGGATTGAATAAAGCATAGCTGTATAGTGTTTCATTTGGATCAGTAACATGAACAGCAATCATTCTTTTTGAAATGCCAATTTGAGGTGCCGCTAGCCCAATTCCTGGACGTAAGTTATATTTTTCAACCATTTCAGGGTTTTGACTGTTTATGACAAATTCAATCATTTCTCGTAGTGTACGTGTATCTTCCTCATTTGCTGGCAGAGATACTTCTTCTGCTACTGCTTGTAAAATGGGATTTCCTTCACGAATTACATCGTTCATTGTAAGCATTCACAATCTCTCCTTTCTCTTTTAGTCTACCAAAGGAGGTGGAAAAAGTCATGATAAAGTACATGGCATCTATATAATTTGCGTAGTAATTTCTTCAGTATCGTTTGTTTAGTAAAAAGAAAAGACGGCAGAGCCGCCTATTTCTTTCTATAGTTGTTTTGTTTTACATTAACGAATGCAAGCAGCACCAACGATAATTAGAAGAATAAACAACACAACGATTAAGGCGAAGCCGCGTCCGGATCCTCCACAAGAACCTCCATAGCCATAGGAAGGATAGGAAGGATAGGAACAAGTTGGATAACAATATGTGTATCCGTACATGAGATGACCTCCTTTATCATTTCCCGCTAATAATGCGGTTGTTATAATGTATGGGAGAGTGGTTAGAAGTGTATAGACATTTGCCTAGAAAAGGAAGAAGTGATTGCATATTTTTATGATAAAGAGAGAAACACTAAGAAGAATTAAATCGTTTACATATTATTCTATGATGAAAAAAAGGTTAAATAGGGAACAATATAACAGTAGGTGACTGCATACTAATACAGATGTAAAAATCAAAACATCTATCATATAGTGTAAACCTCAATGTTATTCATAAAAAAATCGTAACCAAAGTAATTGACATCGTGATTAGAATAGTTGTAAACTAAAAAACGTGATCAAGATTGTATTAATATGTTTCTGAAAAAACATTAGTACAGATTGTTAGGTACACAAAATTATTCTCAACCGATGAGGTTTCTTGTCGGTTTACATGGTTGCGTTTTCGGACTAGCTAGATGCTAGTGAAAGCGTTTCAGAATATGGTTCAAGAGAGGAAGAGGTGAACGGAATGGGTACTAAAACAAAAAAGACCCTATTTAATGTTGATGAGCAAATGAAAGCTATCGCAGCTCAATTTGAGACATTACAAATTTTAAATGAAAAAGGCGAAGTTGTGAATGAAGCAGCAATGCCTGAATTAACTGATGATCAATTAAAAGAATTAATGCGCCGTATGGTGTATACTCGCGTACTAGATCAACGTTCTATTTCTTTAAACCGTCAAGGACGTTTAGGTTTCTACGCACCAACAGCTGGACAAGAAGCTTCTCAATTAGCAAGTCATTTCGCACTTGAAGCAGAAGACTTCATCTTACCAGGATATCGTGATGTTCCACAATTAGTATGGCATGGTTTACCATTATACCAAGCATTCTTATTCTCTCGTGGACACTTCATGGGTAACCAAATGCCTGAAAATGTAAATGCACTTGCTCCACAAATTATTATCGGTGCGCAAATCATCCAAACTGCTGGTGTTGCGTTAGGTATGAAATTACGTGGTAAAAAATCTGTTGCAATTACTTACACTGGTGACGGTGGTGCTTCTCAAGGTGACTTCTACGAAGGTATGAACTTTGCAGGTGCATTCAAAGCTCCAGCAATCTTCGTTGTTCAAAACAACCGTTATGCAATCTCTACTCCAGTAGAAAAACAATCTGCAGCAAAAACTGTAGCACAAAAAGCAGTAGCAGCAGGTATTTACGGAATTCAAGTAGACGGTATGGATCCATTAGCTGTATACGCAGCAACTGCTTTTGCTCGTGAGCGCGCAGTAAATGGTGAAGGTCCTACTTTAATCGAGACTTTAACATTCCGTTATGGTCCACATACAATGGCTGGTGATGATCCAACTCGTTACCGTACAAAAGATATCGAAAACGAGTGGGAACAAAAAGATCCAATCGTACGCTTCCGTGCATTCTTAGAAAACAAAGGCCTATGGTCTCAAGAAGTAGAAGAAAAAGTAATCGAAGAAGCAAAAGAAGATATCAAACAAGCAATTGCTAAGGCTGACCAAGCTCCAAAACAAAAAGTAACTGATTTAATGGAAATCATGTACGAAGAAATGCCTTACAACTTAGCTGAACAATATGAAATTTACAAAGAAAAGGAGTCGAAGTAAGCCATGGCTCAAATGACAATGATTCAAGCAATCACTGATGCTTTACGCGTTGAAATGAAAAATGACCCTAACGTACTTGTGTTTGGTGAAGACGTTGGTGTAAACGGCGGTGTATTCCGTGCTACAGAAGGTTTGCAAGCTGAATTCGGTGAAGACCGTGTAATGGATACTCCACTTGCAGAGTCTGGTATCGGCGGTCTTGCTGTTGGACTTGCACTTGAAGGTTACCGTCCAGTTCCAGAAATCCAATTCTTCGGTTTCGTTTATGAAGTAATGGATTCAATTTCTGGTCAAATGGCTCGTCTACGTTACCGTTCTGGTGGACGTTGGACTGCTCCAATCACAGTGCGTTCTCCATTTGGTGGCGGCGTTCATACTCCAGAATTACACGCTGATAGCTTAGAAGGATTAGTTGCACAACAACCGGGTTTAAAAGTTGTTATTCCATCTACTCCATATGATGCAAAAGGCCTTTTAATCTCTGCGATTCGTGACAACGATCCAGTTATTTACTTAGAGCATATGAAATTATACCGTTCATTCCGTCAAGAAGTACCAGAAGGCGAATACACAGTTGACTTAGGAAAAGCTGATGTTAAACGCGAAGGTACAGATGTATCTGTTATCGCATACGGTGCGATGGTACATGCTGCGTTAAAAGCTGCTGAAGAACTTGAAAAAGAAGGTATCTCTTTAGAGGTTGTTGACTTACGTACAGTTCAACCATTAGATATCGAAACAATCATCGCTTCTGTTGAAAAAACAGGCCGCGCAGTTGTTGTTCAAGAAGCTCAAAAACAAGCTGGTATTGCAGCAAACGTTGTAGCGGAAATTAACGACCGTGCAATCTTAAACTTAGAAGCTCCAGTTGTACGTGTTGCAGCTGCTGATACAGTATTCCCATTCTCTCAAGCTGAGAGCGTATGGTTACCAAATCATAAAGATATTGTTGAAGCTGTTAACAAAGTAATGAACTTCTAATTTTTAGTTTTTCATGTGCAAAAGAAATCAGCACATGCTGATTTCTTTTGCGCTTATTCCATAATAATGAAATGAATCAGGGGGCTGAATTCCGTGGCATTTGAATTTAAACTACCAGATATCGGTGAAGGTATCCACGAAGGTGAAATTGTAAAATGGTTTATTAAACCAGGCGATGAAGTAAACGAAGACGATGTACTTCTTGAAGTACAAAATGATAAAGCTGTTGTAGAAATTCCTTCTCCAGTTAAAGGTAAAGTACTTGAAGTACTTGTAGAAGAAGGCACAGTTGCAATAGTAGGAGATACTTTAATTAAGTTTGATGCTCCTGGATACGAAAACCTTAAATTTAAAGGTGACGACCATGACGAAGCTCCAAAAGCTGAAGAAGCGAAAGAAGAAGCTCCAGCAGCGGCAGCTACTCCAGCAGCAACTGAAGAAGTAGTAAATGAGCGTGTAATTGCTATGCCATCTGTACGTAAATACGCTCGTGAAAAAGGTGTAGACATTCATAAAGTAGCTGGCACTGGTAAAAATGGCCGTGTTGTAAAAGCTGACATCGATGCATTTGCAAATGGTGGACAAGCAGTAGCAGCAACTGAAGCTCCAGTAGCAGAAGCTCCAGCAGCAGCAGCGAAAGAAGAAGCACCAAAAGCACAACCAATTCCAGCTGGTGAATACCCAGAAACTCGTGAGAAAATGAGCGGTATCCGTAAAGCGATTGCGAAAGCAATGGTTAACTCTAAACATACAGCTCCTCATGTAACATTAATGGATGAAATTGATGTAACAGAACTTGTTGCTCACCGTAAGAAGTTCAAAGCAGTAGCAGCTGACAAAGGTATTAAATTAACTTACCTTCCATACGTTGTAAAAGCTTTAACATCTGCATTACGTGAATTCCCAATGTTGAACACTTCTTTAGACGATGCATCTTCAGAAATCGTTCATAAACATTACTTCAACATCGGTATCGCAGCTGATACAGATAAAGGTCTATTAGTACCAGTTGTAAAAGATACAGATCGTAAATCTATCTTTACAATCTCTAACGAGATCAATGAGCTTGCTGGTAAAGCACGTGACGGTCGTCTAGCTCCAGCGGAAATGAAAGGTGCTTCTTGCACAATCACAAACATTGGTTCTGCAGGTGGACAATGGTTCACTCCAGTTATCAATCACCCAGAAGTAGCGATCCTTGGTATCGGTCGTATTGCTGAGAAGCCAGTTGTGAAAAACGGTGAAATCGTTGCAGCTCCAGTATTAGCATTATCTCTAAGCTTTGACCATCGTTTAATTGACGGTGCAACTGCTCAAAAAGCATTAAACCAAATTAAACGTTTATTGAACGACCCACAATTATTAGTAATGGAGGCGTAATAACAATGGTAGTAGGAGATTTCCCAATTGAATTAGATACAGTCGTTGTTGGTGCAGGTCCTGGTGGATATGTTGCAGCAATTCGTGCAGCACAATTAGGTCAAAAGGTAGCGATTATTGAAAAAGCTAACCTTGGTGGCGTATGCTTAAACGTTGGATGTATTCCTTCTAAAGCGTTAATCAATGCAGGTCATCGTTATGAGAATGCAAAACATTCTGATGACATGGGTATTACTGCTGAGAACGTAACAGTTGATTTTACAAAAGTTCAAGAATGGAAAAATGGCGTAGTTAAGAAATTAACTGGCGGTGTTGAAGGCCTTCTTAAAGGTAACAAAGTTGAAATCATTCGCGGTGAAGCTTACTTCGTAGATGCAAACACATTACGCGTAATGACTGAAGATGCAGCTCAAACTTATACGTTTAAAAATGCTGTTCTTGCAACTGGTTCTACACCAATTGAAATTCCTGGATTCAAATATTCTAAACGTGTTATCAACTCTACAGGTGCTTTAAGCTTACCTGAAATTCCTAAAAAACTTGTTGTAATCGGCGGCGGTTACATCGGTATGGAATTAGGTACTGCATATGCTAACTTCGGTACTGAAGTTACTGTAGTAGAAGCTGGCGACGAAATCTTAGCTGGTTTTGAAAAAGCAATGAGCACAGTTGTTAAGCGTGCCCTTCAGAAAAAAGGCAACGTGAATATCCATACAAAAGCTATGGCTAAAGGCGTTGAAGAAACAGAAACTGGCGTAAAAGTTAGCTTCGAAGTTAAAGGCGAAGTACAAACTGTAGAAGCAGATTACGTATTAGTAACTGTAGGTCGTCGTCCAAATACACAAGAAATTGGTCTTGAGCAAGTGGGCGTTAAAATGACTGACCGCGGTATCATCGAAATCGATGAGCAATGCCGTACAAACGTACCAAACATCTATGCAATCGGTGATATCGTTCCTGGACCACCATTAGCTCACAAAGCTTCTTACGAAGGTAAAGTAGCTGTTGAAGCAATTAGTGGCCATGCAGCAGCAATCGATTACATCGGAATTCCAGCAGTATGCTTCACTGATCCAGAATTAGCATCTGTTGGTTACACGAAAAAACAAGCACAAGAAGCTGGAATGGAAGTAGTAGTTTCTAAATTCCCATTCGCTGCAAACGGTCGTGCTCTATCATTAAACAGCACAGATGGTTTCGTACAACTTGTAACACGTAAAGAAGATGGTCTTCTTGTAGGTGCACAAGTTGCAGGTGCAGGCGCTTCTGATATTATTTCTGAGATTGGTTTAGCTATCGAAGCTGGAATGACAGCAGAAGATATCGCTCAAACAATCCACGCTCACCCAACATTAGGTGAAATCACAATGGAAGCAGCAGAAGTTGCTCTTGGAATGCCAATTCACATTGTAAAATAATTTAAATAAAAAATACCCCGCCTCTTATCGTTATAGAGGCGGGGTATTTTTTATTTAATGGAATATGGTATTAGTATGTTTAATAAGGTCATTATGTGTATTTGTGAAATGAATTTGTAATACTATATGTAATAGCAATGCATTTGGACTTAAATTGATTAGATCTTTTCGTATTATGTAATGGATTTGAGCTCGGTACCATATCTTATTATAAAGTGAAACTTTAATCAGTGGGGGTTTTCTTCATCCCTCACTGATTATTAGCCCTCACCAATCGGGCTTTTACGGGCAGTCGATCTCCCACCTAACTTCTTTGTATTCGCTGAACTTTGAGGTGGGAGTCTTACTGCCCGTTAATGCGTGATAAAATAGTGCATGTTAAAGGAGATGGTTCTGTGAGAATTATATATGTTATATTTTATCATTTCCTTTTATGGAGTGGATTTTCTCTTGTACTAAACTTATCAAATGGTGATAAGTTTCATTATAAAGTGATGCTCTTTTTCGTATTTCTTTATTTAGCATATGTAATTGCGTATGTTGTTCTGAGTATAAGAAAGCAGGCACTATTTCTTACTTGCACAAATAGCACGCTCTTTTTGATGATATCTTTCTTTTTTTATAGTTAGCGTTTATAAAAATACATTGTTCTCCCATTGAATAGCCTTAATTCCCCCTCTAATTTCTTTGCTACAAAACGACAAAATTCATTTGCTTTTCCTTTATCTCCAAATGTAGCAGTAGATGGTAAGGAGATTTGAATGAAAGCTTGCTCGTTTTCCATTCCTACCCCCACATAAATAGAATGATATCGATCATGACTAGATTTGAGTTCAAGTGTAGTCTCTGATGTGTCAATTATCTCGTATGGGAATGCTACGTTAGTGTAGGCATAGTTAACTTGCGCACCAGTTTGAGAAGTGATTTTTTTATAATAATGAAAAAGTTGTTTTACATCGTCTAACGAGACAATTTGTTGTTTTGATTTAGGTACAAGTTTAATAAACGCATGTTGCATAAAGAGATTCCTCCTAACGTAATATATACAAATAGTTTATCATTGTTGTAAATTTTTGAAAATTAAAAAGGTTCTTTTCTTTTTTTGTTTAATATATACGGTAGCAAGTGTTGTGAAGAAAGGAGAAAGCAAATGTTTGAAAAATTGTATGATGAGCATGAAAGTGTGAAAGTACGATTTCTGGGATTTATGACACATGAAAACCGTTATGATTTTGGTGTTATTTATACAAATATGTTTTTTGGAAAACCGCTTGTTATTTGCATGCAAACGGGGAGAGCGACTCTATTAGGACAAGATGATGTCGACAATGTTCTTCATTTACAACAGGTCTTTAAATTACAGTCGGAGGAGGAAGCGGATGACTTAGCGCAATTCTTTAAGTTTCTTGTTCCGCCGACTTCTTTACATGCTGAATATGAAGAATAAATAAAAGGAAACAGTCGTACATATTAAGATATGACTGTTTTTTTACGTTATTATCTCATACTAATATAAAATGAAAAATTTAATGTGTTATACTAAAAACCTATTGACGTAAAAAGTATAACATATTAAAATAAAGACAGAAAGTTAAGCGGTTACAAAAAGTTTTTGGGATTATAAACTTAGGGGGAAATAAAAAAATGGGAACAATCGTATGTCAAGATTGTGAAAGTACAATTGCACACTTCGAGGATGAGAAAGTCACAGTACTTTATGGGAAATGTGGATCTTGCGGATGTGATTACAAGGAGCATACAAAAGCCCAGTAATATATATGATCTTGCAACGGAAAAGTTTTTAGACCATAAACTTAGGGGGAAACGGAAGATGGGAACAATCGTATGTCAAGTTTGTGAAGGAACAATTGCACACTTTGAAGATGAAAAAACAACAGTACTTTATGGGAAATGTGAATCGCATTGTGAGTGTGGTCGTAAAGAGCATACAAAGGCCCAGTAATATATAGGACGTGTAAATATAGAAAATTTTAATCATAATTCAAACTCAGGGGGAAACGGAAGATGGGAACAATCGTATGTCAAGTTTGTGAAGGAACAATTGCACACTTTGAAGATGAAAAAACAACAGTACTTTACGGGAAATGTGAATCGCATTGCGAATGTGGTCGTAAAGAGCATACAAAAGCCCAATAATGAAAAGCGCCTGCATATTTGCAGACGCTTTTTTTTAATGGATTGTAGTTGTGTGCCCAATCGTTGCGACAATCGCATCATCCCGGATAGGAATAAATTTGAGTTTTGTTTGTAGAATGTTAATAGAAGCATATTGGCTCATGAGGCGACTATCTATACGGGTAATAAAATCTGTTAAGTATGCTGAGACAAACGCATAGGGAATTCTTCGATTGTTCAATAGATAAATAATTTGTTCTTTTGTTTTTACTCCTACACCATGACCGTAAAAGAAGAAATTCCCTAAATAAATGGTGTTTTCTCCTTGCCATTCAATTGAGGATGGATTCACTTGTGGATTTTTAAAGTAAACAAGATCGCCAGGAACGATATCCCCGCCCGTTTTTGTTACTAGTTTTAAATCACGATCATAATCCCATGTGTATAGTAAAAGATTCGCGAATAAGCGATTAAAAGTTTCATCATCATATAGTGCTAAAAGTGCTTTGTAAAAAATAATAATCATGGCTGTTGCACATTCTGTTCCGTATAGTTTTCCATTTTTAAAAATATCTCGTATCGCGGCGGAGGGTGGTACATTTGGGAGTAATTGAAATCCTCCTAGTGATGTCCTACTCCAAAATTTCGGATTACAATAAGATTCTTGGAATGTACGGAATTGAAATCCACTTTGAAAGAGTTCTAAGGAAGATGTAATGATATGAATCCGCAAATTTAGATCAAAGCTGAGCTCATCAGTTGTTCGGAAGGAATATACTTCTTGATTTCCAGCCATAATGGCTAATATTTGTTGTTTCTCAGTAGCAAACGGTTCGTTTTCACTCGTGATATAAGGATGTACAATAGAGCGACCAATCACAATCATAATTGTATCCCCACCTATACGTTACATTCTTTAGTATCGTATGAGAAAAAGAACAAATGGTGAAAAGAAGCCTATCAAATGATAGGCTTGTACTCTTTAATAACGCGTAAAGTTTGTAATGTCATATCTTCAGGACCTTGTACTGGTAAACCGGCATCTAGGTTTTTATGAATGTAGTCTAGGTTTTCTTGCGTAATGATTTCACCTGGGGTAAAGATTGGAATACCTGGTGGGTAAACCATAACGAAATCTGCTATAATGCGGCCAGCAGCCTCTTTAAAGGGAATGACTTCTGTTTCTGAATAAAAGGCATCTCGAGGAGAGAGGGCAAGAACAGGAATTTCTGGAATTTCAACTTGTACTTGTACACCTTTGTCAGCTCTATCTTTAAATGTCATTGCTAGTTCTCGTAAGGCCTCGATAAGAATCTTCGTTTCATCCTCTGTATCCCCTAATGTAACAAGGCATAGAATGTTATATAAGTCTGACAGCTCAACTTCAATGTTGTAATGTTCTCTTAACCATAATTCTGCCTCATGACCTGTAATCCCTAAATCTTTGACAGATACAATCAATTTTGTTGGATCATAGCTAAATGTTGCATCCATACCTAGCATTTCTTTGCCAGGACAGTATAGATTTTCAATATTATTTATAGTACTGCGTACATGTTCGGCTAATTGAATTGTTTTGGTGATTAATTCTTTTCCTTCAGTCGCTAGACGTTTTCTTGCAACGTCTAAAGAAGCTAATAGAATATAGGAAGTTGATGTTGTTGTAAGCATGCTAATAATCGACTGTACATGTTTTACATTCACAAGACCTTCTTTTACATTTAGAATTGAGCTTTGTGTTAATGAACCTCCGAGCTTATGGACACTTGTCGCAGCCATATCAGCACCAGCTTGCATAGCTGACATTGGTAATTCATCATGAAAATGAATATGAACACCATGAGCTTCATCGACTAATACCGGTATTTCGTAGGAATGCGCTAATTCTACAATTTGCTGCAAGTCTGCAGTGAATCCAAAGTATGTTGGATTAATAACGAGTAATCCTTTTGCATCTGAATGTTCTTCGAGTGCTTTTTTTACAGATTGAATCGTAATCCCGTGTGAAATACCAAGTTTTGGATCAATTTCAGGATGAATAAAAATTGGTTTTGCGCCTGAGAAAATAATGGCTGACATTACAGATTTATGAACGTTTCGTGGTACGAGAATTTTATCTCCTGGGCCACAAACGCTCATCACCATTGTCATAATCGCACCGCTTGTTCCTTGAACAGAAAAGAAAGTATGATCTGCACCGAATGCACTTGCAGCTAAATCTTGAGCTTCTTTAATCATACCTTTTGGATGATGTAAATCATCGAGCGGAGCAATGTTAATTAAATCAATTGCTAATGCATTATGCCCAATAAATTCGCGAAATGCAGGGTCCATTCCTTGGCCCTTTTTATGACCTGGGATATGGAATTGAATTGGATTTCGCTTGCTATGCTCTACTAAAGCGGTAAACAATGGTGTTTGGTATTGGGACAATCTATACACCCCTTCTTCTTTTTAATATTTATTATAAGTTGTTTTATATGTATCTTGTTCAGTAAGAAAGTTATCTCCCCTATATAGTTCTATAACCGTCTATAAGAACTTGACTTGTTCACTTCCCATTTAAAAGACTTTTGTAATTGGAAGCTTCACTATATTTGTAATAAAACAAAAGCATTATATCACCAATGATTATATATGTATAGAAAAATTATTATTTTTATTATATGCATAAATAATAAATGTATTTCGTTATTCATGAGTAGTAAAATTTTTAACTTAAAGCTTAGAGAATCGATAAGTAGAGTCTTGCTTACAAAAATTGTATTTTAGCTTCTTATTTCTTTACATTAAAATACAGTTAAAATAAAACAGTAAAGTGAGGAGAAGGTATATAACTTTTATTGTCTCATTCTCTTTTGTGAAGGGAGAACGTTCCATAATAAAAGAGAAATAGTGTATAATGCAGGGGGGCTATGATAAAGAAGAATGGAAGTTATATTTTTGAGATAGCATAATGATAAAAATGAATGAGGTGTACATATGGAATATCAATATCCACTTGATTATGATTGGTCAAATGATGAGATGATTGCAATTGTGACATTCTATGAGGCGATCGAACAGGTATATGAAAAAGGAATCGTCAGAGAAGAATTAATGAGGTTATATCGCGGTTTTAAAGAGATTGTACCATCAAAAGCGGAAGAGAAGAAGATTGATAAAGAGTTTCAAGAGGTAAGTGGTTACTCTATATATCGAGCAATTCAAAAGGCGAAAGAAGTCGAAGAACAAAAGATTGTAAAATTGTAAAAAAATTTTGAAAAATAAATTTCAAAGTGCTATAATGGGGGAACAACTTAAAACGGACAATATACATATTGTCCGTTTTCTATTACCGATTGCAAATTTTATATAAAGGAAGGAGTGAGTGCATCGTGGTTTGTATCTTCACAAGAAATTGCTCATTAGTAAGTGTTGAGAATTCTTGTGGTGAGATATGAATACCGACTAATAACTCTGCTTTTTTTATAGTTGCTAAACGTTCAATCATTTTTTGTAAATCAGTTGTTTCAAGTGTGCTATGTGGTTTTACAGCTGGTTTAGTATGGTCAATGGACCAAACGAAGTCATTTGGTATATTTGTTTTTAAATCATTTAAATGTTCTAAGAAGGCACGAGCCGCTTCCACTTTTTGTGGACACTCATAGATTAAACCAAAGTATATGAAAGCATGAGTACCCCATAAACCGATTTGAAAATGTGGTAGCATTTTATATCCTCGTTTATTTGTTGAAAAAGCAACCCAAGTATCGTTTGGTGGATTGACTTTACGACGTGCATGTTTCGCAACATGATAGAAGAAAGTTTCACCAGTTTGCTCTGATAAATAATAAGAAAATTGTTTGCCTAGAGCTTCTAATTTAGGATGAATATTTGTTTTAATAGCGTTCATTCGCTCTTCAAGGCCATCAACAGAAAAGACTGCAAAGTCCTTTTCTTGAAATGTTTGTAGTGTCATGACTGTTCCTCCAACTCCTAGTTTGTTTTTATTTTAGCATAGCTTGTACCATTCATAACAAAAGCAACATAAAAAATTTCACGTAAAAAAATATAATTTTGTTGCATAGATGATTTATCCAACATAATATAGTATAAAACAAAAAATCAGAAAATTAAGTTAATTCTAGTCCAAGGGCAGACGAATATTGGGAGGAGGCAATAAAAATGAGACAGGTAATTAATGCGTTAAAGAGAACAGATGCTGAAAAAAGAATTCCGGTGCTAAGATTAGAGTTAGATTATGAATTAGCGACGTTATATGATGCAATGATGGAAAATGACAATCAGAAAAAAGAAGAGTGTGTACAAAAATTAGAAGTACTGAGACTTGAAATGATCCGTTTAGAAGCGTAATAATAGTATATGTATAAAAATTAAGTTGGTGCGAACCTTATAAAGGGTTCGTTTTTTCTGTGAACAGTATAGATCGGAGTGTTTAAACATGCAAGAGGTATGGAAAGAAATCGATACACATGCAAAACAATGGATTCGAGAAGCTGGTGAACGTTTAATAGCATCATTGCAAAAGACACTTATTGTAGAGACGAAATCAAATGCAGCTGATCTTGTAACAAATATGGATCGAGAAACAGAACAGTTTTTGATTGGGAGAATTAAAGAAACATTCCCGGAACATTCTATTTTAGGAGAAGAAGGGTATGGAGATGAGGTTGCTTCTCTGGACGGGATTGTTTGGTTAATTGATCCCATTGATGGCACGATGAATTTTGTTCACCAAAAAAGAAACTTTGCGATTTCAATTGGCATTTATGAGAACGGTATCGGAAAAATTGGTCTTGTCTATGATCCGGTTCATGATGAGCTATATCATGCTGTGAAAGGAGAGGGAGCCTTTTGTAATGATGTATCCATTCCTATGCTAGAGAAAAGTACAGTGGAGCATGGAATAATTGCTTTAAATGCAACTTGGCTTACTGATAATCCGTTACTTAATATGGGAAAAATGATACAGCTTGTAAAATTGGCAAGAGGGACACGTTCATATGGATGTGCAGCATTAGAAATGGTTTACGTTGCAACCGGAAGATTAGATGCTTACGTGACGCCTAGATTATCACCTTGGGATTTTGGCGGTGGCATGATTATTGTAGAAGAAGTCGGTGGTAAGGTGACGACATTCGCTGGTACTGCACTCTCTATCGTGGAGAAGAGCAGTGTATTGGTTGCAAAAACTGGAGTATACGAAGAGATATTACAATATGTATCACAGTAACAAAAAAGTAAGAGGCTAGAAAAAGCTTCTTACTTTTTTATGTTACTATGATTTACGCATTTTTCGTTTTGTTACAAATCCATATCCGACTGTAACAAATGTGCCAATAATGCAAATGATAATACCGATGGGACTATTTTCAGCAATCATAATTCCGATACCAATTAAGAAAATAACACCGATAATAGCTGTTAGTAAAAAGCGATACTGAATATGTTCCATATCTTCACCCTCCAATTTCATTTTACTTTCACAAAAGTAAGAATACAACTATATTTTCATTCTTGATTTTATTTTGATTGCCATTGTATCCCCTTCGCTCTTATAATAGAGAAGGATTAAAAAGACACTAGGAGTTGGACATGTTGAAAAAACGACAAGATTTACGCAATATAGCAATTATCGCCCACGTTGACCATGGTAAAACAACACTTGTTGACCAATTATTACGTCAAGCGGGGACATTCCGTGCAAATGAGCACGTAGAAGAACGTGCAATGGATTCGAATGACTTAGAAAGAGAGCGCGGTATTACAATTTTAGCGAAAAATACAGCGATCCACTATGAAGATAAACGAATTAACATTTTAGATACACCAGGACACGCAGACTTCGGTGGTGAAGTAGAGCGTATCATGAAAATGGTTGATGGTGTGTTACTTGTTGTTGATGCATATGAAGGTTGTATGCCACAAACGCGATTTGTTTTAAAGAAAGCACTTGAGCAAAACTTAACTCCAATCGTTGTTGTAAATAAAATTGACCGTGACTTTGCTCGTCCTGATGAAGTAGTTGACGAAGTAATTGACTTATTCATCGAACTTGGTGCGAACGAAGATCAATTAGAGTTCCCTGTTGTATTCGCATCAGCAATGAACGGAACAGCGAGCTTAGATTCAAACCCAGCAAATCAAGAAGAGAATATGAAATCATTGTTTGATACAATCATTGAACATATTCCAGCACCAGTTGATAACAGCGAAGAGCCACTTCAATTCCAAGTAGCACTTCTTGATTACAATGATTATGTTGGTCGTATTGGAGTTGGACGCGTATTCCGCGGTACAATGAAAGTTGGACAACAAGTTGCATTAATGAAAGTTGACGGAAGTGTAAAACAATTCCGCGTAACGAAATTATTTGGTTACATCGGATTAAAACGTCAAGAAATTGAAGAAGCAAAAGCTGGAGATTTAGTAGCTGTTTCAGGTATGGAAGATATTAACGTAGGTGAAACGGTATGTCCGGTTGAGCATCAAGAGGCTTTACCGTTATTACGTATCGATGAGCCAACATTACAAATGACATTCCTTGTAAATAACAGCCCATTTGCAGGTCGTGAAGGTAAATATATTACATCTCGTAAAATTGAAGAGCGTCTTCGTTCACAGTTAGAAACAGATGTAAGTTTACGTGTAGACAATACAGAATCTCCGGATGCATGGATTGTCTCTGGACGTGGTGAGTTACACTTATCAATTTTAATTGAGAACATGCGTCGTGAGGGATATGAATTACAAGTATCTAAACCAGAAGTAATCATTAAAGAGGTTGACGGCGTGAGATGTGAACCTGTAGAGCGTGTACAAATTGATGTACCAGAAGAATATACTGGTTCTATTATGGAATCAATGGGTGCGCGTAAAGGTGAAATGTTAGACATGGTGAATAACGGAAATGGTCAAGTTCGTCTTACGTTCATGGTTCCGGCACGTGGTCTAATTGGTTACACAACAGAGTTCTTAACGTTAACACGTGGTTATGGTATTTTAAACCATACATTCGATTGTTACCAACCAGTTCATGCTGGGCAAGTTGGTGGACGTCGTCAAGGTGTTCTAGTTTCATTAGAAACAGGAAAAGCATCACAATACGGTATTATGCAAGTTGAAGACCGTGGTGTAATCTTCGTTGAACCAGGTACAGAAGTATATGCTGGTATGATTGTTGGGGAACATACACGTGAGAATGATTTAACAGTTAACGTTGTAAAAATGAAACAACAAACTAACATTCGTTCTGCAACGAAAGATCAAACGTCAACAATGAAAAAACCACGTCTAATGACTTTAGAAGAATCATTAGAATACTTAAATGATGATGAGTATTGTGAAGTAACACCAGAATCAATTCGTCTTCGTAAAAAGATTCTTGATAAGAGTGAGCGCGAAAGAGCTGCTAAGAAAAAGAAATCTGTAGAAGCGTAAAAAATGTAGAACTGCCTTTTGTAAAAAAGGCAGTTCTTTTTTGGTTTTATTTTTAGAAAATTAAATCTTTTATAGACAGCATTTTTTTTGCGAGGTAATCTTATAGTAGATGGCCCCGCAAATTAAGAATTAAGGCACGCAGAGTTGGTTGAATGAGTTGAGGTTATATTCAAATACATAGGCTTTTTCGTTTGTATTAGATAAAGGAGGAAAGTGTAGTGCTAGAAAGAATGTCATTTTTCGCGAAGCTATACAATGTAGATGTAAATCCTGAAGTAGGGATGTGGATGCTGTATGGCACAATGATTGTTTTGAGTGCGCTTGTATATAACTTAGGTTTTGCTAGGAAGCTATCGTTATTAAAAAATGTTGTGGTTTACGGGGCCTTAGCAATTGGATGTACAGTTTTAACTTTTTTAGGAGTTTTGTTACCGGTTGGAGAGGGGCTTGTTGTAGCAGCGATTGTACTAGGTATTTATAGATTACGTTTACGTCAAGCGAAGCAACAAAAGGCGAGTTAAGGGGGGATTTCATGCGTTCTGTACAAGATGTATTATATAATTGGTTGACAATTAAAACTGTCGCAGAAGCTCGTCCGCATGATGTGGCTGCACAAGAAACATATTTGCTATTTCATAACATCTTATATGAAGATCATCAAGTAAGAGATGTCACGGTGGAAAAAAAAGAAGATATGTATTTGGTTACATATGAACGAGAAGAAGGGAAATGTTCTACAAGATTTCCAGTAGAGCTCATAGATTGTTTCTTAGATCAAATGATACAAGAGCCAGAGAAATATAAATAAGCCCCCATCTGAATGATTAAGGACTTATTTAACAGTTTACCACTCATCTTCTACTGTTTTATCACGATATAGGTGGAATTTTCCGGTTGCATGGCGTTCCGTTGTACGTTCTGCAATACGTTCTGTGCATTCCATGCACATATATGTATGAATGGGACGGTTACGAAGCCTTTTGGCCATAGGATTTTCGTCATCTAATTCTTCTTTTTTATCACAAAGCATGCATTTGACTCTCATTTCGTCACCTCAATACAAGTTCTATCGATATAAGTATATCATGTAAATTTGATATTTTTGAACTGTGAGGGAAAAAAATAATATTTTCGCAATTCGAAAAATAAGTTATTATTAAGATGAATAAAGTATTGGAGGTGGAAATATGGCAAATGTAGTAGAACCTACATTGACAGATTCTTTAGTTCAATTTTTACGAGAAGGACGTATTATAACAATTGCAACAATTGATTTTGAAAAGACTGTTCCAAATGTAAGTGCTATTTCATGGGTGTACGCAATGAATGGGACGAGAATTCGATTTGCAGTTGATCAACGCTCGCGCATTGTAGAAAATTTACGCCATCATGCAGGGATTGTACTGAATGTAATGGCAAATGAATCTGTATTTTCCATTAGCGGTGAAGCAAAGATTTTAAAGGATAGATTGGATGGTATCTCGCTTAAATTAACTGTAGTAGAAGTGTCTGTTCAAGAAGTGCGTGATGTTATGTTTTATGGAGCAAAGCTTACCTCGGAACCAACATATGAAAAAACATACGATCTTCGTGCTGCTGTAAAACTTGATAATCAAGTTTTGACGGCGATGAAGGAGTTGTAAAAAAGTGGATGAGCAATATGGTTGTTCATCCTGTTCTATTTTTTTCTATCGAATGAGCAGGTAATCATTGTTTTACGTTAGAATATAGTATTTAATTGCAAATGAGAAAAATGATTCAGAAAAGTTTTTGATTTATATGAATTTCGATTCTACCTCGTTAATACATTACATATAATTATAACAATGGTTCGTCCATATCATAATTATGGATGAAACCCTTGTTCTACAAATTAAAAAGTGGAGTCAGGGGGTAACAGGTTGGATAAAATTTATGTGTTAGATACGAATGTGCTTTTGCAGGATCCCTTATCTATTTTTTCTTTTGAAACAAATGAAGTAGTGATTCCAGCAGTTGTATTAGAAGAGGTTGATTCGAAAAAGCGCTACATGGATGAAGTTGGACGAAATGCTCGTTATGTATCTAAATTGATAGATAAATTTCGTGAATTGGGAAAATTGCATGAAAGTATTTCTCTTGAAAATGGAGGTACATTTCGTATTGAATTAAATCATCGCTCATTTGTTCAACTGCAAGATATTTTTGTTGAAAAAACAAACGATAATCGCATTTTAGCTGTTGCGAAAAACTTATCTGTAGAAGAAGAAGAGAAAGAGAATGGAAAGGCCGTCATTTTAGTAAGTAAAGATGTACTTGTAAGAGTAAAAGCGGATGCAATTGGTTTACAAGCGGAAGATTATTTAAGTGATCGTGTTATTGAAGTAGATAATATATATTCAGGTTTTTTAGAAGGCTACATATCAAAAGAAAAATTAAATCACTTTTATGAAAAAGGGGAACTTCCTTTATCAGAAATTGCTAATCATCCATTTTATCCAAATCAGTTTATTGTGATGAAAGATGCATTAGGTGGTTCTAGCTCTGCACTTGGAATTGTTGATTATTCAGGGAAAAAGGTGAGGAAACTTATTTTTCATAATGAGCAAGTTTGGGGGATACGCCCGCGAAATGTGCAACAAATTATGGGGTTAGAATTGTTGCTTCGTGAAGATATTCCACTCGTAACGTTAACCGGAAAAGCAGGAACAGGTAAAACGTTACTTGCGTTAGCTGCTGGCCTTATGCAAACTGAGGATTTAGGATTGTATAAAAAACTCCTTGTTGCTCGGCCGATTGTTCCTGTTGGTAAGGATATTGGTTATTTACCAGGAGAAAAAGAAGAGAAATTAAGACCGTGGATGCAGCCGATTTTCGATAATCTAGAGTATTTATTTAATACAAAAAAACCAGGTGAATTAGATGCGATTTTAGCAGGAATGGGGTCCATTGAAGTAGAAGCCCTTACTTATATACGAGGGCGAAGTATTCCAGATCAATTTATTATTATTGATGAGGCGCAAAATTTAACGAAACATGAAGTGAAAACAATATTAACAAGGGTAGGAGAAAAAAGTAAAATTGTATTAATGGGAGATCCACAACAAATTGATCACCCTTATTTAGATGAATATAATAACGGACTAACATATGTTGTCGAGAAATTTAAAGAACAAAAAATTAGCGGACATGTAAAGTTTGTCAAAGGAGAGCGCTCTAATTTAGCGCAATTAGCAGCCGATTTATTGTAAAGTAAAAGTTTAAGGTAGGAATATTGGTAACTATAAAGAGCAGAAAAAGGAGTGGCTATTGCCAACTCCTTTTTTAAATAATTGTAAATTTACGGATATTTCGAATTGGATTGTTTATATTAGAGCCGTCCCCAAAGTAAAGGTGAACAGGTCCATCTTCTCTTAGCGGCTGTCCATCTTTTGAAAATCCAAGGATAACATGATTGGCTTCTTCTAATGAAAGTAGGATTGAATCATGTAGTGTATGGATTTCAACATATGTTGCTTCGGTTGTAAGTTCAGCATTGTTGAGAAAAGGGCGAAGTGGTATGCCAAACGTTCCTGTAATAAGCTGTTCTTTTTTAAATTTCTTTACGCTTTTTTGAATCGGTGGAAAAGCAGCACCATCACGAATTTCCCGGTCCCAGTGTTCGGAAGTATGCTTTAAATAGTCTTCTAATTCTGATTTCTCTTCTTTCGTTTCAGCGAAGTAAGTTGTTAAATCTACTTTTCGATCATCAAAAATCCAAACACTTGGATCCAGTGTGATCGGAAAGCGTACGTTTCCATTTATAAATAAAATTTCACTCATTGTTGTTCCCCCATTTGTATTATGCTCCCACTTTTCAGTATAATAGTATTAGACACGATTGTCACAAGAAATGTTTCTATTGCAATTTATGAAAACTATCGCTAATATTAATAGATAGGATAGGAGAGTAGGACGGAAACGGAGGGAATCAATTTGGCGTCTGAGACAGTAGCAAATCATCAGGAAAAGGCACTTGCCCTTCTACAAGCGGATGCGGAGAAGATTTTAAGACTTATTAAGGTGCAAATGGACCACCTTACGATGCCGCAATGTCCATTATATGAAGAAGTGCTCGACACACAAATGTTTGGGCTATCCCGTGAAGTTGACTTTGCGGTTCGTCTTGGTCTTATTACAGAAGAGCAAGGGAAAGAAATGCTAGGAGAGTTGGAACGGGAATTATCAGCACTTCATGAAGCATTTACAAACAAACAACAATAAAGGGTTCAAATAAGGGGGCTCAAACTGGCTAAGTTTGAGCTTTTTATTTGTATAATAAAGCAGGAAGAATTCCAATACATATGGAATACAACAATTAAATTGAAAACAGAAAGAGGATATGGAATGAAAAAAGTATGGAAGTCAATGGATTATTCATTATTGCTTCCTCTTGTTATTTTATGTGTACTGGGAGTTATAATGGTATACAGTGCTAGCTCTATTTTGGCCATTACAAGGTATGCTAAACTGAATTTGCCGAGTGATTACTTTTTTCATAAGCAATTAGTAGCATTAGGTATAGGTACAGTATTTGGATTGGGCATAATCTCTGTGATCCCATACCAATTTTGGAGAAAGAGAATTATTTTATTACTAATGATGCTAGGGAGCATTAGTTTGCTATCGTTAGCTTTGTTGCTTGGAACGAAAGCAAATGGCGCGCAAGCTTGGGTGTTTGGTATACAGCCTGCTGAATTTGTTAAAATAGCTATCATTATCGTACTCGCACGTTTCTTTGCAAGAAAGCAAGAAACAGATACTTCAGTATGGCAAGGGTCAGCAGGGACAATTTTGTTTATAGGGTTAGTAGTATTTTTAATTCTGAAGCAAAATGATTTAGGGACGGTACTGTTAATCATAGGTGTAGTCGGGATTATGTTCCTTTGTTCAGGAGGGCCAATTAACAAGTGGATAAAGCGTATCGTATTAAGTGCAATTGTATGGATTCCGCTTTTATACTTAGTTGGTAACTTAGTATTGAAGCCTTATCAAAAAGCACGGTTCGTAGCATTTCTAAATCCATTTGAAGATCCACAAGGTGATGGATTCCAATTGGTAAATTCTTTTATTGGTATTGCTTCGGGTGAACTAAACGGAAGAGGGCTTGGGAATAGTATACAAAAGTTCGGATATCTACCTGAGCCACATACAGACTTTATTATGGCGATTATATCGGAAGAGCTCGGCTTTATCGGTGTAGCGATTATTTTAATTAGTTTGTTACTTATTATTATACGTTCATTGCGAATTGCGCAAAAGTGTAAAGACCCATTTGGCAGTTTAATTGCTATAGGTATTGCTAGTTTACTTGGGGTACAGACGTTTGTTAACATTGGTGGTATGTCTGGGCTAATGCCTCTTACTGGTGTACCTTTGCCTTTTGTCAGTTATGGCGGTAGCTCTTTAATGGCAAATTTAGTTGCGATGGGCATATTACTCAACATAGGAAGTTATATAAAACGACAAGAAAAACAACAAGAACAAGTAAAGAAAAAGACAGAACAAGGTGAACCGCACCTTGTTGTTGTAAAATAAAGTGGGTTCTTACTGTCTATGGATAGTAGGATAAAAAGGCTTTGTGTTGAATAACACAAAGCCTTTTTATTATGCTTTTAAATTAGGTTATACTTTTGAGAGGTAAAACAATATAGTATGTTATATTTATTTTAATGTGATATACAATAAAGGTGTTAGAAAAAGAAGAGTTGTGCTATACTATTTTTGTGAAACAAATTGATCAGAAAACTTATCATTTGTTGAAAAATAAGGTATGATGAATAAAAATAAAGTGAAGCTTTCTAAATATTAGTTCGGAAAGAAAGTGAAGAATTTCACGCTTTTTAGAGTGTGTGTCTATTTAATCTTTAGAGTGGTAGGAAAGTAGAGGGGGAAAATCATGACAAAGCTGCAACGTATTCAAAAAGTATTGGTAGCTAACCGCGGGGAAATTGCAATTCGTGTATTCAGGGCTTGTTCAGAACTTGGATTAAAAACAGTTGCAATTTATTCAAAAGAGGATAGCGGTTCTTACCATCGCTATAAAGCAGATGAATCTTATTTAGTGGGAGAAGGCAAAAAGCCAATTGATGCTTACCTTGATATTGAGGGAATTATTGAGATTGCGAAAAGTAATCATGTGGATGCGATTCACCCTGGATATGGTTTCTTGTCAGAAAACATCCAATTTGCTAGACGTTGTGAAGAAGAAGGGATTATTTTTATCGGACCAAAGAGCAAACATTTAGATATGTTTGGAGATAAAGTAAAAGCAAGAACACAAGCGCAATTAGCAAATATTCCAGTTATCCCTGGCAGTGATGGACCAGTGGATTCATTAGAAGAAGTTGAAGAGTTCGCTAAAAAGTATGATTACCCGATAATTATTAAAGCATCACTTGGTGGTGGTGGCCGTGGTATGCGTATTGTACGCAATGGTGATGAATTGAAAGAATCTTATGATCGTGCAAAATCAGAAGCGAAAGCAGCTTTTGGTAACGATGAAGTATATGTTGAAAAATTCGTTGAAAAACCTAAACATATAGAAGTTCAAATATTAGCAGATGAAGAAGGAAATGTTGTACATTTATACGAACGCGACTGTTCTGTACAACGTCGTCACCAAAAAGTGGTTGAAATCGCACCAAGTGTATCGCTTTCAGATGAACTTCGTCATCGTATATGTGAAGCGGCAGTGAAATTAACAAAAAATGTAAACTATTTAAATGCTGGTACAGTTGAATTCCTTGTAAAAGGTAATGAATTTTATTTCATTGAAGTAAATCCGCGTGTTCAAGTAGAACATACAATTACAGAAATGATTACAGGAATTGATATTGTCCAGTCGCAAATTTTGATTGCTGATGGACATTCTTTACATAGTCCAATAGTGAGTGTACCAAAACAAGAAGACGTTATTGTACATGGATATGCGATTCAATCACGTGTAACAACAGAAGACCCGCTTAATAACTTCATGCCTGATACAGGAAAAATTATGGCATATCGTTCTGGTGGTGGTTTTGGTGTTCGTCTAGATACAGGTAATAGCTTCCAAGGAGCAGTTATTACGCCGTATTATGATTCTTTACTTGTTAAAGTTACAACTTGGGCACTTACATTTGAACAAGCTGCAGCGAAAATGGAGCGTAACTTAAAAGAGTTTCGTATCCGTGGTATTAAAACAAATATTCCATTCTTAGAGAATGTAGTAAAACATAAAAACTTCTTATCAGGGGAGTACGATACATCGTTTATTGATGCTTCACCTGAATTGTTCGTGTTCCCGAAACGTAAAGACCGCGGAACGAAGATGTTAAGTTATATTGGTACGGTAACAGTAAATGGGTTCCCGGGAGTAGGGAAGAAAGAGAAGCCAATTTTCTCAGATGCACGTATACCAAATGTAAAACATTACGAACCAATTCAAGAGGGAACGAAACAAATTTTAGACAAACGCGGAGCAGATGGATTAGTCAAATGGGTGCAAGATCAAAAACGTGTGCTTTTAACAGATACAACGTTCCGTGATGCGCATCAATCATTACTTGCAACGCGTATTCGTACAAAAGATTTAAATCAAATTGCTGAGCCAACAGCTAGAATGTTACCTAATTTATTCTCAGCTGAAATGTGGGGCGGTGCAACATTTGATGTTGCGTATCGTTTCTTAAAAGAAGATCCATGGGAAAGATTATTAGAACTTCGTGAAAGGATGCCAAATGTTTTATTCCAAATGCTTCTTCGTTCATCGAATGCAGTTGGTTATAAAAACTATCCAGATAATTTAATTCAAAAATTCGTAGAATGTTCAGCACAAGCTGGAATTGATGTATTCCGCATTTTTGATAGTTTAAACTGGGTGGAAGGTATGAGAGTTGCAATTGACGCTGTAAGAGAGAGTGGCAAAATTGCAGAGGCAACAATGTGTTATACAGGAGATATTCATGATCCACTGCGTAGTAAATATGACTTGAATTATTATAAAAACTTAGCGAAAGAATTGGAAGCATCAGGAGCACATATTCTAGGTATTAAAGATATGGCTGGACTATTAAAACCGAATGCAGCTTATGACTTAGTTTCTGCTCTAAAAGAAACGGTATCAATTCCAATTCACCTTCACACACATGATACGAGTGGAAACGGTGTTTTAACATATACGAAAGCAATTGAAGCGGGTGTTGATATTGTCGATGTAGCTGTAAGCTCGATGGCAGGTCTAACATCACAGCCAAGTGCAAATACGTTATATTATGCGTTAGGTGGGAATGAAAGACAACCAGATGTGAATGTAGATTCATTAGAAAAATTGTCACATTACTGGGAAGATGTGCGGAAATATTATGCACCATTTGAAAGTGGTATGAATGCGCCTCATACAGAGGTATATATGCATGAAATGCCAGGTGGTCAATACAGTAATCTTCAACAACAAGCGAAAGCGGTCGGTTTAGGAGATCGATTTGATGAAGTAAAAGTCATGTATCGTCGTGTAAATGATATGTTCGGTGATATTGTCAAAGTAACACCATCATCAAAAGTTGTTGGTGACATGGCGTTATTTATGGTGCAAAATCATCTTACAGAACAGGATGTTATTGAGCGTGGACATGCATTGGATTTCCCTGGTTCTGTTGTAGAAATGTTCTCTGGTGATCTTGGACAACCATATGGTGGTTTCCCGAAAGAATTACAAAAGATTATTTTAAAAGGAAAAGAACCATTAACAGTAAGACCAGGAGAATTATTAGAGCCGGTAGATTTCAACGCGTTAAAAGAAGAACTCTTCCATAAACTTGGCCGTGAGGTAACAATTTTTGATGTAGTTGCATATGCGCTATATCCAAAAGTGTTTATGGACTATGAAAAAGTTGCTGGGCTTTATGGAAACGTATCAGTACTTGATACTCCTACGTTTTTCTATGGCATGAGACTTGGCGAAGAAATTGGAGTGGAAATTGAACAAGGTAAAACATTGATGGTTAAACTTGTGTCAATTGGAGAGCCTCAGCCAGATGGAACGCGCGTGCTTTACTTTGAATTTAACGGCCAACCGCGTGAAATTGTTGTGAAAGATGAAAGTATTAAATCGACAGTTGCGCAGCGGGTGAAAGGAAATCGTGAAAATCCAAATCATATTAGTGCAACGATGCCAGGAACGGTCATTAAAATCGTTGTAAGTGAAGGCGATGAAGTAAAAAAAGGCGATTCTATGGCAATTACCGAAGCGATGAAAATGGAAACAACAGTTCAGGCGCCATTCAATGGAAAAGTGAAGAAAGTATATGTAAAAGATGGCGATGCGATTCAAACAGGAGATTTACTGATTGAATTAGAGCAATAATAATAAAGAAAAGAGCTACCCAAAAGTAGCTCTTTTCTTTATATAAAAATAATAACTTGCCATAATGGCAAGTTATTAAAAGGATTGCTTATTTTGCATTTATTGCACTTCGTGTACCTAACATAACTAAATAGCATAGTACGGCAAAGAGGCAAGAAATAAAGAGCGAATGTAACAAAGCCATTGATAAGCTCGCATTTGTATAAACAACTAAAATACCGACAATTGCTTGAAGCGTAACAAGAATAAATGAAATAATCCATCCAAAGTATATAACTCGTTGTTGTTTATAATGACGAATAGCAAGAATCATCGCGTATAGGATCCAAGCAAATATTAAGATTGCGGCAACCCTATGTCCCATTTGAACCCATTCATGTAATTGCGTAGGCCATGGTCTGTTTTTGCTACAAAGCGGGAAGTCTGGACAAGCTAAACTAGCACGTTCGTGACGGACTAAAGCTCCTGTATAGACGACGATATAGCTGTAAATTGTTACACCATAAATATGAAACTTCATTTTTTTGTCCATAATGAGGGAACGTGCATCGAATTTTTTGTCGATTTCAAAAATTAGGCACGTTAGTAAAATGACAGAAGCAAATGAAATTAGAGAGATACCAAAATGAATAGCTAGTACAGCTGGTACTTGTCCCCAAACAACTGCCGCCGCTCCCATTAGCGCTTGTGCAACTAAAAAGACAAAAGATAAAATAGCAAGCGTTTTTGTTTCGCGTACATGCTTATAATATTTCCAGGATAAGATACAAAGAAGGGTAACGAGAATTCCTGCTGATCCTGATGTTAAACGGTGACTGAGTTCAATAATTGTTTCCATTGATAGATTAGAAGGAACGAGCTCACCATTACAAAGTGGCCATGATTTACCGCACCCTTGACCTGAACCTGTTTTTGTAACTAAAGCCCCTCCTAATAAAACTCCTAGTAAGTCAAGGCTTGTGATGACTGCTAACCATTTAATAAAGCGTTGCAATCTGTTTCACCATCTTTCTGTTATGAAGTTATTGCGAAATATTTTCATCCCATGCATTTTATAGAACAAAACGCACTACAACCCCTATGATATATAAAAAATAATAAAATAGCAAAAAAATGAAGATGAGGAGAGCGTGTCCAAAAACAAGGGAGAGATAGGGGGTTAATTCCATTTTTTGGTGGTGAAATGTTACTTTTTATGAAAAGAAATGGGGAGAATACATGCTAAATATGACAAAATAGTTTATTATAGAGGGTAACCTCATGTTATGATAAGGAGTAATAGGAAAACCTTTTTTATTATTCGACACAAAAAGTTCATGTTTTCTTCACAAAATGTTAAGGAAATATGATTTAATATACTCGAGTATGAGCGTAGATTAATAGTAGAGTGAGAAAACAACATTTCTACTGTAATAATATCGCTATATGAAAGCGTACTAATTATGAAAAGTAAAGGTGCGCAAGAAGGATGAAAGGTTTAAGAGGGGGTTGAAATGATGAGCCATGCAACAAGTGAGCTGCATGATGAGTCAGCTGTAACAAATGTACCGGAAACAACACGCGTACAAGATTTATTAGCGCTCGTTAAGATGGGGATTGTAAATTCAAATACACTTACTGTATTTACAGGTTTTTGGTTGGCTTTACATTTTAATGGATTAGATGCTGTAAACCATTTGGATAAGATGTTCTTTACAATTGTCGGCGCTGCATTAATTATGGCCGGATCATGTAGCTTAAATAATTATATTGATCGAGATATTGATCATTTAATGGAGCGCACAAAAAATCGTCCAACAGTAACTGGGAAATATAAACCTGGGTTTGTGTTAACGTTAGGAATTGCACTGTTACTTCTTGGATTTGTATTCTTGTTATTAACAACACCGATGGCAGCAATTATTGGTTTCATTGGTGCTTTCACATATGTTGTTTTATATTCATTATGGACAAAACGAGCATACACACTTAATACAGTAGTAGGAAGCGTATCTGGAGCAGTTCCGCCCTTAATTGGCTGGGCAGCAGTTGATCCTAGTTTAGGTCATCCAATCGCATGGATGTTATTTTTAATTATGTTTATTTGGCAAATCCCACATTTCCTCGCTTTAGCGATGAAGCGTGTTGATGAATATCGAAATGCAGGCATTCCAATGCTTCCTGTTGTACACGGATTTGATATTACAAAACGTCAAATCATGATTTGGACAGTATGTTTATTGCCACTCCCATTTTATATGAGTGGACTTGGAGTAACATTCATGGTAATCGCAACATTGCTTAACATTGGATGGATCGTATTAGGTTTCTATGGATTCCGTAAGAAGGATGACATTAAATGGTCCGTGCAAATGTTTGTATACTCCTTGAATTATTTGACAATCTTATTTGTGTCAATGATTGTAGTTACATTCTTCTAAGACAACGACATAAGGGGATTTTCTTTACGTTGAGATTTACTTTACTTACTATAAATAAAGTACAATCTAATTCACAAAGAAAGTGGGGGTTGTTTGTATGAAGAAACAGTGGCGACTGCTTTCATTCGTTTCACTGCTGGCTTTACTGTTAGGGGGATGCGGTAAAGCCTTTCAATCTACTTTAATTCCGCAAGGTGAAGTAGCAAAAATGCAATATGATTTACTGTTGTTAGCAAGTGCGATTATGGTAGGCGTAGTACTTGTAGTTACTATTATTTTCTTGTATGTAATTGTGCGTTTCCGACAAAAGAAGGGCCAAGAGGATTATATTCCAAAGCAAGTGGAAGGGAATCACAAACTAGAAATTATATGGACAGTCATTCCGATTATTCTTTTATTAATATTGGCTGTTCCGACTGTTACATATACATTCAAACTTGCTGATGTAAGTGCGATGGAGAAAAAGAATATTGATAAAGATACAATCGTTGTTGATGTAACAGCGAATCTTTATTGGTGGGAATTTTCTTACAAATCAGAAAAGATAGTAACTTCGCAAGATTTAGTTATCCCCACAGGTAAAAAAGTGTATTTGAATTTGAAGGGCGCTGACATTAAACATTCGTTTTGGGTTCCATCTTTAGCTGGAAAAATGGATACGAATACAGATAATGTCAATAAGATGTGGTTACAGGCAGATAAAACAGGCACTTATAATGGTTTTTGTACAGAATTTTGTGGCCCATCACATTCTCTAATGCAATTTAAAGTTAAAGCTGTTGATGAAAGCGAGTACAAAACTTGGATTGCAGATATGAAGAAACTTGATGGCAAGAAGGAAGTAGCTTCTACAAAAGAACAAGAGGGTAAAGAAATATTCAACAAAAGCTGTATTGGTTGTCACGCAACTGGATCAAATGATAGTAGACCACCTTCTGCACGTATCGCACCAAACTTATCAAACTTTGCTGATCGCGATATGGTTGCCGGCATTGCTGAAAATAACGATGAAAACGTAAAAAAATGGCTAAAAGATCCTGAAAATATGAAACCAGGAAATAAAATGACTGGTAAATATGGAAACTTAACGGACGATCAAGTAGATGCATTAAATGCATATTTGAAAACGTTAAAAGTTGAGAGGTAAAGAGGGATTATTTGCGAAGGGGAGGTTGAAAACGTGGGTTCTGTAGCAAAAAAACAGGGGATGGGTGCGGTTATATGGGATTATTTAACGACAGTAGACCATAAAAAAATTGCCATTCTCTATTTAATTGCAGGTGGATTGTTTTTTATCATTGGCGGAATAGAAGCTTTATTTATTCGTCTTCAATTAGCTATTCCAAACAATGCTTTTCTTGTTGGGGATGCTTATAACCAAGTGTTAACGATGCACGGTACAACAATGATTTTCCTCGCAGCTATGCCGCTCGTGTTTGCATTTATGAACGCTGCTGTGCCACTTCAAATTGGGGCAAGGGATGTGGCGTTTCCATTTTTAAATTCACTTGGATTTTGGTTGTTTTTCTTTGGTGGAGTATTTTTAAACTTAAGTTGGTTTTTAGGCGGAGCACCTGATGCAGGATGGACATCTTATGCATCGTTATCTCTTGCTTCTAAAGGACATGGTGTTGATTTTTATGTACTAGGGTTACAAATATCAGGTATAGGTACCTTAATTGGTGGTATTAACTTCCTTGTTACAATTATTAACATGCGTGCACCAGGAATGACATATATGCGTATGCCGATGTTTACATGGACAACTTTTGTAACTTCTTCACTTATTTTATTTGCTTTCCCACCATTAACAGTGGGATTGGCACTACTTATGTTAGATCGCTTATTTGGTACGAGTTTCTTTAATCCGGCTTTAGGCGGAAATACGATCATATGGGAGCATTTATTCTGGATCTTTGGTCACCCAGAAGTGTATATTCTTATACTCCCAGCTTTCGGAATATTCTCAGAAATTTTCGCTACATTTTCTAAAAAACGCTTATTTGGTTATTCATCTATGGTATTTGCAACAGTGTTGATTGGATTTTTAGGATTCATGGTGTGGGCGCATCATATGTTCACAGTTGGTCTTGGCCCTGTTGCAAATGCCATTTTTTCAGTTGCGACAATGGCAATTGCAGTTCCAACTGGTATTAAAATCTTTAACTGGCTCTTTACGATGTGGGGCGGAAGTATTAGGTTTACAACACCAATGATGTGGGCTGTTGCTTTTATCCCATCTTTCGTAATGGGCGGTGTAACAGGAGTCATGCTCGCTTCAGCTCCTGCTGACTATCAATTCCATGATAATTATTTCGTTGTGGCACATTTTCATTACGTAATCGTTGGTGGGGTTGTATTTGGATTATTAGCAGGTGCACATTATTATTGGCCGCTTATGTTTAACAGAGTATTAAATGAAACATTAGGAAAAATTACATTTTGGCTCTTTTTTATCGGATTCCATTTAACATTCTTTATCCAACATTTCCTTGGTTTAATTGGTATGCCGCGTCGCTATTTTACGTATTTACCAGGACAAGGGTTAGAAACGGGCAATTTAATTAGTTCGATTGGTGCTATATTCATGGGACTTGGAACGATTGTTCTTTTATTCAATGTGGTGAAAACATCGTTGTCTAAAGAGAGAGCAGGTCGTGACCCATGGGATGGTCGTACATTAGAATGGACAATGCCAGCTCCAACACCAGAATATAACTTTAAGCAATTACCGTTCGTCCGGGGGTTAGATCCGTTTTGGATTGAGAAACGTGAAGGGAATAAAGAAATGACACCAGCAGAGCCTGTTAGTGACATTCATATGCCAAACTCTTCATTCTCACCATTTGTAATATCGCTTGGATTATTTATAGCGGCATTTGGTGCAATGTACATGCAAGGTGGAAAAGATAAGTTTTGGCTCTTAGTTGCGATTATTGGTCTTATCATTACATTTGGTACAATGTTCTTACGTTCTGTAATGGATGACCATGGTTACCATATTCATAAAGAAGATTTAGATGATAAGGGGGGCACAGCGTAATGCATGTAGAGGAAAAATTAACAAATGAAACATTCCCAGCAGAGCCTGAAAAAGCAACCCTAGAGGGGAAAAATAAATTTGTTGGATTTTGGCTATTTCTTGGAGGCGAAACAGTATTGTTTGCTTCCTTATTTGGCACATATTTAGCGTTGAAAAATTCTACAAATGGCGGCCCCACTTCTCAAGAAATGTTTCAAATGCCACTTGTCTTTATTATGACAATGCTGTTGTTAACAAGTAGTTTAACAAGTGTATATGCAATGTATCATATGAAGAACTTTAACTTTAAGCAAATGCAAATTTGGTTAATTGTTACGGTACTATTAGGATTAGGATTTTTAGGGTTTGAGATTTATGAATTTTATCATTATACGCATGAATTTAAGCATACTATGAGAAGCAGTGCATTTGGCTCAGCGTTTTATGCGCTTGTTGGAACTCATGGATTACACGTATTATTTGGATTGTTATGGATCTTAACATTAGTTTTTCGAAATGCGAAGCGGGGGCTGAATTTATATAATGCCCCCAAATTTTACGTCGCATCTATTTACTGGCACTTTATTGATGTTGTTTGGGTGTTTATTTTCACTGTAGTATATTTAATGGGAATGGTGGGATAAACAATGGCGTTAAAGCAAACGAACACAAGTAATGAAAAGATAGATCTTGTTTATCGTAGAAAAAGAAGTGCAGAGGAAATGAGACACCAAGTGATTACATTTGGTTTAATGATTTTCTTAACGATTATAGCTTTTGTGGCGGTCGCTTATCCGAAAACATTTAGTCCTCTTTTCTCAGTACCATTTATTTTATTGTTAGCTGTTGTGCAAGTCATATTTCAATTGTACTATTTTATGCATATGAGTCATAAAGGACATGAAGCAGCAGCCTTTTTCTTATATTCGGGGTTATTAGTAGGCTTATTAACAATTGTAGCTTTTATGACAATTGTGTGGGTGTAAAAAGTAAAGGATAGGGAGCTTGGAGGTATCTTCGCTCCCTTTTTCCTATGAGGGTAAGGAGTTTGTCCCGCTATTTGCGGGCGGCCCTCCACCTCAAGATTCAGAGAGAAGCGAGGAAGATAGGTGGGGGATGAAGAAAACCCCACTGATTAAAGTTTCACTTTATATTGAAAGGATGGGTGTAAAAATGAGCAACTTATGGATATTTGGTTTTCAAGCTTTATGGAGCCCGATCTTTTTACTTTTTATGTTGTCTATTCTCATCTGTTATTTTCTTATTATTGGGCCGTATAGGAATCGGTTTAAAAATGCAGAAAGGGTAAACAAAAAACAGATATTCTATTTCACGGCAGGGATAGTCCTTCTATATATTGTGAAGGGTGGCCCTGTAGATTTACTTGGGCATATTATATTTAGTGCGCATATGTTTGAAATGGCTGTGATGTATATCGCAGTACCTCCGCTATTACTATTAGGAATACCGATTTGGCTGTATCAATATATTACATCTCTTAAGGTTATTCAAATTATATTAATGTTGTTTACAAAACCACTTATTGCGCTGTTTGTATTCAATGGTTTATTTTCTTTTTATCATCTACCAGCAGTTTTTGATACTGTAAAACAAAGTCAAATTGCACATCCTATCTTCCTCGCTGTGTTATTTTTTACAGCAATTATGATGTGGTGGCCAATGCTAAATCCATTACCACAGTATCAAACATTAAGTGAAATAAAAAAAATAGGTTACATGTTTGCAAACGGTGTATTATTGACACCAGCCTGTGCATTAATCATATTTGCTAGCGAATCGTTGTTTACTACATATACAGATCCGAGTGCATGGATGAAAGCGATGGAGCTTTGTGTACCGGCGGGGACACTGACTGATTTAAATATTACTGGGCCAGAATTTTTACATTGGATGCCGATTGTACAAGATCAACAAACAGGTGGAATCATTATGAAAATTGTCCAGGAAATAGTATATGGTACGATTATTGGCTATGTATTTTTTAAATGGGCACGTAGAGAGCGGAAAAAAGATGAGGAGCAACTACAGGCAGTGCCTCCTTATTTACAAACGAAATGAAAAGGTGCATAAGCGTGCACCTTTTTTCTGTGTATGGAATGGGAGGAGAACATAACTGATAATGGTAAAAGAAGGGATTTTAAGTGTGGTTGTGGTATCTGTTTAAATATAAGAAATGATTTGAAAATTATATTGTTAAAGACATGCAAGGAGTCGCCACTAGTTTTATTGAGGTGCATTTTTAAACTTTAATTTTAGGTTTGAATAGAGAAGTATATAATACGCTCTCTTTATTAAACATAAATTATTTTTAAGGGGGATTTTAAATGGGTAGTAGTGGAAGTATGGTAAAGCCAATTAGTGGTTTTTTAACAGCTTTAATTCAATATCCGGTACCAATAGTGGAGTCGCGAGCAGATATTGACAATCAAATAAAACAGATTATTAAAACAATTCATTCAACAAAAGCTGGTTACCCGGGTTTAGAATTAATAGTGTTTCCGGAGTATAGCACGCAGGGACTTAACACGAAGAAATGGACAACAGAAGAATTTTTATGTACGGTACCTGGACCAGAAACAGATTTATTTGCTGAAGCGTGTAAAGAAGCAGGGGTGTATGGTGTGTTTTCGATCATGGAAAAAAATCCAGATGGTGGAGAACCATACAATACAGCAATTATTATTGATCCACAAGGTGAGATGATTTTGAAATATCGGAAATTGAATCCTTGGGTGCCTGTTGAACCGTGGAAAGCAGGAGATTTAGGTTTACCTGTTTGTGAGGGACCGGGAGGAAGTAAGTTAGCAGTTTGTATTTGTCATGATGGTATGTTTCCTGAAGTTGCTCGCGAGGCAGCCTATAAAGGTGCCAATGTTTTAATTCGCATTTCTGGATATAGCACACAGGTGAGTGAGCAATGGATGTTAACGAATCGTTCGAATGCATGGCAAAATTTGATGTATACATTATCGGTAAACTTAGCTGGATACGATGGTGTGTTTTATTACTTTGGTGAAGGACAAGTATGTAATTTTGATGGGACTACATTAGTACAAGGGCACCGAAATCCGTGGGAGATTGTTACTGCAGAAGTGTATCCAGAATTAGCGGACCAAGCTAGAATAGGATGGGGTCTTGAAAACAATATTTACAATTTAGGTTCTAGAGGTTATGTAGCTACGCCGGGAGGGGTAAAAGAAAATCCATACACATTTGTAAAAGACTTAGCAGAAGGCAACTATAAAGTTCCGTGGGAAGATAAAATTAAGGTGAAAGATGGATCTATATATGGTTATCCAGTGAAAAAGACAATTCATTCTTAATGAATAAACAAAACAGGCGTGTTCATATGGACACGCCTGTTTTGTTTACTCAATAACTTGAAATTCCTTTAGCTCTTTTTCAATGTTTTGCAAGAGTTGTTCGCTTTTTTGAAGGACATTTGTAGGGAAGACTTCATTCTCGCCATATTCAACACCATGAGGATAATAATGTTTTCCTAACAATGGAGGAAGTAATTTAACTTGTGCGTGTCGGCTGCCAATCTCTCCCTCTACTGCAAATCCTTGCACTCGTAAATAATATACATCATTCAATATTTCAAATTTATAGTCGTATGTAACTCGTTCATAATCCCACTGCCCGGCAAGGACAAAGTGTTGATTTTGCATAATTTCTGTGAGAAGCGTAAAATCAATGGTTGCATCTATAAGTTTTGAATTTGTAATTTGCATGGAATTCCTCCTTATTTTCATTTGAGAACCATTAATTTTATAATAGTACGAAAAATGAGAAAACTCAACCCGTATGGAGAGAAAAGGGAGAATCACGGCTTTTTTCATGAAAATATGATATAGTGAAAAGAGTACGGTACACACAAAAAAGAAGATAAGGATTTGTGTATATCTCAATTTCATGTTTGACCAGGAGGTATATTGTTTGAAGAAAGTATTACGTATCGTAATGATTACGATTTTAATTTTAGCAATTGATTTATACGGGAAATTACTCGTTTCGCAATATATATTACAAGAATCTCATTCTCCGAAGGAACATAAGATTGTTAAGAAAAAGAAACAGATGAATGAAGGATTTCCAGAGACAATCTCCCAATTAATAGGAGGGGATTCGGAAAATTTATTAGCAAAATGGGGTGAGCCAGCTCGAATTGAACCTTCTGCGTATGGTTACGAATGGTGGATTTATAATCAAGACTTGTCACAATATGTACAGTTTGGTGTTCTAGAGCATAAAATTGTAACAGCTTATGTTGCTGGTGACCAAGTGGATGTAGCGCCATTTCGTATGAATGAGAAGTATGAAGATGTTTATAAAAAAAATCCATTTTCACATGAAATCTCTTTAAAAAAAGGAAAAAACAGTTATCAATTTGAATTGTCTGATACCGAAATTATGGAACAACCACTTGTTTCGATAGAAGAAGATGATTGGGCGCAGTTATATTTTGATCGGTTTACACAGAAACTGGTTGGCATTAGATATATGGATGATGATACATTGCTTCGACAAAGACCGTATCAACTTGTTTATTCTGGAGAACTAGCAACAGAGCAGCCGATCTCTCCAGGGAAAATGGCACAAATTGAGCATGGGAATATGCAACAAATTCTAGATTTGACCAATATTATTCGTAGTCATCATCAATTGCCAGTATTAACATGGGATCAACAAACAGCGGAAGTGGCTTTTGGACATAGTAAAGATATGAAAGAGAACAATTATTTTTCACATGATTCGCCGAAATTTGGGAGTTTAGGAGATCGTTTGCAACGTGGTCAAGTCGCGTTTCAACTTGCAGGAGAAAATATAGCAGCGCAACATACTGATGGAATTGCAGCAGTACAAGGTTGGTTGAATAGTGAAGGACATCGGAAAAATTTGTTAAATGAACAATTTACTGGGCTAGGTGTTGGGGTCTTCGATAAATTTTATACTCAAAATTTCATTAGAAAGTAAGAAAAGGTACATGAAGCGTCTAAAAATAGGCGAACCATGTGCCTTTTTTTTCTTACAATGTAGTAGATATATCTGAAGAGGTGAGTATTATGACAAAGACAAAAACAAAGACAGAAACAAAGGCAAAGGCAGGGTTACACCCTTCTATTCAACGATTTAAAGAGTTTGTAAACCACCATCCTAAAATGGTTCATGAAGTTCGAAATGGTCAAAAAACATGGCAACAATTTTATGAGGAATGGTACTTACTTGGAGAACAAGATGAAATGTGGAAGGTTTATAAAGGTGAAAGAAAAGTGATTTCTTCTCCAGGACAAGAAAACAAGGATGAAAAAACTGTTGATTTAATGGGACAAATGCTTTCTTTTTTTAAAAAATTAGATGCAGAACAAATGCAAAAGCATTTAGCTGATGTGACAAATGCGATCGGAAGTGTGCAACAGGTCATTCAGCAATTTCAAGGGAATCGTACACAACCGGAGCAAAGAACTCCTGAAAATAATCCGTTTTTTTTCCGAAAAGATTAGGGGGAAAAGAGGATGAGGGCAGAGCTTATGGAGTTTATCAAGGCTGATCAAGATTTAGAGCGTTATATTCGTGAACAACCGTATTGGTATCGGAAATTATCACGTAATCCTAAGGAAAAAGAGGCATTTGAATTAGCTGCCTTACAGCATTATAAAAAGACCATTCCAGACAAAGTTACAAAATTTCAAAATCAAGTGTCAGTTGCTTCTATTATGATTGACATGTTTCAATATATGAAGCAGCAAAATGTAACATGATTGGAAGGGAAAACTATGTCCGTCATGCGAAACTTTTGTTACAATGGAAACGGATTATTGAAAAAAGGAGTTATAGCATGACGGAAATTTGTTTAGTACGACATGGACAAACTGATTGGAATTTTCAAGAGATTATTCAAGGGCGTGAAGACATTCCGCTTAATGAAGTTGGGAAAAAGCAAGCAAGTCAAAGTGCAGTTGCATTGCAGTCGGAAGCATGGGATGTAATTATTAGCAGTCCCTTAGGCAGAGCGCAAGAAACGGCACAGGTAATTGGTAATGCTGTTGGAATACATTCTATTCTTCTTGATGAGCGGTTTGTTGAACGGGATTTTGGAGAGGCTTCTGGAAAACCTGTTTCTACAGTTAGAGAGCTTATCGCGGAAGGAAAGGTAGAAGGTATGGAGACAGATGAAGAGATTGTAAATCGCTGCTTTGCTGCATTGCAAGATGTTGCACAAGTACATGTGGGTAAACGCGTGATTATTGTTGCGCATTCACATGCGATAAAAGCAATCTTACACGCAATCTTACCTAATGAAATTACATTTAAAACGCCATTGAAAAATGCGTGCATGAGTTATGTAAAAGAGAAAAATGGAAGCTGGGACGTACTGCGATACAATATCGCGGAGCATATTTGCGTATAAGAGGGTATGGCGGATGAATACTGTCAGTAATAGAAGTTTTAACTTTTCTAATTAGTAGTTCTGCTTTAAGTATGTTATGATGGATACTCGGAGGTGTCTCTCATGATTGTAGCGACGCTTGAAAGCGTAATGATATTAGACGAAGCAGAACAGCTTGCAAAAGTGATTGTCTGTTCAGATATAGCAGAGAATTATCGTGAATGTTATAAGGCGTTACAGGAAGATTTGGAGGCTCAAACATTAATTGGTCAATTTACAGTGATGAAAGAGCGCTATGAAGAAGTGCAACGCTTTGGAAAATACCATCCTGATTATACTTTCGTTTCAAAAAGTATGCGAGAGTTGAAACGTTCTGTAGATTTACACGAAAAGATAGCTGCTTTTAAAAAAGCGGAAAATACTTTGCAAAAATTATTAGATGAAGTCAGTGTCGTAATTGGTTCTGAAGTATCATCTGCTATTAAAGTTCCTACTGGAAATCCGTTTTTTGATGCAGGTGGATGCGGAGGCGGTTGTGGCTCCGGAGGAAGTTGTGGTTGTAAAAAAACGGGGTGATGTGCCCCGTTTTTTAGAATATGAAAGAAAACGTATACAGAATTTGTTCTGCAATGTATTATGATTTCTCAAATTTCTGATTGATGTTTATAAGATATAAGAATATGAGTATATAAAAGGAGAAGGTTATGTTCGGGCAACGACAAAGTATGATTGTTTATTTACATTCATTGAAACATGCCAAGATTTTACGGAAATATGGTAATATTCATTACATATCAAAGCGTTTGAAATATGCAATTGTATATTGTGATATGGAACAAATAGAGCATATGATACAAAAGTTAAATAAACTTCCTTTTGTGAAAAAAATTGAGCAATCATATCGTCCGTTTCTTAAAACGGAATTTGAAAATTCACGTCCAGATCGTGCGAAAGAATACGACTATAGTTAAAGAGAAAGACCCTTCATGATTTTGGTGGAGGGTCTTTTTCTTTAACAAAAATATACAATGAGTATAATTTGCTATTGCATTGGAGGAATGAAATGATTCATTCGTAAGATGCCGATAAGATGGTTAAAATATAATTCTTTTTCTGGGAAAGTTGTAGAAGGTTTTACGGTAAAAGAAGTGACACTTTTTCCAATCCTCTCAGCTGTTTCTTCGAATAAAAGTATTCGTTTGCTTTTTTTATTTTCAAGTATAGGAATTCCTTCACGGCATATGTATAACGGTTGGAAATCACCAACTGTTGTTGGTTTAAGAACAACAACAAGTGAGCATACCTTTTTATCATTTTTTAAGGTTTCAAATTGTAACATGTGCGACACACGCTCTTTATTTGTCTTTGCAATTTCAAGTAATTCATATAAATCGGAGTAGCCTTCTCCTAGTTCAATAAAACGTTGAATCATATTATTTCCTCCTCTTTCTTTTACTGTATCACTTCATTTTTAAAATGAAAAGTAAACAAAGAAAAAAACCCTGCAAAGCAGGGCCCTTCTTATACTAGTATGTACTAGTAAGAAGGCAAAGGGAGAGGAGAAACCGGAGGAAGAACTTATGGGGAAACGTAAGTCTTCTCCGCGGTTGGCAACAACATCGAAGGTGATGTTGTTATATTTATTTATGTCCAATCTAAATGAAGATATACATAATGAATTTAAAATTTATCGTAGGCTTTTTATTTTTCTTTTTTTTATTTTATGATAGGATAAAAAAGATAAAGGAAAACTTGCAATAGTAGAGGAGATTTTGCTCGCAAAGGGTGAAATGAATATACATATGAGATACTAAAAAGTGATGATACAATGATGACTATGAATGAAAAGAAATAAAATATTTTTTTAATAGGTAGTGGATTTGGAGATTTTTTAGTTGAAAACATCAGTAAATAGTGGAATATGATAGCGGTTACTAGGGCAGATATACGCTTGGCATAATCGCTCGATACATTGAAATAAAGGTAGTGACAACAAATGAGAGTAGTTTCAGGAAAATGTAAAGGGCATCCGCTTAAGGCTGTGCCAGGTAATACAACGCGACCGACAACAGATAAAGTAAAGGAATCCATCTTTAATATTATTGGTCCTTATTTCGAGGGAGGGATTGCTCTCGATTTGTTTGGAGGTAGCGGAGGACTTGGGATTGAAGCGCTTAGCAGAGGGATTGACAAAGTGATTTTTGTTGATCGAGATAATAAAGCGGTGAGGGTGATTCATCAAAATTTAGAAAGCTGCAGGTTACATGATCAAGCTGAAGTGTATAGAAATGATGCAGAACGCGCTGTGAAGGCGTTAATTAAACGTGAATTGTCATTTGACCTCATATTGTTAGATCCGCCATACAAAGATCAAAAAATCATTTCTTTAATTAGTGTTATGGACCAACACGGATTATTGAATGAAGATGGGTTGATTATGGCAGAACATGGAGATGATGTACTCTTACCTGAAACGATAGGGAGACTTGTAAAGGTAAGAGCAGAAAATTATGGCATTACGGCGATTTCGATTTATAAGTATGAAGGTGAGGGGACCGAATGACAAGTATAGCAATTTCTTCAGGGAGTTTTGATCCAATAACCCTTGGACATTTGGATATTATTAAAAGAGGCGCAAAGGTATTTGACGAAGTATATGTTGTCGTTTTAAATAATTCTTCTAAGAAACCATTTTTTTCAGTAGAAGAGCGCCTGGAGCTCATTCGAGAAGCAACAAAAGAGATTCCAAACGTGAAAGTGGATTCGCATAGCGGACTATTAGTGGAATATGCAAAAATGCGTAATGCAAATGCAATTTTACGTGGTTTACGTGCGGTTTCTGATTTTGAATATGAAATGCAAATTACATCGATGAATCGTAAGTTAGATGAAAACATTGAAACATTTTTCATTATGACAAATAATCAATATTCATTTTTAAGTTCGAGCATTGTGAAGGAAGTGGCTCGTTATGGTGGAAGTGTAGCTGGTCTTGTTCCTTCCGTTGTCGAACGCGCTTTGAAAGAGAAATTCCAAACCCCGTTAAGATGAACGGGGTTTTTCTTTATTGATTATGCGTAAGAATAATAAAAAAACATATAAATATAAACAAAATAGTGTGAAAGTAGGTCCGTAGTGAAGTAGTACATCCCAAGACTTTGTAAGAATGGAAGACTGATTTGAGAAAAAAACAGGAATATCTTGTTCATTTGGTGAAAAAGAATGTAATTTTTCGTAAAGTGGTACCCAAAATATAAAAGTATAGATGGGAGCGAGAATGCTTTGGATAATTCTTGCGACGAAATAGGGTGTAAAGCGAATGTCAGTTTCGGCTAAAATGCTTGCTACTTGAGCTTGAATGGAAAGGCCGCTAAATGCGAGAATAAAGCTTGTTACCATTGCTTGCTCAAGAACTGTAGCTTGATTCGTTTGACTAATCATCTGGCTACCCATTGTCATTTCAAAAAGCCCTGATAGGATTGGAATGCTAAAGTGCGGCGGTAGTTGGCAGAATGTTAAAATATGTTGCATAATAAAAGCTAGTGCTGCTGTGATGTGAAAGATAGTAATCATTTTATTTAAAACGGAGAATAAAATAATAAATCCACCAATCATGAGTAAAGTTTGAATTGAGGAAATAATAGCATCACCAAGCAGTTGGCCAATTGGTCTGTTTTCTTGTAAACGTGTTTCATGGAGGAGTGAAAAAGCGTGCTGTAAGGAACGTTTTTGAATAGGTTGTTTCTCTTTTATATAAGTATTGTTGTTACCGTAAAAACGCATCAGTAATCCGACGGTAAAGTTGCTAACATAATGTGCAGCAGCTAATATGAAACCTAACTTTGGGTTGTTAAAAAAGCCAATAGAAACAGCTCCAAAAATAAATAATGGATTAGAAGAGTTTGTAAATGATACGAGTCGTTCTGCTTCTATTTGAGTTAGCTGGTTACTTTTCCTTAGTCTGGCGCTTAATTTAGCACCTGCTGGAAAACCAGAAGCCATACCCATTGCCCAGACAAAGCCTCCAATACCAGGTACACGAAAGAGTGGGCGCATAAGTGGTTCTAATATAACACCGATAAACTTTACAACCCCTATACTAATTAAAAGCTCCGCAACGATAAAAAAAGGTAGTAGTGAAGGAAAGACAACCTCCCACCATATATTTAATCCGCGAACAGAAGATTGCAAAGCGGCTTGGGGGTGAAGTATGAGAGCTGATGTGAGAAATAGGATCGTTATGGTGAGAAAAGCAGTTTTCCATTTTTCATACATTTTAATTTAGCCCCCTTTGTCCCAAAAAACGTTCACTTCAGTATACGTGGACATAAGGTGAGTTTAGACCATAAGTATGAAAAAGAGGACGAAAAAATTTTAAGGGTGAGAGAAATGAATGAGCCTAAAATAGGTTTAGCTCTTGGATCTGGAGGTGCGAAAGGTTTCGCGCATATTGGTGTAATTAAAGTGTTACGAGAAGCAAATATTCCGATTCATATGATTGCTGGAAGTAGCATGGGGGCGTTAATTGGTACTTTTTATGCAGCAAATTGCAACATTGAGAGACTCTATCGAATGGCGGCATTATTTAAACGAAAATACTATTTGGATTTTACTGTACCAAAAATGGGCTTTATTTCTGGAAAACGTGTCAAAGATATGATTAAAATGTTTACATATAATAAAAAATTAGAAGAGCTAGATATTCCCACAGCAGTTGTGGCTACTGACATTTTAAAGGGGGAAAAGGTTGTATTTACAAAGGGTTCTATCGCTGATGCGGTCAGAGCAAGTATTTCTGTGCCAGGAGTGTTCGTGCCTGAGAAAATAGATGGTCGCTTATTAGTGGACGGTGGGGTTATTGATCGTATTCCTGTATCTGTTGTAAAAGAGCTAGGTGCTGATATTATAATTGCTGTAGATGTATCGCCTATTAAGGTGAACGGAGAAATTACATCCATTTATGATGTTATCATGCAAAGTATTGAAATTATGCAACATGAACTTGTTGTTAATCGCCAAATTGCTTCGGATTTAATGATGCGCCCAGCGGTAGAACAATTTAGTTCGCGCGCGTTTACTAATATTGAAGATATTATTCGAGTTGGAGAAGAAGAAGCTGAAAAACATATTCAGAAAATTTACTTATTAATCGAGCAGTGGAAGGAGAAAAATAATGTTTAAGCGTTTTCGATTTATATATGCAATTTTAATTGGGGTTATATTGGCGATGTTACTGGTCTATGTACGTCTTCCATATTATGTAACGAAACCAGGAATGGCTGCGAAATTAGAGCCTTATGTACAAGTTGATGGTGGAAAGAAAGAATCAGGTGATTTTATGCTCGTGACAGTTTCAATGGGACCGGCAAATGTTATAAACTTAATCGCTGCCCAATTTAATAAATATAATCATATTTCTAAAGCAGAGGAAGTTTTACAAAAGGGCGAAAGTGATGAGGAATATCAATTTCGTCAAGCGTATGCAATGAAAGATTCTCAAGATGCAGCGATTTATAATGCATATAAACGTGCGAATCGCCCAGTTTTCTTTCAAAATAAAGGTGTGTTAGTTGCTGGGGTTGCGAAAGAAATGTCTGCTGAAGGAAAGTTGAAACTCGGAGATATAATTGTTTCTGTTGACGGTCAGCCATTTGAATCGATAGACCAATTTATTGCGCACATGAAGGGGAAGAAAGAAGGCGAGGTAGTAAAGGTTGAGTACGTTCGAGAGGGAAAACATTTTGAAGAAAAGTTGACATTAAAACAAATTCCTGATGGTAAGGGGCGTGTGGGGATCGGAGTTTCCATTGTTACTGAAAGGGAATTAGTAGTAGATCCAAAAGTAAAAATTGATTCACATGAAATTGGCGGTCCTTCGGCTGGATTAATGTTTACATTAGAAATTTATAATCAATTAATTGAAAAAGATATGACAAAAGGTCACGAAATTGCTGGGACAGGAACCATTAATGAAAAAGGAGAAATCGGTCCGATTGGCGGCATTCAGCAAAAGGTTGTCGCAGCTAGTGATGCGGGTGCAGAAATATTTTTTGCTCCAAATGAAAAAGGAGCACCGACATCGAATTATAAAGAAGCACTTGAAGCGGCGAAAGATATTGAAACAAAGATGAAAATTGTACCAGTAGATACATTAGATGACGCGGTAACATATTTAGAAAAAATGTCAGAAAAAAAGTAAACCTCTCGCTTTAGAGAGGTTTTTTTATAAAAATGTATTCGTTATTTCGTCATACCGAATAGGATGTTGTGTTATATCTTTTTGGATACATGTTGTACGTAAAGGTTCTTGTAGTGCTGAAAAATAAACGGCGCTCGCTTTGCGTTCTATATCTAGAACAGGATGTCCAGGTCCCTTCATATGAGTAAGAAGCGGAAGCCCTAGACTTCTTTTATGTTTCGAAATATAAGTTTGTCCTTTTTGTGACATACCGAGTAAACGGATATATGGTGAATGCTTTTCTATACGTGCCTTTTCTATTTCTTCTTTTGTTGTATTCGTTAAAATATGAGTACATGCTCGTTGTAATCTAGTCCATGTATAACGTTTTGTTTTTAGTGCTTCCATAAAAGTGAGAAATGAAGAGGTATGATGTATTTTTGATAAAATACGGTGTTCCAATCCTTCCTCTATCTCATATATATGTTGTAACTCCTTGGGAGGCATTGTTAAAAGTCGATATTTAAAAAATGGGAAATACGTCTCCCAACAATGTAGTATACGATACGTTTGTTTATAGTTTTCTAAAATAGATGCGGTACAATTCGGTACAAATGGATAAATGGTTGTGAATGAATTATTTTCACTAAATAATTGTTTGCGAATACTGGTAGCGCTTGCGATATGGTCATTTTGAAAGCTCTCGTCATGATAATGAGCTGCGAATCTTTCGGTGGTATGTGCATGAATGGAACTTTTTTGAGAAAGAATCGCTTCAATGTAATGTAAACCTAATATATTATTTGGTTGTGACATATCAACAGTATTGCTGTCTGATAATATATGTGAGAAGGCTTGGGAAGTTGCTTTTGCATAGCTGTTTCCAGTATCCATAAATTGTTGCACAAGTTGATTGAAAGTGTTTTTTTCTTTTTGGCGTATAGAAATGGTGTTATAAAAATTTTGAATGTTTCCATCTTCACTACCAAAACAAATGTCAGAAACGCCAAGCGCATCTAAAATAGAAATGGCACCATTAGCAAATGTTTCAGCCTTTTGTGTTGCGAATGCATAGGGAAGTTCAACGACAAGATCGATGCCCTCAGCTAGAGCCATCTTTGTTCGGTACCATTTTGACACGAGAGCTGGTTCGCCGCGCTGTAAAAACGGTCCACTCATGACAGCGATTGTAATATCACACTGTGTTAACTTTTTTGTTTCTTGCACATGATAAGCATGACCGTTATGAAAGGGGTTATATTCGACAATAATACCACTAGCCTTTATGATAATCTCTCCTTTCGATGTAGCATCTTTTCTAAAAACGTGATAATCTATATATTATTTCCTATAATGACTTCATTATAGTGTAAAGAAAAAACATTGACAAATATAAAATGGCTAGCTATAATTTTGTTTGTTGCCTTGAGGTGATATGATATGAAATGGTCCATCCATCAATTGAACAAATTGAGAAATAAAGGATTGACATTGGATGAGATGGTAGATGTAAGTGAGCTAAAAGAAGTCGAGAAAGAGATTCGTGAAATTAATCCTGTTCATGTAACAGGTAGAGTTGATTTTGGCTCTAGTAAGTTTACGTTTCATCTACATATAACTGGAAACATGGTGTTACCATGTTCTCGCTCTTTAGTAGATGTAACATTACCATTTGACATTAAAACAACTGAGGTGTTCCAAACTTCAGCAGAAGAGTATGAAACGGAAGCAGAAATTCATTACTTAGAAGGAGAAGTACTTGACTTACTCCCGATAATAAAGGAAAATATACTTTTGGAGATTCCAATGCAAATTTTCAGTGATGATGTTTCCGGTGGAGCACCGACGCAAGGTCAAGACTGGCAAGTGATTTCGGAAGAAAGCAAAGAAAAGCCTGTGGATCCAAGATTAGCAGGACTTGCGAAGTTTTTTGACAAATAATCGGAAGACTGGTTCAGGCCTTCATATGAAAATAACTATTTCTTTTAAGGAGGTGGGAAGAATGGCTGTACCTTTTAGAAGAACTTCTAAAACAGTAAAAAGAAAGCGTCGTACGCATTTCAAATTATCAGTACCTGGTATGGTAGAGTGCCCAAGCTGTGGTGAAGCGAAATTAGCTCACCGTGTATGTAAAGCATGCGGTACTTACAAAGGTAAAGAAGTAATCAGCAAGTAATTGCAAAAAATAAACGTAGAAGATATTCTTCTACGTTTATTTTTTTTGTCTGATCTTTACATATTGGTATTCTATCTTTTCTAGTAACTGCATATGTTTAATAAAAAATGCATAAGGAGGACTAGAGAGATGGCGACAACAAGACAAGATGCATGGACTGATGATGAAGATTTACTTCTGGCAGAAGTGGTACTCCGGCATATTTGTGAAGGTGGAACGCAACTTTCCGCATTTAAAGAGGTAGGTAGACACTTATCTCGTACACCTGCAGCATGCGGATTTAGATGGAATTCTTATGTTAGAAAGCAATATAAGGAACGTATTGAAGAGGCAAAACAAATTCGTAAGGTGGGAAATTATGAAGTAAAGCGGCCGAAAGTAGTGGAGCTTTCTCCAGTAGCAATTACATTAGATGATGTTATTGCGTTTTTGCAAAAATATAAAGAAGAGAAAGACGGAAAAGAATTACACCGAAAAATTGAATTGTTACAAAAGGAACAGGAACGTCTTTTACAGCGTTTATCTGTATATGAGGAAGAGTATCGTACTTTGCTTGATTATATTGATCGAAAACGAAGTGTAATGGTGCTAGAAACAAAAGAAAGAGATTTGATGCATGAGCATGAAACATTAGAAAAGTTGAAAAAATAAAAACAGCTGAATAACAGCTGTTTTTTTTATGCAGATTCTTCGTTTATAACCGCATTCAAATTAGTTTCTGGATGCCAAATATAAAATTCGCCATCAGTTGTTGAGATTTTTTCGAAATTTTGTTTCTCCCAAAATGCAGCGGATTGAATACGGGCTGTTGTTTTAATCGGAAATTGTAGTTGTTTTGCATAGTTAACAAGCATTTGACCAAAACCTTGTTTTTGAAAGTTTGCTAATACCTCAAGTTTTGAAAGTTCCACATAAGGGCCGGTAATTTCAAGGTTGGATTCACCAAGCCTTCTCATGTACAAGCTCATACGTGCGATAAGCGATCTACCGTAATAAATACCGTAAAATGGAGATTCGCTATCATTTTCAATAATATTTGCTTGTAATTCTTCAAACATGGAGAGTTCTTGAGCGCCACAGCCTTTAAATTTTTTAAATTCATCTAACGTTTTATAATTGGTGAGCAAGCGCTCTACTTTTGGGAATGTCATAAAGCCACATCCTTTTCTTGTTTTTGTAAATAAAGAAAAGTATAAATATTTCCAATAATATTATAACTCATTTTTTCGATTTTATGAATAAAATTGAATATTTCTTTCAGTATTTTTTTAGTGTTTGCTATCCTAGCCATAGGTAGCGGATTGATATATATTTATGAAATGTACTTTCGATTGTTAAAATATAAATAAGATATAATTAATGTGAGGACGAGCATGGGGAGGAGGAAATCAAAAGAATGCTGGTAGGTGAGAGGATTTATTTCTTTTTGGTACTCAGTAGGAACTTTTGAAGAATAAAGATGAAAATTGGAATTGTTGGCCCAGGAGCGATTGGTTTGCTTTTTGCATTTTATTTAAAAAAGAATAAACAGAATGTTACAGTATTTACAAGAACAGCAGAACAAGCGGAAAAGTTCATGCAGGAGGGAATAAGGTGTAATTGTAACGGAAAAATGGAAACGGTACGTATACATGCTATACCAGTGGAGAATATTGTCTTCGAACAAATGGATTATATATTCATTGCTGTAAAACAATATCATTTAGTGAATATACTTCCGCTTATAAAAGAGCAAAGGCGGATTATCTTTTTGCAAAATGGGATGGCTCATTTGCCTATCTTACAAAAAATAAAATGTGAAAATGTAGCAGTGGGAATTGTAGAGCATGGTGCAAAAAAAGAAAATGAATATACAGTGAATCATACAGGAGTAGGAGTTACAAAGTTTGGAGTGATAAATGGTGATGTATCTCAATTTGAACCACTATTAGATTGTTTTTCTCCAAAATATTTTCCGGTGCGAGTAGAGGGAGATTGGAAACAAACGATGTGTAATAAACTTATAATAAATGTCTGTATTAATCCACTAACGGCTTTATTTGGGGCGCAAAATGGAGCGTTGTTGTCGAATCCTTATTTTTATAAAGTTATGGAGCAAATATTTCAAGAGGCCGTGTTTCTTGTCGGAGAGGAAAAAAAAGAGGAATTATGGGAATTAGTTTGTCGTGTATGTAAAACTACAGCTAGTAATACATCCTCTATGCTAGCTGATATAAGAGAAGGTCGACAAACGGAAATCGATGCTATTATTGGTTATGTGATAGAAGAAGCAAAGAAACAGCAAAAGCAAGTCCCTACATTGCAATTTGTATACAATTCAATAAAGGGATTAGAAGTATAAGAGATATTCTTTGCTTTTACATTCAACATTGACTACAATTTGGATTGGTGAGAGAACAGGATAGGAAAGGAAGAATGATATGGAGATAAAAGAAATCTCTGTTCCACTACAAGGTATTGTGGCGGACTATATGAAGGGTAAGGAAGAAGTGCAGGCATACTTCGATTATCCATTGACAGAAGAAGGATTCGAGCAGCGTCTGCATGAGTTGCGTAATAAGAAGTTTCTCCGTCAAGATTTAGTGGCGCATTTATTAGAGTATAATACTCATTTGCATGCTGGAGAGCGTACTCTTCAGAATATAAAGGCACTAGCGGACGAAAATACATATGTTATTGTAGGAGGACAACAAGCAGGACTATTAACAGGACCTCTTTATACCGTACATAAAATTATTTCGATTTTACAACTTGCAAAAGAAAAGGAAGCCAGTTTAGGAGTTCGCGTCGTTCCTGTATTTTGGATTGCTGGTGAAGATCACGACATTGATGAAATTAATCATATGTTTGTAACGAAAAATAAAAAAATAAAAAAGACGATTTTTCATGATCGTCATCCTAACAAAGCGAGTGCTTCTCAGTCTGATCTTTCAATAGAAGACTGTAGAAAGTGGATTGAAGAAATTTTCAAAACATATCCAGAAACAAATTTTACAAAGGATGTATTACAGTTTGTTGAAGATGCACTGCAGGTGTCGCGTACATATGTAGATTTCTTTGCGCATCTTATTATGAAATTATTTACAGATTCAGGCTTAATTCTTGTTGATTCACATCATCCAGCGCTAAGAAAATTGGAAGTTTCTTTTTTTAAGCAAATACTAAGTCGATATAAAGAACTGCAGGTTGGTCTTCAAAGTCAACAACAGTTAGTAAAAAAACAAGGATATAAACCGATTATTGAAACGAAATCTAGCGCAGTGCACATATTTATGCAAATTGATGAAGAACGTGTGTTGTTAGAAGAAGAGAATGGAAAATTTGTTGGGAAAGAGGGTGCTTATTCATTTTCGTATGAAGAACTGATAGCGGAAATGGAAAAAAAACCAGAACGATTTAGCAATAATGTTGTAACAAGACCACTTATGCAGGAGTATATATTTCCAACATTAGCGTTTGTTGGAGGTCCTGGTGAAATTGCTTATTGGAGTGAATTACAGCAAGTATTTCATGTGTTCGGGTTTATGGTACCTCCGGTTGTTCCAAGGCTCACAATTAGTTATGTGGAACGTGATATTTTAACCGATTTACACGATTTACAGTTACAAGAGAGTGATCCATTTATAAATGATATAGATATGTTACGTAAAGAGTGGCTTTCTAATCAAATAGAAGAACCAATTGATGATAAGTTTATAGAGGCTACAGAAAGAATGATGGACATTCATGCTTCTTTACAACAGTTTGTAAAAAAAGTAGACCCAGGATTACAGCCGTTTGCTGAGAAAAATGAGTTGAAAATTAAAGAACAAATTGAGCTATTAGAAAGAATGTTAAAACGGAATGTTGAGAAAAAACATGAAATAGAGCTGAATAAATTTCGTCGTTTGCAATACGCGCTCCGTCCGTTGGGCGCACCACAAGAACGTGTATGGAATATATGTTATTATTTAAATCAATTTGGATTAGATTTTGTTGAACGAATAATGAAGCAATCTTACTCTTGGGATGGAAAACATCATATTATAAAACTATAAAATCTTGCTCTTAGGAGCAGGATTTTATTTTTAGTTTGTGGAATTAACTGTAAAACGAAAGAAACTGAATTATCAAACTGTTGGATTGAGAGTATGAAATGAATAGCAAAAAGGATGTATATGACAAAATAGAACAAAATGTAAACGTATTATTATGTTTTTCGACATGTTTTTATTTCATTTCCCGCAAAAAATGATAAAATTTAGTATATAATAAAATGAAACTGCGATTTGTGGATATTAGATGTCCACTTACGCTAAGTTGAATGCGAAATGTTTTCAGCACATTCATTTCCCGATATATTGTCTGGTTTATTTAGAAGGGAAAAAGAGAGACATTCAACATAATTATTTTGCAAAAAGTAGGTGCAACAATGTTTAAACATGTAACAGTTCTTTTGAAAGAAACAGTAGATGGTTTGGATATAAAACCGGGTGGTACATATGTAGATTGTACGCTAGGTGGTGGAGGCCATAGTTCCTATTTATTATCCCAGCTAACAGAAGGGGGAAAATTAATTGCGTTTGACCAAGATGAGATTGCGATTCAAAATGCAAAAGAAAAATTTTCTTCTTACGGTGATCAATTTATAACAGTAAAGAGTAATTTCCGCTATTTGTCAGAAAAGCTACATGAATTAGGAATAACAGAAGTAGATGGAATTCTGTTTGATTTAGGTGTTTCGTCCCCGCAATTAGATACACCAGAACGTGGTTTTAGTTATCATCATGATGCACCCTTAGATATGAGGATGGATCAAGATGCCTCATTAACTGCATATGATGTTGTGAATAACTGGTCATATGAACAACTCGTAAGAATCTTTTTCCAATATGGTGAAGAAAAATTTTCAAAGCAGATTGCAAGGAAAATTGAAGCGTATCGTGAAAATAAGTCGATTGAAACGACGGGGGAGTTAGTGGAGTTAATTAAAGAAGGAATTCCTGCTCCAGCTCGCAGAACTGGTGGACACCCTGCAAAACGAGTATTCCAAGCAATTCGTATTGCTGTAAATGATGAATTGAAAGTATTTGAGGAAGCGTTGGAATCTGCAATTGAAATGGTCAAGCCAGGTGGAAGAATTAGTGTTATTACGTTCCACTCGTTAGAAGACCGTATTTGTAAAACAACGTTTAAACGAAATAGTACAACGCCACAGCTTCCGCCAGGCTTACCGATTATTCCTGATGAGTTCAAGCCAAAACTAAAGCTTGTTACAAGGAAACCAACGTTACCTTCTGATGAAGAGTTAGAAGACAATAATCGAGCGCGTTCTGCGAAGTTACGGATCGCTGAAAAACGATAAAAAGGAGAGAGAGGTATGACAAATTTAGCTGTAAAGTATAAACAAGAACAAGTGCAAGAACAAGTACAATCTCAAGCTCCGCAACAAAGCGTACAACCAAAGGTAAAAACAAAAATTACAAGGATTGAAAAATTATTGTATGTAGCTTTTGTTGGTTTTTTATTATATGCGTGCGTTGCTTTTATTGGAAATAAGGCGGGGTTGTATCAAGTGAATACAGAAGCAGCGACGATAGAACAGAAAATTGTAACACAACAAAAACAAAATCAAGAGTTGCAAGCTGAAGTGGAGAAATTAAGTCGTTATGAGCGTATCGAAGAAATCGCAAAAAAACACGGGCTAGAAATTAATGCGAATAATGTGAAAGGTTTACATTAAATATAGTAGGTGTGAAGAAAATATGAAGACGAATATGAACAAAATTCATACCAATAAAGGAGCAGGTTACTTTATGATATTTTTCCTCCTGCTCTTTTTGCTGTTGTTAGCCCGATTCTTTTATATTCAAGCAACCGGAACAGTACACGATCAAGATTTAACAAAGCTTGCACAAGACAAACATAATAAAAAAGGTGTACTAGAAGCGAACCGTGGAACGATTTATGATCAAAATGGACGTGTGTTAGCGCAAGATGCAAACTCATATAAGCTTGTCGCGGAGTTAAAAGGTAAAAATGCTGTACAAGATAAAGAGGACACTGCAAAAAAAATTGCAGGTGTACTTGGAACTGGTGAAGATGAAATTTTAGCTACTTTAAATAAAGATAAGAGTCAGGTGGAATTCGGAACGCTAGGGAAGAATTTAACAAAAGAGAAGAAAGAACAAATAGCAAGTTTAAACTTATCAGGTATTTCATTTGTTACAGAAAAAGCTAGAGTATATCCAAATGGAGATTTCGCATCTTACGTGTTAGGTTTTGCTAAACCGAATGATGATGGGATTGCAGAAGGGAAATTTGGATTAGAAAAGAGTTTAGATAAGTATTTGCGTGCGTCTAATGGAAGCGTAGCATATACAGGGGATCGTAATGGTGTTTCTCTAGATGGTGGGAAACAAAATGTAAAGCCACCGAAAAATGGAGACAATGTGTACCTAACAACGGATCAACGTATTCAAGGGTTCTTAGAAGATGCCATGAAAGAAGCTGATCAGCATTATGAACCTTCTATGCTAATTGGAATAGTTGCAGATCCAAAAACAGGAAAAATCCTTGGGATGTCTAGTCAACCTAGCTATGATCCGAATAAGCGAGATATTGAATACTTTTTAAATGATCCAATTGCAAATGCGTACGAGCCGGGGTCTACAATGAAGATTTTTACACTAGCTGCAGCGATTAATGAAGGTGTATATAACGGTCAAGAATATTACCAGTCAGGTACGTATACAGTTGGAAATCGTAAAATAGGAGACCATAATAATGGTGCAGGTTGGGGATCTATCACATTCGATGAAGGGGTTGAGCGTTCTTCTAACGTTGCATTTGCAATTTTAGGAGATCAAAAACTCGGTCCAGATCGTTTTCGTCAATATATTCATAAATTTGGATTGGATGAAAAGACTGGTATTGATTTACCTGGTGAAGGATCAAATACAATTATATTTGATCAAAAAATTCAGCAGGTAACAACGGCGTTTGGACAAGGTTCTACTGTAACACCGATACAGCTTGTACAAGCTGCGACTGCAATTGCAAATGATGGGAAAATGATGAAACCTTATACAATTGATCGTATTGTAGATCCAATAACGAATAAGGTGGAATTACAGAATAAACCAGAAGAAGTAGGAAAGCCGGTCACAAAAGAAACAGCAGCACAAGTAAGACAATTATTAGAACGCGTTGTTACATCACCAAAAGGAACAGGGAATGCATATAAAATTGACGGATACTCTGTTGGTGGTAAAACGGGAACAGCCCAAATTCCAGATGGAAAAGGTGGATATATGACTGGAAGAGAAAATTATATTTTCTCATTCCTTGGTATGGCACCAATGGACGATCCACAGTTAATTGTTTACTTTGCAATTAAGCAGCCGAAATTAAAAGATAATGAATACGGAGCACAACCACTTGCAGAAATGTTTAAATCTGTAACGAAAAATAGCTTAGAGTACTTGAAAATTAAACCGAATGAAGTGAAAGATACGAAGAAATATGTGAAAGAGCAACAGGCGGTTGTTCCGGATGTAACTGGAAAAACGATGGAAGAGGCAAAAGCAACATTAGAAAAGGCTAAATTCCGTCCGATTATACTAGGTGAAGGAAAAGTAAAACAACAAGTACCAAAAGCGACTGAAAAAACATTAAAGGGTGATCGAGTCTTTTTAGTAGGGGATAACCCGTTGATGCCAAATGTACAAGGATGGGCACTTCGTGATGTAATGAATTTAGCGAAAACATTAAATCTTAATTTGAAGCCATCTGGTACAGGGTATGTGACAGAACAAAGTGTGGCGGAAGGAACGCCATTACAAGCAGGTATGGAATTAGCTGTAACGCTAGTACCACCACTTGAACCACAGCAAGAGGCAGAAAAACCATAAATTTTAGGGGCATAATGTAAGAAGGATGAGAGGTTCTATTCGGACAGGTACAAGCATATATTGGAACAAGCTAGGCGTAAAGGAGGTTTGTTCCAGTATGCGTGTATCAAATGTGACTGTTCGAAAAAGACTCATTTTTGTATTGATATCAGGTATACTCATTTTTACAATTATTGATATTCGTCTTGGATATGTGCAGTTTTTTCTTGGGAATATGTTAACAGATCGGGCGAAGGATTCGTGGAGCCGAAATATTACTTTTGAGCCCGAGCGTGGAAAAATTTTAGATCGCAACGGTGTAGAACTTGCGACGAATAAAAGTGCACCAACTGTCTTTGTTGTACCGAGGCAAATTGAAAAAACAGCAGAGACTGCAGAGAAGTTAGCTGCAGTTTTAGGTGTGGAAAAAGAAGAAATTTATAAGCGGATTACAAAAAAAGAGTCTATTGTCAGATTGGATAAAGGCGGAAGAAAGATTTCTCATGATAAAGCAAAAGAAGTGCGTGCTTTAAGTTTAAAAGGTGTTTATATTGCTGAAGATTCCATTCGGTATTATCCGTTCGGAAAATATTTATCGCATGTATTAGGGTTTGCTGGTAGTGACAATCAAGGGCTTATGGGACTTGAGGCGTATTATGATAAAGAGTTAAATGGTGATAAAGGGCATGTGCGTTTTTTTGCGGATGCGAAAGGACAAAGGATGCCGAATGTCGGTGATGATTTTAAGAAGCCAGAAGCCGGCTTAGATTTAAAATTAACAATCGATTCTCGAATCAATACGATTATAGAGAGAGAAATGAATATCGCAGATTCGACGTATGACCCAGATGGTATGATCGCGATTGCGATGAATCCGAAAAATGGTGAAATTTTAGGGATGTCAAGTCGCCCGAGTTTTGATCCAGCAGATTTTCAGAGTGTTTCACCAGAAGTGTTTAATCGAAACTTGCCTGTATGGAGTACATATGAGCCAGGATCGACTTTTAAAATCATTACACTTGCGGCTGCTTTAAATGAAAAATTAGTAGACTTGGAGAAAGATACGTTTTATGATGATGGAGCAGCTGAAGTGGGCGGTGCTAAGTTACATTGTTGGAAAGCTGGTGGCCATGGGAGTCAAACGTTTTTAGAAGTCGTCCAAAATTCTTGTAACCCAGGTTTTATTGAGCTTGGAGATCGGCTTGGAAAAGAAAAGTTATTCCAATACATTCGTGATTTTGGTTTTGGACAGAAGACAGGAATTGACTTACAAGGAGAAGGAAAAGGGATTTTATTCAACTTAGATAAGGTTGGACCGGTTGAACAAGCAACGACGGCTTTTGGACAGGGGGTTTCTGTTACACCAATTCAACAAGTCGCTGCAGTAGCAGCAGCTGTAAATGGCGGGACGTTATATCAACCTTATATTGCGAAAGAATTTGTTGATCCATCGAATCATCAAGTTGTAAGAAAGAAAACACCAGTCGATAAAAAAAAGGTTATTTCCAAGGAAACATCGGAAAAAGTTCGTTATGCGTTAGAAAATGTTGTAGCGAAAGGTTCTGGAAAAGGTGCGTATATTGATGGCTATCGTGTTGGTGGGAAAACAGGAACTGCTCAAAAAGTAAAAGATGGGAAGTATTTAGATAATAACTATATCGTATCTTTTATTGGATTTGCGCCAGCAGATGATCCGCAAATTGTTGTGTATGTTGCAGTTGATAATCCAAAAGGAATTACGCAATTTGGTGGTGTTGTTGCTGCGCCAATTGTAGGGAATATTCTTCGCGATGTCCTTCCTGTTATGGGAGTTGAGCCACGCAAGGAGCAAGTGGAGAGGGAATATAAATGGGGAGATACCCCAACAATAGAAGTTCCAGATTTAATTGGGATGAAGAAAAAAGATTTACAAACGCAACTTGTAGACTTACAGCTTGATGTAAGCGGTGATGGAGAGAAAGTAATTAAGCAATCACCAGAAGCTGGCGCGAAAGTAAAGGAAGGTTCAAAAATCCGAATTTACTTTGGGAATTAAAGGTCAGAGGTTGTGTTTTATGATACAATTGGTGGAAGTTGGGATAATATCAATATCTGTTTTCATAGAAATTGATTTTCTATGAAAACAGATATTGCTCTTCAACATAAGAAGTAAAGTAAAACTTTATCAGCTTGGCTAGTATATATGCTTCACTGATAAATGAGTCTGATGTATCGGGCTTAGCAAATGCTCCTCTTCTCAATCTTTAACAAATGAAGGATGGAGAACTGCTTATTAAGTAAGAAATAAATAAACAATGTAGAGAGGGTTTAGTGAAATGAAGTTGCACACACTTGTATCATGTTTGCATGATTTTCCAGTTGTTCCAAAAGAGAATCCAGAAATTACATCTATTGAAGCTGATTCACGTAAAGTGACGAATGGAAGCTTATTTGTATGTATGAAAGGGTATACGGTTGATAGCCATGATTTTGCTAAGCAAGCAGCCGCGCAAGGTGCGGCTGCTATTATTGCGGAAAGACCGATTGATGTTGACGTTCCAGTTGTACTTGTGAAAAATACCTATCGTTCTTTAGCGGTTTTAGCTGATTGTTTTTACGAGCAGCCAACGCATAAGTTACACTTGATTGGCATTACAGGTACAAATGGAAAGACAACAACATCGCATATCATGGATGAAATTATGCGTGCACATGGTCATAAAACAGGGCTAATTGGAACAATTAATATGAAAATTGATGATGAAACATTTGAGGTGAAAAATACAACGCCAGATGCACTGACACTTCAGCAAACGTTTTACCGTATGGTTGAGAAAAATGTAAATAGCGCGGTAATGGAAGTTTCGTCACATGCTTTAGATCTTGGCCGTGTTCATGGTTGTGATTATGACGTGGCTGTATTTACAAATTTAACACAAGATCATTTAGATTATCATAAAACGATGGAAGAGTATAAGCATGCAAAAGGCTTGTTGTTTGCTCAACTTGGTAATAGCTACCACCATAATCGTGAAAAATACGCTGTGTTAAATAATGATGATCCAGTAGCGGAAGAGTATATGAGAAGTACTGCTGCTACCGTTATTACCTATGGAATTGATACACATAGTGATATTATGGCAAAAGATATTGTAATGACGAGTGGTGGAACGAAATTTACCCTTGTTACGCCAAATGAAAGTATAGATATTACGATGAAGTTAATTGGGAAGTTTAACGTATACAATGTGTTAGCAGCAATCGCCGCTACACTTGTTTCTGGTGTATCTTTACAAACGATTGTTGATGTTGTGCAAAAGTTAACTGGAGTTTCAGGTCGTTTTGAAGTTGTGGATGGAGGACAAGATTATACAGTTATTGTTGATTATGCACATACGCCAGATAGTTTAGAAAATGTGTTAACAACAGCGAAGCAATTCGCAAAAGGAAAAGTGTATTGTATTGTTGGTTGCGGCGGGGACCGTGATCGGACGAAAAGGCCAATTATGGCTGGCGTTGCTACAGAATATGCAACACATGCAATCTTGACTTCAGATAATCCAAGGAGCGAAGACCCAAAAGCTATTTTGGATGATATGTTAATAGGCGTAAACGGAAATAATTATGAAGTAATTGCGGATCGAAAAGAAGCAATCTTCCATGCAGTTTCAGAAGCGAAAGCAGAAGATATTATTATTATTGCTGGAAAAGGGCATGAAACGTATCAAATTATTGGTAAAGACGTACATCATTTTGACGATCGTGAAATTGCAAAAGAGGCAATCACTGAGCGTCTAAACAACAAAGAATAACAACATGAGAGGGGGACTACAGATGCTTGAACAAGGTTTATTAGTAACGGCTGGGGTGGCTTTCTTAATTTCAGTTGCCCTTTCGCCATTGTTTATTCCATTTTTACGTAAGTTAAAGTTTGGGCAAAGTATTCGTGATGAAGGACCAAAATCACATCAAAAGAAATCAGGAACACCAACGATGGGTGGTATCGTTATTTATGTGTCTATGATGGTTACAACACTTATCATGGCAATTAAATTTAAACAGTTAGGTACGGAAGTATCATTATTGTTATTAGTGACATTTGGTTATGGATTGATTGGCTTTTTAGATGACTATATAAAGGTTGTTAAAAAAAGAAATCTTGGTTTAACATCAAAACAAAAATTAATTGGCCAGCTCGTTATTGCAATTGCATTCTTTGTAATCGCAAAAGGACAGGGATTTGATACACATTTAATGATTCCAGGAACTGAAATGAAATTTGATTTACAATGGGCATATTTTATTCTTGTACTATTTATGCTTATTGGTGGATCAAATGCAGTCAATTTAACGGACGGTTTAGATGGATTATTATCGGGAACAGCTGCAATCGCATTTGGAGCGTTCGGTGTTATCGCGGTTGCACAAAATCAATACGCAGTAGCTATTTTCTGTATGGCAGTTGTAGGAGCCGTACTTGGATTTTTAGTATTTAATGCAAATCCAGCTAAAGTTTTTATGGGAGATACAGGCTCCCTCGCTTTAGGTGGCGCGATAGCAGCGGTAGCTATTTTATTGAAACAAGAACTATTACTTGTTGTAATTGGTGGCGTATTTGTAATGGAAACATTATCTGTTATCATTCAAGTTATTTCATTTAAAACAACAGGAAAACGTGTCTTTAAAATGAGTCCACTGCATCATCATTACGAATTATGCGGTTGGTCGGAATGGCGTGTTGTCGTAACGTTCTGGTCTGCAGGATTTTTATTGGCAATGTTAGGAATTTATATCGGAGTGTGGATGTAATTGAAAACTGTAACTGACTATCAAAATAAAAATATTCTTGTACTAGGTATTGCAAAAAGTGGTTATGCAGCAGCAACTTTATTAAAAAGCTTAGGTGCAAATGTCATTGTAAATGACGGAAAACCATTAGCTGATAATGTGTTAGCTGCAGAATTACAAGCAAAAGGAATGGACGTTGTATGCGGTGGACATCCACTAGAGTTGTTAGAACGAAATATTTCCCTTGTTGTTAAAAATCCAGGAATTCCATATTCTAATCCATTACTTGTTGCAGCGAAAGAAAAACAAATTCCGATTGTGACAGAAGTAGAACTTGCGTATCGCATTTCAGCAGCACCGTTTGTTGGGATTACGGGATCAAATGGAAAAACAACTACGACAATGTTAACATTTGAGATGTTGAAAGAAGGGGAAAAGCATCCTGTTATTGCTGGAAACATCGGTACAGTAGCATGTGAAGTCGCACAATTTGCGAAAGAAAGCGAAGTAGTAGTTACAGAACTTTCGTCATTTCAGTTAATGGGAGTGGAAACATTCCAACCTAAAGTGGCGGCATTTTTAAATTTATTTGAAGCACATTTAGATTACCATGGTACAAAGAAAGAGTATGGCTTAGCGAAAGCGAATCTTTTTAAAAACCAAACTGAAACGGACTATAGTGTTATAAATGCCGATGATGCAGAAGTAATGGCTTTATCGGCAAATAGTAAGGGACAAAAAGTGTTATTTTCAGCTACTAAGGTAATTGAAGATGGTGCATGTATTAAAGATGGTGCTCTTTATTTTCAAGGTGAGAAAGTTGTTGAGATTAAGGACATCGTTTTACCAGGGAAGCACAATTTAGAAAATATTTTAGCAGCCATGAGTATCGCTAAATTGCTAGGGGTAACAAATGATGCTATCGTTACAGTGTTAAAACGTTTTACAGGTGTAAAACATCGTCTCGAGTATGTAGCGACGATTAACAATCGGAAGTTCTATAATGATTCAAAAGCAACGAACATGCTAGCGACAGAAAAAGCACTATCTGCATTTACACAGCCAATTATTTTGCTAGCTGGTGGCCTTGATCGTGGAAATGAATTTGATGAGTTAATTCCGTATTTTGAACATGTAAAAGCGATTGTAACATTTGGACAAACCGCACCAAAGTTAGTAAAGACAGCGGAAAAAGCAGGATTAGATGTCATTGAAACTGTCAATAATTTAGAAGAGGCAGTAGAAAGAGCGTATGCTCATTCTGTAGATGGAGATGTTATTCTTCTTTCACCAGCATGTGCAAGCTGGGATCAATTTAAAACATTTGAAGAAAGAGGAGACATTTTTATACAAGCTGTGCATAAACTTATATAAAGTAAACAAAACATCAGTAGGCTAACACCTACTGATGTTTTGTTACATAGAAAAAAGCTTCTTTAAAAGAGGTGGTGCTCATTGCCAATGAAGAAAACACCTGATTTTATTTTAATTATCGTTACGCTTTTGTTGTTAACAATTGGGATGATAATGGTCTACAGTGCAAGTGCTGTCTGGGCTTCCTATAAGATGGGTGACTCATTCTTTTTTGCAAAACGACAGCTGTTATTTGCGGGAATTGGTGTAGCTGCCATGTTTTTTATTATGAAAATTGACTACTGGACATGGCGAACCTATTCAAAGGTGATTTTACTGGTTTGTTTTATTCTTCTTATCCTTGTTCTCATTCCTGGAGTTGGACTTGTTCGAGGAGGAGCACGGAGCTGGATTGGGATTGGAGCATTTTCGATTCAGCCATCAGAATTTATGAAGTTTGCGATGATTATTTTTTTGGCGAAATTTTTAGCAGAAAGGCAAAAGGTAATCACTTCTTTTAAAAGGGGGCTACTTCCTGCACTTAGTTTTGTATTTGTTGCATTTGGCATGATTATGTTACAACCAGACCTTGGAACAGGAACTGTAATGGTTGGGACATGTATCGTAATGATTTTCATTTCAGGAGCACGTGTTTTTCATTTTTCCATGTTAGGGTTAATTGGCATAGTAGGGTTTGTTGGATTAATTGCGTCAGCACCATATCGAATGAAACGAATTACTTCGTATTTGGATCCATGGTCAGATCCGCTCGGAAGTGGATTTCAGATTATTCAATCTTTACTTGCGATTGGTCCTGGTGGTTTGTTTGGACTTGGACTTGGACAAAGTCGGCAAAAATTTCTTTATTTACCCGAGCCACAAACTGATTTTATTTTTGCGATTTTATCCGAAGAATTAGGTTTTATTGGTGGGTCGTTTGTGTTATTATTATTTAGTCTGTTATTATGGCGTGGGATTCGTATAGCATTAGGAGCGCCTGATTTATATGGTACGTTTTTAGCAGTAGGTATTGTGGCGATGATTGCGATTCAAGTGATGATTAATGTTGGTGTTGTAACAGGGTTAATGCCTGTTACAGGAATTACTTTGCCATTTTTAAGTTATGGGGGTTCGAGTTTGACCTTAATGTTAATGGCAGTTGGCGTACTATTGAATATAAGTCGTCACTCTCGCTACTAAACCCTGTTTATAAGACAGGGTTTTTCGTTTGCATATAAAGTGGATCTTTTCTTTTTTAGGGGAGAGAAAATGAGTATAAGTCATTCCTCTCTTCGTTGAATCAGCAATGTATGTGTCGGAAAATCGCAATAGATTTATATGGAAAACGGGAAGTGTATTATAAATATACGAATATATATAATAGAATTTAGAATAGAGAAGCGGAGGAATTTGCAGTGCGAGTATTAGTTAGCGGTGGTGGCACAGGTGGACATATATATCCAGCTCTTGCTTTAATTAGAGAAATAAAAAAATTACATCCTGAAGCAAGATTTTTATACATTGGTACAGAAAATGGATTAGAAAGTACAATTGTTCCAAAAGCAGGAATACCTTTTCAATCAATCGTCATTAGTGGATTTAAACGAAAAATATCTCTTGATAATGTAAAAACAGTAATGCGTTTTCTAACAGGTGTACAAGATAGTAAAAGATATATTCGTCGTTTCAATCCAGATGTTGTAATTGGCACAGGTGGCTATGTATGTGGTCCAGTCGTATATGCGGCAGCAAAATTAGGGATTCCAACGATAGTACATGAGCAAAATAGTGTACCTGGTGTAACAAATAAATTTTTAAGTCGTTATGTGGATAAAGTTGCAGTTTGTTTTGAAGCAGCATCTGAACATTTTCCGAAATCAAAAGTTGTCATGACAGGAAATCCACGTGCGTCAGAAGTGATGAACCAAAACGGTATGACAGGAAAGCGTTCTGTTGGATTATCGCTTTCTAAAAAGTCTGTGCTTATTTTTGGTGGGAGCCGTGGAGCAAGACCGATTAATGATGCATTTGTGGCAGCAATTGAACAATTAGGTAACAAAAATTATGAAGTATTGTATATTACAGGTGAAGTGCATTATGATAAAGTCATGGAAGCTGTGAAACAAAAAGGGAATCCGAATAATGTAATTATTAAACCATTTATTCATAATATGCCGGAGGTACTTACTGGTGTGGATCTTGTTGTTTCACGCGCTGGTGCAACAACATTAGCAGAGTTGACAGCGTTAGGAAAGCCGAGTATTTTAATTCCGAGTCCTTATGTGACGAATAATCATCAAGAGAAAAATGCGAGATCAGTTGTCGATAAGGGAGCAGCAAAAATGCTTCTTGAAAAAGATTTAACTGCTGAAACACTTCTTCATGATATTGATGAAATTCTATTACATACAGAAACATTACAAAATATGAAAATGGCTGCTGCGCAGTTAGGAATGCCGGATGCAGCCAATAGATTATTTGAAGTGATGAAACAACTTGTACAAAATAACGTTAGGTGAATACCCTGCATACTACTGTAATACGGAGATTTCATACGGGGGAGATCATCATGAAACAATTAGCAAAGAAACTTATCGAAGCGAAAGTTGGTAAAGTGTTAGAAAATGAACCTTTAGCTCGTTACACAACTATAAAAATAGGTGGACCGGCTGATATTCTAATTGTGCCAAGTAGTGTTGCTGGTGTGGAAAAGACTTTGAATTTAGTCAAAAAATATAACACAAAGTGGACAGCGATTGGGCGTGGCTCTAATCTTCTCATATCGGATAAAGGTATCGAAGGTGTTGTAATTCTTCTAGGAGAAGGATTAGATCACTTAGAAGTAGAAGGAACTACTGTACGAGTTGGAGGAGGATATCCGCTTATTAAGCTGTCAACATTACTTAGCCGCCAAGGTTTAGCCGGATTAGAGTTTGCTAGTGGTATCCCAGGAAGTGTGGGCGGGGCAGTATATATGAATGCTGGTGCACATAAATCAGATATGTCAGAAATCTTGGTGAGAGCACGTATTATGTTTGAAGATGGTACAATGAAGTGGTTAACAAAAGAAGAGATGGAATTTTCCTATCGTACTTCTGTATTACAAGAAAAACGTTCTGGTATTGTAGTAGAAGCAGAATTACAGCTAAAAGCAGGGAATCGTGAAAAAATAGTTAATATAATGCAACAGAATAAAGAGTATCGTCGTGAAACGCAGCCATGGAATCACCCTTGTGCGGGTAGTATATTTAGAAATCCACGACCAAGCTTCGCAGGAAATCTAGTCGAAAAGACAGGGCTACGTGGTTATCAAATTGGTGGTGCGAAAATTTCCGAAATGCATGGAAACTTTATTGTCAATGTAGGATCAGCATCAGCACAAGATGTGCTAGATTTAATTGCATTTGTAAAAAAAACAATTAAAGAAAAATTTGATGTAGACATGCATACAGAAATAGAAATTATTGGAAGATAGCTGTTATTTGTTCCGCTCGTTATCATTTATGGTATAATTAGAAGATAAGAACGGCATGCGTAACATGCCGTTCTTTATGTTACATAGGGGGATCGTACATGAAAAATAGTAAAGTGATTAAACTACAAGATCGTGTACCAAAACTAAAGAACCAAACGAATCCAAAAAGCCCAAAGAAGAAGAAAAAGCCCGTCAATCAGAGATTAATTCTATATGTGTCGATTTTATTTTTATTAGTACTTTTCTTAATTTATTTTCGGTCTCCGCTTAGTAATATAAAGAAGATAAGTGTTCTAGGAAATCATTATATGACAGATGAACAAGTTATGAAGGAATCTGGAATTACATATGAAATGAGTTATTTTCGAGTGACGGCGCATAAGGCTGAAGGAAATTTAACGAAACGAAATGAAATTAAAAAAGTGAATGTCAAGAAACGTTTTCCCAATAAAATTGACATTCATATCGAAGAGTATGTAACGATAGGTTATATAAACAAGGGTGGAAAGTTACAGCCGCTTTTAGAAAATGGTAAAACGCTTGACGTGTTACCGAATGGGAAACTACCGGTCGCAGCTCCGATTTTTGAACCGTTTAAGGAAGAGAAAATGAAAGAGTTAATTGAAGAGCTAGAAGAATTAACCCCGACTACGCTCAGATCTATTTCTGAAATTCACTACGCTCCAACGAATGCAAATGAAGATCATCTTACTCTATATATGAATGAAGGGTATGAAGTGAGCACAACGATACAAGATTTTGCTAAGCGAATGGAAGCATATCCACTTATTATAAAAAATATAGAATCAGGTAGAAAAGCTCTAATTGATTTAGAAGTCGGCGCCTACTTCAAATATTTAGATGATGGAGAAAAAAAGCAGTAGAATAGTCATTTTTGCATATAATTGTGTTCTTCTATGTGCGAAATTCATTATAATTATGGTTAATTTGGTAAAAAATAATTAGATTTTCTTCGATTCATGCTAGGATTGGTGCAAGTTTAGCTTTTCTATGAGTACATCTTAGTGTAGACTTATATTTGGCGGTAATCTTTGCATTTGAAATACAGTTATTTCAAAGATAAAGCAGTTATTCACAGATTACTGTGATATCAATAAGTGAATGTTAAATAAAAATAAGAAAAATATAGGGTTAAAAAAGGGAAACACATAAAGACGTTGAATATTTTTCTTATAAATAGTAAAGCTGCGATTGTTGTTCCATATATTGATTTGTATGGTATAAATAAAGAAGGAGGTGCCAAAGAATGAACAGCAATGAAATATATGTTAGTCTTGACATCGGTACATCCAATGTTAAAGTCATCATTGGTGAAATGGTTAATGATGGTTTAAACATTATTGGTGTTGGAAACGTAAAATCAAATGGTTTGAAAAAGGGCTCCATAGTTGACATAGACGAAACTGTTCGATCAATTAAAAAAGCAATTGAACAAGCTGAGCGTATGGTGGGAATCCACATTGAACAAGTTGTTGTAGGTGTGAATGCAAATCAAGTGCAGCTTCTTCCTTGTCACGGAGTTGTCGCTGTTTCAAATGAAGATCGTGAAATTGGAAATGAAGATGTCTTACGCGTTCTGGATGCAGCGCAAGTTGTATCAATTGCTCCTGAGCGTGAGTTTATTGATGTGGTGCCTCGACAGTTCATCGTAGACGGTCTTGATGAGATTAACGATCCACGCGGGATGATCGGTGTAAGATTAGAAATGGAAGGCACATTAATTACAGGCTCAAGAACGTTATTACATAACTTACTACGTTGTGTAGAAAAAGCGGGCCTTGAAATTGTTGATATTTGTCTGCAACCTTTAGCAGCTGCGACGGTTGCTTTATCTTCTGATGAGAAAAATAGAGGTGTAGCTCTTGTTGATATTGGCGGAGGTTCTACAACTTTATCAATTTTTCAAGATGGGGAATTACAAGCAACAAGTGTATTGCCTTTAGGTGGAGATCATATAACGAAGGATATTGCTATCGGATTTAAAACTTCCACTGAAAATGCGGATCAAATTAAGTTGAAATATGGACATGCTTTTTATGATACTGCATCGGAAGAAGAAGTGTTTACTGTTCCTATTATGGGAAGCGATCAAACAGAACAATATTCACAATTAGAGTTATCTGATATTATTGAGGCACGTGTAGAGGAAATCTTGATGTTCGTTCAAGAAGAGGTTCGAAAGCTAGGAGTAAACCAAGTAGCGTCTGGTTACGTACTTACTGGTGGAATCGCATCTATGCCAGGTGTTCTTGATCTTGCATATGATATTTTACATGAAAATGTTCGTATAGCAACCCCAGATTATATTGGTGTTCGCGAACCACAGTATACAATTGGGGTTGGATTAATTAAACATTCTTATCAAAAAGCGAAATTGCGCGGGAAAAATGTTCAGGAAAAAGAAACGCATTTTGAACCCGTACCAGCACCAATGCCGGTACAGCAACAACCTGCAAAACAAACAACTCGTCAGCAAAGCAAAAATAATGAAGACAACGAGCGTATGATGTCAAAAGTAAAACGTGTATTCCGCTATTTATGGGATTAAAATTGCACACGAAAAATGAGGTTCTAGGGGGATTTCGACATGTTAGAGTTTGATACTACTCAAGATCAATTAGCGAGCATAAAAGTTATCGGTGTCGGTGGTGGAGGAAATAACGCTGTAAACCGTATGATTGAGCACGGTGTACAAGGTGTGGATTTCATCGCTGTGAACACTGATGCGCAAGCATTAAATTTATCAAAAGCTGAAACGAAAATGCAAATTGGCGGAAAGTTAACGCGTGGACTTGGTGCCGGCGCAAACCCTGAAGTAGGGAAGAAAGCCGCAGAAGAAAGTAAAGAACAAATCCAAGAAGCACTTCGCGGTGCAGACATGGTCTTTGTAACAGCTGGTATGGGCGGTGGAACCGGTACAGGTGCAGCTCCAGTTATCGCGCAAATTGCAAAGGAATTAGGCGCATTAACAGTTGGTGTTGTAACACGTCCATTTACATTTGAAGGTCGCAAACGTGCGACACAAGCTATATCTGGGATTACAGCATTTAAAGATAATGTGGATACAATCATTGTTATACCGAATGATCGTATTTTAGAAATTGTTGATAAAAATACACCAATGCTTGAAGCATTCCGTGAAGCGGATAACGTATTACGACAAGGTGTACAAGGTATTTCTGATTTAATCGCTACACCTGGTCTCATTAACCTAGACTTTGCAGACGTAAAAACAATTATGTCTAATAAAGGTTCAGCGTTAATGGGTATTGGTGTTGGAACGGGTGAAAATCGTGCAGCAGAAGCAGCAAAACGTGCAATTTCTAGTCCGTTATTAGAAACATCTATTGATGGTGCACAAGGTGTTCTTATGAATATTACTGGAGGCACAAACTTAAGTTTATATGAAGTACAAGAAGCGGCAGATATCGTTGCTTCAGCTTCAGATCCAGAAGTAAATATGATTTTCGGTTCTGTAATTAATGAAAGTTTGAAGGATGAAATTGTTGTCACTGTAATTGCAACTGGTTTTGATGATAGTGTTGCAGTTCAGCCACCAAAACCATTCGTACGTCCAACAACAACTACAAGTCATGCACAACAGCAACCAACTGCTCAACCACCAAAACAACGTGAAGTAAAACGCGAAGTGAAACGGGAAGAGCCTCTTGTACATGAACGTAATACTGATTCAGATGATATTGATATTCCAGCGTTTTTACGTAACCGTCGTAGACGATAAAAAGAAAGGAGCCGAGCTCCTTTCTTTTTTTGTATATAACCTTACATGTTTCTAAATAAAAAACTTCTCTTACTATTATACATTTACTTCGATTCCCTCCTTTATAAGTGGTGAGTGGGGCTACTCCACTTATTTCCTCATTCTATTTTTACCTGAAAGGGGAATAAAAAAGCTTTGATTGCTTTCATGAATGAGCAGATGTGCGCTTGTCCTCAAAGATTAAGTTTGATGCCGATTTTTTCAATTTGTATTTCTATAACGATACTACCGCTTAACTTGTAGAAAATTCATAATATATAAATCCATTTTGATTTTAGGGCACATAGCCCGCTGCTAGGAAGAACAAAAAGTGTACTACACTCATTTTCTCTCTTTGTTTTCACTTGGCATGGGGCAGGAAGAGGGGCTGACCGCTTCTATGCATGGCCGGATGCTCTCTCCCCCCTAAAAAGAATGGTTTTATGTCATTTTTTCAATTTGTATTTATATATATACCTCACGACAGATTATGTCTAGAAACCACAAAATAACAAAAAAACCCCTCCGTAAATTGACACACTTTCCTATTGGATATGCTTTATACTAGTCTCAACTAAAAAAAAGAGGTGAATTGTTTGGTTGTTTACGCCGATGTTGTTTGGTTGTTAAACGCCTGCATTGATTTTCTTTTACTTTTATTAACAGCAACTGTGTTAAAAAAGAGGATCAAAAGATGGAGGCTTGTGCTAGGAGCGTTTATTGGTTCTACGATTGTTATTTTTGCCTTTACTCCTTTTGCTTCTTTAATGACGCATCCAATTATGAAACTAGTATACTCGTTACTTATTGTGTATACAGCGTTTGGGTTTTCTACTTTCAGAGATTATATACAGACTATTTTCACCTTTTATTTTGTAACATTTATGGTAGGGGGAGGATTAATTGGAACTCATTTTTTTCTGCAAACAAATGAAATGGTAGATGGGTTAGTCCAGGTAAAATCAATCTCTTATGGTGATCCTATAAGTTGGATGTTTGTCATTTTTGGTTTTCCAATTATTTATTATTTTTCCAAAAAACGTATTGAAAATGTGGAAGTGACTAAGATTCATTATGACCAAATTGTACAGGTGAATATTAAACTTGTTGACAATGAAATTATATTAGATGGCTTGATTGATAGTGGAAATCAGCTTTATGATCCGTTGACGAAAACACCGGTTATGATTATGCATATTTCATCATTAGAGCATTGTTTACCAACATGGTTAACAGAACAGATTTATTCAAAAACAGAGATTCCTCAAATACCAGAAAATGATTCGGGCTGGGCAACGAGGCTACGCTTAATTCCTTTTCGAGCAGTAGGGGTTAATCATCAATTTTTATGGGCAATTAAACCAGATATTGTTCAAATCCATCATGAAGGAAACAATCTGGTTGTAAACAAAGTATTAATCGGCTTAAATACACAGCAATTATCTACAAATGGAGAATATCAATGTATCGTACATCCGAAAATGTTGATATCACAGAAAGTGACAATTGCTTAATTATGAGAGGTGGGAGAATATGGGGAAAATAAAATTTTATTTTATATATCTTTGGTATAAAGTATTGCTGAAACTTGGAATTAAGACCGATGAAATTTACTATATTGGTGGAAGTGAGGCATTACCACCGCCTTTGACAAAAGAGGAGGAAGAGGTACTCCTTAATAAATTGCCAAAAGGTGATCAAGCGGCACGATCATTACTGATTGAGCGTAACTTACGGCTTGTTGTGTATATCGCACGTAAATTTGAAAATACAGGAATTAATATTGAGGATTTAATCAGTATAGGAACAATTGGTCTTATTAAGGCTGTGAATACATTCAATCCTGAAAAGAAAATAAAACTCGCAACTTATGCATCACGTTGTATAGAAAATGAAATTTTAATGCATTTACGTAGAAATAATAAGAATCGTTCGGAAGTATCATTCGATGAACCATTAAATATTGATTGGGATGGGAATGAATTATTACTATCAGATGTTCTTGGTACGGATGATGACATTATTACAAAAGACTTAGAGGCTACTGTAGATAGGCATCTTCTTATGAAAGCTCTACATCAATTGAATGATCGTGAAAAGCAAATTATGGAGCTTCGCTTTGGGCTCGCAGGGGGAGAAGAAAAAACGCAAAAAGATGTAGCAGATATGCTGGGGATTTCGCAGTCTTACATTTCTCGACTTGAAAAAAGAATTATAAAAAGGCTTCGAAAAGAATTTAATAAAATGGTATAAAATAGAACTTACAAAACTTGTATTATCAAGGTGGGCACATAAAACCAATCGGTATTCCGATTGGTTTTATTGTATTTTTTATTTGAAAATACTAGAAAAATGGTATGCATAAAATTCCCTTCAAAGGAGATACTTTACACTGTACAGCAACTCCCGATAGGAGGGAACACTTTGACGAGAAACAAAGTAGAAATTTGCGGTGTTGATACAGCTAAACTTCCAGTACTAAAAAATGAAGAGATGCGTAAATTATTTCGAGAAATGCAAAGTGGAGAGATAAGCGCAAGAGAGAAATTAGTAAATGGAAACTTACGTCTTGTACTGAGCGTCATTCAGCGATTTAACAACAGAGGAGAATTTGTTGATGATTTATTTCAAGTTGGCTGCATTGGACTTATGAAATCCATTGATAATTTTGACTTAAGCCAAAACGTTAAATTTTCAACATATGCTGTGCCGATGATTATTGGAGAAATTCGCAGATATTTAAGGGATAACAATCCGATTCGCGTCTCTCGTTCACTGCGAGATATTGCGTATAAAGCATTGCAAGTTAGAGAAAAGTTAATTGCTGAAAATTCAAAAGAGCCAACGGCGATGGATATTGCAAAAGTACTTGAAGTGACACATGAAGAAATCGTCTTTGCACTTGATGCTATTCAAGATCCAGTATCATTATTCGAACCAATTTATAATGATGGAGGCGATCCTATTTTTGTAATGGATCAACTAAGTGATGATAAACAAAGGGACGAGCAATGGGTGGAAGAATTGGCGTTGAAAGAAGGAATGAAACGGTTAAATGATCGTGAAAAAATGATTATTCGAAAACGTTTTTTTCAAGGGAAAACACAAATGGAAGTTGCGGAAGAGATTGGAATTTCTCAAGCTCAAGTATCACGTCTTGAAAAGTCAGCAATTAAACAAATGAATAAAACAATTCAAGGATAAGATCTCATCATTTAAGATGAGGTCTTTTTAAGTTGTACACCGTAAGATTCTGTTCATATGAAAGATCGTGTGTTCATATAATGAAAATAAAATGAAGCTATTGGCAGGAGGAGAATGACAATGATACGGATTTCAGAATTTCAAATTAAGGATGTTGTAAATGTCTCTGACGGAAAAAAGCTTGGAAATATTAGTGATATAGATATTGATATGAACACTGGAAAGATTCAAGCAGTTATTATTTCAAAGCAGGCACGTATGCTCGGAATATTTGGAAAAGAGGCCGAATTTATTATTCCGTGGAAGCAAATTGTAAAAATTGGAGAGGATGTAATCTTAGTAAGAGCTGATCATGTAGATTCTGTAACAGAATCTATACAAACACCGACAATTTCTTAAATAATATTACAAATTCCTCTTTTTTTTATGTTGTCATTATGGAAAAATAGAAGTATGGTAAAATAGACAAGAAATATCATACTTTTTTATGTTATTTTATTAGAAGGAGCCGTTTTATGAGAGAGCCATTTATATATGAGGACGGTATATTGTATTTACAAGCGTGGAAAGAACTTGGAAACATTACTGCAGGGTTTACGACAAAAGAGGGCGGAGTAAGTACAGGTTCTTTTCATGCGATGAACTTAGGGTTACATGTAAATGATGTAATGGAGAATGTTCATGAAAATAGACGTATTTTAGCGAACAAGTTACAACAGCCATTAGAAAATTGGATTTGTTCAGAGCAAGTTCATGATCATCACGTTGAAAAAGTAGGGCACGGAGAAAAAGGACGAGGAATCTATTTATATGAAGATGGTATTCCAAGTACAGATGGTATTTATACAACGGATAGAGATGTATGTTTAACATCGTGTTATGCTGATTGTGTTCCACTCTATTTCTATGCACCATCACATGGTATGATAGGACTTGCCCATGCTGGATGGAAGGGTACTGTAAAAGAAATTGCAAAAGAAATGATTCAAAAGTGGAATGAAGAAGGGGTACCAGTTCATGAGATGTATGTTGCAATTGGACCAGCCATTGGGTCCTGCTGTTATGTAGTTGATGATCGTGTATTATCAGCCGCAAAACAAGCAGTAAACGGACCTGTTCCATATAAAGTGATTTCAGACGGACAATATGCAATTGATTTAAAAGAAATCAATCGTATATTATGCATACAAGCAGGCATAAAAGAAGAGCATATTGTGATGTCGTCTCTTTGTACAAGCTGTGAAGAACGATTGTTCTTCTCACACCGCCGTGATCAAGGGAAAACAGGAAGAATGTTGAGTTTCATAGGCTTTAAGGAGGATTGAAAACAGTGGTAGTACGAGAGAATTTAACATTTGTAAATGAGGAAATTAAAACAGCATGTGAACGAGCGGGGCGCTCGGTACAAGAGATTAAGCTCGTTGCAGTCACCAAAACAGTAGGAATTGAAAAAACAAATGAAGTAATAGAAGCTGGATTGACTCATTTAGGTGAAAATCGTAATGAAGGTTTTTTACAAAAGTATGAGCATTTTGGCTCAGAAGTAAACTGGCATTTCATTGGTTCGTTACAAACGAGAAAAGTAAAAGAAATTATTAATGAAGTTGCCTATTTACATTCATTAGATCGCATTTCGCTAGCAAAAGAAATCCAAAAACGGGCTACAAAAGAGGTTCGATGTTTTGTACAAGTGAAAACATCAGCTGAAGAATCAAAGCAAGGGATAGCAGCTGAGGAGACGATTGCGTTCATTCGTGCTTTGCAAGAGTTTGACAAAATTAAAGTAGTTGGCTTGATGACAATGGCACCATTCACTGAGGAAGAATCAGAAATTCGTCATTGTTTTAAAGCGTTGCGTGGGTTACAAAAGCAAGTGCAAGAACTAGAGTTATCGTACGCTCCATGTGAGGAGTTGTCGATGGGAATGTCAAATGATTATACAATTGCAATTGAAGAAGGCGCTACATATATTCGTTTGGGAACGATTTTAGTAGGAAAAGCGTAAAAGGAAGGAGAATGTTATTATGAGTTGGTCAAAAGTAAAGTACTTCTTTTTTGACACACCGGAAGAGCGAGAAGCTTACGAAAAGGAAAAGGAGCAAGTTGAAATGAAAAAACAGGAACCTCAGCAGCAGGATATCCCGATTACGAAAGCACAGCCAAAACAAAATATTGTAAGTATTGAGACAGCAAAGCAGTCTTCTAAAGTTGTTTTACTAGAACCGCGTACATATTCGGAAGCACAAGGTATTGCGGATCATTTGAAGGGAAGAAGAGCTGTTGTCATTAATTTGCAAAGAATGTCTACAGATCAAGCTGTGCGTATCGTTGACTTTTTAAGTGGTACTGTATACGCTATAGGCGGGGATATTCAAAAATTAGGACCAAAAACATTTATTTGTACACCTGAGACTGTAGATATTGTTGGAGCCATTTCTGAGTTGTTCGGTGAAGAGGAAGAGACAAATATAAAGAGGTGGTAATAGGCCATGATAACTATTTTGCAAGCATTGCTTTGGATTATCCAAATCTATTCCTGGGCGCTTATTATCTATATTCTGCTATCTTGGTTTCCTGGGGCTAGGGAATCGAAATTTGGTGATTTTTTAGCGCGTATTTGTGAACCATATTTAGAGCCGTTTCGGAGATTTATCCCGCCTTTTGGTATGATTGATATTTCTCCTATTGTCGCAATTATTGCGCTGAGATTGGCTAGCAGTGGTTTAGTAAGTCTGTTTCGTTATTTCTTGTAATAAGAGGTTGAACGAATGAGCATCTATGAGCATTTTAGACCTGAAGAAGCGGTCTTTGTTGATAAAGCATTAGAATGGAAACAGGTGGCTGAAGAATATCATCAAGTGAAACTAACGGATTTTCTTGATCCACGTCAGCAACAAATTGTTGCGATGATAGTGGGAAATCAAGGAGATGCTACTTTGTGGTTTTATGGTGCTGCGCCAAAAGCGGAAAGGAAAAGAGCTCTTATTTATCCGAGTTACCTGAATGTAAATGAAGAAGAGTTTCAAGTTGAAGTATTAGAAATTGACTATCCTTCCAAGTTTTATGTGCTTGAACATAGGCAAATATTAGGGGCATTTATGTCTCTTGGTCTCACAAGAGAAAAATGTGGTGATATTTTGCTTCAAGAAAATCGTGCCCAAATTATAGTTGCAAAAGAAATTGTTTCGTACATTGAAATGAATTTACAATCGATAGGGAAAATGAAGGTCTCACTCTCCTCGGTACAAGCAAATAAAGTATTGCGATTGCAAGAAGAATGGAGAGAACAGTCCGGAACTGTCTCATCACTTCGGCTAGATGTCTTACTAGCTGAAATGCTTCATATATCACGACAAAAAGTACAACCGCTTATAAAAAATGGTCTTGTGAAAGTAAATTGGAAAACGGTTGAGCAAATTGCATACGAATGTTTTCCAGGTGATGTTTTTTCAGTTAGAGGATACGGCCGGAGTAAATTATTTTCTGTAGAAGGAAAAACGAAACGCGACAAATGGAGAGTTTTGTATGGTATACTAAAATGATTGGTTTTTTAGAAGGAAAATCTCTTATTTTGTCGAAGAAAAAAGATATAATTAAAAGAGGAAAATTTAGATAACTACTTGGAGGTGGCGTTTGTGCCGTTAACACCATTAGATATTCATAACAAAGAATTTGGTCGTGGATTCCGTGGCTATGATGAGGATCAAGTAAATGAGTTTCTTGATCAGATCATTAAAGATTATGAATTGGTCATTCGTGAAAAAAAAGCATTAGAAGAAAAAGTTGCCCAGCTAGAAGGGAAATTAGATCATTTCTCTAACATTGAAGATACGTTAAATAAATCTATCGTCGTTGCACAAGAAGCGGCGGAAGAAGTAAAGCGTAATGCACAAAAAGAAGCGAAATTAATTGTACGTGAAGCGGAAAAAAATGCAGATCGTATCATTAATGAAGCTTTAGTAAAATCAAGAAAAGTTGCATTTGATATTGAAGAGTTAAAGAAACAAGCGAAAGTATTCCGTACGCGTTTCCGTATGCTATTAGAAGCCCAGCTGGAAATGTTAAACAACGATGATTGGGACAAATTAATTGAGTTAGAAGAAGAAGTGGACGAGCTATTAAAGAAAGAAGAAACAGTGTAAGCTTGACGTTTTTCTCATTATTACATATAATTTTAAACAACATATTTATTAAGAAAAACGAAGATAGGGATAAGTACCTTTTTCATACCTTATATAGCGAACTGAGGACGGTGTAAGCTCAGGATAAGGAGATAAACGGGAAGATCACCCTGGAGTTCCACGCTGAACAAAAAAAAGTAAGCGTAGGCGTATATTCGCGTTAAGAATATAAAGAGGACCAATTTATATGTATGGTCTACTAGGGTGGTACCGCGGGAGACCTTCTCGTCCCTTTTTGGGGGATGAGAAGGTCTCTTTTTTATTCCGTTTTATTTAGAAAAAGAGCTTTTCTTTTATATATTCGAGGAGGAATTGAGCATGGAGTACAAAAATACATTACTAATGCCGAAAACAGAATTCCCAATGCGTGGGAATTTACCAAAACGTGAGCCTGCAATGCAAGAAAAATGGGCTGAGATGAACATTTATGAAAAAGTACAAGAACATACAAAAGGTCGTCCTTTATTTGTACTGCATGATGGTCCTCCATATGCAAATGGTGACATTCATATGGGACACGCATTAAATAAAGTATTAAAAGATTTTATTGTTCGTTACAAATCGATGACTGGATATTGCGCACCATATGTACCAGGCTGGGACACACATGGTTTACCAATTGAGCAAGCTTTAACAAATAAAGGTGTAAAGCGTAAAGAAATGACAGTGGCAGAATTCCGTAAATTATGTGCAGAGTACGCATATGAACAAGTCAATCGTCAACGCGAGCAGTTTAAACGTCTAGGTGTACGTGCAGATTGGGATAACCCGTACATTACTTTAGAGCCAGCGTATGAAGCACAACAAATTAAAGTGTTTGGTGAAATGGCGAAAAAAGGTTACATTTATAAAGGACAAAAGCCTGTTTATTGGTCTCCAACGAGTGAATCTGCTTTGGCTGAGGCTGAGATTGAATATCAAGATAAAAAATCAGCATCTATTTACGTAGCTTTCCCAGTAAAGGACGGGAAAAACGTATTAGAAGGCGATGAGAAATTTATCATTTGGACAACAACACCTTGGACATTACCAGCCAACTTAGGTATTTCTGTTCACCCAGAACTTGAATACAGTATTGTGAAAGTAAATGGTGAAAAATATATTATTGCTTCTGAACTATTTGATACAGTGTCTAAAACGTTAGAATGGGAAAATACTGAAGTCGTGAAAACAGTTAAAGGTAGCGAACTTGAGTACACGGTTGCGCAGCATCCATTCTATGAGCGTGATTCTTTAGTTATGCTTGGTGAGCACGTTACAACAGACGCTGGTACAGGTTGTGTACATACGGCGCCTGGACACGGGGAAGACGATTTCCTTGTTGGTAAACAATATGGATTGGAAGTTCTTTGCCCAGTTGATGATAAAGGTGTATTAACAAGTGAAGCACCTGGATTTGAAGGCTTATTCTACGATAAAGCGAATAAACCAATTACGGAAAAATTAGAGGAAGTTGGCGCGTTATTAAAATTAACATTTATCACACATTCTTATCCACATGACTGGAGAACGAAAAAACCAATTATTTTCCGTGCGACAGCGCAATGGTTTGCATCTATTGAAGCGTTCCGCAAGGAGCTATTACAAGCTGTTCAAGAAACGAAATGGGTGCCAGCATGGGGGGAAACACGTCTTCATAACATGGTTCGTGATCGTGGTGACTGGTGTATTTCTCGTCAACGTGCTTGGGGTGTACCAATTCCTGTTTTCTATGCAGAGAATGGCGATCCAATTATTACGGATGAAACAATCAATCATGTAGCAGGTCTATTCCGTGAGAACGGTTCTAACGTATGGTTTGAACGTGAAGCGAAGGATTTATTACCGGAAGGATTTACACATCCATCTAGTCCAAATGGCGAATTCCGTAAAGAAACAGACATTATGGACGTATGGTTTGATTCAGGTTCTTCACACCAAGCTGTTTTAGAAGAGCGTGAGGACTTACAACGTCCAGCTGATTTATACTTAGAGGGATCTGATCAATACCGCGGCTGGTTTAACTCTTCATTATCAACAGCAGTCGCAGTAACAGGTAAAGCGCCATATAAAGGTGTCTTAAGTCATGGATTCGTACTAGATGGTGAAGGCCGTAAAATGAGTAAATCCATCGGGAACATTGTTGTACCGAAGAAAATTATGGATCAATTAGGCGGAGATATTTTACGTCTGTGGGTGTCTTCTGTTGATTATCAATCTGATGTACGTATTTCAGATGATATTTTAAAACAAGTAGCAGAAGTATATCGTAAAATCCGTAACACATTCCGTTTCTTATTAGGAAACTTAGCTGATTTTAATCCAAGTCAAGATGCAGTAGCAAAAGCGGAACTACGTGAAGTGGATCGTTATATGCTAGTAAAATTAAATGACTTAATTACAAAAGTAAAAGAAGCATACGAAACATATGACTTTGCGGCAGTGTACCATGCGATTCATAACTTCTGTACAATTGACTTAAGCTCATTCTATTTAGACTTTGCAAAAGACATTTTATACATCGAAGCTGCAAATCAGCATGATCGTCGTGCCATTCAAACAGTTCTTTATGATGTTCTTGTTGCATTAACAAAACTTGTAACACCAATCTTACCTCATACAGCTGATGAAGTATGGCCATATGTTCCTGGTGTTGTAGAAGAAAGCGTTCAGCTAACTGATATGCCAGAAGCTGTAGAAGTAGAAGGTGCAGAAGCATTAAAAACAAAGTGGGATGCATTTATGACACTTCGCGATGACGTATTAAAAGCTTTAGAAGTGGCTCGTAATGAAAAAGTAATCGGTAAGTCATTAAATGCAAGTATTACGTTATATCCAACTGTAGAAATGAAACAAACATTAGAATCGATTAGTGAAGATTTAAAACAATTGTTTATTGTTTCTGAGTATAAACTTGGCGGAACAATGGAAGAAGCTCCAGCAGATGCTCCGAAATATGAGCATACAGCTGTTGTCGTAGCACAGGCAACTGGTGAAACATGTGAACGTTGCTGGGTTGTTTCTGAAACAATTGGTAAGGACGCTGAGCATGAGACATTATGTGAGCGTTGTGCAACAGTTGTAAAAGAAAACTATGTGAAATAATAATGTGATAATGAAAACTGACTGCTATTCCAGCAGTCAGTTTTTTATATTGAGGAAGAATTTTTAGCAAAAGGATGGGAAATTCGATTGGTTATGGACTTTTCTATTGGATAAGGTGAAGGAGATTGTTAAGCAATTTCCTAGGAAGGAAAAATGTGTGAGCGGTAAGTGAGAATTTTTCGGACACACTAACGGTACATTGCAGCCGGGAGGAATGTATACGTGAATGAAATCTATATGGAAATCAAAGAAGAATTACAATTGATGAAAAAAGAATTACAGGAGCGACTGGCAAAAGAAGCGATGCACACATACCATATGGAATTTGGGCAAGAACTAGGCTATGAAATGAAGGAAGATGCGAAAAAGAAGTTGTTTTTACATGATATAAGAGAAGATTTAAAAGATGTGGAACGAGCACTATTTAAAATGGAAATTGATATGTATGGGGTTTGTGAAGAAACAGGGAAATATATTCCTGTAAAGAAAATGCAAATGATGCCAACAGCTCGTACAATTCATGAATTTTTATATGAGAAAGTAAATGTCTGATAGGCACAACGATATTATATTGCCTTTTTTCATTTTATTTTATTCTTACCGTAAAGGTTCATTGTGAAAAGGTCGTAGCTATGCTAAAATTTTGAGGTACACTGTCTTTGTGGGGGAAATAAAAATGATATATTATTTAATAGCCGTATTTGTCATTGCCATTGATCAAATATCGAAATGGTTCATTGTAAAGAACATGGAATTAGGTACAAGTATCCCGATTATCGATAATGTATTATACATAACATCACATCGGAATAGAGGAGCTGCCTGGGGCATGTTAGAAAATCAAATGTGGTTCTTCTATATTATTACAGTTGTTTTTGTAGGATTTATCGTATTTTATATGAAGAAGTATGCAAAAACAGACAAGCTTCTAGGCGTTTCTTTAGGTCTTATATTAGGCGGAGCAATTGGCAATTTTATTGATCGTGTATTTAGACAAGAAGTGGTGGATTTCATTCACGTGTATATTTTTTCATACAACTATCCGGTATTTAACATAGCTGACTCAGCTTTATGTATTGGGGTTGTATTAATTATTATTCAAACATTATTAGAAGGAAAGAAAATGAAGGAGTAATTGAATGAGCGAAGTAGTACAAGTAACAGTTGCAGAAGAACAAAAAAGTGAACGGATTGATAAATTCGTTGCAGGTGTAAACAGTGAATGGTCACGTTCCCAGGTACAGCAATGGATTAAAGATGGTGTCGTAACGGTAAATGGAAATGCCATTAAAGGAAATTATAAAGTAAAAGCGAATGATGAAATCGCAGTAGCGATTCCAGAACCAGAAGAACTTGACATTCGTGCAGAAGATATGAATTTAGAAATTCATTATGAGGATGCTGATGTACTAGTTGTGAATAAACCGCGCGGTATGGTTGTACACCCAGCACCTGGACATACGAGTGGTACACTTGTAAATGGGTTAATGCACCATTGTACAGATTTATCCGGTATTAACGGCGTAATGCGTCCTGGTATTGTGCACCGTATTGATAAAGACACATCTGGTTTATTAATGGTAGCTAAAAATGATATGGCACATGAATCTCTTGTAAATCAGCTTGTGGAAAAAACAGTAACAAGACGATATAAGGCGATTGTTCATGGTGTAATTCCGCATGATAAAGGGACGATTGATGCACCGATTGCTCGAGACAAGAAGGATCGTCAAAGTATGACGGTTGATGAAAATGGGAAACACGCTGTTACACATTTTCAAGTGTTAGAACGATTTAAAGATTTCACGCTTGTTGAATGTCGTTTAGAAACGGGACGTACACATCAAATTCGTGTTCATATGAAATATATCGGGTATCCACTTGCGGGAGATCCGAAATATGGTCCGAAAAAAACATTAGATATAGATGGACAGGCGCTTCATGCAGGGATTTTAGGGTTTGATCACCCTCGTACAGGTGAATATATTGAATTAAAAGCACCTGTACCAGCGATATTTGAAGAAGTCTTACATGCTTTACGGAAATAGTATTGACAAAGTGCGTAAAACCTGCGATACTAACAACAGTTAAATAATGATCCTTTAACACAGCCCCGTGAGGTTGAGAAGGTAACGGTTTGAAATACTTAGGGTATGGTTATACCCTTTTTTCAAAAGTCCTCTCGCACACGCTGAGAGGACTTTTTTTATACCATTCCTCTCACGTAAGGAAAAAAGCTTGGAGGTGTAGAACATGCAAGAAAAAGCTGTCGTTTTAGATGACCAAATGATCCGCCGCGCTTTAACACGTATCAGTCATGAAATTGTGGAACGTAATAAAGGTGTTGATAATTGTGTTCTTGTCGGAATTAAAACACGTGGTATCTTTATTGCACAGCGTTTAGCAGAACGCATTGGTCAAATTGAAGGGAAAGAAATAGCAGTAGGTGAGTTAGACATCACATTGTATCGTGATGACTTAACACTACAATCTAAAAACAAAGAACCACTTGTAAAAGGTTCAGATATTCCCGTGGACATTACGAAGAAAAAAGTGATTCTTGTAGATGATGTATTATATACAGGAAGAACGGTACGAGCAGCAATGGATGCTCTTATGGATTTAGGGAGACCATCACAAATCCAGCTCGCTGTTCTTGTAGACAGAGGTCATCGTGAATTACCAATTCGCGCTGATTATGTAGGAAAGAACATTCCAACGTCGAGTGAAGAACGAATTGAAGTTGATCTGCAAGAGACGGATCAGCAAGATCGAGTAAGTATATATGATAAATAAGCCCTTTTAAATGTAGTCCCGTGAGGCTGCCAAAGGGTCTTGGCCTTCATATGTCAAATTTGGCATATGAACGTATAGGACTCTTTGTGCATAGGCGCAAAGAGTTTTTTTATTGCAAAGTTTTAAACTGAAGGAGGATGTAACAATGGAACAAAAGCCAGTGTTAGACGTTCAGGAAGTACCGAAACCCGGAAAATGGTTATTTTTAAGTATACAACATTTGTTCGCGATGTTTGGATCAACAGTGCTTGTTCCGTTTTTAACAGGACTGAATCCATCAGTAGCTTTAATATCAAGTGGATTAGGAACACTAGCGTTCCTTCTTATAACAAAAGGTCAAGTACCAGCATATCTCGGATCATCATTTGCGTTTATCGCACCAATTATTACAGCAAAAACAGCAGGTGGGCCAGGAGCAGCAATGCTTGGTGGCTTACTAGCAGGACTTGTTTACATCTTAATTTCACTTGGAATTAAGAAGTCAGGATCGGGGTGGATTATGAAGTTACTTCCGCCGATTGTCGTAGGTCCGGTTGTAATGGTTATCGGATTGGCATTAGCACACACAGCAGTTAATATGGCAATGAATAATGCTGATGGAAAATATAGTGTTACACATTTCTCCGTAGCGCTCGTAACGTTAGCAATTACAATTATTTGCTCCATATTTGGAAGAGGATTTTTCAGTATCATACCAGTTTTACTAGGGATTATCGGCGGATATATCTTCGCGTACTTCCAAGGATTAGTAGACTTAAAGCCGGTAGCAGAAGCGAAATGGTTCACTGTACCAGACTTTACCGTACCATTTATAACTTACACACCAGAGTTTTCATGGAAGATTGTACTCTTAATGGTGCCAGTAGCACTTGTAACAATTTCAGAACATATCGGGCATCAAATTGTACTTGGCAATGTAATAAATAGAGATTTAATTGAAAAACCAGGTTTACATCGTTCAATTTTTGGGGATGGTGTAGCAACATTAATCGCCTCAGTAATCGGCGGACCACCGAATACAACATATGGTGAAAACATCGGTGTACTCGCAATTACGAGAGCGTACAGTGTATACTTATTCGTTGGATCAGCGGTGTTCGCAATTATGTTCGGATTTATCGGTAAGATTTCAGCATTGATTCACTCGATTCCAACACCGGTTATGGGTGGTGTATCAATCTTACTCTTTGGCGTAATTGCATCAAGTGGTTTACGCATGATGGTAGACGAGAAAACAGACTTAAGCGACAAACGTAACTTAATGATCGCATCAGTGATTCTTGTAATCGGTATTGGTGGTGCAGTACTCCGCGTTGGAGAATCATTCCAAGTTGAAGGAATGGCGCTTGCAGCAATCGTTGGTGTACTGTTAAATCTACTGTTACCTGAAATGAAACAGAAACAACAATCTAAGCAGCTTGCTTCATAAAAACAACCTTTTAATTCAGTCCTGTGAGACAGAAAAGGGTGGCTTCTTTCTTGCACCCTAGTCTCACACGGCTAGGGTATTTTTATGCAGTTATTGTTATACAAATACAAAGGTGTTATCATAAAAATCAGAAAGATGAGGGATGACAATGAGCCATTTGTTAACGATGAGTGAATTATCGAAAGAAGAGATTTCAGAAATCCTGAAAGAAGCAGAAGATTTCGCGAATGGGAAAGAGAGCAAAACAACAGAGCAAACGTTTGTAGCGAACTTATTTTTCGAAAATAGTACGAGAACAAAATTTAGCTTTGAAGTTGCAGAGAAGAGATTAGGACTAGATGTGTTAAACTTCTCAGCAGATTCCTCTAGCGTACAAAAGGGAGAAACACTATACGATACGATAAGAACACTAGAATCAATCGGAACAAAAGCAGTAGTCATTCGCCATCAAGAGGATCGCTACTTCGATGAGCTAAAAGATAAAGTAAACATTCCAATTTTAAATGCTGGTGATGGATGTGGAAATCATCCAACACAGTGTTTACTAGATCTTCTAACAATTAAACAAGAGTTTGGGAGTTTTGAAGGATTAAAGATTGCGATCGTAGGAGATATCCGCCACAGCCGAGTAGCACGCTCTAATGCTGAAGCATTAACGAAATTAGGAGCGAGCATTTACTTTGCTAGCCCAGAAGAGTGGAAGGATGAAACAAACGCATTTGGAACATACAAAAACTTAGATGAACTTGTTTCAGAAGTTGATGTGATGATGTTACTTCGTGTACAACATGAGCGTCATGATCATTATGAAACAGGCATCATGAAAGAGTATCATGAGCAGCACGGTTTAACAATTGAACGAGAAAAACGTATGAAACAAGGAAGCATTATTATGCATCCAGCTCCTGTAAACCGCGATGTAGAAATTGCGAGTGAGCTCGTTGAGTGTGAGCGCTCTCGTATTTTCAAACAGATGGAAAACGGAGTTTACGTAAGAATGGCTGTACTAAAACGCGCATTACCAAATGTATTAGGAGGAATGAAACATGAATTATTTGTTTAAAAACGGACGTTATCTAAATGAAGCAGGAAAAATTGTAGCAACAGATCTTCTCGTACAAGACGGTAAAATTGCGAAAGTAGCAGAAAATATTACGGCAGATAATGCTGAAGTAATCGATGTAAACGGAAAATTAATTGCACCTGGATTAGTAGATGTACACGTTCATCTTCGTGAACCAGGTGGTGAACATAAAGAAACAATTGAAACAGGTACACTTGCCGCGGCAAAAGGTGGTTTTACAACAATTTGTGCAATGCCAAATACACGACCAGTACCAGATAGTAAAGAACATATGGAAGATTTGCAAAAGCGAATTAAAGAAAACGCGCATGTAAATGTACTGCCATATGGCGCGATTACAGTACGCCAAGCAGGTTCTGAAATGACAGACTTTGAAACATTAAAAGAACTTGGCGCATTCGCGTTTACTGACGATGGAGTAGGCGTACAAGATGCGAGCATGATGTTAGCTGCTATGAAGCGTGCAGCGAAATTAAATATGGCAGTCGTTGCGCACTGTGAAGAAAATACGCTAATTAATAAAGGTTGTGTACATGAAGGGAAGTTTTCTGAGAAACACGGATTAAACGGTATCCCATCAGTATGTGAATCTGTACATATTGCCCGGGACATATTGCTTGCGGAAGCGGCAGATTGTCACTATCACGTATGTCACGTAAGTACAAAAGGATCTGTACGAGTGATTCGTGATGCGAAACGTGCTGGAATTAAAGTGACAGCAGAAGTAACACCACATCACTTACTACTATGTGAAGATGATATTCCGTCAGCGGATCCTAACTTTAAAATGAACCCACCGCTTCGTGGAAAAGAAGATCATGCTGCTTTGATTGAAGGGTTATTAGATGGAACAATCGATATAATCGCAACAGATCATGCACCACATACAGCGGAAGAGAAAGCACAAGGTATTGAAAGAGCACCATTTGGAATTACTGGTTTCGAAACAGCATTCCCACTACTTTATACAAACCTTGTGAAAAAAGGAATTATCACATTAGAACAATTGATTCAATTTTTAACGGAAAAACCAGCAGACACATTTGGTTTAGAAGCAGGCCGCCTGAAAGAAGGCAGAGCAGCTGACATTACAATTATCGATTTAGAACAAGAAGACAAAATTGATCCAACAACATTCTTATCAAAAGGAAAAAATACACCATTCGCAGGCTGGGAATGCCAAGGTTGGCCGGTTATGACAATCGTTGGTGGTAAGATCGCATGGCAAAAGGAGAGTGCATTAGTATGAAAAGACAACTTATCTTAGAAGATGGAACAGTATTAATTGGAAAAGGTTTCGGAGGAGAGATCGAAAAGTCAGGTGAGGTTGTATTTACAACAGGAATGACTGGATATCAAGAAACATTATCCGATCCATCATATTGCGGTCAAATTGTAACATTTACGTACCCACTAATTGGAAACTACGGAATTAATCGTGACGACTTTGAATCGATTCAGCCATCTGTACACGGTTTAATTGTAAATGAAATTTGTGACCATCCATCTAACTTCCGTAACGAAATTTCATTAGATGAGTATTTAAAAGGAAGAAACATTCCAGGACTTGCAGGAATTGATACGAGAAAACTAACACGAAAAATTCGTCAATATGGAACATTACGCGGACGCCTTTGTAACATGGATGCAGACGTAGATTACATTGTAAGTCAATTAAAAGCAACGGTCTTTACAGATCATGTAAAGCGTGTATCAACAAAAGATCCGTATCCAAGTCCCGGTCGTGGCTACCGCGTTGTACTTGTGGACTTCGGAATGAAGCACGGTATTTTGCGCGAGCTAAATAAACGTGATTGTGATGTAATCGTTGTACCTTACAATACAACAGCGGAAGAAATTTTACGTCTTAGTCCAGACGGAATTATGTTAAGTAATGGACCTGGTGATCCAAAAGATGTACCAGAAGCAATTGAAATGTTAAAAGAAATCATCGGAAAAGTACCTTTATTCGGGATTTGCCTTGGACATCAATTGTTCGCTCTAGCATCTGGTGCAAATACAAGTAAATTGAAATTCGGTCACCGTGGTTTAAACCATCCAGTAAAACACCTTGCAACTGGAAAAGTAGCAATTACTTCTCAAAACCATGGTTATGCAGTAGAAGAAGAATCAGTTAAAAATACAGAGCTTGAAATTACGCATGTAGCTTTAAATGATGGAACAGTAGAAGGTCTTCGTCATACGAAGTTCCCAGCATTTACAGTACAATACCATCCAGAAGCTTCAGCGGGACCAGAAGATGCAAATGATTTATTCGAAGATTTCTTAACAATGATCGAAAACTTCAAGAAAGAAGGGGAAGAGTTATGCCAAAACGCCTAGACATTAACACAATTTTAGTAATCGGATCAGGACCAATTGTAATTGGGCAAGCAGCGGAGTTTGACTACTCTGGTACACAAGCTTGTCAATCTCTTAAAGAGGAAGGTTACAAAGTAATCCTTGTTAACTCTAACCCAGCAACAATTATGACAGATACTGCAACGGCAGATAAAGTATATATTGAACCATTAACATTAGAATTCGTAAGCCGTATTATTCGTAAAGAACGTCCAGATGCAATCTTACCGACATTAGGTGGTCAAACGGGCTTAAACATGGCTGTTGAACTTGCAAAATCAGGTGTACTTGATGAGTGCGGAGTTGAAATTTTAGGAACAAAATTATCAGCAATTGAGCAAGCAGAAGATCGTGATTTATTCCGTACATTAATGCAAGATTTAAATGAACCAACACCACCAAGTGAAATCATTCATAACCTTGATGAAGCATATGAATTTGTAAAAGAAATTGGTTATCCAGTAATTGTTCGCCCAGCATTTACACTTGGCGGAACAGGCGGCGGTATTTGCCACGATGAAGAAGAATTAATTGAAACGGTAACAAGTGGTTTAAAACATAGCCCAGTAACGCAATGTTTATTAGAAAAGAGTATTGCTGGCTGTAAAGAAATCGAATACGAAGTAATGCGTGATTCAAATGATAACGCAATCGTAGTATGTAACATGGAAAATATCGATCCAGTTGGTGTGCATACAGGTGATTCTATCGTTGTAGCGCCGAGTCAAACATTAAGTGACCGTGAGTATCAAATGTTACGTAACACTTCATTGCGAATTATTCGTGCGTTAGGAATTGAAGGTGGATGTAACGTTCAGCTCGCACTTGATCCATATAGCTTCCAATACTATGTAATCGAAGTAAATCCACGTGTAAGTCGTTCATCTGCATTAGCATCTAAAGCAACAGGATATCCAATCGCGAAGTTAGCAGCGAAAATTGCAGTCGGCTTAACATTAGATGAAATTGTAAACCCAGTAACACAAAAAACATATGCTTGCTTCGAGCCAGCATTAGACTATGTTGTTTCAAAAATTCCGCGCTGGCCGTTTGATAAGTTTGAATCAGCAAACCGAACACTTGGTACACAAATGAAGGCAACTGGTGAAGTTATGTCAATCGGACGTAACTTAGAGGAATCATTATTAAAAGCGGTTCGTTCTTTAGAGCTTGGCATTTATCACTTAGAGTTAGAGCATCTAAAAGAGCTTGATAAAGAAACGATGAAAAAACGTATTATAAAAGCTGATGATGAGCGTCTGTTTGTTGTAGCAGAAGCGATCCGTCAAGGTGTAACGAAAGAAGAAATCAACGCATGGTGTGAAATGGACTTCTTCTTCTTACAAAAAGTCGAAAACATTGTAAACATGGAACGCGAAGTAAAAGCGAATGTAGGAAATATGGAAGTATTACAATCTGCAAAAGAAATGGGCTTCAGTGATCATTACATCGCAGCTGCTTGGGGTAAAACAGAACGTGAAATTTATGATGTGCGTAAAGAAAATAGCATGACGCCAGTATTCAAAATGGTAGATACTTGTGCGGCAGAATTCGAATCTGCAACACCTTACTACTACAGCACACATGGAGATGAAAATGAATCGATCGTTACCGATCGTAAAAGCGTAGTTGTACTTGGATCTGGTCCAATCCGTATCGGCCAAGGTGTTGAGTTTGACTATGCAACAGTTCACTCTGTATGGGCAATTAAAGAAGCCGGATATGAAGCAATTATTATTAACAATAACCCAGAAACAGTTTCAACAGACTTCAGTATTTCTGACAAATTATACTTTGAACCATTAACAATCGAAGATGTAATGCACATTATTGATTTAGAACAGCCAGAAGGTGTTATCGTTCAGTTCGGTGGACAAACGGCAATTAACTTAGCAGCGAAATTAGAAGAACACGGTGTGAAAATTTTAGGAACATCACTTGAAGATTTAGACCGTGCAGAAGATCGTGATAAATTCGAAGCTGCATTAACACAATTAGGTATCCCGCAACCGGTAGGTAAAACAGCAACAACTGTAGAACAAGCGGTAGTAATCGCTGAAGAAATTGGTTATCCAGTATTAGTAAGACCATCTTACGTGCTAGGTGGACGTGCGATGGAAATCGTATATCGTCAAGAAGAACTGCTGCACTACATGAAAAACGCAGTTAAAGTTCATGCAGATCATCCAGTATTAATTGACCGCTATATGGTTGGGAAAGAAATTGAAGTAGATGCAATTTCAGACGGTGAAAATGTATTCATTCCAGGTATTATGGAACATATTGAGCGCGCTGGCGTCCACTCTGGTGACTCAATTGGAGTATATCCACCACAAAGTTTATCGGCAAAACTGAAAGAACAAATTATTGAACATACAATTGCACTTGGAAAAGGTTTAAACATTGTTGGATTACTGAATATCCAGTTTGTAGTATTCGAAGATCAAGTGTACGTAATTGAAGTAAACCCACGTGCGAGCCGGACGGTACCATTCTTAAGTAAAATTACAGGCGTACCGATGGCAAATGTTGCAACGAAAGTTATTTTAGGTCAAAACCTTGTAGAACAAGGATATGGAACTGGCTATCACCCAGAAGAGAAGGAAGTGTATGTAAAAGCTCCAGTATTCTCATTTGCGAAATTACGTTCAGTTGATACAACATTAGGGCCTGAAATGAAATCAACAGGGGAAGTAATGGGGAAAGACTTAACGCTTGAAAAAGCATTATATAAAGGGCTTGTTGCTTCTGGAATTAACATTCCAACGCATGGATCAGTAATCATTACTGTGGCGGATAAAGATAAAGAAGAAGCAATGGAAATTGCAAAACGTTTCCATGAAATCGGCTATAACTTATTAGCAACAGCAGGGACAGCACAATCGTTAACAGAGAAAAACATTCCGGTGCAAGTTGTAAACAAAATTGATTCTGAAGACTACAACTTACTTGATATTATCCGTCAAGGGAAAGCACAGTTTGTAATCAATACATTAACAAAAGGAAAACAACCAGCGCGTGATGGTTTCCGCATTCGCCGTGAATCAGTAGAAAATGGTGTGGCTTGCTTAACGTCACTTGATACAACAAGAGCAATTTTAAGAGTACTAGAATCAATGACATTCTCAGCTCACGCAATGAAAGAAATCGCGCCAGCGCAGCGTCACGAGGTGGTACATGCATGATGCAAAAGCAAAATATGATCGTCGTTAACCAAACAGAAATCGCAAAAAATATTTATGAATTAGTGCTTCAAGGGGATCTTGTAAAGCAAATGAACGAACCAGGGCAGTTTGTACACATTAAGGTAGCAGAAGGCATTACGCCTCTGCTACGCCGCCCAATTAGTATTTGTAACGTTGATCAAGATAAGAACGAATTTACAATGCTATATCGTGCGGAAGGGCAAGGGACAAAAACATTAGCAAAAAGAAAACAAGGTGAACTTGTAGATGTGTTAGGACCACTCGGACACGGGTTTCCGGTCGCAGAAGCGGAAGCTGGAAAAACCGCTCTATTAGTAGGCGGCGGAATCGGTGTCCCGCCACTTTATGAACTATCACAACGCCTTGTTGCAAAAGGTGTACGTGTCATTCACATATTAGGCTTCCAAACGAAAGATGTTGTCTTCTACGAAGAAAAATTCGCAGAGCTCGGTGATACGTATGTTGCAACGGTCGATGGTACACATGGTACAAAAGGATTTGTAACAGATGTAATTGACGCGTATGGAATTGACTTTGACATTCTTTACTCATGTGGACCATTAGCAATGCTACGTGCATTAGAAGGCCGTTATAAAGAGAAAAAAGCCTACATTTCACTAGAAGAACGTATGGGCTGTGGTATTGGAGCATGTTTCGCATGTGTATGCCATTTGCAAGAAGATCCAAATGGACATTCTTACAAGAAGGTGTGTAGCGATGGACCAGTATTTCCAATCGGGGAGGTTGTACTATGAACAGATTGCAAGTTGAATTACCAGGATTATCATTAAAGAATCCAATCATCCCAGCATCTGGTTGCTTCGGATTTGGTCGTGAGTATGCACAGTTTTATGATTTAAGCGTACTTGGATCCATTATGATTAAAGCAACGACAGAACAACCTCGTTTTGGGAATCCAACGCCGCGTGTAGCTGAAACGCCAGGCGGAATGCTAAATGCCATTGGACTTCAAAATCCTGGACTAGAAAAGGTTATGACTTCTGAATTACCTTGGCTAGAACAATTCGACCTTCCTATTATTGCGAATGTTGCTGGTTCACAAGCTGAGGATTATGTAGCAGTAGCAAAGGAAATTTCGAAAGCACCAAATGTTCATGCGCTAGAATTAAATATTTCTTGTCCAAACGTAAAAACGGGTGGTATCGCTTTTGGTACTGTCCCGGAAATTGCTGCTGATTTAACGAAGCGAGTAAAAGAGGTTTCTGAAGTGCCCGTATATGTGAAATTGTCACCGAATGTGGCAAACATTGTGGAGATTGCAAAGGCGATCGAAAATGCAGGTGCGGATGGTTTAACGATGATTAATACATTGCTTGGTATGCGTCTAGATTTAAAAACAGCAAAACCAATTTTAGCGAACCGTACAGGTGGACTATCAGGTCCAGCGATTAAGCCGGTGGCAATTCGTATGGTACATGAGGTAAGTCAAGCGGTGAACATTCCAATTATCGGAATGGGCGGCGTTGAATCAGCAGAAGATGTAATTGAGTTCTTCTATGCAGGCGCAAGTGCAGTTGCAGTAGGTACAGCGAACTTCATTGATCCGTTCGTATGTCCGACAATTATTAAAGAATTACCGGCACTATTAGATGAATTAGGATTTGATCATATTTCGGAATGTCAAGGAAGGAGCTGGAAGCAAGTATGTCACAGTCGTTAATCGTTGCACTAGATTTTCCAGGGAAACAAGAGGTAGAACAATTTTTATGCCACTTTGAAGGGGAAGCATTATTTGTCAAAGTAGGTATGGAGTTATTTTACAAAGAGGGCCCTGCAATTATTACGTACTTAAAAGAAAAAGGACATAAAATCTTTCTAGATTTAAAACTTCATGATATTCCGAATACAGTAAAAAGCGCTATGCGTAGCCTAGCTAGTCTAGATGTTGATATGGTAAATGTTCATGCTGCTGGGGGAAGCAACATGATGAAAGCCGCGATTGAGGGATTAGAGGAAGGTAAGCAAGAAGGAAAAGAGAGACCGATTTGTATTGCAGTTACACAACTAACAAGCACTTCGGAAGCTATGATGAAAAAAGAGATCGGCATTGAGAAAACGTTAGAAGAAGCGGTTGCTCACTATGCGAAATTAACGAAAGAAAGTGGACTTGACGGTGTTGTATGTTCAACACTAGAAGTACCAAAGTTACATGAAGTATGTGGATCTGCATTTGTAACAGTAACACCGGGGATTCGTCTTGCAAGTGATGACGTGAATGACCAAGTGCGCGTAGCGACGCCGAAACGTGCGAGGGAACTTGGTTCAAGTTACATCGTAGTAGGACGTAGCATTACCAAAGCAGAAAATCCGCTTGAAGCGTATAAAACAGTAAAACAACAGTGGGAAGGTGTAACAATATGAAAAAAGAAATCGCATCTCATCTATTAGAAATTGGAGCAGTATTTTTACAACCAAATGATCCATTTACTTGGTCTTCTGGTATGAAATCACCAATTTATTGTGATAATCGTTTAACATTATCTTATCCAAAAGTACGCCAAGCGATTGCAGCAGGATTAGAAGAGTTAATTAAAGAGCACTTCGGGGCTGTAGAAGTTATTGCAGGAACAGCAACTGCTGGTATTGCACACGCTGCATGGGTAAGTGATCGTATGGACTTACCAATGTGTTACGTACGTAGTAAAGCAAAGGGTCATGGTAAAGGGAACCAAATTGAAGGAAAAGCAGAAAAAGGTCAAAAAGTAGTAGTAGTAGAAGACCTTATTTCAACTGGTGGCAGCGCAATTACTTGTGTAGAAGCACTTCGGAAGGCTGGTTGTGAAGTATTAGGAATCGTATCAATCTTCACATACGAACTTGAAGCAGGAAAAGAAAAATTAGCAGCAGCAAACGTAGCATCGTATTCTTTAAGTGACTACAGCACATTAACTGAAGTAGCAGCAGAACAAGGTATGATCGGGCAAGCTGAAACGAAGAAATTGCAAGAATGGCGTAAAAATCCAGCTGACGAAGCTTGGGTTACAGCTTAATGACGAAAAACACGACTGCGGGGGGAAACGCGGTCGTGTTTTTTTACCTATTTGAAAAGAATGGATATAGCACTAAATACCAATAAAATTGCCATAACTATATTAAACTGCTGTCTGTATTGTAATAAGAGCTTTTGAAAAATAGAGCCAAATAGACTCCAACTAAATGTGCTCATTAAGCCAACCATTCCTAAAAATAATGAGAACATAAGGAAGCTGGAATAGGAATGGTAATAGGGGAGAATAAAGGTTGCCACTACTGTAAGCCCAAAAAGAATACCTTTTGGATTAACAAATTGTAACAAGATACCTATCAAAAAAAAGTTTCGATTTTCTTCATCATTTCCCCCCGTATTTCCTTTACTGGTAAGTATTTTAAAAGCCAAATATAACATATAAGCTACACCTAAAATGGTTAAAGGAAATTCAATGATTGGCAGAGCACTTGTAAGTATGATGTTAAAAAAACTACACAATAATGTGAGAACAAAAAATCCAAAACTAACTCCTAAACAAAATGTAAATGTTTTCTTTAATCCATGTTTATTCGCAAACGTCATTGCCATGATGTTATTGGGACCTGGGGTGAAACTGCTAATAAAAACAAATAACAAAAATGAAAATAAAGGCATTTTGGATCTCCCTTTCATGAATGTATGTTATAATGTCCGAAATGAACAATATAACGTTGTGCTTTTTATTATACATAACGGTCGTTATAATGTATATAGGATAGGAGTGGTTTTATGGAAGAAATTCAGATTATTCTTGCAAAAAATTTAAAAGCTATTAGAGAAAAAGAAAAGTTAAGTTTGGAAAAGGTCTCTCAATTAAGTGGTGTAAGTAAAACGATGATCGGACAAATTGAAAGAGGAGAGTCAAGTCCAACTCTTACAACGATTTGGAAAATAGCGAATGGGTTAAAGGTTTCTTTTACTTCTCTTATAAATAATCCGCAACCAGACATTACAGTTGTTTTAAAAAAGGAAATTCAAGTATTATTTGAAGACAATGGGAGATATAGAGTTTATCCTCATTTTCCATTCCAAGAGGATAGACGCTTTGAAATTTACTCTGTCGAAATTGAAAAAGAAGGGATGTTAAGTTCTGAATCTCATAGAGAGGGAACGGAGGAATTTATTACTGTTTTTGATGGAGAAGTAATGATTCGCGTTAGTGAATGTAACTATAAGTTAAAAAGTGGTGATTCAATCAGGTTTAAGGCTGATAGACCACATACATATTATAATTTGGGAGAAACATTAGCTAGATTAAGTATGACGATATATTATCCAAGTTAATAAGGAACCTAAAAAACCGGCTACCTTAACATAAAGGGAGCCGGTTTTTTCTTTAAGACGTTTTCATGATGGTTACTTATTATGAGGAAATAGGACTACTTAATAGAAATCCTGGACTTGTCCAAATTATCAATATTATTTCTTAACAGAATTCAAAGTAAAATATTAGTGTTTCTCCTCTATGGCTTCATACCCCTTTATAAATAATAAAGTCATATAAGAAACGATAAATGAGAAAATGCTATACATGCCAACCCAAAAGAAAAAGGATGGGGGAAACAATATAACTCCTAATATGAGAAAAATAGCAAACGTTACAATTGGCATCACGTAATATGTTTTTGTTCTACGTGTCCCAATTACTGAAACGATAAAAATAAGTGCTGGACAAATAAACAAGACGAACATCAATTCATTCATGGTTACGTCTCCTTTTCTTAAAAAGTAATCTGTTTGTCATAAACGTTTTGAAAATATTGTTCTTCTAATATAATTTCGACAAGTGGTTAGCAACCCCTTTTTAAAATTAGTGTATTTCAACAATTAACAAAGAATATAGAGGGGATGCAGAAGTGTTAATTCCACTCCCATTTTGCTCACATCCTTTAGGCATTCGTGTAGTTTAGTGTATGAAGAGATTGGGAGTTTTTACGTCCGGGAAGAAAGAAAATAGATTAATTTCATGTACTGTAATGACAAGGTGAATAAAAAATATTAATAGATAATGACGGGTCTAAAACATGTTATAAAAAAACGCAATGATTACTCACAATCATTGCGTTTTTTTCTTACTAATTTTAAGCTTTTAACTTCATCACGGTATCTGCATCAGGCGTAACATACAACGTTTGTTGATTATCGTATGTAACAAAACCTAGCTTAGCACCGCTCGGTTTTTTAACATGACGAATTTTTGTGAAATCGACAGGAACAGAACTAGAATCTTTTGCCTTACTGTAATAAGCAGCAAGGTTGGCAGCTTCTAATAGCGTGTCATCTGTAGGTTCTAATGAGCGAATGAGAACATGAGAACCTGGAATATCTTTCGTATGTAACCAAATTTCATCACGTCGTGCAAATTTCGTTGTTAAATAGTCATTTTGTTTATTGTTTTTACCGACGAAAATTTCAGTTCCGTCGCTGGCGATATATTTATCTAATACGGGTTTGGATGGTTTTTTCTTTGCGTTTTTTGATTTGCGGTTACGCATGTAACCTTCTTCAGCTAATTCTTCGCGGATTTCTTCAATATCTTTTGAAGAAGCAGCCTCCATTTGTTGCATTAAGCTATCAAAGTAAATGATTTCTTCATTTGTTTTTTCGATTTGTTCTTCTACAATTGCAACAGAATTTTTTGCTTTTTGATACTTTTGGAAATAACGTTGTGCATTTTCGGATGGTGTTTTTAATGGATCTAATGTGATCTTTACTGTTCCGCCATTCTCATCGTAGTAGTTAACGACTTCTATTTCTTTATCTCCTTTTTTTAGTGCGTACATGTTAGCTGTAAGCAGCTCACCGAATAATTGATATTTATCTGCTTTTCCAGCGTCCTGTAATGTTTTTTGTAACTTAATTAACTTCTTTTCATTTTTTGTTTTTTCGTTGTGCATAAATCGTTCTAGATCATGAGCTTGTTGTTTGACACGGTCGCGCTCCGCTTTCCCGAAGAAGAAACGGTCTAATAATTCACTAACAGATGAAAATGTTTTCTCTTCGCCATTTAAATGGCCGAGTGGGAATAAATAAAAGAATTCTTTTCCGCTTGCTGTTATCATTGTCGGCTCATATTGATGTACTTGCAATGGTTTTTGTAATGTGAAAAATGCTGCTGATAATGCAGTTTCATTTACCATACCAGCTTTTTTTACAACTTCTTTTGCAAAGAGTGGAGAAAGCCCCATAAAGGATCCGACGAGTTGTTTATCCATATTTCCAGCTAAAAAGTCTAGTGGTCGAATAAACTCATCTTGTGTTTCAATCTGCAAAGGATTGATTTTATGCTGAGCTGGTGGTGCAACGTATTCAGCTCCAGCGTATACAGTACGATGGCGGTTTACCGCTAAAGAAACGTGTTTTAAACTATCTAAAATAACGTTTGTTTTCGCATCTACTAGGATGATGTTACTATGGCGCCCCATTATTTCAATTACTACTGTTTTTAAAGATTCATCGCCAATTTCATTTCGACTTCGAACTGTAATCTGGATGATACGTTCTAAATCAATTTGTTCGATTTTTTCAATAAAACCACCTTCTAAATGTTTGCGAAGAAGCATACAAAACATTGGCGGTAGTGCTGGTGAATCATAGTTTTGATTTGTAAGATGCATACGTGCATATGTAGGGTGTGCGGAAAGAATTAATTTTTGATTTTTTCCGTTTGCTCTAATATGTAATAAAATTTCATATTTTGAAGGTTGATATATTTTTGAAATTCTTCCTGTTTGAAGAGAATTTGCAATTTCATGTGTAATCGCTCTTGTAAATAATCCATCGAATGCCATCAATGAACACTCCTTTCTAACTACATGTTAATTATAGCATTTTTTTGGACGAGGCTGAATAAGCTTTCATTAGAGCATGTCTGCAATCAGGAGGTCGATAGCGAGATGAATTGGTATGAAATGCGTGCACATGAAGTGGAAGAAAGAACGAATACGAATGTGGAGGTAGGACTGTCAGAACAAGAAGCGGAAGGGCGTTTGAAGAAGTTAGGTCCAAATGAATTACAAGAAGCAAAACGACCTTCTGCACTGATGGTTTTTTTAGCGCAGTTTAAAGATTTTATGGTGCTTGTTTTATTTGGGGCAACAATTGTTTCAGCTTTTTTAGGTGAATACATTGATTCTATTGCTATTGTTGCCATTGTCATCATCAATGGCATTCTCGGTTTTTTTCAAGAAAGAAAAGCGGAAAAATCACTGGAAGCTTTAAAAGAGTTAGCCGCCCCGCAAGTTACTGTATTACGAAATGGAAAGTGGATGAAAGCACCATCAAAGGCGCTTGTTTTGGGGGATATTATTAAGTTTTCTAGTGGTGATCGTATTGGGGCAGATGTGCGTCTTGTGGAGTCATCAAGTTTATATATTGAAGAATCGGCTCTTACAGGAGAGTCGGTACCTGTACAAAAGAAGGTTGAAGCATTGCAAGGGCAAGGTGTTTCAATAGGTGATCAAAAAAATATGGCGTTTATGGGTACGATGATTACAAGGGGATCTGGAACAGGGGTCGTTGTAGCGACTGGTATGAATACTGCTATGGGGCAAATTGCGAATATGTTACAAAATGCAGAGCAGATGGAAACACCATTACAAAGAAGATTAGAGCAGCTCGGAAAAATATTAATTATTGTCGCTCTTATTTTAACGGCGCTTGTTGTATTAGCTGGCGTATATCAAGGGAATGAAGTATATCATATGTTTTTAGCGGGAGTTTCCCTTGCTGTTGCTGCTATTCCAGAAGGGTTGCCGGCAATCGTTACGGTCGCGTTATCACTTGGTGTACAGCGTATGATTAAAAAGAGAGCGATTGTTCGAAAATTACCAGCAGTAGAAACTTTAGGCTGTGCTTCTGTTATTTGTTCGGACAAAACAGGAACGATGACACAAAATAAAATGATGGTAACACACATGTGGTCAGGTGGCGAAATATGGCATGTAACAGGGCAAGGATATGAACCTACTGGGTCGTTTATGAAAGGTGAACAGAAGATTGATCCGGCATCTACAAGGTCGTTATACCAATTGTTAACATTTGGTTGTCTATGCAATAACGCGAGCGTTGTAAAAAAGAAAAAAACGTATGTTTTAGATGGAGATCCGACAGAAGGTGCGCTCGTTGCAGCGGCAATGAAAGCCGGAATATCACGTGAGGCTTTAAAAGAAAAATTTGAAATTATTCATGAGTTCCCTTTTGATTCTACACGTAAAATGATGAGTGTTATCGTAAGGGACCGTGAGGGTAAAAAATTTGTAGTTACAAAAGGGGCACCTGATGTTCTTTTGCAAATGAGTCAAACGATTTTGTGGGGAAATAAACAGCAACCTTTAAGCGAATTGTATCGTAAAGAGGTACAGGCGGCGATTCATAGTCTTGGAAGTCAAGCACTTAGAACAATTGCAGTGGCGTTTAAGCCGTTAAAAGCAACAGATTCAATTGAAAATGAAAGAGACGTCGAAAAAGATTTCATGCTTGTCGGGGTACAAGGAATGATAGACCCGCCAAGACCAGAAGTAAAACAGGCTGTAAAAGAGTGTAAAGAGGCTGGCATTAAAACGGTAATGATTACAGGAGATCATAAAGTAACAGCGATGGCAATTGCGGAGCAGTTAGGGATTTTACCGTCTGGTGGCCGCGTTATAGAAGGTGTGGAATTAGCAAATATGTCTGTAGACGAACTAGAGGATATTGTGGAAGATACTTATGTATTCGCCCGTGTATCTCCTGAACATAAATTAAAAATTGTAAAAGCTTTTCAAAATAAAGATCATGTTGTTGCAATGACAGGAGATGGCGTGAATGATGCTCCTGCAATAAAAACAGCGGATATTGGGATCGCGATGGGAATTACAGGAACAGATGTTGCAAAGGAAGCTTCATCTCTCGTATTGTTAGATGACAATTTTGCAACGATTAAATCGGCAATTAAAGAAGGAAGAAATATATATGAAAATATTAGGAAGTTCATTCGTTATTTATTAGCATCAAATGTTGGAGAAATTTTAGTTATGCTATTTGCGATGGTACTGGCATTGCCACTTCCGATGGTTCCAATTCAAATTTTATGGGTCAATTTAGTAACAGATGGTTTACCTGCAATGGCACTAGGATTAGATGCAGCTGAAGGAGATGTCATGCGAAGAAATCCACGACATCCGAAAGAAGGGGTGTTTGCAAGAGGGCTAGCTTGGAAAATTGTGAGTCGCGGCTTTCTAATTGGTATTGTAACGTTACTTGCATTTATTATTGCGTTTAATCAGCATCCAAATGAATTGAAATATGCTCAAACAGTAGCTTTTGCTACATTAGTTCTAGCACAGCTTATTCATGTATTTGATTGCCGAAGTGAACATTCTATCTTCCATCGTAATCCGCTTGGCAATATGTATTTAGTTGGAGCAGTTATTATTTCAGTATTACTCATGTTAGTTGTTATTTATTATCCGCCATTGCAACCGATTTTTAGTACAATGCCTATTCAAGCGAGGGATTGGTTATTAATCGGTGGTTTATCATCTATTCCAACATTTTTATTAGTGGGCTCTTTATTGACAGGAAAAAAAGAGAAAAAGAAACCTATATTGTATAAGAGAGGGATAAACTTGAAATAGTCAATGATATGAAAATGTGATATAATTACAAAAGGTAGTAGAGTTGTATCTCTATTACCTTTTTCATTGAGTTATTTCATGGTGTGGATGTGATAAAAATGATTTCTAGTATGACAGGTTTTGGAAGAGCAAAGGTAGAAAACGAAGCTTTCCAAATTACAGTAGAAATGAAGTCAGTGAATCATCGCTTTTTAGAGATGAATATTCGACTTCCGAAACAAATGGTGGTTTTTGAGGACAAAATTCGTAAATTAATTGCAGAGCAAGTTCGTCGTGGACGTATTGAAGTGTCTATTATCATTACAGGCGAAGGGCTTGTGGAAAGAAAGCTGAGTGTGAATTGGTCGCTTCTTCAGCAGTACAAATCCATTATGGAAGATGTGAAAACGAAATTCCAATTACAAGATGCCATTACACTTCAACAACTCATGGGAATGCCAGAAGTAACGGCAATTGAGGAAATGGAAAATGAAAACGAACAATTTGAACAAAATTTATATGATGCTGTTCGCCAAGCTGCTAGTATGTTGAAAATAATGAGGGATGGCGAAGGAGAACGCTTACATAAAGATGTAGTGTATCGTTTACAAGAGATTCATAATTGTGTAAATGCGATCATTCCGCATGCACCAACTGTGATTCAAAGATATCGTGAACGATTAGAAAATCGGTTAAAGGAATTACATAATCAGGATTTAGATGAACAACGATTGTTGACAGAAGTAGCGATGTTTGCAGAGCGCTCGGATATTCATGAAGAATTGGTTCGTTTGCAAAGTCACCTGGATCAATTTCAAGAAGCACTTGAGACGAAAGAGCCTGTTGGAAGGAAAATGGACTTTATCGTACAGGAGATGCATCGTGAAATTAATACAATTGGTTCTAAGGCAAATGACTTAACAATTTCAAAATATGTTGTAGAAATGAAAAATAACCTTGAAAAAATTCGTGAACAGGTACAAAATATTGAGTAGCTGTCAAAAAATATATAAAGTTATACGTGGTGGGGAAATCGGATAGACTTACTAGGAGGCGCAAACTATGGCCATGCGGTTTTTAAATATTGGATATGGAAATATCGTATCTGCTCATCGAATTATTGCAATTGTAAGTCCGGAGTCAGCTCCTATTAAACGAACGGTGCAGGAAGCGCGTGAACATAACGTGTTACTAGATGCTACGTATGGGAGAAAAACAAGGGCGGTTATTGTTATGGATGATGGACATATTGTATTAAGTCCCATTCAACCAGAGACGATTGCACATCGTTTAAATAATAAAGAAGATTTAAGTGAGGAAGGGTAGGTTTTACATATTTATGAGAAGTAGAAGAGGGTTGCTCATCGTTCTTTCAGGACCTTCTGGCGTTGGAAAAGGGACAGTTCGAAAAGAATTGTTCAGCCATGAAGATACAAAATTCCAATACTCCATTTCAGTAACGACGCGTAAGCCGCGCGAAGGTGAAGTGGATGGTGTGGATTATTTCTTTAAAGAGAGAGAAGAGTTTGAAGAAATGATTCGTAACGAAAAGCTACTTGAGTGGGCAGAATTCGTGGGGAATTACTACGGAACACCAGTCGATTATGTTGAACAAACATTGCAAGAAGGAAAAGATGTGTTCTTAGAAATTGAAGTACAAGGAGCAATTCAAGTAAAGAAAGCTTTTCCAGAAGGTGTATTTATTTTCTTAGCTCCTCCAAGCTTATCAGAGCTTAAGAATCGCATCGTGGGTCGAGGTACAGAGACTGAAGATGTTATTGAAAATCGTTTAACTGTAGCAAAAGAAGAAATCGAGATGATGGACGCTTATGACTATGTAGTAGAAAATGATAAAGTAGAACTTGCTTGTGAACGTATTAAAGCTATTGTGGTTGGTGAACATTGCCGCCGTGAGAGAGTAGCGAAATATTATAAAGAAATGACGGAGGGTATATAATATGTTAAATCCATCAATTGATTCATTACTAAAAAAAATCGACTCTAAATATACATTAGTAACAGTAGCTGCAAAGCGTGCTCGTGAAATGCAAATGGCTAACAACTGTGTTGTGGAAAAGCCTGTTTCTCATAAATGTGTAGGTAAAGCGTTAGAAGAAATCGATGCGGAAGCATTGAAGTATGTACCAAGCGAAGGAAAAATAGCTGAGTAAAGCATTCTCTTCGACAAATGAAAACATAGACTTTATACTTTTCTATGTAACGGTAACAACCTATTTACAAGTAGGTTGTTATTTTTTTACGATGGAGCTATAAAGAACTAGGTTCTGGCCTAATGAAATACTAGCACTGACGAGCTGGAATGAATACATTTCAGCAGAATAAGTTTGAAAAAGAAAGAGGACGAGTCATATGCTAAAAGGGAAAAAGATACTTCTATGTGTAACAGGGGGCATTGCTGTTTTTAAAGCAGCTGCACTAACGAGTAAACTAACACAAGCAGGAGCACTTGTAAAAGTCATGATGAGTGAATCGGCGATGAAATTTGTTACACCTCTTACATTTCAAGCGCTGTCTCGCCACGATGTATATACGGATACGTTTGATGAAAAAGATTCTGCAGTCATCGCTCATATTGATTTAGCAGATTGGGCAGATGTTGTGCTTGTTGCTCCAGCAACTGCGAATTGTATCGGAAAATTAGCAAATGGTATCGCGGATGATATGATTACAACAACGTTATTAGCTACTACAGCACCAGTCTGGATTGCACCTGCTATGAATGTGCATATGTATGAAAATAAAATTGTTCAAAAGAACATGATGACATTAAAAGGTTTGGGATATACATTTATTGAACCTGGAGAAGGCTTTTTAGCTTGTGGATATGTTGCGAAAGGTCGATTAGAAGAACCAGAAACAATTATGAATCGATTACAAGAAGTCTTTTCAGAACATAAACCATTACAAGGAAAGAAAATTTTAGTAACCGCTGGCCCAACTCGTGAAAAAATTGATCCAGTACGTTTTATGACCAATTTTTCTTCAGGGAAAATGGGGTATGCTTTAGCGGAAGTTGCTGCTCATTTAGGAGGGGATGTAATTCTTATTTCGGGTCCAACTGCAATAGCGCCACCTGAAAATGTAACAACTGTGCCAGTAGAATCTGCGCAGGATATGTTAGAAGCTGTAATGCAACATTATGGATCGATGGATGTTGTCATTAAAACAGCTGCAGTAGCAGACTATCGCCCAAAATTTGTGTATGATCAGAAGATGAAAAAGAAAAGTGGCGATGCAGTTATTGAGTTAGAAAGAACAATTGATATTTTGAAAACACTTGGAGAGAAAAAAGAGCATCAACTCCTTATCGGTTTTGCTGCTGAAACGACAAATATAGAGGAATATGCAACGAAAAAAATGCGTGAAAAAAATGCGGATATGATTGTTGCGAATGATGTGAAAGTACAAGGAGCCGGATTTGGTACGGATACGAATATTGTAACAATGTATAGAAAAGATGGAGAAGTTATTCAATTACCTCTTTTAACAAAGAAAGAAGTTGCACGTGAAATTTTTATGCAAATTGAAGCGATGTTGGAAGAGGATCATGTATGAAATTTGCAAGTGTAATTGTAGATGTACCGGCACGGCAAACTGATCGACCGTTTGATTACATTATCCCTAAGAAATGGGAAGATATTGTACAAACAGGTATGCGTGTAGTCGTTCCATTTGGGCCGCGGAAATTACAAGGTTTTATTATTGAAATAAAAGATTCAGTTGATGTGGAAAGTAAGAAATTAAAAGCATTGCATGAAATATTAGATGTTACGCCGGTTTTAAATGAAGAGTTATTAAAACTTGGTTTTTGGCTGACAGATGAAACGTTATGTTATACGATTTCAGCTTTTCAAGTTATGCTCCCGACTGCAATAAAAGCGACCTACAAAAAGCGGTTACAGCTCCATAAAGTAGATGAAGTAGCACCGGAAATTCGTGATTTATTTCAAGGAAAAGAAGCAATAGATTGGGAAGAAATTGCTACTCATTCACATATGTATCGTATAGTTCAAAAAGAAATAACAAACGGTACGATTGAAGTTATCTATAAAGTAAAGGATAAAGTTCAAAAGAAAAAACAAAGAGTAGTTCAGCCGCAAGTATTACAGGAACAATTAGAGGCAGCTGCCTTTGAAATGAAAAGTAAGAAACAGCAAGATGTACTGTATTACTTTGTGGAAAATTACAACAGTGTGACGTTGAAAACGTTAACAGAAGAATTGCAAATAACAGATGCACCGGTAAAGTCGCTTGTGAAAAAAGGGTTGCTTTTAGAAAAGTATGTTGAAGTATATCGTAATCCGTATGATGATGAATCTTTTGAACAGACAAAGCCATTTCCGCTCACAGATGAACAAAATCAAGTGATTATGCCTATCTTGTCATCTATTACAAATGAAACATACAATCCATTTTTGCTATATGGTGTTACAGGAAGTGGTAAAACAGAAGTGTATTTGCAATCGATTGCTGAGGTGCTGGAAAAAGGAAAAGAGGCGATTGTACTTGTTCCGGAAATTGCGTTAACACCACAAATGGTAGACCGATTTAAAGGACGTTTCGGTTCGCAAGTTGCAGTTCTTCATAGTGCGCTTTCTGTTGGGGAAAAATATGATGAATGGCGGAAAATTTTACGAAAAGAAGTAAAGGTTGTTGTTGGAGCGCGTTCTGCTATTTTTGCTCCATTTGAAAATTTAGGAATTATTATTATTGATGAGGAACACGAGTCTAGTTATAAACAAGAGGATAATCCGAGGTATCATGCTAGAGATGTAGCGATTTGGCGAGGGAAATATCATAATTGCCCAATCGTACTTGGCAGTGCAACACCGACACTAGAATCATTTGCTAGAGCGAAAAAAGGTGTTTATGAATTACTCACTATGCAGAAGCGTATGAATGAACAAGCATTACCGACAGTGGAAATTGTGGATATGCGTGAGGAACTGCGTGATGGCAATCGTTCTATGTTTTCAAAATTACTTCATGAGAAAATAGCAGATCGGTTAGAAAAGAATGAACAGATGGTTCTTTTTTTAAATCGAAGAGGCCATTCAACGTTTGTTATGTGTCGTGATTGTGGTTATGTCGTGCAATGCCCTCATTGTGATATATCACTTACTTATCATAAGATGAATCATCGTTTAAAATGTCACTATTGTAGTTATGAGGAAAGTATGCCGAATGCTTGTCCTGCTTGTAATAGTTCGTATATTCGTTTCTTTGGGACAGGAACGCAAAAGGTAGAAGAAGAAATTACAAAGTTATTTCCAGAGGCACGGGTCATCCGGATGGATGTTGATACAACGAGCCGTAAAGGAATGCATGAAAAGTTATTAAGAGCTTTCGGTGAAGAGAAAGCTGATATTTTACTTGGAACACAGATGATTGCTAAAGGTCTTGATTTTCCAAAGGTTACACTTGTCGGTGTTTTAACAGCCGATACGATGCTACATTTACCAGATTTCAGGGCAAGCGAAAAAACGTATCAATTATTGACACAGGTAAGTGGGAGAGCAGGTCGACATGAATTACCAGGAGAAGTAGTCATTCAAACATATACGCCGGAACACTACAGTATAGAACTAGCAAAAAATCAGCAGTACGATGTATTTTTTGAACAAGAAATGCAAATGAGAAAAATGAGGCAATATCCACCATACTATTATGTTGTGCTTGTAACCGTTTCACATCCAGAGTTATTAAAAGCGGTACAAGTAACGGAAAAAATTGTCGGTCATTTACGAACGCATTGCTCGCGGCAAACAATAGTGTTAGGACCTGTCGCTTCAGCAATTCCAAGGATAAAAGATAGATATCGATACCAATGCATGATAAAATACAAGCGGGAACCAAACTTAAAGTACGTGCTCAAAATGGTAAATGAACATTATCAAGCAGAAATGCAAAAAGATTTGCAGATCTCAATCGACTTTAATCCAACAATGTTAATGTAGTGGAGGAAAATATGGCAGTTTTAGAAATTGTAAAGCATCCTAATGAAGTGTTAGAAACACCATGTGAACGGGTAATTAACTTTGATAAAAAGTTAGTGAATTTGTTAAAAGATATGCATGAAACAATGTTAGTTGCAGACGGTGTTGGTTTAGCAGCACCACAAGTCGGCGTAAGTTTACAAGTGGCAGTTGTTGATATTGGTGATGATACGGGGAAAATCGAATTGATTAATCCGGTTATTTTAGAAAAACGTGGTGAACAAGTAGGTCCCGAAGGCTGCTTAAGCTTTCCGGGACTTTATGGTGAAGTGGAGCGTGCAGATTATATTAAAGTACGTGCGCAAAATCGTCGTGGTAAAATCTTTTTATTAGAGGCAGATGATTTTCTAGCACGCGCCATTCAACATGAGATCGATCATTTGCACGGTGTTTTATTTACATCAAAAGTGACGAGATATTATGAGGAAAATGAATTAGAAGAGATGTAAAAGGAGCGGTTTTTGAATGATAAAAGTAGTGTTTATGGGAACACCGGACTTTTCTGTACCGGTGCTTCGTCGTCTTATTGAAGATGGATATGATGTGATTGGTGTTGTAACGCAGCCAGATCGTCCGGTAGGTAGAAAAAAAGTTATGACGCCACAACCTGTTAAGGTTGAAGCGGAAAAGCATGGTATCCCGGTGTTACAACCGTTAAAAATTCGTGAAAAAGACGAATATGAAAAAGTATTGGCATTAGAGCCAGATTTAATTGTAACAGCTGCGTTCGGGCAAATTATACCAAATGAAATTTTAGAAGCACCGAAGTATGGATGCATTAACGTTCATGCTTCATTACTTCCAGAACTTCGCGGTGGTGCACCGATTCATTACTCTATCATGCAGGGAAAAGAAAAAACAGGTATTACAATTATGTATATGGTGGAAAAATTAGATGCTGGTGATATTTTAACGCAAGTAGAAGTAGAAATTGAAGAGCGCGAAACAACGGGTTCATTATTTGATAAATTAAGTGAAGCAGGAGCGCACTTATTATCAAAAACAGTGCCGCTTTTAATACAAGGAAGATTAGAGCCAATAAAACAAAATGAGGATGAAGCAACGTTTGCTTACAATATTAAACGTGAGCAAGAAAAGATTGATTGGACGAAAACAGGCGAAGCAGTATACAATCACATTCGTGGTTTAAATCCGTGGCCAGTTGCTTATACAACTTTAGCTGGGCAAGTTGTGAAAGTATGGTGGGGCGAAAAAGTTTCTGTAGTAGTGCAAGCTGAAGCAGGTTCTATTGTAGCAATTGAAGAAGATGGTTTCGTTGTGGCAACAGGAAATGAAACAGCGATTAAAATTACTGATTTGCAACCATCTGGTAAAAAGCGTATGAGCTGTTCACAATTTTTACGTGGAACGAAACTTGAAATTGGTACGAAGTTAGGAGAAGACGCATGAGACAAAATGTTCGTGAGTTAGCTCTTGATGGCTTAATACAAGTTGAAAAAAGCGGAGCTTATAGCAACTTACTTTTAAATAATTTAATCGAGAAGAGTCAAATTGATAGAAAAGATGTTGGATTGTTAACAGAAATCGTGTATGGAACGATTCAACGTCGTGACACGCTTGATTATTATTTGCAACCATTTTTAAGAAAAAAGGTAGAGGCATGGGTGAAAGTCTTACTCCGCCTATCTTTATATCAAATGTTGTACTTAGATCGTGTTCCAGAAAGAGCGGCAATCCATGAAGCAGTTGAAATTGCAAAACGTCGCGGACATAAAGGAATTGCGGGGATGGTAAATGGAGTGTTACGTTCCATTCAGCGTGAAGGTGTTCCGTCTGTAGAGGAGATAAAAGATCCTGTAAAACGCCTGGCTGTTGCAACAAGTCATCCAGAGTGGCTTGTACAAGAGTGGACGGCAGCATACGATTTAGAAACGGCGAAAAAAATGTGTGAAGTAAACCTACTTCCACCTGTTTCAGCAGCGCGTGTAAATGTTAATAAAGGAATGGTAGAAGAAGCGATTTCCTTGCTAGAAAATGAGGGAATAGAGGCAAAGCATGGTGATTTATCAGAGGATGCTATCCAAATTGAAAAAGGAAACATAGCGCATACAAAAGCGTTTAAAAACGGTTTCCTTTCCATTCAAGATGAAAGCTCTATGCTTGTTGCGCGTGCTTTGGAACCGAAAGAAGAAGATACGGTTCTTGATAGCTGCGCAGCACCTGGTGGGAAAACAACGCACATTGCAGAGCGTTTAAAGGGAACTGGACAGGTAATGTCACTTGATTTGCATCCGCATAAAGTTCGTTTAATCGAGCAACAAGCGAAGCGTCTCGGTTTAGAAAATGTTGTGACAAAGGCCCTTGATGCCAGAAAAGTACAAGAGCATTTTGCAAGCGAAAGTTTTGATAAAATATTAGTAGATGCACCATGCTCTGGATTTGGTGTAATTAGACGTAAACCTGATATTAAATTAGGGAAAGAAAAGGGCGATAGTGAAAGACTGTCGACCATTCAGCTATCGATACTAGAAAAAGTAGCACCTTTATTAAAAGTAGGTGGTCGTCTCGTTTATAGTACGTGTACAATTGAAAAAATAGAAAATGAACAAGTAATAGAGCAATTTTTACAAAGACACCCTGAATTTGAATGGGATACTACTATGAAAGAGCGTATGCCAGAAAAGTTACGTCCTTATATAAATGAAGGACAAGTACAAATTTTACCGCATTATTTTGCAACGGATGGCTTTTATATTGCTTGTTTAAGAAAGAAGGTGTAGCATCATGGAAACGACTGTAAAAAAACAAAAGAAAACTGTAGAACCAAAAAATCCCTCTATTTACTCTTTACAACTTCATGAAATGCAAGATTGGTTAAAGGAACAAGGGGAACCAAAATTCCGTGCAGGTCAAATTTTTGATTGGCTATATAAAAAACGTGTAAAAAATTATGAGGATATGACAAACCTTTCCAAAGGATTGCGTGATAAATTGTCGAATTCCTTTGATATTACTACTTTAAAGACGTTAGTGAAACAAACATCTTCTGATGGAACCATTAAATTTCTATTCCAATTATATGATGGATATTCTATTGAAACAGTATTAATGCGACATGAGTATGGGAATTCCATTTGTGTCACAACACAAGTTGGTTGTCGCATTGGTTGTACGTTTTGTGCATCTACACTAGGTGGGTTAAAGAGAAACCTAGAGGCTGGAGAAATTGTAGCACAAGTGGTAGAAGTGCAGCGTGCGCTGGATGAGACGGATGAACGCGTGAGTTCTCTTGTTGTAATGGGAATTGGAGAACCGTTTGATAATTACGATAATTTAATGGCATTCTTACGCATTACCAACCATGAAAAAGGCCTCCATATTGGTGCACGTCATATGACGGTTTCAACAAGTGGAATTATCCCGAAAATTTATAAGTTTGCTGAAGAAGATATGCAAATTAACTTTGCGATTTCATTGCACGCTCCAAATACAGAATTACGTTCAAAGTTAATGCCGATTAACCGTGCATATAAGCTACCTGACTTAATGGAAGCTATTAAGTACTATGTAAATAGAACTGGGCGTCGCATTACGTTTGAATATGGTTTATTTGGGGGAGAAAATGACCAAGTTGAGCATGCTGAAGAATTGGCTCAACTGTTAAAAGGTGTAAAATGTCATGTTAACTTAATTCCGGTAAACTATGTGCCAGAACGCGATTACGTAAGAACACCACGTGAACAAATTTTCTTATTTGAAAAAACGTTGAAAGACCGTGGAGTAAATGTAACGATTCGCCGTGAACAAGGTCATGATATTGATGCTGCCTGCGGTCAGTTGCGTGCAAAGGAGCGCAAAGAAGAGACGAGGTGACAAGATGAAAGCCGTGTTTCTATCGGATAAAGGGAAAGTTCGTCAACATAATGAAGATGGTGCAGGAGTTTTTCATAATTTAGATGGGGATATTTTAGCGGTGGTAGCTGATGGAATGGGAGGTCATCGAGCAGGCGATGTTGCTAGCTCGATGGCCATTCAACTATTCCATGATTATTGGAAGCAAACATATAATATGGATACACCAAAAAAAGCAGAAGAATGGTTACATACAAATGTTAAAATTATTAATGAGCGTGTATATGAATACTCTAAAAAGCATGTAGAATGTAGTGGCATGGGAACGACGATTATTGCTGCAATTTGTACAGCAGGATTTGTAACAATTGGGCATATAGGAGATAGCCGTTGTTACATTGTATCAGATGGAGATATATCGCTTGTAACAGAAGACCATTCACTTGTAAATGAATTGGTTAGGTATGGTGAGATTTCAAAAGAGGATGCAGAGTATCATCCCAAAAAGAATGTGCTTTTACGAGCGCTTGGAACAGAAGAAAAAGTAGGGTTAGATGTTAAAACATTGGTGTTGGAAGAAAATGATCAATTGCTTCTTTGCTCTGATGGATTATCAAATAAAGTTGCTATGGATGATATGCGAAAGGTTTTGCAATTAGAAGAACAGCTCGAGACAAAAGGGGAACATCTTATTCAACTTGCGAATGACCATGGTGGAGAAGATAATATTACACTTGTTATTGTTGATTATGTGGATTCGGCAAACGAAAGTAGGTGAATTACAACGTGATGATTGGAAAACGCTTAAACGACCGTTATAAGCTACTAAAAATGATTGGTGGCGGAGGAATGGCCAATGTATATTTAGCACATGATGATATATTAGGCCGGGATGTAGCGGTAAAAATTCTACGACTCGATTATGCAAATAACGATGAGTTTATTAAACGTTTTCATCGAGAAGCGCAATCTGTTACAACGTTGTCGCATCCAAATATTGTGAATATGTATGATGTTGGGGAAGAAGATGGAATTTATTATCTTGTTATGGAATATGTACCTGGACAAACATTAAAGCAATACATAAATGAGCGTGGGATGTTACCTATAGGAGAAGCTCTTGATATTATGGAGCAGTTAACATCTGCAATGGCACACGCTCATCATTTTGAAATTGTTCATCGAGATATAAAGCCACATAACATCTTAATTCGGAATGATGGAGTTGTGAAAGTGACCGACTTTGGTATTGCAACGGCTACAAGTGCAACGACGATAACGCATACGAACTCAGTGCTTGGTTCAGTTCACTATTTGTCGCCAGAACAAGCGCGCGGAGGGATAGCGAGTAAGCAATCGGATATTTATTCACTTGGGATTGTTATGTTTGAACTGTTAACAGGGCGTCAACCTTTTTCGGGAGAGTCTGCGGTTGCGATAGCTTTAAAACATTTACAAAATGAGACCCCATCTCCAAAGCGATGGAATCCAGATATTCCACAAAGCGTAGAAAATATTATTTTAAAAGCAACCGCCAAAGATCCGTTTCATCGCTATCAGTCTGCCAATGCGATGAAGAGAGATATTGAAACAGCTTTATATCCAGAACGGATTAATGAACAACCATTCTATATACCTGAAGATATGGAAGCGACGAAAGCGATTCCGATTATTCAGCAAGAACAACTATTTGGCAATGTAAGCGACGAAACCATTGTATTGAATGGGAGTAATGTAGAAGAACAGATCAAAAACGAAGAAGTGAAACCGAGTGAAAAGAAAAAGCGAAGTAATAAAATGTTGAAAGTTTTAATTACAACATTTTTACTTTTAGCAATCGGTATCACGTTAGCGCTTACTGTAATCCCGGGATTCTTTATACCAAAAGAAGTGAAAATTCCAGATGTGTCTGGGATGAAATATGAAACAGCGGTGAATACGCTTGTTGAGAAAGGGTTTGAAGTTGCTGAGCCTAATATTGTGTATACAGATGAAGTAGAAGCGGGTAAGGTAATTAAAACAAATCCAACAGCAGGGAGAATTGTAAAAGAAAATACAAAAATCACTATTTATCAATCTGGTGGGAAACAAAAGAATAAGATGGATAATTTAATTGGGCAAGACTTTGAAACCGTGAAGAAGGAATTAGAAGGGAAATATAAAATTATCGTCCCATACTATATTGAAAGTGAAAAGCCAAAAGGTGAAATTGTTGAACAAATTCCAACGGTAGATCAGATGGTTGTGGAAGCTGAGCAGGATGTGAAAGTTTGGATAAGTAAAGGTCCTTACCAAATTCGACCTGTTGATTTTTCGGGGTGGACTGAAAATAGTGTGAATAGCTATTTAACTGAAAAGAAATTGGTTCCAAATATAAAAAGAGAACATTCGGATACAGTTGGTAAAGGATTGGTCATTTCACAATCACCAAAACCAGGAACACCGCTAAAAGAAGGCGATACAGTAACGATTACTATCTCTGATGGTCCGAAGCCTAAAGTAACGAAAACAGTAAAAGTGGATAACATCCCGATTCCATACGAGCCTCCTACAGTGGGTGAGAGAAAACCGCAAACAATTGAGGTATATAAAGAAGATATGCAGCAGAAAATGGATAAACCGATTGAAACACGAACGATAACGGAGTCAACGACGATCTCTTTAGAATTTGTTATTCAAGAAGGAACGAAAGGTCATTACAAAATTGTTCGAGATGGAACGACAATTATTGATAAAGAAGTTCCATATCCAGCCGAGTAAAGGTGTGTCTCCAGTTTGTGGATTCCACCTTCTTTGTATAGAAAGTGGAATTTGTTGTCCATGCCTGTTATGCTGTTAACGTAGTGGATGGAAAAAGGGAAGAAATTATGTTTTGAAATAGAAGAATGGCCATAAAGGTGAAGTGAAAATAAAGGGTAATTTGAGTTGGTAGTCAGTTTTATCCTAGTATTCGCTAGTAGTACTCAGTCTCAAAGCTTTTAAAAAGGATAACGGTATGCAAAAGTTTGCTTGATGAGAGGCTGATAAAAATTTTACTTTATATAGAATCAAGGAGAATGATATGGCAGAAGGAAAAATTGTAAAAGCGTTAAGTGGTTTTTACTATGTGCAGCATGAAGATGGAATTACACAGTGCCGCGGTCGTGGTGTATTTAGAAAAAATAAAATTACACCACTTGTAGGAGATCAAGTAGCTTTTCAAGCAGAGAATCCAAATGAGGGGTATGTTTTAGAGGTTTTTGAGCGGAAAAATGAACTTGTGAGACCGCCTGTTGCTAATGTGGATCAGGCAATCCTTGTTTTCTCAGCAGTTGAACCAGATTTTAACCCAGGGTTATTAGATCGCTTTCTAGTATTAATTGAATATCATAACATTAAGCCAATTATTTGTATTAGTAAAATGGATTTAGTAGATGAACGTATGCGAGAAACTGTTGAATCTTATGCACAGGATTATCGCGAAATGGGATATGATGTGTTATTTACTTCGATCAATACATCAGAAAGTATTGATATCTTAAAACCATTTTTAGAAGGTTGTATCTCAGTTGTTGCGGGGCAATCGGGTGTCGGGAAATCTTCCATGTTAAATGTATTGCGCCCAGATTTGGCGCTAAAAACAAACGATATTTCCTCTCACTTAGGACGTGGAAAGCATACGACGAGACATGTGGAACTAATCGCAGTAGGAAGCGGTCTTGTTGCAGATACACCAGGGTTTAGTTCTCTTGATTTTATTGACATAGAGGTAGAAGATCTTACACATTGTTTCCCAGAGTTGAAAGAAGAGAGTCAATACTGTAAATTTAGAGGGTGTACACATCTTTCAGAGCCGAAATGTGCGGTGAAAACTGCAGTTGAAGAAGGAAAAATTACACAATATCGCTATGAACATTATAAACAATTTGTAGAAGAAATTAGAGAGAGAAAGCCGAGGTATTAATTATGATTAAAATTGCACCATCGATTTTATCAGCAGATTTTTCAAAACTAGGGGAAGAAATTAAAGATGTAGAAAAGGGCGGAGCGGACTATATTCATGTTGACGTAATGGATGGACATTTCGTTCCGAACATTACCATTGGTCCATTAATTGTAGAAGCGATTCGTCCTATCACATCTTTACCATTAGATGTGCATTTAATGATCGAAAATCCAGATAACTATATTCCTACTTTTGCAAAAGCTGGAGCAGATATTATTACTGTTCATGTAGAGGCGTGTCCACATTTACATCGTACAATTCAATTAATTAAATCATATGGTATCAAAGCTGGAGTTGTATTAAACCCTCATACACCAGTTTCTATGATTGAACATGTACTAGAAGATGTTGATATGGTATTACTTATGACAGTAAATCCAGGGTTTGGCGGACAGAAGTTTATTCATTCTGTACTATCGAAAATTAAACAAGTTGCAGCAATGGTCAAAGAGCGTAAGTTACAAGTGGAAATCGAAGTTGATGGTGGTGTAAACGCTGAAACTGCAAGACTTTGTGTGGAAGCTGGAGCGAACGTTCTTGTAGCAGGATCGGCAGTATACAATCAAAAAGACCGCGGTGAAGCAATTCGAGTAATTCGTGGATAAATAGATGTAAGAAAAATTTCATGATCTGTTAGAAAGGGATCATGTAGAAAAAAGGTAATCTACCGACTGGCAGATTGCCTTTTTCTATAGAGGGGGAAGAAAAGATGATTATTCATATTTTAGCTGGAGGACCTAGGGAGTATTGTGCTGATTTCTCTCTCTATGAAAATGAGGAAGTAGTATGGACGGCAGTCGATCGTGGTGTATATCATTTGTTGCAAAGAGGGATTAAACCATTCGTTGCATTTGGTGATTATGATTCAGTTACAGGTGAAGAATTAGCTTGGATGCAAAAACAGACAGATGAGTTACATATTGTTCCGCGAGAAAAAGATCAAACGGATTTAGAAATTGCGATTCATTGGGCACTAGAGCAAAAGCCGAAGTTGATTCGTATTTTTGGTGCTACAGGTGGAAGGCTCGATCATGGATTAGCGAATATACAAATGCTTTTAAAAGGATTAGAAGCGAATACTGAAATGTATATTGTTGATAATAAAAATGAAATATCTGTAAAAAAAGTAGGTGTACATATAATTGAAGAAAATAAACAATTTCCATACATATCCTTTGTACCTGTTACGGAAATTGTAAGTGGTATTACACTTCGTGGTTTTAAATATCCTCTTACTGATAAAACGATAGAATGGGGATCAACGCTTTGTATTAGTAATGAACTCGTTGCGGAAAAAGGTACTTTTTCATTTACTTCTGGCATATTAATGATGATAAGAAGCACGGATTGAAGCAACAACGTGGCTCCTTACATCTATAGTAAACAAGTGGAGTAATGGGGATTAGGAGGGAAACCATGAGATTTTATACAATTAAGTTACCTAAATTTCTTGGTGGAATTGTTCGCGCGGTGTTAAATACCTTTAAAAAAGACTAAAAAAGCACCATTAATGGTGCTTTTTTCATGAGGATAATAAAAAAAGAGCCTATTGGCTCTTTTTTTTATTATTAAACACGTTCGATTTTGCCAGATTTTAATGCTCTAGCAGAAACGTAAACACGTTGAACTTTACCGTCGATGCGTACGCGAACTTTTTGAAGGTTAGCGCCCCATTTACGTTTTGTAGCGTTCATTGCGTGAGAACGAGAGTTACCAGAACGAGCTTTTCTTCCAGTAATAGCACAAACACGAGCCATCTATATTTCCCTCCCTTAACTACCTTACCATACGTAATTTTTCAATGTTAGTCTTTTATGCGATGCTAAAAACACTACTATAATTTAACACAACTAAAAAGAGAATGCAACAGTGTATAAAAAAGAAATCAAGAAAAATTACTTGACACTACATGTTAATAAAGAAAAGAAGAAATCAAGAAAAATTACTTGACATAATATAGTAGTACATGTTGTATAATAACAATGGACTATTTTGCTCGTCATAAAAAAGTGTAATGATTAGCATAAATATGAGAGCGAAAAGAAAGAACGATGGAATTTTCTTTGAAAAGATTATATGATAGTAATTAAAGTAGTCTAGCTCACTTTCACCATTTATGAAGGGGGAAACGAGATGTCAATTGAAATTAAAACAAAGTACGGTCAAATTGATATTAGTACAGATGTAATTGCAACAATTGCTGGAGGTGCCGCGGTAGATTGCTACGGTATCGTTGGTATGGCTTCAAAAAACCAATTAAAAGATGGATTAACAGACATTTTACGAAAAGAAAACTTCACTAGAGGCGTTATTGTTCGTAAAGACGAAGATGAAGTACATATTGATATGTATATTATTGTGAGCTATGGTACAAAAATTTCAGAGGTAGCACATAACGTCCAAACAAAAGTGAAATATACATTAGATCAAACGGTAGGACTAGCAGTAGATTCTGTAAACATCTACGTACAAGGAGTTAAAGTAATCAACTTGTAATGTGCATTAAGGAGGAAAATCTGTGTCAATTCAAAAAATTGATGGAAAACGTTTATCACAAATGATTATTCAAGGAGCGAATAATTTAACAAACAATGTTCAACTTGTTGATGCATTGAACGTTTTTCCAGTTCCAGATGGCGATACCGGTACGAATATGAATTTATCAATGACTTCAGGAGCACGTGAAGTGAAAGCAAACCCTTCACAGCATGCTGGTAAAGTCGGTGTGAGTTTAGCGAAAGGATTGTTAATGGGAGCGCGTGGTAACTCAGGTGTTATTTTATCTCAGTTATTCCGAGGTTTCTCTAAATCCATTGAGCAAAAAGAAGAGTTAACAACAGTTGATTTTGCGGCTGCTTTAGAAGCAGGTGTAGAAACAGCGTATAAAGCGGTTATGAAACCGATTGAAGGAACGATTTTAACGGTTGCCAGAGAAACGGGTAAATATGCAGTCACAGTTGCGAAAAAACAGCGCGACTTTGTTTTGTTTATGGAAGACGTTGTAAAAGAAGCAAATGCATCGTTAAATCGTACGCCAGATTTATTACCTGTATTAAAACAAGTTGGCGTTGTAGATAGCGGTGGTAAAGGTCTTGTTGTTGTATATGAAGGCTTTTTAGCTGACTTAAAAGGAGAAATGATTTCTTCTGATGCGCCAGTGCAATCATCTATGAATGACATGGTACGTGCAGAGCATCACCGTAGTGTACAAAGTCAATTGAGTACAGAAGATATTAAATACGGATATTGTACGGAGTTCATGGTGAAATTAGAGGCTGATAAAGTAAAGGAGCATAATTTCTCTGAACAAAAATTCCGTGAAGATATTAGTGTATATGGAGATTCGTTACTTGTTGTATCGGACGATGAAATTGTAAAGGTTCATATTCATGCAGAACACCCTGGAGATGCGATGAACTATGGTCAACGTTACGGTAGTTTAATTAAAATTAAAGTAGAAAACATGCGTGAACAGCACACTGCTTTATTAGATGAGCCAACAGCACCTATGCGTGAAGAAGTGAAAGAGCAGAAAGAAAAACAGCCATACGGTATTGTAACAGTAGCCATGGGATCGGGTATTAAAAACTTATTCGAGAGCATTGGGGCAACTAAGGTTATCGAAGGTGGACAAACGATGAATCCAAGTACGGAAGACATCGTAAAAGCAATTGAAGAAGCAAATGCTGAAAAAATCATCATTCTACCGAATAATGGGAATATCGTGATGGCAGCGGAGCAAGCGGCATCAGTTGTAAATCAAGATGTTATTGTTGTTCGTTCAAAAACGGTTCCTCAAGGTATGGCTGCAATGTTGGCATTTAATCCAGCGGGAACATTAGAAGAAAATGAAGAAAACATGAAGGAAGCATTATCTCATGTGAAAACAGGACAAATTACGTACGCGGTTCGTGACACAGAAATTGATGGTGTAGAAATTCAAAAAGACGACTTCATGTGTATTGCAGATGGGAAAATTGTATCTACAAATGCTGAAAAAGTAGGTGCAGCGAAGCAATTGTTAGAAAGTATGATTGATGAAGACTCTGAAATTGTAACAATCTTACAAGGTGAAGATGCGACAGATAAAGAAGTTGCTGAATTAGTTTCATTTGTAGAAGAGCAATTTGCAGATGCTGAAGTAGAAGTACATCAAGGAAACCAACCTGTGTATTCTTTCATCTTCTCTGTAGAATAAGAAAGAATGTTTTATACCGAGGAATTGACTACTTGCTAATGAGCAAGAACTAGTAATATGTACAGCATCCCTAGTTCTTATTCAAAAGGCTAGCATATCGATGATGGAAAAGAGCCTTGCTGCTATAGTGAGGCTCTTTTCTTACGTATATCATTCGTAGATTGTATGTATGAAGAGGGTTAAAGTAGTTTCCTTTAGAGTGCCTATGATAGAATATATAAGTAGAAGAGAGCGATTGCAGGTGGAAGTATTAGCCTGTAATCTGTAAAATAAAATGAAGAAAATGATGTGACGGAGCGTGAAAATTTTGAATGAAGTTGTACAAGTTCCTGTTACGGATGTAAAGGGAATCGGAGAAGAAACATCTGAGTTATTACATGAGATGGGAATTTATACAGTTTCTCATCTATTAGAACATTTTCCGTACCGTTATGAAGATTATGCGATGAAAGACTTGGCTGAGGTGAAGCATGACGAACGTGTGACAGTTGAGGGGAAAGTGCATAGTGCCCCCTTATTGCAATATTATGGAAAGAAAAAATCGCGTCTTACCGTTCGTGTTCTTGTTGGTCGCTATTTAATTACAGCTGTATGCTTTAATAGACCTTATTATAAGCAAAAATTAACGCTGGATGAGACGGTAACGATTACCGGTAAATGGGATCAACATCGCCAAACAATTTCTGTCTCGGAGCTTCATTTTGGACCGATTGTACGCCAGCAAGAAGTGGAGCCTGTGTATTCGGTGAAGGGAAAGTTGACAGTAAAACAAATGCGTCGTTTTATTGCGCAAGCATTGAAAGAGTATGGGAATTCTATAGTGGAAGTGTTGCCGGCTGGTTTGTTAAGTCGTTATAAATTATTGCCGCGCTATGATGCTCTTCGGGCATTGCATTTTCCGGTTGGCCAAGAAGATTTAAAACAGGCGCGTCGCCGATTTGTATATGAAGAATTTTTCTTATTTCAACTTAAAATGCAAACTCTTCGTAAATTAGAAAGAGAAAGTTCAAAGGGAACGAAAAAAGAAATTCTGATGGAAGAATTACAAGAGTTTACCGATGCGCTTCCGTTTCCATTAACTGGTGCCCAAAGCCGAGTTGTGAATGAAATTATGAAAGATATGGAATCTCCATATCGAATGAATCGATTATTACAAGGGGATGTAGGGTCAGGGAAGACTGTTGTAGCTGCAATTGCTCTTTATGCAGCTAAGTTAGCTCATTATCAAGGAGCGTTAATGGTGCCTACGGAAATTTTAGCAGAGCAACACTATCAGTCGCTCGCTGAGACATTTTCTCATTTTAATATGAAGGTTGAGTTGTTAACAAGTTCGGTAAAAGGAGCGAGACGGCGTGAGATTTTGGCGAAGCTTGAACAAGGTGAAATAGACATCCTTGTTGGGACGCACGCTTTAATTCAAGATGAAGTTATTTTTCATAGGCTTGGACTTGTTATTACTGATGAACAACATCGATTTGGTGTAGCACAGCGCCGTGTGTTACGGGAGAAAGGTGAAAATCCGGATGTATTATTTATGACAGCAACTCCAATCCCGCGTACATTGGCAATTACTGCGTTTGGAGAGATGGATGTTTCTATTATTGATGAGATGCCAGCTGGTCGAAAGGTAATTGAAACGTATTGGGCGAAACACGATATGTTAGATCGCGTTCTTGGCTTTGTTGAAAAAGAAGTCAAAAATGGAAGGCAAGCTTACGTTATTTGTCCACTTATTGAAGAGTCTGAGAAACTAGATGTGCAAAATGCTATTGATTTACATAGTATGTTGATGCATCATTATCAAGGGAAATTTCAAGTGGGATTAATGCATGGACGCCTATCTTCTCAAGAAAAAGAGGCTGTCATGGAGCAATTTAGTGAAAATAAAGTACAAATTCTTGTTTCAACAACCGTAGTTGAGGTTGGTGTCAACGTGCCAAATGCAACTGTTATGGTAATTTATGATGCGGAGCGCTTCGGTTTATCTCAGCTCCATCAGTTAAGAGGCCGTGTTGGACGGGGGAGTGAGCAGTCGTATTGTTTGTTAATCGCAGATCCGAAATCGGAAACTGGGAAAGAACGCATGCGCATTATGACGGAAACAAATGATGGATTTGTATTGTCGGAAAAAGATTTAGAGTTACGTGGTCCTGGGGATTTCTTTGGGAGTAAACAAAGTGGTCTACCAGAGTTTAAGGTAGCTGATATGGTACATGATTATCGAGCGTTGGAAACGGCGAGACAAGATGCAGCGTTACTTGTTGATTCAGAAGCGTTTTGGCACAACGAACAGTATGCGCCGTTACGTGTATATCTTGAAGGAACTGGTGTGTTTCAAGGAGAAAAGCTTGATTAAAAGTGGGATGTGCAAATTTTTTGTTGCATTCTACTTTTAATGATTATATACTACTGTTAGTACCTAGTCATAAAAATGGATGGTGCGGTATGAAGAAAAGAACAAGCAAGAAAGAAAGACAAGCATTATTACAGCAAACAATAGAAACGAATCCCTTTATAACGGATGAAGAGTTAGCTGAGCAGTTTCAAGTCAGTATACAAACGGTTCGTCTGGATCGAATGGAATTATCTATTCCGGAGTTAAGAGAACGAATTAAACATGTGGCGACAAGGCAGCATGAAGAAGATGTGAAATCTTTACCATTAGAAGAGGTAGTTGGAGAAATTATTGATATAGAATTGGATAGACATGCAATTTCTATTTTCGAAGTGAAGATGGAGCATGTATTTAAAAGAAATCAAATTGCTCGAGGACATCATTTATTTGCTCAAGCAAACTCACTAGCTGTTGCAGTTATTGATGAAGAATTAGCTCTAACTGCAAAGTCTACTATTCGATACATTCGCCCTGTAAAATTAGGAGAACGTGTTGTTGCAAAAGTGCGAGTTGAAGACGTGGAGAATGATAAAGGACGGACGATTGTCAAAGTGCGTAGCTTTGTTGGTGAAGAACTTGTTTTTGAAGGCACTTTTGAGATGTATCGATCTAGTAACTATAGTGAGGAAGGTAACAAATTATGAAAATCGCAATAGATGCAATGGGCGGCGATCACGCTCCGAAGGCAGTTGTATTAGGAGCAATGAAAGCTATTAAGGAATATTCAGATTTACATATTACGTTAGTCGGAAAAGAAGAGGAGATTCGTCAACATTTAACAAATGAAGAACGAATTACGATACTTCATACAGATGAAATGATTGAAGCGACGGATGAGCCGGTAAGAGCTGTTCGCCGTAAAAAGCAAGCTTCCATGGTACTTGCAGCGCAGCAAGTAAAAGATGGGATTGCAGATGCATGTATATCAGCAGGTAGTACAGGAGCTTTAATGGCCGCTGGATTGTTTGTGGTAGGACGTATGGAAGGGATTGAACGACCAGCGCTATCACCAACAATGCCAACTGTTGATGGAGAAGGATTTGTTATGCTAGATGTTGGAGCAAATGTTGATGCAAAACCGATTCATTTATATCAATACGCGGTTATGGGTTCTGTTTACGCTGAAAAAGTAAGGGGAATTAAAAATCCACGTGTTGGACTTTTAAATGTTGGTACTGAAGATGGCAAAGGAAATGATCTTTCAAAACAAGTATTTGCGATGTTGAAGGAAGCACCAATTAACTTTGTTGGAAATGTCGAGTCAAGAGACTTATTACAAGGTGTGGCAGATGTAGTTGTATGTGATGGTTTTACTGGAAACGTAGCACTAAAATCATTGGAAGGAACTGCACTTGCACTATTCTCTATGTTAAAAGAACAATTAATGAGTTCGTTCACAAGTAAATTAGCGGCAGCGGTATTAAAACCGAAGCTGATGGTATTAAAAGATAAAATGGATTATTCGGAATATGGTGGAGCAGCACTATTTGGATTAAAAGCTCCAGTCATTAAGGCTCATGGCTCTTCTAATGATCAATCGATTTTTAGTGCGATTCGTCAAACGAGAGAAATGGTAGCGAAAGAAGTTATTCCTACAATTTCAAGTGTAATGGAGAAAGAGCCGCTTCAATAAGAGGAGGATTTGAAATGGGAAAACTAGCATTTCTTTTTCCAGGCCAAGGTTCACAGGCGGTTGGAATGGGACAGCAATTAGCAGGGAATAATAGAGAGGTTGCGAAAGTGTTTCAAAAAGCGGATGAAGTTTTACAGGAATCTTTTTCATCATTAATTTTTGAGGGACCTCAGGAAAAGCTGACATTAACGACAAATGCGCAACCAGCACTACTGACGACAAGTATTGCAATCTTAACAGCTTTGAAACAATATGATATTATGCCTGATTATGTTGCAGGACATAGCTTAGGTGAGTATAGCGCGCTTGTTGCAGCAGGAGCGTTAACCTTTGAGGACGCTGTATACGCTGTAAGAAAACGTGGTGAATATATGGAAGAAGCTGTGCCAAGTGGAGAAGGTGCAATGGCTGCTATTTTAGGAGCAAACCCAGATGTTCTGAAACAAGTTACAGAAGAAGTGACAAATGAAGGGCACGCTGTGCAAATTGCGAATATGAATAGTACGAAGCAAATTGTTATTTCTGGAACGAAACGAGGGGTGGAACTTGCTTCTCAAAAAGTGAAGGAAAATGGTGCGAAACGAGCAATTCCGCTTCGTGTGAGTGGACCATTCCATTCTTCGTTAATGAAACCGGCAGCTGAGAAATTTCAAAGTGTTTTAAATGAAATCACAATTCAAGATGCAAACATTCCAGTTGTTGCAAACGTTACAGCAACGTGTGTTAACCGTAGTGAAGATATTCAAGGGAAGCTAATTGAACAGCTTTATTCGCCAGTTTTATGGTACCCATCTATTGAATATATGGTAGAACAAGGTGTAGATACATTTATTGAAATTGGTCCTGGAAAAGTTCTTGCTGGTCTTATGAAATCAATTGCTCCATCTGCAAAAGTATATGCGATATATGATGAAGAGACATTGAAAGATACCATTTCAAGTTTGAGAGGAGAAAGCGGATGTTAAAAGGGAAAGTAGCGTTAGTGACAGGTGCGTCACGCGGGATTGGCCGTGCCATTGCAATTGATTTAGCAAAGCAAGGGGCGACGGTTGTAGTGAACTATGCCGGCAATGAACAAAAAGCTAATGAAGTAGTTGATGAAATCAAAAGACTTGGTTCAGAAGCAATCGCGGTGAGAGCAGATGTTGCGAATGCTGAAGAAGTTACCAACCTTGTTAAACAAACTGTAGATACATTTGGACAAGTTGACATTCTTGTAAATAACGCAGGAGTAACTAGAGATAACCTATTGATGCGTATGAAAGAAGACGAATGGGATACAGTTATTGATACAAACTTAAAAGGTGTATTCTTATGTACAAAAGCAGTATCTCGCTATATGATGCGTCAGCGCCATGGTCGCATTATTAATATTGCTTCTGTTGTCGGTGTTACAGGAAATCCTGGTCAAGCGAATTACGTTGCAGCAAAAGCTGGGGTAATTGGGTTGACAAAGACTTCTGCAAAAGAATTAGCTAGTCGAAATATCACAGTAAATGCAATTGCTCCGGGGTTTATTGCGACTGATATGACAGATGTGTTAGGCGGAAATGTAAAAGAGGAAATGCTAAAATTAATACCAGCCGCTAAATTTGGAGAAGCGCAAGATATTGCAAATGCTGTAACATTTTTTGCTGCTGATCACAGTAAATATATTACAGGACAAACACTTCATGTTGATGGTGGTATGGTAATGTAAGAAAAGAAACGATTTCACCTAGTTTTTTTGTGAAATATTTAATATAATATTTGAGGGGAGGTGAATGAATTATGGCAGATGTTTTAGAGCGTGTAACGAAAATCATCGTGGATCGTTTAGGAGTAGAAGAAACAGAAGTAGTACCAGCTGCAAGTTTTAAAGAAGATTTAGGTGCAGACTCCCTAGATGTAGTTGAACTTGTAATGCAACTAGAAGATGAGTTTGAAATGGAAATTTCTGATGAAGAAGCAGAAAAAATTGCTACTGTTGGCGATGCTGTGACTTACATAGAGAGTCATCTATAATGCTTAAGTGAAGTCCCGTTTTATAGCGGGGCTTTCTCGGCTTATATCTGGAGGGACCTATGCCGTACCGAAAATATAGAGAAAAAAAATATGAAACAAAATATCGTGAAGCTTTTAAAACGTTTCAACAAAAAATAGGTATTACGTTTACAGACGAAAAATTATTAATTCAAGCATTTACGCATTCATCGTATGTGAATGAGCATCGGAAAAAACCACATGAAGACAATGAACGTCTTGAATTTCTTGGAGACGCTGTATTAGAACTAACTGTATCACAGTATTTGTTTCAAAAATATCCGACAATGAGCGAAGGGGAACTAACAAAGCTGCGCGCAGCTGTTGTGTGTGAACCATCTCTTGTCCGTTTTGCAAATGAATTGTCATTTGGTAATCTCGTTCTATTAGGAAAAGGTGAAGAAATGACAGGCGGACGCGAACGACCAGCTCTGTTAGCGGATGTCTTTGAAGCGTTTATTGGTGCCCTTTATCTTGATCAAGGATTAGATACAGTATGGGGTTTCTTAAAAGAAATCGTATACCCCAAAATTAATGAAGGTGCTTTTTCTCATGTGATGGATTATAAGAGTCAATTACAAGAATTAATTCAACGTGATGGTAGCGGTAATATCGAGTATCAAATTTTGCAAGAAAAAGGACCTGCTCACAATCGAGAATTTGTGTCACGTGTTACATTAAATGGTGTGGCGCTAGGTCTTGGTAGCGGCAAGTCGAAAAAAGAAGCAGAACAACAAGCTGCTGCAGAGGCGTTGAAAACGTTAAAAGAACAATCATAAGGAATCCCCCTTTATATGAGGGGGATTCCTTATGCATAGAATGAAACTTTATTTTTATCCCGCTATTTGCGGGCAGTAAGACCACGACTTAAAGATTCAGAGAGAAGCAAGGAGGATCCGGTGGGGTGGGCTGCTTGGAAAAGCCCGATTGGTAAGGGCTGATTAAAGTTTTATTTTATTTACGTATAAGAAGATAAATATCAATCCGTACAGTAATCTGTTTTTACAGATATAAGCGATAGAAGCGGAGAATAGGAGGAAAGCCTTTCGTGTTTTTAAAGAGATTAGAAATAGTAGGATTTAAATCCTTTGCAGAACGTGTATCTGTTGATTTTGTCCCAGGTGTGACCTCTGTAGTAGGTCCGAACGGAAGTGGAAAAAGTAATATTACTGACGCGATTCGCTGGGTGCTAGGTGAACAATCTGCAAAATCATTACGTGGTGCAAAAATGGAAGATATTATTTTTGCAGGAAGTGATACGCGAAGAGCGGTTAATGTTGCAGAGGTAACATTAACTTTAAATAATGAAGATCAGCGTTTGCCGATTGAGTATAACGAGGTGAGTGTTACGCGCCGGGTTTCTCGCTCGGGAGATAGTGACTTTTTTATTAACAAACAATCATGTCGATTAAAAGATATAGTTGATTTGTTTATGGATTCTGGTATGGGACGAGAAGCTTTTTCGATTATTAGTCAAGGGAAAGTAGAAGAAATTTTAAGCAGTAAATCTGAAGAGCGTCGCGGTGTATTTGAAGAAGCTGCAGGCGTATTGAAATATAAACTTCGTAAAAAGAAAGCTGAAGGAAAATTAGCAGAAACACAAGAAAATTTAAATCGTGTGCAAGATATCATTCATGAATTAAGTAGCCAAGTGGAGCCGCTCGAGCAGCAAGCTTCTATTGCGAAAGATTACCTTGAGAAAAAAGAAGAACTTGAAAAAGTTGAAGCGGCTCTCATTGTATATGAAATTGAAGAATTACATGAGAAATGGGAAACGCTTAGAAAGCAGTTTGGGCAGAATAAAGATGAAGAAGTAAAAATGGCAACACATTTACAAAAAAGTGAAGCGGAGCTTGAAGAATTGCGTGGACAATTGCAAGCGATTGATGAATCTGTAAATTCCTTACAAGAGGTTCTCCTTCTTTCTAGTAAAGAGTTAGAAAAATTAGAAGGACAGCGTGAATTGTTAAAGGAACGAAAGCAAAATGCAACAACGCACTGTGCGCAGCTTGAACAGTTCATTATTGAGTTAACAGAAAAAGCTAAGGTTTACGATGGAGAAATTGAAACAAGTACGGAAGAACTTATGACGTTTGCAAATCGGGTAAAGGAGTTAGAACAGAAGCTACATGAAAACGAGAACCTTCTGTCTACATATGCCGAAAACCTGGAAGAGCAAATCGAACATTTAAAAGGCGATTATATTGAACTTTTAAATCAACAAGCAAGTAACCGCAATGAACTATCTATGCTTGAGGAACAATTCAAACAACAAAATTCTAAAAATCAACGCCTTGATGAAGAAAATGAAAAGTATGTACAAATACGTATGCAAATTACAGCCAAAAAGGCGAAACTTGTAGAGAACTATGAACAAGTAAAAGAGAAAATTATAAGCGTTATTACAAATATACAAAAAACAGAAACGGCGCTTGGGAAATGTAAGACGCAATATAGTGAAAATGAAACGAAATTGTATCAAGCGTATCAATTTGTTCAACAAGCTCGTTCTCGAAAAGAAATGCTAGAAGAGATGCAAGAAGATTATTCTGGATTCTATCAAGGTGTACGTGAGGTGTTAAAAGCCCGTGAAAGCAAGCTTCAAGGAATTGAAGGTGCGGTAGCTGAACTACTTACTGTACCGAAGGAATATGAAGTTGCTATGGAGATTGCGCTTGGTGCAGCTATGCAACATGTTGTTGTCCAAACAGAAGAACATGCTCGTAAGGCAATCGCCTTTTTGAAACAAAATCGTCATGGGCGTGCAACGTTTTTACCACAGGCAGTGATCAAAGGAAGATCGTTATCATTCGAACAACTACGTATAGTAAAACAACATCAATCGTTTATCGGTGTTGCAGCGGAACTTGTACATTACGATAATAAATATGAAAACATCGTTTCAAATTTATTAGGAACAGTCATTGTTGCGAAAGATTTAAGGGGAGCAAATGAGCTAGCGAAGCAATTACAATATCGCTATCGTATTGTAACTGTTGAAGGTGATGTTGTGAATCCAGGTGGTTCGATGACAGGTGGAGCTGTAAAACAAGCGAAATCATCCTTATTAGGACGACAGCGAGAATTAGAAGAGTGGAGCAAGAAACTTGTTGAAATGGAAGAAAAAACTTCTAAGTTAGAAAACTTTGTTAGAGCGTTAAAACAAGAAATACAAGAAAAAGAAATTAAAATAAATGAATTACGTCATGATGCGGAACGAGAGCGTGTCGATGAACAAAAATTAAAAGAAGAAATTAATCAACTTGAGCTAGAAGAGCACCGTATTAATGATCGTTTATCTATCTATGATTTAGAAATAGAAGGGTTTTTACAAGATCAAGTGAAAATGCAAGAGCGAAAGCAAGAGCTGGATGGAATTTTAGAGGAGCTTCAAAAAGATATTACAGCGCTTGACGAAAAGATTATCGCTTTAACGAAGCAAAAAAGTGAGCAACATTCTTCGAGAGAAAAAGTGCAAACGGAGATGACGGAGCTAAAAGTACAAGTAGCAGAACAGCAGCAACGTTTGTCACATCAAAAAGAGAAAGTGGATCGTTTGACGAAAGAACAAGAAGAAACAGAGCGAACACTTGTAAAAACAAAAGAAGATTTATCGTTCTTAAAGCAAGAAATGACATCTAATTCAAGCGGTGAAGAGCAAATTACGAATATGATTGAAAAGAAAGCGCATGATCGAAATCAAACATCGGAATTAATTGCTTCTCGTCGTGAGCAACGTTTGACTCTTCAAGAACGGGTAGAACATATAGAGCGTGAAGTAAAAGAGACGAAAGGACGCCATAAATATGTTCTTGAGGTTTTAAAAGACCAAGAAGTGCAAATCAATCGTCTGGATGTTGAATTAGAAAATAGATTGCAACATTTACGTGAAACGTACACTATTTCATTTGAAGCAGCAAAACTGAAGTATACAATGACGATGCCGCCAGAGGATGCGCGTAAAAAGGTGAAATTAATTAAACTGTCTATTGAAGAGCTCGGAACAGTAAACTTAGGTGCCATTGAAGAGTATGAACGTGTAGCGGAACGACATACATTCTTGTTAGAACAACGAGATGATCTAGAGGAAGCGAAAGCGACATTGCATCAAGTGATTATGGAAATGGATGAAGAAATGAAAAAACGTTTCTCTGTTACATTCCAAGCAATCCGTACGGAGTTTCAATCGGTCTTCTGTGAGTTGTTTGGCGGTGGAAGAGCAGATTTAGTGATGACGAATCCGCAAGATTTATTAAATACGGGTATTGATATTGTTGCACAGCCACCAGGTAAGAAATTGCAAAACTTAGGTTTACTTTCAGGTGGAGAACGTGCTTTAACTGCGATTGCACTGCTATTTGGTATTTTAAAAGTGAGACCCGTTCCGTTCTGTGTGTTAGATGAGGTTGAAGCGGCGCTTGATGAAGCAAATGTAGCTCGTTTCGCGCAGTATTTGAAAAAGTTTAGTGATGAAACGCAGTTTATTGTTATTACACATCGAAAAGGTACGATGGAAGAATCAGATGTATTATACGGGGTAACAATGCAAGAATCAGGAGTTTCTAAGCTTGTTTCCGTTCGATTAGGTGACGGGGAAGAAGAGCTTGTTACAAGTGAATAGGAAGGATGAGAAGAATGAGTTTCTTTAAAAAACTAAAAGAAAAAATTTCAAAGCAAACAGACACTGTAACTGAAAAGTTTAAGCATGGGTTAGAAAAAACGAGAAATTCATTTGCGGATAAAGTAAATGATCTAGTATATCGCTATCGTAAAGTTGATGAGGATTTCTTTGAAGAATTAGAAGAAATTTTAATTGGTGCAGATGTTGGTGTTGCGACGGTAATGGAGCTTATCGATCAGCTGAAAGAAGAAGTACAACGACGTAATATTCAAGATCCGAAAGAAGTACAAGCTGTTATTTCGGAAAAATTAGTAGGGATTTATAAAGGCGATGAAGGCTTTAGTAATGAACTGAATATGCAACAAGATCAATTAACAGTCATTTTATTTGTCGGTGTTAACGGTGTTGGGAAAACAACGACAATTGGTAAAATGGCTCATAAGTTTAAATCAGAAGGTAAGTCTGTCTTATTAGCAGCAGGAGATACGTTCCGTGCAGGAGCAATTGAACAGTTAGAAGTATGGGGCGATCGCGTTGGTGTGGAAGTAATTAAACAAGGATCTGGTTCTGATCCAGCAGCTGTTATGTATGATGCAGTTCAAGCGGCAAAAGCGCGCGGAGTAGATGTCTTATTATGTGATACAGCAGGACGCTTACAAAATAAAGTAAACTTAATGAAAGAGCTAGAAAAGGTGAAGCGTGTTATTGAACGCGAAGTTCCAGGAGCTCCTCATGAAGTGTTGCTTGTCATTGATGCGACGACAGGACAAAATGGTTTAAGTCAAGCGAAAACATTCCGTGAAGCAACGAATGTTACAGGTATTATTTTAACGAAATTAGATGGAACGGCTAAAGGTGGTATCGTATTAGCCATTCGTAATGAGATGGATGTACCTGTAAAATTTGTTGGGCTTGGAGAGCAAATGGACGACTTGCAGCAATTTGATCCAGAACAATATGTATATGGTTTATTTGCAAATTTAGTAGAAAAAGAAGAAGTATAAAGTAGAAGGAGCGGTATTTCCGCTTCTTTTTTGTCCCGCATTAACGGGCAGTAAAACTTCCGCCTCAAAGTTCGGCGAATACAAAGAAGTTAGATGGGAGCCTTGCTGCCCGTAAAAGCCCGATTGGTGAGTGCTAATAATCAGTAGGGGGAAGAAAACCCCCACTGATTAAAGTTTCACTTTATAAAAATATAGGATGTTAAGAAAAAAACTTGACACTCTTTTAGACTCCATGTAAACTAATTCATGTAAAGGGAAATCACTTAACAAAGGATGATCCAACATGCTCGAAAAAACAACGAGAATGAATTATTTGTTTGATTTTTACCAATCGTTGTTAACGCAAAAACAAAGAAGTTATATGTCGCTTTACTATTTAGATGATTTATCTCTTGGTGAAATTGCGGAAGAATTTGATGTAAGTCGCCAAGCCGTGTATGATAATATTAAACGGACTGAAGCGATGCTTGAAGAATATGAAGAGAAATTAGTATTACTTCAAAAGTTTCAAGAGCGACAGCGACTTGTTGCAAAGCTAAAACAGCTAATCATCGAAGAAGAGCATGTGAATGAAGAAATGAAACAAGTTGTTGAAGCTATCGAAAAATTAGATTAGGAGGGCGGCAATATGGCATTTGAAGGATTAGCCGACCGACTTCAACAGACGATGCAAAAAATCCGCGGCAAAGGAAAAGTTTCTGAAGCCGATGTAAAAGAAATGATGAGAGAAGTTCGTCTAGCTCTTTTAGAAGCGGATGTTAACTTTAAAGTAGTAAAAGATTTTGTAAAGCGTGTGTCTGAGCGTGCTGTCGGACAAGATGTAATGAAGAGTTTGACACCTGGGCAACAAGTAATTAAAGTTGTACAGGAAGAACTCACTGAACTTATGGGCGGAGAGCAAAGTAAAATTGCTGTCGCTAATAAGCCGCCAACTGTTATTATGATGGTTGGTCTGCAAGGAGCAGGTAAAACAACGACAACAGGTAAACTTGCGAATTTGCTTCGTAAAAAGCATAATCGTAAACCAATGCTTGTTGCAGCTGATATTTACCGTCCAGCAGCCATTAAACAGCTTGAAACATTAGGGAAGCAATTGGACATGCCTGTTTTCTCATTAGGAGATCAAGTAAGTCCTGTTGAAATTGCGAAACAAGCGATTGCAAAAGCAAAAGAAGATCATCATGACTATGTTTTAATCGATACAGCAGGTCGTCTGCATATCGATGAAGAACTAATGGATGAATTAGCGAAAGTGAAAGAAATTGCTAAGCCGGATGAAATTTTCCTAGTTGTCGATGCGATGACAGGACAAGATGCGGTCAATGTTGCACAAAGCTTCCATGATCAGTTAGGTTTAACAGGTGTTGTGTTAACGAAATTAGATGGTGATACACGCGGTGGTGCGGCATTATCTATTAAAGCTGTAACAAATACACCAATTAAATTTGCTGGTATGGGTGAAAAGTTAGATGCGATTGAAGCATTCCATCCTGAGCGTATGGCATCCCGTATTTTAGGGATGGGTGATGTGCTAACATTAATTGAAAAGGCGCAAGCTACAGTTGATGAAGAAAAAGCAAAAGAACTTGAGCAAAAAATGCGCACGCTTTCGTTTACACTTGACGATTTTCTCGAGCAACTTGGACAAGTGCGTCAACTTGGACCGCTTGACGAATTGTTAGGGATGCTTCCTGGTGCAAATAAAATTAAAGGGCTGAAAAATGCGCAAGTTGATGAAAAACAAATTGGGCATATTGAGGCCATTATTCGTTCTATGACAATTTTAGAACGAGAACAACCGGAAATCATCAATGCTAGTCGTAAAAAACGCATTGCTAAAGGTAGCGGTACAACCGTACAAGAAATCAATCGTCTACTGAAACAGTTTGAAGATATGAAAAAAATGATGAAGACGATGACGGGCATGCAAAAAGGTAAGAAAAAAGGACTAGGTGGATTGAAGTTTCCATTTATGTAAGGAAAAAAAAGATGGCTCTGTTAAGAAAAAATACTTTACAAAGCAATAGTCTTTTTGCTAATATAATTATCTGTGTGAAATAAATTCGGAGGTGCTTTATAAATGGCAGTTAAAATTCGTTTAAAACGTATGGGAGCTAAAAAAACTCCTTTCTATCGTGTAGTTGTTGCAGATTCTCGTTCTCCTCGTGACGGACGTTTCATTGAGGAAATCGGTACTTACAATCCAGTTGCTCAACCAGCTGAAGTGAAAATCGACGAAGAAGCAGCATTAAAATGGTTAGGAAATGGTGCGAAACCATCTGATACAGTTCGTAATCTTTTCTCTAACCAAGGTATCATGGAGAAATTCCACTTATCTAAACAAGGTAAGTAATTGAGGCAATGGCTATGAAAGAGTTAATCGAAACGATCGTCAAGCCTCTTGTAGATCATCCTGAAGATGTGAAGGTTACACAGGAACTTTGCAACGGAGAGATAAAATATCGATTAACTGTACATCCTGAGGATGTTGGGAAAGTCATTGGAAAGCAAGGGCGAGTTGCAAAAGCAATTCGGATGCTCTTGTATTCAGTGGGACATCATAATCATGAAAAAGTTACACTGGAAATTCAATAAATGTTAAAAGGGCGAGGATCTGTTCCTCTCCCTTTTTTAACATTTTAAGAGAAATTGCATGTTCCATGTACGGAATGGAGATGCTTAAATTATATAGAAAACAGGGGTGACGTGCTGTTTATGACAAAGTGGTTTAATGTAGGGAAAATTGTAAATACTCATGGTGTTAGAGGAGAAATCCGTGTCATTTCTCGTACTGACTTTCCAGAAGAACGATATAAGGTAGGGAATACATTATACATATGGAGCGAAAAAGGATCAGAACCGCTTCCGGTAAAAATCACTTCTCATCGTCAACATAAAACGTTTGATTTGTTGACATTTGAAGGATATAACAATGTGGATGAAGTGGAGAAGTTTAAAGGTTCTCTATTAAAGGTGCCCGAAGAACAACTTGGTGAACTTGCTGAAGGTGAATATTATTACCATGAAATTATTGGGTGTAAAGTTGTAACAGAAGATGGAGAGGCGTTAGGGACGATAAAAGAGATTTTATCTCCTGGTGCAAATGATGTATGGGTGATTAAACGTCCGAAGGGGCAAGAGCTTTTAATTCCATACATTGATGATGTTGTGCTGCAAGTGAACATCGAAAATAAACTAGTAACCATTCATGTGATGGAAGGATTGCTATAATGAAAATTGATATTTTAACATTATTTCCAGAGATGTTCACTGGTGTGTTTGGATCTTCGATTTTGAAAAAAGCGCAAGAGAAAGAAGCAGTGGAGCTTAGAGTTGTAAATTTTCGAGATTATACAACAAGCAAGCATAATAGTGTAGATGATTATCCATACGGCGGTGGAGCAGGTATGGTTTTAACACCGCAACCTATTTTTGATGCTGTAGAAGAATTAACGAAGAAAACAGAACGTAAACCAAGGGTTGTATTAATGTGTCCACAAGGAGAACGATTTACGCAGAAAAAGGCAGAAGAGTTCGCGCAGGAGGAACATGTTATTTTTGTGTGTGGTCATTATGAGGGATATGATGAGCGGATTCGTGAACATCTTGTAACAGATGAGATTTCTATTGGTGATTATGTGTTAACGGGCGGAGAATTAGCGTCTATGGTTGTTACGGATAGTGTGGTACGTCTTTTGCCGGGGGTACTTGGAAATCAAAATTCGCAAGTTGAAGATTCTTTTAGTACAGGTTTATTGGAACATCCGCATTATACACGTCCAGCTGATTTTCGCGGCATGAAAGTACCAGATGTACTCATGTCAGGAAATCATAAGAATATTGAAGAATGGCGTCATAAGGAATCGTTGCGTCGCACATATACGCGTAGACCGGATTTACTTAAAGAACGTGAGTTATCACAACAAGAAGAAAAATGGCTCCACCAGATTGAAGAAGAACAATAACTTCATATATTTTCTATTGCAACGGGCTTAGCGATATGCTATTATAACATTTGTGCTACTGAAAGCAGTAGCCGTATTAACGATGTTCCGCTGTAATTTATTAATGACTTTATAAGAGCATCTGTTTAAAGGAGAGAATTGAATATGCAACAATTAATCGCAGAAATTACAAAAGGCCAATTAAAAACTGACCTACCTTCATTCCGTCCTGGTGACACTTTACGTGTACACGTAAAAGTAGTTGAGGGTACTCGTGAGAGAATTCAGCTTTTTGAAGGTGTTGTAATTAAACGTCGTGGTGGCGGAATTAGTGAAACTTTCACAGTTCGTAAGATTTCTTACGGTGTAGGTGTTGAACGTACATTCCCAATCCATACACCAAGAATCGCGAAAATCGAAGTACTTCGCCGTGGTAAAGTACGTCGTGCTAAGTTATACTACTTACGTAACCTTCGCGGTAAAAAAGCACGTATTAAAGAAATTCGATAAGACATGTATGGGAGCTTGTAATTGCACAAGCTCCCTTTTTCCAATCTATATGAATTTTTGATATAATACGATCAGCTTACATAATTGTGGAGGGGAAATACATGAAGAAAGAGAAGAGTTCGCTTTGGGAATGGATAAAAGCGATTTTAATTGCTGTTGTGCTAGCTGGTGTTATTAGACAGTTTTTCTTCGCGCCAATTCTTGTAGATGGCGTATCAATGTCACCGACGTTACATGACCGTGATCGAATGATAGTGAATAAAATTGGTTATCACATTGGAGAACCGAAGCGTTTTGATATTATTGTATTCCAAGCGACAGAGGAAAAAGATTATATTAAACGTGTTATCGGCTTACCAGGTGATGAAATTGAGTATCGTAATGATAAGCTCTATATTAACGGAAAACCTTATGAGGAGCCGTATTTGGACAAACAGAAACAACAACTTGCTGATGGACCACTTACATATGACTTTAAGCTTGAAGAAATTACTGGTAAAAAAACTGTTCCAAAAGGTCAATTATTTGTACTAGGTGACAATCGTCGTTTTAGTAAAGATAGCCGTACCATTGGAACGATTTCGATAGACCAAATAATGGGGAAAGCAAATATGTTATATTGGCCATTAAAAGACGCACGTATTGTGAAATAAAAGAGAAAAAGAAGGTGGCAACATGGTAATTCAATGGTTTCCAGGGCATATGGCAAAGGCGAGGCGCCAAGTAACAGAAAAGTTAAAGTTAATCGATGTTGTAATTGAACTTGTAGATGCTCGTTTACCTTTATCTTCCCGAAATCCGATGATTGATGAAATTATTACACATAAACCAAGATTGGTTGTTTTAAATAAAGCTGATATGGCGGATGATCGTTTAACTAAGCAGTGGATTGCTTACTTTGACGAGAAAGGCCATAAAGCGATTTCGATTAATGCACAAGCTGGACAAGGTATGAAAGAAATTACAGCTGCATGTAAAGTGCTTGTAAAAGAAAAGTTTGATAAAATGGTTGCAAAAGGGATTAAACCAAGAGCAATTCGCGCATTAATTGTTGGAATTCCGAACGTTGGGAAATCTACGTTAATTAATAAATTAGCAAAGAAAAATATCGCGAAAACAGGCGACCGCCCAGGTGTTACAACAGCTCAGCAATGGATTAAAGTTGGAAAAGAAATGGAGCTGTTAGACACACCGGGTATTTTATGGCCGAAATTCGAGGATGAATTAGTAGGTCTTCGCCTTGCAACCACTGGTGCAATTAAAGACTCTATTTTAAACTTACAAGATGTAGCAGTTTATGCACTGCGCTTTATGGAAAAATATTATCCAGAGCGATTAAAAGAGCGTTATAAACTAAGTGAAATACCAGAAGATATTGTTGAATTATTTGATGCGATTGGCAAGAATAGAGGCTGTCTAATGGGCGGCGGAATGATTGATTATGATAAGACGTCAGAACTTGTTCTTCGTGAACTTCGTGGTGGTAAACTTGGAAGAATGACATTTGAAACGCCGGATGAATTTGTAGAAGAGGTATAAGACGTACGTTTGTACGTCTTTTCTTTTTGGTTATTTTTTTAAAAGGAGTGTACATATAATGCAAAAACTCACAATTCACGAAGTGGAATGTTTGCTGCAAGAAATTATGACAGAAGAAGATGAACGCCTTCAAATGTTAATAAAAGATGAGCGAAAAGGTGTTCAAAAATTAATTGTGAAATGGCATAAACAAAAAGAACAAGGACAAAAAGAAAGAGCACAATTTTTAGAGATGTCTAAATATGAACAAGCATTACGTGAACGAGGGCTTTCGTATATTGCTGGAATTGATGAAGTAGGAAGAGGGCCGTTAGCTGGGCCGGTTGTTACGGCCGCTGTCGTTCTTCCAGAGGAGTTCTATATACCGGGGTTAAATGACTCTAAAAAACTCAGTGAAGCGAAGCGTGAGCGTTTCTATGGTGAAATTAAAGAAAAGGCGGTAGCGATTGGTGTTGGGATTGTAACACCTGAAGTTATTGATGAGATAAATATTTATCAAGCGACGAAAAGAGCGATGTTAGATGCGATCGCGAATTTATCATGTACACCAGAACATTTATTAATTGACGCGATGAAACTTCCTACATCAATCCCACAAACATCCATTATTAAAGGGGATGCAAAAAGTATTTCTATATCAGCTGCTTCTATTATCGCAAAAGTTACGCGTGATCGTATGATGAAGGAGTTAGGTAAGGAACATCCTGAATATGGTTTTGAACAACATATGGGTTATGGAACGAAACAACACTTACAAGCGATTGAAACATATGGTGTATTAGAAGAACATAGAAAAACATTTGCACCAATTAAAGATATGATCTAAAAATAAGCTGTGAATCTACAGCTTATTTTTTTATTTTCGCATATTAATATTACTATTTTTAAAAAAGAATAAAGCGATTTCAGTTTTCTGACACTTTATTGTAGACAGCGTGGCAATCATTTTATACAATGGCAATGTAGTGTTTTTTAAACATTAAAAAACTTTTTGAGTAAAACAGGAAAACAGGGGAGGATGGGACCATGAATATCCATGAGTACCAAGGTAAGGCAGTCCTTAGAAGCTATGGGGTTAGCGTTCCGAACGGGAAGGTTGCATTTACAGTAGAAGAAGCTGTAGAAGCAGCAAAAGAACTAGGAACAGAAGTATGTGTAGTAAAAGCGCAAATTCACGCTGGTGGACGCGGCAAAGCTGGCGGTGTAAAAGTTGCGAAAAATTTAGAAGAAGTTCGTACATATGCGGAAAGTATATTAGGTACTACGCTTGTTACGCATCAAACAGGTCCTGAAGGTAAGGAAGTGAAACGCTTACTTATTGAAGAAGGTTGCGATATAAAAAAAGAATATTATGTTGGTCTAGTTTTAGATCGTGCGACTTCTCAAGTTGTTCTAATGGCTTCTGAAGAAGGCGGTACAGAAATTGAAGAAGTAGCAGAAAAAACACCAGAAAAAATCTTTAAAGAGTATATCGATCCAGCAGTAGGTCTACAAGGCTTCCAAGCACGCCGTATTGCATTTAACATCAATATTCCAAATGAGCTTGTAGGACAAGCTGTGAAGTTTATGATGGGCTTATATCGTGCTTATATCGAAAAAGATTGTTCTATTGCAGAAATTAACCCACTTGTTACAACTGGTGACGGGAAGGTTATGGCATTAGATGCGAAACTAAACTTTGATTCGAATGCATTATATCGTCATAAAGACATCTTAGAACTTCGTGATCTTGAAGAAGAAGATCCAAAAGAAATCGAAGCTTCTAAATACGACTTAAACTATATTCCTTTAGATGGAAATATCGGTTGTATGGTAAATGGTGCAGGATTAGCAATGGCAACAATGGATATCATTAAACATTATCATGGTGATCCAGCTAACTTCTTAGATGTTGGTGGCGGTGCTACAGCTGAAAAAGTTACAGAAGCTTTCAAAATTATTCTTTCTGACAAAAATGTAAAAGGTATTTTTGTTAACATTTTTGGTGGCATCATGAAATGTGATGTAATCGCAGAAGGTGTTATTGAAGCTACGAAACAAGTAGGTCTTGAATTACCGCTTGTTGTTCGTCTTGAAGGTACAAATGTTGAGTTAGGTAAGAAAATTTTAAATGAATCTGGTTTAAATATTGTTGCAGCAGAATCTATGGCAGACGGTGCACAAAAAATTGTTTCACTAGTGGGCTAATAGAAAGCGGGGGAGAAAAATGAGCGTATTAGTTAATAAAGATACAAAAGTTATTGTACAAGGTATTACTGGTTCACAAGGTTTATTCCATACAAAGCAAATGATTGAATACGGTACGAAAATTGTCGGTGGTGTAACACCTGGTAAAGGTGGCACTGAAATTGAAGGTGTACCGGTCTTTAATACAGTAGAAGATGCTGTAAAATCAACGGGCGCAAACGCTTCAGTTGTGTACGTTCCACCCGCTTTTGCGGCTGACGCAATTATGGAAGCTGTTGATGCAAAGATTGATTTAGTAGTATGTATTACAGAAGGAATCCCTGTATTGGATATGGTTAAAGTTAAGAAATATATGACAGGTAAACAGACACGTTTACTTGGACCAAACTGTCCAGGTGTAATTACGCCTGATGAATGTAAGATTGGTATTATGCCAGGATATATTCATAAAAAAGGTCATGTAGGTATTGTATCTCGATCTGGTACACTAACATATGAAGCTGTACATCAATTAACTCAAGAAGGCATTGGTCAATCAACTGCTGTAGGTATCGGTGGTGACCCTGTCAATGGTACAGACTTTATCGATGCATTAGAAGCATTTAATGCAGATGAAGAAACACATGCTGTTATTATGATTGGTGAAATTGGTGGAACAGCAGAAGAAGAAGCAGCAGAATGGGTACAAGCAAACATGACAAAGCCTGTCGTAGGTTTCATCGGCGGTCAAACAGCGCCAGCAGGTAAACGTATGGGGCATGCTGGTGCTATTATTTCTGGTGGAAAGGGAACAGCAGCTGAAAAGATTAAAACAATGGAAGCTTGTGGTATTAAAGTTGCTGAAACACCAGCTGTTATGGGTGAAACATTAATTTCTGTTTTAAAAGAAAAAGGGTTATTTGAAACTTGTAAAAACTATTAATCTTTTTGAAAGACACCTTCGTGCTAGAGGGTGTCTTTTTACACTTTTTCTGTTTACATAATAAAAATTATGGGTAAGGAGAATGGTGATGAAAAAGGAACGATTGCTCCATCTTCATTATGTGTTAGCAGATCATTGGAAAGCATTAACTCGCTTATTGTATATCGATCCAGAGGTAAAGAAACTGTATCGCTTTAGTGCGATGGAGTTTGAAAAGCATGCTGGTTTAACCTCAAAAAAATCTTTAGAACTAGTTAACTTCCTACAAACAACTACACCCTTACAATGTATACGTCATTTAGAACAAAACCATATTTTTTATATTACAATATTTGATGAGAACTACCCAAAATTGTTGCGTGAAATACCAGATCCACCCCTTATTTTATATGGAAAAGGGCAAAGGGAGTTTCTTGATAAGGCAAATAAAATAGCGGTGGTCGGAACGAGAAAACCGTCTTTATATGAGAGAAATAGCATACAATCTATTTTACATCCTCTAATACATAAAGACTGGTTAATTGTTAGCGGGTTTGCAAGTGGAATTGATACAATCGCTCATGAAATTACAGTGCGTCAACAAAGTCCGACTATCGCTGTATTAGGGCATGGATTACAGTACATGTATCCGAAGGAAAATAATCATTTTTATAGTATGTGGAAAAAACATATGTTGCTATTAACAGAATATCCACCCCATTATCCTCCGCGAAAATGGTATTTCCCAAAAAGAAATCGAATTATAAGTGGACTTTGTAAAGGGGTCTTAGTTGTAGAGGCAAAAGCAAGAAGTGGATCGCTTATTACTGCAGATCTTGCTTTAGAGCAAAATAGAGAAGTATTTGCGCTTCCTGGTCCTATATTTAAGGAAAGTTCAACAGGGACAAATCAGCTCATTCAGCAAGGGGCCAAACTTGTGCAGAAAGCAGAGGATATTCTCGAAGAATTTTTAATTTAACCTTATATTTTTATGTTTTTATTAAACAATTATTGACAAATGGTAGAGTGGCACTGTATGTTATACTCATTCTTGATTGACAAAAACAAGAGAAATCAATAAGATTAATGAAGACTTGAATCCACCTCTTAAGGAGGCACTAGCATGTCAGATTACCTCGTAATCGTGGAGTCGCCTTCTAAGGCGAAAACCATTGAGAAATATTTAGGGAAAAAATACAAAGTTGTCGCGTCTATGGGACATGTTCGCGATTTACCAAAAAGTCAAATGGGGATAGAAGTGAAAAATAACTTCACTCCGAAATATATTACCATTCGTGGTAAGGGTCCTGTTTTAAAAGATTTAAAATCAGCCGCAAAAAAAGCAAAGAAAGTCTATCTCGCAGCCGATCCAGACCGCGAAGGGGAAGCAATTGCTTGGCATTTAGCGAATTCGTTAAATGTGGACGTTGAATCAGATTGCCGAGTTGTATTTAATGAGATTACAAAAGATGCCATAAAAGAATCATTTAAGCATCCTCGTGCAATCAATATGAATTTAGTAGATGCGCAGCAAACAAGACGGATACTTGACCGTCTTGTTGGTTATAATATTAGTCCTTTATTATGGAAGAAAGTTAAAAAAGGATTAAGTGCAGGACGCGTACAATCCATAGCGGTTCGCTTAATAATTGAGCGTGAAAGAGAGATTCAAAACTTTATTCCTGAAGAATTCTGGACAATTAAAACAGAATTTGTAAAAGGAAAAGACACATTTGAAGCGTCATTTTACGGTGTGGACGGTGAAAAAGTCCAGTTAACAAATGAAGCACAAGTAAAAGAAATAATTGGAAAAATGAAGGACAATGCATTTTCGGTTGAAGATGTGATGAAGAAAGAGCGAAAGCGCAATCCAGCATTACCATTTACTACGTCTTCTCTGCAACAAGAAGCAGCGCGTAAACTAAATATGCGTGCGAAGAAAATCATGATGCTTGCACAGCAACTTTATGAAGGGATAGACATTGGTAAGCAGGGAACTGTCGGTCTTATTACGTATATGAGAACAGACTCAACACGTATTTCAGAAACGGCACAAGAAGAAGCACGTTCTTATATTACTGAGGCGTTTGGTTCGGAATACATAGGAACAGAGAAGAAGAAAGAAACGAAAAAAGCAAATGCACAAGATGCGCATGAAGCCATTCGTCCAACTTCTGTGATGAGAAAGCCAGAGGAATTGAAAAGTTTCTTAAGTCGCGATCAACATCGTTTATATAAATTGATTTGGGAGCGATTTGTTGCAAGTCAAATGGCATCTGCTATAATGGATACCGTTACAGCTAAACTCATTAATAATAATGTTCAATTCCGTGCAAGTGGATCAGTGGTGAAATTCCCAGGATTTACGAAAGTGTATGTGGAGTCAAAAGATGATGGTGCAGAAGAAAAAGATAAAATGTTGCCGCCGTTAGAAATAGGAGAAACCGTATTTTCAAAAGATGTGGAACCGAAGCAGCATTTTACACAGCCACCACCACGTTATACTGAGGCTCGCTTAGTTCGGACGCTTGAAGATCTTGGGATTGGAAGGCCGTCTACTTATGTGCCAACACTCGAGACGATTCAGAAGCGAGGATACGTTGCATTAGACAATAAACGATTTGTTCCTACTGAACTTGGAGGAATTGTAATTGAACTCATTTTAGAGTTTTTCCCAGAAATTATTAATATCGAGTTTACTGCCAACATGGAGCAAAATCTTGATAAAGTAGAAGAAGGAAAAGCGAATTGGGTGAAAGTTGTTGATGATTTTTACGTAGGCTTTGAACCTCGTTTAGAAAAAGCAGAAAAGGAAATGCGTGAAGTCGAAATTAAAGATGAACCTGCCGGGGAAGACTGTGAGTTGTGTGGTCACCCAATGGTCTTTAAAATGGGTAAATATGGGAAGTTTATGGCTTGTTCTAATTTCCCTGATTGCCGTAATACAAAGCCGATTGTGAAAGAAATCGGTGTAACTTGTCCGAAATGTGATAAAGGACAAATTATTGAACGCCGAAGCAATAAAAAGAAACGTCTTTTCTATGGGTGCGGCACATATCCAGAATGTGACTTTGTGTCTTGGGATAAGCCGATTGGTCGGAAATGTCCAAAGTGTGAAAGTATGCTTGTAGAGAAGAAGTTGAAAAAAGGCGTTCAAGTACAATGTATTTCTTGTGATTATGAAGAAGAACAACAAATGTGAGCGTAACTGCTCACATTTTTTTCGGGGTAGAAAAGGAAAGGTGATAAACAGATGACAACACAAGTAGTAAACGTTATTGGTGCAGGTCTTGCAGGAAGTGAAGCAGCTTATCAAATTGCAAAACGTGGTGTCCAAGTAAAATTATATGAAATGAGGCCTGTAAGACAAACACCGGCTCATCATACGGATAAATTTGCAGAACTAGTATGTAGTAACTCGCTTCGCGCGAATACATTAACTAACGCTGTTGGTGTTATTAAAGAAGAAATGCGCCGAATGGACTCTGTCATTATTCGTGCGGCAGATGAATGTTCTGTTCCAGCAGGAGGAGCGTTGGCTGTGGATCGTCATGAATTCGCAGCAAAAGTAACAGAGTATGTGAAAAATCATCCAAACGTAACTGTGATGAACGAAGAAATTACAGAAATACCAGAAGGACCAACTGTTATTGCAACAGGCCCACTTACATCTCCGGATCTTGCTGCACAGCTAAAAGAATTAACGGGTGAAGATTACTTTTATTTTTATGATGCTGCTGCACCGATTGTCGAGAAAGACAGCATTGATATGAACAAGGTATATTTAAAATCTCGTTATGATAAGGGCGAAGCAGCATATTTGAACTGTCCTATGACAGAGGAAGAGTTCGATCGTTTTTATGATGCTTTAATTGCTGCAGAGACAGTGCCATTAAAAGAGTTTGAAAAAGAAGTATTCTTTGAAGGGTGTATGCCTGTAGAGGTAATGGCGGGACGCGGGAGACAAACATTGTTATTTGGACCGATGAAACCAGTTGGATTAGAAGATCCAAAAACAGGGAAAACACCATATGCTGTTGTTCAATTACGTCAAGATGATGCAGCAGGAACGTTATACAATATTGTTGGTTTCCAAACACATTTAAAGTGGGGGCCTCAAAAAGAAGTGTTACAGTTAATTCCAGGATTAGAAAATGCTGAAATTGTACGTTATGGCGTAATGCATCGTAATACATTTATTAATTCGCCTAAGTTACTTCGTCCAACGTACCAATACAAACATCGCGATGATTTATTTTTCGCAGGTCAAATGACGGGTGTGGAAGGGTATGTAGAATCAGCTGCATCAGGTCTATTAGCGGGTATTAATGCAGCGCGTCTTGTAAAAGGCGAGGAGCCAGTTGTATTACCTCCTGTAACTGCAATGGGAAGTATGGCGAATTATATCACTGCAACAAATGCAAAAAACTTCCAACCGATGAATGCAAACTTTGGTTTATTTGTACCGTTAGAAAAGAAAATTAAAAAGAAACAAGAACGAAATGAAGCGTACGCAACACGCGCTTTAGAAACAATTCAAAATTTTGTAAATATTTAGTTAAATTTCTTGCAAAGGCTACTGAGTTGTGCTACAATTTAGTAGCCTTTATTGAGGTGAGTTATATGAATGTGAATAAATTGTTACAATTATTCGTTACATATTTACAAATTGAAAGAAATTATTCAAAATATACAATTGCGAGTTATCAAAATGATTTAGAACATTTTGTGCAATTTATGGAACGAGAAGGTATATCCTCTTTTTTAGATGTTACATACGTAGATGTTCGTTTATATTTAACGATGCTACACGATGAAAAGTTAGCCCGTAAATCTGTCGCAAGAAAAGTATCAAGTTTACGAAGTTTGTATCGTTTTTTGATGCGTGAAGGATATCGAGAAGATAATCCGTTTGCACTTGCGTCACTCCCCAAAAAAGAATGGTCAATTCCAAAGTTTTTGTATAGTGAAGAATTAGAGAATTTGTTTGAAGTTTCTGATATAGAAACGCCGCTAGGTCAAAGAAATCAAGCTTTATTAGAGCTGATGTATGCAACCGGGATTCGTGTGAGTGAATGTGTAGGTTTACAACTTGAGGACATTGATTTTTCGGTAGGAACAATTCTAGTAATGGGAAAAGGCAAAAAACAAAGATACGTACCGTTTGGGGACTATGCACAAGGTGCTTTAATTACTTATATAGAAAACGGAAGAAAACAGTTAGCTAAAAAAACAGAGGAACACTCTCAAATGGTGTTTTTAAATGCAAAAGGCACGCCGTTAACAGATCGAGGTGTACGTTATATTTTAAATGAGCTCATTAAGAAAACTTCTCTTACAATGCGAATAAGTCCGCACATGTTAAGGCATACATTTGCAACGCATATGTTAGATGAAGGCGCAGATTTACGAACTGTGCAGGAGTTATTGGGGCATGAAAATTTATCAGCGACACAAATTTATACGCATGTTTCAAAAGAAAGATTGCGCTCTGTTTACATGAAGCATCACCCACGGGCATAAATTGCTTTTAAAGCTATAAAAACATATAAAGGAGTTTTTTTCTATGGGAAATTTCCACGCGACAACGATATTTGCAGTTCATCATAATGGGGAATGTGCAATGGCTGGAGACGGTCAGGTGACAATGGGTAATGCGGTTGTGATGAAGCATACGGCACGCAAAGTTAGAAAGCTATTTCAAGGTAGAGTTTTAGCTGGCTTTGCTGGTTCCGTTGCAGATGCATTTACTCTTTTTGAAATGTTTGAAGGGAAATTAGAAGAGTACAACGGCAACTTACAACGTGCTGCGGTTGAAATGGCGAAACAATGGCGTGGTGACAAGATGCTGCGTCAATTGGAAGCGATGCTCATTGTCATGGATGAAACAACGATGCTTCTTGTTTCGGGAACAGGAGAAGTAATAGAGCCGGATGATGGTATTTTAGCAATTGGTTCAGGTGGACATTATGCACTTGCAGCTGGCCGCGCTTTAAAGCAACATGCAAGTGAACAGTTAACAGCGAAAGCGATTGCGAAAGCAAGTTTGGAGATTGCTGGGGACATTTGTGTGTATACAAATCACAATATTATTGTGGAAGAATTGTAGAATCGTAAGGGAGGCATTTTATATGCATTTACATTTTACTCCGCGTCAAATTGTAGAAAAATTAGATCAATATATTATTGGTCAAAAAGATGCGAAAAAAGCGGTTGCAGTAGCGCTTAGAAATCGGTATCGTCGCAGTAAATTAGTAGAAGATTTACGTGATGAAATTGCTCCGAAGAATATTTTAATGATTGGCCCTACAGGAGTTGGGAAGACAGAGGTAGCACGACGAATGGCGAAGCTCGTTGGAGCACCTTTTATTAAGGTTGAAGCCACGAAATTTACAGAAGTTGGATATGTAGGCCGAGATGTAGAATCTATGGTACGCGATCTCGTCGAAACTTCAGTTCGCATCGTAAAAGAAGAAATGGTCGTAAAGGTTAAAGATAAGGCTGAGGAACAAGCGAACCAACGACTTGTTGAAATTTTAGTACCAAGTCCGCAAAAACAAACTGGATTTAAAAATCCGTTAGAAATGTTATTTGGTGGAAATCAAAGTACAAATCAGACAGCTGAAACACAAGATGATATAGACGTTGAAAAGAAACGTCAAGAAGTTGAAAAGAAACTCGCTGCCGGATTGCTTGAAGAAGAGATTGTATCGATTGAAGTAACGGAGCAACAGTCTTCTATGTTTGATATGTTACAAGGAACTGGCATGGAGCAAATGGGAATGAATTTCCAAGATGCACTAGGAAGTTTTATGCCGAAAAAAACAAAAAAACGCAAACTTTCTGTAACAGAAGCAAGAAAAGTCTTGACAAATGAAGAAGCACAGCGCTTAATTGATATGGATGAAGTTACACAAGAGGCTGTTTATCGTGCTGAACAGCTCGGGATTATTTTTATTGATGAAATTGACAAAATTGCTGGTAAGCAGTCGAATAGCGTGGATGTATCGCGTGAAGGTGTACAACGTGATATCTTGCCAATTGTCGAAGGATCGAACGTTGCAACGAAATATGGATCGGTGAAAACAGATTATATTTTATTTATTGCGGCTGGTGCCTTCCATATGTCCAAACCGTCTGATTTGATTCCAGAACTGCAAGGAAGATTTCCAATTCGAGTGGAATTAACAAAATTATCGGTAGATGATTTTGTTAAAATTCTTGTAGAACCTGATAATGCTTTAGTGAAACAATATATAGCATTATTGGCAACTGAAGGTATAGAAATTGAATTTTCTGACGATGCTATTCGTAAGATTGCTGAGATTGCTTATCAAGTTAATCAAGATACAGATAATATTGGAGCGAGAAGGCTTCATACCATTATGGAGAAACTTCTTGAAGATTTATCGTTTGAAGCATCTGAAATTACGTTAGAAAAAATAACGATAACACCTCAATATGTAGAGGAGAAATTGGCGACAATTGCCAAAAATAAAGATGTGAGCCAGTTTATTTTGTAATAGTGTCATCAGGTGACTCGCCCAAGTTTCCAAATGATGAAAAAAATGTGAGTAACATGTAGGAGGAAATTTAGAAATGGAATTATTAGCAAAAACGAGAAAATTAAATGCATTATTACAGAGTGCAGCAGGAAAACCTGTAAACTTTAGAGAAATGTCAGACACGATGTGTGAAGTGATTGAAGCGAACGTATTCGTTGTAAGTCGTCGCGGTAAATTATTAGGATATGCAATTCATCAACAAATTGAAAATGAGCGTATGAAGCAAATGCTTGCAGAGCGTCAATTCCCGGAAGAATATACACAAAGTCTATTTAATATTACAGAAACATCGTCTAACTTAGATGTAAACAGTGAATATACAGCGTTCCCTGTAGAGAATAGAGAACTATTTGATCAAGGTTTAACTACAATCGTGCCAATCGTTGGTGGTGGTGAGCGTTTAGGTACATTAATTTTAGCTCGTCTTGGTCAAGAATTTTTAGATGATGATTTGATTCTTGCTGAATACAGTTCAACTGTAGTAGGTATGGAAATCTTGCGTGAAAAAGCGGAAGAAATTGAAGAAGAAGCTCGTAGTAAAGCTGTTGTTCAAATGGCAATTAGTTCATTATCATACAGTGAGTTAGAAGCAATCGAGCACATCTTCGAAGAATTAAGCGGAACAGAAGGTTTACTTGTTGCAAGTAAAATTGCTGATCGCGTAGGGATTACACGTTCTGTAATCGTAAATGCACTTCGTAAATTAGAAAGTGCAGGCGTTATTGAATCTCGTTCTTTAGGTATGAAAGGAACATACATTAAAGTATTAAATGACAAGTTTTTACATGAACTTGCTAAATTGAAAACAAACTAACATGGAGAAAATCTTTCCTCTGAGGAGGAGAGATTTTTTTGTTTTCTGAGAGAATCATTATAAGTTTGTGAGAAGATGATCTTTGCTCTTTATCATAGATAAGTGTGCTTAAAGTGAAATAGAGTGGTAATACTATATAAAAGTGTTTTTGTTTTTACTATGTAATTCACTACTGTGAGAGGTCATAAGGATAACTTGCACTTTTTTACGCAGGGGGAATGGCTCAAGTAGAAAAATTTTGATGGTCTTTCAATTTGTATAGAGAATTGAATCAGAGAAAAAGACGAATAGAATGATAATCAAAAAGAAAGTTTTACATTGTTCGCATTTTCGACTTGATTGTACTATTTCATTATGATATAGTAAGCAGTGGTGTCAGTACAAAGTATACACGTTTACTGATTTAAGTGTTGGTGCTACGTTTGTAGTTTCACTTAAAGATGAAGTAAACGGAGGATATCAAAAACCATTTAGGAGGAACTAAATTATGTCAGTAATTTCTATGAAGCAATTGCTTGAAGCTGGTGTTCATTTCGGACATCAAACTCGTCGTTGGAACCCAAAAATGAAACGTTACATTTTCACAGAGCGTAACGGTATCTATATCATCGACTTACAAAAAACTGTGAAAAAAGTTGAGGAAGCTTTCAACGTAATGCGTAACATCGCTGCTGAAGGTGGAGACATCTTATTCGTAGGTACAAAAAAACAAGCGCAAGAAGCTATTAAAGAAGAAGCAACTCGTGCTGGTATGTACTTCGTTAACCAACGTTGGTTAGGTGGAACGTTAACAAACTTCCAAACAATCCAAAAGCGTATTAAGCGTCTTAAAGACATCGAAAGAATGCAAGAAGATGGTACTTTCGAAGTACTTCCTAAGAAAGAAGTTGTTCAACTTAAAAAAGAGTTAGAGCGTCTTGAAAAATTCTTAGGCGGCATTAAAGATATGAAAGGTCTTCCAAGTGCATTATTCGTAGTAGACCCTCGTAAAGAGCGTATCGCAGTTGCTGAAGCACGCAAATTACACATTCCAATCATCGGTATCGTTGATACAAACTGTGATCCAGACGAAATCGATCACGTAATTCCAGCAAACGATGATGCAATTCGTGCTGTAAAACTTCTTACATCTAAAATGGCAGACGCGATCCTTGAAGCAAAACAAGGTGAAGAGACTGTTACTGCGTAACAAATTTGGAAAGGTGATAAGGGGTTAGGCCTTTTATCACCTTTTTTAAGGTATAAATACATATTTTAGGAGGATGAAAAGTATGGCAATCACTGCACAAATGGTAAAAGAACTTCGCGAAAAAACAGGCGCAGGTATGATGGACTGCAAAAAAGCTTTAACAGAAGTAAATGGCGACATGGAGAAGGCGATTGACTTCTTACGTGAGAAAGGTATTGCGAAAGCTGCGAAAAAAGCAGACCGCATTGCTGCTGAAGGTTTAACTTACATCGAAACAAAAGGTAACGAAGCTTTAATCTTAGAATTAAACTCTGAAACTGATTTCGTTGCGAAAAACGAAGGTTTCCAAGCTTTAACAAAAGAATTAGCTGCTCACTTACTAGCTAACAAGCCTGCAACTACTGAGGAAGCTATGACTCAAACAATTGCAAATGGTAAAACAGTAGAAGAGCACATCAATGAAGCAATCGCTAAAATTGGTGAAAAACTTACTCTTCGTCGTTTCGAAATCGTAACAAAAACTGATGCAGATGCATTCGGTGCTTACCTACATATGGGTGGACGCATTGGTGTAGTAACAGTTCTTGAAGGTTCTACTGATGAAGCAGCTGCTAAAGACGTAGCAATGCACATTGCAGCAGTTAACCCTAAATACATCGACCGCGATGCTGTAACAGCTGAAGAAGTTGAGCATGAGCGTCAAGTATTAACGCAACAAGCTTTAAACGAAGGAAAGCCTGAAAAAATCGTTGCTAAGATGGTTGAAGGTCGCCTAGGTAAATTCTTTGAAGAGATTTGCTTACTTGACCAAACATTCGTTAAAAACCCTGATATGAAAGTTCGTCAGTTCGCTGAATCTAAAGGCGGAACAGTTAAAGGATTCGTTCGCTATGCTGTTGGTGAAGGTATCGAGAAGCGTGAAGACAACTTTGCTGAAGAAGTAATGAACCAAGTAAAAGGTAGCAACTAATACAGTTTAGGGAACACATTGTGTTCCCTTTTTTAAAATAAAGATGTAAGCAATTGGAGGTTCATTATGGGTAAACCGAAATATAATCGTGTTGTTTTAAAGTTAAGCGGTGAAGCTTTAGCTGGTGAAAAAGGATTTGGGATTAATCCAGCTGTTATTAAGTCAGTTGCAGAACAAGTGAAAGAAATTGCAGAACTTGATGTAGAGGTTGCTGTTGTTGTAGGTGGCGGTAACATTTGGCGTGGGAAAATTGGAAGTGAAATGGGCATGGATCGCGCAGGAGCGGATTACATGGGCATGTTAGCGACAGTTATGAATTCATTAGCTCTTCAAGATAGTTTAGAGAACATTGGCATTCAAACGCGTGTTCAAACTTCTATTGAAATGCGTCAAGTGGCAGAACCTTATATTCGTCGTAAAGCGATTCGTCACTTAGAGAAGAAACGTGTTGTGATTTTCGCAGCGGGTACAGGTAATCCATATTTCTCTACAGATACAACAGCGGCTTTACGTGCTGCAGAAATTGAAGCTGATGTTATTTTAATGGCGAAAAATAATGTAGACGGCGTTTACAGTGCAGATCCGTCTATTGATGAAACAGCTACGAAATATGAAACACTGACATACTTAGATGTATTAAAAGAAGGTTTAGGTGTAATGGATTCTACTGCTTCTTCATTATGTATGGATAATGATATTCCATTAATTGTATTCTCGGTTATGGAAAAAGGAAATATTAAACGTGCCGTTTTAGGCGAAAATATCGGAACAATTGTAAGGGGGAAATAAATATGGGACAACAAGTATTAAAAAATGCAAATGAAAAAATGGAAAAAGCAGTTGCTGCTTATTCTCGTGAATTAGCGTCAGTTCGTGCTGGTCGTGCAAGCGCGTCTGCTTTAGATAAGGTACAAGTTGATTACTATGGCGCACCAACACCTGTTGTGCAATTAGCGAACATCACAGTTCCTGAAGCACGTCTACTTGTGATTCAACCTTATGATAAAACATCTATCGGTGATATCGAAAAGGCAATCTTAAAAGCTGATTTAGGATTAAACCCTTCTAACGACGGATCGGTAATTCGTATCGCGTTTCCTGCATTAACGGAAGAACGTCGTAAAGATTTAGTGAAAACTGTTAAGAAATACGCTGAAGAAGCAAAAGTGGCAGTTCGTAACGTACGTCGTGATGCGAATGACGATCTTAAAAAGCTTGAAAAAGCTGGCGATATTACAGAAGATGACTTACGAGGATATACTGAAGATATCCAAAAAGAAACAGATAAATATATTGCAAAAGTTGACGAGATCGCAAAAAACAAAGAAAAAGAAATCATGGAAGTGTAATAGCGATAACTTCGCAATTATGACCCTCTTCTTAAGGGGGTCTTTTTACACTTTTAGGCATACGTCTGCTTGTTGGAGGGTATGAATGATGTTTAAAAAATTTCCTTTTTTTAAAGGTAAAAAGGTCACATCGTTTGATCATCTCATTGAAAAAGTGAAAGAGGGCTATATCCCAGAGCACATTGCAATCATTATGGATGGTAATGGAAGATGGGCAAAGAGAAGAGCAATGCCTCGTATTGCTGGACATCATGAAGGAATGCAAGTAGTAAAAAAGATTACGAAATTTGCTAGTAAACTTGATGTGAAAGTGCTGACTCTTTATGCTTTTTCTACTGAGAACTGGAAAAGACCGAAAAAGGAAGTAGATTATTTAATGAAACTTCCAGAAGAATTTTTAGGTGCATTTTTACCAGAGTTAATTGAAGAAAATGTACAAGTTCGAGTAATTGGACAAAAAGATCGTCTTCCTACGCATACGCGCAGAGCGATGGAAAAGGCCATGGAAGATACAAAAGAGAACACGGGATTAATTCTCAATTTTGCGTTAAACTATGGAAGTCGCGATGAAATCGTTTCTGCTGTGCAACATATGGTGAAAGATGGCGAAGAAGGAAAAGTTCGTTCAGAAGATATAAATGAAGAAATGATTTCTTCATACTTAATGACAAGTTCTTTACCTGATCCAGACCTGCTTATTCGTACAAGTGGGGAATTGCGTATTAGCAATTTCATGCTATGGCAAATTGCGTATTCGGAGCTTTGGTTTACAGATGTGTATTGGCCAGATTTTACCGAGGAACATTTGCTAAATGCGATTACAGACTTTCAACATAGGGGGCGCAGATTCGGAGGCGTGTAGAAAGAGAGGGTTTGGTAGTGAAACAGAGAATTATTACTGGAGTGATTGCTGCCGCGCTATTTATCCCCATCGTATTTTACGGTGGCGTGCCTTTTACAGTTTTAGTGTATGCACTTGCTTCTATTGGATTGTATGAATTAGTTCGTATGAACAAGCTTACACTTATTTCGGTACCAACATTTTTAGCTGCATTATTACTATGGATTACTTTAGTTCCAAGTAGTGCGCGAGGAGTTTTTGATTGGATTGGATTGGATAAATTAGAAATCACATTTGTGATTGTTTTATTACTGTTATCATATACAGTTCTTTCAAAGAATACATTTACTTTTGACAATGCTTCATTTTTACTTATGGCAACAACATATGTTGCAATGGGCTTCTTGTATTTAAATGAAACAAGAATAGCGGGAATTGAATATGTGTTTTATGCATTATTTGTTATTTGGGCAACTGATTCAGGTGCATATTTCATAGGGAAAGCGATTGGAAAAAGAAAATTATGGCCAGAGATTAGTCCGAATAAAACGATAGAAGGTTCATTAGGCGGTATTTTTTGCGGTATAGTTGTTGCTTTTGTATATAATATGTTCTTCCAAGTGCATGAGAATATTGGAATGGTAATCGTTGTTACAATCGCAATATCTATTTTTGGACAAATTGGTGATTTAGTGCAATCCGCATTTAAACGCCATTACGGTGTGAAAGATTCAGGTACAATTTTACCTGGACATGGTGGGATATTAGATCGAACAGATAGTTGGTTGTTCGTATTACCAATTTTACACTTCTTACATTTCATTTCATAACAAAACGAGGGGCTCGAGTCATGAAAAACATTAGTTTATTAGGAGCAAGCGGATCAATTGGAACGCAAACTTTAGATGTGTTACGCTTGCATCCAGAACAATTCCGTCTCGTTGCTTTTTCTGTAGGGAAAAATATTGACTACGCAGTAAAAGTTATTCAAGAATTTTCTCCTCAGCTTGTTTCTGTACAAAGAGAAGAAGATGTTGTCAGGTTACAATCCGTTTCTGGAAATACAAAAGTAGTATATGGGGACGAAGGATTATTAGAGGTAGCTCTTTATCCGAGTGCAGAAGTCGTCATAAATGCTGTTGTAGGTAGCGTAGGGTTGTTACCAACACTTCGTGCAATTGAGGCGAAAAAAACAATTGGAATTGCGAACAAAGAAACGTTAGTAACTGCAGGACACATTGTAATGGAAGCTGCACGCAAACATAATGTGTCATTACTTCCCGTCGATAGTGAACATTCAGCTATTTTTCAATGTTTGAACGGAGAAAATGAAAAGCGAATTTCTCGTTTAGTTATAACTGCTTCTGGCGGAAGCTTCCGTGATAAAACGAGAGATGAATTACATCATGTGACTGTGGAAGATGCACTACGTCATCCAAACTGGTCAATGGGTTCGAAAATTACAATTGATTCTGCTACAATGATGAATAAGGGGCTGGAAGTCATCGAAGCGCATTGGCTTTTCGGCATACCTTATGAGCAAATTGATGTTGTTTTACATAAAGAGAGCATTATCCATTCTATGGTTGAATTTGAGGATCGTAGTGTAATGGCACAGCTCGGTTCACCGGATATGCGTGTACCCATTCAATATGCACTTACATATCCTGACAGATTACCGCTTTCAGATACAAAACAGTTAAATTTATGGGAAATTGGAACACTGCACTTTGAACAAATGAACCAAGAGCGTTTCCGTTGCCTGCGTTTTGCGTATGAAGCTGGAAAGATAGGCGGTAGTATGCCAGCTGTAATGAATGCAGCAAATGAAGTAGCTGTAGCAGCCTTTTTACAAAAGAAAATTGGTTTCTTAACAGTAGAAGATCTCATTGAAAAAGCAATGCACCATCACAATGTCATTGCGCGTCCGAGCTTAGAGGAGATTCAGGAAATTGATGCAGCCACAAGACGATTTGTGATGGAACAAATTTAGCAAAGGTGGTTATGGAATTGAATACAGCGATTGCCTTTATATTAATTTTTGGTGCACTCGTATTTTTCCATGAGCTAGGGCATCTATATTTCGCAAAAAGAGCGGGTATTTTATGTCGCGAGTTTGCAATTGGTTTTGGACCGAAAATATTTTCATTTGAAAAAAATGAAACGGTGTATACAGTTCGGCTGCTGCCTCTTGGAGGCTATGTTAGAATGGCTGGCGAGGATGCAGAAACGGTTGAATTAAAACCAGGGAAAAAAGTTGGACTTGTGTTAAATGAAAAAGAAGAGGTTATGAAATTAGTTTTAGACGGGCGTGAAAAGTATCCGAATGTTCGCGTGATTGAAGTAGAACAAGCTGATTTAGAAAATCATCTCACAATTTCTGGTTATGAAGAATACGAGGAAGAATTACAAACATTCCGTGTGAATGAAAAGGCTCGTATCGTTTCAGCTGGAGAAGAAATACAAATTGCCCCGTTTAATAGACAATTTGGTTCTAAAACGTTAGGGCAGAGAGCATTAACAATCTTTGCAGGGCCTGCGATGAATTTCATTTTGGCATTTGTTATTTTTGTTATCATTGGATTGGTACAAGGTATTCCTGTTGATAAGCCAATGATTGGAAAAGTAATGAAGGATAGTGTTGCAGAACAAGCAGGATTGAAACAAGATGATACGATTCAAGCAATCGATGGGAAAGATACGAATACTTGGAAAGATGTTGTGACGATTGTACGTGAACATCCAAATAAAGAAATTACGTTGCATGTAAAACGTGACAGCGAACAATTTAATGTAAACGTAACCCCAACAGCTGATAAAGAAGGTAAAGAAGAGGTTGGTAGAATAGGTGTATACTCTCCTGTAGAGAAATCTATTGTTGGTTCTATTCAATCAGGTTTTGAGCAGACGTATACATGGACAAAATTAATTTTTGATTCCCTTGTGAAATTAGTAACGGGTCAGTTCTCTATTAATGATTTATCAGGTCCGGTAGGGATTTATAATTTAACAGACCAGGTAGTAGATTATGGTGTCATTCGTGTTCTGAGCTTGGCGGCTGTTTTAAGTATAAACCTTGGTTTATTCAACTTATTACCTGTTCCAGCTCTTGATGGAGGACGTTTATTCTTCTTCTTAATTGAAGCGTTGCGAGGAAAACCAATTGATCGTCAAAAAGAAGGAATGGTTCACTTTATTGGTTTTGCGTTATTAATGCTACTTATGTTAGTTGTAACGTGGAATGACATTCGAAGGTTCTTCTTGTAAAATAAAGTGAGAATTGCAGTTAGTATAAAGTTCATGATATTTTCTATGAAGTGAATCAAATGAATAAAACTCTTAGAGTGGTAATCCCTCACCGAATTTGAGGTGAGGGGTTTTACTGCGTATTAGAGTAAATTGAAGAGGTGCGAATAGATGAAACAAAGTATGGTATTTAGTCCTACATTACGTGAAGTACCAGCTGATGCTGAAATTAAAAGTCATCAATTGTTACTTCGTGCAGGATTCATGCGTCAAAATGCTTCTGGTATTTATAGCTTTTTACCACTTGGGCTAAAAGTATTACATAAAGTGGAACGTATCGTTCGAGAAGAGATGGAACGAGCAGGGGCTGTAGAATTATTAATGCCAGCGTTACAAGCTGCGGAATTATGGCAAGAATCAGGTCGCTGGTATTCTTACGGTTCTGAGTTAATGCGTATGAAAGATCGTAATGATCGTGAATTTGCTCTTGGAGCGACACATGAAGAAGTAATTACAGATCTTGTACGTGATGAAATTAAATCTTATAAAAAGTTACCTTTAACATTATACCAAATCCAAACGAAGTTCCGTGATGAGCAGCGACCACGTTTTGGTTTATTGCGCGGTAGAGAGTTTTTAATGAAAGATGCATATTCTTTCCACGCAACACAAGAAAGCTTAGATGAAGTTTACAATCGTCTATATCAAGCATATTCAAATATCTTTGCTCGTTGTGGCTTGAACTTCCGCGCAGTTATTGCTGATTCTGGAGCAATGGGTGGTAAAGATACACACGAATTTATGGCATTGTCGGATGTAGGAGAAGATACAATTGCGTATTCTGATACATCTAATTATGCAGCGAATATTGAAATGGCACCTGTTGTTGCTTCTTATACGAAGAGTGATGAAGCAGAAAAAGCTCTTGAAAAAGTAGCAACACCAGATCAAAAATCAATTGAAGAAGTGTCTGCTTTCTTAAATATTGAAGCATCCAATTGTATTAAATCTTTGGTCTTCAAAGTAGATGAGAAATTCGTAGTTGTACTTGTTCGTGGAGATCATGAAGTAAATGATGTAAAAGTGAAGAATGTATACGGTGCTTCTGTTGTTGAACTTGCTTCTCATGAAGAGGTAAGCGAACTGTTACATTGTGAAGTTGGTTCATTAGGACCAATTGGAGTAACTGGTGATGTGGAAGTAATCGCTGACCATGCTGTAGCAGCAATTGTAAATGGTTGTTGTGGTGCAAATGAAGAAGGCTTCCATTATGTAAATGTAAATCCAGAGCGTGACTTTAAAGTAAGTCAATATACAGATTTACGTTTTATTCAAGAAGGAGATCAATCTCCAGATGGAAATGGAACAATTCAGTTTGCTCGTGGTATCGAAGTTGGACATGTATTTAAATTAGGTACACGCTATAGCGAAGCAATGAATGCAACATTCTTAGATGAGAATGGAAAAATGAAGCCACTTATCATGGGGTGCTATGGTATTGGGGTATCTCGTACAGTTGCAGCAATTGCTGAGCAATTTAATGATGAAAATGGTTTAGTTTGGCCAAAAGCAGTTGCACCATTCCATGTACATGTGATTCCCGTAAACATGAAGTCTGACGCACAACGCGAAGTGGGTGAATCGATCTACAATTCATTACAAGAACAAGGTTATGAAGTGTTATTAGATGATCGTGCAGAGCGTGCGGGTGTTAAATTTGCTGATGCGGACTTATTCGGTCTTCCAGTTCGAGTAACAGTTGGTAAAAAAGCTGATGAAGGTATCGTTGAAGTAAAAGTACGTGCTACAAATGAATCTGCAGAAGTGAAAGTAGAAGAATTTCACACATATATCGCTAATATTTTAAAATAAGAAGAGGTACCTCAGTAGGAGGTACCTTCTCTTTCTTTGTAGAGCAAACTTTTTAGTAAAGAAGGAAGAACCTTTCTTTGCTGAACCGAACATTTCAATTTATAATAGCAGATGGAAGGAGGTTGCTTATGTCAGTATTAAACGAACAACAAGAGCGATTTCAAATTTTGCTCCAGCAGTTGCAAATGCCTGAAGACCTTATTAATCAATATTTAAAAGGTGGTAGTATTCAAAGGCTAGTCATTGACAAAGCAAATAAAAGTTGGCATTTTAATTTACAAGTGCCGAGCATTTTGCCAACAGAACTATATGAATTGCTAGAAACGAAACTTAAGCAGTCATTTTCTCATATTGCAAAAACATCATTCGCATTAGAAACAGAGAATAAACAATTTACAGAAGAAGAGGTTAGGGCATATTGGCCACTTTGTACAGAGCGAATTACGTTTTCACCTATGTTTGCATATTTAAAGAAGCAACTTCCACATGTAAATGGAGTGAAGTTGTTACTGAATGTGAATAATGAGTTGGAATCTACGGCTTTAAAGAAAAATGTAGCGAAGTTAGTAGGGGATCAATATGAAGTCTTTGGATTTCCTCGTTTTCAGCTCGACACAAATATAAAACAAAATGAAGAAGAAGTTCAAAAGTTTCGTGAACAAACAGAGCAAGAAGATCGTCAACGTGTTATACAAGCTATGGAAGAAATGGCTAAGAAGCAAGCTGAGGAAAGCAATGTTGTTCATGAAGGACCGGTTGTACTTGGATATCTTATTAAGCCGGATGAAGAAATTACACCGATGCGAGAGATTCAAGATGAAGAAAGAAGAAAAACAGTTCAAGGATATGTCTTCCATGTAGAAACAAAAGAACTTCGTAGTGGACGTACGTTATTGACTTTAAAAATAACAGATTATACGGATTCTATTATGATCAAAATGTTCTCACGTGATAAAGAAGATATTCCGATGCTACAATCTTTGAAAAAAGGAATGTGGGTTAAAGCGCGTGGTTCTGTTCAAAACGATACATTTGTTCGAGATTTAGTAATGATCGCAAATGATATTAATGAAATAACAGGGCCTTCTCGTAAAGATAAAGCACCTGAAGGGGAAAAACGTGTAGAACTTCACCTTCACACTCCGATGAGCCAAATGGATGCTGTTACTTCAGTATCTAAGCTTGTTGCACAAGCTGGGAAATGGGGGCATGAAGCCATTGCGGTTACAGATCATGCTGTTGCACAGTCTTTCCCAGAAGCGTATTCAGCGGGTAAAAAGGCAGGGGTAAAAGTCATTTATGGAGTAGAAGCAAACTTAGTTAATGACGGTGTACCTATCGCTTATAACGAAGCGCATCGTTTACTTGCAGATGAAACGTACGTTGTTTTTGACGTTGAGACGACGGGTCTATCTGCTGTATACGATACGGTTATCGAGTTAGCTGCTGTAAAGGTAAAAGGAGGCGAGATTATCGATCGCTTTGAATCTTTCGCAAATCCGCATCAACCTTTATCGGCGACGATTATTGAATTAACAGGCATTACAGATGATATGTTAACTGATGCACCGGAAGTGGACGAAGTGTTCAAAAAATTTGAGGAATGGATGGGTGATCATACACTCGTTGCTCATAACGCAAGCTTTGATATGGGCTTTATTAACGTAGGGTTTAAAAAGGCTGGTTTAGAAAAAACGAAAAACCCAGTTATTGATACGTTAGAACTTGCACGATTCTTATTCCCAGAAATGAAGAACCATCGCTTAAATACGATGTGTAAAAAACTTGATATTGAATTAACGCAACATCACCGGGCAATTTATGATACAGAAGCAACGGGATACTTACTTGTGAAAATGTTAAAAGATGTGATTGAAAAAGGATTTGAATATCACGATCAATTAAACGATAGTATGGGACAAGGGGATGCATATAAACGTGGGCGTCCAAGTCATACAACATTACTTGCTACATCAGATGTTGGATTGAAGAATTTATATAAACTTGTTTCATATTCTCACTTAGATTACTTTTACCGTGTACCACGTGTGCCGCGTTCATTATTAAAAAAATACCGTGAAGGCATTTTAGTAGGGACTGCTTGTGATAAAGGAGAAGTTTTTGAAGCGATGATGCAAAAGGCTCCTGAAGAAGTAGAGGAGATTGCGCAGTTCTATGACTATATTGAAGTTATGCCTCCAGAGGTGTTACGTCATTTAGTAGAACGTGAACTTGTCCGAGATGAAGGACAGTTAAAAACAATTATTTCTAACTTAGTAAAACTAGGTGAAACATTAGATAAGCCAGTTGTTGCTACAGGGAACGTACATTATTTAGATCCAGAAGATGCAATGTATCGTAAAATTTTAGTGAGTTCGCAGGGTGGAGCAAACCCATTAAACCGTCATTCATTACCGCCTGTACATTTCCGTACAACAGATGAAATGCTAGATTGTTTTTCATTCTTAGGTGAAGAAAAAGCGAAAGAAGTTGTTGTAACAAATACACAAAAGATCGCATCATTCATTGGTGATGTCCATCCAGTAAAAGATGATTTATACACACCGAAAATTGAAGGTGCTGATGATGAAACACGTGATATGAGTTATAGAATGGCTCGTAGCATTTATGGCGAAGAGCTCCCGGAAATTGTAGAAGCTCGTCTTGAAAAAGAATTGAAAAGTATTATTGGACATGGATTCGCCGTTATTTATTTAATTTCACATAAGCTTGTAAAAAAATCACTTGTAGATGGATACTTAGTAGGTTCGCGTGGATCTGTAGGTTCATCATTCGTTGCGACGATGATGGAAATTACAGAAGTAAACCCATTGCCACCGCATTATGTATGTCCGAAGTGTAAGCAATCAGAATTCTTTAATGACGGTTCTGTAGGTTCTGGTTTTGACTTGCCAGATAAAGAATGCCCAACATGTAATGTTCCGTATGTAAAAGATGGACATGATATTCCGTTCGAAACATTCCTTGGATTTAAAGGGGATAAAGTTCCCGACATTGATTTGAGTGCGACACGTTCTTAACTGAAAAGGTTAAGCACTAGCATCTGCTAGTAGAACTGCTATTCCGAAGTATGGAATGATGGAATAACGCCCTGAAACATACTCACTGAAGCAACGGCAAGCGATAGCGATATTGCAAACATCAACATCGTTTGAAGCCCGTTAAAGTAGGCTGAAATTCACCCTAACGTAAAAGACGAGGAAAGGGAGATATAAATCTTCTGTGAATGATATGTCTGGTGTCTATAAAATTCCTACGGTTAGAATCAGTAGAATCACTGGGACGAACCCTCGACTGACTTTTCGTGAATGTCACGTTACAGAAATGTAACGGGGTCTAAAGAGGACTTCCAAGTGTGGATGAGTAAGCGTTTGGTTATGAAAATCCATACTGTGTTACAGGCACAGTCAAGCTTGGCGGAATTTAGGGGGAACCTAAGGGAATTATGTACAGATAGGAATAGTGGAACGTGTGAAGCTTTCGACATAAGAGAAGGTTGCACTTCGATGACGATGGTATGTGGAAAGGCAGATGCTATAACACATTTTACGAAAGTGGCAGTAGTGCCGTAGTACCGCTTAATGAAATGCTGAAGATGACTGAATAACCAATAAGTCGGAGGATAAAAACATTTCAGAGGGAAGGGCACAAGTCGTTAACGTCGAAACAAAACCTACAAAAGTCAGATTCGTGTATGACAAAAGAGAAACGAAAACTTCATAAGGAAGTGATTAGTTGGCTGACTTAATGATTCAAAAATTAAGAAACAATGAATATTTTGGCTTACAATCAACTTTTGATAATCTTTATGAAGAGAGCAAAAAGGGTCGATATTTCAAAAACATTTATGAGCTGATTGTTTCTGAAGAAAACATTCGATTAGCCTTTCGTAATTTAAAAAGCAACACGGGGAGTAAAACGAAAGGTACAAATGGACACACAATGAAACATCTTAATAAAATAGATGCTGATAAGCTAATCAGATTAACGAAGAAGAGATTGGAAAACTACATGCCACACACAGTAAGACGTGTGTTTATACCAAAGCCAAACGGGAAAATGCGACCTCTAGGAATTCCGACGATTGAAGACCGATTAATTCAGCAAATGTTCCTGCAAATTTTGGAACCGATTGTTGAAGGGAAGTTTCATCCGCAAAGCTATGGTTTTCGACCAAAACGAAGCACTCATGACGCTTTAGCTAGGTGTTATCATATGGTCAATCACAGTCACCAACATTTTGTAGTGGACATAGATATTAAAGGTTTCTTTGATAACGTTAATCATAAAAAGTTAATGAGGCAGCTATGGACAATTGGAATACGGGACAAAAGTGTTTTATCCATCATCAAAAAAATGCTGAAGGCGGAAATTAAAGGCGAAGGTATTCCTGTTAAAGGGACTCCTCAAGGTGGTATTTTATCTCCATTGCTAGCCAATGTTGTGTTAAATGAACTTGATTGGTGGGTGTCAAACCAATGGGAAACAAAACCGACGAGAGTGCCTTACAAATTGAAACGTAATAAAACGGATGCACTTAAAAAGACAAGGTTAAAACCAATGTATTTAGTAAGATATGCGGATGACTTTAAAATCTTCACAAATTCCTACGCAAACGCTAGAAAGATTAAAATAGCGGTTGAAACATGGCTTAAGGAAAGATTAGGTCTTGAGATAAGTGAAGAAAAAAGTAAAATCACAAACTTACGGAAAAACGGTACAGACTTTTTAGGGATTCGCTTTAGAGCCGTTCAAAAAAGAAATGCCAAAACAGGCTATATCGTAAACTCAAAGATGGACCCGAAAGCAAAAGAGAAGGTATTAGGCGTTATCCGCCATCAACTCGTTAAGATGAGGAAAAGTCCCACTCCAGAAAAAGTGATGAATTTTAATTCTAACATTCTTGGATTGCATAACTACTACAAAATTGCGACCAGAATTTCTCAAGATTTTAATGAGATAAGACATAAAATTCATCCGAATATAAAATCATTGATGTTCAGAAACATCTTTGTTTATACAAAGGAAACGAATAATATCATTGATAAATTCTATGGAGATTATAATTGTCCAAGGTTTAAAAGTAATGGATTACTGGTCTATCCTATTGAAGCGATTCGACATGATATACGAGGTCAAAGAGATCCTAACTTCTCCGTTTATAATGAAAAGGATAGGGCATCAATTCATAAAGAGATAAAGCGTGTGTCTGTGCGGGAAATCGAAATGTTTCGTAAAGGAATATATAAAGCAAAAAGTGTTCTGTATGAAAACAACCGCTTAAGTAAATATGTTGCGCAAAAAGGATGTTGTGGAATAACAGGGGAACGATTGACTCCTCATAATGCTATATGTCACCACATCAAGTCAACAGCTGAAGGCGGTAGTGATGAATATGATAACTTAATTATTATCAATAAGAAATATCATATGTTAATTCATAATAAAGACCCTCTTGCAAATAAAGATTACAAAAAAATGTTAGCTAAGTTTGAAAAGAAAGCTTTAAACAAATTAAATAAGCTGAGAACGGAAGTAGGAAATCCAAAACTTAGCTTATAAACTTCGACAGAGTTAACGATGGAACGCCGTGTGAGTGTGAAAGCCTCACGCACGGTGTGGAGTGGGGGAAAAGCTGGAGATAATATCAAATGCTTACCTATCACTATACTTCTCAGGAGAATATCAGCCACGCGCCCATAATTATACGAAAGTACTGTTTGGTGAGGATTACGTATATCGTGCTGGAACAATTGGTACGGTTGCAGAGAAAACAGCTTATGGGTATGTAAAAGGTTATGCGAATGATCATAACTTAACAATTCGAAATGCAGAGATTGATCGTCTTGTTTCAGGATGCACAGGGGTAAAACGTACAACTGGACAGCATCCAGGTGGTATTATCGTTGTACCGGATTACATGGACATTTTTGACTTTTCACCAATTCAGTTTCCTGCGGATTCAATAGGAGCGGAGTGGAGAACAACACACTTTGACTTCCATTCTATCCATGATAATTTGCTGAAACTCGATATACTAGGACACGATGATCCAACTGTTATTCGTATGCTGCAAGATTTAAGTGGGGTGGATCCGAAGACTATACCAACAGATGATCCTGAAGTAATGAAAATCTTCTCTAGCCCAGAATCTTTAGGTGTAACAGAAGAACAAATTAATTGTAAAACAGGTACACTTGGTATACCGGAGTTCGGTACAAAATTCGTAAGGCAGATGTTAGAAGAAACAAAACCGACAACATTTTCAGAGCTTGTCCAAATTTCTGGACTGTCTCACGGTACGGATGTATGGCTTGGTAATGCGAATGAATTAATTTATAACGGTACATGTACGCTAAGTGAAGTTATCGGTTGTCGTGATGACATCATGGTATATTTAATCTATCAAGGATTAGATCCATCACTAGCGTTTAAAATTATGGAATCGGTACGTAAAGGTAAAGGTGTTCCGGAAGAATGGGAAGAAGAAATGCGCAATAATAATGTGCCTGGATGGTATATTGAATCTTGTAAGAAGATTAAGTACATGTTCCCTAAGGCCCACGCCGCTGCGTATGTACTTATGGCTGTGCGTATTGCATACTTTAAAGTACATTTCGCGCTCCTATTCTATGCAGCATACTTTACAGTACGTGCGGATGACTTTGATGTAGAGGCGATGGCAAAAGGTTCAGTATCCATACGAGCGAGGATTGATGAAATTGCCCAAAAAGGATTGGATGCAGCGCCGAAAGAGAAAAGTTTATTAACGGTATTAGAAATGACACTTGAAATGTGTGAACGTGGCTACTCATTCCAAAAAGTTGATTTATACCGTTCGCATGCAACAGACTTTATTATTGATGGAGATTCGTTAATCCCTCCATTCAATGCAGTACCTGGTCTTGGTACAAACGCAGCTGTTAGTATTGTAGAAGCTCGTAAAAATGGGGATTTCTTATCAAAAGAAGATTTACAACAACGTAGTAAGGTTTCTAAAACGATAATTGAGTATTTAGATAGTCAAGGTTGCCTAGGTGATTTGCCGGATCAAAACCAATTATCGCTGTTCTAATAGGTAGGAAAAGTCTTTGCAAATCAGCATTTGCTATGGTATACTATTAACCGAGATAACCATGTCATGTATATTTTGCGAAAAAGAGAGTGGGGAAACCCACTCTTTCTTGTTACTATCTATGTTTTATCTATGTAGGTAGGTGAGGCATTTCTGTCGTATATACATATTTTGTTACAAGTTTTACTTCTTAAATTTGGTAATACTAAGACAGATATTCCCTGCTTAACGGCAGGGGCTTTTGTTAGCTAACGAGAAAGAATAAGAAAGACCGTTTTTATGAGCGGAGTTCTTTTCTTTCAAATGGTACATGGCGGCAGGAAGGAGGCTGTTTATGGATAAGAAAGTCACAGAAGTTGTAGAAGCATTTGCACAGCCGATTGTTGAAGAGTTAAATCTTGAACTTGTAGACGTAGAATATGTGAAAGAAGGAAAAGACTGGTTTCTACGCGTATTCATCGATTCTGAAAAAGGGGTCGACATTGAAGAATGCGGTGCGGTAAGTGAACGTTTAAGCGAAGCTTTAGATAAAGAGGATCCAATTCCTCATCTTTACTTTTTGGATGTATCATCTCCTGGAGCAGAACGCCCATTAAAGAAAGAGAAAGACTTCCAACAAGCGGTAGGAAAGCAAGTGGCAATTAAAACATATGAGCCAATTGATGGTGAAAAGATGTTTGAAGGAAAGCTACTTTCCTACGATGGTACAACAATTACATTACTATTAACTATTAAAACACGTAAAAAAGAAATCCAAATTCCAATGGATAAAGTTGCAAATGCGCGACTTGCTGTTACGTTTTAGTAAGAAGGGGGATCTTCATGAGCACTGAGTTGTTAGATGCTTTGCTCGTATTAGAATCAGAAAAAGGTATTAGCAAAGATATTATTATTGATGCAATTGAAGCAGCTTTAATCTCTGCGTATAAACGCAATTTTAACCAAGCACAAAACGTGCGTGTTAGCTTTAATCCAGAAGTGGGAACAATTCAAGTTTTAGCACGTAAAGATGTTGTAAGTAATGTGTTTGACCCACGTCTTGAAATTTCTGTAGAAGAAGCAAGACAAATGAACCCGAACTATCAAGATGGCGATGTACTAGAAATTGAAGTAACGCCAAAAGATTTCGGACGTATTGCAGCGCAAACTGCAAAACAAGTTGTAACACAGCGTGTGCGTGAAGCAGAGCGTGGTGTGATTTATTCAGAATTTAGTGATCGTGAAGAAGACATCATGGTTGGTATTGTACAACGCCAAGATGCTCGTTTCATTTATGTAAGCTTAGGGAAAGTAGAAGCTTTATTACCTGTAAGTGAGCAAATGCCGAATGAACAATATAAACCACATGATCGTATTCGCGTATTTATTACAAAAGTAGAAAAAACGACAAAAGGACCACAAATTTACGTATCACGTACACATCCTGGCCTTTTAAAACGTTTATTTGAAATTGAAGTGCCAGAAATTTATGATGGAACTGTAGAAATTCGTTCTGTAGCACGTGAAGCAGGCGATCGTTCTAAAATTTCTGTATATGCAGAGAATACTGATGTTGATCCGGTAGGTTCTTGTGTAGGACCAAAAGGACAACGTGTACAACGTATCGTAGATGAATTAAAAGGTGAAAAAATTGATATCGTTCGCTGGTCAAATGATCCAGTTGAATATGTGGCTAATGCTTTAAGCCCATCACAAGTTGTAAAAGTACTTGTGGATGAGGAGGAAAAAGCAACAACTGTTGTTGTTCCAGACCACCAGCTTTCATTAGCAATTGGTAAGCGTGGACAAAATGCACGTCTTGCAGCTAAATTAACAGGTTGGAAAATTGATATTAAAAGCGAATCTGATGCGAAACAACTTGGTATTGTAACAGAAGAAGACAACATGATCGCATTCGATTCAGTCGAAGACGAAATCGAATAGAGGTGATGATTGTGAGCAATCGAAAAGTTCCGTTACGAAAATGTATTGCAACGCAAGAAATGAAGTCAAAACGCGAGCTCGTTCGCATTGTTCGTTCCAAAGAGGGCGAAGTGTCTATTGATGTAACTGGAAAAAAATCAGGACGCGGTGCATATTTGTCAAAAGACAAGGAATGCATTATCCAAGCGCAAAAGAAAAATATTTTGGAACATCATCTAAAAGCGAAAATCGACAGTTCCCTTTACGAAGAGCTTCTTGAGCTTGTTGAAAAGGAGTCGAAATAAGTGTCCGATTGGAAATCATTTTTAGGACTAGCAAACCGCGCTCGGAAACTCATTTCGGGTGAAGAACTTGTTTTAAAAGAAGTACGAAGTGGCAAAGCAAAGCTTGTATTGCTTTCTGAAGATGCGTCAGCGAACACTACAAAACGTATCACTGATAAGACCACGTACTACAATATACCAATGAGAAAAGTCGAAAATCGACAACAATTAGGGCATGCGATTGGGAGAGATGAGCGAGTCGTTGTAGCTGTGTTAGATGAGGGCTTTGCGAAAAAGCTGCGTAGCATGCTTGATACAACTTACCGGGGGTGAAGGTATGAGTAAAATTCGAGTACACGAATATGCAAAGAAGTACAATATTTCAAGTAAAGATATTATTACAAAACTAAAAGAAATGAATATTGAGGTTTCGAATCATATGACAATGTTAGACGATGAAGTAGTAAACAAATTAGATAATGAGTATAATAATGAAGCAGAAAAACCTTCTGTTGCAGATGAGTTTGAAGTAGAAGAAAAAGTTGTTCGTAGCAAAAAGAACAGCAATAAGAAGAAGAAAAAAGGCAAAGGAAATGAAGACAAACGTCAAGATAACTTTGCTGGAAGACAACAAACGCAAATAGTAGAGACGCCAGATAAAATTACTTTCTCTGGAAGCCTTACAGTAGGTGACCTTGCTAAAAAGTTAAGCAAAGAGCCATCTGAAATTATTAAAAAGCTCTTTATGCTAGGAATTATGGCAACGATCAACCAAGATTTGGATAAAGATACAATTGAGCTAATTGCTACTGATTACGGTATCGAAGTAGAAGAAGAAGTAATTGTAAGCGAAACTGAGTTTGAAACTTTCATTGATGAGCAAGATAATGAAGAAAACTTAAAAGAGCGTCCAGCTGTTGTTACAATTATGGGACACGTTGACCATGGTAAAACAACATTACTTGACTCTATCCGTAATTCAAAAGTAACTGCTGGCGAAGCTGGTGGAATTACTCAACACATCGGTGCATACCAAGTTGATGTAAATGATAAGAAAATTACGTTCTTAGATACACCGGGTCACGCGGCATTTACAACGATGCGTGCTCGTGGTGCACAAGTAACAGATATTACAATTCTTGTTGTTGCAGCTGATGACGGTGTTATGCCACAAACAGTTGAAGCGATTAGCCATGCGAAAGCAGCTGGAGTACCAATTATCGTTGCTGTGAATAAAATGGATAAACCAGCAGCAAATCCAGATCGCGTAATGCAAGAATTAACAGAATATGAATTAGTTCCAGAAGCTTGGGGTGGCGATACAATTTTCGTACCAATTTCTGCAATTCAAGGCGAAGGCATTGACAACTTGCTAGAAATGATTCTTCTTGTAAGTGAAGTAGAAGAATATAAAGCAAATCCAAATCGCTATGCAGCTGGTACTGTAATTGAAGCGCAACTTGATAAAGGAAAAGGAACAATCGCGACATTACTTGTTCAAAATGGTACACTTCGAGTTGGAGATCCAATCGTTGTTGGAACTTCATTTGGACGCGTTCGTGCAATGGTAAGTGATATCGGTCGTCGCGTTAAAGTTGCTGGCCCATCTACTCCTGTTGAAATTACAGGTTTAAATGAAGTGCCACAAGCTGGTGATCGCTTCATGGCATTTGCTGATGAGAAGAAAGCACGTCAAATTGGTGAATCACGTGCACAACAAGCATTGCTTGCGCAGCGCGGTGAAAAATCTAAGTTAAGCCTTGAAGATTTATTCCAACAAATTCAAGAAGGCGAAATGAAAGAAATTAACCTAATTGTGAAAGCAGATGTACAAGGTTCTGTAGAAGCAATGGCAGCATCACTTCGTAAAATTGATGTTGAAGGTGTAAAAATAAAAATCATCCATACAGGCGTAGGTGCGATTACAGAATCTGATATTATTTTAGCTTCTGCATCTAATGCAATTGTCATCGGATTTAACGTACGTCCTGATGTAAATGCGAAGCGTACAGCTGAATTAGAAAATGTTGATATTCGCTTACACCGCATCATTTACAAAGTAATCGAAGAGATTGAAGCAGCAATGCAAGGTATGCTTGATCCTGAATTCGAAGAAAAAGTAATTGGTCAAGCGGAAGTTCGTCAAACGTTCAAAGTAACGAAAGTTGGAACAATCGCAGGATGTTATGTAATAGATGGTAAAATTACACGTGATAGCGGCGTACGTATTATTCGTGATGGCGTAGTAATTTATGAAGGGCAACTTGATACGTTAAAACGTTTCAAAGACGATGTAAAAGAAGTTGCACAAAACTATGAGTGTGGTATTACAATTGAGAAATACAACGATCTTAAAGAAGGGGACATCATTGAGGCTTACATTATGGAAGAAGTGAAGCGATGATCATTGCTTCACTCTCATTTGAGTGTATGATTTATGATGTGCATTCTTTAAAAGAGAAACGAGCAATTTTACAACGTGTGTTAACCCGTCTGAAACAGCGCTTCAATGTGTCTGTTTCAGAAGTGGGGTACCAAGATGTATGGCAACGTACAGAAATTGCAATTGTTTCCGTATCCTCAAATCGTGTTGTCTGTGAAAAAGAAATGAATCGTGTACTTTCGTACATTGATTCATTTCCTGAGATTGAACGTACGATAACACAATTGGAATGGTATTGAATGAGGTGAATAGTTATGAAATTACGTGCGAACCGTGTGGGCGAGCAGATGAAAAAAGAATTAGGCGACATTATTAGTCGTAAAATTAAAGACCCACGTATTGGATTTGTTACAGTAACGGATGTACAAGTGAGTGGAGATTTACAAATTGCTAAAGTGTATATTTCTGTTTTAGGAGACGAAGAACAGAAAGAAAACACATTAAAGGGCTTAGCGAAGGCAAAAGGCTTTATTCGTTCAGAAATTGGCCAACGTATTCGTCTTCGTAAAACACCGGAGATTTCCTTTGAATTTGATGAGTCTATCGGATATGGTCATCGAATTGACACACTTTTACATGAAATTAATAAAGACGGTAAACGTGAAGAATAATGGATAGACATTTGTCTATCCATTTTTTCAATGGAGGGTAAGTTTTGCATATTAGTGTGTTCAAAAGGAAGGATAAAGAAAGCTGTGCATTTCGAAGTGAAGAAGCCAAAAGGAGACTGAGTGTTGCTGGATGTACATGAGGTATGGTGAAGAAATGTGATTGCTATTTATGCCGGATTTTTGGATACCTTCTACAAAAGTATAACGATGAGGTGAACGTATGGAAGGTGTATTACTATTACATAAACCAAAAGGAATGACATCACACGATTGTGTATTTAAATTAAGAAAGATATTGCGTGAAAAGAGAATTGGCCATACAGGAACGTTAGATCCAGATGTAACAGGTGTATTACCGATCTGTGTAGGGCGTGCTACAAAAATTGCGCAATTTTTAACAAGCGAAACAAAAACATATGAAGGTGAAGTTACACTAGGATTTTCGACAACGACTGAAGATGCTTCTGGTGAAGTAGTGGAAAAACAAGATGTAAATCGTGTAATTACACGTACGGAAGTAGAAACTGTATTAGCAGAATTAACAGGTACAATTGAACAAGTCCCCCCCATGTATTCAGCTGTAAAAGTGAATGGGAAGAAACTATATGAATATGCAAGAGCAGGACAAGAAGTTGAACGTCCAGTTCGGACAATAACAATTCACGAGTTTGTGCTACTTGATAATCGTGAAGTATTTGAAGGGGAGAATATTTCATTCCGTTTCCGCGTTACATGTAGTAAAGGAACATATGTCAGAACATTAGCGGTTATGATTGGTGAAAAACTAGGATTTCCAGCACATATGTCACATCTGGTGAGAACGGCTTCAGGAGAATTTGTGCTAGAAGATTGCATATCATTTGAAGAAATTGAAGAAAACATGCAAAATGGAACAGTAGAGTCTATTTTCATCTCAATTGATGAAGCATTAAGTAAATTTCCAAAAATGGTTGTAGATGAAAAACAAGCAGAAAAGATAAAAAATGGCATGTTTTTAAAGAATGAACTGCAAGTGACAGCTCCGTTCATTACAGTATTTGATAAAAACAGGCGTTGTTTAGCGATTTATGAACATCATCCAAAACACCCTGGTATGTTAAAGCCAATGAAAGTGCTTGTGAATAATCAAGAACTAAAGCTATAATGAATTATTGGAAGGATTATTACAGAAAAAGGTGAATTCAAGCGTGAAACTCATTCATTTAACTCATCCACATGAACAAAATAAAGTAGAATTACCACCTACTGTAATGGCATTAGGATTTTTTGATGGCATTCATTTAGGGCATCAACGTGTGATTCGAACAGCAAAAAAAATAGCGGATGAAAGAGGGTACAAAAGTGCTGTCATAACGTTTCATCCACACCCATCGGTTGTATTAGGGAAAAAAGAAGCGCATGTGGAGTATATTACACCGCTATCTATTAAAGAAAAAGTAATTGCAGATTTAGGGATTGATATGTTATATGTAGTGAAATTTGATGAATTATTTGCTGGATTACTGCCACAACAGTTTGTAGATGAATATATTATTGGGCTAAATGTAAAGCATGTAGTAGCTGGTTTTGACTATTCATATGGACGTTTAGGAAAAGGGACGATGGAGACTTTACCATTTCATGCAAGAGGGGAGTTTACACAGACCGTGATCGAAAAAGTTGAATTTCAAGAAGAAAAAGTAAGTTCTACAGCATTACGAAAACTCATTCGAAATGGAGAAATGGAACAAATTCCATCTATTTTAGGTAGAGCTTATACAGTAGAAGGAACGGTTGTGCACGGGGATAAACGTGGACGTCAAATTGGCTTTCCAACAGCTAATGTAGCTTTGAGTGATGAGTATCTTCTGCCACCTGTTGGTGTATATGCGGTAAGATTAAAAGTTTATGATGAGTGGCATGATGGCGTATGTAACATTGGTTATAAACCAACATTTAAAGAAGAGGAACGTAAGTTGTCTATTGAAGTGCATCTATTCCATTTCAATGAGGATATATATGATCAGGTTGTTGCTGTTGAGTGGCATATGCGCATTCGAGAAGAGAAAAAGTTTAATGGTATTGACGAGTTAGTTGCTCAAATTGAAAAAGATAAAAAAACAGCACAAGAATATTTTAGTACCGCAAAGAATATACTTGCTTTTTCAAATGAAAAGTAGTATTCTATGTTATGTACTTTATGACAACCATTGCTTGGCATTGCGACTCACCGACGCTTGCTAGGTAATTGGGGGTTTAATTATTAGGAGGTGAAATAGGATGGCTTTAACACAAGAGCGTAAAAATGAAATCATTGCACAATTTAGAACTCATGAGACTGATACTGGTTCTCCAGAGGTTCAAATTGCTGTCCTAACAGAGCAAATTAACACTCTAAATGAGCACTTACGTACTCACAAGAAAGATCATCATTCACGTCGTGGTCTATTAAAGATGGTTGGTAAACGTCGTAACTTACTTACTTACCTTCGTAATAGCGATATCACACGCTACCGTGAATTAATCACAAAGCTTGGCTTACGTCGATAGTCAAAGAAGCGGGAATATTCCCGCTTTTTTGTTAGGTAAAAATATATCTTCTACTCTTTATAGCTTACTTAATTTTCGGCAATACTAGAGGAAGAATATTGTGATATACTATCCATTTACATAGAAGAATTGAATATTTTAAATTGAGAGGGGTACTTAAATGAGTCAAGAAAAGCAAGTCTTCTCGATAGATTTAGCTGGTCGTCAGTTAACGATTGAAACAAGTCAGCTTGCAAAACAAGCAAACGGAGCAGTATTAGTAAGATATGGCGATACAGCAGTTCTATCTACAGCAACTGCATCAAAAGAACCAAAAAATGTAGATTTTTTCCCGCTTACAGTAAACTATGAAGAGCGTTTATATGCAGTAGGAAAAATCCCAGGTGGTTTTATTAAACGTGAAGGTCGTCCAAGTGAAAAAGCAATTTTAGCAAGTCGTTTAATTGATCGTCCAATTCGTCCGCTTTTCGCAGATGGTTTCCGTAACGAAGTACAAGTTGTCAGCATCGTAATGAGTGTTGATCAAGATTGTTCTTCTGAGATGGCGGCTATGCTTGGTTCTTCATTAGCATTATCGATTTCAGATATTCCATTTGAAGGTCCAATTGCAGGCGCAACAGTTGGTCGCATTAATGGCGAATTCATTATTAATCCAACAGTAGAACAGCAAGAGCAAAGTGATATTCACCTTGTTGTAGCTGGTACTAAAGATGCGATTAACATGGTCGAAGCAGGAGCTGATCAAGTACCTGAAGAAACAATGTTGGAAGCAATTATGTTTGGACATGAAGAAATTAAACGTCTAATTGCTTTCCAAGAGGAGATTGTACAAGCAGTAGGTAAAGAAAAAACAGAAGTGAAACTTTATGAAGTGGATGCTGATCTGAACCAAGCTGTACGTGAAATGGCAGAAAAAGATATGCATTCAGCAATCCAAGTGCATGAAAAACATGCACGTGAAAATGCAATTAACGAAGTGAAAAAGCGTGTTATTGAGCATTATGAAGCACAAGAAGCTGATGCTGAGACATTAGGACAAGTAAATGAAATCCTATACAAAATTGTAAAAGAAGAAGTACGTCGTCTAATTACAGTTGAAAAAATCCGCCCAGATGGACGTAGAGGTGACGAAATTCGTCCTTTAGCATCAGAGGTTGGTATTTTATCTCGTACCCACGGTTCTGGTTTGTTCACACGTGGGCAAACACAAGCATTAAGTATTTGTACATTAGGAGCATTAGGCGATGTGCAAATTTTAGATGGTCTTGGTGTAGAAGAATCAAAACGCTTTATGCACCATTATAATTTCCCATCCTTTAGTGTTGGTGAAACAAGACCGATGCGTGGACCAGGTCGTCGTGAAATTGGTCACGGTGCATTAGGAGAACGTGCTCTTGAGCCTGTTATCCCATCTGAAAAGGATTTTCCGTATACAGTTCGTCTTGTATCTGAAGTTTTAGAATCTAACGGTTCTACTTCACAAGCAAGTATTTGCGGTAGTACATTAGCGATGATGGATGCGGGTGTACCACTTAAAGCGCCAGTTGCTGGTATTGCAATGGGGCTAGTGAAATCTGGTGAACATTACACAATTTTAACAGATATTCAAGGTATGGAAGATCATTTAGGTGATATGGACTTCAAAGTAGCAGGTACAGCAAAAGGTGTAACTGCATTACAAATGGACATTAAAATCGATGGTTTATCTCGTGAGATATTAGAGGAAGCATTACAACAAGCGAAAGTTGGTCGTATGCACATTCTAGACCATATGTTATCTGTTATTGCTGAGCCTCGTACTGAGTTATCTGCATATGCTCCAAAAATTATCACAATGACGATTAATCCGGATAAGATCCGTGATGTGATTGGACCAAGTGGTAAACAAATTAATAAGATTATTGAAGAAACAGGTGTCAAAATTGATATCGAACAAGACGGCACAGTCTTTATTTCATCAATTGATCAAGAGATGAATGAAAAGGCGAAGAAAATTATTGAAGATATCGTTCGCGAAGTACAAGTAGGGGAAATCTACTTAGGAAAAGTAAAACGTGTTGAAAAATTTGGTGCTTTCGTTGAATTATTCAGCGGTAAAGATGGACTTGTTCATATTTCTGAACTTGCACTTGAGCGCGTAGGTAAAGTAGAGGATGTTGTGAAAATCGGTGATGAGATTTCAGTTAAAGTTATCGAGATTGACAAACAAGGCCGTGTAAACTTATCTAGAAAAGTATTGCTAAAAGAAGAGCAAGAAAAAGAAGCTGCGAAAGAAGAAGCTTCAAAAGAAGAAAATACACAAGAACAGAACTAAGTGAAAAGCCAGAATCCCTGGCTTTTTTATTATAAAAAAAACAGTAACAATATAGATTTTACAGCCAGATAGGTATACTTTTCATCATAACGCTCAAATTAACAAAGATAAGAAGAAAATGGTTTTTTCGTTGTGGATTGTTAATGGGAGGGTGTATATGAAAACACGTATATTTGCATGTATAACTATATTCTTTTTTTGTATAGGGGTATATTCATATTCAGTGGTTGCAAAAGATAATTTGTATGAAGAAATTCAAAAGCAGGCAAAACAGTATGTAATCGCCCCGCAAAATGCAGTAATCGATAAAATTTGGAAAGCGACACCAGGATATAATGGGAAGAAAATTGATATAGAGGCGTCTTATAATAATATGAAGAAGCTAGGAGGGTTTAATGAGAAACAGCTTGTCTTTCGAGAAACATCACCTAGCGTTCATTTAGAGGATTTATCTCCATCTCCGATTTACCGTGGGCATCCGAATAAGAAAATGGTCGGATTAACAATAAATGTAGCTTGGGGGAATGAGTACTTACCTCGTATATTAGAGACGCTAAAAAAACATGATGTGAAAGCAACGTTTTTTTTAGAAGGACGTTGGGTAAAAGAAAATTTACGTTTTGCAAAAATGATTGTGGATGCAAAACAAGAAGTCGGGAATCATTCTTATACACACCCAGATATGAAAACGCTATCTAGAAGTCAGATACAAGAACAATTACAAAAGACAAATCAAATTATAGAGGCAGCTACAAATCAAAAAGTACGATGGTTTGCACCACCAAGTGGAAGTTTCCGTGATGAAGTTGTAGAAGTGGCGGATGAATTAAAGATGGGGACCATTATGTGGACAGTTGATACAATTGATTGGAAACGTCCAGAACCTGAAGTGCTCCTCCAGCGTGTGATGCAGAAAGTACACCCGGGTGCAATTGTATTGATGCATCCGACATCCCCAACAACAGAGGCGCTAGATACGATGATTTCGCAGCTTAAAAAACAAGGATATAAAGTAGGAGGCATTACAGAATTATTAGATGAAAAACGTATTGATTAAATACATTTGCATGACATTCATGTTCAAACTTGTTATCATTAAATAATAGCAATTATTTAGAGAAACTGGCATTAGGAGGAAAGTTTTTGATTAAAAAATATACTTGTAAAAATGGTGTAAGAATCGTTATGGAGAATATACCAACTGTTCGTTCTGTTGCAATTGGTATATGGATTCATGCAGGTTCAAGGAATGAAAATGAAAAAAATAATGGAGTTTCGCACTTTTTAGAGCACATGTTTTTTAAGGGGACAGAGACGCGTAGTGCGAGAGAAATTGCAGAGTCATTTGATAGTATCGGTGGTCAAGTGAATGCATTTACTTCAAAAGAATACACGTGCTATTATGCAAAGGTACTTGATGAGCATGCAAAATATGCGCTCGATGTGTTAGCTGATATGTTCTTTAACTCTACATTTGATGAGGAAGAATTGAAGAAAGAGAAGAATGTTGTATTTGAAGAAATTAAAATGTACGAGGATACGCCAGATGATATCGTACATGATATGTTAACGAAGGCGACATATGAAACGCATCCACTTGGGTATCCAATTTTAGGAACAGAAGAAACACTTGAAACGTTTACTGGTGATACGTTGCGTCAATATATAAAAGATCACTATACACCTGAAAATGTTGTCGTATCGATTGCAGGAAATATTGATGAATCATTTCTTCAAACAGTGGAACAATATTTTGGTGATTACGAAGGAACAACAAATCGGGAACAAGTACATAGCCCAATTTTCCATTTTAATAAGGTTTCTCGTAAGAAGGAAACAGAGCAGGCTCATCTATGTTTAGGATTCCAAGGATTGCAAATGGGGCATGAAGATATTTATAACTTAATTGTATTAAATAATGTATTAGGTGGCAGTATGAGTAGCCGTTTATTCCAAGAAGTGCGCGAACAACGAGGGTTAGCATATTCAGTGTTTTCTTATCATTCTTCTTATGAAGATACAGGGATGTTAACACTTTACGGTGGCACAGGAAGTCAACAATTAGATACGTTATACGATACAATGCAAGAGACTTTAGAGACATTGAAAAATACAGGTATTACAGATAAAGAACTTGTGAATAGTAAAGAACAGCTTAAAGGGAATTTAATGTTGAGTTTAGAGAGTACGAATAGCCGTATGAGTCGTAATGGTAAAAATGAATTACTTCTTAGAAAGCATCGCTCTCTTGATGAAATTATTGAGAGTGTAAACAATGTGACGAAAAAAGATGTAGATGCATTGGTTCGCAATATGTTTACAAATGAATTTTCTGCAGCACTTATTAGTCCAAATGGAGAGCTTCCAAAAGGAATGAAATAAGACGAAATAACCGTATCTCTTACGAGGAGATACGGTTATTTTTATACACCAACTTTTTTAGCATTATAAGAAATTTTGAAGGTTAGAAAGAGGACTCCATGTTCTTGGTATTTTTTAGAGACATGTAGAATACGTACTTATTATAGGATGAAATTTGAAGGGAATGCAGGCAAGTCTTTTTGTAAAGGAGAGAGGCATATGCGCTTAAGCGAATTAAGTGGAAAAGAAATTGTGGATTTAGAACGTGCGGAAAAAATGGGAGTTTTAGGTCATGCTGATTTAGAGATTAATGAGAAAGACGGGAAAATTCAAGCTCTCATCATACCGGTTGGCAAATGGGGGGGGTTGAAACGAGAACAACAAGAAGTAAGGATAGACTGGAGTAGGATTAAGAAAGTCGGGCATGATATGATTATTTTTGATTTGGAATAGTAGCAAACCTATTACAAATCAATCATTTGAAATTATGTAAATGCTTTCGTTATATAAATCCAAATTAAAAAACTAACATCAAATCATTCTTTTCAGATGGATGAGAGGATCCGGCCATGGATAGAAGCGGTCAGTGCCTTTTTTAGCCCCATTCCATGTGAAGACAGAAGGAGAAAATGAGTGAAGGTCTCCAACTGTTCTTCATAACCATAATGTATCTGTTAGAAAATCAAATTGGATTTATATATATGAACAATATTCTATTTTACGGACTAGCGATTATAAAAATAGGGTACACCTTTTCATTGGTTAAAAGGTGTACCCTATTTTAAATATAAGAGTAGAAAAGTATTACACAGTGTTTAGTATTGAAGAAGGAAAGTATATAAAAAATGTGTACGATAGAAGTATTCGAATATTACTTATAAAATAGATGAAAGTTATTTTTCGTCAGCATTTTCTTCTGGTTTTTGATTATTAGTATTGAATAAATTACCTACTAAACTAAGCAATTTATTTCCACCTTCACTATTTAAAATATTCATTAAAAATTCAGGGTCCTGAACTTTTTTTAATAGTGTTTCTATAAGTACAGATTTAGCAATGCCTAGTAGTTCTGTTGAATCTAAGTGTATATTGAAATAAGGAATATTGATTTGGAGTGGAAAAGGGATATTAGACTTAGATTCTTGGGTTTTATTGATGTTACTCGTTGTTGGTTTGGAAGTAATAAACTTCTCTATTTTTGCTACCTGTGCGATCAATTCTTTTTGAACTGAATTTTTAATTTTTGGTTCTGTATTCTTTGGAATAGATAAAAGTTGACAAGAAACATTTTCGGGGAAATGCGGGAGAGATTCCATTTTTTTCTCCTTTCGCAGTGAACGTATAGATTGTCTTAAACATATGTTATATGAGGTAAGGATTGCTTCACATTATGTGAAGCAATCTATTGTCTAACTTTAACGGTGCAAAGAGGATGTCACTTAGCTAAATAAACGATAATAAGCAGAATAAACAACACAACGATTAAAGTAAATTGGTTGTAGCCACCACAGCTGTATCCATATGCTTTTCGTTTAGCCAAGAGATTCCCCCCATTCTAAATAAAAATGAACTTTATAAACTAACAAAAGTAAGCAGCACCAACAATAATAAGCAAAATGAACAACACGACGATTAAAGCGAATCCGCCATAATTGCCATAGCCGGATCCATTTCCTTTTTGTTTAGTCAAGAGATTTCCCCCCATTCTATACAAAAGTGAGCTTTATAAAACTAATAATAATAAATAGCACCAACAATAATAAGCAAAATAAACAACACGACGATTAAAGCGAATCCGCCATAATTGCCACAGCCGGATCCATTTCCTTTTTGTTTAGCCAAGAGATTTCCCCCCATTCTATACAAAAATGAGCCTCATAAAATTAACGATAATAACCAGCACCAACAATAATAAGCAAAATAAACAACACGACGATTAAAGCGAACCCGCCATAACTACCATAGCCGGATCCATATCCTTTTTGTTCAGCCAAGAAAATCCCTCCATTCTAAATAAAAATGAAATGCATAAAATTAACGATAATAACCAGCACCAACAATAATAAGCAAAATAAACAACACGACGATTAAAGCGAACCCGCCATAGCTACCATAGCCGGATCCATATCCTTTTTGTTCAGCCAAGAAAAATCCCTCCATTCAACAAAAAATAGACTTCATAGCGCTGTCGAAATTTCTAGCAATATAGATAGTAATGAAAGCAAGCTAATTTCAACGATATGAACAGCTTGTGCTTGCTTGTCAATACAATGTTAATATATGTCAGAATTAGTAGATGGTTATGTGCTTTTATATTAATTTTTTTAATTAGAGGACAAGTGTCATTAATCAATTTTAAAAATATGATATTAAAATTTATGTATATTTAAAATATCCGTTTGAAGTCAATCACCCAAAGCTTATACATTACATATGCTATGGAGGAAAAAGAAAAAGTAGGCACTTTTCTTATAAATGAAAGAAAAAGAAGGTGAAGTAGGGAATGTTGACTGAGATGCACATTGCTGTCATAGGAGGAGATGCAAGGCAGCTGGAGGTGATTCGGAAGTTGGTTGAACTTGATGCCAAACTTTCATTAGTAGGGTTTGATCAACTGGATCATGGATTTACAGGGGCGGCAAAAGAACATATGCACGATCTAGATTTCACTTCTTTAGATGCAATTATTTTGCCGGTAGCAGGAACAAATCCAAAAGGGGAAGTAGATACTATTTTTTCAAATGAAAAAGTTGTTATTACGCAGGAACAAATTGAAAAAACACCAGCAAATTTTACTATATATTCCGGAATTGGTACACCTTATTTGGAGAATATCGTATCTGTAACAAATCGAAAACTTGTGAAATTATTCGATCGTGATGATGTGGCGATTTACAATTCTATCCCAACTGTAGAAGGAACATTAATGATGGTAATTCAAAATACAGATTATACGATTCACGGTTCAAACGTAATGGTTTTAGGATTTGGTAGAACTGGGATGAGTGTAGCTAGGGCTTTTCAATCATTAGGAGCACATGTCAAAGTAGGAGCAAGGCGTTCGGAACATATCGCTCGTATTTCGGAAATGACGTTTTCTCCTTTTTACATGGAGCACATTGAGAAGGAAGTAAGTGATATTGACATTCTTATTAATACAATTCCACACCTTGTAGTAACGGCAAGTGTCATTTCACAAATGCCAGCACACACTTTAATTATCGACCTAGCTTCTAAGCCAGGTGGTACGGACTTTCGCTATGCAGAGAAGCGGGGAGTTAAAGCATTGCTAGCGCCAGGTCTTCCGGGGATTGTTGCGCCGAAAACAGCGGGACAGATTTTAGCAAATGTTCTTTCTCAGCTATTAACAGAAGATATGATTGCAAGAGAGGGGGATGAAAAATGAGTTTGAAAGGGAAACGAATTGGTTTTGGATTTACAGGTTCACATTGTACGTATGCAGAAGTTATGCCGCATGTAGAAAAGTTGATTGCGGAGGGAGTGGAAGTGCTTCCGGTTGTTTCCTATACTGTCCAAACAACGAATACGAGATTCGGTGAAGGAGCGGAGTGGATTGAAAAAATTGAAGAAATAACAGGAAATAAGGTTATTCATTCTATTGTAGGAGCAGAACCACTTGGGCCAAAAATCCCATTAGATTGCATGGTGATTGCTCCTTTAACAGGAAATTCAATGAGTAAATTCGCGAACGCAATGACCGATTCGCCAGTATTAATGGCGGCAAAGGCGGCACTGCGAAATGGGAAGCCAGTTGTGTTGGCTGTTTCGACAAACGATGCTCTTGGTCTTAATGGGGTAAATCTAATTACACCAACAAGGTGACGACAAAGCGCGAACGCTTATATGTCGCCATCTTGAGGGAGCTTAGGGTAAAGCACAAGTTCGAAATCATCGAGCCTTTGCCACTTTTCCTTCTTATAAACAGCCTTTTCTAAAACTGACTTTAGGAGGCTGTTTTTCTTTTTTGGATCGTCTGTTTTAAAGTACAGATCAAGAACATGCTCGACTTGAGGTATGGTATCTTTCTTCACTTTTTCCTTCTTAATTTCTGTTTTAATTTCTTTTTTTAAGTTTTCCATCGTGGAAGTAATTTCATTGATACGATCGGAAATAACTTTCGAACGTTCTAAAAACATATCGACGGTATAAACGCCACGCTCTAATAAATCGTGTAAATTATTTTTTTGTTTTTGGACATCCACTAATTCTTTCTCAAGCTTTCGTAATGCAGCTTCATTCATTTGAATAACTTGTGTTTCTTTTAATTTGTCACCTTGCTTATGTGCTTCAAAATCAGCTTTATAATTGATGTACCATTCTTTTAACGCCTCGAGTAAACGCTTTTCGATTAGCTCTGTATAACTTGATTTGTTTTGACAACCGCGGTGCTTACAATCCATTGTATATTTTCGTTTGTTAGGATAACGTTGCACCATGCTATAGCCACATTTACCACACTTAATGATTCCAGCTAGTGGGTTCTTAATACCATTTGTATTATAGGGAACGTGGTACCTCGTACTTAATTTATCCTGTACTTTTTCAAATAAACTTTCAGAGATGATAGGCTCATGTTTTCCATCGGCAATAATCCAATCAGCCTTATTTTGTCTAGCACAACTTCGTTTCGTTGCATCCGGATGTTTTACTTCTTTTCGTTTTTGCCAAGTGACTTTTCCAATATAAATATTATTTTTGAGCATATCCAATATAGTATATGCATTCCAATCATTTCCTAGCTTACTTTTGTAGCCAAGTTGGTTTAACCTATGCATAATAGCAGAGGCACCCATATCTTCATTTGCATACCACTCAAATATCATTCTTACAACAGAAGCTTCTTCCGAATTAATAGTTAATGTACGCTCTCGTTTATTTAAACGATGGATATCATATCCGTAAGGCGCATGTGTACCGAGATAGTTACCAGCTTCCACACTAGCTATGCGGCCACGTTGCATACGACGAGTAATAATCTTCAATTCTTTCCGTGCCATAAAAGCTTCAAATTCGCTGTATTCTTCGTCCCATTCGTCATTAAGGTCATAAGTCTTCCTAGGTGTCATAATCTTCGTATTGGAGCGTTTAAACGTCTCTAAAATGATTCCTTGTTCTTTCATACCACCGCGTCCTAAGCGGTCCATATCCATGCAAAGGACAACATCGTATTTGTTATCCTCAATTTCTTCAAGTAGTGCTAACATTTCAGGACGTTTGACTAAGCTTTCACCAGAAACGATTTCTTCACGAACGGTTAAAATATCTAGATTCATTTCCTTAGCTATCTTTAAAAGGGTAGTACGGTGCTTTGCTAATGTTTCGCCTTCGCCGCGTTCTTCAGCCTCGAGATCAGCGCGGGATTTTCTTAGGTAGATTGCGGTTTTCATAATTAGACCTCCTTGTTATTATTTATTATATAGGAAACGTTTGTTCTATGAAAGTGAATGAAAAATGTTTTGAAAGATGATATATTGTCTAATATATAAATAATAAAGAGGAACATCACTTTGTATAGGCAATTGTAATGAAAAAACGTATGTTCTGTTGTATAATTTAATCAATATTGTAAGTGTATATAAAGAAGGGAGGATATGTTATGAAAAAGTACATAAATTTAGCTCTGGTTTGGATATTATTTATAGGGCTCTGTATATTTAATTTTATAGTACCACCATCAAGCTCATGGGTGAACTTTTGGACTAATGGGACTATAATTATAGGTTGGTTACTATTTGCAATCCAGGCTACCTATAATAATTCAAATATATTTTTCCTTTTTATACAAAGAATAAAATTTCATCTTTCTAATAAAGAATGTTTGTGGAATATGAGAATTTATATGATGTCTAACCTATCTAGTGAAGCTTTAGAAGAGTTAGATGTTAAACTTAGAGAAATATATTCGACAAATGAGTTAAAGGTAAGACAAATAAGTGAAACTCGTAAAGACTATAAATTAGGTGCAATACGGTTTGAAGTTACATGGGACGAGGAGAGAAAACAATTCGTTTTTGATATACAAGATATGGAAATTTCTTATCGTGGAAGTAAAATAATATTTGAAGAAAAATTAGATGTTATTGTTAATGAATTGAAAAGGGTATTTCAACCATATAATGAAAGATATAGTGTTAGAATTGAATTTAAAGGAAATAATCCATATTTTGGATTGTTCCTTAAGAAAATAGATCCTACCAATATTGATTTTAATGCGAGTTTCTATATTCAAGATAACAAAGTTTCTATTTATAAAAAACAGATTGAAATAAATAGTGGTACTTATGATCAATTAAAAAATCTAGCAAAAAGCTACTTAGCTTTATCGCCAAAATAGGTGATTAAGCTAGTAGCTTTATATATATATCCCAAGCCATGTCCAACTCTGTTTCTATATTTTTATATGAATTATATAGTGTAATCGATCCACGTTTTGAAATACCTATTTTGTGTTCTTGACCATCTTTTAAATATCTCATTTGAACATAAGAAACCTCACCACTTTCAACCATTTCTTGAACCCTAGGATCTCGATCGACATCTTTTCCAAAATATGCTACAGAATCCAGGTTTAAGTTGTTTAAAACCTTTAACCACATTCCAGATATTTCTGGAACCTTTGTAATGATTTTTTCAAAGTCTATGTTTATTTTGGTAAGTTTATATGAACTTTGTGTATTTAACGTTTTAATAACCTCTTCTGAAGAATCCACATTCAAGCGTAAAAAAGCTAACTCTTGCTCAAAATTACAAAAAGTGTAGAATTTATGAGGTTTCAAATAATATGAAAAGTTCCGACCGAAAACTTTTCCATAAACTTTTTCTGTAGTTTCGTGATAGCAATCAAAGGTATGAAAGTGTTGTAAGTATGTTTGTGAATTTGGGACGAGCTGAGTGTTTGGCTCTCCCTCTGATAGTTCTAATCCATTGGGCTCTACTAATTGCAATTGACTATTGGTGCTAAATGCTTCAGTAGAAAACTTTACAGCATTACATATAAAAAAAGATGTAGCCATGTAACATATCTCCTTTTGCATTAATTAATATAAAACACTTTTCATTGATACCTGATGTTGTAACTCTTAATCTATAGAAATGTATTTTAGATTTACATTAATAAGTTTTTAAACGAGAAAATCCTTTAGGGACTCCATGAATCTCTGCAATTTCTTGAATAGTAAGACGTGTATTGTCATATGTAGCAACCATTTCATCCGTAAGTAATAATTCTACAGCAAATGTATTCGCCTCAATTTCTAAACGATCTACAGAGAAAAATGTTTGATTACGTAAGAAAGGAGTATTAGCTTTAGGGTGAAGTAAAGCATGTCCTAATTCATGAGCACAAACAAATCTCTGGGTTATTTCGCCAATTTGATTATTAATATGAATAAATTTAAATCGTTTATAAGTGTTGTAAAAGCCAAGAGTATTCCCTAGGTCCTCATACAACACATAAATATCTTTTTGCCTAGCAATTTCAAATGGATTTGTGGTGCCGTGTTTTTGTGTAATTTTTAGTACGTATTCTTTGATGTCCATTCGTTCGCTCCATTCAATCTTTTTTATATTTATTTGGAGTGAATTTTTGTTTTGCTAATTGTTTTGCCATGCGCATTGAGTTTTCAAGAGAAATACGAATCATTTCTTTCGTATGTTCATCAATTGGTTCTCCATCAAACATTAATGCTTCTTCACTATTATCTAATTCTTCTAATGTTTTTTCTAAATCACGTGCAATATCGCGTTCTTCTTTTGAAGAAAGAGGAACGTTGGTTCTTTTTTTAGGTTCTAGATAACCTATTTCTTCTAATAGCTCATTTTTGCTTTTCTTCATTGCTTTTGCGATTTTTTCAACCATAAATAAAGTGGGTTCTACAGGCTTGCCACTTCGAGGGTCTATGCCTTTTTCTAATTTATTTATATATGAATGACTGACATCACATAGTAAAGCAAAATCTCTTTGAGAGAGTTTGTTTTTTAATCGATATTCTGAAATTACTGTACCTAATGTATTCATATGAGAACCTCCTTGTTTAAAATTGTAAACAATAGTTTACAAAAAATCTAGGAAAAACATGCACTTTATGGTTGACAGATTTGCGCACTTTAGTTTACAATCAACTCATAAACAAATAACTGGTGGTGATTGAATGAACAGTCTAGCTCAAGCTAGGAAAAAAGTGGGGATGTCGCAGGAAATTTTAGCGAAAAAAGTGGGGATAACAAGACAATATCTATCAGAGATTGAAAACAGAAAGAAGCAACCTAGCGTTATTATTGCTGTGAAAATTGCAAAAGAACTAAATACCAAAGTAGAAGATATTTTTTTTGAACAAGTGTAAACCATGGTGCGCTGAATTGTAGAAAGTAGGTGAAAAAATGGCAGCAAGTAACATGGCAGTACCAACAGATCAGCAGCATACAAATATAGAAAGCACTTCAAGAGGTGACACCATGAGCCAACAAGAAGAATATTCAGCGTCTTATGAATTTGGGAAAACGAAAGTTTATGTTGTGGCTCCTGAGCCGAAACCACAAAAGGAAATTGATAAAATCCTTCGAGCATATTACCAGGCAGGTTGGGCCATCATCGATGAATTGCAAACAAAAGAAAATATTGAGGAGTAGTTCCTCTCTTTTTACATAAAAAATAGACAAGTTATGTATGTACTAATCATTTTAATACTTTAAAAACTTAATATGGAGGCGAACAAATATGCGAACAAGTATTTATTGCAATTCATCAATAAATACACTGTTACAAAATGCGAGGGAATGTTGTGAAGATGCAACGTTAAAAACAAAGAAAGGACTAGCGGAGTATTTGGGTATTACATACGACCGTTTGAAAAATATAGAGGCCGGCTTTTCTAAACCACCGTTCGAGCTTGCAATGGACTGGTGTGATGCGACAAAAGCAACGTTAAACAAACAAGCAATTAAACATATTTACGGTGTAGGATTACCGCCTACAGATCCACGTTTAACACAAGATGTTAATTTACAACTTATGAATTACATCAAACAAGCTGAAGAAGGTATTGCAGCAGCAAAGGAAATTATGAATTTGCAAATCACGACACGATCATGGCAGTTGAGTGAACAAAAGAAACATGAGTATGCAGTTCATGCAAAAGAAATATTCGATATGATTCAAGCGACTCAATGTGTAGTACAAGCCTTATCGCAAGTTCACTCTGACATTATGGACCAAATACAAAGAAGTTGGTTGCAAAAAGCGATATCGGAAAACGTCATTATTCATTCGGTAGATAGTTTAATGAATCTCACGAAAGTGTTGTAAGGAGGAATATATATGACAGTAGATTATAAGAATCCTAATTTAAATGATTATAAGAAATTAGTTCGATATGATGCCAAGTTAAATGGCGAAATAACAATAGCTAAAACATTTAATGATCATAAAAAACTAGAGGAATTACATCAAGAGAAGAAGTTAGTGGAAATTCGTATAAAAATTATTGAAGCATCATTCACTTTAAAGCATAAATGGGCAAAAGAAAAAGCTACCGCCTAGACAACAGTAGCTCAAAAAAATATATCGATAAAGCAATTATAACATTTTATTATTCGTTTGGACAAGCACTGTGCTTGTCGTTATGACCAGAAAGGGATTGTTCCTCCCATCCCCTTACAATAAACCTTTCTGGTTGTAACGATGCGTACAGCATCAATCTACATAGAAATGGGGTGGAAACCATGAAAAATGAATACAATCGTCTTCATGATCTTGTTCTTCCAGGAGATTTTTCGTTTGCGAATAAGCTTCATGATTGTATGATTTCATGCATTCATAACATGTTTAATGCGAAGTCGCTTGAAGAATCAAGCCGTTGGGAAAAAGAGTTAGATCGATGCGCAAAAGAGTTTCAAATGCTTCGTTGGTAACTCGTAGAAAATAAAAAATCTATCACTCGGCAAAGTGATAGAAGAATGTACTTAATAAATTTAATTTAGGTTAATTATACCAAATTAGAATTGGTATAACAACGGAGGGTGCGAAATGCTTTTAGACAAAACATTACATAAAGTGTTGCTGAATCCTAATTTAATTCAGCAATCGACATCAGAACAGCACCTAAAGTACTTAGTAACACAATATCTCACAAAAGGATACAAGAACTATCGCTTATTACGTATAGAAGATGGATTTGCGATATGCAAACGGGAGGATGAATAATATGGCAGTTTATAGACCAGTTCAAGTTTCATTTTGGCAGGATTCATTTGTTTTAGATCTTACACCGGAGGAAAAGTATTTTTACTTGTATTTGATGACAAACGGTAAAACGTCTCAATCGGGCATCTACGAGCTTCCACTTCGTATTATTGAAACGGATACAGGATATAATCGCGAAACTGTTATGAAGCTATTAGAACGTTTTGCTGAGTACGGGAAAATTAACTACAACCAAAAAACAAAAGAACTATTTTTAATCAACTGGTTAAAGTTCAATCCTATAAAAAATGTAAACATTGAAAAGTGTGTTTTAAAAGAGATTCAATCTGCAAAAGACCAGGATTTCTTAGTTGATTTTTATGAAACATGTTTGCAATTAGAGCAAGAACAAGATTTTAAAATCCCTCGTATTAAGGAGTATTTATCAGTCCGTTTGAAGGGGCTTATAAGGGGCTTGGAAGACCCTAGCAAGGAAGAAGAAAAAGAAAAAGAAGAAGAAAAAGAAGAAGAAAAAGAAGAACAACAACAAGAAGAACAACAACAAGAAGAACGCGAGAACGAGGTTGTTGTTAATCCAATTTCTTTTTACGAGCAAAACTTCGGATTGATCACACCTTTTATCGCGGATGGTATTTATGATTGGGTAGATGATTTAAATGCAGAGCTAGTTATCAAGGCAATGGAAATTGCTTTGGGAAAAAATACAAGAAATATGTCGTATGTAAATGCTATCTTACGAGATTGGCATCTTAAAGGTCTTAAAACAGTAGCTGATGTAGAAGCGGCTGATAAAGGATTTCGAGATAAACGAACAGTGCAAGTACAACAACCAGCACATCAACAGCATGGTTTATCTGAATCAACTAAAAAAGTGTTACATCAACAAGAAGCTTGGAAAGAAAGTATTCCTACTGAAGAAGAACTTCAAGCGTTTTTACAGAATAATGGGTGGGCGCAATGAGTAACGACATCATTCGCAATGTAGAAGCAGAACAAAGTATTTTGGGAGCTATTATCTCGGAAGGAGAGTTGATTAAAGATTGTCAGTTAAAAGAAAATCAATTCGCACTTCCAACACATCAAGTCATTTTTAAAGCTATGCGTGAATTAGATGTTAACGATAGCCCAATAGATATTGTGTCACTTATTGCAAAGTTCGATAAGGCTTTTATACAGCAAATCGGCGGGATTGACTTTTTTATTAATCTAACTGATTCAGTTCCTACAACAAAGAACTTTTCATATCACGAAGGTTTAGTTATCGAATCTTGGAAAATGCGGCATGCTCAAGAAGTTGCTGGGAACTTATACAAACGTATTCAAAACGATAAAGATATTAGCGCAATTAGTAACACAGTTGATCAGTTGAATGCAATTGAGGAAACTGGATACTCAGAAGAATTCGATTTGAAGGAAACACTAGTTGATCTATACAAGGAAATGCAATTAGATGTTGGTGATTTAACCGGGATTAATACTGGATATACAGAACTGAACAATATGACTTCTGGTTTTCAGGAAGGAGATTTAATTATTGTTGGAGCTCGTCCATCGATGGGAAAGACAGCATTCGCATTAAATATTTCATGCAATGCGGCTGAAACAGATACAGCAGTAGCAATATTTTCGCTTGAAATGAGCAATAAGCAATTGCTTAAACGAATGGTTTCTAGTGTAGGTAATGTGGACGCAATGAAAATGAAAAACCCAAAAAAATCATTTAACTTAGATGATTGGAATAAGGCTTCGAAAGCTATGGGAATCATAAATAAATTACCTCTTGAGATTTACGATGATGCTGGCATGACAATGCAAGAGATCTATAGCAAAACGAGAAAGCTCAAACGTAAGCACCCAGGCAAAAAGGTATTAGTTATGATTGATTATTTACAGCTTATTACAGGTGATCCAAAACACAAAGGAAATCGGATGCAAGAATTAAGTGAAATCAGTCGTAAATTGAAATTGATGGCTAGAAAGTTAGGTGTGTGTGTAGTTGCTTTATCACAGTTGAGCCGCGCTGTAGAAAGTAGACAAGATAAAAGACCGATGCCGTCAGATTTACGTGAAACGGGGCAAATTGAGCAAGATGCAGATATTATTACACTCTTATATCGAGAGGATTATTATGATAGGGAAACACCAAACAAAAATATGATTGAAATTATAATTGCTAAACAGCGAAATGGCCCTGTTGGAAGTGTAGAACTAGCTTTCGTTAAAGAATTTAGTAAGTTCGTTAACTTAGAGAGAAGATTTGATACACATCCAAAGCAGGAGGCTAAGTGATGATACTACGACAAGAAGTTGAACGTAGAAAACTATTCATTATTCGTAAATTACTTGGTTTAGGATTAGCAGAAATAAATGGACAAACATTAGATCAATTAACTTTAACGCAGCTTGAAAGGATTTTAAAGACAGGCTTGCTGGTGCTAGAGGGGAAAGAACAATGACAAAGCAGTTAACAATCTTTGATGTTGAGCCGGTGGTAGCGTTCAATCCTAAGAAAGCACACATTCAGCGATTAAATTCAAAAGTGCGGTTTGCTGATGTAGTTGTTCAAGTTCCACGTCAGGCAAAAGCAGTAGATGAGTTAAAGCCAACAACAGCACCAAGTGATCAGTATGAACTATTTGAAGATTATACAATTGGAGTTTGGCGTTATAAACGAGCAGAGGATAAACGATTTGGTTGGGAAGATGCTGAAGAACTGTGTAAGCAAGCAAGGGATAACAAAGAGCCAATTCCAATTCGACTTCACTTATCGTTTGATCAAACCTTTGTTCCAGAAAATGTTGTGCAGTATTTATGAGGACAAAATAAAAAAGCCGAGACTACTCCCGACTTACTTCGACAAAGTAATTATAACATATATGGGAGTGGTTCTGTTGGCAATCATCAAGGAAAATATTGCAGAAATGAAGGCTGAAATTTCTTTAGTAGAAAATATGATTTATGTTGTGAAAGATGGACAAATTCATCCAATAGAGCCACCAACAAGCGGTCATGGGGAACAGTCCTTTACATATAAAAGCGGAAAAGTAACTCGTGTAGATGAACGGAAAACACAGTTAATTTAAATGGGGGAATAAAAATTAACGCAATGGATTTTTTGAGAATATCACCACTTATTAATGACTGTCCGAATTGTAGTAATCAATTTGTTGGTAATGGTCAAGGTACATTAGAAGTTGATGACGATATAGTCAAACGTACTTGTAAGTGTGGGTTTAATTTCGAATACGATGTTAACAACGGAGTAAGTAAAAAGAAAATTAAACAAGTGATCGATGAAGCATTAAATAAATTGTAACCAAAGCGTTATTAGATTATAAAACTAGGGGGAAATGAGAAATGGCAAAGGTAACAGTTGAATTAACAGAAAAACAAGCAGAGTTCTTAAAGTTATTTAGTGAAAAGCAGTATAGCGGTGCAGAGGATAACGTTTATACAAGTGACCCTATACACGTTGTTCAGAAAAAAAGAAAACAATATATACCGTATAGCATGGATTTAGAAGGTTATTTTGATAATAGTACATTGGAATTTTGTGCAGATACGGATAGGGAGTTATGGCATGACAACGAAGTGGAGGCGGTAGACTCTTTTTATGAGTGGAAAGATGAAGAGTGTCCAATTGAAGTGAGAAGTTTTGAAAATCTGCAATATGAAGATGTAGAAAGCGTTAATGGAAAAACGATTTTTGTTAATGATTTTTACGATTATTTCAAAGTTTATGGCATTGAAGATGAGTTGGCAATGGCATGGGTAGAAACAGAATGGGAAAATGAAGCGTTCTTCTTCATTCTTGAAGAAGCTAAACGATATCAAAAATATCAAGCTCATAATCTAGGTAGATCAAGAATCTATACTTATTCGGCTGGGTATGACAATAGAGGCGATTTCGTTCACTTCCGTAATCTGTTAATGAAAATGGGACAAGAGTTGAATAAAGAAGCTCAACAAAGAGAAGTAGCTAAACTTGCAAAAGAAACACGCTGCGAAAAGTTTAAAGAGGCTGGTCGTGAGATGGATGAATTTAAGAATGGTGATGTTGTTGTACCGCTGGATAATGAAAATGCATGGCAACTTGTAGAAGGCTATAACAAACAAAAAAATGCAGTTCTAATAGGCGGAGAATATTGGGATGCTTCTAGCGTTAATCCTGTAAGTTTTGCAGATGCAACAGAAAATGGAATGTTAACCAAATAGTTATTTTGAAGAAAAGAGTGAGAATATGGACGAACTAAATAGGGTTGCTCATTTATTACCTTTCGAGGTACTTACAGATATAAAAAGTCGTTTAACGGATCGGGTTGCAAGTGGTGGAAGTTGGGACGATCCTTATATAAAACAACAAGTTAGATATGCCAAAAGAGTGGCAGAAAGAATGGAGGAAACGAAAAATGACAAACATTGAAAAAGCTAAAGAAATGTGGAAACAAGGTGCAATTGAAATAAATGCGGTTGATAAGAACGGGGAAGCGTTAAAACAATATGATTCTGTAATAGCACATGATGGCTGTGAATGGAAAGTCGGATGTGTTGTATATAGTGTCATCGATGATAATTTCGTTGCTCATTTTGAAGATAGCTGGATTTCTTTTGATAGTTTAAATGAAGTTGAAAAATTGAATGATGTGATTGCTCATGAAGTGCTTGGATGGGAGAAGGTAGAAACCCATTGGGGGAAAGATGGAAAACCGTTTCATGATATGCCAATAGAAAATTTTGATGCCATCAATTACGCGGCAATCATTTTGGATCAGTTAAATGAAGCCGGTCGTGACGTGAGAGTTAAAACTGAAGATGGTTATTGGCAAGTTAACATAGATAACAATGATTATATTGTTGAAGAAAAGTTTGGAATTGCTGTTTGTGTAGCAGCTGTAAATGCATTTAGGGGAAATGGTATAATAGATTAAATTAAATATTTAGTCCTACTGGAAGAACCAGCGGACATCAAACTATAAAGAGCATTATCAATATTGCTCTGTAGTTTGATGTCCGCTTTTTTTATTTTATTCAAACAGACAAGGAGTGTTTTATATATGGCACAATTAACTTTCTTACCCGAAATTGATCGTAAAGCAACACAATCTCGTATAGAAGATGTTCTTGAAAATGTTCGTATTTATAGACAGTTTGGGATGATCAGAAATGAGATGAAAGTCACAGCTTCTTGTGAGGTAAGATATCACGGCCCGACAAACGTGGTAGGCAATCCCGCTGAAGATGTTGCTTTAGCAAATGTGGAATTAGGTGAGCGAGAAGTGAAATTACAGCGTTTATCTCTCCAAATTGACAAGGCATTAAATCGTTTTAGTAAGAATCAAAGAGACATAATTGTAAAACGTTATTTAGAAGATGAAGAAGTCTTTGATTATATGGTTTATAACGAGATTGGCATGAGTGAACGTACATATAGACGTAATAAAGCTAATGCTTTTTATAAACTTGCTTTTGCACTTAGATTAGAAGTTTATGAGCAAACGGAAGGTGAGCAGGAATGAATTTTGTTCAACCAATTCGTGATCCAGAGCAAATACAACAGATTAAAGAGCACTTGAGAGAAAACAATGAGCGTAATTATATTTTGTTTGTAATGGGAATTAATACAGGCTTACGGATCAGTGATATTTTAAAATTAAGAGTCAGTGATTTAAAAGGAAGCCATATCTCAATGAGAGAAAAGAAGACAGGGAAGCAGAAGCGTATTCAATTGACTCCAGCACTAAAAAGAGAACTACGCTGGTACATTGAGGAAAGAGAAGATAATGAATACTTGATTAAGAGTCGAGAAGGGAAAAATAAACCGATCGGGCGGAGTATGGCATATAAGATACTTAGAAATACCGCAGCGGAGTTTGGATTAGATGAAATAGGAACACATACATTACGTAAGACATTCGGATATCACATGTACATGCAGACAAAGAATATCGCTTTACTTATGGAGATATTCAATCATTCATCCGAAAGAGTCACATTAAGATACATTGGTGTTAACCAGGATGCAATGGATAAGGCTATGACTAAGTTCAAGATATAGCAAACATCCTTTTTTCTTTTTTGTATTTTACAGTTAACCATTTTTTATGTGTTGTGTAACTCAAAATCAAAGGATTTATAAAGCTAAGTGTGATAAGGGATTCAGCATTTGGGACAGTTACACAAAATATAAGATATGGGTAAGTCATATGTTAATATTACTTAAGGGAGTGTGATGCACATGGAACCAATTAAATTCCATAAGTTTATGAAAACTGAGCCATGCCCATGCGGTAGTGGGAAAAAATACAGAGCCTGTTGTATTAATAGAAAAGATCAAGAATTACCGTTTGAAAAAGTACCTAATAAAAAAAGAGAGGGAGCATTTAAAAATTACGCATATAAGTTGGATAAAGAATCGAAAATCGAAGAATGTTTATATCCAGATTCTAAACAATGTGAAGGTAAAATAAAGAGTGCTCATTCACTACAAAATAATGGTGTCTTGTCAAAAATATCAGAGGATGGTCATGTAGTAATCCTGAATACAGACTACGGAAAAGATGATCTAATTTATGATGTTAAAGACGAGAGTAAAAATAAAGCAACAACTTTCACTGGTTTTTGTGATAAACACGACACATTAGTTTTTCGAGATATAGAAACTAAAGAAATTGATGTTAATTCTAGTAATCAATGCTTTTTGTTTGCATACAGAGCGTTTGCTTTAGAAATGCATAAGAAAAAAGAGCTATTGAAATCTTCACAACAACTATTCAAAGTAAGACCATCTATCGCGAAGGTAAGTGACTTTGTAGCAGATTACAGATTTAAGGAACTATCTCTAAAAGATTTATTTGAGTACAAGCGTTTATTTGACGATGCTTTAATGAATGAGAATTATGATATGATTCAATCTATAACATTTACGTTTGATTATGAAATAAGTATGGCGTCTTGTGGAGCCTGTACATTAACTCATGATATTAAAGGGAATGTAATGAATGATACATATTCTATGGAAGATGAAAGGTTAAAGACACTATTCTTCACTATTCTTCCAAACGGTGGGAAATCATGTTTTATATTTAGCTGGGTAAAGGATGAGACTGATTTTTTCAAGGGTTACATTCAACAATTAGAAAGTTTAACAAAAGATCAATTCAGAAATTACATTAATAATTTCTTACCAGCATATACAGAAAACTTAGTAGTAGCGCCTAGCTTATGGAGAAGCTTTACGAAACAACAAAAAGATACGTTCTTTAAAATGTTTTCTGCTGAGTTTGAAACATATTACTATATCCAAATGCGGAAAAATCTATTAAGAAGTACACCGTATGATTTACTTACAAACTACGTGAGGGAAGAAAAAGTGGCAGAGTCGTGACCGCTTTTTGGCAGTAAATGTACCGGTTGTTTTGTAATCAACGTGATATATTTGTATTGTGAGAAGTGGCGGAAAACACAACTCGCGATGTCGATTTTTGAATTCTAAACGGCTCCATATTGACGGTATGTTTTTTAAAATCCGTAGCCAGATCAATGGTGCAGGTTGAATGGAACCCGTTGATGCAGGAGAGCTTTTGCTCTTCTTTCAGTCGCTAATACAGAGACGTGTGTAGCAGGAAAGACATATACAGTTTAGCGACTGAAAGAGGCGTGAAAACACCTTAACCAAACGAAATGAAATATGCGATATACAAACATGACTTGTCTATTTTTGAGGAAAATCGCTATCTAATTGGATAGCGGTTTTTTCTTTCTAAGGGAAAAGACAAAAACTTCATTTACCGTATTCGCATAAGAGATTGACGAAAGGGCAACTGATGCATGGTTGCTCTTTTATTATGTAAAAATATATAGGTAGTATGAGGAACTTTGATGTTATTATCTATTTAAGGGGTGATAACATTTGAATGAGTCAGTAAATAGTTTAGTAGCTAAGTTTAGTAAAGATATGAAAAACGAGGAACCGTTATATGTTTTTTTAAAATCTCACTTATATATTGAATCTATAATGATACAAATTCTTGAAAAGAATTTACCTAATTCTAAAGCGATTGATTTAAATAATTTTAGCTTTGCCCAAAAGCTTCAATTGGTTCATGCCCTAGATTTAATAAGCGATGATATGCGAGGGGCTTATAATAAATTTAATCGTATAAGAAATAACATAGCACATTATTACAATCAAGAAATTGATGAAAAATTAATTAGGGAATTGTATAGCGCATTACCTCGAGATAGAAAATGGCTTGCCCAAGAGTTTACCCTTAATGACCCAAGTGTTATGGGTACGTTACGAGGTTTTTGTATGTTACTAGTTGGTTATTTAGTCTCTAAAGGGAATTATATAGTTTATAAAAAATAGCATCCATTTTGGGTGCTTTTTATTGTGTGAAAATTACATAGGTGGTAATGACATGTATTATTGTTTAAGTTTTTTCGGTGGCTTCATACTTTGCTTGATAATTATGATTCAATTCCTCAAAGCAAAGGAAGTTAAAGAATTAGATTGATAAATGAAGGAGTGAAACAAAATGATTACTGAAATTAGAAAAACAATATCAGGCACAGAGTATTGGGATAACGAAGAAAAGCGAAGTCTATTTGTTCCAGCTGGTGAAGAACCAGGATTCGAAGTAACTGTTAATCCAGAGAGTATGATCATGAGTGTGGACTTAGCAAACGGTAAAGATATGACAGTGGTTAGTGAAGTACCAGTACTGAGTAACATGACAGTGAAAGAGTTACGTGAGTATGCTGATGAGTTAGGTATTGAAATTCCAACTGATGTTAAAAAGAAAGAAGACATCATTGAATTACTATCATGAAGTACTGTGACTTCAATGGCTGCCATAACAAAATAAACAAAGGTCGTTACTGTGAGGAACATAAGCGTAACAAACCAAGGAAGAAGAAAGACAAGAAGAACATCTATCATCATGAGAACAAACCTTTCTATAGAACAGACGAATGGAAGTATGTCAGGTCTCAAGTATACGAAAGAGAGAAAGGATACTGTCAGCGATGTGGAAGGTTCGTCTTTGGTCGAAGTGCTCATGTTCATCACATCATACCAATTAAACAAGATGAAACACTTAAATTAGAAATAAACAACTTAATGCTACTTTGTCCAAAATGTCATATCAAAGAAGAAAATGAAGATAAACCAAAAAAGGTTTTTCCGAGTTATTTTGGATAAGCCCCCCTGTCAAAAAATAAAATTTTTGGTTTGGGAAGGATAGGTAGCGTAGGGGGCACATCAATAGTTGCACCAGTTTTTAAAAATAAAGGGGGGTGTGAAAATGACTCGAATGTCAAAAAAGAAAAAGTTGGAAATGTTAGATGTAGCAAGGGATGAAGAACGAAATAGAATCATAAAATTATTGACTGATGAAGAGAATTTCACACCTTTACTCGAACCATTAATTGAAAATTATTTAGATGCTTTTATCATTTATAAAACTATGTTTGATGAATGGAAATCTGATGGTTTTGCAGCTACAAAAACCCATAAGAACAAGGCTGGAGCGATAAACGAAATGAAGCATCCACTTGCTCAACAAGTTGAAACTTGGAATGATAAGAAGAATAAAATGTTAGAATCTCTTGGAATGACGAATAAGGGTAAAAGTGTACAAAAAACGCCTAAAAATACAGAAAATATTCAATCTAATGAACCAAAAGATGAATTAGCAGCTCATCGTGAGAAATGGCGGAAAACAAAATGATTATTACACCAAACGTTAACTTTGCGGATAAGTATGCAAATAACGTTATGCGTAATAAGAAGAAATACCCGAAGTCGATTATTCTTGCTGTAGAGCGTTATAAGAAGTGGAAGAAACGTAAAGATATTTGGTTTGATGTAAATCGTGCAAATGAAATGCTAGATTTCGTTCAATCCTTCGTCCGTCATGTTAAAGGACCGCTTGCAGGTCAGTTAATGGAATTAGAGTTGTGGGAAATGTTTGTTTTTGCAAACATGTACGGTTGGTATCATAAAAATGAAAAGGGTAAGACTGTTCGTGTTGTTCGTGAATCATATGTTCAAGTTCCGAAGAAAAATGGGAAAACCATTATTGCGGCCGGTGCATTGTTATACGCGATGTATGGAGAAGGTGAACTTGGTGCGGACTGTTATTGTGCGGCATCTGACTATGAACAAGCCCAAAATGCAGCCGAACCAATAGCGCAAGCAATAGAAAACTCAGAACCTTTAGCAGCGCCTACACAAATTTATAAAGGTGTTAATGGTACAGTCAGCGGTGCGATGTATCGTTATAACATCAATGGAATTGCATATCAAAATAAGTTCAAGGTACTAACAAAAAACACAAAGGGTCTTGAAGGAAAGAACCCTTATTTCGTGTTGAATGATGAACTTCATGCGCAAGAGAATATGGATATGTACGATAACTTGAAATCGGCACAGATTTCTCGTGAACAGCCAATCATGTTGAATATTTCAACGGCAGGTAAAGGCTCTTCTTCGGTTGGGATGCGTGTATATAAATACGCAAAACAAGTTCTCGAAAATGACGATGATGATTCTTTGTTTGTTGCAATTTGGGAGCCAAACAAAAATTATGATTGGGAAGACCGTAAAGTTTGGGAAATGGTTAATCCGAATATTGGCGTGTCCGTTACGATGGAACAACTCGAGATTGAGTTCAAAAAGGCGAAACAGTCCGCACATTCAAAAGCTGAGTTCCTTTCCAAACACTTAAATGTTTTCGTAAATGGAGCGGATAATTATTTTGAGCAAGATCAAGTACAGCATGTTCTTGTGGACGAGTTGGGTGATCTTACAGGTGAAACTTGTTATTTAGGATTAGACTTATCTAAAACAACAGATTTAACATGTGTAAGTTTAAACTTTCCTTCACATGATGAAGAAGGAAGGTCGATTCTTAAAGTTAAACAAATGTACTTTATTCCTACTGATAACATTGAATTTAGAGAGAAAGAGGATAATGTGCCATATACAGATATGATTGAACGTGGTTTCGTTCAATTTTGCGATGGCAAAATGATTGATCAGGACCAAGTCATGGAATATATTGTGGAATGCATGAATTTATACGATGTACAACAAATAAACTATGACCCAGCGATGTCTCAAAAGTTAATAGAAAAACTAGAGAACTTAGGGTTAGAATGTATAGCTGTAAACCAGTATCCAAACGTTATGAATGCGATGCTTGATGATTCAGAAATACTAATATATGAAAAACGATTGATTACCGATAACCCTTTATTTGTTTATTGTGCTCTTAATGTTGTAGTAGTCACAAATATCAACGGAATGAAAGCCCCAAGTAAGCGACAGTCCAAAAAGAAAATTGATGGATTTGTTGCTTTTTTAGTTGCTCATAAAGAAACCATGATGGTTATGGATGATGTGAGCGAAGAGGGAATGGATGAATTAATCGGTGAAATTTACAGATAGAAAGGTGGTGAGAAATTGGGTTTAAGGGATAGGTTTTCAAATTTTTTATTTAAGCAGGCTGAAAAGCGTGGCTATCTTGATGATGTCTTAGGAAAAAGTATTCGTTATGGCGGTGTGTATGTTACGGATTCAAATATCTTGCAATCTAGCGATGTTTACGAGTTGCTACAAGATATTAGTAATCAAATGGTATTGGCTGATATTGTTGTGGAAGATGAACTCGGTAATGAAATTAAAGATGATATTGCACTTCGCATTTTAAAGAATCCGAATAATTATCTTACACAATCTGAATTCATTAAATTAATGACGAATACTTATTTGCTCGAGGGAGAAACATTTCCGATATTAAACGGCACTCAAATACATTTAGCCTCAAATGTTTTTACAGAGTTAGATGATAATTTGGTAGAACATTTTAATATTGGTGGCCAAGAAGTTCCTCCATTTATGATTCGTCATGTGAAAAATATTGGTGCAGATCATTTAAAAGGAAAAGGTATTCTTGACTTGGGAAGAGATACACTCGAGGGCGTGATGTCAGCTGAGAAAACTTTAACTGACAAATATAAAAAGGGTGGCCTATTAGCATTCTTGTTAAATTTGGATGCTCATATTAATCCACAAAATGGTGCACAGTCAAAGTTAATCAATGCAATTTTAGATCAACTGGAATCCATCGATGAATCAAGGTCTGTAAAAATGATCCCTCTCGGAAAAGGGTACTCAATTGACACGCTTAAAAGCCCGTTAGATGACGAAAAGACCCTAGCCTACCTAAATGTATATAAAAAGGATTTGGGTAAGTTTTTAGGTATAAATGTGGATACATACACGGAGCTAATCAAAGAAGATATGGAAAAAGCCATGATGTATATCCACAACAAAGCAGTGAGACCAATAATGAAAAATTTTGAAGACCATTTGAGTCTTCTTTTTTATGGTCAAAATCCGGGGAAACGAATTAAATTCAAGATTAATATTCTTGATTTTGTCACTTATAGCAACAAGACGAATATCGGTTATAATCTTGTGCGTACAGCTATTACTTCACCTGATAATGTTGCCGATATGCTTGGATTCCCTAAACAAAATACAAAGGAATCACGAGCTATTTATATTTCAAATGATTTAACCGAAATAGGCAAGAAAGAAGCAACAGATGGTTCATTGGGAGGAGGTGAAGAGAATGAAAATTGAGGTTCGAGGGAATCAAGTCGTACTTGATGGTTATGTGAATGTTGTGGACAGAGAAAGTCGAATGTTGCCTTCTCCAAGGGGGTATTTCAAAGAGAAGATTGCTCCCAAAACGTTTGAAAAAGCGTTAAAGAAGGCTCAAAATATAGACTTGCTTTTTAACCACGATAAAACTAGGAAACTAGGATCTACTGAAAACGGAAATCTGGAATTGTATGAAGATAATATTGGTTTAAGGGCGATTGCTACAGTTACAGATGAACAAGTGATTGAGAAGGCAAGGAATAAAGAATTGCGTGGTTGGTCATTTGGTTTTGTTTCTGAAAAAGATTCATGGGAAGAGGGCGAAGCTGGTGTTCAAAAACGATCGATTAAAGAATTAGAGCTTTTAGAAGTTTCTATTTTGGATATGACACCAGCGTATGTTGCTACTTCTATTGAAACCAGGGGCGAAAATGCAACCATGATTGAAATGAGAAGTACAGAAGTAGCTGTAAAAACAGTTGTGGAAGATGATACAGAAGAAAGAAGCAATATTATTAAACAAATACAAACTATTTTGGAGGAAATGTGACATGAAATTAAAAGAGATCTTAAAAGCATCTCAAGAAAGAACGAAAAAGCGTTTAGAAGAATTACAAGGTAAAGTTGAAAAAGGTGAAGTTCGTTCAGAAGAATTAGCAGCGGTTAAGACTGAAGTAGAAGCATTAACAAAAGAAGCGCAAACTCTTGCTGAGGAATTAGCGAAATTAGAAGCAGACGAAAAAGAAGAAGATCCGGAGAAAGACGAGAAAAAAGAGGATCCAGAAGCAAAAGAAGATTCAGATGTAAAAACTGAACTGTCAGAAGAGCAACGTTCTGAAATCATGGCAGCTATTGGAACGGGTCTTGCTACTAAAGGTCATAAATCTACTAAAAATAAAGAAAAGGAAACTCGTTCAGCTTTCGCTAATTATATTGTGGGTAATATTGATGAGAGAGAAGCTCGTGCATTAGGCTTAGTTACTGGTAATGGGTCTGTTACGATTCCAGATTTCTTAAGTAAAGAAATTATTACGTATGCTCAAGAAGAAAACTTCTTACGTCGATTAGGAACAGGAGTAAAAACAAAAGAAAATATTAAGTATCCTGTTTTAGTTAAAAAGGCAGAAGCTCAAGGGCATAAAAATGAGCGAACAAATAATGAAATTCCAGAAACAGATATCGAATTTGATGAGATCGAATTATCACCAACGGAATTTGATGCACTTGCTACAGTGACGAAAAAATTATTAGCACGTACAGGTTTACCGATTGAACAAATTGTTATGGATGAGCTGAAAAAGGCTTATGTTCGTAAAGAAACTCAATATATGGTTAATGGCGATGAAGCTAATAACATAAATGATGGTGCATTAGCAAAGAAAGCCGTTGAATTTAAAACGGATGATAAAAATCTTTATGATGCATTGGTAAAGATGAAAAATACACCAGTTAAAGAAGTACGTAAAAAAGCACGATGGGTGTTAAATACAGCAGCGCTAACAAAAATTGAAACAATGAAAACGGATGACGGTTTCCCATTACTTCGTCCATTTAATCAAGCGGAAGGCGGAATTGGTTATACGTTATTAGGCTTCCCTGTTGAGGAAGAAGATGCAATTGACATTACTGATTCACCAGATACACCAGTATTCTATTTTGGTGACTTCTCTAAATTCTACATTCAAGATGTCATTGGATCATTAGAAGTCCAAAAATTAGTTGAGTTATTCTCACGTACAAACCGTGTAGGTTTCCGTATTTGGAACTTACTAGATGCACAACTAATTCATTCACCATTTGAAGTTCCAGTTTATAAGTATGTTTTAAAAGCTTCTACTGGAGCTTAATATGGATGATTTAATCGATAAACTAAAAGGTCATATACATTGGGAAGAGGGTATGGATGATTCCATGCTCTCTTTTTATATCAAACAAGGTCAAAGATATGTAAAAAAGGCTTGTGGAAGAGAAGTAGAATACCTGGTTATTATGTGTGCCGGTATTTTCTATGAATATCGTGTGGCAGAAAAAGAATTAGAACAGGCACTTGATGCAATGACACCTTTCTTTATTCAGGAGGTATATGATGCCGAAGAGACAGACGAATAAACTTAGATGGCTGGGCGACCTACTTAAATTAGGAGAGACAATTGATCCAGAGACAGACCGTGTTGTCATGGGGTATCCCTTGGAACGTAAAATTCGTTATAACAACATTGGAGTTACCGCCACTGACAAATTTACAACAAAAGATACGAATGAAATTGTAAAGAAAATTGAGGTTCGTGTTGATAGAGATATTGAAAATAATCAAAAAGATTATCGTGTAAAAGTTGGTGGCCGTATTTACAATATTGAGCGCATTTATGTACGTGAAGAGGACCGCATGATGGAGGTGTCATTATCTTATGCAAATTAATGTTCAAGAGTTGCGAACAATCATGAAGCAATCAGGAATACCTGTTTATCGTGATGAAGCTCCAACAAAAGCAAAAGAGCCTTATATTGTGTATGAATTTGTGAATGAACAACATAAGAGGGCTTCTAATAAGGTTTTAAAGTCCATGCCGTTATATCAAATTTCAGTTGTTACAAAGGGTACAGAGCAAGATATTGAACCATTAAAGGTTGTTTTTAATGATGCTGGTGTTTCATATGCACAGTTTGATGGAATGCCTTACGATGAAAATGACGACACTGTGACGCAGTTTATAACGTATGTCAGGTGTATTAATGGCTAGTAATAATAATGGATTTGCGGAGGTATTGGAAGATATTAATACGCTATTAAGTGTTGATAAACAAGTAAGCCTGGATGTATTAGACGAGGCAGCAAAGTATTTCGCAAGTAAATTAAAACCAAAAATCAAAGCGTCCAATAAAAATAAGCGAACGCATTTAAGAGATAGCCTAAAGGTTGTCATGAAAAATGATCATGTATCTGTCGAATTTAAAGATGAAGCTTGGTATTGGTACTTAGTTGAACATGGCCATAAAAAAGCAAATGGCAAAGGTCGTGTGAAGGGAAAACACTTTGTACAGAATACCTTTGATGCAGAGGGCGACAAAATTTCAGATATTATGGTGCAAAAAATAATAGATAGAATGTGAGGATAATATACATGCCAATTGAAAATAAAGAAATTCAATATTCTGTGGGGATTGAAGATTTATATTTATGTATGATGAAAGGAACTGAAACATCTAATGCTTTGCCAACTTATGAAGATACCATTTATCAACAAACAAATATTTCAGATTTAACAATTTCGACGACATCTACAAATTTTACAAAATGGGCATCTAACAAAAAGATTATTAACATTGTCAAGAATACAGCGTTCGGACTAGCATTTAATCTTGCTGGTCTAAACCGTGAGGTAAAAGATAAAATCTTTGCAAAAACACGTAAAAAAGGTGTGTCTTTTGAAACTGCAAAGGCGAAGGAATATCCAAAGTTTGCAGTAGGTGTTGTATTTCCACTGAATGATGGGACAAAAGTATTACGGTGGTATCCGAAATGTACAGTTGCTCCAGTAGAAGAATCTTGGAAAACGCAGAATGAAGAAATGACTGTGGACGACGTTGCTTACACAATTACAGCAGATCCATTGCTATACAATGATGTTACACAAGCTGAATTAGATACTGGTGATCCAGAAGCAAAAGAGATTAAAGTTGCAGATTTCCTAAAACAAGTAATTTTCGATGAATCTCAATTAGCGCAATTAGGTGGAACGACTCAAACAGGTGAATAAGGAGTGATAATATGGCACGTTTAAGTGATTTAGTTAACGTTGATATAAATAGAAATAAAATTAAGATACAGGGAGTAGAAATCCCTGTTATTTTTACGATGGCTTCATTTCCGTATGTGGAAGAGTCATATGGTGGTGATTATCATGTGTTCGAAAAAGAATTGCATGCAATGCTGGCGAAAGAACAATTTAGTTTAGGTGAAAAAGAAATTAAATTAATGAGCACGCTGATTTATGCGATGGTTCGTAGTGTTGGTACTGAATGTACACCGGAAGAAATCAAAAATTCAATACCTATGTATGATCTACCTGATGTTTTCAAAGTTGTAATGGACATTTTCCAAGGCCAAACCTTCCAACACTCTGATATGGAGAAATTGAAACAAGAAAAAAAGTAAAGAACATACTGAATAAAAATGAAGAATCTCAGTCCGAATTGGACTGGGATTTTTATTTTTATGTCGGTAATACGTTGCTTGGTTATAGCATGGATGATTTTTGGGAAATCACTCCTAATCATTTTTTAAAACAATACATTATGCATCTTCGATATAACAATCCAGATGCTTTAAATGAGAAGAAGGAAAAACAAATTTACACGTTAGATCAAACTCCGTTCCGATAAGTGAGGTGAGAAAATGGCAGGGAATAATAAAGAAAGAAACGTCGTGCTTAATTTCAAAATGGATGGACAAGTTCAGTATGCTCAGACGTTAAAACAAATCAATATGGTTATGAACAATGCCGCGAAGGAATATAAAAATCATATTGCAGCGATGGGGCAAGATGCCACTATGACTGATAGACTTCGGGCCGAAAAGAAAAAGCTTGAAATACAAATGGAGGCTGCAAAGAAACGTACAGCAATGTTACGTGCCGAATATGAAGCAATGTCCAGGGACACTAATACTACAGCTGAACAGCTTAATAAAATGTATGGAAAGCTACTTGATGCAGAACGTGCTGAAACATCTCTTGGAAATGCAATGAAAAGAGTTACAGAAGGTCTTTCACAACAAGCAATTGAGGCCAGAGAAGCACGTGAAGATATGGACAAGTTACAAGAGAATACGAAGAAACTTGAAGCTGAACAAAAGCGGTTAACAAGTTCATTTAAACTTCAAAATGCTGAATTAGGTGCGAATGCTAGTGAAGCAGATAAGCTGGAATTGGCTCAGAGACAACTACGTCAACAAATGGAAATGACTGATAGGGTAGTTGATAATTTAGAACGACAGTTAAGTGCAGCAAAGCGTGTGTATGGTGAGAATTCCGCAGAAGTGCAGCAACTTGAAACTAAATTAAATCAAGCGAAAACGACATTAAAGCAATTTGAGAATTCACTTCAAGATGTTGGCCGAAGTGGTGGTCAAGCAGCGGACGGTATGGCTGAAATTGGACGGAAGTTAGATGTACATAATTTATTGGAAGCTACTCAGATATTGCAGGATATGTCAGGGAAGTTGATTGAAATTGGTAAATCCATTGCAAATACAGCGATAGAATTTGATGCTTCTCAAAGAAAAATCCAAGCTTCTTTAGGTTTGACAGGGAAGGGAGCAGAAAACCTTCAAAAAATCGCTGTTGATACTTGGAAAAAGGGATTTGGTGAAAACCTTGAGGAAGTGGACCAGGCGTTAATAAAAGTCTATCAAAATATGAGAGATGTTCCACATGAAGAACTACAAGGTGCATCTGAGAATGTTTTAACACTTGCAAAGATATATGATGTGGACCTAAATGAAGCGACTCGTGGTGCAGGTCAACTGATGTCACAGTTTGGATTATCTACACAAGAAACATTTGATTTACTTGCTGCAGGTGCGCAAAGCGGTTTGAATTATTCGGATGAATTATTTGATAACCTTTCAGAATATGCACCGTTATTCAAACAGGCTGGATTTAGTGCCGATGAAATGTTTACTATTCTAGCTAATGGAACTGCAAGCGGCTCTTATAATCTCGATTACATCAATGACCTTGTGAAAGAATTTGGCATTCGTGTGCAAGATGGATCTAAAGGTGTATCTGAAGGATTCGGTGATTTATCTGAAGAGACACAAAAAGTATGGGAGTCTTTTAATCAAGGTAAAGGTACAGCAGCCGATGTATTTAATGCTGTATTAGGCGATCTTCAAAAAATGGATGACAAAGTAAAAGCAAACCAGATTGGTGTTGCTCTATTTGGTACCAAGTGGGAAGACATGGGCGCTGATGCAGTATTAAGTTTAAATGATGTAAATGGTGGTTTAGGTGATGTAAACGGACGTATGAATGAAATGAAAAAGCTTCAGGAAGAATCTATTGGACAGAAGCTGCAAAGTGCGTTACGTGAAACACAAGCAGCTTTAGAACCGGTCGGAAAGAAACTTGCAGATCTTGCTGCAGATGTTTTACCTAAGGCAGCGGAGGGATTAACCTCAGTAATTGATTGGTTCTCGAAATTACCCGAGCCACTTCAAAACTTTATTGCTATTGGTGCTGGTTTGACAGCTATTATTACGGCTATCGGTATAGCTGTAGGTGTTTTATCAGTTGCTTTTGGTGCTTTAAATTTAGCGTTGTGGCCAGTAATAGGGATTATTGCAGGTGTTTCAGCAGCAATAGCCGCAATTATAGTAGTTATACAAAATTGGGGTGCAATAACTGATTGGCTTTCTGAAAAGTGGTCTGAATTTTCGACGTGGTTTGGTGAATTGTGGTCTGGTATAGTTCAAACGTGTCAAGATGCCTGGTCTTCCACAGTTGCATATTTTTCAGAAGCCTGGGCTTCATTTTTAGAAATGTGTCACTCATTTTTTGACCCGATAGGTCAATTTTTTAGTGATTTATGGTCAGGAATTGTCGAAACGGCGTCCTCTTGGTGGTCGTCTCTTGTCGAAACAGCATCGCAATTATGGGGGCAACTGACTCAAGCCTGGTCGGATACTTGGAATACTATTCTTACAGTCTTAGACCCTATTATTTCTTTAATTTCAACGGTTCTTCAGGCAGGGTGGCTACTTATTCAAGCGGCAACTCAAATTGCTTGGGCTGCAATAAGTAAATACATTATCGATCCGATCACAGAAGCATATAACTGGGTGAGTGGAAAGATTGGCGAGTTAGTCAATTGGCTAGGTCAAAAATATGAACAAGCAAAGGCTGCTACTCAATCAGCCTGGAATGCTGTGAAACAATATATTATACAGCCTGTTCAGGATGCATATAACTGGTGCAAAGAAAAATTTGGAGATTTAGTTACTTGGTTAAGCGGAAAATATGAACAAATAAAATCAGCTACACTTTCAGCTTGGAATTCAGTGAAACAGCATATTATTGATCCAATAACGCAAGCGTATAATAGTTTGAAAGAAAGAGTAACATCAATGTATAACACGGCAAACGAAAGGTTTCAGAGTATCAAAAGTTCTGCACTGGAAAAATTCAATGAAGCTAAACGTAATATTATTGATCCAATAAAAGAGGCAGCGGATACGGTGAAGGGGTGGATTGATAAAATCAAGGGATTCTTTGAGGGACTTAAATTAAAAATTCCGAAGCCTGAAATGCCTAAAATGCCACACTTTAGTTTGGAAACTAGTACAAAAACAGTGTTAGGAAAGGAAATTTCTTATCCAAGCGGTCTCAATATAGATTGGCGTGCAAAAGGTGGTATTTTTACTCGTCCAACTATTTTCGGGATGAACGGTGGTAATTTACAAGGTGCAGGAGAAGCTGGACCAGAGGGTGTTTTACCTTTGAATGAACAAACGTTAGGGGCAATTGGACGAGGGATTGCTGCAACAATGGAAAAAGAATCTGTGGAAGTCCACATTCACAATCCTGTGGTCAGAAATGACCGTGATATCGACCGTATGTATGAAAAAGCAAATGAATGGTTTGCAGAACATGGGCGAAGTGTACAAGTAGGAATAGGGAGGGTTTAAATTGTTAGATGTAATAATTGATAATGAATTCGCAACGAATTATGGATTATATGTATTAGAACGCCCTGCTATTCCTACTGCAAAAAGGGAAGTGGAATTTATAAAAGTTCCAGGGCGACATGGATCGCTTACCAAAAAGGGAGCATATGAAGACGTTCCTTTATCGATTCAATTTAATTTGTCAGATCATGATAATATTAAACGTTTGATTCGCCAGGCTAAAGCATGGTTGTTGAATGGAGAAACATTATTTTTTACTGATGACGATGTGTATCGGAAAATAAAAAGTGTAGAAATCGGAGACGTAGAAAACGAAATTGAAGAGTATGGGAAGTTTGAAGTGAGATTTAATTTTGATCCATTCGAATATGCAATGACAACTTCAATTGAATTGACACAGTCGGATATGATTTTTAATATTGGTACATTTGAATCAGAACCGAAGTTTGAAATTTATGGTAGTGGAGATATAAAACTAACAATTAATGATGTTACTTTTCAAATAAAGGGTGTAAAGGATTCTGTTGTCATAGATTCAGAGTTATTAACCGCTTATTCCAGAACAACTCCAATAACAACAGTAGGTGAATTTCCTATTTTTAAAGTAGGAGGAAATACAATTGCATGGTCCGATAATGTAAATCGAATTGTAATTGAACCGCGGTGGAGATACCTATGATTAAGTTATATAAGCCGAATGAAACAGATTTTACACACAATGGAATCGGGATTCTAGACCCACATATTTATGATCCATCCGTCGAGGAAGAACTTAACGGTTTATTTGTGTTTAAGTTTAGATATCCTCTATTTGCTCCTTACGGAACAGAAATTGATGGTATGAGTATTGTTAAAGCACCTACACCAGATGGAGACCAATTGTTTAGGATTGCAACGGCCAAACCTAGTATGGGTGAGTTAGAGGTATTTTGTTATCATATCTTTTATGATTTAACCGAAAATTTAATTGAAGATATATTTCCAGAGTCTATAAATGGAAGTGGTGCATTAGAAAGGATTTCAAGAGGGTGTCAATATAAGCATCCTTTTGTTTTTTTCTCTGATATACCAAAGGTTTCTAGCGCTCGTATAGTAAGAAAGAATCCTGTGGAAGCCATTTTGGATAGTAGCCAGGAAAATTCTTTTATCAATCGTTGGGGCGGAGAATTACTACGGGATAACTTTGATGTAAAGATGTTAAATCATCGTGGAAGAGATCGTGGAGTTGAAATTAGACACAAGAAAAACTTGTTAGGTTATGAAGGAACGGTTGATTGGAAGAGTCCGGTTACTCGTATCATGCCTCAAGGATTTGATGGACTGTTTTTACCTGAAAAATATGTAGATAGTCCACTAATTAACAAGTATCCACATCCTAAGATTCGAATTGTAGAGTTTAAGCACATAAAAGCGGCTATTGGTGATAATGCAGATGATGAAGGCGCGGTTCCTTTAGAAGAAGCGTATAAATTGTTAAGAGCAGCGGCGAAAGAAATATTTGAGGTTCAAAAAGTAGACCAGCCACAGGCGACTTATAAAGTAGAGTTTCAAGAACTATCCCAGACAGAAGAATACAAAGACTTTGCTGTGCTACAACGTGTATATATGTCTGATACAGTTACAGTTATACATAGTGAAGATAATCTCCACATACAAGCAAAAGTAATATCGTACAAGTATGATCCGATTAAAAAAGAATATACCAACTTGACAATTGGTAATTTCAAAAATTCATTTACAGATGTGATGGGGAAACTTGATCAAATGCAAAATGAATTATCTGATATGCCACTTTCCGTATTGGAAGAAGCGAAGAATAATGCAACTAATCTTATTAACAGTGGTTTTGGTGGTCATGTACGTGTGTATCCCGAAAGATTATTAATTATGGATACAGATTCCGAAAAGACAACTCAAAAAGTTTGGCAATGGAATATAAATGGATTGGGATATTCCTCAAAAGGGATAAACGGACCATATGAAACAGCTATCACTCGTGATGGTCGAATAGTAGCTGACTTTATGACAACAGGTACATTAGATGCTTCGTTGGCTAAAATTAAGAATCTAATAGCTGATGACATTGAATCGGGAAAACTAAGAGCGCGTAATGATACGTTCAAAATCGACCTGGATAGATCGGCCATCGATTTTTACAGTGTAAATAAAAAAATATCAACCACAATATCACAAGTTCGAGCTGCGGATGGAAAAGAAATCACAACATGGGCAATAGAATCCACAGCGAATAAAGATGCTGCACTTTCTTTTGGTAAACGTAATATTGACGGATCAGTTACTCAATCCGTTTACATTGACGGTGAAAAAGGTGATTTATACTCATTTGCGCCAACATTCTTCTGTCATGCAGAACTGAATTTCTTAGCAAGTTCTTATTTTAAACAACCGATATACTTCGAGGGTGCAGGAAGATTCGAAAGTTCAATCTTTGGCAGAAGTTGGAGTATTACGAATCACAGCGGATTCAGAGAGTCTGTCGCATTTAATCCGAACACCTCAGGAAGTGGGTCTCTAGGTCAAAGTAAACAAGTATGGGGAGAAGCCTTTATAGATACTATTAACACAGTGAAAATCAATGGTCGTGACGTGAATACTGCATGGGGAGATGTTACCTATGCGAAAAATAGAGCGAATGGTGCTTGGGATTACGCTTCATCAAACCTAGAGAAGATTAACGACTTAGGTAGTGGATTAGGGACAGCTCAGGTAGATATTCAAAGTCTACAGGGCAAGACAGATCGGCACGATAGAGAAATCCAAGAGCTTCGTGATTCGTTAAACCGAAAAGCAGATAAGGAGGGATAAGATGAAGATTGACGTACAAATGGTGCAATTGACAAATGAATTTTTAGCTCAAGAGATTGCTAGAGTACAGCATGAGAATGCGACCTTGAAAGCAAGATTATTTATCTTAGAAGGAGAGATGCTACATGCGAACGGAAACGATAGTGATCGACCTAGCGAGTCAAAATCCACTGAAAACAATAACAGCACGGGAAAATGATGAGAACGGACTAAAGGTTGTTGTAATTTTAAAAGAACGAGGGAAAACAGTTGATCTGACCGGATACGCAGCAAATTATGAGGCTGCTAATTCAAGTGGGCCGTTCGTTCGTAATGTTGCGGATATTACAAATGCAGCAGGTGGAATGTTTGAATATGTATTTTCAAAAGAAGCCGTTTCAGCTCGTGGAGTGTGGATGGGGTACTTTGCTTTTGAAAAAGGAACCGAGAGATTTACAACACCGGACTTAAAAGTTGTGCTAGGACATGATGTAAAACAAGGTAAGAGTATTTTAGAAAACTATGTTAGTGATTTCGACAATTTAAAAGAGAGGATAAATGAAACACAAGAGACAGCTGATACCATACTTGAGGAAGTTTATAAAATGGATGTCCCTGCAATTATTGCTGCGAAAGATATAGCTGTAGAAGCAATAACAATAGCAGAAGAAATTAATAAAAAGGTAAATGTTTTACAAAAGAACTGGGTTAGTGTATTAAGTTTTGGGGCTAAAGGTGATGGAATAAATGATGATACAAAAGCTGTACAAGCCGCAATAGACTCTGAAGAACTTATATACTTTCCAAGAGGGATGTATTTATGCGGTACACTAGCTGTTAAATCATCAACGAAACTCATTGGTGAGAATCCTGATAATACCTTTATTATTCATAAAAATACCGGTGGAGTCCCTGGATTTTATTCCAGGTCTATGTTGATTAATGCTAATTTTCCGACGTACAAAGCACCTAGTGCTACTGATAGAGTGGCTGTTGTTGGATTAAATGAAAATATAACAATCGAAAACATTACATTTGATGGTCTTAATAATCATGTGTACGGTTTGCAATTCATTACCAGCGATTATGTAAAAGTTAAAAACTGTAAAGTTATAAATACAAAAGGCGCTTTAGATCTTCGTTCTGTTCGTTATTCATACTTCAATGTAGAGTGTGACAACATTAAGGAAGACGGAATAAGTGTTACAGATCAAAACTTGAAAGCGCCTGTAGGAGCTGTTCACAGAGGTCTTTCGACTCGAATCACATTTGATGGATGTGTAGTAAAAAATTCTTGCACAATTAATGGAGAAGGTTCGTCTAGCATGAACGCTTACGAGATGGACGATGGTCCAAGTTATATTGAATACATCAATTGTAAAGCGATAAATAATAGAGGTTGCGGATTCGAAATTCATATTCACCTACCCGAATTTGATTTATCTAACGTTAAATATATTAATTGTGTTTCGATAGACAATTACCCATTCGCAGAAAATGTAACACGCCAAGTTGGGGGCTTTGCTGTAGGACAAACTCCAGAGGGTTCTAAAATGGGAAATATCACATATGAAAACTGTACATCATTGGGAAGTCCGAATGCATTCTGCCGTTTACCCGGGGGCGAGGCAGGTAGTCATTTCAATGTCACCATTAACGGTGGCACATGGCAATCACTTCAAGCGCCGAGTGATAGAGAACCTACGAAATCAACTTGCATTTATGTTGGTAAACTATTTAAAGATATGAAAATTATCGGTGCGAACATCGGTGGTGCGGTTGATGGATATGGGATCCATAGTTATGGAACTGGAGATGGTTTAATTATAGAAAATTGCAGTTTCAGGGATATGTACACACCAATACGTGCAGGTCATGCTGGTGGCTCTTTGAATATAAGTAACGTTGACATCTTACCAGGCGACCCAGTAGGGGCAGCGAGCACGGCTTGCGTATACATTATGGCGGATCGTGTAAATATGACGAACATGACGTTGACGGTAGACAGCTCGAAATATAATTCATCTATTATGCGACTTATAAACGTTAAAAGCGCTAGTGTATCTGCAATCCTTGTGAATACAGGTGCAGTTGGAAATAATGCCTTTAACACACAAGATTGTGAGAATGTAACAATCACAGGAAGTGTTGCTAGAGGATTTACCAATGCTGTAATGCTTAGCAGTACATCTCAATCTGTAGTTGTTACAGGTAACAGTTTTAAAGGGTGTACTAACAAATTCAATTCGAACCCTTCATATTTAGTGGAAACAGGTAATGCAATTTAACAATTTAGTTAACAAATGGGAATTTTAATGTAAGGTATTTAGTTTCACATGTTAATATATATGTATATAGACATGATGGGGGTACTTAACAAAATGGCTAAACGGTTAATTATTGAAGATGAAGAACAAAAATACAAAGCGAAAAATGGTGTTGAACTAACTTTTTTAGAAGATCCTTACGGTGTAGCAAACTATGTAGGGAAATCTAAGTTGCTAGTTATTTTTCAATCGATGGGTAACGAAAAATCCGAATCACCAGCGGAAAGATTCCCATACACCTTAATCGACGGTTTAAAGCATTTCAATTGTAGAAAGATATATATTAAAGATGATTTTGGATTAGTAGGCTCATATTATCTAGGATTAAATGGAAAGTTTGATGTAGAAGAGGCTGTCATGGAGTTTCTGAAACATAAAATCAATGCATACGGAATTCGAAAAGACAATGTTACTTTTTTCGGTATATCAAAAGGAGCATATGCTAGCTTGAGTTTCGGGTTCAAATTGGGGATAGAGAACATTATTGGTGTTGTTCCTCAATTTGATTTAATGGCTTGGATCGAAAATTATAAGCCGTTCCTTTCTTATTTACTTCCAGAGGACGCAGATAGAAAGAGTAAGAGATTTTATTCTAGTTATCTAGAAAATGTGATAAAGGATTCTCGATATAAACCGAATGTGTATTTGATTACATCTATAAATGATGAAACGTATGAGGATCACATACCGCAATTGTTATCAGCATTAAAAGAAAAAGACATTAACACTAGAGTTTACAGTAATGATGAGGTTTTCGTTACGAGACATAATCAAGTAGCAAAAAATAGTATGAATGAAATATTGGCATTTATTAGCCATTGTTTAAGTGATTATAAAATATAAAAAGCTTTTAAAAAAGAGGGACAATCGTCTCTCTTTTTATTTTGCCAAAAGGAGATGGGAATGGTGGAGGACGCTATTTTCAATTCAGTTATTCAACAAGGAGCATTCGCAGCGTTATTCGTGTGGATGCTCTTTACTACGCAGAAAAAGAATGAGCAGCGTGAAGAAAAGTATCAACAAGTAATTGATAGAAACCAACAAGTAATTGAAGAGCAGGCTAAGGCCTTTGGATCTATTTCTAAAGATGTAACAGAAATTAAACAAAAACTATTTGAAGGAGATGTTCAGTAATGGGATACGTTGTAGATATTTCAAAATGGAATGGTGATATTAATTGGAGCGTAGCAGCTCCACAGCTAGATTTAGTAATTGCTAGGGTACAAGATGGGTCAAATGTTGTAGATCATATGTACAAGTCTTATGTAGCTTCTATGAAGGCTCATAATGTACCATTCGGAAACTATGCTTTTTGCCGATTTGTATCTGTGGAAGATGCAAAAGTAGAAGCTCGAGATTTCTGGAATCGTGGCGATAAGGATGCATTGTTCTGGGTAGTGGATGTGGAAGAAAAAACAATGGATAACATGAAGGAAGGAACACAGGCTTTCATTGACGAGTTACGCCGTTTAGGTGCTAAAAAAGTAGGGTTATACATTGCCCATCATACGTATGTAGAATTTGGGGCAGCAAATATAAATGCTGATTTCGTATGGATCCCACGTTATGGCGATAATAAACCAGCTTATCCATGTGATATTTGGCAGTATACAGAAACAGGCAATGTAACTGGTATTGGAAAATGTGATTTAAACAAATTAATTGGTAGTAAATCTTTAGATTGGTTTACTGGTGCTGGTACAAATAATGAAATTGTAGAAGAAAAAGATACTTTAGGCAGCATTACTGTAAGCGCTGATGTTACAAATGTACGACAAAGCCCATCGACTGATGCAAAAGTTATGCGCCAAGTCAATAAAGGGAGTAAACATCCATACTTAGCTTGGAGTTATGTTGACGGTCATTTTTGGTACAAAATCGCTGAGGATAATTGGTTGAGAGATGATGTGTGCTTTATCAATAAAGGTGGTAAAACAAATGGTGTCGTTTGGGTTTCTGGGACGAATATTAATCTTCGCAAAGGAGCAAGCACAGGAGATCCGGTGGTTAATGTAATTACAAAACAATCTGCATACGATGTACATTATCGTTATGAAAATTGGATTTACGTTACAGGCGAGGGTGTTGAAGGTTGGATGTACTTTGATGAATCTTATGTGAAATGGATTAGATAAAATAATTGCCGGCTTTTAAGTGAGTCGGCTTTTTTGTTTTTTGTTTCTGGGTGAATATTCTGATAATTGTTTTTCAAGTGGTTTTAAAGGGGACTAAATATAAAACGCGCTGAATTGTGTTAATATTTAGTAAAATATAGATAGATGACAAGGGGGATAATTTATTGTGGATACACATATAGTAACTAAAGAACGAATTAAGCATTCATTGGATGCTTGGTATCAATCAATGTTAAAACAAGATTTTATTCAATCTAAACTATTACAAGAAGAAATCGATTCTACAATTAATCATATCGAAGAAGATCAAAACATATGGTTTTACTATTCGTTATTAAATTTTAGGTATAAAGTATTAACAGATAGTATGAATATTTCTCATGATGAATTTGATAAAATTGATTCTTTACCAATTCCTAATGATGCACATTTAATATACTATTATCATTTATTCAAGGGTATTCATTTAATGTTCGTTTCAAATTACAATGAGTCAAAAAATCATTTTGAACAAGCTGAAGAATTATTAAAATATATGTCTAACCCAATAGAACAGGCTGAATTTAATTATAGAATTGCATACTTTTACTATCAGTCATACGAGCCTTTACTTTCAATTAACTATGTACGTGTAGCAAAGGACGAGTATATAAAACATACAGGGTATGAAGTAAACGTTGCTTTGTGTAACAATATATATGGAATGTCGTGTATAGATTTGAAGCAATATGAACAAGCCGAAGAAAATTTCACTTTAGCATTAGATGTATTTCAAAAATCAGGTATAGAAAGGTTCATTTTAATGGTTCGTCACAATTTAGGATGGTTATATGCGAATCAAAATCTTTCTAGTTCAGCTATCCGTCATCTTTTAGAAGTAACAAAGGTTAACCCTAACCACTTTAAAGCTATTTTTGCATTAGCACGTGAACACTATAAATTAGGTGAAACAAACATTGCAGCAGAACTAATTGAAGAAGGTTTAAATATATGTAATAAGTTAAAGAACAAAGAGTTTCAACATCGTTTTATGATTTTGAAAGAACTGAATAAAAAAGTTTCGGGTGTACTACTAGAACCTGTAGTTTTAGAAGGAATTTCGTACTTTGAAAAAGAAAGTTTATGGGAGTGTATTCAAGAATATAGCGAAGTTTTGGCTTTGCAATTTTACAAAGAAGAAAATGATTCAAAGGCAAGTAAGTATTTTTACGTCAATAATCAAGCCCAGAAAAAATATTTAGAAAAAGGAGCATTAAAATGATGAAAAAAAAGGGATTAATAATAAAAGGATTAGTAATTGCAGGGATTTTATCATTTGGTTTGAATCTTTCTTTAAGTACACAACAAGCAATCAATGTTGGTGATGGCGGAGCACCTGCAAGACCAGATTTAGTTTATGGAGATTATCCTACATCTAATCATGGGGATCACGGTGGAGTAGTACAACAGTAAACAACTTAATATATATTAAAAGGAAAAACCGGCTCTTAATTGAGTCGGTTTTTTTACTATGTATTGAACTTTAGCATTCATAAGTAACTCTTTTAATTCTTCTGTAGATAATTTGCTTTCTAACGCTTTACTTAAGTCAAGTATAGAAGTTTTATAATCTACTGCTACTTGTAAACTATCAGTCTTCTTTTTTTCTGCATTGTCTTTAGAACAACCTACCCCACTAATTAACATAACTGGCAATGCAACTGCTAATAGTTTACGTTTCATTGTTATATCCCTTATTTTGTCTCTTTCAACTTTTTATCTACTTCAAGTAGTAGTTTAGACGCTTTAGTCATTGACTCCCCACCTTGATGAACTAAATTTTCATCTTTTAAGATTAAACCACCATCTACTGTAAGTGCGCCCGTTTTTGCTGAATACATAGCGTCTTGTAGAATACTATGAACGTCTTTATATTTATCTCCAGGGTCTAAAGTAATTATCTTTTCAGTTGTTTTTGTAAAAGCATCCTTCTTTTCGTTGAATTCTGTTCCTTTGTCTATTACTGATTTATCACTAGCTACAATGTCGTTTAATTCCTGTATTTGTTTCGTAAAATCCCCCATTAAAGAGTTTAATTTTGACTTGTACTCTTTTTCTGCTTTAACCTTTGCGTCATCTTGGCTTTTCGCTTTTGCTACATTTGAACTATCAGACTTCTTTTCTTCTGATACTTGTAAGCTATCAGTCTTCTTTTCTTCTGCTTTTACTTCTACCTTCGTGTCTGCTTTCTTCTCTGCTGAATCTGTTCCGCAACCTGTTAGTAACATAAACGGAATTGCGAGACTTATTAGTTTCGTTGCTTTCATTATGTATACTCCTTTTAGAAAGTATTGTAATTAATTAACATATTGTACCATAACATAAATTATATAAATAAGATATAAAGATTTCCCATCCTTAAGAGAAAATTTGAGTGTTTTAACAATATGAAAAAATGTATTACGGTTGTAGGAAATCCCGCTCCATATGCTTTTTGAAAAAATTCCCTTATTGATTCCTCAACGTTTGGGAGCTTTTTTATACTCCCATAAACTCCTTATCAAAGTAGAACTTGTCCATTAAGTTATTGAAAATCCCGTTGAAACAAGCGAACTTACCCTTATTCATTTTTACTCCGGACTTAACTTTCATAACAAACTCTTTAATAGCTTTTAACCCAATAGTAAGCTCCTAATCCTTATCAAATGCTTTATCACCAGTAGTAAAGTTAATGTTAATGTAATTCTCCAAGAAATGGATTTGAAAATTAATTTAGTCTTTAAGTTTTTTTATATATAATAGAAGAAATTATATAATACATATATTTGTTACTACCCTGTTGGCGTCAACCTCATGCGCTTAATGGCCACAAAAAATATATACTTCGTCCCATTTGGGCAAGATGCCCCAGAGAAAAAACCAAACTCAATGGTAGCTCGTATGGAACTGCTTGAAGATACAATTATAGAAGCGTTGGAAGGGAAGCAATTACAGCCTGTTGTTGTGGAAAAATTCAGATATATGAATTGAGAAACGAAAAAAAACAGACATTTTTTTATGAAACCATCATTCTTACTGCAGAATATGATAAAATTAACGTTATTAAAGTTAGAAGGGGTACTTTATACTCCTTCTAATTCTAAGTATAGAAGAATTGGTATCTAGAAAGGGGCATAGTGATGGAAAAGCAAAAAACTTTTCATGTCGCTGTAGTTGGAGCAACTGGCGCAGTTGGTGAACAAATGTTAAATACTTTAGAGAAACGAGAATTTCCAATTGGGAAGTTAACGTTACTTTCATCTAAACGTTCTGCAGGCAAGAAGCTTGTATTTAAAGGAGAAGAGTTCACAGTACAAGAAGCAACTCCTGAAAGCTTTGAAGGAGTCGATATTGCACTCTTTAGTGCAGGTGGATCTGTATCGAAACAATTAGCACCGGAGGCAGCGAAACGTGGTGCGATTGTTGTTGACAATACAAGTGCATTCCGTATGACTGAAACTGTACCACTTGTTGTACCAGAAGTGAACGAAGACGATTTAAAAGAACATAATGGTATCATTGCGAACCCAAATTGTTCTACAATTCAAATGGTAGTTGCTCTTGAGCCAATTCGTCAACAGTTTGGTTTAAAACGAGTAATCGTTTCCACATATCAAGCTGTGTCTGGTGCGGGCGCTGCTGCAATCGAAGAACTTCATGAACAATCACAAGCAATCTTAAATGGGGAAGAAATACAGGCAAATGTTTTACCTGTATCAGGTGATAAAAAACATTTCCAAATTGCTTTTAATGCGATCCCACAGATTGATAAGTTTCAAGATAATGGATTTACATTTGAAGAGATGAAAATGATTAATGAAACGAAAAAAATTATGCATATGCCTGAGTTAGAAGTAGCAGCAACATGTGTGCGTTTACCTGTTGTATCAGGTCATTCTGAGTCTGTTTACATTGAAGTAGAAAAAGAAGGTGTAACAGTAGAAGAAATGAAAAACTTACTTGCAAATGCAGAAGGAATTGTACTGGAAGATAATCCAGCAGAACAATTATACCCAATGCCATCTACTGCAGTAGGGAAAAACGAAGTGTTCGTTGGACGTATTCGGAAAGATCTAAATAATGAAAAAGGATTCCATCTTTGGGTCGTATCTGATAACTTATTAAAAGGTGCTGCATGGAACTCTGTTCAAATTGCAGAACGATTAGTAAAATTGCAATTAGTGTAAACGGCTAAGAGAAGGTGTAAAAATGAAAATTATTGTTCAAAAATTTGGTGGGACATCTGTACGTGACGAAAACGGACGTAAGCATGCCCTTCATCATATTAAAAAATCATTAGATGCTGGTTATAAAGTGGTTACGGTTGTATCAGCTATGGGACGTAAAGGTGAACCGTATGCAACAGATACATTATTAAGTCTTGTAAATCAAAATGAATCTAGTATCTCAAAACGAGAGCAAGATTTATTATTATCATGCGGAGAATTAATCTCGGCAATCGTTTTCTCAAATATGTTAAATGAAAACGGAGTACAAGCAGCAGCAATGAACGGTGCGCAAGCTGGTTTTGTGACAAATGATGATTTTACGAACGCAAAGATTGTTGAAATGAATTGTGATCGTATACATGAAGAATTACAAAATGTAGATGTTGTTGTTGTTACTGGATTCCAAGGGCAGACGAAAGAAGGCGATACAACAACACTTGGACGCGGAGGTAGTGATACTTCAGCATCAGCGTTAGGTGTTGCGCTTCATGCTGAATATATAGATATCTTTACTGATGTAGAAGGTGTAATGACTGCTGACCCACGCATTGTTAAGGATGCACGTCATCTTCAAAACGTAACATACAATGAGATTTGTAACATGGCTTATCAAGGCGCAAAAGTTGTTCACCCGCGTGCAGTTGAAATTGCAATGCATGCAAAGGTACCACTTCGTGTACGTTCTACGTATTCTGATAGTGAAGGGACACTGATTGCTGCATATGATGGTGCTACAAAAGGGCAGGATGTAGAAGAACGTCCAGTTACAGGTATTGCACATGTATCAAATGTAACGCAAATTAAAGTACTTGCGAAAGATGGATCATATGATTTACAGCAACATGTTTTCAAAGAAATGGCCAATGAAGGAATTAGTGTGGACTTAATTAACATTTCGCCTACAGGTGTTGCCTATACAGTAAGTGATAATGTGTCAAGACGTGCTGTTGAATTGTTAAAAAACCTTGGATATGAGCCGGTTGTGACAGAACATTGTGCGAAAGTATCTATCGTTGGAGCTGGGATGGCCGGTTATCCAGGGGTTACCGCTAAAATTGTTACAGCTCTAGCGGAAAAAGGTGTTCAAATTTTACAATCAGCTGACAGTCATACGACAATTTGGGTGCTTGTGAAAGAAGTAGATTTAGTGGAAGCTGTAAATGCATTGCATAGTGCGTTTGAACTTTCAAAAGAAAAGCGACTGGAACAATAAGGAGTGAGACCATGGTAGATTTTGGGACAATTGCAACAGCGATGGTAACGCCGTTTGATAAAAATGGAAACATCGATTTTGCAAAGACAACGAAATTGGTAAATTATTTAATTGATAACGGTACAACAGCAATCGTGGTAGGAGGAACAACTGGAGAATCTCCTACATTGTCATCAGAAGAAAAAGTAGCGTTATATCGCCATGTCGTATCTGTTGTCGATAAAAGGGTGCCCGTAATCGCTGGAACAGGTAGCAATAATACACATGCTTCTATCGAATTAACGAAAAAAGCAACAGAAGTTGGTGTCGATGCGATTATGCTAGTGGCACCATATTATAATAAACCGAGTCAAGAAGGGATGTATCAGCATTTTAAAATAATTGCTGAAAGCACAGAGCTGCCGGTTATGCTATACAATGTTCCAGGGCGATCTATTGTACAAATCTCCGTTGATACAGTTGTTCGTTTATCAGAAATACCAAACATTGTTGCGATTAAAGATGCTGGCGGCGATGTATTAACAATGACAGAAATTATTGAAAAAACAGCGGACGACTTTGCTGTATACAGCGGTGATGATGGTTTAACGTTACCAGCTATGGCAGTTGGAGCAAAAGGGATTGTTTCGGTTGCTTCTCATGTAATTGGAAATGAAATGCAAGAAATGATTGCAGCATTCCAAGCGGGAGATTTCAAAAAAGCACAGAAACTGCATCAATTACTTGTTAAAGTAACAAATGCATTATTTATGGCACCGAGCCCAACACCAGTAAAAACAGCGTTACAAATAGTTGGATTAGACGTAGGATCTGTACGTTTACCACTTATCCCATTAACAGAAGACGAACGATTAACGTTGCAAGGTGTAATGCAATCGATTTCTCGTTAATAAAAATGACCTAGTGTAAAAGCTAGGTCATTTTTATTATGAATGAAAGAATTGTCTTACGGTAAAGAATTAGTATTTTGTGAATTTGGCTAGTGTTTTTAAATGGGTTTAAATAAATATAGGCTAAAAGCATATGTAATTACTCGGGCGAGATTGTATGTTGTAAAATATACGACTCTATATACATCTAGTTCTTTTAATTTGTATTAATATGGTTGTAACTATGTTTGAAATAAAAAAGAAATCATAACGAATTTGTTGTGAATTGAAGATCTGTTTCCCTTGAAATTTCACTGGTTCTCCTCTCTTTCTCACAAATTAACTTGTGTTCTATTTCTTGTATCAGTTATAATATGGCTAAGTAGCTTAGTACGGGTATGCTTAGCAAAAATGGGAAAATTATGTTTTAACGGAATTTTCATATCATATCGCATAAGATATTTGATTTATATAATGAAAGAGAGGTGAAACCTGGTTTAAAAAACAAACAAGAACATGATATCGCATAACGGTAAGGACATTCGTCTTGGACGGTGAATATATGGTGGTTGTAGAGTTTCCCTGGTGTCTCTGCAATTTTAGTGAAATCAGTGTTTGCAAGATTTTTAAACCAGGCAACAACATGAAGAGAAAAGAGATTGATTCTGTAAAAGTATTTGCTCTTGGTGGAGTAGGTGAAATCGGGAAAAATATGTATTGTGTGGAAATTGATTCTGAAATTTTTATTGTTGATGCGGGATTGATGTTCCCGGGAGACGAAATGTTTGGAATTGATATTGTTATTCCTGATATTACATATTTAGTAGAGAATCAAGACAGAGTAAAAGGTTTATTTATTACACATGGACATGAAGATCATATTGGTGGGATTGTCTATGTACTGCGTAAACTATCTATTCCAGTGTACGGAACAAAATTAACATTAGGTCTTATACAAGAAAAGCTTGGCGAAGCGGGAATGCTAGGCCGCGTAGATTTAAAAACAATTGATTCTAATTCGACTGTAGAATTTAATACGACAACGGTTTCATTCTTTGGAACAACACACAGTATTCCAGATTCAGTTGGTGTGTGCTTCCATACATCAAAAGGTGCTATTGTATATACAGGAGACTTTAAATTTGATCAAACACCAATTGGTAATAGTGGGGCAGATCTGGGTAAAATGGCGCAAATTGGGAACGAAGGTGTTCTTTGTCTTTTATCTGATAGTACGAATGCTGAACGTCCTGGTTACACAGGTTCTGAAAAAGAGGTTGGTGTGGAAATTTCAAAAGTATTTTATAATGCAGAAGGACGCATTATCATTGCTTCTTTCGCATCTAATGTACATCGTATCCAACAAGTATTTGATGCAGCTGCTGAAACAGGACGTAAAGTGGCAGTAGTAGGTCGGAGTATGGTGAAAGTGGTTGATATTGCAAGACGCCTTGGATATTTAGAAATTCCAGATGGTATGGTTATTTCATTGCAAGAAGTTGATAATTTCCCAGAGAAGAAGGTAGCGATTTTAACAACTGGGAGTCAAGGTGAACCAATGGCAGCCCTTTCACGTATGGCGAAGCAAGCTCATAAACAAATTTCAATTCGTAAAGGTGATACAGTTATCATCGCAGCTTCTCCAATTCCGGGAAATGAAATATCGGTGTCTAAAATTATTGATTTACTATTTAGAGCTGGTGCAGAAGTCGTTTATTACGGAGAAAGAAAAGTTCATGTTTCCGGTCATGGTAGTCAAGAAGAATTGAAATTGATGTTAAATTTAATGAAACCGAAATACTTTATACCCGTACATGGTGAGTTTCGTATGCAAAAAGCACATGCGTATTTGGCGGAAGATGTTGGTGTCTTGAAAGAAAATATTTTCATCGTAGAAAAGGGCGACGTAATTGCTTTTGAAGGTGAAGAGGCAAAGCCAGCTGGAAAAGTACAAGCGGGCAATATCCTTATTGATGGATTAGGTGTAGGTGATGTTGGGAACATTGTCTTGCGTGATCGTAAGATGTTATCACAAGACGGAATTTTAGTCGTTGTTGTAACACTTGGAAAAGACGAGAAGAAAATCATCTCTGGACCAGAAATTATTTCACGTGGTTTTGTGTATGTTCGTGAATCTGAGGCGTTAATCGAAAAGTCTACAGATATTGTACGTACAATTGTTGAACAATCCATTAAAGAATATTCTATTGAGTGGTCTATGTTAAAACAAAATATTCGTGAATTATTAGGACAATTCCTGTACGAGGAAACGAAGAGAAAACCGATGATTTTACCAATTATCATGGAAGTATAAAAACCACCTTTACCGGTGGTTTTTTCTTTTTCATCCCTATCGCATGAAATTTGCAACTTAAGAAATAATAGTTGTATAAGAGTGAAAGGGGATGCGATATGATAGAACGTGATGGTTTAACAAATGAGGAAAAAGAAGCAGAACCGAAAGAGGATTCCAAAGAGGCATCAGTAATAGAGAAAATCCAACAGCTCGGTCAAACGAATGTTCCGCAAATGAATGAATCACGTATTCACTGCTTAACAATTGTTGGACAAGTAGAAGGACATATGCAGCTTCCACCACAAAATAAAACGACGAAATATGAACATGTGATTCCACAAATTGTGGCAATTGAGCAGAATCCGAAAATTGAAGGATTACTTTTATTGCTAAACACTGTGGGGGGGGATGTTGAGGCTGGATTGGCAATCTCTGAAATGGTGGCTTCATTGTCGAAGCCAACTGTATCTTTAGTTTTAGGTGGAGGGCACTCGATAGGTGTGCCAATTGCGGTTTCAACCGATTATTCATTTATTGCTGAAACTGCAACGATGACGATTCATCCAGTTCGTCTCACCGGTCTTGTCATTGGTGTACCGCAAACGTTTGAGTATTTGGATAAGATGCAAGAACGTGTAATTCGATTTGTAACAAAACATTCGAAAGTGACGGAAGATCGTTTTAAAGAGCTCATGTTTGCTAAAGGGAATTTAACGCGAGATATTGGAACAAATGTAATTGGAATAGATGCCGTGAAGTATGGTCTTATAGATGATGTTGGCGGTATTGGGGATGCGATTCGAAAGTTGAACGCATTAATAGATATGAAAATAGATGGAAGTCAAGACGGGAAGTTGTTGCAATGATTTTATATACAATTATGCCAGAGCAACTTGTGTACGAAGTAGATTACTCTCAATACGAACGACAAAAGGTAGTGAATGTAAATGGAGTCGAGATGGTTGTATTGGAAGAGAGTAATCAACATTATTCCGTTGTTCGTGTATTAAGTACCAATCCATCCCATTACCTACAGTATGAACCGGGTCAGAAAATAACCTTTTAGCAAAAAGCAGGATTTTGTTTAGAAGCTATGGTATAATATAAAAAACAAGACGGTTGAGCAGCCATGATTAGGCTGCTTTCTTCTGTTTACCTGACATTTTACAAGAAGTGTAAAATGTCAGGTAAGCAGATTTAAAAGATATGATAAATGATACGTAGAGGGACTTTTCAATGAATGAAAGTTTTACTTAATTTTTGGACTTGAGGTGAAGAAATGGCAAAACAAAAGCAAAGAGGGACGAAATCAAAAGCGAGACGTACCATAAAACCAACTTTGTATTACGAAATCGTCGGGTTGACTCTTTTTGCACTTTCAATCATTACAATTTTGCAACTAGGTGTTGTAGGAAAATCGTTTGTGTTATTTTTTCGCTTTTTCTTTGGCGAATGGTACATCATTGGCGTAATAGGTGTAATTGTTTTATCAGTCGCATTCGTTATAAAACGTGCATGGCCGAATTTGTTGAATAAAAGGTTAATTGGTGTTTATTTAATCGTGCTAGCGATATTAATGTTTAGTCATATTACATTATTTAACCTTCTTACAAAAGATGGAGCGGTAGAAAATACATCTGTGATTGTTAGTACAAAAAATATGTTCTTTCTTGAAATGAAAAAAGGTGCAGATACTGTCCATTTAGGCGGTGGTATGTTTGGTGCCCTTATGTTTGCAACTTGTTATTTTTTATTTGATGAAGTAGGAGCATATATTATTGGTATTATTTTTGTTATTCTTGGTATACTTTGCATTACAAATAAACATATTGGAGAAGTGTTAGCGCCAATTGGACGGATGATAAGAAGTCAGTTTCAAGTCATGCAAGGTGATTATAAAGATTGGAGATCGAAGCGTGTTGCTGAGCAAACAGAAAAGAAAAAAACGACAAGGCGCACGCGTAGTGAACGTTTCGATATGCAAGAAGAGAGTGTTGAACCAGCAGAAGAAATCGAAATTGGTCCACCAATTATTTCAAACTTCACAGAGAATTACCCAGTAAGTGAAGAAAAGGATAAAAATCGTGAAGATGAGGCTGCTGGTGATTTGATTGCACCGTCTGTTATGGAAGAGGAACATCCACCAGCTGCACTGAAAGAGCAGCCGCAAAAGAAACGAGGAGAAAAGATAGTTGAATCTTTAGAGGGGGAAACAAAAACGCCCCCAATGCAATTTTCAAATGTAGAAAACAAAGATTATAAGCTGCCTTCTATCGATATATTGAAGTTTCCAAAAAATAAGCAGGTTACAAATGAAAATGAGAAAATTTATGAAAATGCTCGTAAGCTTGAACGTACTTTCCAAAGTTTTGGTGTGAAAGCGAAAGTAACGAAAGTACATAAAGGACCTGCAGTTACGAAATATGAAGTGTACCCTGATATGGGAGTGAAAGTAAGTAAAATTGTGAGTTTAAGTGATGATTTAGCACTCGCATTAGCTGCGAAAGATATTCGTATTGAAGCTCCAATTCCTGGGAAATCCGCAGTGGGAATTGAAGTTCCGAATGCAGAGGTTTCTATGGTAACGCTTAGAGAAGTGCTTGATTCAAAAGCGAACAATCATCCCGAAGAAAAATTGCTAATTGGTCTTGGACGTGATATTACTGGTGAAGCAGTGTTAGCACGTTTAAATAAGATGCCCCATCTATTAGTAGCTGGAGCAACCGGTAGCGGAAAGAGTGTATGTATTAATGGTATTATTGTTAGTATTTTAATGCGTGCCAAACCACATGAAGTAAAATTAATGATGATTGATCCGAAAATGGTAGAGTTAAATGTATATAATGGGGTTCCGCATTTATTAACGCCTGTTGTAACGGATCCGAAAAAAGCATCACAAGCTTTGAAAAAAGTTGTGAGTGAAATGGAGCGTCGTTATGAATTGTTTGCACATAGCGGAACACGTAACATTGAAGGATATAATGACTATATTAAAGAGCATAATAATCAATCAGAAGCAAAGCAACCAGAGCTTCCTTATATCGTTGTAATTGTGGACGAGCTAGCTGATCTAATGATGGTTGCTTCTTCTGATGTAGAGGATGCAATTATGCGCTTGGCACAGATGGCACGCGCTGCTGGTATTCACTTAATTATCGCAACGCAGCGTCCATCTGTTGATGTTATTACAGGTGTTATTAAAGCGAATATTCCGTCTCGTATTGCATTTGCAGTGTCTTCACAAACTGATTCTCGAACGATTCTTGATGGTGGTGGCGCTGAGAAATTATTAGGTCGAGGGGATATGCTATTCATACCAATTGGTGCATCGAAACCGGTTCGTGTACAAGGTGCATTTTTATCAGATGATGAAGTAGAACGAGTTGTAGAATATGTTGTTGCGCAACAAAAAGCGCAATATCAGGAGGATATGATCCCGCAAGATGTGCCAGAAACAAAACAGGAAGTAGAAGATGAATTATATGACGAAGCGGTGCAACTTGTTGTAGAAATGCAAACGGCCTCTGTTTCTATGCTACAACGTAGATTTCGAGTAGGATATACACGTGCAGCGCGTCTCATTGATGCGATGGAGATGAATGGTGTAGTCGGTCCTTATGAAGGTAGTAAACCGAGAGAAGTTTTAATTAAAGATATACAAGAAAAAAGTTCTTGATAAAAAAGCCCAATTCCTTACAATTGGGCTTTTTTATATAAGATTTTTGTTATATACTATAACCAGTGTTAAAGAAAGGGCTTACATTAATATTGATACTTTAGAATACGAATGCTTTTCGTGATATTTTTGAAAAATGTTCGATATTAAATGTAAAAAAATGTTGAATTGTGTTGACACATATGGGAGCAGGTGGTACGATTACTTCGAAAAGAATCACTGCCTCATATAATCTTGGAGATAAGGTCCATAAGTTTCTACCTGGCAACCATGAATTGCTAGACTATGAGGGGAAAAGTGTGTAACAAAGGATTAAGGGATCTTTGTACCTAACTTTTTCTCTATATGAGGAATGGGGTGGTGCAAAGTTTTTTTTATGGAATAAAGATAGAAAATTGCATTTTGAAAAAGTATTAACATTTATTCGACAAATGTTTTTCTACTGTATGATTACGATAATATTGGTTGAAAAAAGAGAACAGAAGTCTTACATCAGAGGTCGAATAATTGAAGTGTGGGGGGAGTCTTATGTCAGTTAAATCCGATAGTCGACACTTGTATTTACGCGTAATCGATCATATTAAAGAGAAAATCAAAAGTGGGGCGTATAAAGAAAAACAAAAGTTGCCTTCAGAGTTTGATTTGGCGAAAGAACTTGGCGTAAGTAGAGCGACTTTGCGAGAAGCATTACGCATTTTAGAAGAAGAGAATGTTGTTATTCGCAGACATGGTGTTGGTACTTTTGTGAATGCGAAGCCGTTATTTTCTTCTGGAATTGAACAACTTTCTAGTATTACGGATATGATTTCTAGTGTGGGGAAAGCACCAGGAACAATCTTTTTATCATCATCTACTACGAGTCTAACAGAAGAGGAAAAAGAAAAGTTTAATAGTGATGAAGGCTTTGAGGCTGTGATGATTGAGCGTGTTCGTACAGCAGACGGAGAGCCTGTTGTTTATTGCATTGATAAGTTGGCGAAAGAAGTATTGCCGGACTTGTCTGATTATAATGAAGAGTCACTACTTACTGTCATTCATAATAATACGCATAAACGTATTACATATGCAGTTGCTCATATTGAACCGATTGGTTACCATCCTAAAATATCACCAGTTTTACAATGTGAGCCAGAAACAGCACTGCTCATACTAAAGCAAATGCATTATGATCAAAATGATGAGCCGATTTTATATTCTATTAATTATTTTAGAGCCGATAAATTTAGCTTCCACGTATTACGAAAACGTATGTAATCAGTTCCTTTTTAGGGGGGTGACAGCAAGAAGAAGGGGACGCTGGCATATTGATAGATACATATAACAATTAGGAGGGGTTTCTAGTATGAAGAAAAAAACAGGTCTTTTATTATCATTAACGTTAGCAGCGAGTACAGTGTTAGGTGCATGTGGTAATTCTGATAAGGCAAGTAGTGACAAAAAAACTGATAAGAGTTTCAAGGTTGGTATGGTTACAGATATTGGGGGCGTTGATGATAAATCATTTAACCAATCAGCTTGGGAAGGCTTAACGAAATTTGGTAAAGATAATGATTTGAAAAAAAATGAAGGATTCCGATATCTTCAATCAACTAAAGATTCAGATTATATTCCGAATTTAACGAAGTTTGCAAAAGGAAATTATAATGCGACATTTGGTATTGGATATTTAATGCAGGACTCAATTGAAAAGGTAGCAGATCAATATCCGAAACAACAATTTGCAATTGTAGATACTATTGTGGAAAAACCAAACGTAACAAGTATTACATTTAAAGACCATGAAGGTTCTTTCCTTGTTGGGGTTGCAGCAGCGATGGCAACGAAATCAAATAAAGTTGGCTTTGTCGGTGGGGTAAAGAGTCCATTGATTACAAAGTTTGAATCAGGCTTTAAAGCTGGCGCAAAAGCAGTAAATCCAAACATTGAAATTGTAGCGCAGTATGCGGATGCATTTGATAAACCAGAAAAAGGATCAGTATTAGCATCAGCAATGTACGGTCAAGGAGTAGATGTAATTTATCATGCTTCAGGTGCAACTGGTAACGGTGTGTTTACAGAAGCGAAAAACCGCAAGAAAAAAGGTGAAAATGTTTGGGTAATTGGTGTTGACCGTGACCAAAATCAAGAAGGTATGCCTGAAAATGTAACGCTAACTTCTATGGTGAAACGTGTTGATATCGCAGTTGCAAAAGTAGCACAAGAAGCAAAAGATGGTAAGTTAAAAGGCGGAAAAGTAGAAGAGTTTGGTTTGAAAGATGACGGTATTGGTATTGCAAAAACAACTGATAATGTGAAAAAAGTAAACCCAGACATCTTAACAAAAGTAGAAGAATTTGAGAAAAAAATCACTGCTGGTGAAATTAAAGTACCTGCCACTGATGATGAGTATAAAGCATACGAAGCTTCTCTGAAGAAATAATAGAGCAATAGCAAAGGTTAGTTCTTGGAACTAACCTTTGTATATATAACATTACTTTTAATAGAGTGTAATTGGGGAATGTTCCCTGCTAAAAGGAGGAACAAAATGGAATACGTAATTGAGATGAACAATATTACGAAAGTATTCCCAGGCATTGTAGCGAACGATGATATTACGCTGCAGGTAAAACAGGGAGAAATACATGCTTTACTCGGAGAAAACGGTGCAGGGAAGTCAACGCTAATGAACGTTCTTTTTGGCCTATATCAACCAGAACAAGGAGAAATTAAAATTAAAGGGAACTCTGTGAAAATCACAAACCCTAACATCGCAAATGACTTTGGAATCGGTATGGTTCATCAACACTTTATGCTCGTTCATAATTTTACAGTTACAGAGAATATTATTCTTGGAAATGAACCGAAGAAAAAAGGAAAAATTGCTGTTGAGGAAGCTGCAAAAGAGATTAAACAGTTATCGGAACAATATGGTTTAGCGGTAGATCCGTATGCGAAAATTGAAGATATTTCAGTTGGTATGCAGCAGCGTGTTGAAATTTTAAAAACGCTTTATCGCGGAGCGGAAATTTTAATATTTGATGAACCGACAGCAGTATTAACTCCACAAGAAATACATGAATTAATTCAAATTATGAAAAAGCTCGTGCAAGAAGGTAAATCTATTATTCTTATTACACATAAGTTAAAAGAGATTATGGAAGTATGCGATCGTTGTACGATTATTCGTAAAGGAAAAGGGATTGGAACCGTTGACGTTGCAAATACAAATGAACATAAACTTGCAGAGCTAATGGTCGGACGTCAAGTGAATTTTAAAACAGAAAAAGTAGACGCGAAACCGAAGGAAGATGTACTTTCTATTGCAAATCTTATTGTTCATGATGCACGCCAATTACCTGCTGTAAAAGGCCTTGACTTAACTGTTCGTGCAGGAGAAATTGTTGGTATTGCAGGGATTGATGGGAATGGACAAAGTGAATTGATAGAAGCAATTACTGGTTTACGAAAAGTTGAGTCAGGTTCTATTGCAATTAAAGGTAAAGAAATAACAAACTGGCCAGCTAGACGAATTACGGAAGAAGGAATTGGTCATATTCCAGAAGACCGTCATAAGCATGGGCTTGTTCTTGATTTTTCTGTTAGAGATAACATTGTTTTGCAAACATATTATCAAAACCCATTTTCAAATAAGGGAATTTTAAACTTTAGTAAAATTACGAAAAAAGCAAAAGAGCTTATTGAACATTTTGATGTACGTACACCTAGCGAACAAACGTTGGCTCGTGCGCTTTCTGGTGGAAACCAACAAAAAGCAATTATTGCGCGTGAAGTGGATCGTGACCCCGATTTGTTAATCGCAGCGCAGCCAACACGTGGTTTAGATGTAGGGGCGATTGAATTTATTCATAAGAAACTAATCGAGCAGAGAGATAAAGGAAAAGCTGTACTTCTTTTATCTTTAGAACTTGATGAAATTTTAAATGTTAGTGACCGTGTTGCTGTTATATATGAAGGAGAAATCGTAGCAATTGTTGATGCAAAAGAAACAAATGAACAACAGCTTGGCCTGTTAATGGCTGGTGGAACAGGGAAAGAGAAGGTGAATACAAATGGCTAAAAATTTTTTAACGGAGCGAACGATTAATATTTTAGTTCCGGTGTTATCCGTTATTTTTGGTTTGCTTGTTGGTGCCATTGTTATGTTAGTTAGTGGATATGATCCAATTGTCGGCTATGCAGCACTATGGGAAGGAATGGTTGGTAATCCGCAAGCTATAGGTGAAACACTTCGGACGATGATTCCGCTTGTTTTAGCAGGTCTTTCGGTTGCATTTGCATTCCGTACAGGTTTATTTAATATCGGGGTAGAAGGACAATTATTAGTTGGATGGCTTGCAGCAGTTTGGTTTGGTTATGCGGTATCATTACCAGCATTCTTGCATATACCGTTATCAATTTTAGTTGCAGCTATAGTTGGTGGCTTATGGGGATTTATTCCAGGTTATTTAAAAGGGAAATTTAAAGTAAATGAAGTAATTGTTACGATTATGATGAACTACATTGCACTTTATGTTACATATGACCTTATTAAGCGCTTTTTACATGAAGCAAATGAAAAATCGTATGATATTAAGTCTAGTGCCTCATTATCTTCTGAGTGGTTAGCTTCTTTGACGGATGGCTCTCGTTTACACTGGGGGATTGTTGTGGCAATTTTAATTGCGATTCTGATGTGGTTCTTATTAGATAGAACAACTTTAGGTTATGAATTGAAATCTGTTGGATTTAACGAACATGCTTCTCAATATGCTGGTATGAAAGTATCTCGTAACGTTGTACTATCCATGACAATTGCAGGGGCATTTGCAGGGATTGGCGGTGCAATGGAAGGGCTTGGAACGTTTCAGAATATGACAGCAATGTCGTCATTTACAGGGATTGGATTTGATGGGATTGCAGTAGCTCTTCTTGGCGGAAATAATCCATTTGGTATATTACTGGCAGCTTTACTATTTGGTGGTTTAAAAAGTGCAGCTCCGCAAATGAACTTTGAAGCAGATGTACCATCTGAGTTAATTAATGTAATCATTGCATGTATTATTTTCTTTGTTGCTTGTAGCTATGTATTACGCTGGGCACTTACGCGCATGAGCAAGGAGGGGAAATAAATGAGCTTTCTAGATATTTTAGCCATTCTTGTGACGGGTACGTTATATACGGCAGCGCCACTTATTTTCACAGCACTAGGTGGGGTGTTTAGTGAACGATCTGGAGTTGTAAACATCGCATTGGAAGGATTAATGCTGTTTGGAGCATTTGTTGGTATCGTTACAACTCTATTAATGGGCGATACGTGGGGGGCAATGACTCCTTGGATTGCACTAATATTTGCTGCGATTGGCGGGGGATTATTTGCGCTTCTTCATGCAGTCGCATCCATTACATTCCGTGCTGATCAAGTTGTAAGTGGAGTAGCAATTAACTTTTTAGCTCTTGGATTAACAGTGTTTGCGATTAAGAAGATTTTTGGTAAGGGACAAACTGATTTTATTCAATACCGTATTGAAAAAATTGATGTTCCAGGACTTTCAGATATTCCGGTTATTGGAAAAATATTTTTCTCAAATGTACCATTGACATCGTATATTGCCATTATTTTAGCATTTGTTGTTTGGTACATTATTTATAAAACACCATTTGGTCTTCGTCTTCGTGCAGTTGGTGAGCACCCAATGGCAGCAGATACAATGGGAATTAATGTGTATAAAATGCGTTATATCGCTGTTTGTATTTCAGGGATGTTTGCAGGAGTGGGCGGTGCAATTTTTGCAATGTCAATTTCAAACAACTTCTCAGGTGCAACGATTACAGGACAAGGTTTCTTAGCGTTAGCTGCGATGATCTTTGGTAAATGGAATCCGCTTGGTGCACTAGGTGCAGCTTTATTCTTTGGGTTTGCACAATCCCTTGGGATAACTGGCGGTACAATTCCTGTATTAAAAGAAATTCCGAGTGTTTTCTTAACGATATTACCGTATGTGTTTACAATTTTAGCACTTGTTGGTTTTGTAGGGCGTTCTGAAGCTCCAAAAGCGCTTGGAACCCCTTATGAAAAAGGAAAACGATAAGTATTGATAAAGTAAAAAAGCTCGCACATTAGTGCGGGCTTTTTTACATAGAATATGCTTAATACAGAAATTTTCTTTCAGCTTTTCACTTATAACGATTTGAAGAAAGTATGTAAGGGAGAAAAGTTGCTTTTTCGTTTCTAAAAACTGTATATTGAAGAGGAATATTCCTACATACGTAAAGGAGGGCTATAATAATGAAACTAATGGAACAGCAAATGCATGAACTAGGTGGTTTGCGTGTACATATGATTCCGACAGATAAATATAAAACAAATACATTTGTCTTTCGCTTGAAAGCACCTTTAAACGAAGAAACGGTGACAGAGCGTGCTTTATTACCATATGTATTACAAAGTGCAACAGAAAAACTACCATCTGTCATTCGTCTTCGTCAATATTTAGAGGAGCTGTACGGTTCTTCCCTAGCAGTGGATGTAAGTAAAAAAGGGGAAGATCATATCATCTCTATTTATGTGGATATTGCCAATGAGGCATATTTACAGGATGCACCGCCACTCTTTGAAAAGGCGCTGTCTATGCTAGCTGACATCGTATTACATCCAGCGACGGAAGGGAATGGTTTTTTACAATCAATTGTAGAAAGTGAAAAAAGGGCGCTCGTGCAACGAATTGAAGCGACATATGATGATAAAATGCGTTATGCTAATGAGCGATTAATAGAAGAAATGTGTAAAGTAGAGCCGTATCGTTTAAGTGCAAATGGTCAAAAAGACCGTGTTGCTGCTATTACGAATGAAACGTTATACAGCTATTATCAAAAAGTGTTAGCGGAAGATGAAATGGATTTATATATTATTGGTGACATAGCTGGAGAGGCAATTGATCTAGTAGGTAAATACTTTTCAATTTCGCCTCGCGTGGCAAAAGAGAAAAATGTCATTCTTCATAAACGAAATAATGAAGAACAAGAAATTATAGAAAAACAAGAATTAAAGCAAAGTAAATTAAATATTGGATATCGCACATATATTACGTACCGTGATGAAGATTATTTTGCACTGCAGTTATTTAATGGATTATTTGGTGGATTCTCGCATTCGAAATTATTTGTGAATGTTCGTGAAAAAAATAGTTTAGCGTATTATGCAGCATCTCGTTTTGAAAGCCATAAAGGTCTTCTTTTTGTTATGTCGGGAATTGAAGCGAAAAATTATGAAAAAGCGGTCGAAATTATTAAAGAGCAAATGAAAGCAATGCAAAGCGGTGAGTTTTCAGAAGAAGAGATTCATCAAACGAAGAGTGTCATTCAAAATCAAATTTTAGAAGCGATTGATACACCACGTGGTTTCGTGGAAATGCTTTATCATGGCGTTATTGCAGAACGCACGCGTCCAGTAGAGGAATGGTTGACTGGGATTGAAAGTGTTACAAAAGAGGAAATTGTAAAGGTTGCCAATAATATCGAACTAGATACAATTTACTTTTTACACGGAACGGAGGGAGAATAGATGGAGAAAATTTCTTATGAACAATTAAAAGAAACTCTTTATTATGAAAGACTTCCAAATGGGCTAGATGTATATGTATTACCAAAGCAAGGGTTTAACAAAACGTTTGCGACATTTACAACAAAATATGGTTCCGTTGATAATACATTTGTTCCGCTTGGAAAAGAAGAAATGGTTCGGGTGCCAGATGGAATTGCGCATTTTCTTGAGCATAAACTGTTTGAAAAAGAAGATCATGATGCGTTTCAGTTGTTTAGTAAACAAGGTGCTTCTGCAAATGCCTTTACATCGTTTACGAGAACAGCGTACTTGTTTTCGTGTACATCAAATGTAGAACAAAATTTAAATACATTATTAAATTTCGTTCAGGAACCTTATTTCTCTGAAAAAACAGTTGAAAAAGAAAAGGGGATTATCGGTCAGGAAATTCAAATGTATCAAGATAACCCAGATTGGCGTCTGTATTTCGGTTTAATCGATAGTTTATTTGTGAAACATCCAATTAAGATTGATATTGCAGGGACGATTGCGTCTATTAGCAAAATTACAAAAGATCTATTGTATGAATGTTACGAGACGTTTTATCATCCTAGCAATATGTTGTTATTTGTTGTAGGGGCAATTGATCCAGAAAAAACAATGAGTTTAGTACGTGAAAATCAGGCGAAAAAAGATTATAAAAACCAACCAGAAATTGTACGTTCATTTGAAAAGGAACCAGAAGCGGTAAATGAAAAGAAAAAAATTATTTCTATGCCCGTTCAAACACCAAAATGTTTAGTCGGTATTAAAGCGACGGGACTGAAAGAAAAAGGGAAAGAACTTTTAAAACAAGAGATTGCGCTTACATTACTTTTAGATTATTTATTTGGGAAAGGATCAGCACATTATGAGTCTTTATATAATGAAGGACTCATTGATGATTCATTCTCTTATGATTATACAGAAGAAAATAACTTCGGTTTTGCAATGGTAGGTGGCGACACGAAACAGCCGGATCAGCTAGCCGATCGCTTGAAAGGTATTTTATTACAGACGGATTATGATGAGTTAGATGAGAAGGCGCTAGAGCGTGTAAAGAAAAAGAAAATTGGTGGCTTTTTACGCTCACTTAACTCACCTGAATATATTGCAAATCAATTCACAAGGTATGCGTTTAATGAAACTAGTTTGTTTGATGCTCTTTCTGTGTTAGAAGGTTTAACTGTTCAAGATTTACAAGAAGCAGCAAAAGTATTTTTATCTGAGGAAAGAATGAGTGTTTGCCAAGTCTTGCCAAAGAAATAAAGTGAAACATGAATAGTTGGTCTTGAATTTTGAGGTTTAGAATTTTATGGATAGTTCGTTCCCCCTCATCTAGCTTTTTAGCTATTGCTAAATTGTAAGGTGGGGGTGTTATTTGTTTGTGAATATAGGAGTTGAAAGAGAAGAGAGGATACATATGACAAAGTTCGCACTAGTGACGGGAGGAAGCGGAGGAATTGGCTCTGCAATTTCAAAACAATTAGTTGAAGATGGTTATACAGTGTATGTTCATTACAACAAGAGTGAAGAAAAAATAAAGAAATTAAAGCTCGAGTTAGGAGCGATTATTCCAGTTCAAGCTAATTTAGCTGCGGCAGATGGGGCGCAAAAACTTTGGGCCCAAATTCATCACTCTATTGATGTTATTGTGTATGCAGCTGGGAAAAGTGTATTTGGTTTGGCTACAGATGTGACAAATGAGCAATTGAATGAGATGGTGGAATTGCAGGTGAAGAGTGTTTATAACCTTCTTTCGCTTGCGCTTCCATCGATGATTCGCTTGCGGAATGGAAATATCGTTGTTATTTCATCTATATGGGGTCAAATAGGAGCGTCTTGTGAAGTGCTATATTCCATGGTGAAAGGAGCGCAAAATTCGTATGTAAAAGCATTAGCGAAAGAAGTAGCTTTGAGCGGGATACGTGTAAATGCAGTGGCGCCAGGAGCAATAAATACTGAAATGTTAAGTGTGTTTTCAGAAGAGGATAAGAAAGAAATTGCAGAAGAGATTCCAGCAGGAAGAATTGGATTTCCAGAGGAAGTTGCAAAAGCTGTTTCGTTCCTTGTATCACCATCCGCTTCATATATAACAGGACAAGTTATTGGAGTGAACGGTGGGTGGCATTGTTAAAAAGAAAAATATGTACATAAAAAGTGAGAAGTGGTCCATATTAAGTATGATTCAATTACTTAATAGTGAGGTGCTTAATCATGTCAGTATTAGATAATTTTGACCAGTGGAAAAGCTTTTTAGGAGAGCGCTTAGAACAGGCAGAAGGAAAAGGGCTAGATGGTGGTGCGGTTTCAGATATGGCATTCCGTGTCGGTGACTATTTGGCAAATGAAGTAGAGGCACGAAATGATCAAGAAAAGTTATTAGCGGAGCTTTGGAAAGTTGCTGATGAACAAGAGCAACACACGATCGCTAATTTAATGGTAAAGTTTGTCCAACATAAGTAAAAAAGAGAGGGGAAAATCCTCTCTTTTTTTTAGGTATTGAAAATACTGTGATTCAATTCTACATTTATCTTCCCTATTAACGAAAAATCATATAATATAGTACGTAGGTGTAAAGTAAGCGAGGGGAGTGACGTTTGGTGATTGAATGGTATTTTGAATATGAAATACATAAAAATCGACCTGGCTTGCTTGGTGACGTTTCTTCGTTAATCGGTATGCTTGGTATTAATATTGTCACGATTAATGGTGTGGATAACGCTCGGCGTGGACTGTTACTTATGTGTGATAGTCAAGAGCAAATCTCTAGACTTGAATCAATTTTGAATACGATGGATAATATAACAGTAACGAAATATCGTCCGCCAAAACTTAGAGATAGGTTGGCAGTTAGGCACGGCAGGTACATACAACGAGATGCAGACGATAAGAAAACATTTCGTTTTGTGCGTGATGAACTTGGATTACTCGTTGATTTTATGGCAGAAATTATGAAAAAAGAAGGCCATAAACTCATTGGGATACGAGGGATGCCTCGCGTTGGTAAAACGGAATCTATCGTTGCTGCAAGTGTTTGCGCAAATAAGCGTTGGCTTTTTGTTTCATCTACTCTAATTAAACAAACTGTGCGCAGTCAACTAATTGAAGATGAATATAGTGACGATAATATTTTTATATTAGATGGAATTGTTTCAACAAAGCGTGCGAATGAAAGACATTGGCAGCTCGTTCGTGAAATTATGAGATTGCCTGCAACAAAGGTTGTCGAACATCCAGATGTATTTGTAAGTCAATCAGAATACACACTTGATGATTTTGATTATATTATTGAATTGCGTAACGATTATGATGAAGAAATTCAATACAATTTAGTAGATGAAATTGAGCAAGGAACGCAAAATAATTTCTCTATGTTTGATTTTTAAAGAAATATTGAGGTGTTAGTAGTGACGGAATTAGGACAAAAGTTGAAAGAGGCAAGGGAAGCGAAAGGCTTGTCTATCGATCAGCTACATGAGGTTACGAAAATTCAAAAACGTTATTTAGTTACAATTGAAGAAGGCGATTATAGCGTATTGCCTGGTGCATTTTATGCACGTGCATTTATTAAACAATATGCGGATGCAGTTGGTTTGAATGGAGAAGAGTTGCTTGTCGAGTATCAAAGTGTGATACCACAATCTGAATCTCATGATGTACCGCAAGTATCAAAAAGTCAAAAGACACAAGAAACAATGCAAAAAGCAACATCGCATCCAATTGCAGATCATATGCCTAAAATATTGATTGCATTATTGATAATTGCATTTGGAGTAGTGATTTGGTTTGTAGTCCAATGGTTAACTGGAAAAGATGATGGACAAGTACAAACAAAAAACAGTGAACAAATTGAAGTTCAAAAAGCAAAGGACTCTCCGTTAGATGCGAAAGAAGATGAAGTGAAAAAGGAAGAGTCAAAGAAAGAAGAACCTAAAAAAGAAGAGCCAAAGAAAGAAGAGCAAACTGAACAACCACCAGCTGGACAACAAGAGGTGAAAGTGGTTGGAACAAGCGGTAAGATATCTACTTTGGAAGTTCATAATAATAAAACATTAGAATTGGAAGTTGTAGCAAAGGGTGCGAGTTATGTAGGTATTAAAAATGAAGCAGGTAATGACATTTTTAGCGGTACACTACAAGAAGGTCAAACAGAAAAACAAGATTTATCAACAGTAAAAGAGGTAAACCTTAACATAGGAAATGCACGAAATGTTGAAATTAAACTGAATGGCCAAGTGGTTGCGTTCCCGTTAGATCCAGAGAAAGAATATCATCAAAGATTGGTGATAAAAAACCAAGGGATAGGACAACCTGCACAATAACAGTCATCACTTCGATGACTTTTTTCAATGAACAAATGTTTTTGACATGATGGAGGAATAGCTGTGAATTTACCAAATAAAATTACAATATCTCGAATCTGCTTAATTCCAATTTTTTTAGTAACTATGTTAGCTCCTTTTAACTGGGGAACGTATACAGTTGGGAATGTAGATTTACCAATTCAACATTTAGTAGGAGCGATAATTTTTATTATTGCTTCAGCTACAGATTGGATTGATGGACATTATGCAAGAAAATATAACCTTGTAACGAATTTAGGGAAGTTTCTTGATCCATTAGCTGATAAATTACTCGTTTCAGCGGCGCTTATTACGTTAGTAGAAATGCAATATGTTCCATCTTGGATTGTTATTGTAATTATTAGCCGTGAGTTTGCTGTAACAGGATTGCGTCTTATATTGGCTGGAACTGGTGAGGTTGTTGCGGCAAATATGTTAGGTAAAATTAAAACATGGACACAAATTATTGCAATTTCAGCATATTTATTACATGATGTACCGTTAAATCTAATCCATATTCCGGTTGCGGACATTTTCATATGGATTGCACTTATCTTTACAGTTATTTCTGGCTGGGACTATTTCTGGAAAAATAGAGCTGCTTTTGTAAATTCAAAATAACAGCTTATGGGGGAATCGGAATGAATGCCGAAATTATTGCGGTTGGAACGGAATTGTTACTCGGACAAATTACAAATACAAATGCGAAGTTTTTATCTGAAAAGTTAGCTTCCATCGGAATCAATGTGTATTATCATACTGTTGTCGGTGATAATAATCATCGTTTACAAGAAGCGATTCAAATTGCTGAGAAGCGTGCAGATATACTCATTTTTACTGGTGGATTAGGACCGACAAAAGATGATTTGACGAAAGAAACCATTGCGTCAGCCTTGCAAGAAGAACTTGTTTATGATGAAGTGGCACTAACGTCAATTGGTGAATATTTCAAACGTACAGGACGCGAGTTCACAGAAAATAATAAGAAACAAGCGCTTGTTTTAAAAGGATCGACTGTATTTGCAAATGATCATGGTATGGCACCGGGGATGGGAGTAGCTAAGAAAGAAAAGGTTTATATTCTATTACCAGGCCCGCCAAAAGAAATGAAACCGATGTATACAAGCTACGTAGAGCCGTTTTTACGTAACTTTACAACTGAAGAGCATATATATTCCCGTGTTCTTCGTTTTTTCGGTATTGGAGAATCCCAACTAGAAGTGAAAGTTCAAGATTTAATTGAGGGTCAAACGAATCCAACAATTGCTCCACTAGCTTCAGATGGAGAAGTAACGCTCCGTTTGACCGCTAAACATCACGATATAAAGCAAGCAGAAGTGCTTATTCAACATGTGGAAAATTTGATTTTAGATCGAGTAGGGGAATTTTTCTACGGGTATAACCAAGATTTTCTTCATAATAAAGCAATCGATTTATTGAAGAAAAAAGGTTTAACTTTAGCATGTGCGGAAAGTTTAACAGGTGGTCTATTTGGAAATCAAGTAACAGAAAATGCAGGTGTATCTTCTGTGTTTAAGGGCGGCGTAATTTGCTATCATAACGATGTGAAGCAACATATGTTGCAAGTACCTGAAGAAACACTACGAAAATTTGGTGCTGTTAGTGAACAATGTGCTCGTTATCTTGCTGAAAATGTAAAGACATTATTGAAGGCAGATGTTGGAATTAGCTTCACTGGAGTGGCAGGACCGGATGCTTCGGAAAATAAAGAACCTGGTACTGTTTTTGTAGGTATAGCAATAAAGAATGAACCAACTGTTGTTTTTTCTCTTATATTAAGCGGAAGCCGTCAGCAAATTCGAGAACGCTCGGTGAAATATGGATTTTATCATTTATATAAAAAGCTAGAAGAGATTTAAATCTTTTCTAGCTTTTTTGTAATGAAAAATGATACATTCTTCTATAGAAAATAAAAAAATCGAATAAACGTTCGATTTTTGTTGGCAAATTGATATGAAAATAGGTATAATAAGAGTAGCAATTCAGTTAAGGAGGAATTTTGAATGAGTGATCGTCAAGCGGCATTAGATATGGCGTTAAAACAAATAGAGAAGCAATTCGGTAAAGGTTCAATTATGAAATTGGGAGAACAAGCGGAACGTAGAATTTCTACGGTGCCGAGTGGTTCGTTAGCACTTGATGTAGCTTTAGGTGTAGGTGGTTACCCACGCGGCCGTATTATTGAAATTTATGGACCTGAAAGTTCAGGTAAAACAACAGTTTCCTTACATGCGATTGCAGAGGTGCAACGTCAAGGTGGACAAGCAGCATTTATTGATGCTGAGCATGCGATGGATCCTGTATATGCACAAAAGTTAGGTGTTAATATTGATGAGTTACTATTATCACAACCTGATACAGGAGAACAAGGTTTAGAAATTGCAGAAGCTTTAGTACGAAGTGGAGCAATTGATATTATCGTAATTGACTCTGTAGCAGCTCTTGTGCCGAAAGCTGAGATCGAAGGGGATATGGGTGACTCTCATGTCGGTTTACAGGCACGTTTAATGTCACAAGCGCTTCGTAAGCTTTCAGGTGCAATCAACAAATCAAAAACAATTGCGATCTTTATTAACCAAATTCGTGAAAAAGTTGGGGTTATGTTCGGGAACCCAGAAACAACTCCAGGTGGTCGTGCGTTGAAATTCTATTCAACAGTTCGTCTTGAAGTACGTCGTGCCGAGCAATTAAAGCAGGGTAACGATATTGTTGGTAATAAAACAAAAATAAAAGTAGTTAAAAATAAAGTAGCACCACCATTCCGTGTTGCTGAAGTTGATATTATGTACGGAGAAGGGATTTCAAGAGAAGGTGAAATCTTAGATATGGCTTCTGAACTTGATATCGTTCAAAAGAGTGGTGCTTGGTACTCTTACAATGAAGAACGCTTAGGACAAGGTCGTGAAAATTCGAAGCAGTTCTTAAAAGAAAATCCGGATGTAAGAGATGAAATTGCCTTCTTTATTCGTGAACATCATGGAATTGGTGAGGATTCTGCTTCTGAAAACATGGAAGATGGAACGCTTATTGATTAATGAAAAAAGACACGTTCGTGTGTCTTTTTTTGTTATATGTATACGAATACAAAATATTTTCATTACTTTGAGGAAAGTGTATAAAGAAAAATATTTACATGTTTTAGGACGATTAGATGGCATTTACTAAGGTTTTCCAGGATAATATATGATTTGTTTTTATTATTCATAGATGATTAAGGTACAAAGGTAAAGAAAGTAAAAGTAGACAACGCTTGACAATGAAAATTGCGATAGATACAATGAGAATGTATATTTTTTCTTATATACGATACACTCTTCTCTAGAAGAGAAGTAATATTCGGAGTAAGACTTAAATCTTGCCGAAATAATAATATGACATTTTAATTGTGAAATGAAGAAAGTCCCTTAAAAAAGCGGGACGACGGTCTTTGCTGTACGTTGCGAATCAATGTACATGCCGACAGTCTTTTTTCATTCATAGCAAGGGGAGGTGAAATCATGAGTAGTAGTACATTAATTTGGATACTCATCTCCATTTTGCTTGCAACAGTCGGTGCAGTTGTTGGCTTTTTTGTTCGAAAGTCTATTGCAGAAGCGAAGATTAATGGTGCAGCAAACGAAGCGAGACGTATTTTAGACGAAGCGAATCGTGAGGCAGAGGCACTTAAGAAGGAAGCGCTTTTAGAAGCAAAGGATGAAATTCATACACTTCGTACAGAAGCCGAATTAGAAATTCGTGATCGTAGAAGTGAATTACAAAAACAAGAAAATCGTTTAATGCAAAAAGAAGAGAACCTTGATCGTAAAGACGAAACGCTCGATAAACGCGAGCGAATGTTAGAAAAGAAAGAGGAATCTCTTGTAGCGAGACAACAACAGATTGAAGAGTTGGAAAGCAAAGTGGGAGAGTTAGTTCAAAAGCAACAAACGGAATTAGAGCGCATTTCCAATCTGACACGCGAACAAGCAAAAGCAATTATCTTAGGAAAAGTAGAAAGTGAAATTTCTCATGAAATTGCCATTATGGTAAAAGAAAGTGAAGTTCGTGCGAAAGAAGAAGCGGATAAGAAAGCAAAAGAGATTTTATCTCTTGCAATGCAAAGATGTGCAGCTGATCATGTTGCTGAAACAACCGTTTCGGTTGTAAATCTTCCAAATGACGAAATGAAAGGACGTATTATCGGACGTGAAGGTCGTAATATTCGTACGTTAGAAACGTTAACAGGTATTGACCTTATTATTGATGATACACCGGAAGCGGTAATCCTATCAGGATTTGATCCAATTCGTCGTGAAACAGCTCGTATCGCTCTTGATAAACTTGTACAGGATGGACGAATTCACCCAGCGCGTATTGAAGAGATGGTCGAAAAATCAAGACGTGAAGTGGATGAGTATATTCGCGAAGTCGGAGAGCAAACAACGTTTGAAGTGGGTGTTCACGGATTACACCCAGATTTAATTAAGATTTTAGGTCGTTTAAAATACCGTACAAGCTATGGACAAAACGTCTTAAAACATTCTATGGAAGTAGCATACTTAACAGGACTTATGGCAGCGGAGCTTGGCGAGGATGAAAAACTAGCAAGACGTGCTGGTTTATTACATGATATCGGAAAAGCGATTGATCATGAAGTAGAAGGTAGCCACGTTGAAATCGGTGTTGAACTCGCAACGAAGTATAAAGAGCATCCGGTTGTTATAAATAGTATCGCATCTCACCATGGAGATACGGAACCAACTTCTATCATTGCTGTTCTAGTCGCAGCAGCGGATGCGCTATCAGCTGCAAGACCAGGAGCTCGTAGTGAAACGCTTGAAAACTATATTCGTCGTCTTGAAAAGCTAGAAGAGATTTCAGAATCCTATGAAGGAGTAGAAAAATCTTTTGCAATTCAAGCAGGACGTGAAGTTCGCATCTTGGTAAAACCGGATACAATTGATGATTTAGAAGCTCATCGTTTAGCACGAGATATTCGAAAACGTATTGAAAATGAACTGGATTATCCAGGACATATTAAAGTAACCGTTATTCGTGAAACACGTGCGGTGGAATACGCAAAATAAAGTGGTGAAACACCACTTTATTTTTTTGTGTTGGGATTGGGTAATATAAAATAAAACGTTTGTAAACTACTGTTATCTTGCTATTTGTAGGGGGAATATTTTCGCCTTAAAATGTTGTAGAAACGACGAATATAGGGGAGAGATACATTACGGATAAGGTCAATTGATTAGGACTAATAATTAGTGGAGAATGAAAAAGTTCCTACTAATTAAAGTTGCACTTTATTCGATTTCAGTTTTAACTGACTGGAATGGAGGAAGTGTTTCAATTCACGTTGTGTTCTTCTTGCAAACGAATAGCTTGTAAAGTAGTAATAAAATAAATGGTACATAGAAAGGGTAAGACATATGAGGATTTTATTTGTTGGAGATGTAGTAGGATCTCCTGGAAGAAGTATGATTCAACAATACGTGCCGGCGTTAAAGAAAAAATATACGCCGACTGTTACAATTATTAATGGAGAAAATGCTGCGGGTGGTCGTGGTATTACAGAGAAAATTTATCGTAACTTTTTAGAGTGTGGTGCGCAAGCAGTTACACTTGGGAATCATGCTTGGGATAACCGTGAAGTATTCGAATTTATTGATGATGCAAAATATCTCGCAAGACCAGCCAATTTCCCAGAGGGAACACCAGGAAAAGGACTTATTTTTGTAAATTGCAACGGTACAGAAGTAGCGGTGATTAACTTACAAGGACGCACGTTTCTTCCGCCGATTGATTGTCCGTTCCGAAAAGTGGATGAATTAATTAATATTGCTAAAAAGCGTACAAATATTATTTTTATTGATTTTCATGCTGAGACAACAAGTGAAAAACAAGCGCTTGGTTGGTATGTAGATGGACGTGCTACGGCAGTAGTGGGGACACATACGCATGTTCCAACAGCGGATAATCGTATTTTACCGAGCGGGACAGCTTACATTACAGATGTTGGAATGACTGGTCCATATGATGGGATTTTAGGTATGGATCGTGAAGCTGTACTGAAAAAGTTTTTAACGAATTTACCCGTACGTTTTGAAGTAACAAATGGAAGAACGCAATTAAGTGCAGTATTAATTGATGTGGATCCTAATACAGGAAAAGCGAAAAAAATTGAACGTATTTTAATCAATGATGATCAGCCATTTTTTGAATAATACTGTTTAAAAATTAGAAAAAACATTATATTTTAATTTTTTAGAAAAATTACAGAAATTTAGCAGGAATACATGTCTCTCCTCGTGAATATAAGTTAAAGTGAAATAATCGCTAATACTTTTTAAAGAAACGAGGAGGAAACGAGGAATGGAAATATTAAAAGTTAAAGCAACTTCGGTCCCTAACTCTGTAGCCGGTGCACTTGCTGGAGTTATTCGCGAACGCGGAACAGCAGAAATCCAAGCTATTGGCGCAGGTGCATTAAATCAAGCCGTGAAGGCAGTAGCCATTGCAAGAGGATTTGTAGCGCCTAGTGGTTTGGATTTGATTTGTATCCCAGCTTTTACAGACATTATGATTGATGGTGAAGAACGTACAGCAATAAAATTAATTGTAGAACCTCGTTAAGTTTAAACAACCTGTTTGCCTAAAAGCAAACAGGTTGTTTTTATGGGGAAGGGGGAATAAAAATGAAAATTTTTGACGCGCATTGTGATGTATTATGGCAACTCTGGAGTGCAAAAGGGAAGAAGGATTTTCAAGATGATTCGTCTTTACATATTACATTTGAACAATTGGAAAGAAGAAAAGGAAGCGTTCAATGTTTTGCGATATATGTACCTGAATTCATATCATATGAACAACGTTTTGAAGTAGCTTTAGCTATGGTAGATATATTTTATAAGCAGGTGTTATCGCTACCAAATATGAAATTGATTCAGACAAAAAAAGATATAGAGCAACTAGGTTCAAATGAAATTGGTGCCATTTTAACATTAGAAGGTGGCGAAGCAATTGGCAAAGATATGATGAAACTGCGCACACTCTACCGTTTAGGAGTTCGATCTGTCGGACTTACGTGGAATTATGCGAATTTATTAGCTGATGGAGCGTTGGAAACAAGGGGAGCGGGGCTTACTACGTTTGGTAAGAAGGTTGTAGAAGAGTTGAATTCACTTTGTTTATGGACCGATGTGTCTCACTTGAATGAAAAAGGTTTTTGGGATGTGATGGAGATTGCTCAATATCCAATTGCATCACATTCAAATTGTCATGAGCTTTGTCAGCACCCTCGGAACCTAAAAGATGAGCAAGTACAAGCCCTTATTAAAAAAGATGGTGTAATGGGGGTAACGTTCGTTCCAGAATTTTTAACCAATCATAGGCCTGCTTATATGGATGATATATTACGGCATGTGGAGCGTATTTGCTCGCTTGGAGGAGAACGTAATATAGGGTTTGGTTCGGATTTTGATGGTATCACAGAAATGGTGGTTGGGGTAGAAGCGTATCGGTGTTATGAATATGTAATCAATGAACTGAGTAAGCGATACAGTGAAACGAATGTTCAAAGCTTTTTATATGGTAATTTCATTCGCCATATTTCTTTTTAGTTGCTTATTTTATAATGTCTTTTAAATTTAAATATAAAGAGTTCGAAAAAAATTAAAAATAGAATAAAAACAAAGCCGAATTATTGCATTTTTTTCACTGGAAGGCTAGAATTGTAAACAAATTAAGATTATGCAAAAGATTCATGGAAGTCTGAAGAGGTATAATTTGCATCCATTGTAGTTTCTTTGTATAAAAAGTGCTAAACTATTACTGTAAAAAAATACACTACAATGAATGCAGCCAAAAGGGGTGTAGGGAATGATTAGTCAACTTTCATGGAAAGTTGGAGGACAACAAGGTGAAGGAATTGAAAGTACAGGGGAAATCTTCTGTATTGCATTAAACCGTTTAGGATATTACCTATACGGTTACCGCCACTTTTCATCACGAATTAAGGGCGGTCATACAAACAATAAAATTCGCGTAAGTACAACTGAAGTGCGCGCGATATCTGATGATTTAGATATTTTAATTGCATTTGATCAAGAAACAATAGACTTTAATTTTCACGAATTACGCCCAGGTGGGATTGTTGTTGCAGATGCAAAATTTAATCCAACTATACCGGAAAATGCAGATGTGAATTTATATGCAATACCGTTTACGGATATTGCCTCTGAATTAGGGACATCATTAATGAAAAATATGGTTGCTGTTGGAGCATCTAGTGCAGTATTGGGATTAGATGAAACAGTATATTTAGAAGTTGTTGAAGAAATTTTCGGTCGTAAGGGAGAGCAAGTCGTTCAAAAGAATATGGAAGCGATTAAACGTGGCTCTCAATATATGAAAGAATTACTTGGTGAAAAAGTAAATATGATGCAGCTTGAAAAGGCTGATGGTCAAAAACGTATGTTTATGATCGGTAACGATGCAATTGCATTTGGTGCAGTAGCTGGTGGTGCACGCTTTATGTCGGCGTATCCAATTACACCTGCCTCTGAAATCATGGAATACTTAATTAAAAAATTACCAAAAGTAGGCGGAACCGTTATTCAAACAGAGGATGAGATTGCTGCTTGTACAATGGCAATTGGTGCAAACTATGCTGGTGTACGTACTCTAACGGCATCTGCGGGTCCAGGTCTATCTTTAATGATGGAGGCAATCGGATTAGCTGGTATTACAGAAACACCTCTTGTAATCGTTGATACGCAGCGTGGGGGTCCAAGTACTGGTTTACCAACAAAGCAGGAGCAATCTGATTTAATGGCAATGATTTACGGGACACACGGTGAAATCCCGAAAATCGTAATGGCGCCAAGTACTGTTGAAGAAGCATTCTATGATATCGTAGAAGCGTTTAACTTAGCAGAAGAATATCAAGTTCCTGTTATTTTCTTAACAGATTTACAGCTTTCTTTAGGAAAGCAAACAGTAGAACCACTGAAGTTAGATAGAGTAGAAATTCGCCGAGGTAAGCTTGATTTACAAGTAGAGTTACCAGAGCGCGAAAATAAAGCTTACTTTAAACGTTATGAAGTGACGGAAGATGGTATTTCACCACGCGTTTTACCTGGTATGAAAAATGGTGTTCACCATGTGACAGGTGTAGAACATGATGAAACGGGTAAACCATCTGAATCAGCACTGAATCGTAAAGCACAAATGGACAAACGTTTCCGTAAAATGGAGAATTTAAAGTTTAATACCCCTGTTTACAAAAATGCTAAATATGATGATGCTGATGTATTGTTAGTTGGCTTTAATTCTACTCGTGGTGCAATTGAAGAAGCAATGGAGCGTTTAGAGCAAGAAGGATTAAAAGTAAATCATGCTCATGTTCGTTTAATTCATCCGTTCCCAACTGATGAAATTCTTCCACTTGTGAAGGACGCAAAACGCGTTGTTGTAGTAGAAAACAATGCAACTGGTCAGCTTGCTAACATTATAAAAATGAATCTTGGTAATGGTGAGAAGATTTCTAGTCTGTTAAAATATGACGGGAATCCATTCCTACCAAAAGAAATTTACAACGAATGCAAAAAAGGGGTTGTATTAAATGGCAACATTTAAGGACTTTCGTAACAGTGTAAAACCAAACTGGTGTCCAGGTTGCGGAGACTTCTCGGTGCAAGCTGCGATCCAACGTGCAGCAGCTAACGTTGGTTTAAACCCTGATGAATTAGCTGTTATTTCTGGGATTGGCTGTTCAGGTCGTATTTCAGGTTATATTAATTCATATGGCGTTCATAGTATTCATGGACGTGCACTTCCGATCGCTCAAGGTGTGAAAATGGCAAACCGTGATTTAACAGTTATCGCATCTGGCGGTGATGGAGATGGCTTTGCAATTGGTATGGGACATACAATTCATTCAATTCGTCGTAACATTGACATTACGTACATCGTTATGGATAACCAAATTTATGGTTTAACAAAAGGGCAAACTTCACCACGTAGTGAAGCAGGATTTAAAACAAAAAGTACACCACAAGGTTCAATTGAACCGGCGTTATCTGTAATGGAGATGGCGTTAACAGCTGGTGCAACTTTTGTGGCACAAAGCTTCTCTAGTGATTTAAAAGAATTAACGCAGCTTATTGAAGCTGGTATTCAGCATAAAGGCTTCTCTTTAATTAACGTATTCAGTCCATGCGTAACGTATAATAAAGTAAATACGTATGACTGGTTTAAAGAGAATTTAACAAAACTAAGTACAGTCGAAGGATACGATCCATCTAATCGGATGGTTGCTATGCAAACATTAATGGAAAACAAAGGTTTAGTAACGGGCTTAATTTATCAAAATACAGAGCAGCCTTCTTATCAAGAGTTAGTAAAAGGGTATAGTGAAAAACCATTAGTTCAAGCTGATTTACAAATGGATCAAAAAATGTTTGATGAACTCGTTGCTGAGTTTATGTAATCGTAAAAAAAGCTGCTAATTGGCAGCTTTTTTTTACATAGTGAGTGATTAAAATGTGTTAACCTCAGTGTGTTTTATTTACTCAGAAAATTTAGAATGATAAAATAGTCGTGTATCGTCTGGTCAGAAGACGATTGGTCTGTATGCATGTAGTACATGGGTATGATACGGTCTCTTTGTTGTGAAAATTGGCTAAACATCTTATACTATGATAGTGTATATAGGAATAAAGTAATACATTTTTAAAGGACAAGATGAAAACAACAAGGGATGTCTATTGGTGTCGGGAAGACTCCATTCTTACGGATGGTTAGATCGGTTACTTGGTTTTCAAAGGGGCAAGCTATCTCTCAAACTATCCGAATCTTAAAAATGGGTCTGATTGTCATCAAAATAGACTACAGAGTGAGTATGGTGAAGGTTGAAAGGAGATTACCCATGAACGAAGAGCAACGATTAGCAAGTCAGCAAGCCAATTCTTCTATGAAAAAAGGAGAAAAAGATTACAGTAAATACTTTGAAAATGTATATCAGCCACCTTCCTTAAAGGATGCAAAAAAACGCGGGAAAGAAGAAGTGAAAATCGAGCGTGATTTTGGTTTGCCAGAAGAGTTTCGTAACTTTGGGACAGGGAGAAAGTTTTATATCCGTACTTATGGATGTCAGATGAATGAGCATGATACAGAAGTAATGGCTGGTATTTTTACAGCGCTTGGATATGAACCAACATTTTCGACAGAAGATGCAGATGTGATTCTATTAAATACTTGTGCCATTCGTGAAAACGCTGAAAATAAAGTGTTTGGGGAACTTGGTCATTTAAAACCATTAAAACAAAGAAATCCTGATCTTTTAATTGGTGTGTGTGGTTGTATGTCTCAAGAAGAATCTGTAGTAAATAAAATTATGCAAAAGAATCAGCATGTGGACATGGTATTCGGTACACATAATATTCATCGCTTACCGTACATTTTAAAAGAGGCTATGTTTTCAAAAGCGACAGTTGTTGAAGTATGGTCAAAAGAAGGCGATGTAATTGAAAATCTTCCGAAAGTACGTCGTGGTGATATTAAAGCGTGGGTAAATATTATGTATGGATGTGATAAGTTCTGTACATATTGCATTGTACCGTATACACGCGGGAAAGAGCGTAGTCGTCGTCCAGAAGATATTATTAATGAAATTCGTCATTTAGCTGCAAATGGATATAAAGAAATTACGCTTCTTGGTCAAAATGTAAACGCATATGGTAAAGACTTTGAAGATGTGAAATATGGTCTTGGTGATTTGATGGATGAACTTCGTAAGATTGATATAGCACGTATTCGTTTTACGACAAGCCATCCACGTGATTTTGACGATCACTTAATTGAAGTGCTCGGAAAAGGTGGTAATTTAGTTGAGCATATCCACTTACCAGTGCAATCTGGAAGTACAGATATGCTAAAGATTATGGCACGTAAATATTCACGTGAACATTATTTAGAACTAGTACGTAAAATTAAAGAAGCGATTCCGAATGCAGTATTAACAACTGATATTATTGTTGGTTTTCCAAATGAAACGGACGAGCAGTTTGAAGAGACGATGTCATTATATCGCGAAGTAGGATTTGATAGTGCATTTACATTTATTTATTCCCCACGTGAAGGTACACCTGCTGCAAAAATGAAGGATAATGTACCAATGGAAGTGAAAAAAGAGCGTTTACAACGTTTAAATGCATTAGTTAATGAATATTCTGTGGAAAAGAATAAACGATATAAAGGGCAAATTGTTGAAGTGTTAGTTGATGGAGAAAGTAAGAATAATCCTGACGTACTTGCAGGTTATACGCGTGTAAATAAACTTGTAAATTTCGTTGCTCCAAAATCTGCAATTGGTCAGCTTGTAAAAGTAAAAATAACAGAAGCAAAAACTTGGTCTCTAAACGGGGAATTGGTTGAGGAGCCGATCGAGGTGAAATAGATGAAAGTTTATACAAAAGATGAAATTGTCGAGCAAGCGAAAGAATTAGCGAAAATGATTTCTGAAACAGAAGAAGTAGATTTCTTTAAACGTGCAGAAGCGCAAATTCATAAGAATGAAAATGTAAAGCGTACAATTGATGAAATTAAAGTATTGCAAAAACAAGCAGTAAACTTGCAGCATTATGGGAAATGGGAAGCATTGAAAAAAGTAGAAGCGGAAATAGATGCTCTGCAAGATAAACTTGATGCTATTCCAGTTGTACAAGAATTTAAATCTTCACAAACATATGTAAATGATTTACTGCAACTTGTAGCAAGTACTATTTCTAATAATGTAACGGATGAAATTTTAATTTCAACTGGTGGCAATGTGTTAAAAGGTGAAACAGGTGCTGAAGTAGAGAGTAAAAAAGGGGACTGTGGTTGTTAAAAGAGATGTCTGATAGACATCTCTTTTTTGTTTTTCTGCTGCCTTATAATCTTTTGTCAAAAAAAGAATGACACATTCCGCTATTGTCACGCATATGATTAAATGAATATTGATTGAGGAGGGTTCCGAATGTCCGAATTTAGAGAGATTATTACAAAGGCAGTAGTGGGCAAAGGACGTAAGTATACAAAGTCAACGCATACATGTGAATCAAATCATGAGCCGACAAGTATTCTCGGTTGCTGGGTAATCAATCACACATACGAAGCGAAAAAGAATGGAAAGTCTGTAGGAATTGAAGGATACTACGATGTAAATACGTGGTACTCATTTGATGAAAACACAAAAACAGAAGTTGTAACAGAACGCGTTAGTTACACGGACGAAATCGATGTTGGATATCGTGACAAAAATTTTTCAGGTGAAGATTTAGAAATTATCGCTCGTGTTATTCAACATCCAAATTGTTTAGAAGCGATTGTTTCACCAAATGGTAACAAAATTGTAGTAACTGTAGAGCGTGAATTTGTAACAGAAGTTGTAGGGGAAACGAAAATTTGTGTAAATGTAAATCCAGATGGATGCCCAGAAGGTGAAGATAATTTTGAAGTAGATGATGATGAATTTGAAGAGTTAGATCCAAACTTTATTGTAGATGCAGAAGAGGAGTAATAGAGAGCTAGGGAGAAATTCTTCCTAGCTTTTTGTATAATGTGAATGAACATATTTCTGGATAAAAATGTGCTATAATGAAAGGAGACTCCTAAAAAGAGGAGATAAGAATGTCCGTGAAGTGCGGCATATAAATATAGCACATTTTTATGAAGTATGGAGGAAACACATGGCTCAGTATACCCCGATGATACAACAATATTTAAAGGTCAAGGCAGACTATCAAGATGCCTTTTTATTTTTCCGTTTAGGTGATTTTTATGAGATGTTTTTTGAAGACGCAGTTAAGGCAGCGCATGAACTTGAAATTACACTAACGAGCCGAGATGGTGGCAGTAGTGATCGCATACCGATGTGCGGTGTCCCATATCATGCAGCGAAAAACTATATTGAACAGCTCGTTGAAAAAGGATATAAAGTAGCAGTTTGTGAGCAAGTAGAAGATCCAAAAACAGCAAAAGGTGTTGTGCGTCGGGAAGTTGTTCAGTTGATTACGCCAGGAACGATGATGGAAGGGCGGACAATTGATGAGAAAGAAAACAATTTCTTAGCAGCATTAACTCATTTTGAAGATGGTTCGTATGCATTAGCTTGTAATGATTTAACAACAGGACAAAATACGGTAACATTGTTAACAGGTTCTGTAGAAGATGTGTTGTTAGAAGTATACGCAACTGGTTCAAAAGAAATTGTTGTAGACTCTACATTTTCAAAAGATGAACTGAACAAGTTGACAGAAACACTAAAGATGACAATCTCTTATGAAGATGAGACGAAAGTTCCAGAAGGGTTAGAGCATCTTGTAAAAAATGTAACTCAAACGAAATTAATTACAGCAATAGGACGCTTATTAAATTACGTCCTACGAACACAAAAACGTTCATTAGATCATCTGCAACCAGTAGATATTTATTATACAAATCAATTTATGAAAATTGATGTGCATTCAAAACGTAATTTAGAGTTAACAGAAACCCTTCGAACAAAAGAAAAAACAGGTTCTTTATTATGGTTATTAGACAAAACGAAAACAGCTATGGGCGGTCGCATGTTAAAACAGTGGATGGAACGCCCGCTTATACAAAAAGGCGCTATTGAAGAACGTTTAGAAATGGTTGAAACATTTGTGAATGACTATTTCTTACGTGAAGATTTAAAAGAAAAACTAAAAGAAGTGTATGATTTAGAACGGTTAGCAGGAAAAGTCGCATATGGTAATGTAAATGCACGCGATTTATTACAATTAAGGCGTTCACTTCTACAAGTGCCAGCTATTTTAGAGGCAATTAGTTTGCTAGATAATTCGTATGCGGCAAGATTAATTCACGGGGCAGACCCATGTGAAAGTTTAACAGAGTTACTAGGAAGAAGTATTCAAGAGAATCCACCGCTCTCTATAAAAGATGGAGATATTATAAAAGATGGTTATAATGACAAACTAGACCAATATCGCTATGTTAGTAAAAATGGGAAAACGTGGATTTCGGAACTTGAAAAACGTGAACGTGATATTACAGGGATTAAATCATTAAAAATCGGTTATAACCGTATTTTTGGTTACTATATTGAAGTGACAAAGGCAAACCTTGCTTCGCTTCCGGAAGGACGTTATGAGCGCAAACAGACGCTTGCCAATGCCGAGCGCTTCATTACAGATGAATTAAAAGAAAAAGAAACATTAATTTTAGAAGCGGAAGAAAAAATTGTACAGCTAGAATATGATTTGTTTACTGCACTTCGTGAAGAAGTAAAAGTATTTATTCCAAAGCTGCAGCACTTAGCGAAAGTGATTAGTGAATTAGATGTACTGCAAAGTTTTGCAACAGTAAGTGAAGAAGAACAATTTGTAAAACCAGTTTTAACAGATAAACGCGAAATTTTTATAAAAGATGGTCGTCATCCTGTTGTAGAAAAAGTATTGAACGGCAAATTGTACGTGCCAAATGATTGTGTCATGCCAGAAAATATGGATGTCTTTTTAATTACAGGGCCAAATATGTCTGGTAAAAGTACGTATATGCGTCAATTAGCGCTTGTCACTGTAATGTCGCAAATTGGTTGTTTTGTACCAGCAACGGAAGCGGTGTTACCTGTTTTTGATCAGATCTTTACGAGAATTGGTGCAGCCGATGATTTAATTTCAGGTCAAAGTACATTTATGGTCGAAATGTTAGAAGCAAAAAATGCAATCGCAAATGCATCAGAAAGAAGTCTAATTTTATTTGATGAAATTGGACGCGGTACATCTACGTATGATGGTATGGCGCTTGCGCAAGCAATTATTGAACATATTCATGACCAAATTGGAGCGAAAACATTATTTTCAACACATTATCATGAATTAACAGTATTAGAAGAAAGTTTAGCGCAGCTGAAAAATGTACATGTTTCAGCTATTGAAGAAAACGGAAAGGTTGTTTTCTTGCATAAAATTCAAGATGGTGCAGCAGATAAAAGTTATGGTATTCACGTTGCCCAGCTTGCAGAGCTTCCAGATAGTTTAATTGCTCGTGCGAAAGAAGTATTAGCGCAACTCGAAGGGCAAGAAGAAATTATCATTCCAAAACGAAAAGAAGTGCAAGTAGAAGAAGTCATTCAAGAGCCTGTAGTTGTGAAAGAAGAGCAAGAAGTATTGCCAGATGAGAAGGAAGAATCAGCGGAATCACAGCTATCTTTCTTTGCGGCAGAGCAGTCTGTGAAAAAAGAAGACAAGCCTACGTTTGATCAAAAAGAAACAGCTGTCTTAACACAAATTAAAAAAATTGATTTGCTTGATATGACGCCTTTAGAAGCGTTAAATGAATTGTATCGTTTACAGAAAAAGTTAAAGAAAGGATGAGTAAGTAGATGGGGAAAATTCGCAAACTCGATGATCAACTCTCCAATTTAATTGCGGCAGGGGAAGTAGTTGAACGCCCTGCTTCAGTTGTAAAAGAACTTGTCGAAAATTCCATCGATGCGAATAGTACATCTATTGAAATCCACTTAGAAGAAGCTGGATTATCGAAAATTCGTATCATTGATAATGGAGACGGGATTGCTGAAGAGGATTGCATCGTCGCGTTTGAACGACATGCAACAAGCAAAATTAAAGATGAAAATGACCTGTTTCGTATTCGGACTTTAGGTTTTCGTGGTGAGGCATTGCCAAGTATCGCATCTGTTAGTGAATTAGAGCTGATTACAAGTACAGGGGATGCGCCAGGGACACACCTTATTATTAAAGGCGGGGACATTATCAAACAGGAGAAAACAGCGAGTCGTAAAGGAACAGACATTACTGTTCAAAACTTGTTTTTTAACACGCCAGCACGCCTTAAATATATGAAAACCATTCATACGGAGCTCGGGAATATTACAGATATTGTATACCGAATTGCAATGTCGCATCCGGAAGTATCTTTGAAGTTATTTCATAATGAGAAAAAGTTACTACACACTTCCGGGAATGGTGATGTAAGACAAGTGCTTGCAGCTATTTATAGCATCCAAGTTGCTAAAAAACTTATTCCAATTGAAGCAGAATCATTAGATTTTACCATTCGTGGTTATGTAACATTACCTGAAGTAACGAGAGCATCTCGTAACTACATGTCAACGATTGTAAATGGCCGTTACGTTCGAAACTACGTATTAATGAAAGCTATTCAGCAAGGGTATCATACATTGCTTCCAGTTGGACGTTATCCAATCGGATTCTTATCAATCGAGATGGACCCGATGTTAGTTGATGTGAACGTTCATCCAGCGAAATTAGAAGTGCGTTTTAGTAAAGAACAAGAGCTGCTGCAATTAATTGAACAAACGTTGCAAGATGCTTTTAAAAAAATTCAGCTCATTCCAGATGCCGGCGCTACAACAAAGAAGAAAGAAAAAGATGAAAGTGTACAAGAACAGTTTCAGTTCGAGCATACAAAGCCGAAAGAGCCGCCTATGCCAAAGATTATTTTACCGACTGGAATGGATGAGAAGCAGGAAGAAGATCAAGAGAAATCACAAAAACAAAACGTACTTTGGCAGCCGCCAAAAGAGGAGTGGCAACCACCGGAATCTTTAGTTAGAGAAGAAAATAATTGGCAACCTGTTAAGCCAATTGCTAAGGAGCCTATCCAAGGGGAAAAAGCTTGGAACTTTGATGAGGAAGACTTTGAATTAGAAGAATCGGACGAAATACAAGAAATCGAAATGAACGGAAATGATTTACCACCGCTTTATCCAATTGGACAAATGCATGGAACCTATATTTTCGCTCAAAATGACAAAGGGTTATATATGATTGATCAGCATGCAGCACAAGAGCGGATCAATTATGAATATTTCCGTGAAAAAGTAGGACGAGTTACGCAAGAAGTACAAGAATTACTCGTACCATATCGCATTGACTTGTCTCTCACTGAATTTTTACGTGTCGAAGAACAGTTAGAAGAATTGAAAAAAGTGGGATTGTTCCTAGAGCAATTCGGTCATCAATCCTTTATCGTTCGTTCGCATCCAACGTGGTTTCCGAAAGGACAGGAAACACAAATTATTGATGAAATGATGCAGCAAGTAGTCAAGTTGAAAAAAGTAGATATAAAAAAACTACGTGAAGAAGCAGCGATCATGATGAGCTGTAAAGCATCAATTAAAGCAAATCAATATTTAACGAACGATCAAATATTTGCTTTACTCGAAGAACTACGCACAACAACAAATCCGTACACATGTCCGCACGGTAGACCAATTTTGGTACATCATTCGACGTATGAACTGGAGAAGATGTTTAAGCGGGTGATGTAGGTATAGTGTGTAAAAGGAAAAACTAAAAGGAAATAATGAGTTTTTTTGTTATTATTTTGATAAAATATTGATTTATGAAAAAGAAGCGATAGAATAATCCGTACCCTTTGTAAAGGGCATTTTGAAAAAAAGTTATGTAACATCAAGAAGCCGATTTCTGTATTCAACAGGGATCAGCTTCTTTAATTTCCTTGATATTTATATAGAAGAATGAATATGAAAAGATTTATTTTGGTCATTTTCTTGATAATGATAAAGCGGAAAAAACGCAGTTTAGAAAATAAAGAAAAAACAGCATTGTAATCAAGTTATTTTAGACGTTTCCTTTTTCTACCAATAAAAAGTTTAATGACTATTCTTTCCAAGGTGAGTGTAAAACGCAATCACAGAAGTTTTTGCGTTTAAAGCCCGGAAGAAGGAGCGAGCAAACATCTGCTTTAATGTTCCCAAAAGTAGTTTCAGGTTTATGAGCGAAACCTTCAAGGAAAGCAGGAAGAATTTTTTGCTTGAAATTATCTCGAGGAAAGGCAGATACAACTTGTTCACGAATTTCCTCTGAAATTTCGTCATATCCATCCCCCATAACATCGTATCCTACTCCAGAATAAATTAATGAAACTTGAGGTTCTTTATATTCAGCAATTCCAATCGTTGTGTGAAGTGCAATCGCATCCCAAACCAGTCTAATTGACTCATTATCCATACTATGTTGTTGAAGAAAACTACGTGCAGCATTTGCACCATCTACTTCAAAACGTTTATCTGGACTACTAAATTTCTTTGTAAGCCCAAGATCATGGAATAGAGCGCTAACATATAATAGCTCTTCATCATATTTAAGACCAGCTTTTTTCCCTTGAAGGGCACCAAATAAATAAACACGGTTTGAGTGATTCCAAAGTAAATCATTACCATATTCACGAAGTATTTCTTGAGCCTCTACCGCCATCTTACTATCGGGAATTATAATACCTGCAACTGTTTTTTGCATATAAGTTGCCTCCTTATTTATTATCTCTATATTTGTTTAAACGATTGGCTCATGAGCTTAACTTTATTATATAAACCACTGGTTATTTATCAATGTTATGATTTCTATAAAAATGATAGATAGTATCTATTTTAATTATAGAGATGATAGAATTGATTCATTAACAACTGAGAGTTAAAATGAGGTTGCTACATAAAATTTTAGCGAATCTCAAGTAACAAAAACGTAATTCACTCTCATACATGTATTTAGAGTGAATTACGTTTTTTCATAAATGAAGGAATAGGACATTTCGACAATGGTAAAGTACAGAAAGAATATAAAGTTATTATAAGGTTAGAAAGTTAAGGCTTTCTTATAATAAGAGGAAAGAGGTACAAAGAAATACAATTATTTTCACTAAATAAATTAAGTCTCTAGTAATGGACTAATAAAAAATGAAGGAGATTATTTTTAATATGGAATTAAGGCAGTTAGAGTATTTCATGACACTTTGTAAAGAACTTCATTTTACAAAAGCAGCAAATAAGTTGGGGATTACACAACCTACATTAAGCCATCAAATTAGAGTACTTGAAGATGAAATAGGTATGCCGTTATTTGACCGATTAGGGAAGAGAATAGCTATAACTGATGCTGGTTATATTTTAGCTAATGAATGTAAACATATTTTTAATGCAGTAGATAATATAAAAGAAAAAATAAGTGAATTGAAAGAAATAAAGGGAGGGAAAATTTCAATCGCAGCTTTGCCTGGCGAACTAACAGACCTAGTTTCCACTTTATTATTAGATTTTCATAAAAATTATCCAGAGGTAACAGTAAAGATTATAAGTTCAGATGAAATATTAGAATTAATAAATCAGAATCAGGTTAATTTTGCTGTTACAATTGATTCTTCCGATTACGTATTCGAAGATGAAAAAATTATAAAAATACCATTATATACAGAAGAGCTATTTTTAGTGTTATCAAATAACCACCCATTAGTTAATGAGAAAGAAATACAATTCTCTGAAGTGAATAAATTACCACTAATCTTGTTTCCAGAAAGTCATGAATGTAGAAAGTTATTGAATTATACATGCATACCACGAAAAATAAACTTGTATCCAATCATTGAGACCTCTAGTATCGACTCGTTATTTGATCTCGTTAGGAGTGAATTTGGAGCGACGATTGTATCTAAAACTTTACTGGATATTAATGAGGATAATGATTTATCAGCTATCCCTATAGTAAATCCTAGTATTAGTAGGGAAGTTAATCTTATTTTGCGTAGGGATAAATTTATTGGGTTTGGTACTAGAAATTTTATCGAATTACTTACAAATGAAATTATAAAATTGGGATTTCCTATTTCTGAACAAAGTAAAGAACAGATTAGAAAATTAATTAAATATTAATAGAAATTGAAATAAATAGTAGAAAAATTATAGAACATATCTATGATTGTGATAGAAAAATCAGCATTGCCCTAAACTGTTATAGATTTATAATTTAACTAAGGTTTAAATTAGCTTGACTTATCAATAATAATATCTTTGTTATCTAAATTTATTAGAAACTGTATAAGAGATAAATATTAATTTATAAGCATTAAATATTTGCTAAGCCTTAAATAAAGGATGTGATTTTCTTACCTTTTAGAAAGTGAATCACACTATTGAAATTTTAGGAAATAGATAAATCGAAAGTAGGTAAAAAAATGTGTGGTTATGTAGGGTGCCTGTATAATACTGCAAGAGATTATTCAGAAACAGAAAAAATACAATTTGAAAATATGACAAATCTGTTATACCATCGCGGTCCGGATGATCAAGGATATTTCCGTGACGAGCATGTCCAATTTGGATTTAGACGCTTAAGCATTATTGATTTGGATGCGGGACATCAACCGCTAACATATGAAAATGAACGTTATATACTTATGTTCAATGGTGAAATTTATAACTATATAGAACTACGTGAAATGTTAATTAAACAGGGAGCAAATTTTTCAACTCAGTCAGATACGGAAGTTATTGTTGCATTATATGCTCATGTAAAAGAAGAATGTGTAAATCATCTTCGTGGAATGTATACTTTTGTTATTTGGGATCGTCAAGAGAAAAAGTTATTTGGCGCGCGTGATCATTTTGGAATTAAACCACTTTACATTGCACAACAGGATGATACAACTTTCTTTGCATCTGAAAAGAAAAGTATCTTACATGTCATGCAAGATAAGAGTGTAAATCCAACTTCTCTGCAACATTATTTTACGTATCAATACGGACCAGAACCGGAAACATTAACAAATGATATTAACAAAATTGAACCTGGTCATTATTTCATAAAAGAAATTGGAAAAGAAATAGAGATTCATTGCTACTGGAAACCATACTTCAATGCTTTAGATACCCGAAAAGAGGAACACATTCAAGCAATTCGCAATGTATTATATGATTCAGTAAAAGTACATATGCGCAGTGATGTCCCAGTAGGTGCATTTTTATCTGGCGGGATCGACTCGTCTATTATTGCTTCCATTGCAAAAGAAATAAATCCGAATCTCCTAACGTTCTCCGTTGGTTTTGAGCACCGTGGATTTAGTGAAGTAGATGTAGCGAAAGAAACTGCTGAGAAATTAGGTGTAAAAAACTATAGTGTATTTGTAACACCACAAGAATTTATGGATGAATTTCCAAAAATCATGTGGCACATGGATGATCCATTAGCAGATCCAGCAGCAGTGCCATTGTATTTTGTTGCAAAAGAAGCGCGTAAACATGTAACAGTTGTTCTTTCTGGTGAAGGTTCAGACGAGCTATTTGGTGGATATAATATTTACCGTGAGCCAAACTCTTTAAAAATGTTTTCATACATTCCAACTTCAGGGAAAACAGTTTTAAAAGCTTTAAGTGGAGCGCTTAAAGAAGGATTTAAAGGGAAAAGCTTTCTAGAGCGTGGATGCACACCAATTGAAGAACGCTACTATGGTAATGCGAAAATCTTTCGTGAAGAAGAGAAAAGGGAGTTAATGAAGTCTTACAATGAAAGTGTTAACTATAAGGATGTCACCAGACCATTGTATAATGAAATTAAAGATTATGATGATGTAAGTAAAATGCAATACATTGATATGTACACATGGTTACGTGGAGATATTTTATTAAAAGCGGATAAAATGTCTACAGCTCACTCACTAGAATTACGCGTTCCATTTCTAGATAAAGAAGTCTTTGATGTCGCTTCTAAAATCCCGACAGAGTTAAAAATTTCCAATGGAAAAACAAAGGCTATTTTACGTGAAGCCGTACGCGGAATCGTTCCAGATCATGTACTAGATCGTAAGAAACTTGGTTTTCCAGTGCCGATACGTCACTGGTTAAAAGATGAAATGCATGATTGGGCTGTTACTATTATTAAAGAAAGCCAAACAGAGCATTTAATTGATAAACAATATGTATTAAACTTACTGGAAGCACATCGCACAGATAAAGGTGATTATAGTCGTAAAATTTGGACAGTAATAGCATTTATGGTATGGCACCAAGTTTATATAGAACATAAATATGATACGAATTTATTTCGTGAAGAGTGTGGAGTGTATAGCTTAGTTTAAAACGAATGGATTGGGTAAAAGAATGTCATACAAATGACATTCTTTACAGGCCGTGGAGAAAGTCTTCTCCACGGCCTTTTTTTGTGCCCGAGCCTCTTTTAATCTGTCAACAATGATAAAAAGAGGAAAAGGAGCGACATATTAAAATGACTATAAATATAAAAAAGTTTGATTACTTTAATGTTCCTTATTCCACCAACGCACCATCCCGAATTTTTATTATTTCCACAATGAGTTATTCAAGAATATGTCCCGATACATAAAGAATGAGCACGATTCTTGCTACAGAACCGCGCCCAAGTAAGGAAGTTACTTTTTAGGAGACCCCTTAAACTCATCAAAAGCTGTCGTCTACAAACCCAAAAATATAATTTCCAATCACACCTCATGAACAGACTTAGGTTCTCCAATCAGCTAGTTTTCTTTACCTACTTGGTGAAAGCTGTTCTCCAGGAATCTCCTGTAATTTTTCAGTATGAACGAACATATTCGCTGCTGGCATTTGTACTTGATTCTTATGGAATATAGACATTAGTTCAAACCTTACTCGCCTAGAAGTTTCAAAATATTCCTCAGGTTTAACCGAACCTACAATACAAAATTCGTACCCAACATATTTAAGGTTTGGATTTAAGTCTGTAACACCAATATATTGAAATGGTTCAACAACCTCTTCCTCTATCCTATATAGACTGTGATTCAATTTTTCATTGCAGATAACACATGCTTTTTCTAACAATTCCTTTATTCTTATAGGATCTTCCTGATAACTTACCGTAAGCCGTTCAATAATCCGCATCCAGCCTTTATTAAAATTTTGTATGGTTCTAATCTCTCCGTGCGGGATGGTAAGAAGTTTTCCCGACCATTCACGGATTTGCATAAAACGAATACCAATTTCCTCAATGGTACCTGAACTTGTTCCGTTAAAAGTAACAAAATCGCCGACACGAAACTCTTTGTCCGTTAACCTTGCGAACCCTAATATAACATCTTTTAGCATTTGTTGTGCAGCAAAACCGACGATAACTCCAGCAATCCCTGCACCTGCAAGAATACCTTTGATATCTACAAATTGACTAATTAGATAAATAACAAGGCTGATTATAATTCCATACCTAAAAATTGATCGAATTACACTTTGAATCGTCTGTTCTACTTCTTTATCAAAAAAGCTTGACTTCCTAAAGAACCAATCAATACTACGGTTTACGACAAAGGAAAAAGTCATGAGAACTAAAGCAAATAGTGTAAATCTTAAAAGTAAAAACTCCCTTACATAATTAAAAAATTCCTCAGTAAAAGTTAATAAATTCATCCGTCCACTTCCTTAAAAATGAAAATTTCATGAAGAACTGGTTTATTGTAAATCCTTTTTAATCAACTGGAAATTTTTTCTAGAGTCATCTGTTACTTTGACATTAAATATTGTTTTTTTTATTATGTGTTTTGATTTTTATTCCCAGTTCATCTTCAACACTATGACCCTTTAACGAAACAATTAATTGTCATTCAACATTTTCTTAATTGATCTTTCAATTTCAGATGTTCTTTTCCTGTTTATTATAAATATACCCCTTTAGATAATATAAAGGGAGTATAACGGTGCAATTTTTTTATAAACGATACGACTTTATTTCAAATCCACAAAAGGATGTAACTTTACAATAAAGGTTGATTAAAAACTTCAAATAAACATGGAGTTAACTACAAATAGAAACACTCCAATTTGAATAAAGGTTAATCAAATTGGAGATACCTCTTTGTAAGTATATGTACAGTGTTTAAAACAAAGTTTGGTCACTTCATTCTTCGAATTAAGTTAAAGTCACCTTTAGTTCACCTTAACACTTGCTTCATATTTAATTTATCATTTTAACTGAGAAGGCCCCGCCTCTAAATGTGAAGTGAAGGTAGGGGATGAATCATTTTTAAGAACATACGTTTGTTTTAGTGTATGATAATCGTATCAAACAAAATGGGGTGAGAACGGGTGAAGAAAGCGTATTTTTCGAAACGGATCTATAAGACCGGTTTACCGTATGAAATGATAGATGTATTGACACAGACGATTGAAATATATAATCGAGCGAAGCGCTTTGCATTTCAAACAATCGTCTGGAAAAAACGTTGGAACCGTAAGATGCATACAGACAGTCTTCATCTTGTTCTCAAACGGAACTATCAATTGAACTCTTACTGCCGAAGATGATTGTAGAAAGATATGAACAAGAAAGTGGATACTTACGCTGAAGCGGCAAGAAATTGTTGTTCTTTGCGCATTAATTCGATTTTTTATGGAAAGCTATACTAGTAAGTATGCGATTTATACATTCTATTTTTTAGAGTATGACAGGAGGATGAGTATGGCGGAAATTGAAGTAGGAGAAATTTTTACTCTTAGCGATGAGAATAATGAGGAGCAGGAAGTTGAAGTGCTTGGAACGATGAATGTCGAAGGAGCAGAATACATTGCTGTTGGCTTTGTAGAAGACATTCAAACGGAAACAGAGGAAGACATTGATATCTTCTTTTTAAAAGTAGAAGAAGATAGTGAATTCTCATACATTGAGAGTGACGAGGAATTTGAAAAAGTATCTGCTGCGTTTGAGAAAATTATGGATGAGCAAGAATAATATTGGCTGAACACAAGAGGGAGATGTATATCTGTCCTCTTTTTTATAGGGGGGGCACCATACATGTCCATCAATTGCTTATCCATATGCATTACTAGATAGAAGTAAAAAAAATATTAATGATGTACTTTTTGAAAATGCTAAAATTGTTTACGAAGACATGTTAATTAGTTTCCAACAAGCAGTTGAAAATGACATTAGTGTAGGAGCGGGAAACGATGCGACAATGGCTTATGTATCACACTATGATTTTTGGCGAGAGTTAGATCGCATGATTCGTTTTGGTGGTATTAATGAAAGAAAAGCAATTCATCTGGTAACAAAAAATAACGCGGAGATTTTAGGGATTGATGAACAAGTAGGTACAATAGATGAAGGTAAGAAAGCGAATTTATTAGTATTACCTAATATAGTTGTAAATAATTCCTGATAGCTTCTCAAAATGCATAATTCCCTTGAATAGGACCATGGCGGTCTACAGTTTGTGAATCATCTTGCAAAACTTAGGTTATCTCTTTCGTTAAATACGTTGAGGGGAGTAATCCTGGATTTATAATTATGCGAGATAGTTTAATCAAATTTTTAGGTTCCAATTAGGAGGGAGAGAGCATCCTGCTATGCATAGAAGCGGTCAGCCCCTCTTCCTGCCCCATGCCAAGTGAAAACAAAGAGAGAAAATGAGTGTCGTTCACTTTTTGTTTTTCCTAGCAGTGGGTTATGTGCCCTAAAATCAAAATGGATTTATATAGTTGCCAATCATAACTCGCACTTTTCCTATTTACAAAAAAGTTATAACATCACACATTTAAAGCTTATGAATACATTTTATAGAGTGTAGGATTGAATGCTTTATAATTTTTATTTATAGGAGTGAAATGATGGAAAAGTGGATATATTATTTGCCTGTGTTTGAGGTTGACAATCATGATCCGAATATTAGAAGTTCAGCTTGGAGTGGGCATGCTAATTTTGCATACGATTTAGTGCGATTTATGAAACCTAAAAAAATTGTAGAATTAGGTACTCATTTTGGAAGTTCTTTTTTTAGCTTTTGCCAAAGTATAAAAGATGGGAGTCTTTCTACGGAATGTTTTGCTATTGATACTTGGACGGGGGATTTGCATAGTGGATTTTATGGTGATGATGTGTTTAAAACAGTATCTATCGCAATAAATTTATATTACTCTAATATAGCTAAAATGATACGTTCTACATTCGATGATGCGCTACCTCTTTTTGAAGATGAAACAATAGATCTATTGCATATTGATGGCTATCATACTTATGAAGCAGTTTCGCATGATTTTACAACGTGGTTACCTAAATTAAAAAAACAAGGAGTTATATTGTTTCATGATATTTCGGTAAAAGAAAGAAATTTTGGAGTATATAAATTTTGGGATCAAGTAAAACAAAAATATCCACATTTTGAGTTTGTTCATTCTTCTGGTTTAGGTGTTTTATTTCCTAAAGGCTATGATGAAAAATTTGAAGGTGTATTTAATAAAATAAATGAGTTGCAAAATCGATATACAGGGAATTTTTTTCGGAATGTAGAAAAAAAACAAATTGAATTACCATTGGTTAGCGTATTAATACCAACATATAATAGACCAGTATATTTCGAATTAGCTTTACAATCTGCTTTGAAACAAACATATCCAAATATCGAAATTATTATTGGTGATGATAGTACAAATAACGAAACAGAAAAATTAGTTAAAAATAAATATTTACCTTTTCACAAAAATATACAGTATATAAAAAATGAGGAGAACTTGGGACAATTTAAGAATGATATTCTGCTTTTACAATTAGCAAAAGGTGAATATATTAACTTTTTGATGGACGATGATTTATATCATGAGAAGAAAATTGAAAAAATGATGAACTATTATTTAATGGATGAAAACGAAGAAATTAAATTAGTAACATCATATCGTAAAGTAATTGATGATGAAGGAAATATTTCGCCAAATGTATGGTCCACTGAACCTTTATTTACAATAGATACAGTATTAAATGAAAAACAATTAGGGGAAAAAGTGCTGATGAATGTATGTAATTTGATAGGAGAACCAACAACAGTGTTGTTTCGTAAAAAAGATTTAACACATCCATTTGGTACGTTTAAAGGTAGAAGATATTTGTGTAACGTTGATATAGCTTCTTGGTTAACATTATTATCTCAAGGGAAATCAGTATATATAGCTGAACCACTTAGTTATTTTAGAATTCATACAAATCAACAATCAAATGAACGAAGTAAAATAGTAGAGGGGTTAGAAGATTGGTATCATGGAATTCAAACAGGAAAGCAAGAAGGTTTTTTTACTTCCAATGCGAATTATCTTACTGCTATGGCTAAATATGCTTACCATGCTGGCCAGTTGCTTGAACCGTCTGAATTATGTAAAACTAGCTTTTTTCAAAACTTTCATCATACGAAATAGCACGAGATATTGGTAGATAGGCAATCCAAAAAAGGGAAGTAGACTGCTATTGGAAACTGTTAAATAGTTTGTATAAGTTTAGGAATGAAAGAAGTGATATAGTCAATCGCTTCTTTTGGGGCTGTTAAGATTAAAATTTTCAGCAGTTTCAAGGATCATCCTTGGCAATCTTCTTTGCTATTTAATGAAGAGATTACATTTTTTATGAGTATAATATCAAAACGAATAAGGTACAGTAGTAGCGAAATGTTTATTATGAAAGATTGAAGTGGATTTGAAAAGGGATGATCAGGAAGTATAGTTATCAAGTTAAAGTTATGTATAATTTAAAACAAAAACAGTCACCTTGTCATCAATATTTCGTGAAAGGGTGACCGTTTTTGTTTCTTACATTAAATTTTGGAGAAGAACTATCGTTATTAGGTTAGGAATTTTAAGGTTGTTTCGCTTTTATATGTAGAATCACTTGTACGTGAAATAGGAAGGGTCCAACGGGCGAGAAAATTCTAAGTGGGAGCACTCATACTTTGCATATAGAAAAAAATAAAAACTTACGATATACTGGTACATATAAAATTTGTACCTATAAATTTTATATGTATACATGAATTTGATTTATTGGAATGAAATGGAGGTATATACTATGAAGTTTCCGCATGATTTTTTATTTGGGGCTGCTTCAGCTTCTTATCAAGTAGAAGGTGCATGGAATGAGGATGGAAAAGGTGTTACGAATTGGGATATGTTCTCGAAAATCCCTGGTAAAACGTACAATGAGACAAATGGTGATGTAGCTGTTGATCATTATCATCGATATAAAGAAGATATTCGATTAATGGCAGAAATGGGTCTAGAGTCTTATCGTTTTTCTATTTCTTGGGCGAGGATTTTACCAACTGGAGACGGAGAAGTAAATGAAAAAGGATTAGCATTTTATAATCATATTATTGATGAATGTTTAAAATATGGAATTGTTCCATTTGTAACGTTATACCACTGGGATTTGCCATCAACTTTAGAAGAAGATGGGGGCTGGACGAATAAACGAACTGCAGAAGCTTTTGTAAAGTATGCAGAAGTTTGTTTTAAAGCATTCGGTGATAGGGTTAAACATTGGATTACGTTTAATGAGACAGTGATGTTTTGCGGATTAGGGTATTTAAAGGGAGCGCATCCACCAGGAATTCAAAATGACGTTTCAAAATATTTTCAAGCCACTCACTATGTATTTTATGCACATGCTAAAACCGTTGCATTGTACAAGCAGTTAAAGCAATACGGAGAGATTGGGATTACACATGTGTTTTTACCTGCGTATAGTGTGGATCATCACCCGGAAAATATACGAGCAGCAAATCATGCGAATGAATATGAAACATTTTGGTATTATGATCCAGTATTGAAAGGGGAGTATCCATCTTATGTTGTGCAGCAATTAGAAGAAAAAGGCTGGACACCGAACTGGACGAACGAAGAGTTACAAACGATAAAACAAAATGCTGAAAAAAATGACTTTATCGGTTTGAATTATTATCAACCTATACGAGTTGAACGATATAATAGCGGTGTTAAAAACGAGGAACATTCTAGAGAAAACGCAACACTTGCTCCAGGGAATCCTTCTTTTGATGGTTTTTATCGAACAGTGAAGATGGAAGATAAAACGTATACAAAATGGGGATGGGAAATATCTTCAGAAGGATTTTTGGATGGCTTGCATATGTTGAAAGAACGATATGGTGATATTAAAATGTACGTAACGGAAAACGGACTTGGTGATGAAGATCCAATTATAGATGGAGAAATTGTAGATATTCCAAGAATTAAATATATTGAAGAGCATTTAAAAGTTGTGAAACGTGCGATTCAAGAAGGGATTCACTTGAAAGGGTATTACGCATGGTCTGTTATTGATCTGTTAAGTTGGTTAAATGGTTATAAAAAACAATATGGCTTTATTTTTGTCGACCATAATGATAACTTAAAACGGAAGAAAAAACTTTCGTTTCATTGGTATAAGCATATTATTGAAACGAGAGGTGAAGAGTTATAAAGGACAAAAGAGAATTTTAGGAGAAAGTATATGAGTGCGAAGTATAAACAGATTGCAGATGTTTTAGAGCAAGACATTCGAGATGGAATTTTTAATGAAACGAAAAAGCTACCTACAGAAGAAGCGTTGATGAATCGATTTGAAGTAAGTCGAAATACAATCCGCAAAGTAATCAGTCAACTTGTGAATAAAGGTTATATTTTTCAAGTGCAAGGAAGTGGAATGTTTTTACGAGAAACATCTGTAACAGATTACATTAATTTAGGAAGTCTACGGGGTTTAACGAAAAACCTTGTTTCACAAAATGTGGAGACGAAAGTGTTACGACTAGCAGTACTAGAAGCAAATGAAGAAATAGCAAAGCGGATGCAATGTCAAGTAGGAACAAAATTATACTTTTTGAAGCGGCTACGTATTGTCGACGGTAAACCGTTTTCTACTGAACTAAGCTATTTAAAAAAAGATATCGTTCCATATTTAAATGAAGACATTGCATTAAAATCTATATACAGCTATTTAATTGAAGATTTACAACTTAATATCGGATTTGCCGATAAAGTAATTAGTTGTGAAAAAGCAGATGAAGAAAGTGCACAATTATTAGAAATACATGAACATGATCCAGTACTTCTCATCGAAAATACAGTACACCTTGCCAATGGAACGATCTTTGAGCTCTCTCAATCGATGTTCCACTATCAAAAGACAAAGCTTTTAAATCGAATTAATTTTAAATAAACAAAAATTTTATGGGCGGATACAAGTACAAATCCATAATTTAATCTTTCTAACTAGTGTTTTCAAGCTGTTATAAAAGTAGGCATATTATGAAGTGTTAGGGGAAAGTATTGCTATACATGTATTAACTTTTGGGGAGCATCATGAATATATAGAGGAGTATGACTCCCCTATATATTCATGAATGTTTCCATAGAAAAGTAAATAATGTGAGCCCGATATTGTATCGGGCTCACATTATATAGAGATGACCGTTTTCCATTAAAGACCTCTGTCTACAAACAGCATTTCACGCTGTAATTTTATAAATGAACGGTACATTCCAATTCTCCAAGAAACAATCATCGCAAAAGCGAGTAAAAAGAACATGCCGCTTAACTGCCCTAAATCAATTGATTGGCTTAAATATGATTTAAAAGCAATACGGACAACAAGTAAACCGACTAAAATAAATATAAACGCTTTAGAGGGAATTAAATAGATGTCTTTTCCGCGTATTTCAAATTTTGACGCCTTGATAAGAAAAATGGAGAAAAATAAACCAATGATAACTGTTTCTAGAATTTCTGCTGTTGTTAATTGAAATTCTGGTAAGACGTACATAGAAGCTCCCGTACTCATAAAAATTGGTGGGAGTATAATTTTTTTTAGTGTTACAGGTTTTTTTGCTGATTTTAAACGAAGAAACATCATTCCCACAGCCATACAAAGAGCTATAATACTTGATAGAACAGCTAAGTTCATATTTGTCCTCCTTTTATCCTTTGTATGATTTTTTTAATAGAATCATAAACCAAACGAGGCCGACACCGATGATAGAATGAGACATTCCTGCAATATGGCTTAATCCTTTCAAATCAGTTCCATTGATTTGAAGAAATCCACGAGCCGCCATTGAAGAAATGGTTGAAATTAATCCAATATTATAGACGATGAACCACGTGTTAAAACCTTTTGTTTCATGAAATGCGAATGATTTTGATAAGGCTAAGGCAATTAAAAAGAAGAAAAATCCAAGAACTAGTACATGTGTGTGCAAAAGGTTCAGCAGAGTAGTACCTTGAATTCCTTGTGCTTTTGCATATTCTCTTGCAAATATACCTGATAGTAAACCGATAATTAAATACGTGAACGATGCATGATATAGTTTTTTCATCGTATACCTCCTAAGGTAGTTTTAGCAATGGTGATTTTTGATAATAAAAACTTTATATAAAGCATGTTACATGAGAATTATGAATAGAATATGAACGCAATATTACATATTCGGCTTGTTTGATCGTTATATTTAGATTCATTTCTGTTGTAAATGAAAGAAAAATTACTGGAGTGTATATAAATCTGGCAGTGGGATAGGGAAATATAGCATAAGTGTAATGGAAAAAGTCTCCTGTCAATGATATAACCATCTTCTGCGAGGTTGTTCATAACATAATACATGAAACGGATTTGTTACTAGCCTTTTATGAATTTAAAATAAAGCCGAAACGTTGATAAGGAAGTTGTACTTTTTATTATACTAATGTAGCGATTTCATAGTAGGTAGATAACTATTTTCTTAAATTTGCTAGATGATAAAGTGGTTTTATAATAAGTTGATAATGGTTTTTATTCCTAATATAGTTATTATTTTCTAATAATTTATATAGAATAATTTTTCAGAAAATAATTGTGTTTTTCGGAAAGATAAATTATTATAAAATAAGTAATTTTGTAACTTAATGATGAAAGGGAGATGGGTTTATTTTTCAGATTATTTCGAATGATCAAAAGAAGTAAAAAAGATTTTAGGGGGAGTTTTTCGGAGAGAGAGAAGTGACGCTTGCTTATTATTTTTACTTAATATGAGTTGTAGTATCACATTTCGCTGATGAATTGTGAATGAGGAGGAAATAAAGTGGCAAATAAAGAACTAAAAAGGGGATTAGAAGCGCGTCATATTCAAATGATTGCTTTAGGCGGTACAATTGGTGTCGGTTTATTTATGGGATCAGCCAGTACGATTCAATGGACAGGCCCATCGGTAATGCTTGCTTATGCAATTGCAGGGATTTTTATATTTTTCATTATGCGTGCGATGGGAGAAATGTTGTATGTAGAGCCAGGTACAGGTTCATTTGCGACGTTTGGTCATAAATATATACATCCATTAGCTGGGTATATGACGGCGTGGAGCAACTGGTTCCAATGGGTCATCGTTGGAATGTCAGAAATTATAGCAGTTGGGGCATATATGCAGTACTGGTTCCCAGATTTACCTGCTTGGATACCAGGCATCATCACAATGGTGATTCTTGGTGCAGCGAATTTAATTTCTGTTAAATCGTTTGGTGAATTTGAATTTTGGTTTGCAATGATTAAAATCGTTACCATTGTATTAATGATTATTGCGGGGTTTGGACTTATTTTCTTTGGAGTTGGTAACGGAGGAAATGCAATCGGGGTATCTAATCTTTGGGAGAACGGCGGCTTCTTTACGGGCGGCTGGTCGGGATTCTTCTTTGCTCTATCGCTAGTTGTTGGTGCGTATCAAGGTGTTGAATTAATTGGGATTACAGCTGGTGAAGCAAAAGATCCGAAAAAAACGTTAACGAAAGCAATTCAAAGTACGATTTGGCGTATTTTAATCTTTTATATTGGGGCTATTTTTGTGATTGTAACTGTTTACCCTTGGGATCAGCTGAATTCAATTGGTAGTCCATTTGTAGCAACTTTTGCGAAAGTTGGGATTACAGCAGCAGCAGGATTGATTAACTTTGTCGTAATTACAGCTGCAATGTCTGGGTGTAACAGTGGTATTTATAGTGCAGGACGTATGCTTTATACATTAGGAGTGAATGGACAAGCACCAAAATACTTTGCGAAAATTTCTCGTAACGGTGTACCTTTATTTGGTACGATTGGTGTGTTAATTGGTTTAGCAATTGGTGTTATTTTAAGTTATATTGCACCGAAAAACTTATTCGTGTATGTATACAGCGCAAGTGTGCTTCCGGGTATGGTTCCGTGGTTTGTCATTCTGATTAGTCAAATTCGCTTCAGAAAAGCAAAAGGAGCTGAAATGGAAAATCATCCGTTTAAAATGCCGTTTGCACCTGTGACAAACTATGTAACGATTGCCTTTTTAATTATGGTATTAATCGGTATGTGGTTCAATGAAGATACACGAATCTCACTTATCGTAGGTATCATTTTCCTGGCGGTCGTTACCATTAGCTTTTATGCTTTTGGAATTGGGAAGCGTGTTCCGGTAGATGTTCAATCAGAGAGTGAAGTAGCTAACCGTTAATTCACTTTGTCTAGTTAACATGTTTCTAATTAATAAGATTAAAAAATTTTGATGTAGGTATAAAGAAGCCAAAATATATTAGAGGGTTAATATAAAGCAAACAACTGATGAGCAAGGCTCAGTAGGTTGTTTGCTTTTTTTTGTTGGTATGATTCTTTTTTAGTTTATATTTGTAAAGTGGATGAGTAAAAACTTGTGAAAGTGGATGGTCCTTTCGGAGTGAATATCACTTATTATAAAAGAGAAGGATAGTATGCTTTAAGTATCATAATTATGTTCTCATCCCTAAGTTAAACAATTAGATTATTTGTTCAAATAGACTGGTTTTAGAGAGGAGAAAGCCAATGAAATTTGCAATTTCATTCGTTATTATTATTGTAATTGTATCCCTTTTAGGGACGATGTTAGTTGCAAGAAATACGGAAGAAAATTACGGGCAGTCTACGAAGCAAAATGTGACGAACTTGACTGCTATTTATATCGTTCTGCTTTTAAGTCTGCTTATAGGTGTTACGTGGTATGCGGTTGCTGTTTTGTAGTCCTTCTATTTTTAATAAATAGGTGGTCTAAATGAAATGGGATGATTATTTTTTATAAGAATAGAGAGACATTGCTCTTTAACGTAAAGTAGCTAGATGCCCTAATGTATGAATTTAGTTACTACTATTCATACTGTAGAATGAGTTAATATCTTCATAGTTGGATAGGGATAGGGTAGGCTAAATGAAAATAGGGAAATACTTTCAAATGACATTTCGTGTAGAAGTATTTAGTATATAACAAACGGAAGTTAACACGTTAATTTTTATTTTGAATAATAAAAAAGTCTGCTGATAAGGGAGAGAGAATTAGATGGAATGGAGACCTAATCGTGCAGATAAAACGCCAGTCTATAAACAAATTGCTGACTATATAGAACAGGGAATTTCTTCGGGAGAATTTTCTTCAGATAGTATGTTACCCTCAGAACGTACTTTAGCAAAAGAGTTGCAAGTGAACCGTAGTACGGTAGTAGCGGCATATGAGGAACTGAAATCGCTTGGGATAGTAGAGAGAAAAAAAGGAAGCGGAACGCGGATAAACACAGATATATGGGGGGTATCGCGTAAACGTACCCCAAACTGGGGGAGATACGTAGAAGATGGTTCATTTCTCCCGAATCTGCCGCTAGTCCAACATATTCGAACGGAAATACAAAAGGATGATTTGATTAATTTGGCAAGTGGTGAGTTGTCACAGGATTTATTTCCTACTGATCAGTTTCGCATGATTCTTTCAGAACAAATATTTATGGAGCATCTAGGATATGATCATCCACAAGGAAATGAAAAGTTAAGGGAAACGATTTCTTTGCATGTTGATAAATATAAAAATATCGATGTTGATTCTCGTTCTATTTTAATTACATCAGGGGCGCAACAAGCACTTAATCTTATTGTGAAATGTTTGCTTAAACCGGGAGATGCGATTGCGATTGAAGACCCATCTTATTGTTTTTCGCTTCCGATGTTTAAATCTGCTGGGTTAAAAATATTCTATCTACCTGTAGATCAGGATGGGATGAATCCAGATGACTTGGTAGATTTGCATAAAAAACATCGAATACGCATGGTATTTGTAAATCCAGACTATCAGAATCCAACAGGAACGGTCCTTTCTTTGTCTCGCCGGAAAAGGCTTTTAGAATTGTCATCTGAATTTGGGATACCAATCGTAGAGGATGATCCTTATAGCTTAACAGCCTTCGATGGTAACGTAAATCCAACTTTAAAATCTATGGATACGAATGGAAATGTTCTGTATATTAGTTCATTATCGAAAATTGTAGCATCTGGATTGCGAATTGGGTGGATTATTGGTCCGCCCCGGGTCATTGAGCGTTTAGCAGATGCAAAGCAGCAAGTCGATTTTGGACATAGTGTCTTTCCACAATGGATAGCGAATCAATTTTTAGAATCAGAAAATTTTCATGTTCATATTTCGATGCTTCGTAAACAACTAAAACAGAGAAGAGACCAATTAATTACAAGTCTTAGGGAACTTTTAGGGAATCAAGTTAAATTTCATGTTCCGGAGGGGGGTATCCATTTATGGTGTCAAGTGCAGAGCTCAATTAATGAACACCATTTATTGGGAGGGGCGATACAAAACGGGATAGCTTTTGTTCCAGGAAGTGTTTTAGGGTCAAAAAAAGAGTATGTACGCTTTACTTTTGGGAGAGAGAATACGAATCACATTCATATAGGAATGACACGATTTGCAGAAATTTTAAATAGTATTCAAAGATAATAAGAATTTAGAATGTAGCGGAGATGATAAATTATGACGACCTGGTTTGTAGTGATGTTGTTTCTTTTCGGTGGTCTTAAAATAGTAGTGTCAAGTGTTCCAACCTCAGTTGTAGAGTCTTTTATCAGTAGATTTGAATTGCACCCACAATTGAATGAGGAGACTGTCACTGTAACGGTTGATGGAAAAGGCTTAGAAGAGGAAGATAGACTCCAAATAATTAATCAGTTTAACGAAGCGATATTTTTAGAGAAATACTATTTTCCGCCACAGCATGATGGAATTCCATTAGTAATTGAAACAAAGAGAGGCAAACATGATGTTAAGTTTTCGATTTACAGTTTCGATGATCACGTTGATGTAATTAAACAGTATAAGAAGAAAGTAATTGGGTATAGTCTGCGTTCAAAAACACTTCAAAACCGTTCTATGTTAGTGGCGGGAGATGTAGTTTAGGATCGTCTAAACATTTATAAAGACAAATCATAAAGAGAAGGAGCAATTAGAATGAGTTGCTCCTTTTGGGAATGCAGCGATGTTTAGTATAACGATATCATTCGTATCTTAAACCATTAGAAAGCTGTTCAATAGATTCCCAATCTTTTACGATAATTTGTTTATTTTCTTTGTGAATGACATTCATTATACTTAATTTTTCGATAATACGATTTAAATGTCGAGTTGTAGTACCGATAAGTGAAGCAATCTCGTGATGATCTGTTGTACGAATTTCTCTCCCGAATAGTTTAGATGTATTTCGTATTGTACATAAGTAACTTGCAAATCGTGTTTCTACTGAAGCTAGCAAATTAATACGTGAGGCAGTTGTACATGTTTGTAGTTTGTAAGTCACATGGCGTAAAAGTTCCTGTAAAAAAGTAATGTCATGTAAAAGTACTTTATTAACATAGTGTTTATTAATAAAAATAAAATCGGTTTTTTCTTCAACGCATACATGAGATTGTATATTTACATTTTGAATGAGTTCGATATCACCCATGATGGAAATTGCAGAACAAAATCGAAGTAATAATGCTTTCCCTGTAATTACGCTCGTCGTGATTTTTGTACGTCCAGATATTTGAATGTATAGGCCGTCAATAGTTCCTCCTTCGTGTAACACAATTTCTTTTACATCATATCGTCGAATTTGAAATGGGTGATGAAGGTGAGTGAAAAGTTTCTGTATATGTTTATTTGTTAAGTAAGTTGATAGCAGCAAGTCGTCATCAATTTTTTTCATGATTTTTCTCCTTTCCGGACATCTGTCCTGTTCATTATAAAAGAATTTTTTTACATTAAAAAGAAAGGAGTGATGTATATGAAATTTATTTTTGATATTGATGGTACAATTTGTTTTAAAGGAAAACCATTAACGGAAGGTATAATTCAAGCATTAGATACTTGTCATGCTAGAGGGCATGAAATCATATTTGCATCTGCTAGACCAATAAGAGATTTATTACCTGTGATACCAAAGCATATGCATCACTATTCAATGATTGGTGGAAATGGGGCATTTGTTGCGAAAAATGGAAAAGTCACTCAGGTTACACCATTTGATAAATTAACAATGAAGTCTATTCGATCATTAATCGAGGAGCATAAGCTTGCGTATTTGATCGATACTCAATGGGATTATGCTTATACTGGAAGTGAAAACCATCCGATTTATCGCAACATAGATCCCGATAAATTAGCTGCTAATGTATCGATTGATTGTATTGATGAAATGGTGAAAGTTGTGTTGTTCCCTGATGGGAATGAAGAAAAATTAGTGCAAGTGTTAAATGAACTATCTGTACAAATGTACGCACATCATCAAGAAGATATTATCGACATAAGTCCATTAGGGATTGATAAATGGAAAGGTTTACAAAAATTAGGAGTAGAGGAAGGGTCGTTCATTGCTTTTGGTAACGACGCAAATGATGTGCCAATGTTTTTGCATGCAAAAGAGGGAATTTGTATTGGTGAGCATAAAATGTTGTGCTCTGTTGCATCTATGAGTCTACAGAGCAATGAGCGATGTATTATTGAAAAAATTATTACGTTATCAGATACAGAATCTACAAATACATGGGATTTAATGAGGGACATTTAAAGCAAATTAGAAGTTAGTTTCTAATTTGCTTTTTTAGTATTGTAACCACCGATAAGTCTTCCACATAAAAAACATGAAAATCATATATCCGAAGAGGGAGTAAGAATGATGCCAGTTTTCGCTATGAGTGAACAATCCTAAGTTTTCAGCAAACTGTTCGGATATACTTGCACCAATTCCGATTAAAATAATAAATAGAATTCTTGAAACTGTAGATAAAACGTTGGCAATATGTAAAAAGAAAGCCGTAAAGGTTGGTAATAGTAGTAACGTAAAGGCAATGTTGACTGGAAATATATTTGGAAATGGTCTTAGCGGGAAATCATACATTTGTTTACTAACAAATAAGAAGTCTAAATATGTCCCAATGAAACAGGAGAAAATAATGGTAATTATAAATGCTAGGTGATTACTCTTCTGTTTCTTCTTCTCTGAGAAGGATATTCTTTTTTGTAAGAATTGCAAGTTCAATTTTTTTAAGTGTTTTACAATAGTTGTTCTTAATCTCTCCATTAAAATTTGCTCCCTTATTAATGAAATAGTCTATTATACGCCAGTCCGTAAACCAATCGCCTTTTTCAGCTTCTTCATGTTTCAAATCCTTCCATGCATATATTAACTGAGGACTATATAAACGATTTGCTCCTTTTCTAAGCTGGCAATTTTTTGTTCTACGTTTATAAAATTGACGGGAAAATGACTCATTTACATCAGCAAATAAGTGAGGCCAGTAGTCTTTTCGTGAAGCTGTATGTGGGTGATCGTGAATCCAACTTACTACTTTTGATAAGGTGTTTCCATCTCGGAATAACAAGGCGTACAAGCGTTTACCGAGCAAAATTCGCTCATGCAAGGAGGTGAAATGCGTCATTGTATCGCCAAATAATAATGTTTTTTGTTTAGTGTCATCTTCATAGAATGGAAAAAGAATATGATTAAAACGCAAGAAGTCAAAGAGTTTAAATCCAACACTATTGAGTACTGTCTTTTGAAAGTAGGCATTTTGAATGACCCTTTTTTCTAAATAACTTTGTTCATTAATAATGGTTGCGATAGTAAGGGTGTAGCGATCCCCTGTTCTCCAAAAATAGTTCCACATTGTTTCCATAAATGTTGATATATTGAGATGTGGTAGAAGATGAAAGAGCTGTTTAGCTCTTTTGATGCTTTGTTCATATAATAAAAATTGGGGATACACATCTTGAAAGATTAACCAATTCCCTCGTTCTAAAAAAGAGAAAAAGATATCCTGGTCTTTTTCTGATAACAGCCTTGTATATAAATCTCCTTTTAAATCTGTCATATTCCAACCACCATTACGTGATACCATATGTCCAAGCAGCGCCCAGTGTATCTCAGGGTACCGGAGATAAAATTGATAATAAGCTCGTGTTCGCGTTATATTATTTTGATTAAGCTGTTTTGTTTGTACTTTAATGTTAGAAATAAGCATTTTCTCCTCAATGGTTAGTGTCTCTTTTTTATGCGAAGCGGAATTATTTTTGCTTTTTTTCTTGAGTTCATTTTTTATATGTAAAAGAGAAAGCGGGATCGCTTTGGAGGGCCCGTTCCATATTTTTTTTCGATTGTTTTCATACATTTTATTTCCTCCTATTAACATGAATTTCAACAAATCGTGTAATAGAACGGTTACCACCATCTTATTACACATAGTCTAAATAAATGTGAACTGTTTTTGGGGGACATAAATAGAGTGCTACTTTTAACGATAGGCATAATAAGTCTTTTGTACTACTACTTCGAGGATAATTTCTTCAAAATAGACTCCGATATTTTTAAAAACCAAGATTTATATGTTTATAAATTTGTATTAACGTAGTCTTTTCCTCTTTAAAACGTAAACAATATTTAAAATGATTTAAGTAACTACATGTCTTCTTGTTCAGCCATTATAATATACCGAAATATTAATAATTATAATTTTCTTAAAGATAAGAATGAAGAGAAAATTGTGATATATTAATGCTATCTAATTATTTTTTTGGGGGATGGGGAAAATGACAACGGAAAATCGAACAGTTGAAAGTAAGGAACTAACGATTTTTAACCACATAGGAAACGCTATTGTGACAGAGGACAGAGAAATACAAATCATTTCAAGGCTAGAAGAGCCTCTTATCGTTGTTTTAGGGAATGTATTAAGTGATAAAGAATGTGAATTATTAATAAAATTGTCAAACTATTCAATGAAACGATCGAAAATCGGCGCTTCTCGTGAAGTAAACAATATCCGAACAAGTAGTGGTACATTTTTAGAAAAAAACGAAATCGTTGCCAAAATCGAAAAACGAGTGTCTTCGATTATGAATATTCCTGCCGAATATGGTGAAGGTCTTCATATTTTAAAATATACCCCTGGACAAGAATATAAAGCACACTATGATTACTTTGCAGAACATAGCAAAGCAGCAGAAAACAATCGTATTAGTACGCTTGTGATGTATTTAAACGAAGTGGAAGAAGGCGGAGAAACATATTTTCCAAAGCTTGATCTTTCCATAGCTCCGAAAAAAGGAATGGCGGTATATTTTGAGTATTTTTATCAGGAAACTTCAATAAATAAACTCACTTTACATGGTGGTGCGCCTGTTATAAAAGGGGAAAAGTGGGTCGCGACACAATGGATGAGAAGAAGAGCTTTGTTGTAAGATATCATTCAATTACAAATTTTTTGTGTATGATTGTTTGAAATGTTTTTCTGTAAGAGTAGTTCAATTTCACGCTATATTACAGTCAAAAACTTTAAAAAATTTTGTCATGAGGATTATAATAAAGAGAGATTCATAAAAAAGGAGTGGACTACTTTGAAACAAGAGCTTATAGAAAGATTTACAACATATGTGAAGGTGGATACACAATCGAATGAAGAAAGTCATACAGTACCAACGACACCTGGGCAAATTGAGTTTGGAAAATTATTAGTTGAAGAATTAAAACAAATTGGTATGACAGAAGTAACGATGGATGAAAATGGATATGTCATGGCGACACTTCCTGCAAATACGGATAAAGATGTGCCTGTAATTGGTTTTTTAGCGCATTTAGATACAGCAACTGACTTTACAGGAAAAAATGTGAAACCACAAATTCATGAGAATTTTGATGGTAAGGCAATTACACTCAATAAGGAATTAAATGTTGTTTTAACGCCAGAACAATTTCCAGAATTACCATCATATAAAGGCCACACTATAATTACAACTGATGGAACAACACTTCTTGGTGCAGATGATAAAGCCGGCCTTACAGAAATTATGACAGCTATGAATTATTTATTACATAATCCACAAATTAAACACGGGAAAATTAGAGTGGCATTTACGCCTGATGAAGAAATTGGCCGTGGACCAGCCCATTTTGATGTGGAAGCGTTTGGAGCATCTTTTGCTTATACGATGGACGGAGGTCCACTTGGAGGACTAGAGTATGAGAGCTTCAATGCTGCAAGTGCAAAACTTACTTTTAAAGGGAATAATACGCATCCTGGAACAGCAAAAAATAAAATGGTAAATGCAAGTAAGTTAGCGATGGAGTTTCATGCACAGTTACCAATAGAAGAGGCACCAGAATATACAGAGGGATATGAAGGTTTCTATCATCTCATTTCTGTAAATGGTGATGTGGAACAAAGTAAATCCCATTACATTATTCGAGATTTTAAACGTGAAAACTTTAATGATCGTAAAGAAAAAGTTGCGAATATTACGAAGCAGATGCAAGAGAAATATGGTGAGGAAACCATTATTCTTGAGATGAATGATCAGTATTATAATATGGTTGAGAAAATTGAACCAGTTAAGGAAATTGTTGATATTGCGTATGAGGCGATGAAAAATCTAGATATTGAGCCAAATATTCAACCAATCCGAGGTGGAACGGATGGGTCTCAATTATCATATATGGGCTTACCAACGCCAAACATTTTTACTGGTGGGGAAAACTACCACGGTAAATTTGAATATGTTTCTGTAGATAATATGGAGAAGGCTGTTCAAGTAATTGTAGAAATAGTACGATTGTTTGAAGAACAGGCATAAAAAGAAATCCGGGTAATGATAGCTACCCGGATTTCTTTTTTATCCTTTATTAATTGAGAATTTTCGATATATTAATGATATATTTGTCTATAAGTGAACCGCATAATGTATGTAAGGGAAGGGAGTCTTATTATGAATAAGAATGAGTTTCTTGGCTATATAGGCACGTATACAAGAGGGGATAGTAAAGGGATTTATCAATTTACATTAGATATAAAAGCAGCGGAAATAAAGGATATAAAAGTAGTAGCTCATGTAGGGAGTCCTACTTATTTAGCTATTAGTCATGATAATCAGTATTTGTATTCTGTTGCAAGAATGGATCAATTAGGAGGTGTCGCTGCGTTTTCAATCAACAGCGAAACAAAAAAGCTTGATCTGGTAAATATGCAAATTGTAGAAGGGGCGTCACCTTGTCATTTGAGTGTTAATCAAGAAAAAGGAATGGTGGTTACTGCCAATTATCATAAAGGAACTGTTGAATCTTATGTGATAAATCAAGAAGAGGGAAGTATAAATGCTGCATCATCGATTGTCCAGCATTATGGTTCAGGTCTAAATAAAGAAAGACAGGAAAAACCACATGCTCACTATGTAGGTAGTACACCTGATCAAAAATATGTGATAGCAATTGATTTAGGAATGGATCAAGTAATTACATATGAACAAAGTAACGAAAAACTAATAGAAGTTCATAGCTTATCTGTTAATCCAGGAAGTGGACCGAGGCACCTTGTATTTCATCCGAATGGGAAATATGTTTATGTAATTACTGAGCTTAGTTCTGAAGTTATTGTTTTAATGTACGATGAACAAAAGGGTAGATTTGAAGAAATACAGTATATCTCTACTTTGCCCGAAACGTATAGTGAAAGTAATTTTGGAAGTGCGATTCATATTTCTTCTGATGGGCGTTTTGTGTATGCGGCAAACCGAGGGCATAATAGTATTGTTATTTTTCATGTGAATCAAAATTCCGGGAAGCTTACTTTTATTGAAACTGTATCGACAGAAGGGGATTGGCCACGAGATTTTATTTTAGATCCTACTGAAAGGTTCATTGTTGTTTCTAATGAGAAGTCTAGTAACCTTGTGCTATTTTCTAGAAATGAGACTACAGGACAATTAATCCCCTTACAGTCAGATGTGATAGTGCCTGAACCGGTATGCGTAAAGTTTTTATATGAATAATTAATTGTCTTTTATAATATGAAAAATAGATAGGTTCTACTTATTGAAATGAACCTATCTATTGTTGTGCCGAAGAATTTAATATAGCACTCGCCATAAATAAAAGGTTGCATAGGATTCCCAATTCTTCCATGCTGAAGCATACTCTCTTATTTCTTGTTTTGTTGGCTTTTGATCTGATTCTGTTAAAAGTTTAATCACATTTTGTAGACCAACATCATCAATTGGAAAAGCGGATGGGAATCTTAGACAACGCATTAACACATAATTTGCTGTCCATGGCCCAATACCACGTATGTTGGTTAATGTTCTCTCAGCATTTTTTAGGTCGCTTTTTATGAACAAGTCTTTACTTAAGGAACCTTGTGTCATGAGTTTTGCGACACCAATAAGGTATTCACATTTCCTCATAGTCATTTTTAATTCTGTTAAATCTTCTACTGCTAGGTTTGCGATGACTTCTGGTGTTGGAAATATCCAATATTTCCGTCCATTCCATTCAATGTGTTCGCCGAAGGATTCCACAAATCGTTTTTTTAATGTATAGGCAAATGTGAGGTTAATTTGTTGGCCAAGAATACCCCAGCAAAGTGCCTCAAATAAATCAGGAATTCCCATATTGCGGAGTCCGTAATATTCGTTGATTGGTTTAGACAGAAGTGCATCTTTTTTTGCTAAATCATAAAAGGGGGTTAAATCCGTATCTAAATCAAACCATTCTCTCACATACCTAGCTACTGTAGCACGAACCCATTTCTCATGCGGCGTCTTATCACCTAAAAAGCGAACATGGATATTCCCTTCGTCATTTACACTTGTCTCGATTAACGGGTTTTCTCCCTCAATCGGAACCACTCTATAAATTTTGTTATTTTCAATGTGAAACATACATTCATTTTTGGAACGAGAAAGATAGTGTAAATTTTGTTTAAAGTTAAATTCTTTCGGAACAATTAATGTTATGTTTTCATTTTCATCTTCATCTTTCCACGCTCTATATGGAAGCGCAGGACAACAATTTCTACAAGGCTGATAACCAGTTTTCTCCGCTTCTTTTCTAGATTTAAATTTTCGATTGTTTCTTAGAGACTGCTTTTGTTTACACCAAGGGAAGCAGTAGTTTTTTAGTGTTTTGTTACCTATAAAATAAGGAGCATCCCATTCAAGAGGAATTGTAACATTCTTCATTTGTAACCACCTACAGTAATATTTTTTCTAATGTTAATAATTCTTTTTTCATTGTTAATCCACCCCTAAAACCAGATAGTTTCCCGTTCTTTCCAATCACACGATGGCAAGGGATTGTAATTAATAAAGGATTGGCTCCAATTGCGGTGCCTACAGCGCGTACTGATTTTGGTTTTTGAATAAGCTGTGCAATATCTGAATAGGAATAGGTTTTTCCATAAGGAATTTCCCGTAATGCATTCCAAACAGCTAATTGGAAAGGCGTTCCGTGAATATCAAGGGGACACGAAAATACTTCACGTTTTTTGTCTAGGTATTCTGTTAGTTCTTGAATATATGGTTGTAGCTTTAAGGCTTCTTGGACGAAAGTATGTTTTGGAAAACGTTTTTCCGTCCAAGTTGTTAACTCTTCAAAAGTTTGCTGCTGAGACCCCACAAAGCATAATCCAGTTGATGTTGCTGCAATATACATATGCCAATTTTCATGAATGAATAGCGTCCAATATATAATGTGGTTTGTTTTAGATGCCATGTTATTTTACCTCGTTTATATGGTTTATGTTTCGAAATTCAGTAGGGGTATATCCCGTTTTCTTTTTAAATAATGTTGCAAAATGTGCAGTATTGGGTATGCCTACAGCAAAACCTATTTCCGTAATTGTTTGATTTGTATGTGTAAGATACTGTATAGCTTTAGAAATCCTTATTTGTTGTATATACGCTAGCGGAGTGATGCCTTTTATTCGCTTAAAGGTGCGCTGTAAATGATATGGGCTGCCATGACACATATCTGCAAGTATTTCGAGAGTTAATGGCTCGTGATAATTTTTATCAATGTACTCTATAATTTGTGTTACCCAATTTTCATTAGGTAACTTAAATCCATTCGGCTTACAGCGTTTACAGGGACGAAATTGTTCGGATAATGCTTGTTGTGCATTGAGAAAAATTTGTACATTGTTTTTTTTAGGTACTTTAGATTTACATGATGGTCGGCAAAATATCCCTGTTGTCTTTACACCATAAAAAAATTGGTCATCATAAGAAGAGTTGCTGTGTACGATTGCTTGCCAACGTTCATCCGTCAAATTATTTACACTTGTGTCTAATTGTAATCTCTCATTTTGCATAGGAATCACCTCCGAAATTAGTATACCCTGAACGAAGTACGTATGTATGGGTTTATAAATATAAGAGCAAGATTACAAAGGTGAAAAATGATAGTTATATTTTGTGTTAGCATGTAAACAAAATATAAAACATGGAGCAAGTATGATATCATGCTAAATCAGTAAGTGAAGAACAAAAAGTGAAATGTATTTCATTGTTTCTGAAAAATAAAAAAATAAATATTGAAGCGGAATGTAAGAGTGGAAGACATGAGAGCAGACCTGTTCCTTGTAGAATTAAATATGGAATTTTATAGCGGTAAAAAAGTCGTGTCTATTCTGAATGAGGATAGATACGACTTTTTTATTTGTTTTGTTAAAATATTTCAAATCATTCTTGAAATATTTTGTGTATAACTATATACTTAATAACGAGAATCATTATCACCTGGATGAGGGTAGTAGAGAATTTTTAATTAGGGAAGTGGAATACATGAGTTTCAATGGTGAATAGATAGTATTACTAGGAGATACATAGATTCATATAATAATAATTATCATTAAAATGTTATATTTAAAAGTTATAAATTAGAGAGGGGATTTATTCAGTATGAACAAGAAATTATTCACATTAGGAATGGTTACAGTATTAAGTGTAGGTCTTGCTGCATGTAATAGTGCAGACAAAAGTTCTAGTGAGCAAAAGCAACAAACAAAAGCAACTGAAACAAAGAAAGATGAGAAACAAAAGATTACATATTTAGGTAAAGAATATACAGTACCTACAAAAGTAAAGAATATTGTAACCGCTAGCTTAGAGTCTATGGAAGATGCTGTGGTACTTGGTATTAAGCCAGTGGGAGCAATTACAGTAGGTGGGAAATTACCAGCATACGTTGCGAAAGATTTAGAAGGTGCAAAATCTATCGGTGAGAAAATGCAACCGAATTTTGAAACGTTACTTCAATTAAAACCAGATGTTATTACGTCTAGTACAAAATTCCCACCAGAAATGGCTGAGAAATTTACGAAGGTAGCTCCGACAATTCCAGTCTCACACGTTTCTACAAATTGGGAAGATAATTTAAAGTTAATGGGAGAATTGTCTGGTAAAAAAGATAAAGCCGAAAAAGTTATCAAAGATTATAAAGCGGATGCTGCAAAAGCAAAAGAAGAAATTGCCGATAAGTTAAAAGATAAGAAGGTTCTTGTTGTAAGATTAAGAGCTGGTAGCTTGAATCTTTATCCAGAAGGCGTATACTTCAACCCTGTTATTTATAAAGATTTAGGATTAACTGTTCCAGAACAAATTAAAGCTGTTAAGGCGCAAGAAGCGATTTCTTTAGAAAAATTTGCTGAAATTAATCCGGATTATGTCTTCTTGCAATTTGAAGCAAGCGAAAATAAAGATAAACCAAAAGCTCTAGAAGAGTTAGAAAGCAATCCAATCTGGCAAAGTATTAATGCAGTAAAAGATAAAAAAGTATTTGTAAACACTGTTGATCCAATGGCACAAGGTGGTACTGCTTGGAGTAAGACGGCTTTCTTAAAAGAAGCAGTGAAAAATTTATCTAAATAAGTAAGGTGCGTTGAATGATATGCGGAAAATAAATGCAGTACCAATGGTAATTTTATGTTTAGCGCCTATAGTTATTTTGCTTACAATTATGCTATCTATTTTATATGGGGCAAAAGATATTGATTTTGAAACGGCTTGGAATGCACTGTTTCATTTTGATTCAGGTAATGTAAATCATAATATTATTATCACTTCTCGTTTACCAAGAGTAGTTGGGGCTCTACTAGTTGGAGCTTTTCTAGCCATATCAGGAGCACTTATGCAGGGGATGACAAGAAACTATCTTGCATCCCCTTCTATTATGGGTGTGACAGATGGCTCAGCCTTTGTAATTACAATTTGTATGGTGTTTCTGCCAGGAATGTCTTCAGTAAATATGATTTTATGTTCTATGCTAGGCTCAGCACTAGGGGCAGGAATTGTTTTTGGTTTCGGTTCACTGCTTCGAAATGGATTGTCACCAGTTCGGCTAGCGATTATTGGGACGGTTATAGGTACATTTTTAAGCGGTCTTTCAGCTGCGATTGCATCTTATTTTCAAGTTTCTCAAAATATTAGTTTTTGGTATAACGCAAAATTACATCAAGTGGATCCGAATATACTTAAGTTCGCGATTCCTTTTGGTTTAGCGGGTGTTATTTTGGCGCTTCTTATCTCAAAATCTATTACGATTCTTTCATTAGGAGAAGAGGTTTCTATTAATTTAGGCCAGCGTACAAAGCTTGTAAAGGCGATTGCAATTTTATCTGTTGTATTTTTAACAGGTACTGCGGTTGCTTTAGTTGGAAAAATTGGTTTTGTAGGACTGATTATTCCTCATATTACGCGCTTTTTAATTGGGGTAGATTATAAATGGATTATCCCTTGTGCCGGTGTGATTGGTGGAGTATTTCTCGCTTTATGTGATATATTGAGTAGATTTGTAAATTATCCATTTGAAACACCAATAGGAGTCGTTACGTCATTAATTGGAATTCCTTTCTTCCTTTATTTAATTAAAACAAGAGGAGGAGAGAAGCATGCTTAGAAATTCAATGTCCCGTTATGTTGTGACAATGGGGATTATTATATTTTTAATTTTAAGTGCAATTTATATTAGTTTAACAAATGGTACATTTGATATTACGATTACAGACGTATTTCGAACGTTATTCCGAATAGATCCTGTACCTGAACACGATTTAGTTATATTTGATTTTAGACTTCCGAGAATCGTAATCGCAGGATTAGTAGGGCTAGGTCTTGGAATCGCAGGAGCTGTTCTGCAAGGTATTACACGGAATGGCTTAGCAGACCCAGGTATTTTAGGAGTTAATGCAGGTGCGGGAACTGCAATTGTGCTTTTTATGTTTTTCTTTCAGGGACAATTAAAGAGTACAGATTGGATCTCAATCATGATGATGCCATTATTCGGGCTAGTCGGAGGATTAGGAGCTGCTTTGTTAATTTATGCGTTCTCTTGGCAAAATGGAAAATTAGATTCGCAGCGTCTTTTGCTAACAGGGATTGCAATTGGTTCAGGCTTTGGAGCACTTTCTATGTACATATCGCTAAAAATGAAAGCAACGGACTTTGAAATGGCTGCTGTATGGGTTTCAGGAAGCATATATAATGCAAACTGGAAGTATATTGTTGCCATGTTACCGTGGATTATTATTTTAGTTCCGATTATTAAAAGAAAGGCGTATTTACTAGACCTATTTCAATTAGAGGAGTCGAGTATAACAAGTTTAGGAGTTTCGGTAGAGAGGGAAAAGTCGATTTTATTATTAAGTAGTATTGGATTAATTAGTGCTTGTGTTTCTGTTTCCGGAAGTATTGGATTTGTTGGTCTTATGGCTCCCCATATTGCGAAAAGACTTGTAGGAATCCAGCATAGACACGTGATTCCGGTATGTGGTGCAATCGGAATGCTACTTGTGATTGTTTCAGATTTTATTGCGAAAACCATTTTCGCGCCAGCAGAGTTACCAGTTGGGATTGTAATTTCAATTGTCGGTGTACCATATTTCCTATACTTGTTATACAAAGCGAAAGCGTAAGAGGAGTGAGAGAAAGTGAATGTTCTAAGCGCTGAAAATTTAGAAACAAGTTATGAAAAGTTTACTGTTTTTCGTGATTTGAATGTAGAAATCAAAAAAGGAAAAGTTACTACAATTATTGGTCCAAACGGTTGTGGGAAATCAACGTTATTAAAAACTATGGGCCGGATTTTAAAACAGAAAAGCGGTAAAGTATATTTACAAGGACAGGATTTAAATAAGATTTCTACAAAGGAAATTGCAAAACAGCTAGCTTTACTTCCGCAAAATCCAATTGCACCAACAGAGCTTAAGGTGGAAGAATTGGTTTCATATGGGCGTTATCCACATCGAAATAATGTGAATAAAATATCATCTAAAGATAAAGAAATAATTGATTGGGCGTTGGATATTACGAAAACATCAGCCTTTCGCACTCGTCAAATTGGAAATTTATCAGGGGGACAAAGACAAAAAGTATGGCTCGCTATGGCTTTAGCGCAGGAAACGGAAGTTTTATTATTAGATGAGCCAACTACATACCTTGATATGTCCCATCAATTGGAAGTCCTGCAAATTGTTGAACAATTAAATAAAAATCATAACTGCACAGTCGTTATGGTTTTACATGATATTAATCATGCGGCACGATTTTCAGATGAGATTATCGCAATGAAAGATGGGGAAATTATTACAACAGGAAGCCCAGTAGAAATTATCACAAACGAAGTGTTAAAAAGTGTCTTTCATATTGATGCACGCGTTATGATAGATCCGTATAATGGTGCTCCTGTATGCTTTGGATATGATAGTGTCTTTCAAGAAGATCATGAGGAATTATATGTAACGAGTTAAGAAGAGAAAGAGAGGGGGGATTATATGAACACAAGTATTGAAAAAAAAGATGTTGCCATTTACGGTACAGAGCAATGGAAGATCCATTCGAAAAAAGGGAACCGTGAATATCAAATTTATATTTCAAAGCCAAAGCAACCTGCACCAGATGGTGGATATCCTGTGATTTATGTATTAGACGGGAATGCATTCTTTCAAACATTTCAAGAGGCTATCAAGATTCAATCGGTAAGAGCTGAAAAAACAGGAGTTGCACCATCTATTATTATTGGTGTTGGTTATCCGATAGAAGGAACTTTTGCAGCTGCTGAAAGATGCTATGATTTTACACCTTCGTCCGCTTCAGTAGATGCGCCGCCAAAACCAGATGGAAAGCCGTGGCCAAAGTCGGGAGGGGCAAGTGAGTTTCTAGCATTTATTCAAGATGAATTGAAGCCGCAAATTGAACAGACGTTTGAGATTAATAGGGAAAAACAAACGATATTTGGACATTCACTTGGTGGATTGTTTGCTTTACATGTATTGTTTACAAATATAAACGCCTTTCAAAATTATTTCATCAGTAGTCCGTCTATTTGGTGGAATAACCAGTCTGTTCTTGAGAAGGAAGCGGAGTTTATCAATGAACTGAGTAAAGCTAATTCTGAAATCGGAGTCTTTCTTACAGTAGGGTCACTCGAAAGAGAGCATATGGTTTTAGATACAAACGCATTAGCGAAGCGTTTATCAAATTTACAGCATAGCAGTTTACGATTTGCTTTTTATGAAGCTGATGGAGAAAACCACGCATCTGTAATACCGACTACTTTAAGTAGGGCATTACGGTTTGTCAGCAATTCAGTCTAATATTGAATAGAATACTGGCAAAGTTCATTTAGTAAGTTGATGTGTGCTTGTGTATACATTACTAGAGTTAAGACTATATAAAAAAGGTAAGCGAGTGCTTACCTTTTTTATATGAAACAATACCGACGTTATATTTTATTATTGTAGTAAGAGGTATTTCCGTTAACGGATGATAAGTAATTTTTCATTTATTAATCTATGTAACTATTCAAGTTAATATCACATTCTAATTATTTATAATATTAACATATTTAGAGTTTTTTGTTATTATAAAAGAGTAGTTGATGGAAAATTAGGTGTATTAAAAAAATACGAGAGGTGGTGTACTACTTAGCCATGTTTTATTTGTATGAAGAAGTCTATTTGTGTTCTTGATAAAGAACATAAATGACATATGTAATGGGATTTTTATTTTAATAGATATCTTTAACAATTATAAAAGAAAGGTTGTTAGTATAGTGAAAAAAAATAGAATTCGAAGGTTTATGTTAGCAACGGCAACAGCTAGTGTTATGTTATTTGGAAATGCAGCACCTATATGGGCAGGGAGTACGACTGCAGGAAGTGATGAATATTATACGGATCTTAGTGTTTATAAAGGAACGGTCGGGGGAATTCCAGTTCCAAAAGCAATGCTAAATGAAGGTGTTCCTACAAAACCAGGAACTTGGTTATTGGGAGCAACTCCAGAAAGTGTAGATATAAATAAACCTCCAATTGTATTTGTACAGGGGCTCCACTGTACAGCTCGTGAATGGTGGGCGGATACTACATACTATGGACATAATGATATGTATGAAAGGGCATATAAAGCTGGATATCGCACAGCGTTTGTTCAACTATATGATGCAGCGGGAGCAAATCAAGCAGCTAACAATTGGGATAATGGAGCGATGTTAGCGGATTTATTAAAAAAAATATATGATCACTTTGGAGAAAAAGTAAACATTGTAGCTCATAGTAAAGGCGGAATTGATACACAAACAGCAATTGTTTATAACAACGCTCATTCTTATGTAAATGAAGTAGTCACTCTTTCCTCACCATTACATGGTTCTAATTTAGCGGATTTAGTATACAGTACTGAGGCAGGGTGGTTGGCTAAACTACTAGGGAAAAGAGATGCTGGTACGGAATCTTTACAAACAGGAAACATGAAACGATTTCGTGAAATAACAGATAAAAATGAGAACGTTTACAAAAATACGTATTATACAGCTGGTGGTAATAATTGGGGTCCTTCTCTTAAAGCATTATGGTTTGGAGGAGCATACCTTTCACAATATGGGGACAATGATGGTTTAGTAAACGTATGGAGTACGCGTCTTCCATATGGAAAAGAACTATTTGTCGACAATCTAGATCACGATGCAATCCATCATGGTTCAAAAGTTTTTAACAAAATTGAACCTGTTTTAAGAAGTACAGAGAAGGTACCAGATTTAGCGTTAACTAAAAAAGCGCTATTGGCAACACCAGATGTTCAGAAAATAATAGAAAAGCCAGTAGAACAAGTGGTTGCTGGTGGAGCATTAACAGCTAATAAAGAAATAGAAAAAAGTATTTATGTAGATTCTAATGTAAAACAGTCTGTATTTAATATTTTAACAAAAGAAAAAAATACAAATGTGACCCTTATTTCACCTTCAAACAAAGTATATAATAAAAAAAGTACAGAATTTATCTTTTCGCAAATGCAAGATTTTCTTCAAGGAGCTTACTCAAAGGGATTTTTCATTGATAATCCTGAAAAAGGGGAATGGAAAATTAAAATTGTTAGCTCATCAACAGATGCATATTTTATGTTTACTAACTTTATAGGTTCATCTACTGTATCTATAGACGTGGATCAAACAGTTAAAACAAATCAAGATATTCCATTAAAAGTAAAAATAATGGATTTGGAACAATTAGATATGAACTCGGTAGATGTGCAAGTGAAGACTATTACTATGAGTAACCAAGAAACGATTCAACAACAGGGGATAAAGCAAGAAAATGGTACGTTTATTAATCGTATTCAAACCCCTTCACAAGCTGATAACCTCAATGTAACAATTGCAATTAAAGGAAAAACAAAAGATGGAGAGGCATTTGAAAGAACGGAAATTCAAACAATTAATGTCTCAAAATAAATTAATAGAATAAGTTGTTTGATAAGGAGTAAGCTATCAAAATCCCTATACTTTTCCGGTATAGGGATTTTGATTATAAGGTATAAAAACAGAGAATAACAAATATAGTGGTATTTATTATTAGGTTCTTATACAAAGTACCCTCGCGTGCGAGTTTAATGCTATAATTGATATACTTGGAGAAGGTATTGTTACATTTAGATGAGGATAAACTGTAAGAAGGTGATAAAATGAATCATAATGAAACGGAAGTAGTTACTACTCATAGATCTGATAAAGAAAAAGAACAAATTATGAATCGATTAAAGAGAATTGAAGGGCAAGTACGTGGTATCCAGAATATGGTTGAAAATGATCGTTATTGTGTTGATATTTTAGTTCAGATTTCAGCTATTAATGCAGCAATGAAGAAAGTTGGTATGGGCATACTTAAAAACCATACAAATCATTGTGTTTCTAGTGCCATTAAAGAAGGAAATGGTGATGAGGCAATTGACGAGTTAATGAAAGTGTTTGAACGGTTCTCAAAAGCGTGATCAGACAAGTTAGGCCCTATACTAGCTTGTTTTTTTATTCGCTATAGGATCCGTTTCAACAAGTAGAGAGTAGAAGCAGTGAAACATAAAGATAGCCTTCTCATTTATGAGAAGGCTATCTTTTCATTATTTTACTGCTTCTTTTAGTTCTTTACCAGCTTTAAAAGCAGGTACTTTAGAAGCTGCGATTTGCATTTCTTCACCTGTTTGTGGGTTACGGCCTGTACGAGCAGCTCTTTCACGAACTTCAAATGTACCGAATCCGATAAGTTGTACTTTTTCACCAGCAGCTAAAGTGTTAGTGATAGATTCTACTACAGTTTGTACAACTACACTAGCTTCTTTTTGAGAAATTTCAGCTGTTTGTGCTACGTTTTTAATTAATTCTGTTTTATTCATAACTTCACCTCATATGTAAATAATGCTATTTAAGTTGTTATTATAACGTATAAAATCTCTGAGAACAAGTGTACGCAGAAAATTGGTGAGAAATATGGTAACTATTCTTCTTTTATTTTTTCACAGTAATGTAACATAACTAGAATTAAATGATCAATGGAAAGTTATTTTTCATTGATTAAAAACAGAATGTTTTGTAAATTTTATTTAAAGCGTTCAAAAAAGAAAGGGGAATTACGATGATAGAGACATGGCATAAAGAGTTGGAAGGGTTTTACGAGCAAATGGTTTTATGGCGGAGAAATTTTCATCAATATCCAGAGTTAGCGTTTAAAGAAGTAGAGACACCTAAAAAAATAGTTGAGATTTTAAAAAGTTTTCATATTGATGTGAAAACTGATGTAGGAGGAAGAGGAGTAGTTGGGATAATTGAAGGGGGAAAGCCTGGGAAAACAATAGCGTTACGTGCTGATTTTGATGCACTTCCTATTCAAGATGAGAAACAAGTTTCATATAAATCAAAGGTTCCTGGGGTCATGCATGCTTGCGGACACGATGGACATACAGCGACACTATTAGGAGTGGCGAAAGTTTTGAGTGATAATCGGGAGCAACTTTCTGGAAAAGTGGTTTTCATTTATCAGCATGCGGAAGAAAAAGAACCCGGCGGCGCCATTGCAATGATTGAGGATGGTTGTTTAGAAGGGGTGGATGTTATTTTCGGTACACATTTATCCTCACAAATGCCTATAGGCGTTGTTGGTGCAAAAGCTGGTGCAATGATGGCGGCAGCTGATACTTTTGAAGTGAAGATTCAAGGTCAAGGTGGGCACGGAGGAATGCCGCATCATACTGTAGATGCAATTATTGTTGCAACACAAGTTATTAATCAATTGCAACTTTTAGTGAGCAGAAAAGTAGATCCATTACAATCAGCTGTATTAACAGTTGGTACATTCCATGCTGGTCAGGCAGATAATATTATAGCGGATACAGCGACGTTTACAGGAACAATTCGGACGCTTGATCCTGAAGTGAGGGATTATATAGAAGTAGAATTCACAAGGATAGTTGAATGGATTTGTCATTCACTTCATGCTGAAGTCACTATTCAATATAAACGTGGTTATCCAATATTAATAAATCATTTAGAGGAAACGAGTTACTTTATGGAGATTGCAGAACGCGACCTTGGAAGAGAAAGAGTCATTGAGGTGCCACCGATTATGGGTGGTGAAGATTTTGCATATTACTTAGAACATGTTCCGGGAGCATTTTTCTTTACAGGTGCAGGTAATGAAGAAGTAGGAGCGACATATCCACATCATCACCCTCAGTTTGATTTTGATGAACGTGCGATGGTAGTTGGCGGGAAGTTAATTTTAAGTCTTGTAAATGGTTATTTGAGAGCTGGAGAAGGGTTCCTTTATGAAATGAATATGAATAGAACAAAGTAATTTATACAAATAAAAAACAACAATAGGTCGTACAAAGTAACCTATTGATGTTTTTTATTATTTTTCGGGGGGGGGGATAGTATCCAAATATGTTCTAAAGAAGCTATAACTTTTTCAATAATTGTTTTGAAATAAAGAAAAACTAGTAAACCTGATGTAATAATTTATGTAGGAGAGTATTTTATAATTGTTAAATTCAGAATATTTTGATATATTTGAGGTGCAGGACAAGATTTTTTGCATAACACTCTTACATAAATTTCAAAATCAAATTTGGAAGGGGATGTACGTGAGTTGAATAAAAATCTCAAGAAGGACTTACAAATACGTCACATTACAATGATCTCAATTGGTGGCGTAATTGGAGCTGGTTTGTTTGTTGGAAGTGGTGCAGTTGTTCATTCAGCGGGACCAGGTTCTATCGTTTCATATGCATTAGCAGGACTTCTAGTTATTTTTGTAATGAGGATGTTAGGAGAAATGGCGGCCATTAACCCAACGAGTGGTTCTTTTGCGACATATGCACGTGAAGCAATTGGTCCATGGGCAGGGTATACAATCGGATGGTTATATTGGTTTTTCTGGGTAATTGTTATTGCAATAGAAGCTACAGCAGGCGCTGGCATTATCCAATATTGGATTCCGCAAATTCCACTTTGGTTTTTAAGTTTAATATTAACGATATTATTAACGTTGACGAACATTTTTTCGGTGAAATCATTTGGAGAGTTTGAATATTGGTTTTCTTTTATTAAAGTAGTTAGTATCGTCCTGTTCCTTTGTCTTGGTCTTGCTGTTATTTTGGGGCTTGTACCAGGAACGGAAGCACCTGGTACTTCAAATTTAGTTGGCCAAGGTGGGTTTATGCCAAATGGTATCAGTTCGGTGTTGCTTGGTATAACAGTCGTCATATTTTCATTTATGGGATCAGAGATTGTCGCAGTAGCAGCTGGTGAGTCTGCAGAGCCTGTTAAAGCAGTGAAAACAGCAACAAATAGCGTGATCTGGCGTATTCTCGTATTTTTCATTGGATCTATAGCGGTAGTTGTTACGCTCCTCCCGTGGAATTCAGCAAATATATTAAAAAGTCCATTTGTAGCGGTACTTGAACATATAGGTATCCCTGCCGCAGCACAAATTATGAATTTTATCGTTTTAACAGCTGTACTTTCTTGCTTAAATTCAGGGTTATATACAAATTCAAGAATGCTTTTTTCCATGGCGGAAAGAGGAGATGCTCCAAAAACTTTTCTAAAGTTAAACAGTAGTGGAGTTCCTGTTCGTGCTGTTTTATTTGGTACTTTTTTTGCTTATATAGGCGTTGTGTTTAGTTACATATCACCAGATAAAGTGTTTTTATTTTTAGTGAATGCATCTGGAGGGATTGCGCTACTCGTTTATCTTGTTATAGCAGTTTCTCATTTGAAAATGCGTAAGAAGATGGGAGAAGTAGAACAAAAAGATTTAAAAGTGAAAATGTGGCTGTTTCCGATTTTAACCTATGTTACAATTGCGGGGATTTCAGCAGTTCTCATTGCGATGTTTATAATTGAATCATTACGATCACAAGCACTATTAACGATGCTTGTTACAGTCCTTATTATATTTTCTTATTTTCTTTTTAATAGAAAGAAAAATAGTTCAGTTTTAAGTCTTAAAAATAAGAATGAAGAATCACTTCGAGTTTAATTTCTTATTTACGAAGAAAACTACATCCAATCATTACTAGAAAGGCTTCATATATAAGTAGCGAAGAAGTAATTACTATTGCCATAGTGAATATGAACTTTTTTCTTGACTTTTTATACGAAGGCGAGCAAAATGATAACAAAGGAAGGGGGGATGACGATGGAAGAGTACGTATTAGAGCTTTATAATCTGTTATATACGACGGACTGGCAAGATTTTGTTTCCTTTCTAGGGATATTATTTTGTATGAAAATTGTAATCGTATATATGGAAGAACAAGGTATGTTCTATTCCGTCTCATCTCCGTTCGAATTGCAACGAGAGCCGTTGCCAAACTATGCCAATATAAATTGCGAACAAATTCCTTTTGTTACCCTCTTTATGATTCGTTTTATAACAGCGATCGTAAAGAAAAAGGAAAGCGATGAAGAAGAGTGCCGCCCGACTTGTAATGTAGCGTATTGTTTATAAGCTAAATACAAGGAGGAGAATAATATGTGGTTTCGTTTTCTTATGATTGGTTTCTTTTCATTAACAGCAATTTCTTTAATGGGATATCAAGTAACAGAGATTTTTCAAGCATATAGTGATATGTTTTCTAACAAAAACTAAACGAATTGCTATTTCAATAATAAACCGATAAAATCCTTCTTAAGAAATATAATTAAGGAGGATTTTTTTTGTTTATTACTACTGTGTCAAAGTATTGTCACATTTACACTATGAATAATATGTTAAAATAGTGAGGTTCATTATACATATGTAGAAGAAAAAGGAGTGAACAATTTGGTAAATCAATCAACAAATCAGAAAAGCTATGCTCCTATTGTGATAACGCTTTCTGTAATTGTCAATGCGATTATTTTATTTTTGTTTTTTGGGCCTGTTGGATACAAAGGAGAAGTACATTTTGATGTAACAATTTTGCCAATGTTAAATGCAATCTTTAATAGCTTTACATTTGTATTTTTACTTGCAGCATTGTTTTCTATTATTAAGAAAAATGTGAAAATGCACCGAGGTTTTATTCTTGCGGCATTTACAACAACATTGCTATTTTGTGTCTCATATTTAACGTACCATTACTTAGCACCAGCAACGCATTTTGGTGGAGAAGGGATTATTAAGTATGTGTACTTCATTATTTTAATTACACATATTTTACTTGCAGCAATTATTGTTCCACTAGCTTTGTTCGCACTCGTATATGGTTTTACAAATCAACTAACTCGCCATCGTAAGATTGTTCGTTGGACGATGCCAATTTGGTTATACGTAAGTCTTTCTGGTGTTATTGTTTATTTAATGATTTCACCGTATTATCAATAAAAACTTTCAGCCTTTTAGGCTGGGAGTTTTTTTATTTTACTATCACAGGTTCTAAAGCTCCGCAATGTAAGATGTAAAGGATTTTAAGTGGTGGGAGCATAACTTGAGCTCGTAGAAATTTTTTTTGCGAAGCAAATGTTTTTGTGAAATGAAAAAAATGTGTTATACAAAAGTATAGTAACTTTTATATTGGAAGGATGGGAAAGCATGCAAAACTTCGTATTTCGTAATCCAACAAAGCTAGTTTTTGGGAAAGGTCAATTAGAACAATTAAAGACAGAGATCCCTCAGTACGGGAAAAAGGTTCTTCTCGTATATGGCGGGGGGAGTATTAAACGAAATGGTATATACGATAATATAATCTCTATCTTAAAAGAAATTGATGCAGAAATTTTTGAGTTAACAGGTGTTGAACCCAACCCACGTTTATCTACTGTGAACAAGGGGATTCGAATTTGTAAAGAAAACGATATTGAATTTATTTTAGCTGTCGGTGGTGGAAGTGTCATTGATTGTACGAAAGCGATTGCGGCCGGTAGTAAATACGATGGTGATGTATGGGACATTGTGACAAAGAAAGCATTTGCAAGTGAAGCTTTACCGTTTGGTACAGTACTAACCCTTGCAGCGACAGGTTCTGAGATGAATGCAGGATCTGTTATTACAAATTGGGAAACGAAGGAAAAGTATGGATGGGGTAGTCCTGTTACGTTCCCGCAATTTTCCATTTTAGATCCGGTGCACACAGTTTCTGTACCAAGAAATCAAACTATTTATGGTATGGTTGACATTATGTCGCATGTATTAGAACAATATTTCCATCAAGGTTCAAATACAGAATTACAAGATCGCTATTGTGAATCTATTTTAAAAACAGTCATTGAAACAGCACCGAAACTTTTAAGTGATTTGGAAAGCTATGAGCATCGAGAAACCATTTTATATTCTGGAACAATGGCGCTAAATGGTATTTTAGCAATGGGTGTTCGCGGTGATTGGGCAACGCATAATATTGAGCACGCCGTTTCAGCTGTGTATGATATTCCGCATGGTGGTGGCTTAGCGATTTTATTCCCGAATTGGATGAAGCATGTTTTAGATGAAAATGTAGATCGCTTTAAAAAATTTGCGGTGCGTGTATTTAATATAGAAGCAAACGGAAAAACGGATAAGGAAATTGCAGTAGAAGGTATCGAAGCGTTGCGAAGCTTCTGGACATCTATTGAAGCACCGTCTCGCCTAGCTGATTATGAAATCGGGGAAGAGCAAATTGATGTAATGGCGGAAAAAGCGATGGTGTATGGTGAATTCGGTCATTTTAAGAAATTAAATAAAGCAGATGTAGTAGCGATTTATAGAGCTTCATTGTAAAAAACAATGTAAAAAACCTTCTTGGTATGTATCAAGAAGGTTTTTTTAGTTTTAGTGTCAGTTATATATGATTAAAATGCAAAAGATTCATTACATAAAAAGACATAATGTAACGGGAATTTGTAATGTTTCGGTGTTTTTTTGTAACAAAATAGTAATACTGTTACTTTTATTTCCAAAAAATATTTATGATAGAAAGAGAAAATCCCTATTAAAACTCCTAAAGTTACGTATAGGGACTAGTTTTTTATGCTCGATTTTATGTTACAAATCATTAATGATGTGTTACGAATCGTTTGTAATTGTGTGATATCCTAAATTTCGTAAAAAACTGTTGCTATAATGAGGTCACGAAAACAAAGCGAATGGAGGCTATTCATGAAAAAATTAATTGGTATAGCAACGGCAGCGGTTTTTGGTCTTGGGATTTTCACTGCTTCTGCAAAAGCGGAAACTGTTGTAACGACAGAGGTATTAAATGTAAGAGAAAACCCAACTACTGAATCAAAAGTTGTAGGGAAAGTATTAAATGGTTATAAATTAGATGTAACAAATACAGAAAACGGATGGTCAAAAATCAAATTAGATGGTAAAGACGTATTCGTAAGTGCAAATTTCACAAAAAGCATCTATTACGTAACAGCAAACGTATTAAACGTACGTGCTGAAGCGAACACAAACTCAGAAATTCTTGGTACGCTTAAGAAGGACGATACGATTGAAACAACGAACCAAGTACAAAATGGGTGGTTACAATTTGAATATAACGGGAAAACCGCATACGTTCATGTTCCGTTCTTAACAGGTACAGCACCTGTTATTGAAAAACAAGAAACACCTGCGCCTGCAAAAGCAGAAGTACCTGCTAAAACTGAAAAATCAGCAAAAGCGGAAGCGCCTGCTAAAACTGAAACACCCGCAAAAGCAGAAGCGCCGGTAGCACAAGAAAAACCAGCTGCTAAGCCTGTAGAAAAACCGGCTGAAAAAAACGCTCCTTCTGGTGGTCGTGAGCTAACAGTTGTAGCTACAGCGTATACAGCTAACCCGAGTGAAAACGGTGGTACATACGGTGGCCGTGTATTAACTGCAACGGGTCATGATTTAACGGCAAACCCAAACATGAAGATGCTCGCTGTTGACCCGAAAGTGATTCCATTAGGATCAAAAGTATGGGTAGAAGGATATGGGGAAGCAATCGCTGGGGACACTGGCGGTGCAATTAAAGGGAATCGTATCGACGTTCTAGTTGGCTCTGATTCAGCTGCTGAAAACTGGGGACGTAAAACTGTTAAAGTGAAAATTTTAAATTAATCTATTGTAAATAAATCCAGTTTTCAAAGGTTGAGTACTGATCTATTAGGCTGTTGGGAGATTTCCTAACAGCCATTTTTGTAATTTAAAATGGGTATACAGTTCGGCCTGTAATAATCTTATATGCACTGGAAAATTGGTTTTGTGCATACTGTCTAGTGGGTTCCTCTAAAACTTGGTTGTTGAATAATGTATGGAAGGAACGTAGTAAGCAGCTTAAAGCGAAATATAATTCTTCTTGTGAGCAGTTCTTTTCTTTTAATGCTGTCGCTAAAATGAGTTCTTCTGTTAATGTGGAAAAATTAATAGTAGCTTGTCCAGTGTTCATTATATCCTCTCCAATTCTATTTTTTATCATGTATATGTACCGATGGACAAACTATGTCAATTTTATCCCGCTATTTGCAGGTAGTAAGACTTTCGCCTCAAAATTTAGTGAGAGAAAGGAAGTTATGTGGAAGATTAAACTGCCCGTAAAAGCCTGATTCGTGAGGGTTAATAATCAGTGGGGATAAAGAAAATCCCCGCTGATTAAAGTTTCAACTTATCGCGTTATTTGGGGCGCAGTCTCTCGTTTTAAGATGCAGAGAGGATTATAGTATGTTATTTTTTAGAATTTCATTTACCGAATTGAAAGAACTTGCATTATAGCTACTAAAATTGGTAAGATTGGGTATAATAATTAGATGGATCAGATTACATAAAGAGAGTTGAAGCATATGGGAGAACTGCAACGTGAAAAAGTTGCTGTCATCATCGGACCAACTGCGGTGGGAAAGACAAAGTTAAGTATTGATCTTGCGAAATCATTAAATGGTGAAATTATTAGCGGGGATTCGATGCAAATTTATCGTACGATGGATATTGGGACAGCAAAGGTGACGCCAGAAGAAATGGAAGGAATTCCGCATTACATGATTGATATTAAAAATCCAGAAGATTCATTTTCTGTGGTGGAATTTCAAGAACTTGTTCGAGGGCATATTCAAGAAATTACAGAACGCGGGAAACTACCGATTATTGTTGGTGGGACGGGTCTTTATATACAATCAGTTTTATATGACTATCAGTTTACAGAGGAAGCTGGAGACCCTGTGTATCGAGAGGGATTGGAAAAACTAGCGATAGAGCATGGTGTCGAATATGTACATAAGAAACTGCAAGAGGTAGATCCAGAAAGTGCGCATCGTATTCATGCGAATAATGTAAGGCGTGTCATTCGTGCTCTAGAAATTTTTCATACGACAGGGCAGAAGATGAGTGATCAACTTGAAAAGCAGGAAAATGAGTTGTTATATGATGTTTCGTTAATCGGCTTGACTATGGATCGTGAAATGTTATATGATCGCATCAACTTGCGTGTTGATCTTATGGTTGAACAAGGGTTGTTGCAAGAAGTAAATGCTTTATATGAGAAGGGAATCCAAGATTGCCAATCCATTCAAGCGATTGGGTACAAAGAATTATATAGTTATTTTGAAGGATGTGTTTCGCTAGAAGAAGCGATCATGCAGTTGAAAACGAATTCACGTCGCTATGCAAAACGTCAACTAACATGGTTCCGTAACAAAATGGATGTGACATGGTTTGATGTGACCGACGGTGAAAAAACAACAGAAATTTTGCAGTACATAGAAGGAAAGCTACAACAAAAGTCGAATAATAAGTAAGTAGAGAAAAAGAGGAGGATTCGACATGAAGCAATCAATCAATATTCAAGATCAGTTTTTAAATCAACTCCGTAAAGAAAATACGTTTGTGACGCTGTACTTATTAAACGGTTTCCAGCTTCGTGGGTTAATTAAAGGTTTTGATAACTTTACAGTTTTATTGGAAACAGAAGGTAAGCAACAGCTTATTTATAAACATGCTATTTCTACATTTGTTCCACAAAAGAACGTTTCAATTGAATTAGAATAGAAATATACATAGTAAAAAAGAGCGAGAAACTCGCTCTTTTTTTATCATTAGTAGATGTAAGTTGAATATAAAAAAGAGTAAAAAACGCCTATTCATAAGGCGTTTTCTTTTTGGTGTGCATATTGATAATATCTTTTTAAGGAAATTTTTGATTTAAAACCGACACGTTTCATAATTTCTTGTTCAGGAATGTGCTGTTCGATTAATCGTAAAATAAAGGTGTTTCGAAAATGTTGACTAGAAATACCTTTTCGTAGATTTGCCCTAGCTACCTCAAGACGAATCATTTTTTGAACTGCTATTTCTGTTAGTGCTTTTGGGGCATCATTTTCGTATACCCACCGATATGTGTTACGGTTGAAATCAAATGCTACAAATAGTGGGTCATCACTATGGTATTTTGGACGAACTGGCTCAGGGATTTTTTTATAATAATGATATAGTTGTTGTTTGTCGTTATGAGTTAAATAGATGGTTCTTTCAACGCCTGCAACAGCTGGAATAGAAATCGTATTTGTTTCAAAATGAATGTGATGCATATTTAATGATACAAGTTCTTGTAAGGATAGGCCGTAGTCAATAAGTAAATTCACGATAGAAATATTACGGTCCATGAGTAATGGTCGAACTGGGAGCTGTTTTTCTGATAATCCTTCTAATGAGGTCAAGATATGTTTTAAGCGTTTTTCATCGTTTTTTGAAATGAAATCTTCATCACGTAACGAGCGATTTGGTTGGATAACGAGTTCCATGTCCTTTAATGGATTTGGGATGTTTAAAAAATGATATAGTCTATTTAAGACAATAAATACACGGTGCATTGTTTTTTCGGAGTAATGGCGTTTTTGTTTTAAATCGGAAAAATAATCTTCATAGTCTTTTGTACAAAGTGTAGCCCATATATTACTAGAGGAAAGTTTTTTATTTTTTTCTAGCCAATGTCCGAAATCTTCAATATCATAGACGTAACGTTTAATGGTTGAAGGTTTACGACCTTTGTTTAATAAAAAGGCCGAGAAAGCTTGTACCGTATCATGAAGTTTTTTAGTTTCCATATTCCCACCACTCTTTTTCTTTATATTATAGCAAAATTTTTCTGAAAATAGTTATTTATAAGGGAAATGGAAATATTAATAATATGATTTGTTGAGTCGATAAAAAGAGGTGGTTGTATGGAACAATCGATGCGAAAGAAAAATAATAATCAAATTAATATCGTGTTAAATCACCGAAAAAAAATTTCAGTACCTGCTTCAGAAAATAAATCGGTAATTTCAAGTGAAACATCTATAAAGCATGAAATGTTACAACGAATTGAAGAGGAAATGGGTAAACTTGTTGGAATGGAAGATATAAAAAAAATAATAAAAGAAATTTATGCATGGATTTTTGTGAATAAGAAAAGACAAGAAATGGGATTGAAGTCAGAAAAACAAGTGCTTCATATGTTATTTAAAGGAAATCCAGGAACAGGGAAAACAACTGTTGCGAGAATGATTGGGAAATTGTTATTTGAGATGAATATTTTATCAAAAGGGCACTTGGTTGAAGCGGAACGTGCGGATCTTGTGGGAGAATACATTGGGCATACAGCACAAAAAACAAGAGATTTAATTAAAAAAGCTATGGGGGGAATATTGTTCATTGATGAGGCGTATTCACTGGCGCGTGGTGGAGAGAAGGATTTTGGAAAAGAAGCGATTGATACGCTAGTCAAACATATGGAAGATAAACAACATGGATTTGTTTTAATTTTAGCGGGATATTCAAGAGAGATGAATCATTTTCTTTCTTTAAATCCAGGTCTACAATCGCGTTTTCCATTTATTATTGAGTTTGCTGATTATACGGTAAATCAGCTACTCGAAATTGGTAAGAGAATGTATGATGAACGAGAATATCAGTTATCAAAAGAGGCGGAGTGGAAATTTCGTGATCATTTACATGCGGTGAAATATTCGTCGCAAATTACATCATTTAGTAATGGACGTTATGTCCGAAATATTGTTGAGAAATCCATTCGTACACAAGCGATGCGCTTACTACAAGAGGATGCGTATGATAAGTATGATTTAATTGGGATATCAAGTAGTGATTTAACGCTTGAAGAAGAGACGCACAGTTCATAAGCTGTGCGTTTGTTTTGTCTGGAAGAGAAATCCATTACGTTCTATTTTGTATTTTTGGTTTTTGCTCGTTGTTCTAATTTGCTTTTGGGGCTTTGATCGCCAACATCTGATGCAAGTCCTTGTGGATTAACACTACTACTTTGGCCGCGATTGCGGTTGTTGTTTCCTTTTGCCATTCTTTATCACCTCTATTCTTCTTTGGCTTTTTGTTGATATGCTCTATGATAATGTTCCATTTTTTTGCTTTTTTCATGAGCGGATTTTGGATCATAGCTAATTTGATTTACTGAGCTTTTTTGAGCTCCTTTGTTTACGTGGTTTGTCATTATATTCACCTCGCTTTAAAATTTAGTATGGACATTATAGACAGAAAAACACGTGAGAAAAGAAAAATCCCTTTACGATATGTAAAGGGATAAAATGAACTATTTATGAAGAGAACGCTCTTTATTGTCTAAGCGTCTGTGTGGTAAATGCCAGTTGTAATGAATAGAAATCATACGGAAGCAGACAATTAAAGTGAATAAAATGTACAAAGCCCAATCGCTAACAACGATTTCGGCACCGATTAGAAAACCTGCTAAAATCGTCCAAAATGCATATACTTCGGCGCGAAGGACAAGAGGTTTACGACGTGCTAATAAATCGCGAATGATACCGCCGCCAATTCCTGTTAAAACAGATGCGACAATTGTAGCGCTAATAGGTAAGTTAAGCTTTTGTGCGTAAAGTGCCCCTTGCACAGCGAATGCTGATAAGCCGATTGCATCTGTGATGTTTTCCCAACGTTTCCAATGTTTAATTAATTTATTCGGAAATAGAAAAATAGTTGTCATTGATAAAAGTGCGATTTCAAATAACATGTCTTGTTGCCAAAACGCTACGATTGGATAACCGATTAATAAGTTACGAATGGCACCTCCCCCAAATGCGGTCGCCATTCCTAAAATGTATACCCCGAAGATATCGTAATCTTCTTCCATTGCGACAATAGCTCCGCTTAATGCGAAGGCGATTGTACCGATGATGCTAAAAATCTCCCATGCCATGAATTTTCTCCCCCGCTAACTAGATGAAATGTGCTTCCTCTGCTATTATATTAGAAGGTTTAAATTTCGAAAAGGATGAGTGAATATATTTGATGGAAGAAAAAGAAAAAGTCATATTAGTTGGCTGTCAATTGCCGCAAGATGACGATGAACGGTTTATGCATTCCATGAAAGAGCTTGCGTCGCTCGCAAAGACAGCGCGGGCAGAAGTATTGATATCTACAACGCAAAAACGTCCGAAATTTCATCCTGCTACATATATAGGTAAGGGGAAATTAGAAGAACTTGCAGCGCTGACAGAAGAGTTAGAACCGGCTGTTATTATATTTAATAATGAGTTAACACCTAGCCAAATTCGTAATTTATCTTCGGTATTAGATGCAAGGGTAATTGATCGAACGCAACTCATATTAGATATTTTTGCACAGCGTGCGAAATCAAGAGAAGGTAAACTTCAAGTGGAATTAGCTCAGCTGCGATACACGATGCCGCGTCTTATGGGACAGGGACTGGCGCTATCGCGACTTGGGGGTGGTATTGGTACGAGGGGGCCTGGTGAGACGAAGTTAGAAACAGATCGTCGTCATATTCGCTCGCGTATTGATGAAATTAAAAAACAACTAGAAGTTGTGGTGGAGCACCGGAAAAGATACCGTGAGCGCCGGAAGGATAATAAAGTATTTCAAGTTGCGTTAATCGGATATACAAATGCTGGGAAATCGACGTTATTTAACAGATTGACAGAAGCGGATACGTTTGAAGAAAATTTGTTGTTTGCAACGTTAGATCCAACGACAAGAAAGATGCAATTACCTTGTGGATACACAGTGCTATTAACTGATACGGTAGGTTTTATTCAAGATTTACCAACGTCGTTAGTTGCTGCGTTTCGTTCTACGCTGGAAGAAGCAGGGGAAGCGGATGTAATTTTACATGTCGTTGATGCTGCAGATCCGAATTATGTAGGTCACGAACAGACGGTGACAAAATTACTACAAGACCTTGAAATTGATCATATTCCAATTATTACAGTTTACAATAAAAAGGATAAACTACATCAAAATTTTATTCCGTTTCCAAAAAGTAATTTTCTTATGACGAGTGCATTTGAAGAAGTAGATTTAACCAAGTTGAAAGAATCGGTAGAAATGAAGATGATGGAAGAAATGGCATCGTATAAGGTGATGATCCCTCCAAGTGAAGGTAGGTTACTTACACTTTTAAAAACAGAAACGGTGTTAACTGAAATGGAATTCAAAGAAGATGAGTTTTTATATGAGTGTACAGGTTATATATTTGCCCATTCGCCGCTGAATGGACAGTTAAAGAGATTTTTAGTGGAAAAAGGAGAAGAGAATAAAAATGTTTGATCGTCTGAAAAATGGAGAAAGAATTGCTCCTATTGTAAAAGAAGTAGAAGAACAAATTACAGGTGTACATAAACGCATTGATGAGGTAATTGACAGTAATCAATTCCGTGTATTAGAAAGTTTTCGAAACCATAAAATTAGTGACTCGCACTTTATTCCAACGACAGGGTATGGCTATGATGACATCGGTCGTGACACGTTAGAAAAAGTGTATGCTGATGTATTCGGAGCAGAGGCGGGTCTTGTGCGTCCGCAAATTATTTCAGGCACACACGCCATTTCAACAGCTTTATTTGGTGTTTTACGCCCTGGTGATGAGTTGTTATATATAACAGGGAAACCATATGATACGTTAGAAGAAATTGTTGGTGTGCGCGGCAAAGGCGTTGGTTCTTTCAAAGAATATAACATTGGTTACAATGCTGTACCGTTAACAGAAGAAGGAAGAGTTGATTTTGAAGCTGTAGAAGCAGCAATTCATGAAAATACGAAAATGATCGGAATTCAGCGTTCAAAAGGATATGCAACTCGTCCGTCATTTACAATTGCGGAAATTAAAGAGATGATCTCATTTGTAAAAGAGATTAAATCAGATGTTGTTGTATTTGTTGATAACTGCTACGGAGAATTTGTGGAAGAATTAGAGCCGTGTCATGTTGGTGCAGATTTAATGGCGGGATCTCTAATTAAAAATCCAGGTGGCGGCATTGTAAAAACGGGTGGTTATATTGTTGGGAAAGAGCAATACGTAGAAGCTTGTGCGTATCGCTTAACGTCTCCGGGCATTGGGGCAGAAGCGGGTGCTTCTTTATATAGCTTACAAGAAATGTATCAAGGTTTCTTCTTAGCTCCTCATGTTGCTGGTCAAGCTTTAAAAGGAGCTGTCTTTACAGCGGCATTTTTAGAGAAGTTAGGAATGAATACATCGCCAACTTGGAACGCTGCAAGAACAGATTTGATTCAGTCTGTTCAATTTGATGACAAAGAGCGCATGGTTGCGTTTTGTCAAGCGATTCAATATGCATCTCCAATTAATTCGCACTTTACACCGTATCCAAATTATATGCCAGGTTATGAAGATGATGTCATTATGGCTGCGGGTACGTTCATTCAAGGTGCAAGTATTGAGCTATCGGCAGATGGACCAATTCGTCCCCCGTATGTGGCTTATGTACAAGGTGGACTAACGTATTCTCATGTGAAGATTGCGATTTGTTCTGCAATTGATGCATTAATTGAAAAGAATTTATTAACAATTTCGTAAGAGGGGAGCTGTCGATTTCGACAGCTTTTTTGTATAAGAAGAAGGTATTTTTGCTATTTTAAAAAGGAATGAAAAAATTTATAAAAAATCATGTAAGAAAAGCTAACATCCGTTGACAATAAACATAACATAATATAAAATAAGAAACAGTTAAGGCGAAGGAGGAACTGAAACAATGAAAGAAGATAGACGTTCTGCCCCGCTGTTTCCTATAAGTATTGTAATGGATTTAACACAATTATCTGCGCGACAAATTCGCTACTATGAAGAGCACAATTTAATTTTCCCGACCCGTACGAAGGGAAATCGTCGATTGTTTTCATTTAACGATGTAGATAAGTTGTTAGAAATTAAAGATTTGTTAGATCAAGGCTTAAATATGGCTGGTATTAAACAAGTGTTACAAATGAAAGAAAATCAAACAGAAGCAGTGAAAGTAAAAGAAGAAACGAAAGAAATTTCAAAATCCGAGCTTCGTAAAATTCTTCGAGATGAATTACAACATACAGGTAGATTCAATCGAACTTCTTTACGACAAGGTGATATATCTAGATTTTTTCATTAAAGATGATGAATTCTGAAAGTGTTTAGAGGGACTAAGGAGGAATATGTAATGGCAAAGTACACAAAAGAAGATATTTTTCGTTTAGCGAAAGAAGATAATGTAAAGTATATCCGCTTACAATTTACGGATCTTTTAGGGATTATTAAAAACGTAGAGATTCCAGTTAGTCAGTTAACAAAAGCTCTAGATAATAAAATGATGTTTGACGGATCTTCAATTGAAGGGTTTGTTCGTATTGAAGAGTCTGACATGTACCTATATCCAGATTTAGATACTTGGGTAGTATTCCCTTGGACTGCTGAAAAAGGTAAAGTAGCTCGCTTAATTTGTGATATTTACAATGCTGATGGCACTCCTTTCGAAGGTGACCCACGTAACAATTTAAAACGTATGCTAAAAGAAATGGAAGCATTAGGATTTACAGAATTCAATCTTGGACCAGAACCAGAGTTCTTCTTATTTAAAGTTGATGAAAAAGGCAACCCAACATTAGAACTAAATGATAATGGTGGATACTTCGATCTTGCACCGATGGATTTAGGAGAGAACTGTCGTCGCGATATCGTTCTTGAACTTGAAGAAATGGGCTTTGAAATCGAAGCATCTCACCATGAAGTTGCACCAGGGCAACACGAAATTGATTTTAAATATGCGAATGCACTTCGTTCATGTGATGACATTCAAACATTCAAACTTGTTGTAAAAACAATCGCTCGTAAGCATGGTTTACACGCAACATTTATGCCGAAACCATTATTTGGAGTGAACGGTTCTGGTATGCACTGTAACTTATCACTATTCAAAAATGGAGAAAACGTATTCTACGATCAAAACGGTGATTTACAATTAAGTGATGATGCTCGTCACTTCATCGCAGGGATTTTAAAACATGCACCAGCGTTTACAGCGGTAGCAAACCCAACTGTAAACTCTTACAAACGTTTAGTTCCTGGTTATGAAGCACCTTGTTACGTAGCATGGTCTGCACAAAACCGTAGCCCGTTAGTACGTATTCCAGCATCTCGCGGCATCAGCACACGTGTAGAAGTACGTAGTGTTGATCCAGCTGCAAACCCATATTTAGTAATGGCAACATTATTAGCAGCCGGCCTTGATGGAATTAAAAATAAATTAACACCACCAGCTGCGGTAGATCGTAACATTTATGTAATGACAAAAGAAGAGCGTGAAGAAGCAGGTATCGTTGACTTACCAGCAACATTAGCGCAAGCGTTAGTTACATTACAATCTGACGAAGTTGTATGTGGTGCATTAGGTGAGCATTTACTTGAGCACTTCATTGAAGCGAAAGAAATTGAGTGGGATATGTTCCGCACACAAGTCCACCAATGGGAACGCGATCAATATATGACTCTTTACTAAGAGTGTGAGGCCTTGATACTACGGTATCGGGGGCTTTTTTCTTTCGGGCAATTTTATTGAGGGTTTGTTTATTTTATCAACCGCCCGATAATTGCCCGGATTTTTTGAAAAAAATTATTCAAGGACATTTTGCATGTGCTCCTCGAATTTGTTCATTGCTTCTTGATCTAACTTTTTACTTATGTGTGAATAGACATCAGATGTAATTTGCATACTGCCATGTCCAAGGCGTTCTTGTAAATACTTCATGCTTACGCCAGCTTCAAGTTGTAATACGGCGTGTGTATGTCGTAATGAATGAATTGGTAAAGGTGGTATATTTGCTTTCTTTAAAATTCTAGAAAATGAATTAAAAAGACTTGATTTTGGCATATAGTTACCATCATTTCTACAAAAAACTAAATTCAGCTCAAAATGGTAACTATCATTTAAGGCAAGCTTGTTTTGGTTCTGGTATTTTTGATGAAAATGCAGATCATTTGCAAGACCCTGACTGATTGTAATGCTTCGTTTTGAATTATAATTTTTTGTGTCCCCAAAAATCATATCTGGATTCTTAGCTGCCTCTCGGAAATCTAATGATTTGTTAATGTTAATGGTTTTTTCTTTCAAATCAATATCAGTCCATTGTAGAGCAGCTGCTTCACCTTTTCGCATGCCGGTTTCAATTAATGTTTTGTAAAATATCCAATAAATATAATCGTATTTATACGCCTCTCGCAAAAAATCAGCAATATGTTCTGATTCTATAAACTGTATTTCTGGTTCTTTCTTTTTGATTTTTATTTCTACCCCAATACAAGGATTCTTTGTTATCTTTTCTAAGATTATTGCTTTCTCCATAGCGTTATATATAGTACCATGAACGATTTCAATAGTCCGCCTACTGAATCCTTTTTCAGTTAAATGATTGATAAATTTTTGGTATAGAGTAGGTTTAACATCTTTTAAGAGAATGTTTTTAAAATAAGGAATGATATGGTTTTCGATACTATTATTGTGTAATGAAAGTGTATTTTTCGCCACGGTTCCTTTTTTGTATTCATTCAACCATGTTATGAGATATGATTTCAATGATTCATCAGTTGGATGATCACCTTCACGAATTTGCCTTTCCATTTCCTCTGCTGCTAATTTTGCTTCGGCTTTATTTGAAAATCCCTTTTTGGATTTCTCCCTAGTTTTCCGTGTGATTGGATCCTGATAATAGATACGGTATTCCCAAAAATCTTTAGTAGATCCTTTCTTTTTATATTTATGGAAGGTAGCCATAGGAAAGCTCCTTTCTTTTTTTGTTTAAAAAGAGTAGACCGTCGCCTACTCTTTGATGTTAAATTGCTAGCGCTAGAAATTTAATAATTCTTTACTGCTTGTATAACACGACCAATGATTTTTACATCTTCAGCTGAAATATCGTAAGTCTGTGGTTCGTGGACAGGATCATTACTCAATGGTATTAAAGTAATGATGTTTCCGGATTTTGAAATCTTTTTCACAGTAGCATCATAACCATTGACTTTTACAACAGCAATTTGTCCATTCTCAACAAAAGGAGTTTCCTCCACAAGAACATAAGAACCATCAGGGAATTCAAGATTCATGCTAGTACCTTTCACAGTAAGATAAAAATATTTTTTGCGCTTATTTAAAAATGTACTTAACATTGGTAAATATCCTTCAATATTTTCTTCGGCAAATATAGGAATCCCGGCTGCAACAGAGCCAATGATAGGGATATGAATAATGTTTGATTGGTCGTTTCGAATAGTTTCGTATATAGAAACTTCTTCTTTGACTGGATTATTCTCTTCATTTGCTAGTCGTTCTAAATCATCGGTAGTAATTCCTAATCCTTTACAAACTTTTATTACATTATCAATAGATGCTTTACCTATTCCTCTTGATAACATTGATTGCAATGTTGTGGGCGGAAGTCCGATCTTTTCTGCGAAAGCCCTTTTACTATATCCAGCTTCTTTTATTAAGCGTATTACAATCTCTGCTTTTTCCACTAATTTCACCACCTTTCTAATTAAAAATGTATACGATATTTCGTATATCTGTTTATATCATAACCTAACTGAATTTGTATGTAAATAGAAAAGTATACGAAAATGAGTATTTTTTTTCGTTTTTTCGTTGACTTTGTACGAAAATGCGTTTATATTGAAGTGGATATAAACGCAATATCGTTCAAATTAGTTGGGTGGTGAGAAAATGTATCCGAATCTGCGTGCAGAGATGGCGAGAAAAGGAATTATGATCACAGAATTGTCTTTGCATCTGAATCTTCGCCACGCGACAGTGAGTGACAAAATAAATGGTAAGTTTCGCTTTTATTATGATGAAGCTCTTGAAATTAAAAAAACCTTTTTTCCAGAACATAACTTAGAGTATCTTTTTGAGTTTGAAGAAAATGAAATCAATTGAAATTCGAGGAGAAATTCTCACTTTTTTTGAGAAAGAAATGTCGAATTTTCTTGATAAGAAAGAAGGTAACAAAATGTTTAATATTCAACTCGATAACCAAATTATCGAACAGCGTTTTTTAGAGGAGTTAAGGAAACGGCTCGATCAACTTGAGAGAAGGAAAACTTTGTGGGATATGAAAGAGCTCTGTAAACAAACAAGTATGAGTGAAAACACCATAAAAGAGAAGTTTTTCTATGATGAACGTTTTCCAAAATACAAGATAGGTGGGAAATGGTACTTTCCAGCGGTAGAAACAGAATGTTTTTTGTTGATGTGGATAAAAGAACAACCAATCCACTGATAAATAAGGGCTTTATTTTTTTGTTTATAAAATGTCGAAAAATGAAGTCGTTATTTATCGAAAATTATTAAGGATGGTGAAAAATCATGAACGGAGTATTATCCGCAACAAAATTAATGAAGGTATCTGAAGTAAGACAAAGATGTGCTGAAGCGAAGAACAGTCCTACATTGTTACTCGCTATGGAATTAGAAGCGAAGCGCAAGCTATATGAAATGAACCGTAAGGTTTCAGCTCGAAGGGAGGTGAGTTAATTGAATAAGGTTGCTGATCACCCAATTGAAGATGTATTCGGTGATGAAATTATAGAGGGTGATACTTATTTTGTATTTGGTCAAAATATCGTACTCTTAGAAAATTTAAAGTCGTACTTAATTCAGTATCACAATGTTGAATGCTTTCAAGCGCAATAAAAAAACCACCTGCGCCAACAGGTGATTTAGAAAAACAAAATTCACAGTCATTATATCATGAAATTTATTCGTGTAAAGGAGGTTTCTATTGATGGACCTTAAAACAGTTACTGAAACTGTACAAGCTATACGTTTAGCACAAGATAACGGCATTCTCAGTGTTCGTAACAATCAAGTACATGTAACTCGCAAAGTATTCGAATACTTGCTACAGGAGGTGGGAACGCAGCCTATGATAGTAAGTCGTGTATCAAAGGATTATCCGTTTGAAGTTTCTTTTGATAATAACGGTTTTACATATTATTCACTGTATGGTGCACAAGAAATGAAAAATAAATTTGGAGGTTTTATAGATGAACTCATTACAAGCAATTGAATTGGCGGAAGTAGATGAATTGCAAGATGCGGAACAACAATTTGAAATTACGGATATTAATGGATTGAACTGGGCTTTTCGTAAATTAACGGCTCTTAAAGCAGAGGAAAAGAAAGTAACACAATTAGCAAATGTTGAACGTGATCGTATTGATAACTGGGAACAAAGCGAATTGAAACCCATCCACAATAGTATTTCATTCTTTGAAGGTCATATCCAACGTTATCATATGGAACAACTTGCAGCGGATCCCAAGCAGAAAACGATTAGTACACCATACGGTAAATCTAAAACTCGTAAGAGTAAGGAAACGCCGGAACAGCGGGATAAAGAACAATTACTTCAATACGCTATTGAAAACCATCTCGATGATTGCTTAAAGACGGAAGTTAAATGGGGTGACTTGAAGAAGAAATTCAAGATTGAAGAAATTAGCGGTGAAAAAGTTGTTGTGGATGAGGATGGACAATTGGTTCCAGGGGTGACGGTTAAACCTGCGTCTATTACATATAGTGTGGAAGTGTAGAAATGATTCAGTTCTACAAAGGAATACGGTTAGAGCTTATTAACCGTAACTATAAAAGATATGCAGCAAAACGATTTACATTAGGTGGAACAAATCAAAACGTATGGATTCCTAATAAACATTTAAATCCTGACGGATCCATAAAAGAAAATGAAAATATCGATTATGTATTTAGAAAAGCTCAAAGGCAGTTAGAGCTTGCTGGATATACAGAGCCAATTATTGGCATAAAAAGACGTTCGATTGTGGAGGTATAAATATGTTCCAAGTAACAGAAGCGAAACGCGAAAAGATGAAAGCTGTAATTGGCTTTATCGGTTGTAGTGGTTCAGGTAAAACAGGTAGTTCATTACTTACAGCTTTTGGGATGATGCAAGAAGCATACCCTAATTTATCAGAAGAAGAATTGTGGAAGAAGATTGGTGTTATCGACACAGAGCATGAACGCTCAAAACTTCATGTAGGTCTTGTGTATGGAGAAACGAAAATAGGGAATTTCCTTCATATCAATTTCACTCCGCCGTACACAACTGAAAGATATAACGAAGCGGTTCGAGTTATGAAGAATGCTGGTGCTGAAGTACTTATCATTGATTCCTTGTCACACAACTGGCAAGGCGAAGGCGGCATTATAGAAACTCATGGTGAAATGTCTGGTAACTCATTTCAAAATTGGGGCAAGCTTTCATCTGAAACTACTAAATTAATAAAAACGTTAACTCAGAACAATGTTCATATTTTAGCAACTTTACGAACTAAAACTGAATATGTAGTAGAACCAGATGCAAAAGGGAAAATGGCTCCACGTAAAGTTGGTACTAAGCCAGTACAAAAGGATGAAATGGAATATGAGTTCATGCTTAATTTTGTAATCGATATTGATCATGTAGCTGATACTTCAAAGGATAATACGCAAATGTTCGAAGGACATCCACAAAAGATTACTGCTGAAGTAGGTCGCAAATTGTACAAATGGCTTGAGTTGGGTGTTGATGTGAAAAGCGAGGAAGAAAAAGAAAGAAATAATCTTATTGCACAAATTAAAGAGATTGCTAGTACGAGTGAAGATGCAACTAAGATGCTATCTGAAATTGAATTTAAAACTAATCAAAAACTTGAAGGTTTCAATATGAAATTCTTAAGCGTTGCTTTAGAGAGATTGCAACCCTTTAGTAAATCTGGAGAAAAAGCATGACACAAGGGCAACTTATTGAAATTCAAAAAAAGTTAGCAGGTCAATTTATGCAAAAAGTTGATGTTTATCACTATGAAAAATACAGAGGGATTTTAGTTGTAGGGCATGGAGAAGCGCTCCATCCGCACAACATCCTTGCTGTAATACCATATTAAAAAAATTGGAGGAATAAATAATGTTTACAGTAGATCATGAAAAAGCTAAAGGATTTGAACAAGTTAAGCCAGGTGAATATGAGGTAACAGTAGTTAATTATGAAATGAAGCAATCTTCTACTAAAAGCAACATGGTTGTCGTAGATTATGAAATTCGCTCAGATGTAAATCAAGCACATCAAGGTCAAAAGATTCAATTTGATAATTTTGTTGTCTCTGAAAATACAGAATGGAGATTCCAAGCAATATCTAAAGCGGCAGCTTTTCCAACTGGAATGAAATTTGCTTCCTATAAAGAATGGGCAGATACGCTTTTAAATAAAAATCTTAGATTAGTGGTTGGTGAACGTGAATATAACGGTAAAACATATCCGCAAGTAAATGGTTTTAAAGTATCTGAAGCGGCAGCTCCAAGTACTAGCGTTGATATTTCAGATGATGATGTACCATTCTAAAAAATAATTAACAAGATTCAAATAGGAGGGAGCTACTAATGGCTCCCTTTTCCAAAGGGAGAAAATCAAATGAGATATAAATTTAATCAAATACCGGCAGAGCTTAAAAACACTCCTCATTGGATCTTATGGCGGTCAGAAGTAAGAAACGGTAAGAAAACAAAAGTTCCTTATCAAATCAATGGGGAAATGGCTCAATCAAATAATAAGCGGAGCTGGTCAACGTTCCCGACAATCATAAAATTCTATGAACAAGGAGATTATGACGGAATTGGATTCATGTTTTCAAAGGATGATCCATTCATTGGAATTGATATTGACCATTGTATCCAAGAAGGTGCTCTTACAAGTTTAGCTGAGGATGTTATTGAAACTGTAAATAGTTACACGGAATATTCACCAAGTGGTGATGGCATCCACATTATTGCAAAAGGTAAGCTGCCATTAAAAGGACCAGGTACAGGACGGAAAAATGTAGATATCGGATTGGAAGTATACAGACACGGACGGTACTTTACTTTCACTGGTGATTGCTTAGATCAAGTTCCTGTGGAAGATAGAACGGATGAATTAAAAGTTTTATTTGAGAAGTATTTGAAAGAAAAGCCAAAGCCTGAAAAGAAGCAAAGCACTACTTCATTCGAACGAGAAGATATTACTAGTTTATCGAATGCAGAATTATGGGAGCGAATGTTTGATAGTAAAAGTGGTGCAGCCATTAAAGATTTATTCCAGGGCATATTGATTAATGGTGACCATTCTTCAACGGATATGGCCCTATGTAATCATCTTGCATTCTGGACGGATAAGGATGCAGCTAAGATGGATTCAATGTTTAGAGAATCTTCCTTACTTCGTGAGAAGTGGGATAAGCCACATTCAAGTGATGGCCGTACATATGGACAAATGACAATCGATACAGCAATTCTTTCTACGCCTTCCACAATAGCTGATTATGAACCGCCCGAAGAGAAAAAGTATGAGGTTTATATTTCTGATAACTCAATTGAAGATACTGAGGAAATTATTGATGAAGCCCCAAAGTTTCATTTAACTGAGTTAGGGAATGCGGAGCGTATTGCATATTATCATGGCGAGAATGTTCGCTATTGCAATGAATTGGAATGGCTCATATGGAACGGCAAGCATTGGCATGAGGACAGTAAGAGACAGATCGAAGCTATCACGGCTAAAACACTTAGGGCCATATATGGAGAAGCGAAGGCTACAGAAGATAAATATCAATCAAAGTTATTGCATGATTGGGCAAAAAAATGTGAAAGACGGTCAATTAGAATAAATAGCATATTGGATGTGAGACCTATGGTATCAGTGAAAAAGAAAGAATTAGATTCTCATAACTTTTTATTTAACTGTGAGAACGGAGTTATCGATTTAAAGACAGGTAAATTATTGCCGCATGACCGTGACTTGTTATTAACGAAGATTTCTCCAATTAAGTATGACAGGAATGCTGAATGTCCAAACTGGAAAGCTTTCTTGGAAAGTATTTTTAAAACACCTGCAGGTGAAGCGGATCATGAGCTCATTAATTATTTGCAGAAAGCAATTGGCTATTCATTAACCGGTGTAACGAAAGAGCAAGTAATGTTTTTCTTATTCGGTAATGGCCGAAATGGTAAGTCTACTTTTATCAATATCATTCAGGATTTACTTGGTGATTATGGACGACAAACAAACAGTGATACTTTCTTGAAAAAAAGAAATGATTCAGGAATCAATAACGATGTGGCCCGACTTGATGGAGCTCGATTTGTGTCAGCTGTAGAAAGTGAAGAAGGGCAACAATTATCTGAAGCCCTGGTTAAACAAATCACCGGTGGTGAGAAGATGTCAGCTCGTTTCTTACGTCAGGAATATTTTGAGTTTACTCCTGAATTTAAAGTATTCTTCACTACCAATCATAAGCCGATTGTTAAAGGTTCGGATGAAGGTATTTGGAGAAGGATTATGCTTATTCCATTTACTGTAACGATACCAAAAGACAAGATTGATTATGATCTACCAGATAAATTAGCAAAAGAAATGCCAGGTGTTTTGCGGTGGGCTGTTGAGGGTTGCATGAAGTGGCAGGCCGAAGGGTTGCGTGCTCCTGAAGCTGTGAAGGCAGCGAATGCTGAATATCGTGAGGATATGGACATATTGGCACCTTTCATTGATGAAAATTGTACGGTACATCCTACAGAGAGAATTGAAGCGAAGCTACTATATGAAAATTATACAAAGTGGTGTTATCAAAATAATGAATTGGATTTAAAGAATCGTGCTTTTTATCGTCAATTAGAAATTCGTGGATTCAAAAAAGAAAAAGGATCGAAAAATAAAACTTTCATTATGGGTATGACATTGAATAGTCATGCTAGTGCGAGTTTATTTTCAACAGACGATAAAAAAGAAGAAAGTAACATAACTCCTATAAATAGGAAAAAGATTTGATGTTGGGTTACTGAAGGGTTACTAAACTATTTTTTCAGTAACCCGTATAAATGTTGTTATATCAATGGTTTATAGCTTATGGGTTATTAAGGTTACTGAGTTTCCTATAACAGCCTATAAGAAAATAAATAAATAAAAAATAATATATATATATAGGACTTTAATAGAAAACCGGGTAACTTTAGTAACCCCGATAACCCAAATTGACCTTGAACCCTTGATACGACTGGTTTTGTAGTGGGTTACTGAATAAAAAACTTAGTAACCCTTGATAACCCTTTTAGAAAAAGAGGTGTAATATGCATCCAAAACAAATATGTGCTGATGTTCAATCGATGGGAGCGAAGCTCGTTCTTGATGGGAATGATTTATATATTGAGAACCATGAAAAAATTGCTCCTGAAGTTGAATCAGTTATTAAAGAATACAAGCTGCGTATCGTTAAGTACTTGCAAGATAATTATTCAGATCAAGATCATGCTGTGAAACAAACGATTGATAAAATCATTAATTTTTATATCGGCATTGAACAGGATATGAATCCGAAAATAAATGATTGGTTTAATCATGATGAAGCTGCAGCAAGGTTGGTCATGGAATTAACATTAAACTTTTCACTTAATGGCTGGATGTATGTAAAAGCATCTGTGGCCAACTATGAAAATAAATTAACAGACGAGCTTTCGCAAGAAATATTCAATCGTGCAATGTCGCACTTTAGGAAGGTGAAATAAATGTCAGCAATTCATTATCGATATACAGATAAAGAATTAAAACAAATTCTAGATACATTAGAAATTATGGTAGATACCAGGGAACAAAAGAATCAGCATGTACTAGATTATTTTCGTAAAAAGGATGTTCCGTTCAGACTTAGAAAAATTGATACAGCCGATTATTCAGCGGTAATTCCTAAGAATCCTGAGATGGGAATTACACGAGATGTTTATTTAAGTGCTGGAGTAGAACGGAAAAACGGTGTAGATGAATTGGTTCAATCGATTAAAGATCGTACAAGATTTGAAAATGAATTGATTCGTGCTGCTAAACATCCATTTGTTCTTCTTGTGGAAGATCTACAAGGCTATCACAAAATATTAAAAGGTGAGTATATAAGTCAATACAAACCAGAATCATTGCTTGGTAGTTTGAAAACATTTGAAGTAAGGTATGGATTTTCAACGGTGTTTATTGAGCCTGCTACAACCGGAAATTACATATATCATCATTTTTTATACATGGCTCGTGAGTATTTGAAAAAAGGAGTCATATGATGGAATCAAAAACAATTGAAGTCCAAAGGGACTTTTATAAATCAGAATTAATCCAAATGGGATATTTTAAAACGCCTGAAGGGTTACAGCTTTATGAATTATCTTTAGCACAACTTAAAGAGATTTATAAAGAGGTAAATTCATAAGGCTGTTTTGTCGAAAGGTGTCGAATGAATAATGAATTATTCTCGTGAAGAGCAAGAAACTACATTGGTTTTTGACTATAGCACAGGCGAGTGGATGGTTTACTCTACTGTTCCTAAACACATTCGAAAACTAGCTAATTTATGTGAGTTACAGACCTTAGAAGAAGAGGATGGAAGGCCAACGGCTGTTAAAGGTGTTCTTCAAGAAAAACAAGTAACAATGAAGAATTTACGAGTTATGACAGAAGAACAGAAACAGAAAGCGGCTGAAAGACTTTCTAAGGCTAGAAACGTACAGAAATAATAGGAAAACTTCAGTTCTAATATCAATCTAATACAAAAGGAGCCTGAACCATGACAAAGGTAAAATTGAACGTTTTATTCAAGAAAATGCAAAAGGACGATAAAAAGGAAGTTTTACAGTTTCACGTATTGAGTGATGAACTTCCACATGCTGATGATTTATTAAAAATGCCAGGTACAATTGTTCATCTAACTGTGGAGAAAAGTGAAGTTGAACCAATTGGTGCGGAATTCGTTAACATTCAACGTGATAGCAAGAAAACAGCAATTAAATTAAATGTAAAAAGTGATGCTAAAGGTGTAGTGAATCAACTTTATCCTTTCGCTGGAGGAAATGTTGATATCATTCTTGAGCCTTCGCAAATGTCTATTGATGAATTCTATGAAGAACCACATGAAGGGGGAGAGTATAACGTTAATTCAGATGAGACAACGGAAGTTGCTCCTGGTCAATTGAAGATTGTTGATGATGAAAGTGTTGCGGAATAAAAATTTGTCCTGGGCTTCTTGATTGAAGAGGTGCTTGTTGTAGTTTAAAGTGCCATTTGATGATGTTGTTTTACAGTGGAATTTTTTGTTGTTAGGTATTAGCTTGTCACCCTTGTCCTGAACTTACCATATTATTTAAAGAACAATAAATTTATGATGTGAAGGGAGAAACTAATATGTCACAAGCAAATATACCTAATATTACACCGAATATTACGTTAACGCGTGAAGAATCGATTAATTTAATATTAGCTTCCATTGCTTTAGAAGAACTAGGTTTAGCGCATATTATTAATGCAGAAGCAGAAAAAATTCAATATGCGATTGGAACATTGGCTGGACTATCCCCAGCTGCTACATTGGCTGAAATTTTAGCGGTGAATGAAAGTGTAAATAAGACGATACAAAGTGCACTAAAAACGCAGATGTTGTTACAAGGTAAGTTAGAAAGTGTTATACAAACACCTGTATTAACAGGACCTACTGGACCTGCTGGGCCGACAGGACCTGCGGGAGGTCCAAGTGGACCGACAGGAGTAACAGGGGCAACAGGAGCAACGGGACCGACAGGAGTAACAGGGGCAACAGGAGCAACGGGACCGACAGGAGTAACAGGGGCAACAGGAGCAACGGGACCGACAGGAGTAACAGGGGCAACAGGAGCAACGGGACCGTCAGGAGCAACAGGGGCAACAGGAGCAACAGGAGCAACGGGACCGTCAGGAGCAACAGGAGCAACGGGACCATCAGGAGTAACAGGACCTACTGGGGTGTGTGCTACTTGTCCAACTGGTCCAACTGGTGCAACGGGAGCAAGTGGAGCGACAGGGGCAACAGGAGCAACGGGAGTAACAGGGGCTACGCAACTTGCTCCAACAGCTAGTTTTGCTTCTTATTCAACGCCGCTTGGTGGTCAACAGGTAGGGGATGTTCCAGAAGCTATAGTATGGACACAAATCAATGAACAAAGTTCAGGTGATATAACAGCTGCTGTGCCTACTACTGATATTATATTAGCTCCTAATTCTGCTTATTATGTTGTGTATGAAATGACTGTAAATAATGATACAGCTACAGCTGAAGATATAAATGTACATTTAGAATTGAATGGAGTGACTGTGGCAGGTTCTACTACAAATCGTAATGGAATTGTAGCAGGTGGATCTGAAGGTTTTTCAAATGCGACTATATTCACAACAGGTCCAGGAGGAGGAGTTCTTCAGCTTATAACTGATGGAAGTGCTGGTTCAGATTTTAACATTTCTAGTGGAATTAATTTAATTAAACTAAGTTAATTTTATGTTTATTTGGGATTATATAAGTGAAAAAAGAGTAGAATTTGAATTTAGGTGTAGTGTCAATGGTAAGCATAACGAAATGAGCATTAAAAAGTGTTCTTATCCCCACATAGGGTGTGGGGATTTTACATAAAGAGAAATTGCTTTCCTGAGTATTTGAAAAATAAAGCAATCTATAATTAATAAAAAATTTATTTTGTAGAAAAAACAGCTTTTCAGATTAAGAAAAAACTAAGTTGTTTTTCTTTCTTAATATATTTGGTCGTGTGGACGGTAAAACGTCTTAGAAAGGAAAATAAACGTGTTTTACTAGATTTAGAGGTTTTAATTGGAAAATAGGATGAACTAACGATGTTTCAAATTTTTAACTACCAAAATAGATAAAGGAAACGATATACACCGTTTCCTCATAATTAAAAACTTGTGATTATTTAAGTAAGAGACCCACGATTGGACCAATTAGATCTTTAATTGCAACTCCAGTTGATAAAACTGTATTCATTTTATCAATAATATTAAAGATACCTTTAACATTTTCATCTTGGGCTACAGGTGTAATAACCTTATTATTCATGAATAATGAACCGATTGTTTGTTCTAATGCAGTTTTCATGCCATCAATACCAGAAATTTTATAAGAAATTAAGGAGGCTCTAATTGAGTCCAAGTTTTTAAATAATAGTGACTTAACATCTTCTGGGAGAGTGGAGTCAGTTATGTTTTCTATTAAAATATCAATTTCACTAATTAAATTAATAATCTCCTCACTGTTAACGCTATTTTCATGGAGATCATATATGAAGTTCATATGATCGCTTATAAAAGATAATGCAGTCAATGTTTCACTATCTATATGGGTTTTAAATCTGCTCATATCGCCTTCAAAATTCATTGAAGAAAGCGCTAATTCAATATTAGATAGGAATTTTAAATTTCTCTCATTATTTAACTTTTCATTGCCTTTTATGTATTCTTGAGTAGCTAAAAAAAGGTTAAGCATGGAATTCATTGAAATCAGCAAAGACGATGTATCATTTGAATCAATTCCAAATACCTTTGCCCAAGTTCCCTTAAAAGAAGTGTCCATAGGTCTAACATTCTTGCAATTATCGTAAGCATCTTTTAAAAGAATATATAGTTTACTTGCGGGATTTTCCATTTGAAAATCTCCTCTCTGTTTTTCTATTATTTTACAATGATTGTTATGAAAAATAAATAATTGAAAGTAGGTGAATCATCATTTGTTTGATTGGCTGAAAGACTATCAGAAATTAGAAGAAGATATTGCTTATTTAGATTACAACTTAGACAAAACAAAAGCTGAATTAAAACGCTGGGTCAGTGGTGATTTGCGAGAGGTACGTTTAACCGCTGAATCGGAAGGTGCAAAGGTAGAAGAACGTATTGAAGCAATTGAATATGAATTAGCGCACAAGATAAATGCAATGCATGATTTAAAGAATTTAATTAGTAAGTTCAAAGGGCTAGATAATAAAATACTCAAAATGAAATACGTTGATGGTATGACACTAGCGAGTATTGCTTTCGAATTAAATTATAGTCCAGACTATATTAAACGTAAGCATGCTGAAGTAAGAAAGATAATAAAATTTGTAGACGATCTATAAGGTGACTTTTTGGGGAGTTACCTTTAGGGCAACGAAACTATTGTAAAAATGAATTATAGTAATAACATAAGAGATTGACGAAAGGGCAACTGATGCATGGTTGCTCTTTTTTCTTGTGAAGGGAGGTGAGTACCACGAATTGATTTTATAGAATAGTGAGCATTTAGCAGTTAGATGTACTTAGTAAAGTAGTAGTTTTTTAGACAGAAAATAAGGAGATGTTTAGTAATGAATAAATTAGTTGCTTCAACTAAAACAGTTAATCTGCCACAACAGGTTCTACGATGGCAGACAATGGTAGAAAATGAATGTACTGCACAAGGTGTACCTGAGTTAGTACCTTATGTACTTGGAATTATCATGGTGGAAAGTGGTGGGGACGCTGAAAAGACCCCCGATATTATGCAGTCAAGTGAATCCCAAGGAAGACCTATGAATTCAATTAACAACCCTAAGGAGTCAATTCATTACGGAGTAATGCACTTAAAAGGAGCTTTTGCAGATGCAAAGAAGTATGGTATTACTGATTTAAGTGCTATTGTTCAAACATATAATTTTGGACGTGCTTACATCCGTTGGTTAGCTTCTAACAATAAGCAGCATTCACTACAGGTGGCAGATCAGTATTCTAAAACTGTTGTTGCGCCATCTCTTGGAAATAACACTGGCGCTATGGTTCGATATAGTCATCCTATCGCTGTGGCATACAATGGTGGCTATCGATATAGAAATGGTGGGAATTTTTTCTACGCTGAAATTGTTAAACAATATGTGGATTTTAATGGAGGAACTGATCATACAGATGTAGATACTCGCAAAAATGTGACACTCCCTTCTGATTGGTCCATAAAAAATATGGGATATGTAACTGTATTAAATCCTCACTCATGGGTTTATAAGGAACCAAATGAACTATCAGAACATGTCGGTGATGTACCTAAAGGTTCTGGTCATGTATATTTAGAAAATGCATGGGATGGAAAGAGATTCTGGTTTAAAATTGCGAATGATAACTGGATTCCTGAAGATGCTGTTCATATCGAACGAGATGGGAAGAACTCTGGTGTTATTTGGAATGAATGGAATGGCTTAGAGTGTTTTCATCATTCAAGTGAAAACAGCGGAATTAGAGATCGAATTGGAGTAGGCCAGTGGATTGTAGAGCAACGTGAAAATACCAATTGGATTTATATCAAGGATAAAGGCTGGGTATACTTCGATGAAAAAATAATGCGTTGGCTTCGATAATGAAAGAGACAGCTTTTAGTGAAGTGACACCCAAAAGGGAGAAAGTTTATTTCATTAGGCAATGGATATTTTACGGGTAACGTAATTAATGATAAAATACCGTATTTTATTTTAAGTGCAGCTTGTATGGACAACCTATGTTATGTCTTGGAAACAGTACATGATTAAAAGTAGAACATTTTGATGTTAGGTAACGGTGGAGAGTTTTTCATTCTGTTCATCTTAAAATTGGAAAATTATAATATATCCCGAAAATAATAAATATAGACAGTGAACGAAGGTGCTCATTTAAGTACCTTTTTTATATTGTGTAAAAATAGAAAGGAAGATTAATATGGCAAAATTTATTTATCCAACAGATACAACGAGAGTAACAAGTGGTTTTAGGGGTAGTAGACCAGATCATCATGGGGTAGACCTTGCTCAAGTGGGTGATCATCCGATTTATGCAGCGGCTAGCGGGCAAGTTAGTCGTTCTTATCTTTCATCCAGTTATGGTGAATGTATTATGATTGTGCATACTATTGATGGAGTTACATGGGAAACTGTATACGCTCATATGCGTAATGGTTCTCGAAAGGTTAGAGAAGGTGATTATGTTACACAAGGACAAACAATTGGAGTTATGGGTAACACGGGGCAGTCTAGTGGTCAACACTTGCATTTTGAATTGCATAAAGGACGCTGGAATATTAATAAGAGTAATGCTGTGAACCCGTTAGACTACTTGGGGAAAGGCGACGATGGCAACACTGGAAATGGAACTGACCTTACAGATGTAGATACTCGCAAAAATGTGACACTCCCTTCTGATTGGTCCATAAAAAATATGGGATATGTAACTGTATTAAATCCTCACTCATGGGTTTATAAGGAACCGAATGAACTATCAGAACATGTCGGTGATGTACCTAAAGGTTCTGGTCATGTATATTTAGAAAATGCATGGGATGGAAAGAGATTCTGGTTTAAAATTGCGAATGATAACTGGATTCCTGAAGATGCTGTTCATATCGAACGAGATGGGAAGAACTCTGGTGTTATTTGGAATGAATGGAATGGCTTAGAGTGTTTTCATCATTCAAGTGAAAACAGCGGAATTAGAGATCGAATTGGAGTAGGCCAGTGGATTGTAGAGCAACGTGAAAATACCAATTGGATTTATATCAAGGATAAAGGTTGGGTATACTTCGACGGAAAAATAATGCGTTGGCTTCGATAATAAAAGCATTCCTTATGGGGTGCTTTTTATTATGTGAAAATTACAAGGTGGTAATAGCATGTATTATTGTTTAAGTTTTTTCGGTGGGTTCATAGTTTGCTTGATAATTATGATTCAGTTTATTAAGGCGAAGGAAGTAAAGGAATTGGATTGATAAGGAGTGAGGGGATGAATACATTCTTTCATAATACAATCGGTGTACATGAAGCTGCATCTATTCTTAATGTATCACCTGGATATGTTAAGAACCTTTGTGCTGAAGGAAAGATTGTAGCAAAGAAGATTGGTAAGACATGGGTGATTGATAAATCAAGATTAAGGGGAGTGAGATAATAATGATTACTGAAATTAGAAAAACAATATCAGGTACAGAGTATTGGGATAACAAAGAAAAGCGAAGTCTGTTTGTTCCAACTGGTGAAGAGCCAGGATTCGAAGTAACTGTAAATCCTGAGAGCATGATCATGGGCATGGACTTAGCAAACGGTAAAGATATGACAGTGGTTAGTGAAGTACCAGTACTAAGTAACATGACAGTGAAAGAGTTACGTGAGTATGCTGCTGAGTTAGGTATTGATATTCCTTCTGATATGAAAAAGAAAGAAGACATCATTGCTTTATTATCATGAAATACTGTGACTTTAACGGCTGCCATAACAAGATAAGTAAGGGACGTTATTGTGAAGAACATAAGCGCAATAAACCAAGGAAGAAGAAAGACAAGAAGAACATCTATCATCACGAGAACAAACCATTCTATAGAACAGACGAATGGATGTATGTAAGGTCTCAAGTATATGAACGAGAGAAAGGATACTGTCAACGATGTGGAAGGTTCGTCTTTGGTCGGAGTGCTCATGTTCATCACATCATACCAATTAAACAAGATGAAACACTTAAATTAGAAATAAATAACTTAATGCTACTTTGTCCAAAATGTCATATCAAAGAAGAAAATGAAGATAAACCAAAAAAGGTTTTTCCGAGTTATTTTGGATAAGCCCCCCCTATCAAAAAATAAAATTTGTCCTCTGGGGAGGATAGGTAGCGTAGGGGGCATCTCTATCGTTAGACAACATTTTAAAAAATAAAGGGGGGTGTGAAATGTCTACGAAAAAAGAGCGTCAAAAAATTGTTGCCGATAAAACAGAAGCTGAGAAAAATCGGATATTAAAAATCATGCGTGACGCAGATATTTACACCCTTACTTTAGATCCATTAATTGAATCTTATTTAGATATTTTCGAAGTTTATATGACAATGTTTATCGAATGGAAAGAGAAAGGGTTTCCGCCTACTCAGCGTCACACCAATAAAGCAGGAGCCACAAATAATTCAAAGCATCCATTGGCGCAGCAAGTAGAAACTTGGGCTGATAAAAAAACAAAGGCATTGGATTTGTTGGGGCTTACTAATAAGGCTAAACCAGGTAAATACGTCACTGGTGGTTCTACGGTTGGAAAAAATGAAGAGGTGGAAAAACCTAAAGCAAAGGTTAGTGAGTTAGATAAACATCGTGCAAAATGGAGAAATAAAGCTTAATAGTTGATATAATTTAACTATTATTATATTAACGAGGTGAAGTGTGATGGGAATAACAGATACAATAAAAGGGATCAAAGCATTAGCTGTAGGTATGGAAAACGTAGAATTAATAAGTAAATTAATGGATCTACAAACACAAGCATATGAAATTTTAGACGAAAATAGAGAACTAAGACTAAAGTTGGAAGAAATCCAACGTACTGATGAAATTTCTCATGATTTAGAGTACCTACCTGATTTTTATTATAGAAAGAGTGATGGTAGTGGTCCGTATTGCCCTACATGTTGGGATGTAAATAGGAAACTGGTTAATGTTCCAATCAGAGGTAACATTGATCTAGGATATTCAGGGACCTGTAGAAATTGTGGTGCAGCACACCTTAGTGTGCCGCTTCAGAAAATGCCATTATGATAATCTGAAAATAAGTCACACGATCGGTGTGGCTTTTTATTATGCCTTGGAGGTGGTGTTTATGTGATTGAACGAGGCGTTAATTATGCAGATATTTATGCAAAAAAAGTAAGAAAGAATCCTAAAAAATATCCCGATACTATCAAAGCAATGGTAGATCGTTATTATAAATGGAAAAAGCGTAAAGATATCTGGTTCGATGTGGATCGTGCAAATGAAATGATGGATTGGGTTGAAACATTTGTCCGTCATACTAAAGGTGATTTAGCTGGACAACCTTTTATCCTGGAAGATTGGGAGAAATTCGCTTACTCCTGGATCTATGGATGGGTTCATAAGAATGAAAAAGGACAAATTGTCCGAGTTACTCGTGAAGCTTACATTCAGGTTCCTAAGAAGAATGGTAAAACTTTAATCGGTGTTGGTGCTCTAGGTTATGCGATGTATGGTGAAGGAGTACTCAGTGCCGATTGTTATTGTTGTGCGAGCGATTTTAACCAGGCTCAATATGCAGCAAAGCCATTTGCAGCAACAATTATGAATCATGATGTAATGGAGTGCTCACACATTTATAAAGGGCCAAAAGGTACCATTTCGAGTGTGACATATGATTATATTCGTGATGATTTAGCTTATCAGAACCAATTCATTGTAATGAGTAAAAACATTCAATCCATTGAGGGTTCCAATCCACACTTCATTTTAAATGATGAGCTCCATGCTCAAGAAAATATGGATCAGTACGATAACTTTAAATCAGCACAGGTTTCTCGTGCTGAGCCAATTATGTTTAATATATCAACAGCTGGTAAAGGTTCATCAAGTGTTGGTATGCGAGTATATCGTGAAGCAAAAGAAGTATTGAAACGTGATGATAATGACTCAAGTTTTGTCATGATATACGAACCTAACAAGAACTATGATTGGACAGATCGTAATGTTTGGGCAATGGTTAATCCGAATATCGGTGTATCTGTAACGATGAGTGCACTTGAAACAGAATTCATCTCAGCATCACGTTCAGCACATAAAAAAGCCGAGTTTCTTTCTAAACATTTAAATGTATTCGTAAATGGAGCGGAAAACTTCTTTGAACAAGGACAAGTTGAACATGTTCTTGTGGATGACCTGGGGGATTTAACAGGTGAAACTTGCTATTTGGGATTAGATTTATCGAAAACAACCGATTTAACATGTGTTAGCTTGAATTTTCCTAACTCTGGTTATACCGAAGATGGAAAGTCAATCTTAAAGGTTAAACAAATGTATTTTGTACCTAACGAGGATATTGAACATCGCGAAAAAGAAGATAACGTTCCATATACGGATATGGTTGAACGTGGTTTTGTTACCTTTTGTGATGGGAAAATGATAAACCAGGATCAAGTTATGGATTACATTGTGGAATGCATGAATTTATACGATGTACAACAAATAAACTATGATCCAGCAATGTCACAGAAGTTAATTGAAAAACTTGAGAACCTTGGTTTAGAATGTATTGCTGTAAATCAGTTTCCAAATGTTATGAATGCGATGATTGATGATTCGGAAATACTTATTTATGAAAAACGTATAATGACCGATAATCCTTTATTTGTTTATTGCGCCTTGAATGTTGTAGTTGTATCAAACCCATACTATAATGTTGCTTTTATAGATATTAAAAATAATGGTGTTTATGTTGGGAGTAACCTGAAAAACAAGTGGGTACAAATTTGTGGTACTTATTTGACAAAATAAATAACTTCAAAACAAAAGATCACATAATGTGTTCTTTTTTATTTTATAAAGGAGGTAAACAAGTGGATCGTATTGACGTATTAATGAAAACATTTGTAGCCGCATTTGGTGGCTTCTGTGGGTACTTTTTGGGAGGATGGGATACAACATTGAAAGTTTTAGTAATCATGGCAGTTATCGACTATATTACAGGCGTAATGGCAGCAGGATTTAACGGGAAATTGAAAAGTAAAGTTGGATTTAAAGGCATCGCCAAAAAGGTGGTGCTATTTTTATTGGTCGCAGCAGCCACTCAAGCTGATGCGATTATAGGTACAAATAATGCTATTCGTGAAACTACACTCTTTTTCTTTATTGGAAACGAGTTGCTTTCACTTTTAGAAAATGCTGGACGTATGGGAATTCCACTTCCACAGGCTTTGACAAACGCTGTTGAAATTTTAGGTGGCAAACAAAAACAAGAAGAGAAAAAAGGAGATGTTGAATAATGGGACATATTGTTGATATTTCAAAATGGAACGGTGATATTAATTGGGGAGTAGCTGCTCCGCAGCTTGATTTAGTGATTGCTAGAGTACAAGATGGGTCAAATGTTGTAGATCATATGTATAAGTCTTATGTAGCCTCTATGAAGGCTTATAATGTACCATTCGGAAACTATGCTTTTTGCAGATTTGTTTCTGTAGAAGATGCAAAAGTAGAAGCTCGTGATTTCTGGAATCGTGGCGATAAGGATGCATTGTTCTGGGTAGCTGATGTGGAAGAAAAAACAATGGATAACATGAAGGCAGGAACACAGGCTTTCATTGACGAGTTACGTCGTTTAGGTGCTAAAAAAGTAGGGTTATACGTTGCCCATCATACGTATGTAGAATTTGGGGCAGCAAATATAAATGCTGATTTCGTATGGATCCCACGTTATGGCGATAATAAACCAGCTTATCCATGTGACATTTGGCAATATACAGAGACAGGGAATGTTTCTGGTATTGGAAAATGCGATTTAAACAAATTAATTGGTAGCAAATCTTTATCTTGGTTTACCGATACTGGTACAAACAATGGAATTGTAGCAGAGGGCGAAAATTTAGGCAGTATTACTGTAAGTGCTGATGTTGCAAATGTACGACAAAGCCCATCAACAGATGCGAAAATTATGCGTCAAGTCAATAAAGATAGTAAACATCCATACTTAGCTTGGAGTTATGTTGACGGTCATTTTTGGTACAAGATCGCTGAGGATAATTGGTTAAGAGATGATGTGTGCTTTATTAATAAAGATGGTAAAACAAATGGTGTTGTTTGGGTTTCGGGAACAAACATTAATCTTCGTAAGGGTGCATCCACAGGAGACCCAGTCATTAATGTAATTACAAAACAATCTGCATACGATGTACATTATCGTTATGAAAATTGGCTTTATGTTACAGGCGAGGGTGTTGAAGGTTGGATGTATTTCGATGAATCGTATGTGAAATGGATTAGATAAAACAAGTGCCGGCTCTTAATCAATGAGAGTCGGCTTTTTTTGTTTTTGCTTCTAAATAAGTATTCTGACAATTGTTTTTCAAGTAGTTTTAAAGCGGGCTAAATATATAACGCGCTGAATTATGTTAATATTTAGTAAAATATAGATAGATGACAAGGGGGATGATTTATTGTGGATACACATATAGTAACTAAAGAGCAAATTAAGCATTCATTGGATACTTGGTATCAATCAATGTTAAAACACGATTTTATTCAATCAAAATCATTAAAAGAAGAAATAGATTCTCAAGTTAGCGCAATAGAAGTAAATAAGCATACATTACTTTATTATTCTTTAATGAATTTCCGTTATCAAGTATTAACAGACAGTTTAAGTGTTACAAAAGAAAGCTTTGATACAATTGATTCTCTATATGATCCTAATAATAATGTTTTAACGTATTATTATCATTTGTTCAAGGGGATATATGAAACATTAATGACAAATTACCAAGTAGCAAATGGAGAATTTGAACAAGCAAAATCATTATTAAAAAACATTTCAGATCCATTAGAACATGCTGAATTTCATTATCGATTTGCATATCTTTCTTATCAATCTTATCAAACGCTATTGGCAATTGACCAGGTTCGTTTAGCAAAAGCTGAATATGAAAGGCATTCTAATTATGAAATCTGTATTGCATTATGCGAAAATATTTTTGCTATGTCTTGTATTGATTTAAGGCAATTTGAACAAGCAGAAGAAAGCTTTACAAAGGCATTAGATGTATTCAAAAAAGCTGGTATTGAACGATTTACATTAATGATCCGCAATAACTTAGGATTGCTATATGCAAATCAAAATTTATCAGAATCGGCACTTCGCCACTTATCAGAAGTGACAAAAAAGTCTCCAAATCATTTTCGTGCGATTTATCTAGAAGCTGATGAATATTTAAAACTACACCAATATAACGAAGCTGAAGCATTGATAGAAAAAGGATTACATATATGTAATCAGTTGAAAAATCATGAATATCAGTACCGTTTCATGATTTTAAAAGAAATGAATACAAACACAGAATTACTAGAAAAAGCTATTTTAACAGGAATTTCATACTTTGAAAGAGAAGAATTATTTGACTGTATTGAAGAATATGCAGGTCGTTTAGCAGATAAATTCTATAATGAAAGTAACCACGAAAAAGCAAGTAAGTATTATCACATGAGCAAAGAGGCAAAGCAAAAACAATTGGTGAAAGGAGCGTTAAAATAATGAAAAAGGTTATATTAACAGCGTTAGGATTTGCATTCACACTCTCTATTTTAGGGGCAGATAATTTCAGTGCATTCGCAATGAATAAAGGTGACGGCGGAGCACCTGCAAGACCTGATTATATCAATATTGGCGATGGTGGTGCACCGTCTAATGCACATGGAAATACTGGTATAGTTGTAGCACAAGAAATTTAAGTGAATTTACAGCAAAAAAGAAGAACGTTTACCCTCACTACAAGGCGTTCTTCTTTTTTATTTAGATATTTACATTTCATTTAAATAAAAAAATTCATCTTTTATAATGTTATTCATAACACATCAACTTAATGTATTACAATAAATTATGATCTTCTAGTAATTGATACCAATCATCATCTTTACTACCTACTGTGTCACTAATCCCTCCAGATTGAACAAACTTATTACCTAATTCACAATATTTTTGTCCTAAATAATAATTTTGTAAGAAATTATTAAAATCACCATATGATTCAATAACAAAGTTTTGATCAATTAAATCTCCAAACAAACAAGATATTTCCCCATTAATCTTATCAATAAATAATGGGTAATTTTCTATTGTCCCTATACAAAGCCATTTATCAGCACCACCTGGCATGTCTTCCGCATAAAACTGAATACTTTCAAGTTTTTGATGACCATATATAGTAATTACTCCACCATTCAATATTTTATATTTTCTTGTAATGAAATAATAATCTTTTAAAATAGTCTCTTCTAATTTTTCATCAATTATTTTTTCTTCTTCCACAATTTCACCAATAACCAAACTAAATGGGTCATCACCTAAAATATTCTTAACTAATTCTATTTTTTTCAATACTGATTTATCCATTTTTTATTCCCTCTCAATATTTATTTTCACTCTCGAACCATAAGGAGCATCTTTTAATTGTACTCCTAAAAGTCCACCAATTCTTCTATTTGTAAATTGATCCATAAATTGAAGATTACTCCTAATATCTTCTCTATTAAGCCCTAAATCCCATCGATGATCTGGATCCATATCATATTTTACTTTATCAATTAATTTTTTTGCTAATTCTTTATCTCGTGGATAATATATTTCAATTATCTTCTTTATAGCATCCTTTCTATACTGCTTTGTTACTTGAGGATCTCTAATAGGTTTTGTTTTTTGTAGTAAGTTTGCATCACTCAAGTCTTGTAATTTTTTCACTTTACGATCAAAATCACGTAAATTCATATCTCGGAGTTCATTACCCCATTTTACATTCTTTTCAAACTTTATAGTTACTTCGTAATACTCACCTAATTCATCTACCTTTTTTACAGCAGGTGGGACCTTACGTTTTTCTACACTTTTACCAGATTTACTTAAATTTCCTTCTCCACTACTTGCTCTTATGAAAAAATCTTTAGACGTAGAAAGTTCATTTTTGAATGGACTCATATCAGCAAAAGCAAATCGGTCTTTCAATGGCATTTGATTCGAAACGGACGAGATGCCTTCTGAGAATTTTGCTAGATTCACACCTTCACTAAGTGTAGTTATTTTCCCTACTTTGCTTATCCCTTTATCTCCCAGCCATCCTAATCCAAGTTCCATAAAAATATTTGTTCCCCACTTTGTACCACTTTCTAAATCACCATGCCAAACATCATTCATAAATGAATCTGAAAAAGTATTCCATGCAGTAGAAAATGTCTCTAAAGGGTGACCTATAGCATACTTAATATTTTCTTTTGTTACTGTATCGTCTAATGAATCAAACCCTTCTACAATACCTCCAATAACTTGACCAGAACCAACGTATACACCATCCCAAATTTTTCTAAGCATAGATTTTTCAGAGGGTTTACCAAACGTTGCACTATCTTCGATATTATCACCTGATAAATTGCTATTTACAAAATTGTCCGCTTTACGTGTCATCTTTTCTTCAAATGATTGAATAGAAGTAGCCCACTCCATATTCAACCCTTGCGTACTAAATGTGCCACTTGCAGGACTAAAACCTTTTCCGCTTTGGACTTCTGCAAGACCTGTAGCAATACTAGCGGCTAGTTGGAGTGCAGTATCATAATTACTACTAGAAGTATAATTAAATTCATGTAGATGTTCTAGCTTTTCTTGCAGTTTCCGTTTCATCATATCAAAAATACCCATCATAGCGTCCGTACCTGGAAGGGGTACAGTTTGACTGATGGCTTCCATATTTGCTCTCGTTTGGTCAATCCCTTGAATTTGTTCTAATATTTCTTGTTCGATTACATCGGTTGAAGCTACTTGTGATTGAAAGCCGTTCGGAAAGGCATTATTCTGACGAATTAATTCTTCACATAAGTAAATGATTCCTTGTGCTAAAGGACGAAAGGTGTGTACAAAAAATGATTTTGCACTGCTATATGTATGTCCTTGTAAAACAGTATCAATTGCAAAAGCATCAATTGACTGAATGGCTTGTTCCATACCTTGAATGGTAGCGGTACATACGGCATTCATACTTTGTGTTTGGGTATGTACTTCCCCTAGATACATATTTAAACTCAAAAATCTCCCTCCTTAATAAGTAAATAATGCCAATTTAAGGAGAGGGCTGTAAATATTACATCTCCATAAATTCGCGGTCAAAGAAATACTTGTCCATTAAATTATTTACAATCCCATTGAAGTATGCGAATTTACCCTTTTTCATTTTTGCTCCGAATTTAATTTTCATAACAAATTCTTTAATAGCTTTTAAGCCAATAGTAAGCTCCTGGTCTTTATTGAATGCTGTATCACCTGTTCTATGATTAATAACTTTATTACACTGTCTTACTACCTTCCACAGTTCATGAATTGTTTTAGATTCAGAATAAAAACAGCTAACTAAAGAAACAAAACGTTCTGGTACCCAATGTGCAACAAAATCAGCTCGTTCAATATTATCTTCAGGAGTATTGCTATTATCATTACTATTACGTTTGTTTATATCTTTTATATTTTGTTTTAAGGAAACAGGGGTTGTCTTCTTGGCCGGACACTTTGTTTCAATTTTAGCAGGTACCTTGTCGGACACTTCTTCCACAATAGGTTGAATAATAATTGCATTAGCTGTTTGCATCATATCAGATTTACGTTTCATAGCTATCTGCTTGATCATGTCCAGGTCCACAAGTTTCTTCATTAAACGTTGTACAGTTTTATAACTAACTTCTAACATAGCAGCAAGTGTATTTTTGCATAGGAAACTAACGCCTACATATTTGCAGCTGTGGCGTTTTAAAATTTCAAGTAGTACAATGAGCTTAGATTGTACGTCAGTACGCTTAATAGACATACGAATTGTATCTCTGTATGTACGTACAGTTTTATTCATTCCTTCTAATTCTTTAAATGTAGAAAGATTGTGGAAGGATTCTTCACTTGCTATCACATCGATACGTTTCTTCATTAGATTCGGGCTCCTTTGTAGAAACAAAAAAGCAACAGAATGCCGAACGTAAGCAAACTGTTGCTAGGAGCCCTTACGTACTGTAAAATAGTCCGTAAGAGTACAGCAGGTGTTTGCCTATCTTGAGTAGGCGGACGGTATATATAGTGTTGGCGCACTGTATATACACGCTGTGCTTTTTGTTTTTAGTTTGATTTAAAATTGCCCGGTATTTGCCCGAAAGATGCCCGATTTTACATAGTATATATTGATTCGTTTTGCGGTGGTGAATTTACGAAACGTTGATAAATCAATATTTCACACCGAATTCGATTTGTTTTCATGGCTTAAAATATGTTCCGCACGCAAGTTCACCAATGGGAACGCGACCAATATATGACTCTTTACTAAGAGGCTTAAACCCTTGACACATAACGTGTTGAGGGTTTTTCTTCGTAAAGGGGCAGGTGCAAGTTACTCTGTTATTCGTCAGTTAAATAAACCAGAATCATACCAAGTATGGGGAGAAAAAGATGGTTGGTTAAATCTTGGAGGAAATCAATGGGTATATAACAATCCTTCTTACATCAAGTTTGAGAAGAAAGAGCCAGTTAATCCGATTGCAGGAAAGCGTATTGTGTCCAAAGTGGACAAACTACGTTTCTATGACTCTCCATCTTGGCAGGATAAAGACGTTGCTGGTACTTTAGATGCAGGACTAGGGTTTACAATCGATGAAAAAGTAACTGTCAATGGATCACCACAATACAAAGTACACAATTCGAAAGGGAATACGTACTACATTACAGCTAGTGATGCATACGTAAACGTACGTTAACATAAAAGAAACCGGCTCGTAATTGAGTCGGCTTTTTTACTATGTATTAAACTTTAGCATTCATAAGTAACTCTTTTAATTCTTCTGTAGATAATTTGCTTTCTAACTCTTTACTTAAGTCAAGTATAGAAGTTTTATAATCTACTGCTACTTGTAAACTATCAGTCCTCTTTTTTCTGCATTGTCTTTAGAACAACCTACCCCACTAATTAACATAACTGGCAATGCAACTGCTAATAGTTTACGTTTCATTGTTATACCCTTTATTTTGTCTCTTTCAACTTTTTATCTACTTCAAATATTAGTTTAGACGCTTTATCCATTGACTCCCCACCTTGTTGAACTACACTTCCGTCTCTCATAGTTAATCCGTTTCTTATTGAACTTACGCCTTCCCTTAGTGCATACGTAGCTTCTTTTACAGTATTTTGTACGTCTAGATATTTATCTCCAGGGTCTAACGCAACTAACTTTTCTGCTGTCTCGTATATAGCATGTGACTTCTCTCTAAATTCTGTGTCTTTTTCTTCTATTGGTTTAGTACTAGTCAAGATTTCGTTTAACTCCAGTGATTCCTTCGTAATATCTTTCATTAAAGAGTTTAATTTTGACTTATATTCTTTCTCTGCTTTAACCTTTGATACGTCTTGACTATTCGCTTCTGATACTTTTAAGCTATCAGTCTTCTTTCTTCTCTGCTTTGTCTGTTCCGCAACCAACTAATAACATGATTGGAAGTGCTAACGTTACAAGTTTCTTTGCTTTCATATTTCTATTACCCCTTATTAGTTGAATGATTGTATGTATAATTACAAGTTACTCTATTACTTTGTATGTTCTTCCATTTTTTTATCAAGTGCTTTGGCGTAGGCATCTTTGGTTTCCTGATTTAACTTATAAATTGCTTCTCTCCACTGTTCTCCATCTACACCTGACATATGTGGAGAACTTTTTAATACAGCTTCTTGAATCTTCAGTCCATCGTCTTTATCAGCGTCTTTTATTAACTTTGTTCCTTTTCTGGCATCTGTTATCCCTTCTTGTACGAGTTTATGAATGTCTTTGTATTTATCAGGTACTATTATGTTCTCCATACGGTCTAAGGCTTCATCCATATCGTTTGCTGTTTTAAATACATCTTTATATTTCTTATTATCTTTTGAAGCTTCTCCTAGTTTTAACAATATTTCATCCTTCTTGAATTGAAACTCTACCAGTTGCTCACAAATATAATACGGATACTGTTTTTCAGATATTACTGTTTTCAATATTGCTTTACTAGTTTCCTCAGTCTTAGGGATAGAATCTTTATCTCCTACCCCACAACCTACTAATAATAGAATAGGTATTGCTAATGATAGGAGTTTCGTTGCTTTCATTATGTATCCTCCTTTTAAAAAGTATTGTAATTAATTAACATATTGAACCATAGCATAAATTATATAAATAAGATATAAAGATTTCCCATCCTTAAGAAAAATTTTGAGTGTTTTAACAATATGAAAAAATGTATTACGGTTGTAGAAAATCCCGCTCCATATGCTTTTTGAAAAAATTCCCTTATTGGTTCCTCAGCGTTTGGGAGCTTTTTTATAATCCCATAAACTCTTTATCGAAGTAGAACTTGTCCATTAAGTTATTTACAATCCCATTGAAATAAGTAAATTTACCATACTTCATTTTTATTCCAGACTTCACTTTCATAACAAACTCTTTAATAGTTTTTAAGCCAATAGTAAGCTCCTGGTCTTTAGTAAATGCTTTATCACCTGTTGTGTAATTAACAACTCTATTACACTGTCTTACAACCTTCTACAGTTCTTGAATTGTTTTTGATTCAGAATAAAAAGAGCTAGTTAAAGAAACGAAACGTTCTGGAACCCAGTGAGCAACAAATCAGCTTGTTTAATATTCTCTTCAGTAGTATTACTATTCTCATTACTATTACGTTTGTTTATATCTTTTATATTTTGTTTTAAGGAAACAGGGGGTGTTTTAATGGTAGGACACTTTGTAGGACTTTTAGTAGGTTCCTTGTCGGACACTTCTTCCACAATAGGTCGAATTACTATAGCATTAGCAGTTTGCATCATATCAGAATTACTTTTCATAGATACCTGGCGGATTATGCCGAGGTCCACAAGTTTCTTCATTAATATTTGTCTCCTTTGTGGAAACAAAAAAGCAACATAATGCCAAATTTAAGCAAACTTCTGCTAGGTGTTTTTTACCCACAATTCGCCCACATATCTTTCTTGTCATATCAAAGTTTATCCGTAATAAGAAAATAGAGAAGAAAAGCCCGCAAAAGCAGGCTATGTTTTGTCGGCCGTTTAATGACCATATTTTGACCATATTTATTTCAAAAGCAAACGAATATTATCGAAAGTCAATATACAAACAATTGTCGTTAAACATTGGTACTACAACATTTATGCATAGCTTAATAGATACAAATCTATATTGATTTTTGTTCCGCACGCAAGTTCACCAATGGGAACGCGATCAATATATGACTCTTTACTAAGAGTGTGAGGCCTTGATACTACGGTATCGGGGGCTTTTTTTATGTGGGCAAAACAGTTGTGATTTTAATACTTTAAATCGATGCCCACAAAATGCCCACAAACATCTCGAAAATTCTTCTAAAATATTCCGCATATGTTCCTCAAATTTGTTCATTGCTTCTTGGTCTAGCTTCTTACTAATGTGAGAATATACATCAGCTGTAATTTGCATGCTGCCATGTCCAAGACGTTCTTGTAAATACTTCATGCTTGCTCCGGCTTCAAGCTGTAATACAGCATGTGATGATGTAATGAGTGAATTAAAAAGACTCGATTTTGGCGTATAGTTACCGTCATTCCTGTAAAGAACTAAATAAATTCAACGTTTAACCAAGGGAATAGTTATTGGACGAATTGGAGAGACGAGTTTAAGGTAATCAGTTCAGAAACAGAAAAAAATAATAGCCGTCTCCTTATGGGACGTTTTTTTTATTAATGAATATACTGTTTTAAGAATATGGAGAGGTGATGAAAATTGAATTTTTTAATTGAATTAGATCGATGGGGGATCAAAGAAGGATTACCCACTAAACCCTACGTAGATGCTGATTATATACAAGCTGATAAGAATATTCAGGGGATAAACAATGCATTACAATTTGCGGCAAACAATAATTATTCTGAAGTTATTCTTCCCAAAGGTATTTACGCTCTATGTTATCCTCGTGAAATTATCATGGTTACTAATTTAAGCTTTAATTTAAATGGCTCAACACTAAAAGTAATATATGATTCTAATAAAAAATCACCATTCGATAATAGGACAACTACTGATTATTACAACTTTAAGGGGATCAGTTTTGTTTTTTCTAAAGTTAGCAACTCTTACTTGTGCAATGGCGAGATTGTAGGTTGTAGAGAGGATAGAAGCTTTTTAGATTCTCGTGAAGTGGCTCAGGAACACTCCTATGGAGTTGTATTTCGTCAGGGTGCTAGCTATAACACATTACGTAATTGTACAATTAGGGACTATATGGGAGACAATATTAGTTTTCTAAGCACAGGTTATGCAGATTATGCTGAATTTGATCCAGGCTTAACAGTTAACTCGTTAGATTACGCAACAGGGCTACCAATAACTAATACAGGTAAAACACTTATCTCTAAATTTCTCAACCTTCCACAGAACATTATTCCTTCGTATCAATCTATGTATGTAGCTGGTGCAGGTTATGCTCGTACAACTAATCTTAACAATAAGAATTTCGATATCTTCTTTTATGATCAAGCTGATAAGTTTATAGGAGTTCACAAGAAAAGACGTATCTATTCAGATATTACCATCCCAGTTAACGCTAAAAAGATTCGCTTTCAATTTTTTGACGAGACAGTAACAGCCAAGAATTTAGGTATCACTCTCTGGTATGGTCCTATGCCGAGCCACAATACAGTAACGCATTGTGAAATCTACAATGGCCACCGAGGAGGAATAACAGGGGGAGGAAGCTATAATGTTATCGAGCACAATACTATCAGGGACAACGGAAAAGCCCTAGGACGCTTTATAGATGGTAAACCTATCTTTAATGATCCGACTCGTTACTCAATCAATATGGAGGACTCCTATGGAGCTAACTGTGTGATAAGACATAATGAGATGTATGGAAGTTATCATGGCATACTCGTAGGTTGTTACGATATAGATATCTACGACAACACAATCCACAATATAGACAACATAGCTATAAACATTTACGGAACCGCATCAGGTAAAATCAGAGGCAATACAGTGTTTAATAGTCAGGTTAACTTAGGTTTAATGAGTCCTATTTTTTACTCTCCACTTATCAGCGTAACAGACAACACGTTTGTAGGTGGAACAACTAATATGAACGTCATCTCTTATAGAGTTAGCTTCTCGCAAAATCAATTCAGAAACCCTGCTAGTATATTTATTAACGATAACTGTAGCTTTTGGAGTAATCATATAGTATTCGACGAAGATGTTTCTGGCTTCTGGATTAAAGCTAAAAAGATTAAAGATTGTACTTTTAAGAGTACCGTTACAAGGGAAATTACATTGAAGACTTACGAGCTAGATAACTGTGAGTTTGAAAACTTACGAGTACGTATTGAACCTCTTAATAACAAGTTAGTTGAGATTTGTAAAATACACAACTCTGAGTTTACTAACTGCGAGGTGCGGAACCATATCTTTAGCGGATGTCCACTTAATACGGTATTTAAAAAATGTAAGCTAACTGATACAGCAACACAAGCAGGAATAACAAACACAGATAATCAAAACCCTTATACTTTACTAGAGGATTGCCAGCTCGTGTATAATTCAAAAGCTTATATGTTCCTCTCAGAGACAAATAGGCAGTATACAACTTACAAGGCAGTAAATTGCAAAGTTATAATAAATAATCAATCATTTAATGCGCTATTGTCTTCTGGATTAGCTGTTGGTGTGAACGAATTAATTCTAGAAAATAACGATTTTGTTTACACAGGATCAGCACCACTTACTTTAAAACCTTATCTCAATAAAAATCACATTCGAAATTTTGTTGATTCAGGAAACACTTTTACAAATATAGTATTGGTATGATAAAATCCGTCCCCTTTGTGGAGGCGTTTTTTTTGTTTAGATATCTACAGGCTTATGAGTGACTTTCTTGATCGGTATTCTTATTTTTCTTGCGTGTGACCAATAACTAATTGAAGATCATCTTTCCATTTCTTTTGTTTATAATTATCCTATATGATCTCTCCGCTACAATCATATGTTTTCCCTTCGTTTGGCTGTAAGGTATCCATACTTAGCTGACTGAAAATGCCGATTTGGTTTGTTGTTGTCTTCAATATAGTATTCGCGAGGAATTTCTAAAATTGAATTAGAGTTGTTCTGCACAGTTACTTTCATAATAATCGAAGCTAGATTTTCGAATTGTTTATTCTTATATTCAGTAATTTTGCATTCTGAAATGTGAAGTTCCGTGACGATGATAGGATATTAGAAATAGACCGTATTCAAAAGATGGTAGTAAATGATGGGAAATTAAAATGTTATGAAATGGAGTTAGCAAATTTGATAACAACAAAATTGATTTGTGATGGAATGAAAATGGGATGTGTAAACAGTATAAACAATTTATGGAATATTAATATTGACTCGTTCTTTACAAAGAATTAAAATGATTTTAAATAGAATGAATTTTTATTTTATTTAATGAATTAACGGAATATATATATGAAAAAATTACATAATAAAAAGATGGAAATATCCGAATTTATTTCCGCAAGGAGGTAATTTTTAGACCGTTTAATTAATCCTAAGCAGTGTTTGACTTGCCTATAAAAAATTCTTGCGGAGGGAAGCTATGGAGAAGGAAATAAATCTTAAGAACTTATTTGCTGTTATAAGAAGGCGACTATGGATAAGCATTGTGCTTACAGTTATCATTACATCGGTGGGAGCGGCTTATAGTATTTTCTTAAAGACCCCATTATACGCATCTTCTGCCAGAGTAATTATTCAAGCGAATACTGAAACGATGAACACACTGAAAGTAATGATAAATGAGCCGGCTGTACTAGAGAAAGTAGCTGCGGAATTGAATATGAATAGATCAGCAAGCGCATTAAGTGGACAAATAAGTGCTGAAAGTGTACAAGGGTCCCAAGTAGTGAAAATTAATGTGGTTGATACGGATCCTGTGCTTGCAGCTAAAATCGCAAATACGACAGCAACTGTTTATAAGCAAGAGGTTGCTAATATATTCAATTTTAATAACATAAACATCTTACCGGAGGAAACAGCCAAGAAATATTCTACACCGATTAACATAAATCATACGAATACGATTATGCTTGCCTTCTTTGTTGGTTTCGTATTAAGTATCGGATTTATCTTTTTACTAGATTCGCTAGATGACACAATTAAATCGGAGCGGGCCATTGAAAAATTATTAGATATTCCTACTTTAGGAAGCATTTCTAAAATGAATAAGAAAAACATAACCGACAAATATAATAAAAAGGGACCTGTATCACTGAGGGGGGAAGGGAATTGGTTTACAAAAATAGAGGAAAAAAAGACAGAATCAAGGAAGAAAGCTTAATTACTTATGTTGCACCAAACTCTAAAGTTTCTGAACAATATCGTACAATTCGTACGAACCTTCAATTTTCATCTGTCACAGGTAAAGAGCGTACTATCGTTATTACTTCTCCAAATTTTGGAGAAGGAAAGTCAACTGCTACTGCTAATCTAGCGGTTTCTATAGCTCAGCAAGGTGAAAAAGTACTGGTGATTGATACGAATTTACGAAAACCGACAATCCATGAAATATTTAAACTTGAAAATAAAATTGGACTAACAAATATCTTGATTGGAAAAGAGACACTGGAGGAGGCTGTAATCCATACGGAGATTGGAAGTCTTGACGTATTAACAAGCGGACCAGTTCCATTTAATCCAGTGGAACTGCTTAGTTCCGTGGAAATGGAGAGCTTAATCCGAAAAGTGATGGAGCAGTATGATAGCATATTATTTGACTCTCCACCAGTTTTAGAGATGACGGATGCGAGCATTTTGGCTGATAGATGTGATGGGGTATTGTTAGTATTAAGTTGTAATCATACAGTGAATGAGGATGCGGTTGAAGCGAAAAGGATATTAAGTTTTACAAGAGGGAGATTAGTGGGAGCAATTTTAAACAATAAGGCATAAGTTTTTTACAATACACAGCTAGATGAATAGAGTGAATGTTTCTTTTTATGGCGGCATTATGGGAATGTAAGTTAAAGAATTTTTTAACTATGATGTTCTTTATAAAGAGAAGGACATTCTTTTAAAGAATTTGATGTGGTGATGTCTCCTTACCATTATCAATGGGGGCACTCGATCATGCTGTGGGTTGGAATAAACCTTAGATGCCAGTCATCAAGAGTGTGGTGTGAGGATAGGTTAAATGCCTAATTTCTAATAAAGTTTATAACTATGAATTTTTGAAAAGAGCTCATAGTTATAAACTTTATTTTTTGTGTAAAGAATTGATTAAAAGGGGAGATTTTTATGACGTATCGACAGAGGATATCGTTATTACTTTTAATAGATTCACTAATTGTATTAAGTGCGATTTTCTTCAGTTATTTTTTGGTAAATGCTAGTTTCCATGTTATCGCGATATCATCAGTTATTAGCTCTGTAACTTTATTACTCAGTCATCATTTTTTTGCTTTTATTTACAAAATGTATAAAAAAGCATGGGAATATGCAAGTATAGGGGAATTACTGATTATTTTAAAAGCCATTACATTTTCTATTATTACTACAGCTTTTGTACAACAAGTAATGATAAACAAAATTTATTTTCGCTTACTTGTTGTGACTTGGATGATTCATATTTTACTAATTGGAGGATCACGTTTTCTTTGGCGGATGTACAGAGATGCATATTTTAAAAAGAATGCTACGAAAAAGCGAACTTTAATTATCGGTGCTGGTTCTGCTGGAACAATGGTGACAAGACAGTTGTTACAGAATAATGCTACAGAATTATTACCTGTTGCGTTTATTGATGATAATGTGAAAAAGCATAATCTTGATATTTTAGGAATTTCGGTAATTGGAGGGGTTGATCGGATTGAGCGCGCCGTTCGAGAATTGAATATTGAAAGCATTATAATAGCAATTCCATCACTTGGTAGGAAAGGACTAAATGATATTTTTAAAGAATGCTCAAAAACAAAAGCGAAAACGCAAATTCTTCCTATGCTAGAAGACTTAGTAACAGGGAAAGTCTCGGTTAACGAATTTCGTGATGTACAAGTAGAAGATTTGTTAGGTCGAGATCCTATTGAATTGGATATGAATATTATTTCAGAATATATAACTGACAAGGTTGTTTTGGTGACTGGTGCTGGCGGTTCAATCGGCTCAGAAATTTGTAGACAGGTCACAAAATTTAATCCGAAGCAATTGATTTTATTGGGGCATGGTGAAAACAGTATTTACTCCATTGAAATGGAATTGAAAGAGTTATATGGTAACGAACAGATTATATTTACCCCCGAAATTGCGGATATACAAGATGATAAGAAGATGATGTTGGTGATGAACAAATATCGCCCATATGTTGTTTATCATGCTGCTGCGCATAAACATGTACCCTTAATGGAAAATAATCCGGAAGAAGCGGTAAAAAATAATTTGATTGGAACGATGAATATTGCAGAAGCAGCAAGCTGGCATGGTGTAGAGACATTTGTAATGATTTCATCTGATAAAGCAGTGAATCCGACAAGTGTCATGGGAACAACGAAAAGATTGGCTGAAATGATAATTCAACACAAAAATAAAACGAGTGATACAAAGTTCGTTGCTGTTCGTTTTGGCAATGTATTAGGCAGTAGAGGTAGTGTAATTCCGTTATTCAAAAAACAAATTCAAAAAGGTGGGCCAGTTACGGTTACTCATCCAGATATGGTTCGTTACTTTATGACCATCCCGGAAGCATCAAGGCTCGTTATACAAGCAGGAGCGTTAGCGAAAGGAGGGGAAATTTTTGTGTTAGATATGGGGGAACCAGTGAAAATTGTCGACCTTGCTAAAAATTTAATAAAACTATCAGGTAACTCTGTTGAAGAAATTGGAGTAGAGTTTACTGGAATGAGGCCTGGTGAAAAACTTTTTGAAGAATTGTTAAAAGATGATGAAGTCAATGAACAACAAGTTTATCCGAGGATTTATGTTGGGAAAGAAACTAACATTTATATCGAAGAAATTGAAAACATCATTTCTACATACTCTGACTTAAGTCAAGAAGAGTTGCGGAATAAGCTATTATATTTAGCTAATAATCATAACGTCCCAAAAACGCTAATTCCAATATCCGGTTAGATGCTTGTGACAGTTGTATCTTGACTGAAAATATAGTGAGATGGGTGTGTGAGTTAAGTGTCTAAGAAAGTGTTGTTTTGTGCAACAGTAGACTATCATTTCAAAGCATTTCATTTGCCATATATGAAATGGTTTAAAGAGCAGGCATGGGAAGTACATGTCGCGGCAAACGGTAATATGGAACTTCCGTATGTAGATAAAAAGTATGATATTCCTATCCAGAGATCCCCTTTAAAACTACAAAACTTTTATGCATACAAGGAGCTTGCATCAATCATCAAGCACAACAAGTATAATATCATTCATTGTCATACACCGATGGGAGGGGTACTCGCCCGCTTAGCTGCGCGAAAAGCGAGAAAACAAGGAACAAGAGTAATATACACAGCCCATGGCTTTCATTTTTGTAAAGGAGCCCCACTCATAAACTGGCTTATATATTATCCGATCGAAAAAGGACTAGCTTCTTATACCGATTGTCTCATAACAATTAATCAGGAAGATTATACTCTTGCCATGCGACATCGATTTAAAGCAGAGCGTATTGAACGTGTTCATGGGATAGGAGTGGATACAGAACGTTTCAAACCGGTAAAAGAATTTCATAAACAAAATGTAAAGATGCAGTTTGGTTATAAACCAAGTGATTTTTTAATGTTTTATGCCGCTGAATTTAATAAAAATAAAAATCAGCAACTTTTGCTTCATTCGTTATCCTTACTAAAGAACAAAGTCCCTCATGCAAAACTTCTACTCGCAGGGAACGGACCATTAATGGAAGATTGTAAGAAACTAGCTGTTCAGTTAGGAATTGCCGAGATGGTTCATTTTCTCGGTTATCGAACTGATATCGTTGCATTATTACCAATGTGTGATATTGCGGTTGCATCTAGTCTCCGCGAAGGTTTACCAGTTAATATTATGGAGGCTATGGCTTGTGGTCTTCCGGTTGTAGCTACTGATAATAGGGGACATAGGGAGCTTGTCCTTAATAATGAAAATGGTTGGATTGTAGATCGTGATGATATAGAAGAGATGTCTAATAAGATGAAACTTCTTGCGCAAAACCCAAAGCTGAATGTTCAGTTTGGGAGTGCTGGCCGTATGATGGTTGAAAATACATATGCCATCAATGAAATATTAGAAGAAAAGGAAGGTATTTATGCAATGCTTATGGATGAAACGGAGGAGTTAAAGTGGGCCATCCATTAAGGGTATTACATGTAGTCGTAAATATGAATCGAGGCGGGGCTGAAACTTTAATTATGAATTTATACCGAAATTTAGATCGTTCCAAAGTCCAATTCGATTTTCTGACTTGTAAAGAAGGTGTGTTTGATGATGAAATAGTAGCGCTAGGAGGAAAAGTTCATCGAATTCCATATATAACTGATGTTGGTCATACAGGATACATGAAGACTTTAAATACTTTCTTCGCGTCCCATCAACAATACAGGATTGTACACGCGCATATGGATAAAATGAGTGGGTTTGTACTCCGTTCAGCTCAAAAAGCAGGTATACCCATTCGAATCGCTCACAGTCATAATACTAGCAGTGAGGGTGGGGTAGCGGCAAAGATATATAAATGGTACGCAGGAAAATCTATTGTACCATGTTCAACACATTTGCTAGCATGCTCGACTGCCGCAGCTCGATGGTTATTTGCAGATAAGGCAGGTATAGCTAGAATCTTAAAGAATGGGATTGAGTGTGATAGATTCGCGTTTTCTTCAGAAATTAGAAAACAAGTGAGAGATGGACTACAAATTCACCAAAATACTTTTGTGGTTGGACATGTCGGAAGATTCGCGCATCAAAAAAATCATTCTTTTCTTCTAGATGTGTTTGCTCGATTAATCAAGTTGAAACCAGATTCTATTCTCCTATTGGTAGGGGACGGACCGCTTCGATTAGAAATCGAAAAAAAAGTAAGGGATTTGAGTCTGAAGGATAATATAAAGTTTCTTGGCATGCGTAGTGATATAGAAAAATTGCTTCAAGCATTTGATGTGTTTGTATTCCCATCTATTCATGAGGGTTTGCCAGTTACTCTTATAGAGGCGCAAGGAGCCGGATTGCCTTGTATAATATCAGACGTTATTACACAGGAAGTTGATATGGGAATGAATTTAGTTGAGTATTTGTCTTTAAATGATAAAAAGGTATGGATAGAAAAAATAGAAAGGATAGCGGTTAGAAGTTTACTAAGGAATATGCCAGGTCAAGCATTAGTTAAAAAAGGGTACGATATAAAAAATATTGCGGAATTAACACAGGACTTTTATTTAGCAGTGTCGAGGTGAATGATTTGAAGAAGTTAACGGTTTTTACACCTACTTATAATCGGGCGTACTGTCTTCACAAATGCTATGAAAGTTTGAAACGCCAAACATGCAAGGAGTTTGTATGGTTAATTATAGACGATGGTTCCGGTGATAATACAAAAGAGTTGGTGAGCAGTTGGAGTGCTGAAAATTGTATTGAAATAAAATATCAATGGCAACAAAATCAAGGTATGCATGGTGCTCATAATACAGCATATGAGATGATCGAAACGGAACTGAATGTATGTATTGACTCAGATGACTATATGCCTGATGATGCCGTAGAAAACATACTTTCTTTTTGGGAGAGCTATGGAAATGAGGAAGTCAGTGGCATGATTGGGCTTGATTCGTACACAGATGGACGCATTATTGGTTCAAAGTTACCGGAGAGTCTTAAAAGTTCTACACTTTTTGATCTCCATAATACGCATGGTGTGACTGGTGATAAGAAGCTTGTATATCGTACGGAACTGACGAAGAAGTATCCATACCCAGTCTTTAAAAATGAAAAGTATGTAGGTTTGGCATATAAGTATTATATGCTCGATCGGCAGTATGAGATGTTATTGATGAATGAAGTCCTTTGCTGTGTTGAATATTTGCCTGATGGCTCATCCATGAACATGTTAAACCAGTATCGTAGGAATCCAAAAGGTTTTGCTTTTTATCGTAAGGAGCTTATGAAGTTGCCATTTGCCAGTCAGCCATTTAAATATAGACAAGCGATTCATTATGTATCTAGTAGTCTTATGTCAAAAAATAAAAAGTTTATAAGTGAGACATCATGTAAAACACTTACACTTTTCGCTATTCCGCTTGGGATGGTGCTTTATTGGTACATCATAACCAAAATAAGAATTTCAGAAGGAACATAACAGTTTAGTAATATGCTGAAAGGAAATAATAGATGACTATACTTTGGATGAATCTTGCTTTAGTGTTTACACTCTCTTTTTTTGCAAGATATTTTGCTATGCCTAGAACTACGATCCCTGCACTGATAAAACCGAATCAGTTTTTAGTTTTGATGGCTACCTTGTCCCTTACGTTGGTATCTGGCCTTCGAACCAATATTGGAGATACATACTTTTATATGCATACATATACCATTACTGATTTTAATTGGGAATATATCCAAAAAAATAAAGATATGGGATTTAATATTTTGCAACTAATTTTACAAAAGTATACAGAGGATCCTCAGGTCATGGTTTTTATTACAGCATTAATAACAAATGTAATAATCGTATTCGTTTTATATAAGTATTCAAGGTTAATTGATTTAAGTTTGTATGTTTATATCACATCTGGAATGTACTTAACATCGATGAATGGGATTAGGCAATATTTAGCTACAGCCATTATTTTTACTGCCACAAAATATATCCTTGACGGTAACTGGAAAAGATACATTCTTATTGTTCTACTTGCATCAACATTTCATCAAAGTGCGCTTGTTCTTATACCAATATATTTTTTAATTCGAAGAAAAGCGTGGTCAGGGGCAACGTTTATCCTTCTTTTTTTAGCGGTATTTATCATATTAGGGTTTAATCAATTCTCTGAAGTTTTCTTTGCGGCGATAGGGGATACTCAGTACGGCCATTACAAAGATTTTCATGAAGGTGGTGCCAATATCCTTAGGGTTGCAGTTGATGCCGCCCCACTTATACTTGCTTATCTTGGCAGGGAAAGGTTGAGAGAACTCTTTCCGAAGAGTGATTATATTGTAAATATGGCATTGCTAGGTATGGTTTTTATGCTGATTTCAACACAAAACTGGATTTTTGCAAGGTTTGCTATTTATTTTGGATTATACCAATTAATATTAATTTCTTGGGTTGTAAAGCTGTTTACCGAGAAGGATCAGAAGTTGGTCTATTATACAATTTTAGTATTTTACTTTGTTTATTTTGTTTATGAGCATGTGATTACTTTGGGGATTATTTATAAGAGTAATTTCCTATGATTGTATCCTTTCTTTATGGGAATCTAACAGTAAGTAAGGGAGGTTTACGATGAGTAGCGCCGTGGAAAAAATTCCTCGTATCATTCATTACCGTTGGTTTGGAGGACAAGAAAAACCCGCCATAGTTAAACGATGTTTAGAGAGTTAGGAAAAGAAGTGGAGAAAAAAGAATTATTTAAGGAGAAATATCATGATTAGTATATCGAAAAAATAATTCAAATGTTAGTTACAGAAGGGCGAAACAGAGGGGCATATTTTACTATATTGATGAATATGTCACATTTGATGGGTATATTGAGAGGTTCTTTTTATAAAATCATTTATTTTCGGAATATAAACTGTTCCATCTTTTCGCTTCAAGCTAACAGCAGGATAGAGATTTTTAATAAAAAGGCAAAAGTTAACATAGGTAAATTTGTGTTTATAAGAAAAAATGCTAGTTTCAGGATTGATTTTAATGGGGTGCTGAATATAGGGGAGAAAGTATTCATTAATGATAATTGTAATATTAATTGTGTAAATAAAGTATCGATTGGAAGAAATACGAAGATCGCTCCTAATGTATGTATCAATGATCATGACCATAATTATAAAAATCTTGCAGGTGATCATCTTATAAAAGGTAAGGTAATAATAGGTGATAATGTTTGGATTGGTTCTAATGTAGTCATCTTAAGAGATACAGTAATAGGAGACAATGTTGTAGTAGCTGCTGGAAGTGTTGTAAAAGGACAGGTTCCTTCTAATACGCTTTTTATAAATAAAAGAGAGAACGTTTCCATCAACTACACTAGTAAAAGTAGCTAGTGTAGGATTTCTATGAAGAAAAATATTTTAATCTCTATTTATGGTATGGAAATTGGTGGGATAGAAAGAAGTTTAATTAATATGCTCGAAAGCTTGGATTTGCCCAAATATAATATAGATTTATTGATATGTAATCATAAAGGGGATTTTATGAATTTAATCCCAACAAAAGTGAATATATTGCCAAAAATTGATGAGTATACTGTATTTAGAAAACCAATCATATTTTGCGAAAGCGTGGTTAAAAATGAATATTTCTGAGAAATTAACTGAGCAACAACTTAGAGAGATACTCATGCATATATATATAAGAGGTCAAGAATCAAAAAGTGTGGAAGTAAAATATTTAATAGAAGAAATTAAGCAACAACTTATTTCGATTATGCATACATCGAAATAAGTTGTTGCTTAAAAAGTAAGTGGAACTTTAAAAATTGTCGCTAGGATTTATTGTGAAAGGGCATTCGTAAAAATCTTAGCTAGGAGTATGATTATTAATGAAGCGACTTTTTGATGTAGTTATTTCTTTGTCGTTATTATTGTGTTGTTCTTCCGTTATTTTTGTAGTAACAGTCCTAGTTAGATTGAAATTAGGATCCCCCATATTATTTAAGCAACAACGTCCAGGGTTACATGGAAAACCTTTTTATCTTTATAAGTTTCGTACAATGACTGATGCAAGAGATAGTAATGGTGAGCTGTCACCTGATTATGTTAGATTAACCTCATTTGGAAAAATTATTAGAAAGTATAGTTTAGATGAATTGCCACAGCTTATAAATGTTGTAAAAGGTGATTTAAGTTTAGTGGGACCACGACCATTGTTAATGGAATATTTGCCTTTATATTCAAAGGAGCAGGCTAAACGACATAACGTAAGACCTGGAATTACTGGGTGGGCACAAGTGAATGGGAGAAATACGATTACTTGGGAAGAAAAATTTGAATTAGATGTATGGTATGTAAATAATCAATCCGTTTTAATCGATATGAAAATATTATTTCTTACAGTAATAAAAGTGTTTAAATCAGAAGGAATAAACCAAGCTGGCCATGTAACAATAGAACGTTTTACAGGTGCAAAATCACTTGTAAGAGAGGGGAGCGAATGAAAATTGTAATGATTGGACAAGGCGGTCATAGTCAAGTCGTCCAAGATATTATCTTATCAAATAAGGAATATGAAATTGTTGGATATTTAGATGATCGCTATGAAGATATAACTATTGTAGATAATATTTATTTTGGACCAGTTTCAACTGCATATGAAATGATTAACTGTTTTAATTAAGTAAAGTTTGTTATAGCGATAGGGGATAATAAAGTTAGAAAGTTAATTAACAGAAAATTATGTCTGTCTGATGATTTTTACGCTACATTAATACATAAAACAGCCGTCGTCAGCCCTAGTTCCAAGATAGGAAACGGTACAGTTGTTATGCCTAATGTAGTTATTAATGCCGACACTTTAATTGGCAATCATACCATTATAAATACAAGTTCTATCGTTGACCACGACAATATATTAGGTGATTTTGTGCATGTTTCTCCTCATGTTACACTTACAGGTTCTGTCATCATAGAAGAAGGTGCACATATAGGAGCAGCGGCTACTCTGATTCCAAGTGTTAAAATTGGCGAATGGTCTATTATTGGAGCAGGATCTGTTGTAATACATGATATTCCTCCTCATTGTACTGCTGTTGGTATTCCAGCCAAAGTTATCAATGAAACGAGTTGCTAGGGGTGATGAAGAATGGTAATGACAAAGCATAAAAAAGAATCTATCTCTCTTCTCCGCACATGAGTGGTAATGAACAAAAATATATTCAAGACGCATTTGATACAAACTGGATTGCTCCCCTTGGTCCAAATGTAGATGCTTTTGAAAAAGAAATTGCATCTTTTGTAGGAGCTAAGGGTGCTGTAGCGGTTAGTTCAGGAACTGCTGCTATTCATTTGGCTCTGCGGTTATTAGATGTCCAAGGGGGGGATAAAGTGTTTTGCTCAAGTTTTACTTTTGTAGCAAGTGCAAATCCCATTGTTTATTTGGGAGCCGAACCAATATTTATTGACTCAGATCCGGAAACATGGAACATGTCACCACAAGCATTAGAACATGCGTTACATGAGGCTGAAAAGGAAGGAGAATTGCCAAAAGCCATTATTATTGTTCATTTATATGGGCAGAGCGCTAAAATAGATGAAATTCTTTCATTATGTAATCAATATAATGTCCCTGTAATTGAGGATGCAGCAGAATCCCTTGGTTCTACATATAAAGGAAAAGCAAGTGGCACATTTGGAAAATTTGGTGTGTATTCATTTAATGGAAATAAGATTATTACAACTTCCGGTGGAGGAATGCTTATTTCTGATGACGTGGAAGCATTACAAAAAGCACGATTTTTAGCAACTCAAGCAAGGGATCCAGCACCTCACTATCAGCATAGTGAGATGGGGTACAATTATCGAATGAGTAATCTATTGGCCGGTGTTGGAAGGGCTCAATTAGAGGTGTTAGCAGATAGAGTGAGCGCTAGGAGATTCATATTTGAACATTATTACCGAGAATTATATAGCATACCTGGATTTTACTTTATGCCTGAATTAGAAAAAACTCGCTCGAATCGCTGGCTCACAACGTTAACGATTGATGAAAAAGAAGCGGGTGTAGCTATAGAATCATTATTGGAGGCCTTGGCTGAAGAAAATATTGAAGCGCGTCCAGTTTGGAAGCCACTTCATATGCAGCCATGTTTTAAAGGCAGGAAATATTATCCTCATAGTAAACATAATGATGTGGCTGAACGAGTATTTAAAAAAGGTATTTGTCTTCCTTCTGGTTCTAATATGACAGAAGAGGATCAACAAAGAGTTATTGGATGTATCAAAAACGCTTTATCCCGCTAAAGTTTCAATTTATAAAATTAAGTACCTCTTGAATGGTATGTGTAAACGTAAAGGATAATTGAGTCTATATCAGATAAAGTTTTATTACTTTTAAAATTGTTTGCAAAAAGGTATCCCTTATTACCTTTTTATTCTAATTCGGGAAGGGATGCTATTTTTCTTGGCGGACGAAGTTAAGAATATTGAGCAAGTAACGAGTTCATTATAATGAACTTGTTTACGTAGATTCCCTTGTAACTAAAAATTCTGATAATTATTTGACATAATAATACTAAAATGGTAATTTAATTCTATAATAATTCTTTCGATAGAACGAAATCAACAGCTAATAAAAAATCAGATGGCAAGTAGTATTTACTTGTTATTTTTGTTGAATTTAAAACATTTGTTCTTTTTAAAGAACAAATGCGGAGCGACACAATATAGGGGTCAACTACATAGTAGTGATTATTTATCTGATTGGACTTTACTTACTTGTTGTGTAACGGGAGGAAAACATGAGTGCTATAACTGGTATTGTTCATTTTAATGACGAGCCTATATCGAGTGAGCAAGGTAGAGGATTAATGGAAGATTTACAAAAATATCCTGCTGATGATGTTCAAATATGGCATAAGGAGAATGTATTCCTTGGCTGCCATGCACAATGGATTACACCGGAATCCATTGGTGAGCAATTACCTTTTTATGATTATGAAAGACAAATGGCGATTACAGCAGATGCTATTATTGATAATCGTACTGAATTATTTGAGAGATTACAAGTAGATCATGTCGATAGAAAAAGCATAACAGATAGCGAGTTGATTTTACTCTCCTATCAAAAGTGGGGGGAAGAAACTCCTAAATATTTAGTAGGTGACTTTGCTTTTATGATATGGGATGAGCGAAAGCAAAAATTGTTTGGAGCAAGGGACTTTTCTGGGAGTCGAACGCTTTATTTTTACCGTGACCAGCAGCGTTTTTCTTTTTGTACGATTATAAATCCGCTATTTACTTTACCGTATATTGAGAAGAAGCTACATGAACAGTGGATTGCTGAATTTTTGGCTATACCTGTGAATTTTGAATCAGTAGATCCTTCATTAACAGTCTATAAACATATAGAGCAGGTACCTCCTTCACATACTATCTTGGTGACTAGTGAAAGCGTAAAATTTTCGAGATATTATACACCGATTGCTGGAGAAAAACTTCGGCTTAAGTCAAATGAGGAATATGAAGAAGCGTTTCGAGAAGTATATCAAAGTGCGATAAAGGCGCGTTTACGTACGCATCATCAAGTAGGAGCTCATTTGAGCGGAGGGCTGGATTCGGGTTCTGTCGTTAGCTTTGCTGCAAGAGATTTACGGATGGAGAATAAAAAATTACATACGTTCAGTTATGTCCCGGTAGAGGGTTTTGTAGATTGGACGCATAAGGGGAGAGTAGCAAATGAAAGACCCTTTATTCAATCGACTGTACAGTATGTCGGAAATATACAGGATTATTATTTAGATTTTGCAGGCAGGAGCCCCCTATCAGAAGTTGATGATTGGCTGGAAACATTGGAGATGCCATATAAATTTTTTGAGAATACATTTTGGTTAAAAGGGGTTTATGAGGAAGCACGTCAGCAAGGAGTAGGCGTACTTTTGAGCGGACAAAGAGGTAATTGGACAGTATCGTGGGGGCCAACTTTAGACTATCAAGCGATGCTTTTGAAAAGGCTGCATTGGATTCGTTTGTTTCGTGAACTGTATTTATATAGTAGAAACATAGGAGTGAAAAAATCGCGTGTTTTAGAGGTAGTAAGAAGAAAGGCATTTCCATCTTTAAATCAGTTATTTTCTTCAGAAGAGCAAAGTTTTTTTCCAATAATCATCAATCCGGAATTTGCAAAGAAAATGAACGTTGTCGAGAAGCTTAAAGAGCATGATATTGATATGACCGGTTCTTCCATTTCAACTGCATACGATATGAAAAAACAACAATTTGAACAATTGTACTACTGGAGTATAAATGGGACATATGGAACGAAATTATCTTTACGGTACTCTTTATGGGATCGTGATCCAACGAATGATTTACGAATGATTCAATTTTGTTTATCAGTCCCGGAAGAACAGTATATTCAAAATGGTTTAGATCGAGCGCTTATTCGGAGAGCAACAAAAAACTTTTTGCCTGATAAGGTTAGGTTAAATCAACGAGTTCGAGGGGTTCAGGGAGCAGACGGGGTTTATCGTATGGCTCCTTATTGGAATACGTTTATTGAGGAACTTGATCAAATTATTGAGGATTCTGTGATATCCGAATTTATTAATATAGAAGTGATTAAGGATGCGATTTTAAAGATTCGTGATGAACCGCGGCCAGAATATGCATTTGATTTAGATTTTAGGATTTTAATGCGTAGTTTAATTTTCTATCGTTTTATAAAAAACTTTTATTAGAAAGGAGGTGGTACGATGAAAAAAGAGTGGAAAAAACCAGTATTAGAAGTACTTGATATTAACATGACTATGGCTGGACCTGGTCATAAAACTCCTGATGCGGTTCAACCTGATCCAGATGACCCTGTGAAGTATAGCTAATTATGAAGATGTTTTAAAGCCCTTATATAGTCTAAACCATATAAGGGCTTTAAAGATAAGTTGATAATGTGGAGTGAGAAAGATGATAGATACCGTAGGGAAAATGGCATACAAGGCTTTTGGGTTAAGAATAGTAAGCGAAATTCCCTTGCCGGAATTACTTCAAATGAGTGAACAGAAAGGCATGGCAGATATTACAATTGAAATTGCCGATTTATCGGGACAGTGGCGTAAATATACTGCTGGACAACAACAAAGGTTTGTGGTTGACGAAAATCTAGTGATGTTTCAAGTTCCTCATACAGCTATATTTGCTATACAAGAAGGGAAAAAAATCATTTTTTCACCTATGGTAGGGGCGGAAGAAGCTAAAATTCGGCTTTACCTTCTTGGCACTTGTATGGGTGCACTGTTAATGCAGAGAAAGATACTTCCGTTACATGGAAGTGTGGTGGCAATTAATGGAAAGGCTTATGCTTTAGTAGGTGACTCAGGAGCTGGGAAATCAACGCTTGCTTCAACATTTTTGAGTAAAGGATATCAGCTTTTAAGTGATGATGTCATTGCTGTCTCTCTCTCTCATGAAAATACTCCAGTAGTTATGCCGTCTTACCCGCAGCAAAAGTTATGGCAAGAAAGCTTAAACGAGTTGGGGATGGAAACGACTCATTATCGTCCATTGTTTGAAAGAGAAACGAAGTATGCTGTACCTGTACCATCTCAATTTTTTGCTAACCCATTACCTCTTGCAGGTGTGATTGAATTAGTGAAAACAAAGGATGAAAGTATTGAAATGATTCGAATTGAAGGACTGGAGCGTTTGCATGCATTATTTCGCCATACATTTCGTAATTTTTTAATCCAGCGATTAGGATTGATGGAATGGCATTTTACAACCTCAATAAATACGATAAATAAGATAGATATATTTCAATTACAGCGCCCAACTTCAAGATTTACAGCTCCAGAGCTTGTATCTCTCATTATAAGTTCTTTACATGAAGGAGGAATATAGATGATTAATACGCAAAAAATTTTGTTAGAGTGCCGGGTTGTACAAAGCACAGGGAACATCGTAAGCGACATGGATGGAGAGAAGGTAATGCTAAATGTCCAAAAGGGAAAGTATTACAATTTAGGTGAAATGGGAGGAGACATATGGGATCTTATTAAGGAGCCAATCACGGTTACGCAGTTAATTGCTACATTATTATCTAATTATGATGTAGAGCGAATGAATTGTGAAGAACAAGTTCTTTCCTTTTTAGAGTGTTTATTTCAAGAAAATTTAATTCATATGGAAAATCAGCCTAATACATAGTTTCATATTTTTTATTAGAACTGTTAGGAAAGGATTAATGAATATTGTGAAAAGGCTAAGGATATTTTTATTGTTGGATACGAAAACCAAGCTTTTGTTGATAGAGGCTTTTATTTTTTTAGGGTGGGCTCGTGTTCTGAAAAGTATATCATTTTCTAAAGTTGCACCTTCTTTGGGAGATTACATGAATGAAACATCATTTACTCACATTCAGCTACACAGGGACACATTGAAAAATGTGTCCCATGCCATATGTATTATGAGTCGCTATACTTTATGGGAAAGTCAATGTCTTGTCAAAGCTATAGCTGGGATGAAAATGCTCGAGAAACGTCAAATCGAAAGTACTCTTTATTTAGGAACTGCTAAAGATGATAGTGGGAAATTAATCGCCCATGCATGGTTACGAAGCGGTCCTTGTTATATTACTGGAGCAGAAGGAATGGAAAAATTCACTGTCGTTGGAACATTTGCAAAGAGGATAAACGAGGAAACTACTAAAGGAGCATACAATGAGTAAAGATTTTAGTCTCAATGTAGAATTCATGTCTAAGGAATTAAAATTCTTGTTTGAAATTTTGAAGTCGCAAGGCGATGATATTGTATCAGCATATAGCAAAGAACAGTTTAGGAACATAGATTGGAATAAGTTTCTGGAACTAGTTATGCATCACCGTGTTTATCCATTGATTTATCTAAAGGTGAAAGAGATGGAAGGGAATTTAATTCCTTCTCATATCGTTCAAATTTTGCACCAAAGGTTCCGAAAAAATACGTTTCAAATGCTTCATTTAAGTGCTGAAATGGAACAAGTAAGTGAATTGTTTACTACAAATAAGATTCGTACTCTTTTTTTAAAAGGTCCGGTACTTGCTCATGATCTATATGGAGATATATCCTTGCGAACCTCTTGCGATTTGGATGTTCTTATTCCCATTTATAACCTAGGAAAAGCAGAAAAACTACTTTTAGAACAGGGATATGTGAAAGATGATTATATTCAAACGATATTAAATGACTGGAAATGGAGACACCATCATATAACATTTTTTCATCCACAAAAGCAAATTAAACTTGAAATTCATTGGAGGTTAAATCCTGGTCCTGGAAAAGAACCAAGCTTTGAAGAATTGTGGGAGAGAAGACGAAAAAGCACACTTACAAGCTATTATAATATATCCTTTTTAGGAAGCGAGGATTTGTTTTTATTTCTTGTTTCTCATGGGGCACGGCATGGTTGGTCAAGGCTGCGTTGGTTAGTAGATATACACCAAATCGTAAAACAAAGTCTTGATTGGGAAAAGATTAATAAGTTATTGAAAAGATATCAATTTCTTCATATAGGAGGACAAGCGCTAATCCTGGCCTCTCAACTATTACATACTCCGGTAAATAAAGAAATGATAGGATTGACGGCAAAAAAGCGGTCAAGGCAATTAGCGCAAGAGGCGCTATTTTATTTCAAGAAAATGGTGAACTTACATACGGATCCTGTTCCTGAAGAAGTAGCTGTGTACCACAGTCGACATTTATTTTCATTAATGTCGAACCGGCAAAAGATTTTATTTATTATGAGCTATCTTTATCCTTATCCGATCGATGCTAAAACGTTACCATTACCTAAATCCCTTCACATTTTGTATTTTCCTTTACGTCCTCTTTTATGCTTCTGGAGGAAAGCAAGGAAACACGCTTTACCATAGAGGGGGATAAAAATGAAGCATATTATATATTTTATGGAGCAGTTACACTCGTTTGCTGGAAGAATCCTTTATATTAATCTTTTGGGAATGGTTTTGATTAGCTTACTTGAAGGTGTGGGAATTCTTTTATTAGTTTCTATGATAAGTATGAGTGGAATTGTCAATATAGGGGGTAGTGGTTCTCCTATTTCATTTATTTTCAAACTTGTGCAGGAATTCCCAAAAGCAACTAGCCTACCTCTTATTTTAGGTATATACATCTTAGTAGTCGTCAGTCAAAGCCTTTTACAAAGAAATGTAACAATTCGAGATGTGAAAATTCAACAAAATTTTACTCGTCAGTTAAGATTGGAAACGTATAGTGATATTTTGCAGGTGAAATGGAATTTCTTCCTAGAAAAAAGAAGAACAGATCTGATCAATGCATTAACTTCAGAATTAGCACGTGTTAGCTATGGGATTAATCTTGTTTTGCAGCTTTTAGCTGCTATTATTTTTACCCTTATACAGGTTGTTATTGCTTTTTGGTTATCTGCCAAAATAACTATGTTTGTTTTAGTTTGTGGCTTATTTTTTTCATTAGCTTCTCGTATTTTTATTAAAAAGGCGAGAATACTCGGAAGTAAAACATCCGAGTTAGCACAAAGCTATCTTTCAGGTATAACGGACCATTTTAATGGGATTAAAGATATAAAAAGTAATACGTTAGAAGAGTCACGGCTAACTTGGTTTCGCTCTTTAACACAAAAAATGACTCGCGAACAAATTGAATATATGGAAATGAGATCTGCTTCACAGCTTTTTTATAAAATTTCCTTGGCTGTTCTCATCGTATGTTTTATTTTTTTATCTGTAACATTCTTTCATGCCCAATCAGAAGAATTATTGTTGATTATTCTGGTTTTTTCTAAATTATGGCCGCGATTTACAGGGATTCAGTCTAATCTGGAGCAGGTTGCTTCTTCTATTCCAGCCTTTAAGGCTTTGATAGAATTACAGAAAGAATGCAAGAAGGCTAGAGAGTTAAAAGGTGAGAATTATCAATATGAAAATGTGAAGCCAATCCTTGTTAAACAAGGATTAGAGTGTCGTGATGTATATTTTCGATATAATCGAAAGGGACCTTCATATGCTCTTCAAAACATTCATTTACAAATACCATCTAACTGTATGACTGCCATTGTTGGACGTTCAGGTGCCGGAAAAAGCACATTAATCGATATTTTAATGGGACTCATGCAGCCAGAAAAAGGGGAAGTCTTAATAGATAGTACGCCTCTTACAAGTGATAATTTATTGTCGTTAAGGCGATCTATTAGCTATGTTCCGCAGGATCCATTTCTATTCAATGCAAGTATAAGAGAAAATTTGTTAATGATTGAACCGAATGCAAGTGAAGAACAAATTTGGCAGGCACTAGAATTTTCTGCGGCTTCTGAGTGTGTAAGAAGGCTTCCACAGGGGCTTGATACATGTATTGGAGATCGCGGAGTTAAACTTTCTGGAGGAGAACGACAGCGACTCGTGTTAGCTCGGGCAATTTTAAGAAAACCTTCGATTCTAGTTTTAGATGAAGCAACAAGTGCCTTAGATACTGAAAATGAAGCGAAAATTCAAGATGCGTTAGAAAAATTAAAGGGAACGATGACCATTATCGTTATTGCTCATCGTTTATCAACAATACGCAATGCTGATCAGGTTATTGTATTAGACAAAGGAGAAATCGTTCAAAGAGGAGCATTTAGTCAATTAGCAAAGGAAAGACAAGGGGTGTTTAGTAATCTGTTAGGCACACAGGTAGAAGTTAGCTCGTAGGGAGGAAGAAGTGAAGGTCAAGTGGGGCTAATTACATTGAAACTGAACTATAACCCGAATAAGAAGTTACTTATTCGGTTTTTTTGTATGCTTTTATATATGCCTCGTTTTCGTGCTAAAAGTAATGAAATTTAGCTTTAAGCTACTTCATTACTGTTTTAACAGGTATTAATTTTGATTTTTAGCATATAAGTTTATAAATTATATACTTATGGACAAGGAGTGAGTAGCGTGAACAGGGTGGGCAAAGCTGATTTTGTTTCAGGATTTATCCCGAATCATAATCATGGATCTGTTGATTACACATCTATTGAGGCAGGTCATGTACATCAATGCCTAGATGTAACTTCTCCGTCAATTTCGTTGCAGGACGGGGGGCATATACACTATACAGAAGGATATGTAGTATTCGAAGACGGGCATACGCATTATTACAAGGCACATTCAGGACCAGCTATTCCAGTTGGAAATGGAATGCATGTCCATTATTATGATTTTTATACAACAGAAGATAATGGACACAAACATCGTATTAGAGGAGTGGACCAGCCTGCACCAGGTAATAAATAGATAAAAGAAAGCTCACCTGGTAGTTAAGTGTGAGCTTTTTCATCCGATAGAAGTTTCTCGAAAAAACGATGCATTTGAAATTTTTTAATGGTGGTTTTTGGGGGTATAGTGAATGTTGCCGGCTCATATACATGATGTAGTAAGGGTGCTTGTAAGGGTGTTAGGAGGGGATTTTAATGAATGGTGGACAACAATCTATTCCTGGGCATTTTGTCATGGATACACAGCGGGCTATGTTACTTCCGCCGGAATTGAAAGCTGCACCTTCTGAATCGTTAACAGAACAATTATTTATCGAAAGATCCTTAACTGAAAATCGATTTTGGTTAAGAATTATGAAGGAACATGCGCTTTTCCTTAGTGAAGGATTTAATCGGAAAGATAAAAACTTAATTCAGCAAGTAGATCAGTTTTTTCAGCTTTTTGATCGGCATTTACAAAAAGCATTTTCTATTCCTCAAACCGTTCAAGCGGTCAGGCAATTAAATGAAGAAAGTATTCAGTTAGTTTATGCGTTTCGTAATTATAAAAGAAATCTTTTGATTTTAATTATTAATTGTAAGGTAAGTGGTTTCAATTTTCCATTATTAGTAGATCATGTTGCGCGAGAAGCGGAATATTTTATAAGAACGCTTCAGAAGTTTAATGAAGGAAAAATGGATCCGATTCAAGATGCAATAATTAGTGAAAATGTGTTTTGGCTAAGAATTATGATGGAGCACTCTCGTTTTATTGCCTCTTTGCTTGACCAATCAGAGCGGAATTTAGTTCATACTGCTTTAAAATTTGGGGATGATTTTGAAGTTCTTCTTAACCAAGCTAGAGATGTTGAATCGATGCTATATCAAAAACAACCAACATATCCAATTATCGGGAAATTAAATAAAGATAGTGAAAATGCTACCGTTGAATTGAGGAACTTCAAAAAAGCAGGGCTGGAACTTATTCAAACGTGTCAGATTCGAAATGTAATTAATCCTTTACTAGCCGATCATGTTACAAGAGAAGCAGAGCATTTCTTGTTTATGATTCATGTGTTGGAAGAGAGGTTGAAGCAAAAACAGATGCAGCAATCGATGGGGTGAGTGCTCTGTTATCATGAAAAAATCGGTAATTCCTCTGCTAGGGAGTTACCGTTTTTTTGTGTTTCTTATTTTTTAAAATTTATTTTTTGTAAAGAGAAGAGTATATCGTATTTTATTAAATAGACGACAGTACCTTGTAATAAATAATAGTAAATGGTATATTATGGAGAAGGGAATTACCTTGTATTGAGTAGTACTAATTAAAGAGGAGGAGTATTTTTGAACGTCCAGTTTAAAAAAGGTGTGTTAGAACTTTGTGTGCTGGCGCTTGTCAAACGAAAAGATTGCTACGGTTATGAACTCGTTCAGCAAATTTCAAATAAATTTTTAATATCAGAAGGGTCAGTATATCCGTTATTACGTCGTTTAACAAAAGAGGGTTATTTTCACACGTATTTAAAAGAATCGACAGAAGGACCACCGCGTAAATATTATCAATTAACAAATCAAGGTGAAGAGCAACTCCATTTACTTGTAACGGAGTGGCGTGATTTTGCTAAAGGGGTACAAGAAATTATTGAAGAGGTGTAATGAGATGAACAAAGAACAGTTTCTTCGAGAATTATCGGGACATCTTAGAAAGTTACCAGAAGAAGAAAGCCGAGATATTTTATACGATTATGAGGAGCATTTTCAGTTTGGGATAGAGGAAGGGAAGACAGAATTTGAAATTATAAAAGGGCTCGGCTCACCAAAAGCAATTGCGAAAGAAATGTTGGCATTATACCGTTTTGATGAGATGAAAAAAGATCCGTCAGCTTCGAATATTACAAGAGCTGTAACGGCGGCGATTGGTCTTAGTCTATTAAACTTTATTATTGTATTAGGTCCTTTAGTTGTAATCGCAAGTTTTATCTTTTCACTTTGGGTTGGGGGAGTTGCCTCGGTTGTGGCCCCGCTGCTAGTAGTAGTTAAAGTACTAACAGGTACTTTCTTATGGCTCGATGTATTTGTTTCAATTGCATTTGTTGGAGTGGGATTATTGTTATGTATATCTGCTTACTACTGTACAAAATGGTTTAAAAATGTTTGTGTAGGTTATGTCAATTGGAATCTCAAAATGATTAAAGGGGAATAGGTGAGATGAAAAAAATAGTATTGGTAGCTGTTGCTTGTATTATCATTGGGGTTATTGGGGTATCGCAAACATATACAAAAGCAGTGGATGCGGTGGAAAGAGGAGAGAAAGAAAAAGTTATTAAGAATGAAACAATTAAAAAATTAGAAATTGGTTTGGATGCTGGGGACGTTACAATTCAGCAGGGCAATGATTCTTCTTTTTATATAAAACAAACAGGGAATATTGAGAAACAAAAAGTGAGTATTGAGGAACAGGGGGATACACTAAAGGTTCAAGGTAAGATAAAAAAAGGAATTTCTTTGGATTTTTCATTTTTATCGTTTGGATTTAAAACGCCAAAGATAACAATTATTGTCCCAGAACGTCTCTATCAAGAAATAAAAGTAAGCTCTTCTGCAGGTGAGATAGCGGTAAATGATGTGAAAAGTGAACGTGTAGAGGCAGCGACACTAGGTGGAGATGTAGAGATCGAGCGAGTAACAGCGAAGAAAGTGGAAGGATCTTCAAAAGCAGGCGAAGTTAAAATGAAAAAAGTAAGTGGCAAAGTTGTTGCGAAAACAACAAGTGGAGATGTAGATGTTATTGATCATGACTCCAAATATGATTTAGAAGCAAGTTCAACTGCAGGTGACGTTGACATTCGTTTACTTGAGAAGCCTCAAGATGCGACTGTTAGTGGGAAAACATTTGCTGGAGAAGTGAGTATTTTTAAGGAAGAAGATAGAGAGATAACGATAGGGAATGGTAGTGTGAAAATTAGCGGGAACACATCTGCTGGAGATGTAACAATTGAAGTAAATTAAAAATAGACCAGTTTTGCTGGTCTATTTTTAATGTAAATCACGGTATACACCGATTACTTTTCCAATAACAGAAACTTTATCTAAAATGATTGGCTCTAAAGAAGAGTTTTCGGGTTGCAGGCGGAAATGATCTTTTTCCTTGTAAAAACGTTTCACAGTTGCTTCATTATCTTCTGTTAAAGCAACGACAATTTCTCCATTGTATGCAGAATGCTGTTGACGAACAACAACCAAGTCTCCGTCAAGGATACCTGCATCAATCATACTATCTCCAGAGATTCGTAGCATAAATACTTGGTCTGCTCCAGCAACAACATTTGCAGGAAGCGGGAAATGCTCTTCTACACTTTCAACTGCTGTAATTGGCAAACCAGCTGTAACTTTCCCAATAATAGGGACTTGAACGACTGATTGTGTCTCTGTTTCGATTTTTACTTCCCCTAAAATTTCAATAGCTCTCGGTTTTGTTGGATCACGTCGAATGTAACCTTTTTCTTCTAGACGTGATAAATGTCCGTGCACCGTAGAACTAGAAGCAAGGCCAACCGCTTGACCAATTTCGCGTACGGAAGGTGGATAACCTTTTTCTTGTACTTTTAGCTTAATGAAGTCGAGAATGTCTTGCTGGCGTTTTGTTAACTTTTCCACGTTTTTTAACACCTCGTTTTCTTTCAATTTTCTTACTTATAAGTATAACATGAGAAAAAACATTCTACAAACATAAGTTCGAATGAAAAAGCGATTTGTGGTACACTAAAAGAAAAATCGAAATAAGGAAGAGGGATTTAAAGTGAATGCAATCATTTATGCCCGTGTAAGCACAACGAAAGAAGCCCAAGAAACTTCATTATCACGCCAAAAAGATGAATTATTGCATTTAGCTAAGCGATATCAAATGAATGTTATAAAGGTGTTTGAGGAGAAGGCAAGTGGCTATACAATTGAGCGAGATGGTATATTAGAAGTGCTAGACATCATTCGAACTGAACAGGTTGATGTGCTTCTTATTCAAGATGAAACACGTCTTGGAAGAGGGAATGCAAAGATTGCCTTAATGCATTGTTTACATAAAGAAGGAATAAAAGTATATACGCATACGCATAATGGTGAATTACAACTTTCTGATGCTGATTCTATGGTGCTAGATATTATCGGTATAGTTGAAGAATATCAGAGAAAGATTCATAATTTGAAGATTAAACGTGGCATGCAGCGTGCAGTAGAACGAGGATTTCGTCCGGAAAAAAATTTTAAAAATCGTCATTTAAGTACAGGACGTGACAAGAAAGAAGTGCCGATTGAAGAAATTGTACGTCTTCGTCGTAATGAATTAACGTTTGAAGAAATTGCTGCGACGCTTCGTGGTTTTGGGCATGATGTGTCAAAAGCAACAGTGCATCGAAGATACGTGGAATATACAAAGCAATTGCTTGATAAACAAGACTAACTATTGTATGATAAGTATCAGTTTTAAGTAGAAGGGGGATTCGAGATGCTAAGTCACGAACTCATTGAACGTATTAACTTCTTAGCAAAAAAAGCGAAAGCTGAAGGCTTAACTGAAGAAGAACAACGTGAGCGTCAATCGCTCCGTGAACAATATCTAAAAGGATTTCGTCAAAACATGTTAAACGAACTAAAAGGAATTAAAGTTGTTAACGAAGAGGGTAAAGATATTACTCCGACGAAATTAAAGGCGTTAAAGAAGCAAGATAATACAAAGTTAAATTAAAAGATGGGCGGAGCCCATCTTTTTTGATTTTAATAGAGATAATCCTCATTTCGTAACTTTCCAGTTATGATTGTTTGATGCTTTCACGATCCCTCGTTTTAATATATAGTTGGCGATAAGTTCAGACATATCAGTTGATATGTCTTTTATGATGGGTTTATTTTGATACATAAAGTAATTTCCTCCACCGCTTGCACGATAATTATTCATGACAACATCGTACTCTTGATGAAAGGAAATGGGGGAACCGTTATATTGTAAGGAAACAACTCTTTCTCCAATTGGTTTTGAAATGTTTAATATATAGGAAATTCCTTCCCACATATCATAATTATAATGCTGTGGTTTCGGTTCGATGTAAGTAGGGTTTACAATTATATCCCCGTCTGTATTTAATGTGAAATATTCGGCAGATAGTTCAAGAGCGTCTTTTATATCTTTTCCTGTAACGCGGATGACCTTTAGCGTATTTGGATAAATATAATTAGAAACAATATCTCTCATCGTAATGTGGTTTGGAAAACCAGAAGATTCATTGTGAAACAAGCTTGTACAAGAAATGTCGACCTTAGCCACATCCATTTGTACTTTATTTATAAATCGAATAAAAGGATGCCCGTGTAAGCGTGCTTGCGTCGCACTTTGAATCCGCATATCCCCGATAATGGTACCGATTGGTTGATCTAGCCATTTTTGCGTCTGATTCTCATAGTCCAATGCAAGTGAAAGGACCTGTTCATCTGCTGTAACGCCTTTGGAAGATAACAGTTCTGAATGGCATTCTTTAATAATCCACCGGTCTTTATTTTGTTCCAATGCCACTTGGATTTTCCCTAATGAATGGCCATTACATCCGGTTTGTATAACTGTTACACCATTTACTTTCATATTCGCAATAGAGCGGTGTTGATGGCCTGTTAATAATATATCAATACCATCTACTTCTTGACACATCGCATACCCTTGATTTTCACCAGTTAAAATTTCTGTCGGTTCTCCGGAGTGTAAATCTCTCTCAAAACCACCATGATACGCTACGACTAATAAGTTTGGTTGCTCTTGTTCACGAATGAGAGCGACCCATTTTTTTGTTGTTTCTAGTGCGTCTTCAAATAGTAAATCTTTAATATAATGTGGCTGCTCCCAATTCGGGATGTAATGTGTTGTAACTCCCAAGATAGCCACTTTTATATTAGGTAGTATATGTTTTATAATATATGGTTTTCCAAAGTAAGGGTCCTTTGTATGTTTATTTAAAATATTAGCCGATAGATAGGGCATGTTTGCATTTGAAACAGCTTTGTTTAATACATCCATTCCATAGTTGAACTCGTGATTTCCGATAATAGCTGCATGATAACCAATGTAATTAGCGATAAGGGACATTGGGTTATTTTTATGTTGCTCATAGGTAGCATAATGGTAGGTGAATGGAGTACCTTGAATGAAATCACCATTGTCAATCAAGATTATGTTTTCATCTTGTGATCTTTCTTGTTTGATAAGGGTTGCGATTTTTGCTAGGCCTATTTCTGCTGGTTCATTATTTCGATAGTGAAGCGGATGAACTGTACCGTGTATATCACTTGTTAATAAAATGTTTATGTTTACAATTTTATTTTGAGTCAATGTTATCAACCTTTTCTATTGTTATCTTATGATAAATCATAACAGATATTTAGGAGGAAGTTTATGCGGAATGTTTAGAAAGTGTAAAGATTCTGTAAATTAAACATTATACTTGAAAATATATGCTATATTTCTACATGTTTACAGCTTGTCATTTTATAACTAAAAAATTGGAGGCTTTGGCATGTTTAAAAAAATTTTTGCAATGGGTGCAGCGGCTGTGCTAGCAGCTGGTTTATTAAGTGGTTGTGGAGCGAAGGAGTCGAGTACAAGTAAAAGTGAAGATACTAAAAAAGGATATGTTCCAAAAACGTTAAACGTCCAATTTGTCCCTTCTCAAAATGCGGATACGTTAGAGGCAAAAGCAAAACCGTTGGAAAAATTGTTGAGCGATAAGCTTAATATTCCGGTAAAGGTTAGTGTTTCAACGAATTACAACACCATTGTAGAAGCGATGGCCTCTAAGCAAGTGGATGTTGGTTTTTTACCCCCAACGGCATATGTATTAGCACATGAAAAGAAAGCAGCGAATGTAATATTGCAAGCGCAGCGCTTTGGAGTAGATGATGTGACAGGAGAGCCGACGAAAGATTTGGTAGACTTCTATAAATCTGAATTTGTTGTAAAGAAAGACTCTAATATAAATAGTATGAAAGATTTAAAAGGAAAAAAAATAGGGTATCAAGATGTAACTTCTTCTGCAGGTTATGTATGGCCAGCCGCAGTTTTAATGAAAGAGGGAATCGATCCGTTAAAAGATGTGAAACCTGTTACATTAAAAGGTCATGATCAATCTATTATTGCTCTTTTAAATGGTGATGTTGATGCGGCAGTTGTATTTCAAGATGCACGTAATATTGTAAAAAAAGATTATCCAGATGTATTTGATAAGACAAAAATTGTGAAATTTACAGAAAAAATTCCGAATGATACGATTTCTGTACGTTCTGATTTAGATACTGAATGGAGCAAAAAATTGCAAGATGCGTTTATTGAGATTGGAAAGAACGAAGAAGGTCATAAAATTATTAAAGAAGTGTATTCACATGAAGGATATGTGAAATCTGATGATAGTAAATTTGATATCGTTCGTGACTACGGAAAGAAAGTAAAAACGCAGTAATTCGTGGGGAAGTTTGAGTGTTAACGAAAAATGGCCAACTAGCTGAAATGTGATTCAGTTTCAGTTAGTTAGCCGTTTTTCGATTGTTTATAACATATAGAAAGTAGGTAAGATGTGTGATAGAGTTTCGAAATGTTTCCAAATTATATCCGAATGGTACAAAAGGATTGAATCAGATTAATGTGAAGATTCATAAAGGTGAATTTGTTGTGATGGTAGGATTGTCCGGTGCTGGGAAATCGACACTATTACGATCTATTAATCGACTTCATGAAATTACAGAAGGAGAAATTTTAATTGATGGACAATCGATCACAACTGCAAAAGGAAAAGAATTGAGACGATTTCGTCGGGATATTGGTATGATTTTTCAAAGTTTTAATCTTGTAAAGCGATCTACTGTGCTGAAAAATGTATTAGCTGGACGTGTCGGGTATCATTCTACATTGCGTACAACACTCGGTCTTTTTCCGAGAGAAGATGTGGAACTTGCATTTCAGGCGTTAGAACGTGTAAATATTTTAGAAAAAGCATACGCACGAGCGGATGAGTTATCGGGAGGGCAACAACAACGTGTTTCGATTGCAAGAGCATTAGCACAAGAGGCGAAAATTATTTTGGCAGATGAACCGGTTGCTTCGTTAGATCCATTGACTACGAAACAGGTGATGGAAGATTTAAAGAAAATTAACAAAGAGTTTGGTATTACGACCATTGTCAATCTGCATTCGATTGATTTAGCGAGAGAATACGCAACACGTATTATTGGATTACATGCAGGAGAAATTGTCTTTGATGGACTGGTGGAAGAAGCAACGGATGAGAAGTTTGCTGAAATTTATGGTCGTTCTATTCATAAAGATGAGTTTTTAGGAGTGGCAGTAAAATGAACGAAGTGACAATGAATATAAAGTCAATGCCGAAGCCGCAAAATAATATGAAACACGTGTTAACAGTTGTTCTTATTATCGTATTATTTTTAGGAAGTAGTGTACAGGTGGATGCATCTTTCTCAAAACTTGTCATGGGCCTTCCAAATATGTTGGACTTGCTGAAAGAAATGGTGCCACCAGACTGGAACTATTTTGAAACAATTACACCAGCAATTTTAGATACGCTCCGTATGGCGATTATTGGAACAACTTTTGGGGCAATCCTTGCTATTCCACTTGCATTATTTGCAGCAAGTAATATATTTCCATCTGCTTTTTTCTATGGCCCAGCTCGATTTGTTCTAAATATAATTCGGACGGTACCAGATTTATTGTTAGCGGCAATTTTTGTTGCGATTTTTGGAATTGGTCCGCTTCCTGGTATTTTAGCTCTTACTTTTTTTTCAGTTGGACTTGTTGCGAAATTATTATATGAATCGATTGAATCAATTGATCCGGGGCCATTAGAAGCAATGACGGCAGTTGGAGCCAATAAAGTGCAATGGATTGTGTATGCAGTCATTCCACAAGTAACGGCGCATTTCGTTTCCTACGTTTTATATACATTTGAAGTGAATGTACGTGCAGCGGCTGTGTTAGGGTTAGTTGGCGCTGGTGGAATCGGATTATATTATGATCGTACGCTTGGATTTTTACAATACCAACAAACAGCTTCTATTATTATATATACACTTGTTGTTGTATTGCTAATTGATTATATAAGTACAGTATTACGGGAGAAATTGTGATGAGTAAGACGACAATAACGGTGCCAAAACCAAAGAGATTAAGTATATATCGTTTAAGTATTTTTATTGCACTCGCTGCTTTATACATTTGGGCATTTTCAGGAGTACCGATTGATGGGATAAAAGAAACAGCCGGTCAAATTACAAAGGCAATTATGACAGGGGTATTCAATCCAGATTGGGCATATGTATCTTTACCAGATGGTGAGGATTTGCTGCACGGTTTAATCGATACATTAGCAATTGCAATATTAGGTACATTTATATCAGCCTTTTTATGTGTGCCATTTGCATTTTGGGCAGCTGCGAATATGAGTACGGGGAAAGTGACTTCTGGAACGGGAAAGTTTGTACTAAGTTTTATTCGTACATTTCCTGAATTAGTGATGGCTCTTTTATTTATAAAAGCAGTCGGTCCTGGTTCTTTTGCAGGTGTTCTAGCTTTAGGGGTGCATTCGATTGGTATGCTTGGGAAATTATATTCTGAAGGGATTGAGAATATAGAGAAAGGTCCTACTGAGGCATTGATTGCTACCGGAGCCAGTCGTTTTCAAGTACTTTGGTATGCGGTTTTGCCGCAAGTATTGCCTGACTTTTTATCTTATACGCTCTATCGGTTTGAAATTAATGTTCGATCTGCTGCTATATTAGGTGTCATTGGAGCCGGAGGGATTGGTACACCCCTTATTTTTGCGTTAAGCTCTCGAAATTGGTCTCGTGTAGGAATTATTTTGCTCGGGATTATTCTGATGGTTATTATTATTGATTTTATTTCTAGTTCCATTCGAAAACGGATTATATAAAAGCGAAATTTGGAGATTACTCATGTAGGGTGAACAAGTATATCGAGGATGAGTTTCTTGCGAAAAAAATCAATCAAATTGGTGAAGTTTATTATGAGAAAGACGAGCTATCCGGTGTCTAGGAAAACTTGTCTTTTTTTGGTTGGATTTGAATAGAGTTTGTAACTATTTATATGAAAAAGATTTGAGGCAATACTAGTATGCGATGGGGGGATAGGATGTTTTATTTTAGTAAAGTGTTGTTTTTATGTAGCGTTATAAGTGCCTTTGTTGTAGTTAAGCCTTTGCGAATACACGAACCACTTCCTGGGATTATAAAAACATATACAAATATGCCAGAAGTGAATAATTGGATTCTAATTCCAAAAGAAGCAACAGAGATTATGGTATATGTGAAAGCGGAAAATACGGAAACTATGCTATTTTGGCTCGTTCCAACGGGTACAGCAACATGGAAAGAAAGAGAATTAATCGGATATGATAGTAATGGAGCGGACGGTTGGTCTTTGAAATGGAATGTGAGTGGAAAGATGTTGCATTATCATATATGTGTACAAGCCCTTGGCGTGACATCGATAAGTAGTGATAGCATTCATGTCCATACAGAGCATAAATGAATGGTTAGGTGTTCGTATGTAGCTATAGTGATTGGGTGAGAGAATAAAGAAATGAACATATTTTTAGCTTATCGTAAGATGTACAAAAGGGGGGATGGATGCTATGGCTTTGCAACATGAATTTGTATTTGTTCCAAATGAACAAGGAGAGCTAGGTGTTGAAGATTTTTCTTGGAATGACAGTGCATTTTTTTATAAAGATGGAACAATTATTGAAGATTGTGTCATATTACATGATGAAATTATTATGTATATTTCAGACTTTTTATATGGGATTCCTACTTATAATCCTTCTAAGAGAGAAAAGGGATTTGGACTTCATTATTATGGCATTACAAAAATTGAGAAAGAAGGGGCAGAAATGGCAGGGAAACTATTTCGTTCATTAATTGGTTTGTTTTCGCTAGCTCCTGAAAATATCAAACTGACAGGTTCATTTCAATGGACGAATGGTTATGATACAGATGGAGAGTATGAAAGACTGATGTTTGACCGAGATATTCTTTGTGAAAAATTAGAGTCTTTAGTTAGATTGCTTCATAAAGTGGAGGAAGGAAAAGGATACATTTTGCATTTTGGAGTTTGAAGTTTAGTCAAAATACAATAGGCAGCAATAGAGAAAATAAGCATGCAATATAGTTGTGACTTTTGTAAATGAATGAGAATGGAGAAAGAAGACAGGGGGGAATAAATGAGAAAAGCATTAGTTACGAATAAATATACAGATAATTCATTGTATTTATAAAATAAAAATAATGAAAAAGTATGACAGATTGAATACCCATACATTTCTAAAACCATCGTTTTTTTCATAAAAAATCGAAAAAATATCAACATATTTGTCGATACATGTTGTATAATCTTGCGAGGGAAGATATCATATAGATGTATAAAACGTTTACTACTATAAGCGAAGGGAAGAATAGCATGTCACATTCAATCGAACAACTTTCTATCAACACGATTCGCACATTATCCATTGATGCGATTGAAAAAGCAAACTCTGGTCACCCAGGAATGCCAATGGGTGCAGCACCAATGGCTTATACATTATGGACGAAATTTATGAAACATAATCCAAATAATCCAACGTGGTTTAACCGCGATCGTTTCGTATTATCTGCAGGTCATGGTTCAATGTTATTATACAGCCTATTACACTTATCTGGTTACGATGTAACAATGGATGATTTAAAGAACTTCCGTCAATGGGGTAGCAAAACTCCAGGACATCCTGAGTATGGTCATACAGCAGGTGTAGATGCAACAACTGGTCCACTTGGACAAGGTATCTCAACCGCTGTTGGTATGGCGATGGCTGAAAGACATTTAGCAGCAAAATACAACCGTGATGCGTATAATGTAGTTGATCATTATACATACGCTATTTGTGGTGATGGTGATTTAATGGAAGGCGTTTCTGCTGAAGCATCTTCATTAGCTGCCCATTTAGGATTAGGTCGTCTTGTTGTACTATACGATTCTAATGACATTTCACTAGATGGCGATCTAAATCGTTCATTCTCTGAAAGTGTAGAAGATCGTTACAAAGCATACGGCTGGCAAGTGATTCGTGTTGAGGATGGAAACGATGTTGAAGCAATTGCAAAAGCAATTGAATCCGCGAAAGCTGACGAAAAACGCCCAACACTAATTGAAGTAAGAACGACAATTGGTTTCGGTTCTCCAAACAAGTCAGGAAAATCAGCTTCACATGGTTCTCCACTTGGTGTAGACGAAACAAAATTAACAAAAGAAGCATACGCTTGGACTGCAGAACAAGACTTCCATGTAGCAGAAGAAGTATATGAAAACTTCCGTAAAACAGTACAAGCTGTTGGTGAAACTGCTCAAGCTGAGTGGAATACAATGCTTGGTGACTATGCACAAGCATATCCAGAATTAGCAAACGAACTGCAAGCAGCAATGAACGGTCTTCTTCCAGAAGGTTGGGAACAAAGCTTACCAACTTATGAATTAGGATCAAAAGCAGCAACACGTAATTCTTCAGGTGCTGTAATTAATGCAATTGCAGAGTCTGTACCATCATTCTTCGGTGGATCTGCGGACCTTGCTGGTTCTAACAAAACATACATGAATAACGAAAAAGACTTTACAAGAGCTGATTACAGCGGTAAAAACATTTGGTACGGTGTACGTGAGTTTGCAATGGGTGCAGCAATGAACGGTATCGCACTTCATGGCGGTTTAAAAACTTACGGTGGTACGTTCTTCGTCTTCTCTGATTACTTACGTCCAGCAATTCGTCTTGCAGCATTAATGCAATTGCCTGTAACGTATGTATTTACACACGACAGTATCGCTGTTGGTGAAGATGGTCCAACACATGAACCAGTTGAACAATTAGCAGCGCTTCGTGCAATGCCAAATGTATCTGTTATTCGTCCAGCTGACGGGAACGAATCTGTTGCGGCTTGGAGATTAGCTTTAGAGTCTACAAAAACACCAACTGCATTAGTTTTAACTCGTCAAGACCTTCCAACATTAGAAGGTGCAAAAGACGATACTTATGAAAAAGTAGCAAAAGGTGCATATGTAGTTTCTCCAAGTAAGAAAGAAACAGCTGATGTAATCCTACTTGCAACTGGATCTGAAGTAAGTCTAGCTGTTGAAGCACAAAAAGCATTAGCAGCAGATGGTGTTGATGCAGCTGTTGTCAGCATGCCATCTATGGATCGATTTGAAGCTCAAACTGCTGAGTATAAAGAATCTGTATTACCAAAATCTATAACAAAACGCTTCGCAATTGAAATGGGTGCTACATTCGGATGGCATCGCTACGTAGGTCTTGAAGGAGATGTACTAGGCATTGATACATTCGGTGCTTCTGCTCCTGGTGAGAAGATTATGGAAGAGTATGGATTTACTGTAGAAAATGTTGTTCGTAAAGTAAAAGAAATGCTTTAATGATTTGTAAAAAATCTCTCCGGCATGGAGAGATTTTTTTATGTAAATGAGTTTATTCGACAGAAAAAGTTTTTTCTTTCTCCGTAGTCAGACAATCATTGCGTGTTTTTTTCTATATAATGTAGAGAAAAAAGGTTGTCCAGATCGGGAGGGAAAGCATGAAAACGTATGAATTGTATTTAATTCAAGAAGAGATTGCGAAGGCGTACTTTGGTCGTGAATATTTGTTTTTTGATTTATTTGCTCGATTTTCAGAATCTGGTTCCCTTTCAGAAAAGAAAGTGTTATATAAGCAGATGATGTATATTACGATACCATTACAAGTAATGAAAATTCATCATAAATTAGAACAGGCTTTACGTAGCTGTGGGAAGTATAAGAGAATACATCATACACACATGCTTTATACGGGAGCGGAATATGGCGAAATAACGGTGAAATCACAATATATTCAAATGAGTACATCTGGAAATGTATCGATGGAAACGACTTTTTTTGAAGTGCTCAGGAAATGCGAATTGACATTTTTAGCAATGGATTATGAAAATAAAAAGTATGGTTGGCTAAATCCTCTGAAACAAGCACGAACATATGTGTAAAAAATGTCGAATACAATCTTGTCTTATTGAAAAGGTTTTAGTACACTGTAATATAGACAACATGAAGGAGGAAAATATATGTCGATTTGGGTAGTTGTTCTAGTGGGAGTATTAGCACTAGTAGCAGGCGTGGCGTTAGGATTTTTCATCGCCCGTAAATATATGATGAATTACTTACAAAAAAATCCACCAATTAATGAACAAATGTTAAAAATGATGATGATGCAAATGGGACAAAAACCATCCCAAAAGAAAATCAATCAAATGATGAGCGCAATGAACAAACAACAAATGAAATAAGCGCTACAGGGACACTCGGAAAGAGTGTCCTTTCCTTTTGGAAATTTTTGATATTTAAAACTTTTAAAAATTCTGTGTTTTTGATAAACTGAAAACATCGCTCATTTCAAGGGAGGGGGATATAATGAAAGTATTTTTAAATTTAGCGTGGTTTTTTAAACAAGAAAAACGGGCGTACATAACGGGAATTATTTTGTTATTTGGTGTCGCACTGCTTGAACTTGTTGCACCAAAAGTAATTGGCATTGTTGTAGATGAAATTAACAACAATACGCTCACATCTGAAAAGTTGTTACAGTGGGTCGTTCTTTTAGTGGGTGTTGGGATTACTATGTATATACTACGCTACATATGGCGTATCATGATTTTTGGGTCTTCATTAAAGCTTGCGCGTCAATTACGAAAGAAATTATATGAGCACTTTACAAACATGAGTCCATCTTTTTACCAATCACATCGTACAGGTGACTTAATGGCACATGCAACAAACGATATTCAAGCGATCCAACAAACAGCGGGAGCGGGCGTTTTAACGCTTGTTGATTCATTAGCTGTAGGTGGGTGTGTTCTTGTGGCGATGGGCTTTACAATTAGTTGGAAATTAACGCTGTTAAGTTTAATTCCAATGCCAATTGTAGCGATTTCGACTCATTATTATGGTACTTTATTACATAGACGTTTTCATAAAGCGCAGCAGGCATTTTCTGAGATTAATGATAAGGTCCAAGAAAGTATGAGCGGGATGAAAGTAATTCGCTCACTTGGTCAAGAAAGAGAAGATTTGCAAGCATTTCGGAAGAAGTCAGAAGATGTTGTACACAAAAACATGTTAGTTGCGCGTATCGATTCATTATTTGATCCAACAATTTCTCTTATTGTTGGTTTTTCATTCTTAATTGCTGTATGTTATGGATCGCTATTGGTTGTTCGCAGGGAACTAACAGTTGGCGAATTAATTACATTTACAACATATTTAGGGACACTTGTTTGGCCGATGCTCGCATTTGGCTGGCTATTTAATATTATGGAACGTGGTCGTGCTTCCTATGACCGTGTGGAAAAAATCTTATCTCAAACTTCAGATGTTGTGAATAAAGATGGGGCAATGCATAAAGAGGCAAGCGGTCATATAACGTTTGCAATTGATTCATTTTCCTATAAGAGAAATGAAACGCTCAATTTAGAAAATATTCATTTTACATTAAAAAAAGGTGAAACATTAGGTGTTGTTGGCCGTACTGGTGCAGGGAAAACGACATTACTAAAATGTTTAATTAGAGAATATGATCATTTTAACGGAACATTGCAAGTTGGAGGGAAAGATATTCGTGATATGACGCTGCATGGTATTCGATCTGCTATTTCGTATGTTCCGCAAGACCATTTTTTATTTTCAGCAAGTATAGAGGAGAATATTGCGTTTGGAAAGGCGGATGCGACATATAAAGAACTTACGCGTGCTGCTACTATTGCTTGTATTCATGATGATATTTTGAAATTTCCAGAAGGCTATGAAACAGTCGTAGGGGAGCGAGGGGTTTCTTTATCAGGTGGGCAAAAACAAAGGATTTCTATCGCACGTGCATTACTAACAAATGCTGAAATTTTAATTTTAGATGACTGTTTATCTGCAGTTGATGCAAAGACAGAAGAAACAATTTTAACCGCACTGAAACGGGAAAGAGAACAAAAAACAACGATTATTACAGCGCACCGGCTAAGCGCGATTCAACATGCAAATCTTATTCTTGTTGTGGATGAAGGGAAAATTGTAGAGCGTGGTACACATGAAGAACTAATGGGCCAAGAAGGTTGGTATAAAGAGATGTATGAAAACCAGCAATTAGAAGCGCTAGTTGAGAAGGGGGGCATATAATGGCTGAGAAAAAAAGAAGTGATTTATGGCGATTACTTTCTTATATGAAACCGTATAAAGGTTTATTGTCACTGGCATTTTTATTTCTAGTTGGGGCAACGGTGACAGAAATGATGGGGCCATTTTTAATTAAGCAGTTTTTGGATGAACATTTAATTCCGCGTAAATTTGAACAGTCAGCACTTGTAACCTTATTTGTCCTCTATATGGTTGCTCATTTATTTAAGGTTTTATTTACGTATTTAAATTTACTATATTTCCAAAATACTGCGTTCAAAATTGTGCAAGACATGCGGGTTGAAGTGTATGAACATGTACAACGGTTATCACTAAGCTTTTTTGATCGTACGCCAATTGGTACCCTTGTCTCTCGTATAACAAATGACACAGAAGCGATTAAAGATTTTTATGTAAGTGTGTTATCTACGTTTGTAAAAAATGTTGTGTTTTTAGTTGGGATTTTAGTAGCAATGTTTTTACTTGATGTCAAACTTGCATTATGTTCTCTTTTATTAATTCCGATTATGCTCACTATTATGGCGATGTATCGCCGGAAGAGCTCTGTTTTTTATTTAGAACTTCGTAATCAATTAAGTATTTTAAATGCAAAGCTTAATGAATCGATTCAAGGGATGAATATTGTGCAAGTCTTTCGCCAGGAAAAACGGATGCGAAAAGAATTTGAAGAAGTGAATAATAAACATTATAGTGCTGGGCGTCGTACGTTAAAATTAGATGCCTTGTTCTTACGGCCAGCGACAGACCTTGTTCATATTATCGCTATCGCATTGGTACTTGCTTTATTTGGGATTGACGCTTTAAATAGTCCGGTTGAAGTCGGTGTATTATATGCTTTTGTTAACTATATTCATCGCTTTTTCCAACCTGTAAATGAGATGATGATGAAACTTTCTTTTTTTCAGCAAGCGCTTGTTTCTTCGTCACGTGTCTTTCATTTGATGGATGAGAACGATTTAGCACCCGTTCAACAAGGAAACGAAGAACCGAAAGTACACGCGGGAGAAATTGAATTTAAAGGTGTTACCTTTTCATACGATGGAAAACGTGATGTTTTAAAAAATGTATCGTTCCATGTAAAACCTGGGCAAACAGTTGCATTTGTTGGGCATACTGGAAGCGGAAAAAGTACAATTATGAACTTATTGATGCGTTTTTATAATATTAAATCAGGAAGCATTAAAATAGATAGTGCGAATTTAGGGGGATTCGAAGAGCGGGAAATTCGAAAAAAAATTGGGCTTGTACTGCAAGATGCCTTCTTATTTGCTGGAAATGTAAAGCAAAATATTCGTATGTATAGTGAAAGTATTACCGATGAAGAAGTAGAGGAAGCTGCAAAGTTTGTGCAAGCGAATACGTTTATTGAGAAACTATCAGAGCAGTATGATACAGAAGTCGTAGAAAGAGGGGCTGCATTCTCAAGTGGACAAAGGCAACTTATTGCTTTTGCGAGAACGATTGCGACAAATCCGAAAGTGTTAGTACTAGATGAAGCAACAGCAAATATTGATACAGAAACAGAAGAAGCCATTCAAACAGCATTGCAGCGCATGAGAAAAGGTAGAACAACAATTGCCATTGCACATAGGTTGTCTACAATACAAGATTCTGATCAAATCTTTGTTATGCATGAAGGGGAAATTGTAGAACGCGGGACGCATCAAGAGTTACTTAGCAAGCAAGGATTATATTACAATATGTATTTACTTCAGAATAAAGGGAGCCTTCAGAAAGCCTTGTAGTATCAAGGTTCTTGAAGGTTTCTTTTGATGAATCTTTGTTTATGGATTAATAATGAAAAAATATCCTAAATTTACATAGAATTGCATTAATACCATAGTATAATGAAATATATAAATTCACTTTGAATTTTTGAGATAGAAGTCGCTGTTAAGAAGAAACGGTGACTTGTCTCTGTTTTTACTTGGGATTTGATAGGAAGGTATACATAGCCGGAAGTTCTCTCTAACTAACCAAAGTAAGGATTTATATTTTTTATTTGTATGCTATAACAATATATGAAGTAATGAAGGAGAAAAAAGATGGAATATATACTCATATGTGTAATTTTAGGTTTATTAGCTGGAGTATTTGTCCTGTTTTATAAGATGAAACAGCTAGAATCGGATAAACAACAACTGGAGTTTGAAAAAACGCAATCGATAGAACGCTACCAAAGTGAGATAGCTGCAACTGTAGCGGATTATGAAGAAAAGCAGGAAACATTAAAAAACGTAGAGCGTAAAAAATATCATAATTTAAAAGAGAGTACAGCTAGAGAAGTAGAAAGTATGAGAATGATGAAAAATCAATTAGCTGTGCAACATAATAAAGAACGTAATGAGATGGAGCAAAAACATAGTAATGATATATATATGCTGCAAAATCTTATTACAGAGTTAAGAGCGTATTCTAAAAGTAGTGAAGAAATGAATACGCATGAAATATTACATTATATGAAACGAGGTTTTATTCAGCAAGGAATCATAACTGAAGACGAACTACACATTATTCCCAATATATTTCTTCCTAAAGTACATAGTAGAAATGGAAATAAAATGGGGTGTACTCGAGTTGATCATTTATTGTTATTACCAACAGGAATATATGTAATTGAGACAACAGAGTGGCAAGGAAGAATGATACATGGATTGACGAAAGAAAATGCAGGAGTATATTCATTTATGATTGATGAGATTGGTAAATATCAACATGAATATGAGAAGGAAGAGACATTTGTTTTTATGAAAAAGGGAGATTCAATGATTTTAAAGGTGGAGAATGTTGGGAACCCTGTTTATAAAGCGAAACGCCTCTCAACAATTTTATATGATTATTTGAAAGAGATAAATCCGCAAGTTCTAAAAGAAGAAGTAAAGTCAATTGTATATTTCGGAAATGAGACAAAGGGAAGTGAGAATGAAATGATCGATCTTTCCAATGAAGTACTGCCTAGGTTGAAAGATAGAGAGCAACTTGTTACTTATTTTAGAAATGAAAGATTGGAAGGGAAAGTGCTATATACAGTACAAGAATTACGAGAAATAAAAGAAATTGTTGAACATATGGAAGAAATAAAGATGTAAAAAATTTGATGTGATAAAGGGGATTTTCATTGGGGACGTATAGAGATGCTTTATTGTGGGGAACATTGTATGTCTATGTTTTTTTTTATTTGTTTCTATATATTGCTTTCATGTTCATCATTGGCATGGCGCATTCGTCTTACAGCTTCGTTTTTAAGGTTTTGTCCTGCGTTAATATCTCTGTCGTGATGCGTGCCACAAGAAGGGCAATCCCATTCACGAAGATTTAGATTTTCACCGTCTTTGTTTTGGTAGCCACAACAAGAACATAGCTGACTAGAAGGGTATATTTTAGATACAACAACAACTTGTTTACCGCCCCATTTTGCTTTGTATGCAAGCATGCTTCTGAATTGCGACCAAGATACTTCACTAATTGCTTTCGCTAATTTATGATTCTTCAGCATATTCGACACTTGCAAATCTTCCATACCAATGATGTCGTGGTTTTTGACAATTTTAGTAGAGATTTTTTGCAAGTAGTCTGTTCTTGCGTTGGTAATTCGTTCGTGGATTCTTGCAACCTTGATACGTTGTTTGTTTCAATTTGAAGAACCTTTCTCGCGTTTGGAAAGAATACGTTGTGCATCAGCTAACTTCTTTTCCAATGTACGAAACCATTTAGGATTCGTGAAAACTTCTCCTGTGCTCAAAATAGCAAGATCTTTTAATCCAACATCTACACCAACAGATGATCCGGTTTTAGGTAACGCTTGTATTTCTGTTTCAACTAACAGTGATACAAAGTACTTGCCACTTGGATTACGTCTAATCGTAGCATGTAGCATGCGACCATGTACTTCACGACTTTTCGTAAAGCGAACAAGACCAAGTTTTGGCAACTTTATTTTGTTGGCTACAATGGCAATATTTTCGTTGGTGTGCTTGGTTGTGTAGGACTGTACTTTGTTCTTTTTAGACTTGAAGCGTGGTGCATCATTTTGCTTCTTGAAGAAACGGTCAAACGCATCTGCAAGATTTCTGACAGATGACTGTATTGCAATACTATCTACTTCTTTTAACCAAACAAATTCTTTCTTCAGTTTCGGAAGTTCTGCTGAACATGTTCCATACGCTAAACCCTTTCCTGTTTCCTTGTATGTATCGTTCCATTTAGAAAGGAAATAATTAAATACAAATCGAGAACAACCAATTGTTTTATTGATTAAAATTGCTTGTTCTCTGTTTGGATAGATACGGAATTTGTATGCTTTATTGACAATCATGACCTTCACCTCCTCACGTGTTATAACATACATATTATATAATTTTTAGTATATTTTGTATATTTTTCAAGAGTGAAGACATGGAAAAACAAACAGTAGTATTACGATTTCCTATAACTCTTTTATAGAGAATAGACGTATACAAAGAGCAAAAGGTTTTTTGTACTCGTACGCAAGCGCCATGCTATTTTTCATTTATTACAAGTAGCACTCGAGCAGTCGGACAATCGAGATGGTAAATCGCCATCCCTTGTCCGAAGGCGATTCATCCCCCACCTACTCATTGGGCTACGCCCTTCACATTCCTTGAGGTGGGAGTATTCTCGCCTATTTTAGATAAAAATAAATAGAATAAAAATGGTAAATTATGTATAATTGATTGTATTGAATATAGAGATAATAGAAAAGGGGATACATATATGGAAGATTTACAAACACTAGGTTCATTCTTTTTAGGCTTAGGTACAATGTTCGCGGGATTAGGAGTACTACTTGCAGGTATTGGTGTGTATACAAAATTTTCACGTGAATCAAAATGATGGAAGCATCCGTACAGGATGCTTTTTTAATTTTTTCAATATGTAACAAAAAGGAATCGTATATTCTTTATGGAATAAGGAATGAACATGGGAGGGAGAGTGTATATATAGATGCATTGGAACAATTTCATAATCTTACATGCTAGTTTCATGACGAGATATTACCGATAAAAAGTAACAAGAATGAAAAGGAGGTAAGACGGTGAAAAAAATACCGACTGAAGCCTTGAGTAAGGAATTAATGAAACGAGAAGGAGTTATATCTATTACAGTTAAAGAATTTGAAAAAATTGAAGTAGCTGGGGTGGTCGTATCCGGACCGGCTGTGATTTTGATTAACCAAGATTAGTTAAGTACATATGGGGAATATAGAAAAAGAGTGAAAGCATCCGGGTAGGATGCTTTTTTATTTGCATAAAAAGAAATCTATCAGATAATAGAGTTATTGGAGGGAAAGAAAGTGGCTATTATTATAACAATGTTTTTAATGGGAATCTTATTAGGCTTTGTTGGAGCTGGTGGAGCTGGATTTATTATTGGTGTACTGACTCTCGTATTTCAAGTTCCAATTCATATAGCTCTTGCGACATCACTAACTGCAATGGCATTTACAACATTTTCTGGAATGGTGAGTCATTATAGAGAAGGGAATGTTACATTGAAAATTGGTAGTATTGTTGGGGGATTTGGAGCTGTTGGATCATATATTGGTTCTAAATTTGGAGCGGTGATTCCAGCGCATCTTCTTCATTGGTTTACAGCTAGTATGTTGTTTTTATCAGCGATATTTATGTTTATTCGATTACTTTTTTTTCAAAATCAAAAGAAAATGTCTATGAACATAGGAGAGAAGGCATCTGTTGTTATATTAGGGAAATGTATTTTGTTAGGTTTAATAACGGGTGGATTGGCAGGTGCTTTTGGAATTGGATCAGCCCCTTTTATTCAGCTAGGACTCATGGTGGTGTTAGGTTTATCAATTCAACAGTCAGTGGGGACTACAATGCTTATTATTCTACCAATTGCCATTGGTGGTGGGGTTGGTTATAGCTCTGAAGGGTATTTAGATTATTTATTATTAGTGCAAGTTTTAATGGGAACAATGATCGGAGCGTATATAGGAGCGAAGTTTACAAATTATGCACCTCGTATTGTTTTGAAGTTTTCAATGATTATGACACCTGTTTTAGCTGGATGTATGTTATTAATAGAGTAAGAAAGCAAATAATGGGGGAGTAGTATGGCTGTTCATCTTCATAAATTGTTGTTTGTAAGTTTTTGGCTGGCACTGCTTATATCTGGAATATATCCAAAGGATTTTTTTACATGGTGTTTAGAGGTCGCGCCGGCAGTTGTTTTAGTAGTCATGTTAATGATTACATATCGATATTTTCGATTTACAACGTCTACATACATATGGGTTTGGATTCATATGTTAATCTTACTCATCGGGGGACATTATACGTATGCAGAAGTACCAGTATTTAATTGGCTTCGCGATACGTATGATTTAGAAAGAAATTACTTCGATCGTGTCGGGCATTTTATGCAAGGATTTGTTCCAGCATTACTAACAAGAGAAGTACTTGTAAAGGTAGTAGGGATACAACAAAGAGGCTGGCTCATGCTACTTGTAGTATCAGTTTGCTTAGCGTTTAGTGCATTATATGAGCTATTAGAGTTTGCAGTTGCAAAACTAACGGGAACAAGCGCAGAAGCGTTTCTTGGAACGCAAGGAGATGTTTGGGATACACAGTGGGATATGACACTTGCATTAATTGGAGCGGTATTAGCAATGATAGTATTTCGTAATCCGAAACATATAAAATAAGATATTAATATGTTTTATGTATGGATTATGTAAGTAATTCATATTTCCCATATAAAAGGATTTACTATAATATAATGAGTATAACGTTCGAGTATTCGACGTATTACTAGTATTATATCCCTATCCCTTTTCTAAAAATGCGAACAAGTTTTGCCCTATTCTATTCAATATTTCATTGTGTAGAAATATATTGTTCGATGTCCATTATGGAACGTACATAATGGTGAAATCCCGATCCTTAAAGAGGATGCCCCTAATCTTCATGTGAAAATATGATCGGATGAGGAAAGCTGACCAATTCATGGTCAGCTTTCTTGTTTTTGTTCAATTAATTCCTCTGTAATTTCTGTTTGTAATAGAAGTGTTTTTCCAAAGCGGCGTTTGCATTCATCTCTTACTTTTTGAATGGCAAGTGCATGAGAAGTGGCAGACACGGTGACAGTTGCTTGCCGAGACTTTCGGTTTTCTTCACAAAAGACACACTCCACAACATATTTAGAAATCATACTCTCATCCTTCCGCTTGAATTTTTAGGAATGAGTTGTCTTTGAAGTTGATATAGTCTTTCGTTACAAATTCAGTATTTTCCTTTATTTTCAATGAGAAGAATAGGGGAAGATATAGTATTACAAAGTTTTGCTAATTTTAGTTTCTGTATGAGTGTTATGAGTACCTTTTTTCTTTATCTTGATGTAATAGTAGGTATAACAAAAGATGATAAATGGTACAGTGCAATATATTCCTAGCCTTTGCTCAGGGATAAAGATAAGACTTATTAATATAATGCCATACAATCCAAAACCAAGAATTGGTACAACAGGATAAAGTGGAGTTCTGAACTGTAAGTCTTGTAATTTTCCACCGCCGGCTAAATAGTGTTTGCGTTTTCAAATTGATATTTTTATTTTCGGAAAATTAAATCATTTAATTGATTTCAGTCCGGATTTTTGCTAAATTGATAGTTAATTAAGGTACTAACATATTACAAATAAAGTTGAGGCGAGTTATGGTACAGTCTATTGATCGAGCGATAAGTATTATTAAGTTATTGAATTCTACAAATGAAAAAGAGTATTGGGCTATTTCTGATATAGCTGATAGAACACATCTTCCGGTTAGTACAGTACATAGATTACTTAACTCTTTAATGGAGCATGGGTTAGTTACACAAATTCCAGAAACAAAACAGTATACAACTGGACCAATGTGGATGGAAATAGGATTACGTCAATTAGAGAAGGTAGACTACAGATCTATTGCAAGAGAAGTAATGAAGCGTTTAGCGGCTGAAGTTGAGGAAAGTGTCTACTTGAACATTCCAAATGGAACACAATCTATTATTATTGAAAGAATGGATAGTCCTTTAAAAATTAGAGTGATCGATAACTTAGGGGAACAGATTCCGCTTTTGATTGGCGCCGCAAATAAAACGATGCTTGCCAATATGAAAACAAATGAAATGGAACACATTGTAGAACATTTCCTTTCTTCTTCATCAGAACAAAAGCAAGTTCTTTTTGATCAACTAAAGCAGATAAGAAATGAAGGATATGCTGTGAGTTATGGGGAGAAAACAGAAGGAACAGCTTCAGTAGCTGCACCGATTATAGGATTCAATCATAAAGTAGTAGGAGCATTAAGTATTGGGTTGATTAGTCATCGTATTAATGATGATCGACTGTCTTTTCTTATTAGTAAGGTAAAACAGGCAGCTCGTGAAATATCAATAAAAATCGGCAGAACATCAGAATAATCATTTTGATAGCCTGTCGTCATTTTTTTGTTCGTATAGTGGAATATAATTTCATAATATGGAAAACGAGGGATGTATATGTCAAAGTGGCAATCAAAAGAACGATTGGTTCAATTATTAAGCAATCTTGTTGAAATTCCTAGTATTACTGGGTCGGAAGCTGAAGTTATATTGCCAGATTTTGTTGTGGAACAATTATCTGCTTTAGACTACTTCAAACAAAATCCGCATCATTTGCAAAAAAATCCGACGGGAGATGGACGTTATTTCGTTACTGCTCTAGTAAAGAAAAATAATAATACAAAAAATACCGTAATTCTTGTTAGTCACTTTGACGTTGTAGATGTACAGGATTATGGAGTGTGGAAAGCAGATGCATTTCATCCTAAAAAACTAACATCTATGTTTTATTCCCATAAAGATGAGCTACCAGACCATGTACGTGAAGATATAGAACAAGGGGAGTGGCTATTTGGTAGAGGAACTATGGATATGAAATGTGGTCTAGCTTTGCAAATGGCGATGGTTGAGCAAGCTTGTGAAGGAAGATTTGATGGGAATGTCCTTTTATTAGCTGTTCCGGATGAAGAAGTAAACTCTGTAGGGATGAGAGCTGCTGTTCCAAGATTATTAGATTTAGCAAAAGAACATAACTTAGAATATAAAACGGTCCTAAATTCAGAGCCTATGTTTACGCGTCATCCTGGTGATCAAAATAAGTATATTTACACTGGTTCCATTGGTAAGGTGTTACCTGGCTTTCTTTGTTATGGAAAAGAGACACATGTAGGCGAACCTTTTGCAGGATTAAATGCGAATTATATGGCTTCATTATTGACAGCCGAACTAGAGTTGAATACGGAACTTTGTGATGTTGTAGAAGGTGAAGCGAGTCCTCCGCCAACTAATTTGTTTCAAAGGGACTTAAAGGAGGATTATTCTGTACAAATTCCTCATCGCGCAGTCACATTATTTAATTTGTTCTTACTAGAAAAAACGATGACAGATGTAATCTCGTTGTTACATCAAAAGATAACGAAAGTGGCAGAGAAAATCGAGGAGTCGTATGAGAAGCAAGCCTATCGTTTTTCTAAGTATAATCCGTTCATACCACCTAATCTCAAAGTAAATGTATTAACATATGAAGAGCTTATCGCTTATGCAATTGAACAACATGGGCAAGAAAAAATAGATGATATTCAATCTACTGTTATAAAAAATAGAGGAGATAAAGATGATCGTGCGGTAACAATTGATTTAGTTGATAAATTAGCTATTTTATGTAAAGAAAAGGCACCGATGATAGTACTTTTCTTTGCCCCGCCGTACTATCCAGCTGTGAGTTCTCGTCGCAATTCTTTAATTAAAGAGGTAGTTGTGGAAATGGAAAGATATGCTCACTACAATCATGGAATTACATTTAAAAATCAAAATTATTTTGGGGGAATTTCAGATTTGAGTTATGTCGGCTTACAATACCCAGCTGATTCGATGAGTTCACTTGTAGACAATATGCCATTATGGAATAAAGGTTATTCCATTCCGCTGCAGGAATTAGAAGAATTTGATGTTCCAGTATTAAATATGGGGCCAGTAGGAAAAGATGCACATCAATGGACGGAGCGACTGGATGTAAATTATGCCTTTGAAACACTATTAGATATGCTGCCGATATGTATTGAAAAATTATTGGTTCCTCATAAAGTGAAACTTTAATCAGTGGGGGGGCTTCGTCCCACACTGATTATTAGTTGAACCAATCGGGCTTTTACGGGAAGTTAGTCTCCCACCTAACTTCTTTGTATGCCCTGAACTTTGAGATGGGAGTCTTACTGCCCATTAATGCGGGATAAAATTACACGGTCATAATTATATCTATATAAAAGAGACAGACATTTGAAGTGAAATTCTAATTAAGATGAAGAAAAGGATATAGAATAGGCGTATAGCATTGTTTAATGTAGCCAAGATAAGCAAACAGGCACGATGACTAAACTAGCCCCAGCTGTTAGAAGCATGGATAAACTTGCAATGGTACCTTCAACAGGTCCAATTTCGAAAGCTTTTGAAGTACCAGTCCCGTTTGCGCTCGTACCTAGCATAATACCTTTTGCGATAGCGGTTTTAATGCGGCATATGCGAATAAGAGAAGGACCTAAGAGTGCTCCTGTTAGTGCTGTAAGTACAACGAATACAGCTGTTAATTGTGACATACCACCAATCATTTCCGAGATTGCCATTGCAATTGGTGTTGTGACAATGTGTGGTGCTAAGCTTTGTTCTAGTGATGAATCAATGTGAAAAGCATCTGCTAGAAGAGCCGAAGTAATAACAGATAATAACGAACCGACAATGACGTTAATTAAAATCGCACTTGCATGTTTTTTTAATAAATCAAAGTATTTATAGATAGGCCATGCAAAAGCTACCGTTGCTGGTTTTAATAGTTCAGTTAACCAATGGCCACCAGTATCATATGTTTCATAAGAAGTATCTAATCCAAGTAATAAAGCAATTAAAATGATGGGACAAACGAGAAGCGGTGAAAGTATACTCCAGTTCCAACGCTGATAGAGTTTCTTAGAAATCCAATATGTTAATAGTGTTAATAATAAACAAAAAAAGCCGATCATTGTGCTGATCCTTTCCGCTTTAATAGCAGTTCTGTTAAGATTCCAGTGACGATGGTTACACAAAGGGTACTAATCATAATAATGAGAATGAGATCGATACCATATTGTGATAGTGTATCTTTGTAGCGGATAACAGCGACAGCAGAAGGGATGAAAAATAAAATAAGTTCTTTTAGTAAAAAATCTGCGCCGGCTTGAATCCACTCTTTTTTCACTAGGTTAAATTTTAATGAAATTAATAATAAAAAAATACCAATAATACTTCCAGGAATAGGGAGGTGTATCTGTTTCGTGATCCATTCACCTGTCCAAGCGAAGCAAAATAATAGTAAAATTTGTCCGCTTAATTTCCACCATTTCATATAAGAACACCTCTTTCACTTTTTACATAAAAATTGTAAAAAGAAGTAACAATTTCTACTATACGTTCTTTAAAAATATTTGTCTAATATATAAATGATATGTTATTAATATATTATGCATATTAATTGAAGAGGGGATCTGAAATGGAATTACGGCATTTGCAATATTTTGTTGTTGTGGCAGAGGAGTTACATTTTGGACGAGCAGCTGCTCGTTTGCAAATGACACAACCACCACTAAGTCAACAAATTCAGCAATTAGAGAAAGAAATGGGAGTTACATTATTTTCAAGAACGAAGCGGAAAGTTGAGATGACAGAAGCGGGAGAAATGTTTTTAAAAGAAGTAAAGAAAGCATTTCATCAAATTGACAAAGCAGTAGAAGTTGCACAAAGTGCACAAAGGGGCGAGGTTGGATCTCTTTCAATTGGGTTTGTAGGGGCAGCTATATATGATATTTTACCATCTATCGTTAGGGAGTACCGAAAGAAATTTCCGAGAGTATCTGTTGCACTACATGAATTGTCGACGCCAGATCAAGTTTATGCACTACATGATAATCGAATTGATATTGGGTTTTTACGGCCACCAATTGCAACACAATTACTAGAATTAGAGCCTATTCAAAAATTATCTTGTACGTTATGTTTACCGAAGGCGCATCCACTTGCTGAGAAGGAAGAGATACATATTGAGGACTTACAGGATGAACCATTTGTATCTCTAACAAGACCGGTGTGGCCTGCGTTATACGATACAATTTTATCGCTATGTAGGAACGCTGGATTTAGTCCGCATATTGTACAAGAGGCGACAGAGTATCAAACGGTTATGGGACTTGTAGCTGCTGGAATTGGTATAACAGTTATTCCTGTATCGGCAAATAAGTTATATAAAACAGAAGTTGTATACAAGGAACTATATGATTCTAATTTCGTAGCTGAAATGTCAGTGGCGTATCGAAAGACAAATAGTAATCCGGAGTTGTTAGAGTTTTTAAAAATCGCGAGAGAGAAAAAGCGAATTGAAGTTGAAAGTAGTAAGTAATATGCCATAAATGTAAAAAGAGGATCTGCTATTGTGATGCAGATCCTTTTTTCAATTCAATAGTGAACAAATAAACATGTTCATTTTCTTGAATCAATCGCTGGAGTGCGTTTTCATCTTCTATGGAGAGTGCAGGTAGATGATTTTTATTTGTCTTTATCCAAGCAGCAAGAACAGTTTTCGTATTATATTGTATTTTTATGGGGCTGCTAATTTCTTTAAAGGCAGACCCGTTCATATTAGGTAAACTATTTTCAGAAGTGGTCATTGAACTACTGTCAATACCTATGAACCATTGCCAAATCTCGTTGTTTGCATGATGAAATATTTGTTGACCAACGGCTAATCTTATTTTTTTATCTTTAAAGTTGATAGAAGAAAACTCAGCTATATCTTTTACCTTCTCTCCATTTTGGAAGTATTCCATATTTGTAAATACTTCCGTTTGTTTATGAGGAATAGTAATTTCATAAAAAGAGACATGTCCTTGTTGTAATGGTAATAATTGTAAGATGGTGCTTTCTTGTTCTGATAATCGATATGGTTTTACAATCGGGTAAGTTTTTTCATTTTGATGGAAATTACAGCTATTAAGAAAAATAAGTAATAAAATGGTGCTGAGAAATAATGTTTTTTTCATTTGATTCCCCCCTATATCACGTGTTTTCCTTTTATAGGAATCCCCCTGTTTTGGTGTGACATTACACATAAAATTCATTTTCTGCGACTTAAGACCTAGTACAGATTCCGATTGAAGCTCGATGTAAAAAAAGTAATATTTTTATAAACTAGTAATATGGAATGTTGGACGTTAAGAAGTTAGGTAGGGGATGAAAGATGTCTTTATTTCGGTTAGCAAAGAAAAATATACAAAATGATGCTGCCCAAAGATTAAAGCAATTTATATGGATTGCAATGAGTACAATGCTATATTTTTTTATTATATCTGTCCGATCTAATGAAGCGGTAATCGAAAAAATACAGCATAAACCGTTTGTGTTAGTTACGCTATATTATGGGGAAGTACTGTTGTTTTTTATATGCACTGCCGTTACATACAAAATGACAAAAAGATTCTTGAAACATAGGGAACAAGAATTACTGTTGTATAAAACTGCTGGTATGAAAAAAAGAAAAATTTTTTGTTTGTTATGTCAGGAGCAGCTTTTGATTTCCGGAGGAGCAATTCTTTTTGGTTTTATTCATGGGATGTTGTTTTTGAAATTATTTACAGTGATGTTTATAAAGTTAATGGGAGTTCATGGAATAAACAGCGTACCGATTACGTTATATGCAGTAGTCGTAACGACAGTAGTGATTGTTATAATCATCTTATTATCAGTATGGCAATGTTATAAAATTATTCAACAATTTAAATATGAACAATTATATAAAGTCGAGGAAAAGGCATGAAGTATCATGTCTTTTTCTTCGTTTTACAGTTAAAACTAATCATGATACAGTGTAAGGAACTGAAAAAAGTATGAGAGAGAAAGGTTGTATAGCATGGAAAATGAACAATCTATAGTAAGAGTAGAACAATTAACAAAGCGAATCGGATCGAAGACATTGGTAGAAAATATAAGTTTTGAAGTAAAGAAAGGTGAAGTTGTTGGTTTATTAGGACCAAATGGCGCTGGGAAAACAACATTGATGCGAATGATGGTCGGGATGATTCGTATGACTGAAGGAGAAGTATGGATTGATGGACAGTCTGTAAAGCAAGAGTTTGAAAATACAGCTGCAAAAATTGGTGCAGTCATTGAAAATCCAGAATTTTATCCTTTTTTAAGTGGTTATGAAAACTTAACATACTTCGGACGTATGAATGGCAATGTGACGGAGGAACGTATTGATGAGGTAGTTCAATTATTAGGTATGGGGCAGGTTATTGATCGTAAAGTGAACGCGTATTCACTTGGTATGAGGCAGCGCTTAGGAATCGCACAAGCTCTTATACATAATCCAGATGTACTCATTTTAGATGAACCAACAAATGGATTAGATCCAAATGGGATTCATGAAATGCGTATGTACATAAAGAAAATTGCTCATGAGCAAGGGAAAGCTGTCCTTGTTTCGAGTCATTTATTATCTGAAGTGGAATTGATGTGTGATCGAGTTATTATTATTCAGCACGGAGAATATGTGGCAACTCAAAAGATTCAGCGAGATGGAAATGAAGAGATGGAAATGATTCATATACGCGTGGATGATGTAAAGCGAGCAGCTGAACTTTTACAAAATGATGTTACGATACAAAATGATGAATTGATTATGACCGTGAAAAATGAAGGAATTCCAAATGTCATTCGTACATTAACAGAAGAAGGTATTCGTATTTATCGTGTGTATGAAGAAAGGAAAACATTAGAAGAGAAGTTTTTAGAATTAACAGGGGGAAAGGATATTGTTTAATTTAATTTATAATGAATTGTATAAAATATTTAAGCGAAAGCGAACCATTATTCCGTTTGCAGTTATTATAATTCTAGTTATCGGTTTCGGATGGGTGTCAGTTAAATACTTGCCATCCTCATCGGGAGATTGGAAAGTGGAATATACAGAAAGAACGGCAGAAATTGAAAAAAAACTTGGAAGTACAAAACAGGATATTATCAATCAAAGATCGGGAGAGGAGCTTGTTAAAGAGTATCAGCTGAAAATGAAGCATTTAGACACAAATACTCCTCCAGCAGGTGATTCACCTTTAAATTTTATGAGAGATACAGGTTTAATTGTGTTTCCCATTTTATTACCGTTTATTCTCGTATATGCAAGTACAATTTTTGCGAATGAGTACAATTGGGGAACGTATAAATTTTTAATGATTCGTCCAGCAAGTCGATTTAAAATTTTAACAGCGAAGTATATGGCAATTGTTATTTTCTCTGCATTATTATTTATATTTAATATGGTTTTCTCACTTTTATACGGGTTTATTATTTATAAATTCCAACAGCCTGCATGGGTGGAATTTATTATGCAAGATGGTCATATCGTTCAGCAAAATATATTTGCTGATGTGAGTAAGTATTATATATTGGAATGGTTGCCAACTCTTGTGTATGCAGCATTTGCGTTTATGATTTCTGTTTTAACGAGATCGAGCGGAGGCGCGATTGGGATTTCCTTATTCGTGGCGTTATCTGGGGGGATTATTTTAATACCAGCGGTTAGATACGAATGGATGAAATTTTTATTACCAGTTAATACAGATTTATATGGAATCTTAAAGGGCGGTAGTTTTATTCAAGGTGTAACATTTCAATTTGCATCTTGTATGCTTCTCATTTACTTACTTGTATTTTTAAGTATTTCCTATACTGTATTTTTAAAGCGCGATTTAACATAATAATAGATGGAAAAGCCGTTAAGAAGAATGATCTTAACGGCTTTTCTCTATCTTAATTTATTAATAGCTTCTTCAGCTAACAAAGCAAAGTATTGTGCGCTAATAGGTAATGCCTTTTCATCTAATGTAAAAGCAGGGTGATGCCATTCTTGTGTACCAGCTGTTCCCATAAAGACGAATGAACCAGGTATTTCTTGTTGGTAAAATGAAAAATCTTCTCCGGCCATCGACGGCCTTGGAGGGATAATATGCAAATTCATTTGCTCGGCGATATGAGTTGATAATGCTGTAAGGTCTGTATCGTTATAAACAGCAGGAGGCCCTGGGTACAAACGAAATGTCGCTTCAACACCAAGTGCGTCGGCAACGCCTGTAATAATCCGTTCCATTAAAGCTGGAATTTTTTGACGTGTCTCTGCCTGAAATGTACGGACTGTTCCTTCTAAAGTTGCTTTTTCAGGAATGACGTTCCATGTATTTCCTGAATGAATGTTTGTTACACTTATGACAGCGTTATGAAAAGAGCTAATGTTTCGGCTTACAATTGTCTGTAAGGCCATAACGATTTGAGAAGAGGCAACGATAGGATCTACTCCTGCATCTGGCACAGCTGCATGTGTTCCAATACCTCTAATCTCGATTTCAAAACGATCTACCCCGGCCATTAGTGGACCATCTTTAATACCAATTGTACCAACGGGTAAGTCGGGCTTATTGTGCATACCAAAAATAGCTTGTACGTTTTCTAAATGACCCGCTTCAATTACTTTACATGCCCCGTTTCCGCTTTCTTCAGCAGCTTGGAATATGAATCGAACCGTTCCGTTAAGAGAAGACTCTTTCTCTTTTAGTAAGTAGGCCGCCCCGAGAATGGAAGCAGTGTGAAAATCATGTCCACACGCATGCATTTTACCGGGGATTTGAGACGCATAAGGCAAACCGGTTTCTTCCTGAATAGGAAGTGCATCAATATCGGCACGAAGCGCAACGATTGGACCATTCTTATCACCAGAAACCTCAGCAATCACTCCAGTTTTTAAATTAGAATGAATCATTGTGATGTTTGCTTCGTTTAACCAGTTTTGTATCGCTTTTGTGGTTTCCGTTTCTTCATAGGAGAGTTCTGGATATTGATGTAAATGACGGCGGATAGATCTTAATTTTTCTGTTAATTGCTTTGTGATGGGTTTCATATATTATATGCCTTCTTTCTCAAGATAAAGTGAAACTTCAAATCATGTTTTAAGTATATAAAATAAAAGTATTCATTAGTAATTATATAGGAATTTGATGCTTTTAATAAATCTTAAAATTTCACGACTTGTAATATGCTACATGTAAATATAATAACCGTCACTTTACATTTCAGTGAATTGATTTACAAGGAATCCGTTAGTAAGTATATGCTATAATGGAGCTATATTAAGAGATAGAAAAATAACTAGTAATAGATACAATAAAGGAGACTGTAAATTGGGGAAGATGTATAAGTTAATGCAAAATAGTAAGATAGCAATCGTAAGTACGGCAGGGGTATGTGTTCTTTTATCAACTCCTACTTATATGAGTGCGGATACTATAAAGCAAAACGATGTAAAGGTACAAGAGGGTCAAGCTAATGTAGAGAAACAAGGGACAGATAAGGTCAATAAACAAGAAGAGTTAAAACCTAATACTTCTCAAAATGAAGTAAAACCTACCACTCCACAAGAAGGGGTAGAGATTAAACCTAAAACTGAAAACAAATCAATTGAAGACAAGAAAACTGAAGGTAATACACCTAAAGTTAATACAGATAAAGTTGAAGTTAAGAAGGAGAACAAAGTAGAAGACTCAACTGTTCAAAACAAGCAAGAGGAAGTAAAACCTCAAACTGATAGCTTACAAGTAAGTGAAGAAGAGAAAGCTAACACAGATCCAACTATGCGTCAATCTGTTATGAAAGCAACAGACTATGTACAAATTCAAGAGAACCAGATTATCGAGTCATCTAACAATGATGGTATTTGGTCTTTACCTTATGGTGTTCAAGGTGCAAACTATGTTGGCTCTGTAAATACATATGTAGGAAAAGAAGTAAAACTAATTCAAAAAGCGGTGGTAGATAATGCAACATGGTATCAATTCAGTGTAGACGGTAGAACAGTTGGTTGGCTTGATAGTAAAGTGTTAAGTCCTTTAAAAGACATAAAAACGATAAACCAAGACGCTACTATGGGTGCAACTGGCAATAACGGTATTTGGTCTTTACCTTATGGAGTTAAAGGTGCAAATCATTTAGGAAACCCTGATAGATATGCTTATGACGGTGTTAAATTGATTAAGGAAGCAAAGTCAGGAACGATTCTTTGGTATCAGTTTAGTGTAAACGGAAAAGTAATTGGATGGGTAGATGCTAAGGCATTAGATAAAGGTACTGTAAACCCTGTTAATTTTAAAGTAATGATTGGTAATGTAAGTAGCCAACATGGGGTATGGTCAAAACCTTATGGTGTATATGATGCACAATATGTAGCACCTGTAAGTAACTATATATATCAAACGGTACAAGTAGTAAAAACAGCTAAACTAGGGAATACGAATTGGTATCAAGTAAAGAATAATAACGGTATAATTGGTTGGATTAATGGGGATAGAGCTGTAACTGATATGGAAAATTTACCTATTGAAAATAGCACAGCATTAGTTGGCAGTTCATCGTCAGCAGACGGGGTATGGAGTGTCCCTTATGGAGAAGAAGGCGCAAACTGGCTGTCACCTGTAAGTAACTACTATTTTAAACAAGTAACTGTTATTCAAAAAGCAAAGAAAGGTAATACAGTTTGGAGTAAAATCAAACTAGGAGACCGAGTGCTTGGATGGGTAGACTCTAAAACTTTATCAAATTCAGTTATACATGGAGAAAATAAAACCGTATTGCTTGGAGATACGAATGGACATACGATTTGGACTGTACCTTATGGACAAGAAAACACGAAGTATGTAGCACCTGCAAGTAATTATATCAATAAACCTATTAAAGTAACTGGAAGTATTTTGCTAGGTAATACAACTTGGTATCATATTTACATAGACGGTAGAGAGTTAGGTTGGTTAGATGCACGAGCAATCTCTAGTGCTACAAACGTTAAGTACTATAACGGAGTATATCATGTTTCAAATACACAAGGTCACACAGTATGGACTAGACCGTTTGGGTTACAAAACGCATCTTGGGTTGGTTCAGCTTCTGATTTTACGAATACAAACTTAAATGTAGAACTATCTATCAATTACAATAATGTAACGTGGTATGGGTTTAAAAACCAAAGAGGTCAAATGAATTGGATAGATAGTAGGGCAGTTAGTCAAGGAACTGTTTTCCCACGTATGAATGTACCTATTATTAAACAACGAGACTATGTAAATCCTTCTAGAGACCTTCCCACAGGTTGTGAGATTACAGCGGTAACTATGATGTTACAGTATGCAGGTGCAAATGTAGACAAAGTACAACTTGCTTATGAAATGCCATATCACCCTTCTGATCCTAATAAAGGTTTTGTAGGTAGCCCTTGGAGAAACGGACCAGTTAGCACTATATACCCTTCTGCTCTAACTGGATTAGTGAGTAAATATGCTGGGAGTGCTGTCAATTTAACCGGAGGTAATTTAGACAATATTAAAGACCGTTTAAAGCGCAATCATCCTGTTGTAGCTTGGGTGACAATGCATGGTTTTGGTATTCATGCGATTACCCTTACAGGTTATAATAACGATAGAGTATTTTATAATGACCCTTGGACTGGTGAGAAAGACGCTTCAATGAGTTGGAATGATTTCAATAACAATTGGACGTCTAAAAAGAAACGGGCGTTATCGTACTAAAAAAAGAGGATTCTCAAATGAGAATCCTCTTTTCATCTATACAGCAACTTTCTTATGTGTATGATGTTTTCGATAGCGTCCGCGCATCGCATAGGCAATTTGTGGAATTGCAATACCAACCAAGATAAGTGATACACCAAACCATTGAGAAGAAAGTACTGCTTCTTTTAAAACGAATACAGACATAATTGTTGTAACTGGTAGTTCAGCTGCACCAAGAATCGTTGCTAAACCGGAACCGATTTTTGGAATACCAATTGTGAAGGCGATGGATGGAATGACAATACTAAATGTTCCTAACCCTAAGCCATATTTCCAAAGTCCTTGTGAAATAGCACCGTTAAAAAGAAACGTTGGTGGAAATATTACCATTACTAAAGTTAAAGCACCAGTCATTAAAAGAACGCCTCGTGGTAACGATGGTACTTCGACAGCAACTTTACCACTTACAAAAATGTAAGTTGCAAATGTAATAGCAGATAGTAAACCTAATATGATTCCTGTCATATCAAAATCACCTGCTGATTTTTCTAATAATCCGCTCGATAAGAATGTACCGGCAAGTAAAAAGATAACAGAAATAACTTTTTCTCTTGACGGTAATGTTTTTGTTGTTACAGCTTCAATAATAATGCCAATCCAAACGAACTGGAATAAAAGAATAATGGCAATAGAAGCCGGTACTGTTTTTAATGAAGCGTAATAAAAAATTCCTGTAAAACTTGCTGATGTTCCAGCGACAAATAAAATAAGCATTTGCTTAAGTGGAACGCGATGTCTAGAAAACAAGAGTGTAATTCCAAGTAAAATAAACCAACCGAACAAATATTGACTGCCAATCACTTCTCCAAGTGAAAAACCTTCTGCGTATGCAAGTTTAACAAAGATAGCTAAAATTCCATAGCTACATGCTCCTAATAAAACTAAAAGAGAATAACGAAGCATGAAAATTCCTCCCATCTATATTGAACTGTTCCAAAACGGACATATATAACTAGATGGAAGTATACAAAATTAAAAATGAAGGGTCAAATGAAAGAAAAGTGCGACATTTTATAGAATAATAATAAAAGGATGATATTTATGCATAATCTTGAAACGTATAATTATAAAAGTGTTGTAAGATAAGGTGAGGAGTGTATAGAGTTATCATTTGAAAAAAATATTTTTATATACGAAATGTTTGGAGGAAAGAGGGAAAGTATACAAATGATTTGTTGTGTAGAAAATGTGATATGTGAATACATGACAGAATATATTTATAATAGAAGGAAAACGAAAGCGCTTTATAAAAATAAGGGATGTGTAGTTATCGTATAATTTTTCTTATATACATGTTGTAAATAGTAAATTCATGAATTGTACATAGTATTTTCTTTCATTTTTGCTACAATATTGTAGAAGAGAGGAGTGAAACGATGCAAGATATTAATATGTTTTTAGCGTTTGGTGCGGGATTTTTATCATTTATTTCCCCTTGTTGCTTACCGCTTTATCCAGCATTTTTATCGTATATAACGGGAATGTCGGTTTCTGAATTGAAAGAAGAAAATGCGATGCTTCGTAAAAGAAGTATGATACATACGGCGTTTTTCTTACTTGGATTTTCAATTGTCTTTATCGCAATTGGTTTTGGTACAAGTTTTATTGGATCATTTTTCCAAGATTACAAAGACTTAATTAGACAATTAGGAGCAATATTTATCATTGTATTTGGACTTGTAATTGTAGGGGTATTTAAACCAAAGTTTTTAATGCAAGATCGTAAGTTTACATTTAAAAACCGTCCAAGTGGTTATATAGGATCCACTTTAATTGGTTTAGCATTCGCTGCTGGTTGGACGCCTTGCACAGGACCCATTTTAGTAGCTGTAATTGGACTGGCTACTACGAATCCAGAATCAGCAATGCTATATATGATTGCTTACATACTTGGATTCGCGATACCATTTTTTATCCTTTCATTTTTTATTACGAAAATGTCTTGGATTAAAAGGCACAGTGGAACGTTTGTGAAAGTAGGCGGATATATCATGATTATTATGGGGATATTCTTATACTTTAACTGGATGACAAAAATTATAGCGTATTTCTCAAGTTTATTTGGTGGTTTCACCGGTTTTTAGTATTATCCTGTGAAAATGTTGGAAATACTAACAGAAAAGCATATAATGAAACTATATTTTTATATTGCCACAAAAAAGGATGAGAAAGTATGAACATAGTTCTTTTGTCGAGTATTGTTGCCGTTTGTATGGCTGTTGGTGCAATGTTTATCCGTTTAAAAGCAGCGAAGAAACCAGCAACATTGAAAAAAATTATTCTCCCGCCTTTCTTTATGAGTACGGGAGCACTGATGTACATTTATCCGGATTTTCGCCTAACACCAGCAGAAATGTTAGAAGCAATTGGTGTAGGTTTGTTTTTCTCAATTTTCCTCATTAAAACATCTAAATTTGAAGTGCGCGGACAAGAAATTTATTTAAAACGTTCAAAAGCGTTCGTATTTATTTTAATTGGTTTGCTCGTGGTACGTATTGTTTTTAAAACATATTTAAGTCAATCGCTTGATTTAGGGCAGCTAAGCGGCATGTTCTTCTTACTTGCTTTTGCAATGATTGTCTCTTGGAGAATTGCGATGTATCGCTCCTTTACGAAATTGCAAAAGGAAATGGAAAAAGAGGACGGGTTTTATAATGAGAAAGATATGAAGTTAACGTAAAAAACCTCAAGATTTCTTGAGGTTTTTTATTTTGCCAAAAGTGATTGATAACGGGAATAATCAATTTGCTTTTCTTGTAATTTTTTAATGAGAAATTTATGATCTCGCTTTGGGGTTGCAACAATATACCCTTTAATGATTAAATCTTCAGTTATTTTTGTGGCTTTTTCTTGTAAGGCAAGTTCTCCAATTTTACCGGCAATTTTTGACCTTGCAACATCACGAAATAGTTCAGGAACAGGGCTTACAAGTTCCTCTAGTAATTGTTTTTGCTCATCATCCCATAAGTGTCTTGTTTGATTAATATAACGCTCTTCCCAGTCTAAAATAGACATTCCATCTTCTTTCGGTAAACGTTTTAAGAATTTTCGGAACATAAAATATCCACCAATAGACATAAGCCCTAGCAAAATAACAGTCCAAGTAACAATAAACCAACTAAACCATCCTTCGAGCAAGTGTATACCCCCTTTTGATAGCAGTTTTTCTTTTACTAGTATTATAAGTAGTGGGATTGATAGAAAGCAAGAACGCCTGGCCATTTTGACCAAGCGTTATGAATTAAACGAAGTATAGTTGCTCGACACGTAATACGTCATTATCATCTTCTAAATATTCAATAATAAGTGTGCCAACTTTACGGTCTTTATCTTCAGTTGTGAAAATAGAGTAAGAAGTAAAACGTTTTGTGGATAGGCCGCTAATATGTGTAGGAAGAGAAATATAGTCATTATCGCGGAAAAATTCCATGAGTTCAACAGCTTCAAATTGTTTTCGATCTACTACCTGATTTGTGTAGCGGCGTTGTAGTTGTTTTAAAGATTCGTTCCAAGAAATTGCTTTTGTATCGTATACCATTTGTTCTATCTCCTTACTATATGTAATCATTAAGAACATATGTTCTGATCTAGTATACCTTGTTTTTAATAAAAGGGAAAGCAAAAAATAATGTAAGCTTGGCTTTCCAAGCTTACATAAAAGGCGTCGATCAGTATCTCTATTTTTATTATAAGCTAGATAGAAATAGGAAACAAGGTGTGAAGTATTTTGTTGATTGTTTATAAAATTCCGTTTCATGTAAAAAAGAGGTGTATGTTAGTGGGAGAGGATGGGGGAAATGGCGTATATCATTTCACTTCAAGAGCCGATGGCAAGTGGAAAAACAACGTTAGCAAGGAGATTAGAGCAAAAAAGGTTTTCAGGTGATTTATGAAAATCCTCATGAAATTATAGAGAAGAGACAAAAATTGAATTTGGATATTTACACAAAAGAGGGATTTATTACAAATCAAAAAATGTTTATCGAAGCAAAAATAAAAGAATTTCAGAATGTACGAGGGCGTATTGTAATATTTGATCGTGGCCCAGAAGAAATTGAATTTTATACGTTACATTTTCCGAAATTGATAGGGATGGATTGGGATATTGAAAAAGAACTAAAAGGTGAATTGTATAAATTGAGAACATGTCGCTCGGATGCGATTTTTTATTTGGATGTTTCTAAAAAGAAATTGCAGGAGAGAAAGGAGAATGATATGTCGAGAAGGCGTAGTACATTTAGGGAGCAGTTACATATGTGAATACCGATGAAGTGACAGTAGCGGAAACGGAGGTATGTTTCATGAAATGGTTAAATGAGAAGAAATAGGAAGAAAACGCACTTGAACAAGTTTTTTAATATGCTATTAATTCGAGGAGATGAAGGATCATTATGATGAAGAGATCTGAAGATTGTTGAGTTATGATACTAAAAAAGTCGATCTCCTATTGGGAATCGACTTTAAAGCTTTTCTACAGGGAAAGCAAATCTAAGACTTTACCCCGCATTAACGGGCAGTAAGACCCTCACCTCAAGATTCAGAGAAAAACGAGGAAGATAGGTGGGGGATCAACTGCCCGTAAAAGCCCGATTGGTGAGGGCTAATAATCAGTGGGGGATGAAGAGAACCCCCACTGATTAAAGTTTCACTTTACTGCATCTATAATTAACGATGGAAAAACAAGTTTATCCCCTTGATTTCGTGGATCATATTTCTTTGAACGAAAAATAACCCCATCGCCCTCATTCCATTCATTGTAATGAAAATGCCCCTCTTCATCGCAATATTCAAGTAATTTCACTTCGAATCCAACAGTTTCGAACATTTTTCTTAAGGTTTTATAATTATGAACGATTTTATGACTAGCGGCAGGATGATCTTTAGGTCCTGGTCCCCCAACTTGTACACCTTTTTGATATTCTTCATCTGGAAAAAATCCATCAGGAACGGCACATTGAACGTAACCACCATGTTTTAAAAATTCATAACATACGTTTGCCGCTTTTATACCTTCTTCATATGATAAATGTTCCCATACATGCTCCGCTAAAATTACTGCTACAGAATTAGGATTAAACCTTTTTATCCAATCTTCCCTTTTTAATAAATTCAATTCTTCTTCATTCGTATGTAACCAGCCTGGGTTATTATTATATCCTCCTGCACCAATTACCAATTTAATTACTGTTTGTTTAATAACCAACAGTATCACCTCTTATAGTTTTTGTATTTTCATATTATATTTATGATACATAAATTCCTTCTTAAGGTATTGCCACATCATCAATTAAGATGAATTTATAGAATTTGTGACAAAGTAGATTCAAACTCATTTTGTGCATCGATAAATAGCAAGTGTTTTTGGATCACGCCATACTCCGTCATGAAGAAATAATTCATTTTCTATTTCTGTGGTTAGCCATTCTTTCATTTCTGAATGAAGATGAACATCATCAGGTATGTTTAAAGATGGAAACATACTAGAGATATAGCTAACGATAGGTGTAGCATGACGAAATAGAAGTGCATTATGAATAACTGTTTCCTCCACGGTTTGAAAAACGGATTGTAATAATTGTTTTCCGTTTTCTAAGCAAAATGGAGAAGCTGATAGTGATTTTTCGGGTAAATCGAATGCAACTAACATTTTGTTACATATCTCATCCATACGGGGTAATGAGATTTTGGAATTTGTTGTGGCTAGGAACCTGCCTTCCGGTGAAATTACTTTGTGAAATCCTTGAATGTTTTTTTCAACATCCGTCATGTGATACAGCATATGTCTTGCGATGATCCAATCATAAGAATCAGCTGGGAAAGGAAGTTTGGTAGCGTCTCCAAGTTTCCATTCGATATTTACATGTTGCTGCGCTCCATTCATAGTAGCTTCTCGCAACATAGTTGTAGATTGATCCAGACCAGTAAGAGGTCCCTTATGCCCCTTTTTTTGTAGCAGTGCGAGGAATTTTCCGTTAGCACATCCAACTTCTAATACTTTTTCTGTTCCTTGTAATTGTAGATGGTCTATTACAATTTCATCTAAGTCTACCCGTTGTTCCTCATATTTTTTATGAGTATTGATTCGTGTTTGCAGATGGTTACTTACAGCGTATTGCCTTTTTATATCATTCAACTTTTCTGATTCCACCTCTACACAAAATTGTTGAACCGCATGTGTTAAAACATCTGTTTTATTTAGATTTTCATAATGAAGTGCTGCTTCAAATCTTTCTAGTAATCTTTCGTTAATTCGAAAGTGAATATCTTTTCTTTTAACCAATTCAGGGTCCCCCTTACAATTGTTAGCGAAACTGTAGCATGTTTAGAAATTTTCTGTAAATAGATTGTGTACACAACCGTAACAGATTATTAAAAAAATTCATTCAAATAATTATTTAAGCTATTGACGATTAAACCGTTTTCATATATTCTTAAATAAAGTAATATTCAAACAATTAATAAGAAATGAGAGAGTCACATGCTTCTTCATGGAACACATAGGATTGGTCGTATGGCCATGTTGCTTGCGCTTGCGGATGAGAATGAAAGTCCTGTATTATCCATTCCAAAAGGTTGGAAATATTGTACGGGGAAAGTTGGTTCTATGAATTCGCAGAAGGTTGTTGCAGCGATGGAAACAGCGGCTAAGAGCAATCAAGTTATTGAAACAGACGTTTACAGAGAAACGCATGCACTTTATCATGCAATCATGGAAGCGTTGTACGGGGTAACGAGAGGTCAAATTCAGTTAGCAGACGTTCTTCGTACAGTAGGTCTTCGGTTTGCGATTGTGCGCGGTACACCATACGACGGGAAAAAAGAAGGCGAATGGGTTGCTGTTGCACTTTATGGAACGATAGGTGCGCCTGTAAAAGGATCTGAGCATGAGGCGATTGGTTTAGGAATTAATCACATATGATTTGCCCATAGTCTATTAGTTAGAAGGGGGCCTTGCTTTTTGGGACAGAAGTCTGTCTTAAAAAGGTAAGGTCCCCTTTTGCTCTTTTAAGGAGGAAAAAGGATGATTACGTTAACAGGACATTCATTGACAGTAGAAGAAATGAAGCGATTATTGTTTGAAGGAGAAGGTGTAACAGCTTGCCCAAGCAGCATGCAAAAAGTGGCTGAGTGCCGCGAAGTTGTTGAGAAAATTGTGGAAGATGGAAAAGTTGTTTACGGTATTACAACTGGGTTTGGGAAGTTTAGTGATGTACTCATTCAAAAAGATGATGTAAAAGCGCTTCAACATAATTTAATTCAATCACATGCGTGTGGGATTGGCGATCCATTTCCTGAAGAAGTGTCACGTGGAATGTTAATTTTACGCGCAAATACGATGCTAAAAGGTGTATCTGGTGTTCGTCCTCTTGTTGTAAATAGGCTGCTCGAGTTTGTAAATCGTAAAATTCATCCGGTTATTCCGCAACAAGGCTCACTCGGAGCGAGCGGTGATTTAGCGCCGTTATCTCATCTTGCGCTTGTTCTATTAGGTGAGGGGGAAGTGTTTTATAAAGGAAAACGTGTTCACGCCATGGTAGCTCTTACAGAAGAGGGTTTAGAGCCAATTGAATTAGAAGCAAAAGAAGGGCTTGCGTTAATCAATGGTACACAAGCGATGACAGCGCAAGGGGTTCTTTCTTATATCGAAGCAGAAGCGATTGCTTATCAATCAGAATTAATTGCTTCCATGACAATCGAAGGGTTACGCGGCATTATTGATGCATTTGATGAAAATGTTCATAAAGCTCGTGGATATAAAGAACAAGTTGAAGTAGCAAAGCGTATTCGCGACGTACTTCAAGATAGCAAGCTTGTAACAAAGCAAGGGGAGCTGCGTGTACAAGATGCATATTCTCTTCGCTGCATTCCACAAGTACACGGTGCTTCTTGGCAAGTTTTAAATTATGTAAAAGAAAAATTAGAAATCGAGATGAATGCAGCAACAGATAATCCACTTATCTTTGATGGTGGAGAAAAAGTAATTTCTGGCGGGAACTTCCATGGACAGCCAATTGCATTTGCAATGGACTTTTTAAAGGTTGGGATGGCGGAACTTGCGAATATTTCTGAACGTCGTATTGAACGTCTTGTGAACCCGCAGTTAAATGATTTACCACCATTTTTAAGTCCAGAGCCAGGACTTCAATCTGGTGCAATGATTATGCAATATGCGGCAGCTTCACTTGTGTCAGAAAATAAAACGCTAGCGCATCCGGCAAGTGTTGACTCGATTCCATCATCAGCTAACCAAGAAGATCATGTAAGTATGGGGACAATCGCTTCACGCCATGCACATCAAATTATTCAAAACGTAAGACGCGTTCTTGCAATTGAAATGATTTGTGCAATGCAAGCTGCTGAATATCGTGGTACCCAAGAAATGAGTACAGTAACGAAAGCATTTTATCATCAAGGTCGTCAGCAAGTACCGTCGATTACAAATGATCGTATTTTTTCAACCGATATCGAAAATATTACACATTGGTTAAAAACAAGCCATTTTACGAAGGAACGAATGGATGTAAATGCAGCATTATAAAATGAAACGTTAATTAGTGACGGGGGATTAAATCCTCTCGCTAAGTATTGACCAGCACCAACCGGACAATTAATGAAAGATAAAAATAGAAAAGGGAGAGATTAAAATGGAAAACGTAAAACAAACAATTCGCGCACCAAGAGGAACAGAATTACAAACAAAAGGTTGGGTTCAAGAAGCGGCTCTTCGTATGCTAATGAATAATTTAGATCCAGAAGTAGCTGAAAAACCAGAAGAATTAGTTGTATATGGCGGCATTGGTCGTGCAGCTCGTAACTGGGATAGCTATCACGCAATTGTGGATTCATTAAAAACATTAGAAAGTGATGAAACATTACTTGTTCAATCAGGAAAGCCAGTTGCCATTTTTAAATCGCATGAAGATGCACCACGTGTTCTTTTAGCAAATTCAAACTTAGTACCAAAGTGGGCAAATTGGGATCACTTCCGTGAACTTGAGAAAAAGGGTCTTATGATGTATGGACAAATGACAGCAGGTAGCTGGATTTATATCGGTACACAAGGTATTTTACAAGGAACATATGAAACGTTTGGAGAAGCGGCACGTCAACATTTTGATGGTTCATTAAAAGGAACGTTAACACTTACAGCTGGTTTAGGTGGTATGGGTGGTGCACAACCGCTTGCTGTTACGATGAACGGCGGGGTAGTCATTGCGATTGATGTAGATAAGCGCAGCATCGATCGTCGTATTGAGAAAAGGTATTGTGATATGTATACAGAATCTTTAGAAGAGGCGCTAGCTGTTGCGAAAGAATATAAAGAAAAGAAAGAGCCGATTTCAATTGGGCTATTAGGAAATGCAGCAGAAGTTTTACCTGAGCTTGTAAAACGTGACATTACACCAGATTTAGTGACGGATCAAACGTCTGCACATGATCCGTTAAACGGCTATGTTCCAGTAGGGTATTCATTAGAAGAAGCAGCAAAACTTCGTGAAGAAGACCCAGAGCGCTACGTACAATTATCAAAAGAAAGTATGACAAGACATGTAGAAGCAATGCTTGCAATGCAAGAAAAAGGCGCAATTACATTTGATTATGGTAATAACATTCGTCAAGTTGCCTTTGATGAAGGATTAAAAAATGCTTTTGACTTCCCGGGATTCGTTCCAGCGTTTATTCGTCCATTATTTTGCGAAGGAAAAGGACCGTTCCGCTGGGTAGCACTTTCTGGTGACCCAGAAGATATTTATAAAACAGACGAAGTAATTTTGCGTGAGTTTGCGGATAATGAGCATTTATGTAACTGGATTCGTATGGCACGTCAGCAAGTTGAGTTCCAAGGGCTACCATCACGCATTTGTTGGCTTGGTTACGGGGAGCGTGCAAAATTTGGTCGTATCATCAATGAAATGGTTGCAAGTGGTGAATTATCAGCGCCAATCGTTATTGGCCGCGACCATTTAGACTGTGGATCAGTTGCATCGCCAAACCGTGAAACAGAAGCGATGAAAGACGGTAGTGATGCAGTGGCAGACTGGCCAATTTTAAATGCGTTAATCAATAGTGTGAATGGTGCAAGCTGGGTATCTGTTCACCACGGCGGCGGAGTTGGTATGGGATATTCACTTCACGCTGGAATGGTTATTGTTGCAGACGGAACAGAAGCAGCAGCAAAACGTATTGAACGTGTATTAACTTCTGATCCTGGTATGGGCGTTGTTCGCCACGTTGATGCAGGATATGACCTAGCTGTTGAAACAGCAAAAGAAAAAGGTGTTAATATTCCAATGATGAAATAAGGAGGAAGAAACATGCTGGACATTTTACTAACGAATATCGGTCAATTACTAACAATGGATCAAGAAGATGGCTTGTTAAGACAAGAAGCGATGAAGACGCTTCCTATTATCGGAAATGGTGCAGTCGGTATTGAAGATGGTGTGATTACTTTCGTTGGAACAGCGGAAGAAGCAAAAGGTTTACAGGCAAAAGAAATCATCGATTGTAAAGGAAAGATGGTTTCTCCGGGTCTAGTTGATCCACATACACATCTTGTGTTTGGTGGATCTCGTGAAAATGAAATTGCTCTTAAATTACAAGGAGTACCTTACTTAGAAATTTTAGAGCAAGGCGGCGGTATTCTTTCAACTGTGAATGCGACGAAACAAGCGTCGCAAGAAGAGCTTGTACAAAAGGCGAAATTTCATTTAGATCGCATGCTATCATTCGGCGTTACAACAGTGGAAGCAAAGAGTGGCTATGGCTTGGACGATGAAACAGAATGGAAGCAATTAGAAGTGACGGCGCAGCTTCAAAACGAGCATCCAATTGATTTAGTTTCAACATTTTTAGGGGCACATGCGGTTCCAAAAGAGTATAAAGGAAAATCAAAAGAGTTTTTACAATGGATGCTAGATTTATTACCAGAAATGAAAGAGAAACAATTAGCTGAGTTCGTTGATATTTTCTGCGAAACAGGCGTATTCTCTGTAGAAGAATCGAAAGAATTTTTATTAAAAGCAAAAGAACTTGGATTTGATGTGAAAATCCATGCAGATGAAATTGATCCACTTGGCGGTGCGGAAGCGGCAGCAGCAATTGGTGCTGCGTCAGCGGACCATTTAGTTGGAGCATCTGATAAAGGGATTGAAATGCTTGCAAATTCAAATACGGTTGCAACATTACTCCCAGGAACAACTTTTTACTTAAATAAAGAAAGTTTCGCACGTGGACGTAAAATGATTGATGAAGGTGTAGCCGTTGCGTTAGCGACGGACTTCAATCCAGGTAGCTGCCCAACTGAAAATATTCAGCTTATTATGAGCATTGCAATGTTGAAACTGAAAATGACACCAGAAGAAGTTTGGAATGCTGTAACAGTTAACTCAGCGTATGCGATTAATCGCGGCGATGTTGCTGGGAAAATTCGCGTTGGACGTAAGGCGGATCTAGTTTTATGGGATGCATATAATTATGCATATGTACCATATCATTACGGTGTGAGTCATGTAAATACAGTATGGAAGAATGGTAATCTTGCATATACAAGAGGTGACAAAACGTGGAGCAAGGCCACTATTTAAAGAAAAATGCAAAGTTTATAGATCGTGAAGTAACGAAATGGAGCGATATGGTTAAACTGTGGAAGGAAGGGGAGGAAATCTTTGGTGCAGCATTGATCGGCGCACCGCTTTCTAAGCCATCTATTAGTCATTCTGGTGCATGTTTTGCGCCGAAAACCATTCGCGTAATGCTAGATGCATATAGCACATACGCTATTACAGAAGAGCATGATATGAAAGAGAGTGTCTTGTATGATTGTGGAGATATTAGTATGCATGTTACAGACATAAAAGAAAGTCATATTCGTATTGCTAAGACACTCAGCAGTTTGACAAAGTTGAATCCACAAATGGTACCAATCGTTCTCGGAGGAGATCATTCTATTAGCTTTCCTAGTATAAGCGGTTTTGCAAGTAGTAAAGGAAAAGTCGGTATTATTCAATTTGATGCACATCATGATTTACGTAATTTGGAAGACGGTGGACCGTCTAATGGGACGCCATTTCGCAACTTACTAGAAAATGATGTAATCACAGGGGAACAGCTTGTTCAAATTGGTATTCGTGATTTTTCAAATGCGCGCACGTATCATGAGTATGCAAAAGAACATGATGTGACGGTGTATACAATGAAACATGTTCGCGAAGTAGCGATGAAAGATATCATTGCAGAAAGCATTGAAACTTTACGTAGACAAGGGGTTACAGCGATTTATGTTTCTGTCGATATGGATGTATTAGATCAAGCATTTGCACCAGGATGTCCAGCAATTGGTCCAGGTGGTATGGATAGTACGACACTGCTCGATGCGATTACGGCCCTTGGTCAAGAACCACTTGTCCAAGGGATGGATATTGTAGAAATTGATCCAACGCTCGATTTTCGTGATATGACGAGCCGTGTGGCAGCGCAGGTTATTATGAGTTTTCTGTTAGCGAGGGAAACGACTCGTAAGCAAGTTAGCATATAACAAAGAAGTCTCTCCTTGTTTGGAGAGATTTCTTTGTATTGTTCTATATGCGAATATTGTGTGATAAGAGCTTATAAATTGACGTACTAGTTTGTAAGGGATTATGATTCATATATGAAATAATTTAAGTTATAGTGAAGAATTGAGAGTTTCATGACAATTGGTATAGGGGGAATCAAGATGACAAATTCGAAGAACAAAGCAGCGAGTATATATGAAGGCACGAATATAAATAGTTGGGGATCATTTCAAAATGCGGAAGAAACAAAGTTGTTCGATCCAATTCAGATTGGGGCTTGGTCTCTTCGGAATCGCGTGGCAATGGCACCGATGACGCGTTGTTTTGCTAATGATGAAACAGGAGTAGTTGGGGCTGATGTAGTAGAGTATTATAGGAAACGTGCGGCAGATGGCGTGGGTCTCATTATTACAGAAGGAATAGTGATTAGCCCAAGAGCGAAGGGGAATCCAGGTGTTCCAGGTCTTTATACTAGGGAGCAAATTGAGTCTTGGAAGCCAGTAACAGAGGCGGTACATAAAGAAGGCGGAACGATTATTGCGCAAATATGGCATGTAGGACGTATGAGTCATCATGAACTAGCAGGTGGATTGTTACCACAAGCACCTTCAGCTATTGCAGCACAAGGAAATGTTCCGCGTTTTCGGAAGCCTTTTGATACGCCAGAGGCAATGACGATTGAAGAAATTCAAGAGGCTATCGAACAGTATGCACGGGCTGCTAGAAATGCGATTGAAGCAGGCTTCGATGGGGTAGAAATTCATGGGGCACATGGGTATTTAATTGATCAATTTGCTTATGAATTTGCGAATCATCGAAAGGATCAATATGGCGGAGACTTAAAACAAAGGCTAACCTTTATGAAAGAAGTATTACAAGCTGTTATAAGTGCGATTGGTGCGGATAAAACACTTATTCGTTTTTCAGCATTTAAAGGTGATAATCCTAGCTATATGTGGGAAGATCCTGAAGCAGCAATTGAAACTTTCGTAGCGATGTTCCATGAAGTAGGATTAACGATGATCCATCCTTCAACGATGAATTATACGCAAGTTATAGCTGACGGAAAAAACCTACATCAATTAGTTCGTAAATATTGGGATGGTATAATTATAGGAGTTGGGAATTTACATCCAAAAGAGGCAGAAGAAGCGTTACAAGAAGGGACAATTGATGTAGCTGCATTTGGTAGACCATTAATTTCTAATCCGGATTTTGTTCATCGTGTGAAACGTGGAGAAAGCTTAGAGGAATACGATGCAAAGCAGCATCTTGCTACATTAGTTTGAATAAGAATAAAAAGAAGAGCACATGAGAGGTGTTCTTCTTTTATTATTAGCAAAAAATAGAAGAGAATAGCATGATAGGAAGAAGCGGAAATCAATGAAACGCTACTCCTTATCATTTTGTGGTGGGATGATAGGTAATTGAATCTCTACAGTTGTTCCTTTATTCAATTCACTTGAGATTTGAAGTTTACCGTAATGCTCTTCAATTATTTTGTAGCACATCATTAAACCTAATCCCGTCCCTTTTTCTTTCAAACTATAAAACGGTTCTCCTAAACGAGAAATACGATCTTCTGGAATACCACATCCCTCATCTATAATCCGGATTGAAATGAAATTTTCATCTAATTGCTTTGTTTGAATGAAAATATTTCCTCCGAGAGGCATGGATTCAATTGCATTTTTAAGTACATTAATAAAGACTTGCTTTAATTGATTACCGTCACATTTAATTTCTGGCATAGTAGAACAGTTATCCATAATGATATGGGTACCATGCATGATAGCTGTAGGTAGAATAAAAGTTACAACTTCTTCAATTAATGATTGAATTTGGTAAGAATGAATCGATAACACTTGCGGCTTAGACATTGCCATAAATTGACTTGTGATAGATTCCATTTGGGAAATTTCACTTAACATTACATCTATATACCATCTGTTTTTTTCGCTAATATCAGGTTGCAATAATGTTAGAAATCCTTTTAAGGCTGTTAATGGGTTTCGGATTTCATGAGCAATTCCTGCTGTTAATTGTCCAACTACTGCTAATTTTTCGGATTTCCGAAGTAATTTTTCTGTTTCTTTTAATTCCGTAACGTCTCGGCCCATCACAATGAGTCCTTTGCGTGAACCGTCAGGATGAAAGAGTGGAACTTTTGAAAGATCTAAAATTATATTAGATGTACTCTTATGAATAATAAATTCTTCGCCATGAATAATTTGTTTTTTTTGCCATGCACATTCATCCACTTCTTCGCAATGTAAAAATGCTTCACGATATGCTTCATTATATTGAACAAGCTCACTGTCTTTTTTTCCATGATAAGGAACATCGTGAAAGTCAAAGCAAGAAAGTGCATAATCGTTTGCTTCAAGCCAGCGGCCTTCATGATCTTTAAAGATAACAAAGGCAGGCATTGAGTTCATTAATGTACGCAATCGTTTTTCGCTCTCTTTTAACATTTTTTCGATTCTTTCAGATTTTTCAAGAGGTTTCATAATTGCATATACACCTGTTAAGCGATTTTGAACAAAAATAGGAACTAATTTTGTAACTACATCTATTGGATATCCCTCTTTATGTTGGATAGAGAGTCTGTATTCCTCTTGATTATCGGCTGTAGTATTTTTTATATACCGCAGTACTTGATCAGAAATATGTGCTTCTATAATTGAAGTAACTGTTTTTCCTTCTAATTCCTGTGAAGTATAGCCTAATATTTTTTCGGCAGAAGGATTAATATGTAATATGATTCCTTGTAAATTTAATGAAATAATACTATCAGGATTATGTTCAAAAAGAGAAGCATACATTTCTGTTAACGAATAATTTTGTATATGGTTTTGTAAACGGTGGGATATGACTGACCGGCGTTTTTTTTGAATGGATGAGAACTTTTTTCGATTCATAACTTTTCCTCCGTGCAACTAGCATATAAAACAAATTCAATAACTTATTATACATATAATATATGAAAAACAATATATATTTCTATAGAAAACAAATTTACAGAATAGAGTGCTTTTTTGTTCTGTTTAACAGTACCCTAACAGAAGTCGCCTTCTTCAAACGACTCGTAAGAGTGTTAAGGAGGGGGGCATTCACATTGTATACACAAGAGTATTAAGCAGATCTTATGGAGTTTTATAAAACTTATATAAGTTATTTTTTAAGCGACATACTATAAAATAAAAATATAAGGGGGAGAGGGATATGGAAAGTTATATTCAAGGAATTGATCATGTGCAAGTTGCTGCTCCAGCAGGGTGTGAAGAAGAGGCAAGGGAGTTTTATGGAAAGAAAATGGGCCTTAAAGAAATTCAAAAACCAACCGAATTAAAAAAACGCGGGGGCTGTTGGTTCCGTTGTGGGGGCCAAGAGATTCATATAGGAGGGGAACAAAATTTTTCTCCGGCTAAAAAAGCACATCCAGCTTTTTATGTTCATAGCATTGATAAATTTAAGAAAAAATTAATTGAGCAAGGGATTCAAGTTATAGATGATCATGCTCGAGCAGATATAATTAGATTTTATGTTTCCGATCCATTTGGAAACAGATTGGAATTTGTGGGAGGGAAATAAGGAATTAGGTGGAGTTCTATATATTGAAAGTAATTGTATACTTTAGTTTTCATTATATTGGTGAAGAGAGAAGGGTAGATAAATCTCATATAACAAGTTTTATCTACCTTTTTTAGTGCTACAGATAACTTCGTTTACTACAACAAAATAATATAGGGTTGTAGTAAAAATGTTTTTTAGACTATGAAAAAAGTAGTAGATTGTTTCTATAGTACCTAAGGAGAGAGATGTATTGTTTCAATGGATTATATGTTACTGTTGTTTCTTGTCTCACTCTTCATGTTCAACTTCAGATACCGGTGCTTCTTGTTCAACCTCAGATACCGGTGCTTCTTGTTCAACCACAGATACTGGTGCTTCTTGTTCAATTTCAGATACGGATGCTTCATTTTCAACCACAGATACTGAATCTATAGGTAGTAGACTAATAACATCTAATACATTTTCCAATTTGAATTGTAAAAGCATTTCTTGCTTAACAACGGTTTGCAATGTTTGTTTCACACTATTATTTAAGGTTAACAAACTTGACAACGTCACTGGTGGAGGAGTAACACCAGTATCTAATGTTCCTAATAAAAATTGAATTTTTTCTGCTTCACTATTAATAATATGAGCTAATGCTAATTCTTCAAGGGCAATAGAAGCCACAATTAAAGAAATTGATTGTCCTGCAGTAATTGATATCGTCGGAGTTATATTAGGGATATTCGCTTGAGACATATTCATCTTCCTTTCAGTTTTTAATTCCATACAGCATACGTACGTCAAAAAAAATAGAGCCTGCCTGCAATGTCCTTATTTTCTTGAACTCCGACAGTAGAGCGAGAATGTATATCCCTTTTTATCCTTTCAAGTAAAAAAGAGGCTCTTCTGTTGATTTTCACTTCATTTTATTTTTATGAAGTGAAAAAAGCGCTTGCTGTTAATATTCCTTTAGAAGTCTAATAAAAATAAAAAATACACCACTAAAATTTAGTGGTGTATAAATATTTATATAATTTGTCGCGTTTTAATTAGAGGTTATGGTTTAAACAATTATAGTCATTTACTTATTTGTAATTTTACAGAACACAACTCGTTTTTAAGCCTTTCTAAATAGCCCTAATACTTCAACAGTCTCCGTAATATTTACGAATGCTTGCGGATCAATTTCAGAAATGGTTAGCTTCATATTAGCAAGCTCTTCACGTGAAACAACAGTCATAAGAATACGCTTTTTCTCACTTGAATAAGCTCCTTCACCATCAAGAAGTGTAATTCCTCGCACAACGGTTGAAAGAAGTTTCTTTTTCATTTCCTCAGCTTGGTTTGTTACAATCATAAGTGTAACTTTGCGATGCTTCGTATGAATAGCATCAATTACTTTACCTGTTACATAGATTGAAAGTAAGCTCGTTAATGCTACATCCCAGTCAAAGAAGAAACCAGCAATGATAACAACGATTGTATTTAAAAGGATAAGAAAACCACCGAGTTTAATATCTCTTTTACGAGATAATAGCATGCCAATAATATCAAAACCACCAGTTGAGCCATGACAATTGAAGACAAGACCAATACCCGCACCGGCAATTACGCCTCCAAATACAGAAGATAAAAGTGGATCTTTTGCGACGATTTGTACTGGAATCCAGTATAGTGCAACAGATAATACCACAACAGAGACAACTGTATTAAAAATCACTTTTTTTCCAAGACCTATGTACCCTAAAATAAGAATAGGCAAGTTTAATGCGAAGTTAATAATTCCTGTATTTACAGGAGTTACAATTCCTAAAATAATAGCAATTCCGCCAATTCCACTACTTAAAATCTTATGGGGGATAAGGAAAAGATTAAAGGCAACTGCAATAATGATAGAACCAATAATAACTCCAAAAAATCTGACCATCTTGTTCCCGTCCTTCACTAAAAAATCATATTATTTCAAGATTATATATGAAATTAAAAGTTTTAGGTAAAAACAGTTTATTTTGGGAAATTAGACTAATTTAAAAAATCGAATTATTGCCGAGATGGATGAAAGAGGTGTGGAAGTATGGAGATGAAAACGTATCAACAGAAAAGTCCTTTGAAACAAGAGTGCGAGGATGCATTTTTTTGTAATAAAGACGCGATGGTTTATGGTGTGTGTGATGGCGCAACACCGCTTATACCATTTCAAGATGAGGAGGGACATAACGGAGCATACCTTGCTTCTCATTTATTTGCAAGCCATTTTACATCGTTAAAAGAAGTAACAAGTTTACGAGAGGAAATTGTTAATGCAAATGAAGCGTTGCAAGAAAAAATGATCAATTATAAGGTGGATACGACAAAGAAAGATCATGTATGGTGTACATGTATTGCTGTAGTTTGTATAAAGGGTAGAAGCATTCAATATGCGCAGCTTGGGGATTGTATGATTGTTGCTACATTTCATGATGGAACTACGGCAGTGTTAACAAAGGATACTGTAAAAGGAATTAGTGCAAGGGCGAAAAGAAAGCGTGAGGAAGATAGAAAAAAAGGACTTTTTGTATTAGAAGAACATATATGTAATGACGTTAAGCGACAACTAAAATATAATCGTTATCTTGCCAATATGCCAAATGGGTATTCAGTAGCAAATGGGATGCCAGAAGCAAGTACTTGGATTCAGCAAGGAGAATTACCAATTGCCAAAGTGAAAAGCATATTTATTTGTTCGGATGGATTATTTCATCCAGATTGGTCACTTGAGCAAACAGTGCAATATGTAAGAAGGCATAGTATTGCGGAATACGTTTCTATAATAGAAGAATTAGAAGGGGAAGAGCGGATTCGACCGGATGATAAAACAGTACTCATGATTGAGTTCTAGAAGGAGGAATCAGAATGGAAATTAAACAAGCGAAGCTGCAGTTTCAAGATGAATTGCAGCCTTTACAAAAAGTAACAAAACTTATCATTCATCACACAGCTGAAGATGGATGGGATGTGTATCAAACACATGAATTCCATCAAAAAGTAAGAGGGTGGAGCGGCATTGGGTATAATTATTTTATTGAAGAAGATGGGACGGTGTTTGAAGGTAGGGGACTATATGTTGGAGCTCATGCAAAAGGCTATAATAGCGAAACGATAGGGATTTGTATAACGGGTAATTTTGATGAATATGATCCAACTTTGGCACAAATGAATTCCGTACATTCATTATGTAGAAAATATATGGAACAATTTTCTATATGTGAAGGGGATGTACTCGGGCATCGCGAGTTAGAAGGTGTCACAAAAACTTGTCCCGGAACACGTTTTTCTATGATAGAGTTAAGAAACACATTATCTCAAAAATAGAGGAGAAGATGATTGATGATGAATATAAAAATACCAAATGAAAAGAAAGACGAGCTTGTGGAACAAATTAAGCAGTTTTTTGAAGAAGAAGATTTAGACACAATTGGGCGTTTTCAAGCAGAGCGTTTAATAGAAGAAATGATAAAATTAATTGGACCGTATGCATATAACGAAGCAATTAGGGAGGCAAGAAAATTAATTACAGATAAATTATCGAATATAGAAGAGGATTTATATGTACTAGAAAAACAGGATGGTAAGTAAAAAGCGGCTTAAATAATAAAGGCACATAACGCTCAAAAAAAGATAGTAAGGGTTGAATATCCATACTATCTTTTTTTGAACGTTTTCATGCGTCCAAATTAATTTTGTAAGAGTAGCACTCAATATTTTATCATCCAAAAAAAGGATAGCATATATATTTACAATGTATGAATATGATTCTAAGATTATTTTCCCTTTTTAAATTTAGGAGAAGTAGTTTTTTTATGAAAGGAAAATGGAAGATTACTGTCGAAGGGAGTAGAAACAGAATAAAGGTGGTGCTCTCATGCGTAAGAAAGAGGTACATACATGTTCATATTGTGGTTCTACTAATATTGGAGAAGGTGAGTTTATTGGATATGCGCAAATAAGAAAGAAAGAGACGATGTTTACTTCTTCTCCAGTTGATGCGTATATTTGTACGGATTGTGGAAGTGTGCTTGTAATGAAGGTGCGAAATTATCAAAAATTTAAAAAGAAACCACTATGATAAAAGGAAAACATATATTCAAGTCTTTATACGAATCGATTGATAGTGCGTCTTTAATACATATTATGAAAAGATAAAGAGGGGAAGTTTATGAAATAGCTACTCTCTTTTCTTTTATGAGAGTAGCTGAATTATTTCCAAAGAAATAATTCGGAAAATATAGAAAATAAAACATTTCAAAACGAAAATTTGATATAATACTTAAAAATGAAAGCGCTTTTAATTGGGGGGTTGGGACAAATATGATGATGAATGTACCGTTAACAATTAGTTCTATGATGGAGAGGGCAGAAAAGCTATTTCCCAAAAAAGAAATTGTCTCACGTACACATGATACAATAACAACTTTAACATATAAGCAATTAGGAGAACGAACGAGGAGACTCTCTAGCGCACTAAAGAAATTAGGGATAAAAGAGGGAGAACGAGTTGGAACTTTAGCGTGGAATCATCATCGTCATGCGGAAGCATATTTTGCAATTCCAAGCATTGGATCTGTATTACATACTATTAATATTCGCTTATCTCCTCAGCATATTTCCTATATTATCAAACATGCAGAAGATCGTATTTTACTTATTGATGAAGATCTTGTAACTCTTGTTGAAAAAATTCAAGATGAGTTATCGGCTGTACAAGCATATATCATCATGACTGACAAAAAAGAACTTCCAGAAACTTCATTAGAGCCTGTTTATCACTATGAACAACTTCTTGCAGAAGGCGATCCTTATTTCCCGTTTTTAAAAGATATTGATGAAAATACACCGGCAGGTATGTGTTATACGTCGGCGACAACAGGTAATCCAAAAGGTGTTGTGTATACGCACCGTAGTACGGTGCTTCATTGTATGGCACTTGGTTTGGCTGACACAGCTGCATTATCTGAAAGCGATGCTGCGATGGCAATTGTTCCAATGTTCCATGTAAATGCTTGGGGGTTACCTTTTGCGGCTACGTGGTTTGGATCAAAACAAGTTCTTCCAGGGCCAATGTTTACGCCGAAAATTTTACTTGAAATGATCCAGGATGAAAAGGTGACATTAGCTGCTGGTGTACCAACCATTTGGCTTGGTGTTCTGCAGGAATTAGAAAATAATAATTATGATTTATCAAGTATGAAACGAATTTTATGCGGAGGTGCGGCAGCGCCAAAAAGTGTGATAGCGGCATTTGAACGAAAGTATAATGTTCCATTTGTCCATGCATACGGGATGACGGAAACGAGTCCACTTGTGACACTTGCACGATTAAAAAGTTATGAGCAAGATTTATCCTATGAAGACCAACTTGAAATCAGGTCGAAACAAGGTTACCTTGTGCCAGGTGTTGAGATGAAAGTAGTTGGGGTGAACGGAGAAGTAAAGTGGGATGGAACTGAGATGGGGGAACTATGTTTACGAGCACCATGGATAGCAGCAAGCTACTATAACGATGAGCGTACTATAGAAGGATTCCGGGATGGATGGTTATATACAGGTGATGTCGTTACTGTTGATGAGGAAGGCTGTGTTAAAATTGTCGATCGAACAAAAGATGTCATTAAAAGCGGTGGTGAATGGATTTCGTCTGTAGATTTAGAAAATGCTTTAATGGCACATGAGGCGATATTTGAAGCAGCTGTCGTTGCAGTTCCGCATCCAGAGTGGCAGGAGCGGCCTGTTGCATGTGTTGTACAAAAACAAAGTAGTTCTGTAACGAAAGAAGAATTATATGAATTTTTACGACCACAGTTTGCGAAATGGTGGTTACCGGACGATATTGTGTTTATGGAGGAGATTCCAAAAACATCGGTCGGGAAATTTTTAAAACAAGCGTTACGAAAAGAGCTAGAGCAGTTGCATAAAGGTAGCGAAAAATAATGTGTAAATATTGGTCTGTAAGTAACGAAACGCTAAAGGATAGTGTTGAGCTATCCTTTAGCGTTTCGTTTAAATAGTTTGATACATGAATAAGATGAGCTGAAAACTCTTCACCTGTAATAACTCCTTTTCCGCCCCCACGAGCGCTTTTTATATTACCGTCACCTTTTCCTTCAATAGTAGGAAGGGCATTTTTTTAAATGGTATTCCTTTCTATCTCACTAGTTTCAGTGTAAAACAATCTAAAGGAGTTTCCTAATATTTCAGAAGAAAAAATCTCTTTTTTATAATTTTCTTGCTATAATAAGAAAAAGGGAATATACGGAGGTGGATGAAATGCTGTATGAAAATGGTGTAGACAAATTGATTCGTCTCAATACAAATATTTCTGAACTATATCGAGAATTACATGGAATGACTCGGGCTTTAACAGAGTGTAATCGAGAAGGTGTCACATTCGATCGGTTATATGTGAAAGAGTTATTATGGAAAAAAGAAGATGTGTCCGCTATGTATGATCAGCTTCTCGTTCAGCTTTGTATCAATGAATGCTTTGATTTAAAAAGTGTCATTACTGGTGAATACAAATATACGTATGAGGAAGTAGAAAGTGCGGTTCTTGCATTTAATGAAAAGTATGATGTGAATATTCTAATCAAGGACGTTTGCAAAGAGTTACAGTTCACATATGGTATTGACATGGAGTTATCTAGGACGGCCAGGGTATAATCATATTTACTATAGACACAGGAAAAAGAAAGCTGTAGTTTGCTTTCTTTTTCTATTGTATATGTATTAGGGAGAGTAGGGTTTAGGATGAGAGGAAAGTTACAACACGTCCATCCGCTTGGGATGAGTATTATTGTAGGAACTTTATTTGCTAGGTTTGCCACTTCAATGAGCATTCCTTTTCTAGCAATTTATTTGACAACTGTAAAAGATATATCAGCTGCAATGACAGGTGCCATTATTGGAACGAGTGCATTAGTTGGAGTATTTGCTAGTTTTATTGGTGGGAATTTATCAGATCGATTTGGTCGTAAAACAATTATGATATGGTCCATTATTGTTTGGATTTTTGTATTTATCGGATTTTCGTTTGCAGACCATGTTTTAACGTTCTTTTTATTAAACGCATTAAATGGCCTATGTCGTTCTTTCTTTGAACCGACGTCAAGAGCGTTATTATCTGATTTAACGAAGCCGGAGTATCGCTTACTTGCATATAATTTACGATATGGTGCCATAAATATCGGTGTGGCAATAGGACCGCTTGTAGGGCTACAAATTGGAAGTGCAAAATCAACACTCCCCTTTTTAATAGCGGCTGGAGTATATGTTGTATATACGGTAATATTGGCAATGCAATTTAAAAAATATCAATTGGATGAAAAAACAATGGATATAATAGAGCCTGTGACGATGATGAACGCAATTCGTATTTTAAGAAAAGATATTGTTTTCTTGGTTGCATTAGTTGGAATTATTTTGAGTAACAGTGGATTTTCCCATTTTACAACAACAGTCTCTCAATATTTTGCGAACTCTGATGTATTTAAAGATGGTGTAACACTATTTTCATATATGCTAACATTAAACGCGATTACAGTAGTGATTATACAATACCCTATTATTCAAATTTGTAAGAAGTATACACCACTTGTATCAATTATGATTGGCACACTATTTGTTAGTGCGGGATTGATTGGTTTTGGAACGGGAGAATCAATAAGTAGCATTGTTCTTTATACGATTATTTTCACAGTAGGAGAAGTATTGATGTTTTCAATGACAGATGTATTTATTGATGATATTTCAGCTCCAAACCTAAAAGGAACCTATTTTGGAGCAATGGGGTTTTCTGGAATTGGTGGTGTAATAGGTCCTTGGGTTGGAGGAATATTATTAGATTATTACGGATATCAAAATGGTTTTGCTGTATTTTTAATATTAGCTATCTTTTCAGTTGTTTCTTTTCCCATTTTTTTATGGACAAGGAGTTTATTATCTAAAAGAAATGGCACTAGAAATTGTAATATAGAAGTTGGAGTGAAATAGTAGTTGATAATCAGTCTTTATTAAAAAAGTAATGTTATTATACAGCATGAAAGGACAGTAGAGCTTTTACTGATGGGGATTTCCCGATATAAGATTAAAGAAAAGGGTAAGAAAAGTTAGCGAGTAACTTCCTTACCCTTGTTTTTGTATACGCTTTTAATTTGAAAAAAATACTTGTTTCTCATGTTGATTGGCAACTTCAGTTTTTGAAATGTGTATAGCAAGAAAACCATTTTCTAAACAGGCTAGCATCTTTTTGTAGATGATGTTAGTAGGTAAAGAAATTGTTCGTTGTAAGGGTGGATTGTTATGAAATACATGAATTGTTAGGCCTGTCTCTATCTTATTTATAAGAACATTTTGTTCTGAAACAGTAAGGACATCTGTTTCTAAAATGTATTCTGCTTCTGTTTCACAAAGATCAATATGGATGTGATTAGAAAAGCTGAAGTTGTCGTAGGAATCAGAACAAAATTGGTCCATCCATTCTTCAAAACCGTCAACACGAAAAAGACAATTTTTCTTTTTCTTGTCCATGTAAGACACCCTCCGTAAAATCTCAATTCATACTATGTATGATATGCATTAAGAAATTAGAGGTGAAGAATTAACGAGAAAATAGGGTGATAGAAATATTGTAATTAACTTATGTGAAAAGGGCAATGCATGTGCATTGCCTTTTTCTTACATATCATGGTGTGCGTGATTTTTTTGTCTAGAATGATTACGATTTTTTACTTTATGCGAGCCACTTAAAGGTTCAGGTTGCCCAGAAGGCTGTCCTTTTTTTGTATTTTGACGAATAGACTTACTATTATTTTTTTCCATGTTGCGTGGCACCTCCCTTTCATATTTAGAATGAGAGAACTTTGTAAATTTATACGAGAATGTTTTTGTAAAAAAGGGTAAAGATAAATGAGACTAACTACAGAAAGGGGAAAGCATATGCCGTACCATAAAGATAAGCAGCAGGCTTTTCAAGCAGCACAACAAGGAGTCGTACAAGCTGAAAATTTATACAACAATATTGTGAAAAATGATCCGAATTATGGTCATGATTTAAAACATTTACGGCAAGAAGTTCAAGAGGCATATGAACAAATTCAAAATGCACTTGAAGTAGCATCTGAAACGCAACGTCCACAACTGGAGCAGTATGAAAGTAATTTACAAAACATTATGCGAGATGTGGATCAATTAGATGGCTGAACAGGTTGTTGTATGATTTCAACAACCTGTTCTATTCTGGAGTCAATATGCTGACAAGAAAAATTTCTGTCATAATTATTTGTTTTATTTGTGTGGTACATATATTCCGAGTGGACAAAGCGGAAGCAAAAATGTTGATGAGAAAAGAATTAGAGCCTACGGGTTATGTAACATGGGAAGTGCCAAATGACGAGAAAATAATTGCAATTACGTTTGATGATGGCCCTGATCCCACATATACTCCACAAATATTGAAGTTATTACGTCAATATAAAGCTGAGGCAACTTTTTTTATGATTGGTTTTCGAATTCAGCGGAATCCGTATTTAGTTAAGCAGGTGCTGAAGGAAGGTCATGAAATTGGAAATCATACGATGGATCATTTATATGCAAGTAGTGCATCTGCTGAAAAATTAAAAGATGATATTTTAGTGGGGAAACAATATTTGCAAAAATGGGTGAAGGAGCCGCTACTTTTTCGTCCACCAGGTGGATATATTAATGATGCGGTATTTTCGACAGCAAAAGAAGCAGGGTATCAAATTGTATTATGGTCATGGCATCAGGATCCGAAAGATTGGGCAAATCCAGGTACTGAATCTATTGTGAAACATGTCGTAACAAACGCAAAGAGTGGAGATATAGTATTATTGCATGACGGTGGAAGTGATCGGAGTCAAACGGTCGCCGCGCTAGAAAAAATTTTGCCGGCGCTTCAAAAGCAAGGATATCGATTTGTGAAAGTTTCTGAACTGTTGCGTTATAAACACTAAAAGTCCCAAAAGGTATATCTTTTGGGACTTTTCATTACTGATTCTTTTTGCGTTTTTTATTGTTTTGACGCTGCGCGGGTGTCAGTGGTTCGTTTGCAAACTCCTCATTATAACCAGTACCTTGCCCTTGTGCTGATGCAGCATTCATTCCTGGAATCACATGATTTGCTTTACGTTTGCCCATTTATTTTCACCTCTATAATATTTTTTATAAAACAAATAATGCATCGTTCCCTACATGTAGGAACAGAAAAGAAAAGCCTCAAAGGACAGCTTTACTTTATGGTAATAGTATTCATAAGGAGAACGAAGGTTATTCAAAATTCCAGAGATAAAGAAAACTTATGATAAACTATAAGTTTCTTATTATTTACTTATTTAGAAAGTTGTAATAAGATATTATCGTAAGGTATTGAAAAGTTTGTCTACATTTTATATTCAGACAACTCAGTTACGTTTAACAGGGGGGAAACATAATGGTCAAACATAATCCATTTCAATCTCGTGAAACATTTGAAGTAGATGGAAAAACGTATCATTATTATCAATTGAAAGCGCTTGAAAATGCAGGGGTTGGCAACGTATCACAATTACCATATTCAATTAAAGTTTTACTTGAATCTGTACTTCGTCAAGTTGATGGACGTGTAATTACAGAAGAGCATGTTACAAATTTAGCAAAGTGGGGAACAAAAGATGTTCGAGATATCGATGTTCCATTTAAACCATCTCGCGTAATTTTACAAGATTTCACAGGTGTTCCAGCTGTTGTTGATTTGGCTTCACTTCGAAAAGCAATGGCGGATATGGGCGGGGACCCTGATAAAATTAATCCGGAAATTACTGTAGACCTTGTAATCGATCACTCTGTACAGGTTGATAGAGCGGGTACAGCAGACGCGCTTGAATTCAACATGGACTTAGAGTTTAAACGTAATGAAGAACGTTATAAATTTTTAAGCTGGGCACAAAAATCATTTGATAATTATCGTGCAGTTCCGCCAGCAACAGGTATTGTACACCAAGTAAACCTTGAGTATTTAGCACCAGTTGTTCATGCGGTGAAAAATACTGAAGGCGAATTAATGGCATACCCAGACTCATTAGTTGGAACAGACTCTCATACTACAATGATTAACGGTATTGGCGTTCTTGGATGGGGCGTTGGTGGTATTGAGGCGGAAGCGGGAATGCTTGGACAACCATCATACTTCCCGGTACCAGAAGTTATTGGTGTTAAATTAACTGGTACACTTCCAAGTGGTACAACAGCAACAGACGTCGCTTTAAAAGTAACGCAAGTGTTACGTCAAAAAGGTGTAGTTGGTAAATTTGTTGAATTCTTCGGTAACGGGTTAAAGAGTATGCCACTAGCTGATCGTGCAACAATTTCAAATATGGCACCAGAATACGGGGCAACTTGTGGATTCTTCCCAATTGATGAAATTTCATTAGACTACTTACGTTTAACAGGAAGAGACGAAGAACAAATTCGCGTTGTTGAAGAATACTGTAAGGCAAACGGTTTATTCTATGCAGCAGATAGCAAAGATCCAATCTATACAGATCTTGTTGAAATTGATTTAAATACAATTGAATCTAACCTTTCAGGACCAAAACGTCCACAAGATTTAATTCCACTTTCAAATATGAAAGATGAGTTCCATAAAGCAGTTGTGGCACCAGTTGGAACACAAGGGCTTGGATTCAACGAACAAGAATTTGATAAAGAAGTGAAAGTTGTATTAAAAGATCAAGAAGTAACGATGAAAACAGGTGCAATTGCGATCGCTGCGATTACGAGCTGTACAAATACATCTAATCCATATGTATTAATTGGTGCAGGTTTAGTTGCGAAAAAAGCAATTGAAAAAGGTCTCAAAGTGCCTGGTTATGTAAAAACATCATTAGCTCCAGGATCTAAAGTTGTTACAGAATACCTAGATAAATCAGGCTTAACAACATATTTAGATCAATTAGGATTCCAAACAGTTGGTTACGGCTGTACAACTTGTATCGGGAACTCTGGTCCATTGGCATTAGAGTTAGAAGAAGCAATTGCGGCAAATGACTTATTAGTAACATCTGTTTTATCTGGTAACCGTAACTTTGAAGGGCGTATTCACCCGCTTGTAAAAGCGAACTACTTAGCATCACCGCCACTTGTTGTTGCATATGCGCTTGCAGGTACAGTTGATATCGACCTGAAAAATGATGTAATCGGTACAGATACAAACGATAATCCGGTTTACTTTAACGACATTTGGCCATCAGCGAAAGAAATTGAAGAAGTGGTTCAAAGCGTTGTAACATCTGAACTGTTCAAAAAAGAATATGCACAAGTATTTAACAGCAATGAACGCTGGAATGAAATCCAAACTTCAAATGAAGCGTTGTATACTTGGGATAATGACTCAACGTACATTCAAAATCCACCGTTCTTTGAAGGTTTATCAAAAGAACCAGGTGAAGTGGAAACACTTTCAGGTTTACGTGTAGTTGGTAAATTTGGAGACTCTGTAACAACAGACCATATTTCGCCAGCAGGTTCAATTGGTAAACATACGCCAGCGGGCCGTTATTTATTAGAAAATGGCGTACAGCCAGTTGACTTTAACTCTTATGGTTCTCGTCGTGGTAATCATGAAGTTATGATGCGTGGTACATTCGCAAACATTCGTATTAAAAACCAAATCGCACCAGGAACAGAAGGTGGATATACAACTTACTGGCCAACTGGTGAAGTAACATCTATCTATGATGCTGCAATGAAATATAAAGAAGACGGTACAGGACTTCTTGTCGTTGCTGGTAAAGATTACGGTATGGGAAGCTCTCGTGACTGGGCTGCGAAAGGTACAAACCTTTTAGGCATTAAAGCAGTTATCGCAGAAAGCTTCGAGCGTATTCACCGTAGTAATCTTGTATTAATGGGCGTATTACCACTACAATTTAAAGATGGCGAAAGCGCAGAAACATTAGGTCTTGTTGGTAACGAATCATTTGAAATTCAAATTGATAAAACAGTTAAACCACGTGACCTTGTAAAAGTAGTTGCAATCACTCCAGAAGGAAATGAAAAACAATTTGAAGTAGTAGCACGTTTTGATAGTGAAGTTGAAATTGACTACTATCGTCACGGTGGTATCCTGCAAATGGTTCTCCGTGAGAAAATTGAAGAGTCTAAGGTGTCAAACTAATTATATGTAGCAATAAAGAAAAGTTGAATATTTCCAATTTAAATGAGGGGGCTAACTAATGTTAGCTTCCTTGTTTTATGTGAAAAGAAAGGAAAGGGATGAAGTCATATGGCTTCATCCCTTTCCTTTTCTTATATAACAATAGGAGGTCTCACAATGAAAGAATATAAACGACTTTTCGTTCCGCTGTTACAAGAGAAACTGTTACTTATTGTTTCAATATGTAGTGGGATGTTAGCAGCTGCTATGAATGTATCTAGGCCATTGTTAATGGGACTCATTATAGATCGACTTATGCAAAAACATATAGAAGAAGTGTATATATACATTGCTTTATTTGTAGGAAGTAGACTGATTACATGGGGGAATTCGTTATTGTTTGATTATGTATGTTCCAAGGGGAGTCAACGTATATTACGAAAACAACACATAGCATTGTTATATCATTTTTTATCGTTACCATTTGCGGAAAGTGAGAAGGTAAAACAAGGAGAGCTAGAAACGTTAGTTGTTTCTGATATCCCGAACTGGGCAAGGCTATACGAATCGGTGTTAATAGAGTGCATTCATGCGATAGCTCAATTTATTGGAGCGTTAATAGCGTTTCAACACATTGATATACAGTTTGTATGGTTGACTATTCCATTTTTGATTGCGAGTGCGACTATCCCGATGTTTATGGTGAAAAAAGTAAGAAAGATGGCTAGTATAGCTCAAATGAGTCATTCAAGTGTTGTAGAAACAATATCAAGATTCGTAAAAGGTATCCAAGATTTACGTAGTTTAAGAGGGGAAAAATGGGCAGTAAAGCAATTTGAAGAGGTAACATCACATTCTTATAAATCAGAAGTGAAAAAGATTATGATGCAAAGATTCATAGGAGTGATGGGAACAGCGATAGAAACAGGGGCATATATGATTGTTCTTATTGTAGGAGCACAGAAAGTAATAAAAGGGGAAATGGAAGTTGGATCACTGGTTGCCATATTAGCCACAATTGAGATGTTGTTTTTTCCTGTTCGTTATGCGAGCGATCTATTAATGATGACACAAGTTTCAGTTGCTTCTGCCAATAGAGTATGGCGTTTTTTAGATAGGCCTATTGAAACGGTGGCTGAAGAAAGGGGGACGGGTATTGAGGTAATAAATGCTTCTTTTAAAAATTTGTTAATAAATGTACAGTTACAAATTAATCCTGGAGAGCTGATTGCGATTGTGGGGGAAAGTGGTGCAGGGAAAACGACATTATTGAAATTATTAACAGGGTTATATAAACCAACAAGTGGAGGTGTGGAGTACTATGGTGAAAAAGGGAAGATGACGAGTGTGTGGCAGGAACCACGGTTATTTCGGGCAACGATAAAGGAAAATTTAATCTTTCAAAGCGATGTTGCGGAAGAACAGTTAAAACAGAGTATGGAGATTGTGAATGCAGGAACAATCATAAAAAAATTACCGAACGGAATGCAGACTATACTAGAAAGGGAAGGTGAAAGTTTTTCGGGCGGGGAACGAAAACGTCTAGCGCTATGGCGAGCAATTGTATTAAAACCGAACGTAGTTATTTTAGACGAACCTACTGCGGGCCTGGATCCAAATAATCAAGAAATCGTTTGGAATATGATTAAAAGTTTAGGGAGAAATGTAACAAGAATTGTAGCGACACATGATAGGAAACATGCGATGGAGGCAGATCGGATTGTTGTAATGAAAAAAGGGCGGGTTGTGGAATTTGGAAAGCCCCAAGAGCTGCTAAATCGTAATTCATTATTGAAAGAAATGTTGATGAAATAACTTTTAAACTTTAAGAAACCAGGGATTGTGTGCAGCCCTGGTTTCTTAAAGTTCATTCTGCTTTATTCAGTTGATATTCATAGGACTTTGGATTCTCAGTATTGAATTCTTTTACTAATGTAATTTTATTTGTGTCAGGGTTATATTTGAAAATTTTGATTGTATGTCTATCGTCAGTAGCAGGATTATGTTCTTGTAAAGCGAATGTATTTTCGGCAATTTGTGTCATATTACTAGTTGGTATATCAACTCTTGGAGGATCATGATTTGTAGAAACTTCAATAACTCTTTCTTTGTTAAAAAATATAAGGACTAGAATTAAGATGACTAAACAGATGCGCATATAGCGTAGTTCTTTACTAATTGGGTGCTCTCCCATAGTATTCATCCTTTCTGTGAGTAGTTATGTTATGAACTAGGGGAAATTGTCGGCGAATAAAAGGTTATATATCCGAGTACAGTGAAGAAAATAAGTGATGCCATAGCTGTATAAATACAAATGCGACCTACTTTTCTTTTTTTTAGGGTCTTTATAAGATGGAGAAGTTAAGTGTATATTGTAACCAATGGATAGTGTTTTTTTTAAAACGCAATCAGCCTCCTAAAACTATTTGTATTCCTACTTATAGGATAAAATAGAAATAATTTCTTGAATATATGAAATTTCTGTTTATTTTTAAGGAGAATATTTCCAAGGTTGTCCGTATAAGCTACAATAAAGTAAGTATAGTCATTGTTTTTTGAACGATATAGTCAAGGACTCAAACTATAAGGGTGATGTATATGTGGCGGAAATTTACGGTTATTATCATTTTGCTTTGTTTAGCTGGTTACGCAGTATATGTGCAATTTGGAAAAAATGAAGGACAAGTAAGGAAAGAACCGGTAAAAAGTGAAGAAACGATGAAAGGGGTCATCGCAAAGAATGGAATTGAGGTAGGGAAGGTCGCACCAGATTTCGAGTTATCAAAATTAGATGGTGCAAAGGTGAAATTATCAGATTTGAAGGGGAAGAAAATCATCTTAAATTTTTGGGCAACATGGTGTGGTCCTTGTCAGCAGGAAATGCCGGATATGGAAGCTTTTTATAAAAAACATAAAGATGATGTAGAAATACTTGCTGTAAATTATACGGTTTCCGAAGGTGCCAATGGGGGAGAAAAAGTGAAAAAGTTCGCGGAAGAGAAAGGTATCACCTTCCCTGTTTTACTTGATAAGGATATAACTGTTACGACAACATATAAAGTGATTACCATTCCAACTTCTTATTTTGTGGATACAAAAGGTGTGATTCAAGATAAGTTTATCGGACCGATGACTCAAAAAGAGATGGAGAAGCGAAGTGCAAAACTAAAATAATGTTAAGAAGACAGAAATGGTAAAAGGCCATTTCTGTCTTTTCTTTTTCATCAAATAGCTTGTTCGTGATATGATAAAAGAAATTGTAACGATAATAATTGAGGAGCGTATGTTGTGAGATATTTATCATTGCCAGAAGACTATGTTGTGATTGACTTTGAAACGACAGGGTTTAATCCTTATAACGATCGGATTATTCAAGTAGCAGCGGTAAGGTACCGCAATCATGAATTAGCAGATCAATTTGTTTCTTTTGTAAATCCAGAACGGCCTATCCCTAGCCGAATTACGAGTTTAACAGGGATTACAAATTATCGTGTTTCGGATGCGCCAACGATTCAGGAAGTTTTGCCTTTGTTTGTAGCTTTTTTAGGTAATGATACAATCGTTGCGCATAATGCTTCGTTTGATATGCGTTTTTTAAAGAGTAATGCAAATATGCTTACATTGCCAGAGCCTAAAAATATCGTAATCGATACCGTGTTTTTAGCGAAAAAATATATGAAGCATGCCCCAAACCATAAGTTAGAAACTTTAAAAAGAATGCTTGGTATTCGTTTAAGTTCTCATAATGCTTTGGACGATTGTATGACATGCGCCGCTGTGTATCAAAAATGTGCAATCATGCAAGGGGAAGGCCAAAAGAAAACGAAAAAAGAAACAATTGAAGAAGATGCAGTGTATGCATTAATAAAAAAAATGCTTGTGAAACATAATCGTGACATAGAGTGGGTTCGTCATGTGAATGTTGGAAGTTATCTAGAGATAAAGGCTTTTTATCCAGTTGTAAGATTAAAGGTAAAAGGGCGGAAGAAATATGTCTTAACCGAAAAGACGGAACAAGAAATAGTAGAGGCATATCCGAGTTTGAAATGTGAACCGGCTTTAAAAAGTGAAGTAGGTATAACGAGAATTATGGTTGAAAGTCTAGAAGATTTTGTGAAGCTAGAAAATTACATTTTAGAGGTTTATGATACAGTGATGCAAGCACTGAATGAGTATAAAGAAAATAAAGTGAATGCAGATGAAGAAATTGAGAAGTATTTAAGTATAATGAAATAATAAAAATGCTCAAAAATCCATCAGTTATTAAAGTAATGCTGATGGATTTTTTTATTTGCAATAAACTTTTCTTTACTAAAACATAAAATTTTCTTGCAAATCTGATTAAAGAGTTTTTCATTTGCTCATACTGACTAATAAGAAAGAGCAGGAGAAAGGATGAGCAACATGAGACGAAATCGTAGGAAAACATTTGAGGAACTTGTGAGGGAAAATAAGCAGCAACTGCTAAGCGATCGTGATGCAATTGAACGAATTGAGGAACGGATTGAAAGGCGTTATGAAATGCAACTTCTTAAGCAGGCTGAATAATTCTTACCACTAGTATGATACTAGTGGTAAGGAGGCGAGTAGTATGGGAAATCCAAAAAAGAATTCTAAAGATTTTACACCAGATCATATTGGAACGCAGTCAAAAAAAGCTGGTGGAAATAAAGGGAAGCAAATGCAAGACCAAACAGGGAAACAACCGATTGTTGATAACGGTTAAAGAAAAGGAGAATGTTTTCATTCTCCTTTTCTTTATGTGCATACATAATCTCATTCGTTTTTGGAAAGCTAATCGGGTATGTATATCTTAATTTAGGAGGGAAACAGCATGCCAGAACAATACAATTCGAATCCAGACGATCGCAGTGATAACGTAGAAAAACTACAAGAAATGGTGCAAAATACAATTGATAATTTCAATGAGGCAAAAGAAACAGCGGCACTTTCGAATGAAAAAGATCGCGCTGCAATTGAAGCGAAAAATCAACGTCGTTTAGAAAGTATTGATTCATTGAAAAGCGAAATAAAAGATGAAACTGAATATAATGGATAAAAGGGCTGATAGTTGTCAGCCCTTTTTTGTGATCGAGAAATTTTCTGTAAGTAAACGCCAGTTTTGCGGGAAAGGAAGCCCGATTTTCCAATAACTAATTCCGCGTATGCCTTGTTCTTTTATTAAATTAAATTTACTTTGAACAGATCTGGCATCTTCAAACCATACTTCATGCTGCACACCATTTTCATCAAAATAATTAAAGTGTGGTGCTTGCGCTGTGAAATCATAACGAATTGGAACATTATATTTACGAGCAAGTGCAACGGCTGCGACAGAACTAACTGCTTTTGCTGGTGGATTCCCTTCTTTAAAGGGAAGCTTCCAGTTGAAACCGTATAAATTTTGTCCCATCATAATTTTTTTGGGTGACATTTGAGATTTTGCATATTGAATGACCTGTTTTACAGGACCGATAGGAGAGATAGCCATCGGTGGTCCGCCTTGCCATCCCCAGTCATATGTCATAATAACGACGAAGTCAACAATTTCTCCTTGTGCTTTATAATCATGCGCTTCGAAAAACTTCCCTTTTTGTTTGGAACTAGTTTTTGGGACAAGTGTTGTACTTAATGTATAACCTTCCGGTAGTCGTGTTTTTACATTTCGTAAAAATCGATTGTATGCTTCGCGATCTTCTGGAGCAACATTTTCAAAATCAAAATGAACATCACGCATATTATATTTTTTAGCGGTTTCTAGAATATTAGTAATGAATTTATTTTGAACTGTCGCATTTCGTAGAAGAATAGAGGTTACTTCAGCGCTGAAATTCCCGTTCTCAATATTTGTAATCACAAGCATTGGAATCGTTTGACCTTGCATGGCGATTTGAGCAATTCTTGCAGTTTCAGTAGGCTCTTTTAACGTTCCATCGCGCAATGCTTCAAAGCTAAAATAGGCTAAATAGGTGAGATAAGGATTGATGGCCCGCGTAGCAGCCACTAAACTTTCTTTAATTGGGATGGTAGAAGGTTGTAAGTAGGCAATAGATTCTATCGTCTGTTTGGAGCCTTTTGGTACATATAATTGTTGACCAACATGGAGAGTGGATTTTAAAGATAAATTATTAACTTTTGCTAAACTCGCAAGAGGAACGTTATATGTTTGCGAAATTCGATAAAGGCTGTCCCCAGGTTGTACGTAATAATTATTTCCTCTTGTATTTACAATGAGTGCCTGACCGACAACGAGAGTTTCAGCTGGATTTAAGCCGTTGTCTTTTACGATTGTGTCGGGGGTAGTGCCATATTTAGATGCTAAACTATATACGCTATCGCCGCTACGAACGGTTACAATTTGAATCATATACTCGCCCCTTTCGGTAAAAAGATCCACCGTTTCTATTTTATTTTTGATTTCACTGTATTATGATTAAATATATGCGAGGAAACAGAAGTGAGAAGGAGATTGTGATATGTTTGTAGCAGAATATGAAGTTGAGATCCGCTATGCGGAAACTGATCAAATGGGCGTTGTGTATCATTCGAATTATTTAGTGTGGTTGGAATTAGGACGTACAAAATTGATACAAGAATTAGGCTTTTCATATATTGAAATGGAGAAGGAAGGTATTATTTCTCCTGTATTAGATTTACAAATTTCATACCGGAAAGCGATGCGCTATGGAGAAACAGCGATTGTGAAGACGTGGATTGATTCAGTTAGTCCACTTCGTGTTATATATGGATATGAAATTTATAATGGGGATGGAGATCTTTGTATTACCGCTACAACAACAAATATTTGTGCGAAAAAAGATGGCTTTCGTCCTGTATCTTTTAAGAAACTATATCCTGAGTGGTATGCGAAATATGAGGAAATTAAGAAAAAATAAAAAAACGTGGCGTAATGCCACGTTTTTTTTATTTTACATAATTAAATTGCGGGAAGTCATCCTCAGCATTAAAGGTAACAGATAAGTCATGCCCATCAAAGAACCATTCATCATCCGATTCAACGAAGAAATTAATACCTTCTTCTTGAATTTGAACAGCAGGATGAGCAGGATCGTCTTTACGGATTCCTAGAGAAAGTCCTTTTTGCACAGTACTGCAACCGCCGTATTGTACAAAAAAGCGAAGTGTATCGCCAGATTGTAAGTTTAATTCGTCTTTATACCAATTTGCTGCTTCTTTTGTTACGGAAAGATTCATGTATAGTTCCTCCAAGTTATGTTGCTTTTTCTTTAGTATAAAAAATAACGCAAAAAGACGCTATTAATATGCTTTGCGTTTTCTTTTTGCGTTATGTGGGTCATAACCTTACTTTTGTTTCTTTGTTAAATTTGCTTTCGGCTCAGTTTTATTTATAATTCGTCCAATATTTGCACGATGTCTATAAATAACTAGACCAGCTAATAAACACATCGCAACAATGAAGATTTTATCCCCGTCAATAATTGATGCAATAACAGCTACAATAGCCGTTATCATTGAAGAAAGAGATACGTATCTCGTTGTAAATAGAAGGGTAAAAAAGACAACTGCTAATATTGCAAAGGTAATAGGCGCATAGCATAATAGCACCCCCGCAGAAGTTGCAACTGCTTTTCCACCGCGGAATTTAGCGAAAATCGGATATACATGCCCAAGCACTGCAGCTAATCCGAACCAAAGAGGGTGGATATCTAAAGCAAAAATAAGAGGCAGACCTGTCGCTAATGTTCCTTTTAAAATGTCAGCAATTGTAACGATAAAACCTGCTTTTTTCCCTAACGTCCGAAATGTATTCGTTCCTCCTAAATTACCGCTACCATGCTCGCGAATATCGATTCCATAGCCAATCTTTCCAACAACGAGTGCAAATGGAATCGAGCCAAGTAAATAGGCAACGATAAATAACAGATATGTAATAAGCATAAGTTCAGTCTCCTTTATTCAAATGTGTTGATAAAGGGTAAAAAGAGTTTTTCCCGTATATTGTACCATACATTTGTAAAGAGCACATTTCTTTTTTGTAAATGAAAAATTCAAAGTTTCTTAAAAAAACTTTCACAAGAATGTTACATTTCTCACAGACCGACAGAAACTATATGTTGTATCATTTGGTTGATAGATTAACAAGATGTTGTTGGAGGTTTGGAAAATGATAGGACAAAATGCGCGTGGAGAAGAATTAATGAAGATTTTTGAAACAATTGTCCACGGGAATGAGCAAGACTTAATGCAAGAAAATGCAAATGTTGATGGGCGATCTCCTATGGGGATGATGGGAACATTTGCATCTGAGAGTGCAAAATATTATGCAACGGAATATTTACTTTCTGAGCAAGTAAAAAAAGCAATAGATCATAATATATTATATCCACATGATTTAGATTTTTATGCAACAGGTACGACAACATGTTCGCAAATTCCTTTAGCACAGATGCTGGAAAAAGGATTTCATACCGGGCATGGACATATGAGGCAACCGCAAGATATTAAAAGTGCATTAGCACTTTCATCGATTATTTTTCAGGCAAATCAAAATATGCAGCACGGAGGTCAATCATTTGCGTTATTTGACATTGATTTAGCTCCGTACGTGAGAAAGACATTTGAAAGAAATAAGAAAAGATTAGGGGCATATCCGCTTACGAAAGAGCAAGTAGAAGAGTTTGCGTGGAAAGAAACAGAAAATGATACGTATCAAGCTTGTGAAGCATTTATTCATAATTCTAATAGTATGCATAGCCGAGGTGGTGGACAAGTTCCGTTTATTTCTATCAACTATGGAACAGACACATCGAAAGAAGGCAGATTGTTAATTAGACAATTATTACGAGCGACGCAGTCTGGACTCGGGCAAGGTGAAACACCGATTTTTCCGATTCAAATCTTTAAACTAAAAAAAGGTGTTAATTTTGAAGAAAGTGATCCGAACTATGATTTATTTGAATTGGCATTAGAAACGACGGCTGAACGATTATTCCCGAACTTTTCATTTTTAGATGCACCATTTAATGCAGTGTATTATGATGGTCGTCCAGAAAGTGAAGTATGTTATATGGGTTGCCGTACTCGTGTTATGTCTAATATTCATGGAGAAGAGACTGCGATTGGTAGAGGGAATTTATCTTTTACTTCTATTAATTTAGTGAAATTAGCATTAATTAGTAAATCGCAAGCGGCGTTTTTTGGGGCTTTAAATAATTATATAGATCTTGGTGTTCGTCAATTGCTAGAAAGGTTTACTTATCAATGTACGAAAAAGGCAAGGGATTTTCACTTTTTCTATTCGCAAGGAGTATGGAGGGGTGGCGAAAAATTGAATCCTGAAGATTCCGTTGCTGAAATTTTACAACAAGGTACGTTAAGTATTGGTTTTATTGGCCTTGCAGAATGCTTAGTTGTTTTAACAGGAAAGCACCATGGGGAAGATAAAGAATCATGGCATCTTGGGAAAGAAATTGTGACCTTTATGAGACAGAAAATGGATAAAGCGACGGAAGAACATAGGCTGAATTTCTCTTTAATTGCGACTCCTGCAGAAGGATTATCAGGAAAGTTTGTAAAAAGAGATCGAGAGGAATTTGGAATGATCAGCGGTGTGACAAATCATAACTATTATACAAATTCATTCCATATTCCAGTTTATTACCAGATTCAAGCGATTGATAAAATTCGGTTAGAAGGGCCGTTTCATGCGCTCTGTAATGGGGGGCACATTACGTATATTGAATTAGACGGAGCGGCGGTTCATAATCAAAAAGCATTGAAGCAAATTGTGCAGGCAATGGCGCGGTATGGAGTTGGATATGGATCTATTAATCACCCGGTAGATCGTTGTAAATGTTGTAGTTATCACGGTGTAATTGATAATGAATGTCCAATTTGCGGGAATAAAGAAGAGCAGCAAATCGAAAGAATTCGCCGTATTACGGGCTATCTTGTAGGGGATATGTCTAAATGGAATAGTGCAAAGCGCAGTGAAGAAGCGGACCGGGTGAAACACAAATGAGAGTAATGAATATTATTCATGATAGTGTAGTAGATGGGGAAGGACTGCGGACAGTTGTATTTTTTGCGGGCTGTCCGCATCGTTGTTTCGGGTGTCATAATCCTAAGTCTTGGAATAAGTGCAATGGAACGGAAATGACTGCAGAAGAAATTATAAAAGAGATTGCCAAAAATGCGCTTACTGATGTAACATTTTCAGGTGGAGATCCATTTTTTCAAGCTGCCGAAGTGAAAGAGGTAGCAAAAGTCGTGAAGACTTTGAACAAAAACTTATGGATTTACACAGGTTATACATTAGAAGAGATACAGCGTTCTCAAAATAATGATATGATAGAGTTATTACATTATGGAGATGTTCTAGTCGATGGAAGGTTTGAGTTTGAAAAGAGGGACTTGACACTTCCGTTTCGCGGAAGCTCCAACCAACGTATTATTCGATTGAAAGAGTAAAAAGGCGGGATAGGTCAGATGAATAAAACGGTATTACTTGTTGAAGACGAAAGAAGATTACGTGAAATTGTTAGTGATTATTTTCGTAATGAAGGTTTTGAAGTGATTGAAGCTGAAGACGGAAAACAAGCGTTAGAATTATTTGCTGAACATACAATTGATTTAATTATGTTAGATATTATGTTGCCGGAGATAGATGGTTGGTCTGTATGTCGTCGTATTCGAAAAGAATCAGCGGTACCAATTATTATGCTTACAGCTCGTTCTGATGAAGATGACACATTGTTAGGTTTTGAACTTGGGGCGGATGAATATGTAACAAAGCCTTTTAGTCCTAAAGTACTCGTAGCTAGGGCGAAGACTTTATTAAAGCGTGCGGATGGAGCCGTAGGAGTTGCCGAAGAAAATGCACTATCTATGGCTGGAATCGATGTGAATCGCCTTTCACGTACAGTATCGGTAAATGGAGAAGAAATCATATTAACGCATAAAGAATTTGAACTCCTTGTGTATTTAATGGAGAATAAAGGAATTGTATTATCACGCCAGCATTTATTAGATCAATTATGGGGATACGATTATTATGGTGATGATCGTACTGTAGATACACATATAAAAAAATTGCGTAATAAGTTAGGTGAGAAAGCAAAACATATTGGGACTGTTATTCGAGTGGGGTATAAGTTCGAGGAATAATCCTTAAATACAAATTGAAAAAACGATAGAAAACTATTCTTTTTGTGTTGGAAGAGAGGATTCGTCCGTGGATAGAAGTGGTCGGAGCTTATTTAGCTCTATGCTAAATAGAAAGCAAAGGGAGAAAACGAGTGGAGGTCTCCTTTTGTTTTTATAACCGCAATTAGTGTGGTGGGAAATTAACCTTTCTTTTGTAGATAAAAATGTGCAAATTATCGATTTTTTGTCTACAATAATGAATAAGAGTATTTTTTAAATTGGATTTCACGATGAGTTCACAAGAAGGACACAAAACGTGCCTATACTGAAAATACGAATTCAGCAGAGAGGGGATAGCAATTATGGGATATTATGACGGACCAAATATGAATGAAGAGCATAGTGAAACGAGGGAAAATAAAAAGCCAAGCAGTAAAAAAGGCTATTTTTTCACAGGTTTAGTTGGAGCAATTGTCGGAGCGGTTACGATTAGTTTTGCAGCACCATATATGCCATGGACAAATGAAAATGGGACGGTTTCAACTTCTAATTCGAAAGTAGAGGGTACGATAGTTCCGGTGTCAAATAAAGCAAAAGATGGAATAGATTTACCTGGTATGATTGAAGGAGCAAAAGATGTTGTGGTTGGTGTTATCAACATGCAAAAGACTATGGATCCATTTTCAATGGAGCAAGCAGGTCAAGAACAAGAGGCTGGATCAGGATCGGGTGTAATTTATAAAAAATCTGGAAACAAAGCTCTGATCGTAACGAATAATCACGTAGTAGATGGAGCAAATAAACTGGCAGTGAAACTAAGTAATGGGAAAACAGTAGATGCAAAATTAGTTGGGAAAGATCCATGGTTAGACTTAGCTGTTGTAGAGATTGATGGATCTAACGTTGATAAAGTGGCAACGCTTGGTGATTCGAGTAAAATTCGCACGGGTGAACCTGCAATTGCAATTGGAAATCCACTAGGTTTTGATGGTAGTGTGACAGAAGGGATTATTAGTAGTAAAGAACGTGAAATTCCAGTGGATATTAATGGTGACAAACAGGCGGATTGGCAAGCACAAGTTATTCAAACAGATGCAGCAATTAACCCTGGAAACAGTGGGGGTGCTTTATTTAACCAAAACGGTGAAGTGATCGGGATTAACTCTAGTAAAATTGCACAGCAAGAAGTAGAAGGAATTGGTTTTGCTATTCCAATTAATTTAGCAAAACCAGTTATGGAATCTCTTGAGAAAGATGGAACTGTAAAACGTCCAGCGATGGGGGTAGGTGTTGCATCTTTAGAGGATTTACCACCGTATGCGTTAGGTCAATTAAAGATACCAAAAGATGTTACAAATGGCGTCCTCTTAAGTAAAATTTATTCTGTTTCACCAGCTGAGAAAGCAGGGCTTGCGCAGTATGATGTTGTTGTAGCATTAGATGGTCAAAAAGTAGAAAATTCACTTCAATTCCGTAAATATTTATATGAAAAGAAAAAAGTTGGCGATAAAGTTGAAGTTACATTCTATCGAAATGGTGAAAAAATGACGAAAACAGTTACACTAGCAGATAACTCTTCTGCTAAGAATTAATAAAGAAAGTCTCTTTCGTATTGAAAGAGACTTTCTTTATCGGCTATACTAAAAGAATAGGAGGGATTTAATATGATAATTGAAAACCCAACTCGTACGGAAATTGGTCAAGTATTGAAGAATAGTAAAACAATTGCGGTTGTTGGATTATCTGATAAACCAGAACGTACATCATATATGGTTTCAAAGGCGATGCAAGAGGCGGGATATCGTATTATTCCAGTAAATCCTGCTGTTGATGTAGTACTTGGAGAAAAGGCCGTGGCTTCTCTTAAAGATATTCAAGAGCATGTTGATATTGTAAATGTATTTCGACGTTCCGAATTTTTATTAGATGTGGCAAAGGAATTTGTAGAGATTGAAGCCGATGTTTTTTGGGCACAATTAGGAGTACAAGATGAAGATACATATAAGTTATTAAAGGAAAAAGACTATACTGTTATTATGGATCGATGTATAAAAGTAGAACATGCCATGACAAAGTAGTATAGTCATCGTAAATGAAAGATTGATTCAGCTCAGGAGGAGTATTTAAACTGGGCAGATGAACGAGGTGTTCATCATGAGATTTTTTAAAGGCTGTTTTTGGGGATTACTACTTGTTATCCCGTTTTGGATAATTGTCATTTGGGTAATTGCCAAATGGTGGGGTTTGTAATTGGAATGCATATCCATTTTTCGTTGACAAACGATTATTTTTCTGAAATAGTAGCCTAGAGGAATCCTTGTGAAAAAACAAGGATTTTTCTATTGAAAATAGTATATAAAAGACATAACACAACTTGCCAAAAGTATGGTTAAGGCGTTATTCTATAATAGAAACATATGTTCTGATTTGATTTGGAAAGGGGCAAGGAGTTTGGCGAAGCATCAATTTCAATATAACGAAGATGCAATTCAAGTGCTTGAAGGTCTTGAAGCTGTGCGAAAACGTCCGGGTATGTATATTGGGAGTACGGACAGCCGCGGACTGCATCATTTAGTATACGAAATAGTAGATAACTCCGTTGATGAAGCATTAGCGGGATTTGGTGACGAGATTTCTGTCGTAATACATAAAGATAATAGTATTAGCGTTATTGATAAAGGGCGCGGAATGCCTACAGGAATGCATAAACTTGGAAAACCTACACCTGAAGTTATTTTAACTGTACTTCATGCAGGGGGTAAGTTTGGGCAGGGAGGTTATAAAACGAGTGGTGGTTTACACGGTGTTGGTGCATCGGTTGTAAATGCTTTATCAGAATGGCTCGTTGTAACTATTAAGCGTGATGGAAATATATATGAACAACGTTTTGAAAATGGTGGTGTTCCTGCAACGACACTGGAGAAAATCGGGAAAACGAAACAAACGGGAACAACGATGCATTTTAAACCCGATCCATCTATTTTCAGTACAATAAATTATAACTATGAAACGTTATGTGAGAGATTACGTGAATCTGCTTTTCTGTTAAAAGGAATGAAAATCTCTATAAAAGATGAACGAAATGATTTAGAAGACGTATTTCATTATGAAACAGGAATTGAAGCATTTGTTACGTACTTAAATGAGGAAAAAGACTCAATCCATCCAGTTGTTTACTTCGCTGGTGAACAAAATGGGATTGAGGCAGAGCTTGCATTTCAATTTAACGATGGCTATTCAGAAAACATTCTTTCATTTGTAAACAATGTACGTACGAAAGACGGTGGGACACATGAGGCTGGATTTAAAACAGCAATGACACGTGTTTTTAATGAATATGCTCGTAAAGTCTCGATGTTAAAAGAGAAAGATAAAAATTTAGAAGGTACAGATATTCGCGAAGGGTTAGCGGCAATTGTTTCTGTACGTGTACCGGAGGATTTACTACAATTTGAAGGTCAAACGAAAGGGAAGCTTGGAACAAGTGAAGCCCGTTCATCTATAGATGCGATTGTATCCGAACACTTAGCATACTTTTTAGAAGAAAATCCAGATGTAGCAACACTTCTTGTGAAAAAAGCGATGAAGGCAGCGCAAGCTCGTGAAGCAGCACGTAAAGCAAGGGAAGAAGCTCGTACTGGCAAGAAGAAAAAACGTTCAGAAGGCACATTGAGCGGGAAGTTAACACCTGCGCAATCACGTAATCCACAGAAGAACGAACTATATTTAGTGGAGGGTGACTCTGCGGGTGGATCCGCCAAACAAGGACGTGACCGTCGTTTTCAAGCAGTTCTGCCACTTCGTGGTAAAGTAATTAATACAGAAAAAGCAAAGCTTGCTGATATTTTTAAGAACGAAGAAATTAATACGATTATTTATGCAATCGGTGGTGGCGTTGGAAACGAATTTGCTGTTGAGGATATTAATTATGATAAAGTCGTAATTATGACCGATGCCGATACAGATGGCGCACATATTCAAGTGCTATTACTTACATTTTTCTACCGTTATATGAAGCCGTTAATTGAAGCAGGTAAAGTGTTTATTGCTCTCCCGCCTTTGTATAAAGTAAGTAAAGGAAAAGGGAAAAGCGAAGTAATTGAATATGCATGGTCAGATGAAGAATTAGATGGTGTGACGAAAAAAGTCGGTAAAGGATATATACTACAGCGCTATAAAGGGCTCGGTGAAATGAATGCTGATCAGCTGTGGGAAACGACAATGAACCCAGAAACGCGGACATTAATTCGTGTGAAAATCGATGATGCAGCACGAGCAGAACGTCGCGTTACAACATTAATGGGTGATAAAGTAGAACCACGTCGAAAATGGATTGAGCGTAATGTCCAGTTTGGTATGCAAGAAGAAGGTAATATTTTAGAGAGTGAAATGATTATGGAGACGGAGGTGGAATAACATGCAAGCAGAGAAGTTTCATGACCTCCCGCTTGAAGACGTGTTAGGTGACCGCTTTGCACGTTATAGTAAATATATTATTCAAGATCGCGCATTACCGGATGCGCGTGATGGTTTAAAACCTGTACAACGCCGTATTTTATATTCCATGTATGTAGAAGGAAATGTACACGATAAACCGTTTCGTAAATCAGCTAAAACAGTTGGTAACGTTATTGGTAACTATCATCCACACGGTGATTCTTCTGTATATGAAGCGATGGTGCGTTTAAGCCAAGATTGGAAAGTGCGTAACGTTTTAGTTGAAATGCACGGAAATAACGGTAGTGTCGATGGTGATCCAGCAGCAGCGATGCGTTATACAGAAGCTCGTTTATCGCCGATTGCTTCTGAGTTACTTCGCGACATTGATAAAGAAACGGTAGAATTTGTATCAAACTTTGATGATACAAGTGAAGAACCTGTTGTCTTGCCAGCAATGTTCCCAAATCTATTAGTAAACGGTTCAACAGGAATTTCAGCTGGATATGCAACTGAAATTCCCCCGCATCACCTTGGAGAAGTAATTGATGCTACGATGATGCGCATTGATAAACCGAATAGTACGGTAGATGACTTATTAACAGTTATGAAAGGACCTGACTTTCCAACAGGTGGTATTATTCAAGGGATTGATGGAATTAAAAAAGCGTATGAAACAGGAAAGGGAAAAATCATCATTCGCGGAAAAGCGGAAGTTGAAACGATTCGTGGTGGCAAACAGCAAATTGTCATTACAGAAATCCCATATGAAGTAAATAAGGCGAACTTAGTTAAGAAGATGGACGAATTACGTCTAGATAAAAAACTAGATGGAATTGCTGAAGTACGTGATGAGACGGATCGTACAGGACTTCGTATTGTTGTGGAATTAAAAAAGGAAGCAAACGCAGAGGGTATTTTAAATTACTTATATAAAAATACTGATTTACAAGTTCCATATAACTTCAATATGGTGGCTATAAATCATCGCCGTCCGACACTTATGACGTTACCAAAGATTTTAGATGCGTATATTGGACATCAAAAAGAAGTAGTTACACGTCGTTCAGAATATGAGCTTAGAAAAGCAGAAAACCGTCAGCATATTGTGGCTGGTTTAATGAAAGCATTATCGATTTTAGATGAGGTAATTGAAACAATTCGAGCATCTAAAGATAAACGTAATGCAAAAGACAATTTAAGTGCAAAATTCGGATTTACAGAAGCACAGGCAGAAGCGATTGTGTCACTGCAATTATATCGTTTAACAAATACGGATATTACAGCACTAGAGAAAGAAGCAGAAGAACTAGATGCGAAAATTATAGAATTACAAGCGATTTTACAAAGTGAGAAAAGGCTTCTTCAAGTCATTAAAGCAGACTTAAAGAGAGTAAAGAAAACGTATAGCGATAATCGCCGTGCTGTTATTGAAGAGGAAATTGAAGAAATTAAAATCGATGTGGAAGTTATGATTCCGCAAGAAGATGTCATCGTTACTGTAACGAAAGAAGGTTATGTGAAACGAACAGGTTGGCGTTCGCATAATGCATCGAATGGGAAAGACTTCGGTATGAAAGAAGGCGACATCTTACTCGAACGTTTCGATACAAATACAACAGAAACAGTGCTTTTATTTACGAATAAAGGAAATTATATTTATCTTCCTGTATATGAAATGCCGGATATTCGTTGGAAAGATTTAGGTCAGCACGTTGCGAATATAGTTTCACTTGAACGAGATGAGACATTAATTTGGGCGACCGTTGTACCGAATTTTGAGGAAGAAAAGCGATTTATCGTATTTGTGACGCGGAACGGTATGATTAAGAAAACAGAATTAAATCAGTATAAAGTACAGCGTTATTCAAGGGCGTTTGTTGCTGTAAACTTGAAAAAAGAGGACGAAGTTGTAGATATATTTGCAACAGATGGAACAACTGATATTGTTCTTGCAACATACGGTGCATATGCACTTATTTTTAGTGAAGAAGAGGTAAGTCCAGTTGGTGTAAGAGCAGCTGGTGTAAAAGCGATTAATTTAAAAGAAGATGACTATGTTGCTTCTGGTAAACCGTTAAATAGTGAAAAAGATCAATTAATTCTTGTCACGCAGCGAGGCGCGGTTAAAAGATTGAAGGCTTCCGAGATTGAGAAGTCAACAAGGGCGAAGCGCGGTCTTGTTATCTTTAAAGAATTAAAACGTAATCCGTACCGTATTGTCGGTATTGAAGTTGTTCATGAAGATGAACTCGTTTATATGAAAACGGAAAAACAGATTGTAGAAGAGATTGATCCAAAAGCGTTTCGTAATAAAGACCGGTATAGTAACGGTAGTTTAGTGTTAGATGTTAGCGATACGGGTGAAGTAGTGGAGACGTGGACGAAGAAACGGACAGAGTGAGTAAACGATAGTAAGAATTCTAATTAAATATATACATTTGATTAGTGAAAACCATGTTCTATATTATATAGAGCATGGTTTTTTTATTGGAATCCTGAAGTTTAATAAATTTTAGGGTTCTCCTGCATGAACGGACAATAGCACTTTCACGTCAAAATTCAGTGAAAAGCACAGAAGTAAGAGATGAAATGTCCGATTGGTTTAACTAACCATCAGTAGGGGATGAAGAAACCCACCATTTTACTTTATAAAATGCCTGTTGTACGAAATGAGTATCCTGACATAAATTTTCTCAATAAAGAATTACATAAATTCCTGAATTAAATATTTAAAAATTCAAACTATTAATTTACAATGACGTAAGAACGATGGAACGGTAACAAATGTATGAACTATATTCTGTAATAAAGGAGTCCATAAATGAAAAAAGTATATTCCTTTTTAATGACTGTATCTGTATGTATATTTATATCTGCTTGTTCTAATCAAACAAATAGTGAAAAAGAGGTAGAATCTGATCCTAAAAAAGCTCCGATAGCTGAAACGAATGTAAAAGCTAAGCCTTATACAGAACCGCTAACACAAGTAGGACAAGAAGCAAAGCATCCACTTGGAACAGTGATTCTAAAGCAATTAAGTGAGCCTAATACAAGGATAGAAGCAGGACCTCTTCATATTCAAGTAGAAAGAATCAAGGTAATTCAGAGTACAGAAGTAAGTGAAATTGGGAAATACAACTTAAAAGAAAGAGGACTAAGTACAGAGCAAATGAATGCAGTACAATTTACAACCACTTTAGAAAATACCTCAGATCAAGTACTTGATTTAGAACAAGGGCCTTTTCAAACACTTGTTTTCAGTAGTGGTGAACAAGTAGATGTATATAAAATGAATGCGGATCCAAAAAATAGAAGCTTAAATGCGAAGGAGAAAATGAAGTTTACACTTATCTGTTTCTTATCGCAGGCTCCAAATGATGTGAAATCCGTAAAAATAATTACTGATGTGGTACGAGATCAGCAAACGAAAAATGAAGTGAGCCCAGTAACGACTACTGAGATTACTATGTAAAAGAAAACAGCCTGATGAGGCTGTTTTCTTTATTTCTAAATTAAAAATTGCAATATCCAACAACTGGACTAGATGAGCCTGTTTTAATGAAATAATCCGGAGCATAGCCGTAATCTGTACTACCACCATAGCCGCCATCATCTACATAATCCCAAACGTTAGTTCCCATGTAAGTTTCTCCCTTTACATAGCAGTATAACCAAAGCTTTTTCCCATCTGGAATATTTGTTTGGGTCCGTTGACCATTTATTGTTGGTGTAGTACGAAGATCCAAACCAGACCCAGTTTTTTGTACTGGATAATACTCAGCTTTCGTCACCGTTTGGCTTGCGAATAAAACTGAACCTGCGACTGCTACTGAAGCAATTGATAATGCAACTTTTTTAAACATACATGTTACCTCCTAATAAATTATATTTTAGTGCAAGTGGGGAATCCCCCTCATACTTACCAAATAAAATCATCCTTTATGCAAGATTGATAAGCATGAGGGAGAGCCCTTTTACTCCCTTATAAATGAATAGAATGTATGGTTAAAATAAGGCAAATGTTCGTCTCTTTATCAATACTCTAGTTATAAACTTGAGAAAATGGTGTTTTTGGTAAATGAAAATTCCTATTTGTTGTTTTTAAACCATGTTTGAAACGTTTGTAAAGACTGTTCGCCTAATATACGATTCATTTCCTTGCCATCTTTGTAAGAAATAATGGTGGGTGTTCCTTTTATTTGAAACATATCCCAACCTTGTTTATACTCTTCTAGATTCAAAACTTGCATATCGATATTCATATTTTTGGCCATAGGAACTACAATTGGAGAAATCTTTTGGCAATACGGACAGGCCGTCTTGTAGAAATAAACTACTTTTGTTTTGTGATTGGATAAATCTTGTTGCAATTGTTCAGGGGTGATTTGATTTGTATAATAATTTACCTTCTCAGCACTTATGGTCTTTTCACTTTTTGTTCCTTTATTGGTTAGAAAAAAAATAAGTGTAAATATTGAAAAAATAGTAATGATGAAAAAAAACATTTTTTTCATATACTGTTTCTCTCCTTGCTTATTTTAATAAGAGTACAGCCACAAATAATAATAATAAGAAAGGCTATTAGAGCGAGAAATGGAATTGTAATAAATCCGAACCAATTTAAATAATCCCCTGTGCAAGGTATTCTCCTACATGATGTTCCGTTTGTAGATAAAAATGGAATTTTTTGAAGAGAATAGTGATAGGGAGCTATACATGCACCAATGATAGCGAGAACGAAACTATAAATTCCAATTCTATAATCTTTGCGTATAATAGCTGTTCCTAGTAAAAGAACTAGTGGATACATGAGAATACGTTGATACCAATATAATGTACAGGGCTCATATTTCAGACAGATACAAACTACTGAGGGTTACAATAAAAGAAACACACCAGCTGCTAAACAATATGTATTCTAGTTTTTTTGTATTGTCCATGATTTCGACCTTCCTTGTTTAATAGATAAAAATAACGTAATAAATACTCTTAGAAAATAGAATGTAAAAAAATGAGTAGCTCAAGAGTATTATAAGTTATGTTTTTGTTTTGTATATTGAGAAAATTTCGGTTTTATAAAATCTTATAGAAGAATAAAGTAAATAAGATAAATTAAAAATAGGCTTATCTTTTTTGGGGGATGCCTATTAAGTAAATATTCTCTCTACAGTCATTTATAAGAATGTAGCTTATTGTTTATTTAGGTAACGGCTAATAAGCAGTGGGTATGAAGAAATTTCCACTTCTTAAGGTTTTTACCTTATTTTAACCAGTCTAAGAATGAGCAAATAGTTATGTAAATAAAAGAAAAATTGATATAATAATTGTGAAATCGTTATCATAGATGGAGGAAGTATATGAAAAAAATAGGCGTAGGGATTGTAGGATTTGGATTTTCAAGTACAACATTTCACATCCCTTTATTAAAAACGATAGATGAATTTGATATTCGTGCGATTGTATCTTCAAAAGAAGAGGTAGTGAAAGAAGCATTACCGACTGTACAAGTGGTTCAAACGATTGGAGAATTGGTAAGACGAGATGATATAGACCTTGTTGTTATTACATCACCAAATACAACGCATTTTCCATTTGTGAAAGAAGCAATTTTACATGGGAAACATGTTGTTGTAGAAAAGCCGTTTGTTGTTTCAGTTGAAGAAGGAGAAGAGCTTATTACACTTGCGAAAGAACATAATGTTTTTGTTAGTGTGTATCATAATCGCCGTTTTGATAATGACTTCTTAACAATAAAGAAAGTAATTGCGGAGAAACAAATTGGAAATGTGTATACATATGAAGCGCATTTTGATCGCTTCCGTCCTCATGTACGTGACCGCTGGCGTGAAAAGAATTTACCAGGGTCAGGGATTTTATATGATTTAGGATCACATTTAATCGACCAAGCATTACATTTGTTTGGAAAACCAGAAGCTGTTAGTGCAGATGTAGTAAAACAACGACCTGGAGCAGAAACGGATGATTATTTCCATCTTGTACTTCATTACGGAATGAAGCGTGTTATTTTACACAGTAGTAGTTATGTGAAACATGTAGGACCTCACTTTAGTGTTCATGGGGATCAAGGTTCGATTGTAAAATATGGTATGGATTCACAAGAAGATCAACTAAAAACTGGTATGAAGCCAGGTGACAATGGATATGGTGAAGATAGTGAAAGTAAGTTTGCTGTTTTAGAAACAGAAGAAGCAGTAAAGTGTATTCCAACAGAAGTGGGATGCTATGAAATGTATTACAAGGGGATTCGAGATAGTATTGTAAATAGAGTTCCAGTTCCTGTAACAGCTGAAGAGGGTTTACAAGTTATTCGTGTTATTCAAGCAGCTATTGAAAGTAGTGAAACAGGTAGAGTTATTTCATTATAAATCATAAAAAAGACACGATTTCGTGTCTTTTTTATGATTTTTGGGATTGAAATATACGTTTCATTCGATAGATATGCTTACGTATACTTTAAATATTTGTCTACAACTTCATACAAATTACTTCATAAAAAAGCTTCTCATGTGGCATGTAATATTCCCCTTTAATCTTAATAAATCCATTCAAATTATTATTTTAATCTGTATAATTCATATTCTCAGGATTAGAAAGCCCATAGAAAAACAGCGTAACAATATCTTTTATATGTTTTTCACGATCCTTTTCCAAGAGCTGTGCACCGTAATCTTCTCCGAACTTACTAAACATTTGAATGTATAATAATATCATTTCTTTTGAAAGATGGGGATTAATTTCATTTTTACGTTGTGCCTGTTCTAATATTTTTAGAAACCAAGGTATAACTGTTTCAGTTTGATAAAGATGGATAAACTCGCGCAACTCGGCATCTTTTTGCATTACTTGCAACAGCATGTCAGGGTGAAATAAACTCCCGCTTTCCATTTTACGGCGTATCATTTTATGAAACATCTCTTGAAATGGCATATTTTCAGCTGCTATCTCTTGATAAAATTGAAATTCAGTTGTCATAAATTCTTGAATAAGCTCCCTAAAAAGCGCATCTTTACTCCCAAAATGATTATAAATGGTAACTTGTGATACTTTTGCCTTTTTGGCGATGTCCTCTATTTTTACTTCATTAAATCCACGCTCTGAAAATAATGACAATGCAGCAGCTTTAATGGCACGTTTTTTCTTTTCTTTTACTTTTTCAAAACCGTTCAATCTAATCACCTCATTAAAAATATACAAGAGAATAAAGATGAAAACAATAAAATTGAAATATGTGCATAAAAATATTTCAAAAAGTTGTTGCCAATTTCAAAGGAGAAGCGTACAATAATTTTGAAATATAGAACAAAAAATATTTCAAAAAATGAGGTGGAATAATGATTTCAGTCCAAAATGTCATAAAACAATTTTCAAACGGAAAAGGTTTATTTGATATTTCATTCCAAGTGAAAGAAGGAGAAGTATTTGGATATCTGGGACCCAATGGTGCAGGGAAATCAACAACGATCCGTAATTTAATGGGATTTATAAAGCCAACTACTGGTCACGCAGAAATTTTCGGATTAGACTGCTGGAATGAGGCTGCAAAAATTCAAAGAGAAGTTGGTTATTTGCCAGGAGAAATTTCTTTTATAGAAGGAATGAATGGATTAGAATTTTTAAAACTGATGCAAGGTATGCGTGGATTGAAAGATACAAAGAGACGTGATGAACTCATTGAAAGATTGCAGTTTGATGTAAAAACACCGATCCGTAAAATGTCTAAAGGGATGAAACAAAAGGTTGGCATTGTAGCTGCATTTATGCATAATCCAGAAGTGTTAATTTTAGATGAACCAACGTCAGGCTTAGATCCGCTCATGCAGCAAACATTTATAGATTTAATACTAGAGGAAAAACAAAAAGGAAAGACAATTCTTATGTCATCTCATATTTTTACAGAGATTGAGCGGACGTGTGATCGGGTAGCTATTATTAAGGACGGTCGCCTTGTAACAGTGGAAAATATTCATGATTTACAGGGAATGAGAAGACAGGTAATGGATATAACGGTTTCGTCTCAAGAGGAAATACATTCTTTACAAAAGGAAAATTTACAATTAGAAGTGGTGAAGGGAAACACAGCATCCGTTATTGTACAGGGAAATTATCAAGAAGTATTACAAATACTTTCACAATATAATGTGAAAGCACTTCAAACGAGAGCAATGGACTTAGAGCATTTATTTATGCATTATTATGATGCAAAGGAGGCTGTGAAACATGAATAAACAGCTGTTTTTAGCTAGCTTTAAGGAAAATCAAAAAAGTATATGGAGTTATACGATTGGTGCAGCTCTTTATTTATGGTTACTAATTTGGATATTTCCATCACTCGTATCTGCGAAAGGGTTAAATGAAATGATCGATGCTATGCCAGATAGTGTGAAAAAGATTGTTGGTATGGAAAATTCGATTCAAAATGTAAGTGATTTTTTAGCCGGTGAATATTATGGCATGTTGTTTATTATTATATTGACAGTTTTTAGTGTAACGGTTGCTACGCATGTAATGGCTCGCCATGTAGACAAAGGAGCGATGGCTTATTTGTTGGCAACACCGGTATCTAGAGTGAAAATTGCAATCACGCAAGGAGTAGTTCTTATTCTAGGATTAGTAATCATTATACTTGCGACCTATGGAGCTGGTGTCTTAGGAGCAGAATGGTTCTTAAAAGACGATCATCTAAATCGAGAATTGTTCTTTAAGATGAATGTAGTTGGAGGTCTCATATTTTTAGTAGTCAGTGCCTATTCCTTTTTATTCTCTTGTATATGTAACGATGAAAGAAAGGCCATTAGTCTTTCTGCTAGTGTAACCATTTTATTTTATGTATTAGATATGGTAGGGAAATTAAGTGATAAGCTAGAATGGATGAGAAATATTTCATTATTTACGCTGTTTCGTCCGAAAGAAATTGTGGAAGGGACATATAACATATGGCCAGTAAGCATAGCATTATTCTGCGGAGCAATTTGTATTTTTATAGTAGCAATTGTTTCTTTTAAGAAGAGGGATTTACCTTTATAAATGCATAGAGTTTAAAAGATAGTTAGTTCGTAAAGGAATTAACTATCTTTTTATTTTGAAAATATTTCAAAAAAAGTGAACCTTTTATCCCACTAATTTATCTAATAAGTGTAAAGTTCTAGTAGACGATATAAAACGGGAGGGCAGACAGTGAAAGGAATACCTTTATATAAAGAGATAGTGAAAGAAGAGAGCGAGGTTTCTTTAGCTAAAAAAGGAAATCACGAAGCATTTGTCTCTTTAATACATACATATAAAATGCAGTTCTATCGAATAGCTAAAGCGATGCTATATGATGAAGCGGATATAGAGGATGCAATACAAACGACAATTTTAAAAGCCTATGAAAATATAAAAAATCTTAAAACTGATGAATTTTTCCAAACTTGGTTTATTCGAATTTTGATTAATCAATGTAATGAAATGATACGATTACGAAAAAAAGTAATTACGATAGAAGGGAATAGCACCCACATGATAGCTTTTGATTCCTATGAAAATATAGACCTTCACAATGCGATCCAGTCCTTAAATGAAGAATTGAGAGCTGTAACGGTACTTTATTACTATGAAGATATGAGTCAAGAAAAAATTGCAACATTGCTAGAAATCCCAAAAGGGACAGTGAAGTCAAGGCTATCGCGAGCAAGAGAACAACTCCAAAAACAATTAGAAATGGAATAGGAGGTGTTGTATATGTTGGATAAAGATGAATTGTTTGATAAAAAGTTGAAAAAACAGATAGAACGAGAAAGGGTAATACTCCCAAAGAATTTGGAGCAGAAAATTAATGAAACACTACATGATATTCCTGTTAGAAAGAAGTCTAATAAAATTCAGTTTATGGTCGTTACTGCAGCAATTATGCTAGTATCACTCGTTTCTATGTTTGAATTTTCTAGGCAAAGTTTTGCGCAAAAAGGTGGCGTTTTTGAATATATAACGAAAAAAGCATTTTCAGATTATGAAAATGAAGAAGAAACAAAATCTAATGTGAGTTATCCAGAGAAAGAAAAGCTTCATAAAAAAATGCTTGATTCAATTGATTATTTTAAAAATGTATCGGGGAAATTTGAGGAATATTCTAGTTCATCGCGTTTAATTACAACTTATAAATATGTCATTGACACAGAAAATAAGAGAGGAATTTCTTCTAAAGAAGATCGTCAGGCAAAAAAAATGACGGTTTTATATGGAAATGGAAAAAAACAAGAATTTTATGATAAAGATGCTACTTATAAAGAAGAGAATTGGAAGCCAGAAACGAGAAATCAGGACTTAATAAAATTAACTCCGACAGAAAGAGCTTTTAATAAAAGGGGAGAAAAAAAACGATATGATGGTGAGTATGTTGGGTTGGCTACATATAGTATTCAATCTGAGTTTGCAGATTTGTTAATTCGTTATAAAGATTGGAATTTCAAGGAGATAAAGTATCTTGGATTAGACTGCTACAAAATAGAGGGTGTTATAAATATAGAGATGCCTGTCAGTGTATCAGAGGACTTACGGGGGAAGTTTGAAATGATTGTTGAGAAAAATACGGGAATTATGTTGAATTTTCTTAGTTTTGATAAAGGAATGATTCAGTATTCTATCACTACAGAAAATATACAAATAAATAAGGGAATCGATAAAAGACTATTTCAAAAAGATGTTTCGTCATACGAAAAGCTGAAAAATATATTGGATTAGTAAAGAAATTGCGATGTTGCTAATTTTTGATTTATAGAAAACAATAAATATCGGAGGAAATAATATGGAGAATCATTTGAGTTCACGGGAAAAAAAGAATAAAAGAAAGTTTGGAAAAAGAAAGGTAATCGGAGTGTGCTTAGGAGCGCTGCTTGTATGTACGATTGGATATGGTGCGTATTTATACAATAAAGCTTCAAATGTGGTACAAAAAGCTTCTCTTAGTCTAGCGCGTGGTGAGAAATCTGATTTGCGTGAGGAAGTTGTAAAGCCGATAACTAATAATGTTTCTCTGTTGATTATGGGGATTGACGAGAATGAGGAGCGTCAAAAAGAATATAATGGGGCATTTCATACGGACGCATTATTGCTAGCGACTTTTAATAAGGATAATAAGACAGTCAAATTAGTAAGTATACCACGTGATACGTATACATATGTTCCAATTGAAAAGAAAAAAGATAAAATAACACATGCCTATGGCAGAGGTTTTGTAAAGAATGGAAAAGATGGGGGACCACAAGCGTCTGTTGAAGCAGTAGAAAAACTATTAGATGTACCGGTTGATTATTTTGTGAAATTCAATTTTAAGTCATTTATAAAAATTGTCGATGATTTGGGTGGTATTGAAATGGATGTTCCAATTGAATTTTCGGAGCAAAATAGTAAAGATGAACCTGATGCGATTCATTTGAAAAAAGGAATGCAAGCATTAACTGGTGAACAAGCACTTGCTCTGGCAAGAACACGTCATATTGATAGTGACGCTATGAGAGGACAGCGTCAGCAGCTCGTCATGGAAGCAATCTTAACAAAATTAAAAAGTGTAGGATCTGTTACGAAAATAGGAAAGATGATTGATGCTGCAGATGGTGATTTGAAAACGAATCTAGCTTTAGATGATATGTTGTCGTTTTATAAATATGGATTGAATGCTTCGATAGAGAAAATTCAATTAGCTGGGGATGATTTATATTTACCGAATGGGCCGAAAGGAGAACGGGTCTACTATTATAATCCAGATACAAAGCGTGTAGGTGAACTTAGCAAGACACTTCGAAATCATCTTGGATTAAGTGAAGAGCAAATTAAACAAGAAAGTGAAGAGAGTTAAGTATAAAAAACACAATATAAATATTTTTTAGTGAAGCAGATTATAATAAATATCTGCTTTTTGTTTGCATAATAAAGTGCAGTTTTAACGAGTGAGATGTTCCTGTTCATTATAAAGTTACTCTAATAGAAGGTGTAGAAGTTAATAGTATGTCATTGTTTATAAAAAAGATATACTATTTCCAAAAAAAGAATAATGGTGTAACATAATAGTATAGTTTGAGCTGAGTAACAGGGGGGCTTCTAAAAAAATATATTTTATAATCTTTTTATATAATTAAAGGGGAAATGAACGAAATAGGGGAGTATGGACAGATGAGAATCATGAAGAATTTAACATTTCAAGTGATTGTGGCAATTATTTGTGGGATTGCAGTAGGGGCAGTTTGGCCTAACGTAGGGCAACAAATGAAGCCAATTGGTGAAACATTTATTAATATGATTAAAATGGTTATCGCACCAATTATATTCTTAACAATTGTACTTGGGATTGCAAGTATGGGAAATATGAAAAAAGTAGGACGAGTTGGCGGGAAAGCTTTATTATATTTTGAAATTGTAACGACGTTCGCTCTTATAATTGGAATTATCGTGGCGAATATTGTAAGGCCCGGTGATGGTTTAGACCCTTCCAAACTCAAGGGTGGGGACATTTCACAATATGTACAAAGTGGTCAGGAAATGAAATGGATCGATTTCTTTTTACATATCGTCCCATCTAACATGGTTGACGCATTTGCAAAAGGAGATATTTTACAAGTGTTATTCTTTTCCATTTTATTTGGTGCAGGATTAACAATGCTTGGAAAAAATGGACAACCCGTTATCGATTTTTTTGAGCGGTTATCTAAAGTGTTTTTTAATATTTTATCGATTGTTATGAAGTTAGCACCACTTGGAGCATTTGGTGGAATGGCATTTACAATTGGAAAATATGGTTTGAGTACATTAATTCCACTTGGAAAATTGATGATTTGTGTGTATGCAACGATGGCATTATTCGTATTTATTGTGCTACATATTATTTGTAAGTTTTATAAATTTAGCTTGTGGAAATATTTATCGCATATAAAAGAAGAGCTACTGATCGTACTCGGTACCTCATCTTCAGAATCAGTGTTACCACGTATGATGACAAAGATGGAACAGTTTGGGTGCTCAAAACCGGTAGTAGGTTTAGTTATTCCAACAGGTTATTCATTTAACTTAGATGGAACAACAATCTATTTATCGATGGCTACTATATTTTTAGCACAAGTTTTTCACGTTGATCTTTCACTTGGTCAACAATTAACGATAATTGCTATTTTGCTAGTTACGTCAAAAGGAGCAGCAGCTGTAACTGGAGGTGGATTTATTGTACTCGCATCGACTTTATCAGCGATGAATGTTATTCCTTTAGAAGGGTTAGCTCTTTTATTAGGGGTAGATCGTTTTATGTCAGAAGCACGCGCTATCGTAAATTTAATTGGGAATGGTATTGCAACTGTAGTTGTTGCGAAAAGTGAAAATGAGTTTGATGAAGAGCGGTATAACAAGGTATTAATAGAAATGCAAAAAGAAAAAATAGTGGGATAAAAAAGTCAGTAAAGCTGACTTTTTTATTTTGGCATGAAAGAAGTTACTTGAATTATACAAAATTGATGAAGAGTAGCACAAAAGAGTTTCTTTTGAATTGGAGTAATATAGAAGAATGACGAGAGAATGTATATTAGCGCAATCGAATGTTTATGAACATTACTGTAATAAAATAATTTTTATAAAATTTTCAATAATAACACTTTACAAAAAACGAAAAAATAGTAGAATAATAGTTAGTAGAAATCTTTTGATAAGAATATAAAGAAAAACAGAATTATCAGAAATTTCTTAATCTAGACCGTATAGGGAATTAGGGAGGGTACAAAAATGAAAAAGAAAAAGATGAAAAAATTAACAGCAGTTGTAGCACCAGTTTTAGCAATGAGTATGGCATTAACGGCATGTTCTACAGGGGGAGACAAAAAAGCAAGTACGAATGCAAGCGGAAGCGATAGCAAGTCCGATGGTAAATTAGCGGCGAAACAAGTATTGAATCGTACAGAAACAAACGAAATTCCAACGATGGATACTTCCAAAAATACAGATGCACTTGGTTCACAAATTTTAGGGAATACAATGGAAGGGTTATATCGCCTAGATAAAGATAATAAGCCAATCCCAGCGGCAGCTGAATCGAGCACGAAAAGTGAGGATGGCAAAAAATATACATTTAAACTTCGTAAAGATGCAAAATGGTCAAACGGTGATCCAGTAACGGCGAAAGATTTCGTATATGCATGGCAACGTTTGTTAGATCCGAAGACAGCAGCTGAGTATGCATTTATTGCATACCCTCTTAAAAATGCCGAGGCAGTTAACCAAGGAAAAGCAGAAGTTTCAACATTAGGTGTAAAAGCAGTCGATGATTATACACTTGAAGTAGAATTAGAACAACCTGTTCCATATTTCTTAAATTTAACGGCATTCCCATCATATTATCCGTTAAATGAAAAGTTTGTAAAAGAAAAAGGAGATAAATACGGTTTAGAATCGGATACAGTTGTTTACAATGGACCTTTTGTGCTTACAGAGTGGAAGCATGAGCAAGGATGGAAACTGAAGAAAAATGATAGTTATTGGGATAAAAAGACTGTAAAATTAGATGAAGTTAATTATAGTGTTGTAAAAGATATGGCAACGCGTGTGAATTTATATGATAGTGGTGAAGTTGACTTTACATTATTAACTGGAGAGTTTGTAGATAAATATAGAAATAAAGAAGGAGAGTTTGGTGTATACCCAGAACCAAGTACGTTCTTCATACGCCTAAATCAAAAACGTGGTGGACAAGATACACCATTAAAGAGCAAAAAATTACGTGAAGCAATTGCGTTATCAATTAATAAAAAAGATTTAGCAAATGTAATTTTAAATGATGGTTCAAAACCAGCAGATTTCTTAGTGCCAAAAGGATTAGCGACCGGACCTGACGGAAAAGATTTCCAAGAAACGTTTAAAAATGGTCTGAAATATGATACGAAAAAAGCAGCAGCGGCTTGGAAAGAAGCGCAAAAAGAGCTTGGTAAAGATCAAGTAACACTTGAATTTTTAAACTATGATACAAGTAATGCGAAAAAAGTTGGAGAATATGTAAAAGATCAAGTTGAGAAAAACTTAAAAGGTGTAACAGTTAATATTAAAGTACAGCCATTTAAACAAAAATTAAAACTAGAAACTGATCAAGATTATGATTTCTCATATGGTGGTTGGAGTCCAGATTATGCAGATCCAATGACGTTCTTAGATATGTTTGAATCTAAGCACTCTCATAACCAAATGAGTTTCTCAGATCCGAAATATGATGAAATGATTAAAAAAGGATCAACAGAATTAATGTCTGATGCGAAGAAACGTTGGGAAGAGTTAGGTAAGGCAGAAAAACTATTGCTTGAAGAAGATGTAGCGCTTGTCCCGTTACATCAAAATGCTAGATCGTATGTAATGAAATCAAACATTAAAGGTGTTGTGAAACATAACATCAGTCCAGAATACAGCTTCAAGTGGGCTTACGTAACAGAAGAAAAGTAATTCAGATAGAAAAGCATTTCTAAAAGTAGTACCTCTACTTTTGGAAGTGCTTTTTTCTATGTAGTGAATCTTGTTTTTAAAAAAAATTTCAGTTACTAGAAGCAATGTTTGATGGAGATATCATATATATAATTTGATTTTCTAACATCTAAATTGCGGTTATGAAAACAAAAGGAAATCCCCACTTATTTATTCGGTTTGTTTTTACATGGCATGGGGCTAAAAAGGGAACTGACTGCTACTACACTCGGCCGGATGCTCTCTTCCATCTAAAAAGAATGGTTTGATATTAGTTTTTAAATTTGGATTTATATATAAAGAATTTTAATAAGAACTTAAATAAAGAATAAGAAGTATGCGCTGTTAAATAGTGAATGGGTAAATTTTGCATAGCAGTATATCCGGAATATATCATCATTATAGTAGGGAGAATTTTAAGATTTTAAAAAATAACTTTACAAAATTCTAAAAAACAGTAGAATATTATTTAATAGAATTTTCTGATAACGGAATTGTATCAGATGACTACTAAGGGTATCATCGTACATATAATTAGGGAGGGTACACAAATGAAGAAGAAAAAGATGAAGAAATTAACAGCGGTTGTAGCGCCAGTCCTAGCAATGAGTATGGCATTATCGGCATGCTCGGAATCAGGTGGGGATAAGAAGACAAGTACAACGTCTAGTAGTGGGGAAGATAAGAAATCGGATATTAAATATGCAGCAAAACAAGTATTAAACCGTACAGAGAATCAGGAAATTCCAACAATGGATACTTCGAAATCAACAGATACACTTGGGGCACAAATTTTAGGGAATACGATGGAAGGATTATATCGCCTAGATAAAGATAATAAACCAGTCCCAGCGGCCGCAGAATCTAGTACGAAAAGTGAGGATGGTAAAAAATATACATTTAAACTGCGTAAAGATGCAAAATGGTCAAATGGTGATCCAGTAACGGCGCATGATTTTGTATTCGCTTGGAAGCGCTTACTAGATAAAGGGACAGCTGCTGAATATGCATTTATTGCCTACTATATTAAAAATGCAGAAGCAATTAATAAAGGAGAGGCAGATGCATCTACATTAGGTGCAAAAGCGATAGATGATTCTACACTTGAGGTAGAATTAGAAAAGCCTGTTCCATACTTCTTAAATTTAATGGCATTCCCATCATATTATCCGTTAAATGAAAAGTTTGTAAAAGAAAAGGGAAATAAATTCGGTTTAGAGGCGGATACAGTTTTATATAATGGACCGTTTGTAATGTCTGAGTGGAAGCATGAACAAGGTTGGAAATTAAAGAAAAACGATAATTATTGGGATAAAAAGAGTGTGAAATTAGAAGAAATTAATTATAGTGTTGTAAAAGAAATAGCTACAAAAGTGAACTTATATGATACGAACACAATTGACTTTACATTATTATCAGGAGAGTTTGTTGATAAATATAAACCGAAGAAAGATGAATATGGTGAGTATGCAGAATCAAGTACGTTCTTCTTACGGTTGAATGAAAAACGTGGTGGACAAGATACGCCGCTGAAAAATAAAAAGTTACGTGAAGCAATTGCGTTATCAATTGATAAAAAAGGCTTAGCAAATGTTATTTTAAACAATGGATCCAAAGCAACGGATCAATTAGTGCCAAAAGGACTAGCGAAAGGTCCGGATGGTAAAGATTTTACGGAAACCTTTAAAAATGGTTTAAAACAAGACACAAAAAAAGCAGCCGCAGCATGGGAAGAAGCGAAAAAAGAACTTGGTAAAGACCAAGTGGCAATTGAATTGCTAAGCTATGATGATGGAACAGCGAAAAAAGTTGCTGATTATGTAAAAGACCAAGTTGAGAAAAATTTAAAAGGTGTAACAATTAATACGAAAATCCAGCCGTTTAAACAAAAGTTAAAATTAGAGACAGAACAAGACTATGAAATCTCTTACGCAGGTTGGAACCCAGACTATGCGGATCCAATGACGTTTATCGATATGTTTGAAACGAAGAGTTCATACAATCAAATGAGTTATTCCAACCCAAAATATGATGAAATGGTTAAACAAGTGGGAGATGAATTATTGTCTGATGTGAAGAAACGTTGGGAAGTGCTAGGAAAAGCAGAGAAATTATTGCTTGAAGAAGACGTAGCGCTGATTCCTTTATATCAAAGAGGAAATGCATATGTAATGAAACCAAATGTAAAGGGAATTGTAAAACATAATATCAGTCCAGAGTACAGCTTTAAGTGGGCATATGTCGAAGAGAAAGGCGGAAAATAATAAGAACAGCATCTCCAAAGGTAAATACACTATTTTTGGAGGTGCTTTTTCATGGGAAGAATCCAGTTAAGTTAGCCAATTTAAATGAATTAAGAGTGGTAGCAAAGGTGAGCGGAATGTCATACAATCAAATGATTTATAACAAAAAAGAAGCATATAAAATTATGTTTAAACAATAGAAAAGAATAAGAAGGGTTTGATGCTCATATAGTAGATGGGGAGAATCTTGTGATGGTGCTATTAAAAGGCGAATTATTAGTATTATAGAAAATATTTTCAGAATTTTTAAAAATAAAACTTTACAAACTTTTAAAAAATAGTAGAATACTAATTAATAAGAATATTCTAATAACTATTCGAGTATCAGGATATTTCTCAAAATTAGCATCGTACATATAATTAGGGAGGGTACAAAAGTGAAAAAGAAAAAGGTGAAAAAACTAACAGCGGTTGTAGCACCAGTTTTGGCAATGAGTATGGCGTTAACGGCATGTTCAGGATCAGGTGGGGACAAAAAAACAAGTACAAATTCAAGCGGAAGTGATAGTAAGTCTGATACGAAATTAGCGGCGAAGCAAGTCATTCATCGTACAGAAACAAATGAAATTCCAACAATGGATACTTCAAAAAATACAGACACCCTCGGTTCACAAATTTTAGGAAATACGATGGAAGGGTTATATCGTCTTGATAAAGATAATAAGCCAATCCCAGCTGCAGCGGAATCTAGTACGAAAAGTGAGGATGGCAAAAAATATACATTTAAACTTCGTAAAGATGCAAAATGGTCAAACGGTGACCCTGTAACAGCGAAAGATTTCGTCTATGCATGGAAACGTTTAGTAGACCCAAATACAGCGGCTGAATATGCATTTATTGCATATTATATTAAAAATGCGGAAGCAATTAATCAGGGGAAAGCGGAAGTATCTACATTAGGTGCGAAAGCAGTGGACGATTACACACTTGAAGTAGAACTGGAAAGAGCAACCCCATATTTCTTGAACTTAATGGCATTCGTGTCCTACTATCCGTTAAATGAAAAGTTTGTAAAAGAAAAAGGAGATAAATTTGGTTTAGAATCTGATACTACAGTTTATAATGGACCATTCGTTTTAACAGATTGGAAGCATGAAGAAGGTTGGAAATTGAAGAAAAATGATAAGTATTGGGATAAAAAGACTGTAAAGTTAGACGAAATTAATTATAGTGTTGTAAAAGATATGGCAACGCGTGTGAATTTATATGATAGTGGTGAAATTGATTATACTTTACTAGCTGGCGAGTTTGTAGATAAGTATAGAAATAAAGAAGGAGAGTTTGGTGTCTATCCAGAACCAAGTACATTCTACTTACGTTTAAACCAAAAACGTGGTGGTCAAGATACACCATTAAAGAGTAAAAAATTACGTGAAGCAATTGCGCTATCCATTAATAAAAAAGATTTAACAAACGTAATTTTAAATGACGGTTCGAAACCAGCTGATTATTTAGTACCAAAAGGATTAGCGACTGGGCCTGACGGGAAAGATTTCCAAGAAACATTTAAAAATGGTCTAAAACCGGACGCTAAAAAAGCAACAGCAGCATGGGAAGAAGCGAAAAAAGAGCTTGGTAAAGATCAAGTGACACTTGAATTTTTAAACTACGATACAAGTAACGCGAAAAAAGTTGGGGAATATGTAAAAGATCAAATTGAGAAAAATTTAAAAGGTGTAACAGTCAATATTAAAATGCAGCCGTTCAAACAAAAACTGAAATTAGAATCTGATCAAGATTACGATTTTTCATATGGTGGCTGGAACCCAGACTATGCGGATCCAATGACATACCTAGACATGTTCGAATCAACAAACTCTCAAAACCAAATGAGTTACTCAAATCCGAAATATGATGGAATCATCAAACAAGGAAAGACGGAATTAATGGCGGATGCGAAGAAACGCTGGGAAGAGTTAGGGAAAGCAGAAAAAATATTGCTTGAAGAAGATGTAGCGCTTGTACCATTATATCAAAATGCTAGATCGTATGTAATGAAACCAAATGTAAAAGGTATTGTAAAACATAACATCAGCCCAGAATATAGTTTCAAGTGGGCTTACGTAACGGAAGAAAAGAAGTAAGGAATGAAGAGAAGAGCATTTTTAAGGAGAAAGAATGTATCCTTAGAAATGCTTTTTTCTTTTGCACTGTTTTTCTTTTGACTGAATATAGCTAATATAGAAAGAATAAAGGAGAATTCGATGAACCGGAATGTATACATTGATTTTTTAGCCTACTATGGAATTGGGAGTGCACACCCTGGTGGTTTTACGTTAACGAAACAGTTATTAGCACAGTTTCCATTGCGCTGCGAAGCGAATGTACTTGAAATAGGATGCGGAACAGGGCGGACAGCAGCTTATATGAAAAAACAATATGGTTATAACGTCACAGCAATTGAAAATAATGAGATTATGATTCAAAAAGCAAAAAATAGATGGTTACAAGAGCAATTATCTATTGAATTCATGAAAGGACATGCAGAACAATTGCCATTTTTGAATGAGCAATTTGACTTTGTATTAGGAGAATCTGTACTTGCTTTTACAAATAAAGAGCAGGCAATCCCTGAATGTTATCGTGTCTTACGAAAGAACGGGAAACTGATGGTGATTGAAATGGTAATTGAGAAGCATATAACAAAAGAAGAAGAGGACAAAATTATACATTTATACGGAATAAAGGAGTTACAAACAGAAACGGAATGGATTAACTTATTTCAAATGGCGCATTTCAAAAGGATAACGATTGCCGGCGGAGCTACGATTGCGGAGACGATCGCAGGACAAATAGAACAGCCAGAATGGAACATGTCACATTATATTCCATCCGAACTTTATGATGCTTGGGTGCAACACGAGCAAGTATTGCGTATGTATCAACATGTATTAGGACACCGGATATTTATTTGCGAAAAATAAAATGGTATAGTAAAGAATTTGTGGCAAATATAAGAGAATTATTTTTGAAAAGGAGTTGACATAAAACGATAGTCAGCTCCTTTGTAGATTAGATGAAAAATAGTGCCGCTAAAGAAATACCAAAAATAAATCCAAAGGCTAATTCGATGGCACCACTACCGCCATAACCACATCCACCATAACCACATCCACCATAGCCACCGCCGTAATAACCCCCACCAAAACCAAATCCACAATTGTTACATTGACCTAAGCCGCCACAAAAATCACAGCCGCCGCCTGCATATGCATCATAGTATCCAAATCCCGTATCAAAAGATGAAGGATGCGTTGGTGTAATCCAAACAGAATCATCTGTTACATCGACAATTTTACCGATATGAACATACCCATTTACATCTTCAATTTGTACAACTTTACCAAAATAACGATGACAAGTAGTATGACATGTTTGACAATCCATATTTTTACCTCCTTTCATATACAATAATACGATATGCCGTTAGGACAAGTGTGGCTTGTACGATTGACCTAAGTTTCATAATTGTTATGAGAACAGGAAAACATATGAGGAGAGCGTATGTGAAAAAGGAGTGAGATGATGGAAGCTAAAGATCAATTCCAAACGTATGAGGTGCCTTGGAATGAATTTACGGATGCCCTTCGTAGTGAAATGGAAAGGCAAGTAGGAGCAGATATTGTTGACCGGATTGTTTGTAATTTAGATGATGGGTTTGAAGTGTATACATATATACAAGGAGATTTAGGTTTTGAATATAAAGAAGCGCTTGAACGGAAATTTGGGAGTGATGGAAAAACTCCTAATTTATTAACGGTCATGTTAGTAGCGGGTATGTATCGTACAAGTGAAGAGAATATTCGGTTACATGCGGATCGTAAAGAAAATCCTATTGTGGAAGTATATGTGAAACAATAAAAAACACGCTTTTATAGGCGTGTTTTTTATTGTTATAATCTGAGGAAATCAAACTTTTTCACAGTAATTTGCGACATAAAATGTAGTAAGAGCATCATGTGGGCTTATTTATGTAAAAGATAAAACTTGTAATACGCACGATTGATGCGGATTTTTATTTCATCATTATTGTTTACATAATTTTATTATAGAAACTCGTTTCTATAAAAATACAAGTCATATATCTTGTTTCTTTTCATAAATTTAAACATAGGAATTTGTCTACAAAGGTGGCGAAGTCTCATCATGAAGATTCGAATTTGTGCCACATTCATCTTTTTTCTATTACTATGTTTTAATCCTTTTTCAACTTTGGCAAAAGGAGAGGGGGCAAAAGAGAGGGTCGTTTCACTTGTATATGATGATTCTGGTAGCATGAGGAATAACGATCGTTGGAAATATGCCAATTATGCTTTGCAAAGTTTAGTTGCATTATTAGATGAAAAAGATAGATTTTCGTATGTTCCAATGAGCCGACCTAATGAAGCTTTGAATGTTACGTTAACAAATGAAAAAAGGCAAACAGAGATTAATCAAATTGGAGCATGGAAGAACTATTTAAATACGCCGTTTAGTGCTGTAGAAACAGCGATGCAATCTATTAAAAAGGAAGCGGACATAAATAAAAAACGTGAATTTTGGCTTATTGTATTAACTGACGGAGCATTTAATGAATTAGAAAAAGAAAAAACGGGCGGTAAAGAACAAATCACACAGAAGCTAGAGCAATTTAAAAAAGAAATGGAAGCGAAAAAAATATCATTGCATCCCGTTTTAATAACAATGGAAGAAAAGTTAGGAGAGCAAGAACAACAACAGATGAACACGTTCAAAGAAATTTGGAAAAAAGAAATAAACGGTATCGTCATGCCATCTAGTGGGGAAGAGGGAGTCATTCAAAGTGTTAATCAAGCGGCAGCCTTGGTTACAAATCGAGACCCATTTTCTTCTGTTGAGTCGATTGTGAAAACGAACATATCCGGAAATAAATTAGAGATTACGACACCATTTCCGTTAAAGCGAATGACGCTTGTCCAACAAGCTTCTACTGCATCACAATACCAAGTGAAAAAACTTTCTACACCATTAATGTTACAGACTTCTTTTTCTATTCATGCGCCAGGGGAAGCTCATTTATACGGTGGCATTACCCATATTGGTACTACAAATCAGGAAATCATGAAACCAGGGACATATACGATAGAGCTAGATAGAGATATTAGAGAAGCAGGATTAAAAGTACTTGTGGAACCAGCACTTGATTATCATCTTTCTATTTATGATAAAGAAGATACAGATAAAAAAAGTAGCGAGAAAATGTATGAAGGAACGACAGCTGTTATTGAAGCAAAGCCTACTGAGTTACCTGTTCAAACTTCTTATTATCAAGCCGAGATAGAATTAGATGGAAAATCGTATCCGATGAAATGGGATAAGAAAAGAAAAGTATTTTATTACGAAACACAAGTTGAGAAACAACTCATACGTGGAAAAGTTCATATGAATATAAAAGGGTTTTATAGGCAGACAAAAGAATTTCGAATTCAATCAGAACAAAAGAAAAAGTTATCGCTACAAGTGATTACAAAAGATTATAAAGAAAAAGTAACGGATTTAGAAAAGAGTAAACCATTAGTGTTGCAACCATTACTGAGTGGTGAACCGATGACAGAGGTGGAAGTAAAGAAATTATTGCAATCTACTGGTGTCACATCTCATCAAGCGATCAACTACGAACTACGGCAACATGATAATCAAATATATGTGTACCCTCGTCCTTACTACTCCGATACATTCAATTTTACAGATACCGGCACCATAGAAGCTACCATCACTATAAACGATTCAAGGTTACAATATGTGAAGAAAACGATTTCGTTTTCTATTCAAAATGCGCCATTTTGGGAACGTTATGCGCTCATTTTTCAATTCGTAATACCAGTTACATTACTACTTATGCTTGTTGCGATTCTGATTTTAGGTTGGATTGTTCGGCCAAGGTTTCATCGTAAAGCAATGTTGTACTACGAATGGGATCAAGAAGTAGCGAAAGATTGGCTCTATCAATCTGAACCAGAGTTACTAAGAAACAAGTGGTGGAAACATTATTTTGGTATTCCATTTCGAGCAGAGCGAAAGACAGTACAATCGGTAATTTTTATAGCAAAGAAAGGTTCAAAGTCTGTATTTGTTGCAAAAGAATCACAGGTGATTGGTATGATTATTGACGGTATGTTTATAACAGAGGAAGAGGTCGGGAATGAGCATAAGACATTATATCCGAATGAGATTTTACTAATTGATCGTGGATATGGAAAGGAAATCTATCGATACGAATGTGAATAGTAGAGAAGGTTCAAAAAGTCTGGTGCTCATGTAGTGTCTCTTTTGATCCTTCTTTTTGAATACGTACGAATAGGAAGGTGGTTCACGTGACATTGCAAGTTCCAACAATTTTAATTGGTCTAGGTGGAATCGGTAGTACGGTCACCCATCAAATATATGAAAAGTTATCAGAGGAGAGACGGAAAAAGGTAGCGATGCATGTATTTGATACAGATGTGAATACATTAAGTAGATTTGACCATATTCGTAAATTCAAGACGCAAACGAGTTCTAGTAAAACGCCTCGAGAATATATTGCGGGAGATCCAACGATTCCAGAATGGTTTCCAATGGACCCTACGATTTTGGATAAGCCGTTAACAGAAGGGGCAGGCCAACTTCGTGTGATTTCACGATTAGCTCTTCGGGCGGCGATGAAAGAAGATAAATTGACTTCTTTTTGGCAAGAAATCGAAAAAATTTTTCCAGTTACAAGTGATCAAACAGAGTATGGTGTGCGCGTTATTATCGTTACATCTTTAGCTGGTGGTACCGGTTCAGGGATGTTCTTACAAATTGCATTGTATTTACGTGAAATGCTTCGGAAAAAATTACAACATCAGAACATTTTAATACGAGGTGCATTTTTAATGCCAGACGCACTTGTTAAGACGCGTACGGTCAGTGCAAAAGAGTTTGAAACGGTGCAAGCAAACGGTTATGCGTCATTAAAAGAATTGCATGCGATTACGCTTGGCTCAACAGGTGAGTTATCAAAAAGGGGCGGTGTCACAATTGAACTAGAATATCGTCCGGATCAAGTAGATGAAGATGGAAGAACAAATCATACAATTAAAGAGCACCACCTGCCGTACAATTATTGTTTTTTATATGACTATGAAAATTTACACGGTCATCATTTGCACAATTTAACAGATTACATGGAGCAAATGACAAATACGATTTATTTGCAGCTGTTTAGTCCAATGTCCACCAGTCATTTTGCACAAGAAGATAATCAAATTCAGCAGTTAGCAGAATCGAATGGAAAAGCGCGTTATTGTGGTGCTGGAACCGCAAAGCTCATTTATCCATATGAACATGTGTTGAAGTATTGTGCTTTAAAATGGGCTGTGCAAGGGTTAGATGAATCATGGTTACATTTAGATCAATTGTTTCAAGAGAAAAAACAGCGGTATGAACAAGATGTCCGTCGTGGTATGCAGCGTGAGAAACCGGAGCGTGGCAAGAGTTATTTAGAAGATTTAGAGCATCTTGCTACTCGTCCAGAACAAGCACATATTTTCTATAGACAAATGTATAATGAAACGCGTGAAGGTGCGGAAGGTGGTAAGGTTGGTGTTGCAAAATCCAAATTGTTTTTAGAAGCAGTTGAAAGTTATGTACAGCGTACGGTACAAAAAGATGCAGAGTTAAATAGATTGCAGCATGAATGCAAAATATCCGCGGCAAAATTGAAAATTACAGAACAGCTGAAGGGAGAAGTGGCGAGAGTTGATCATGCAGTTCGGTTATATGCATATGCGATTCCAAGTCGTGTACATGAACACGTGACGACGCTTTTATATGACATGATAGAATCAGACCGCTATACGCCTAGTGGATCAGAGGGGCAATCCTATCAACTCAATACATGGTTCCTAAAGAAAACAGAAGCTGTTCATCCTGTAGCTGCTCGTTTCATGTTATATGAGATTCGAAAGCAATTAATCGAGAAAATGAATCGGTTGCATGAGAATAATGAACAGAAGCGTAATTTAATTCAAAATTATGATAAGAAATTTAATGTGAGTAATATCGATGGGACAGTTACGGCAGTACGCCGTGTTGAACTGGCGCAACAACAAGGTTGGTTTGGAAAGATGTTCTACAATCAGCAGCGTATGTTCCGAAAAGAATTTGAAGATATCGTCACGCAGTACGTGCATAAGCTCAATGAATATCGTAAAGAGATGTTGCTTGAACTTGTTTATCAGTCTTTATATCAGGCGGTAAATAAAATGATTCAACATTGGGAAAGGTTTTTTGATAATTTACAAGAGACACGTGAAAATTTGCTGCTTGAGGTTCAGAAGCGCAGTAAAGAATTTGAAGGGAAAACAAATCCGACAAATGTATATGTGTTAGCAGATGAAAAGTTACAAGAGAAAATATGGCAAGATATGCAGCAACATTTAAATTTGGGTGTCCTTCCAAAGGATATATCAGCAGAGATTTATATGAGTTTGTATGCGGAATATTGCCGTGATGCACAAGCAGAAGAAAGTCAATCAAAAAAGGTCGAAGATTTTTATCGGGAGCATATTTTAACGTATTGCTATTCAGAACTCCAAGTTCGATATCGTGACAAACTAGAACTTAACATTATTGAAGCGTTGCGTAAAGAAGCTGACTTTAAAAAACGTGATCGTACTGAATATGTGAGAGAAAAAATTGAAGATCTTTTTCATCTAGCAAGTCCGTTTATTCCGAAAGTATCTCATCATCGAGAATTGCAATATTGGGGCGTACACCCGTCATTAAAACGAGAATTACAAGAAGAGCTACTGCAAGAAATGTTTCAAGAAAAGGAGACAGTGAACGAAGCATTTTCACCATTTGAAGTCATTTGTTACAGGGCTCACTATGGGTTATCGTTACAAGATTTTCCGAAACTTTCTTCTGGACATATTGCAAATGGTTTTATGAATGACAGAGGAGATTATTTTCAGTCTTATTATCGCCGTGTAAATAAATTAAATATCAAAAAATCGAACTTAACACCGCATTTAGATAAATATTGGCACTTGCCAGCTTTTATGCCAGACTTAAATGCAACGCAAACGAAGTTAGATTATGATAAATGTAATCGTGCTCTTCTTTATGCATATATGTACCGGTGGATTAGCCTTGTTGCCGTCGATGGTCAATTTGTTTATCAATATAATGGCGTCGGGCGAAGTTTTTTAATTCAGTCCATGGGGAAAAATATTTCAAGTGAAAGTTATAAATTACATCGTGCGTTACTTCATAATCCGTTTATTTATGAAAATATTTTGTCTCGTTTTGAAGAAGAGCAGGAAAAAGCGATGATTCAAGGGGGACATTTGTATACACAAGCATTTGTATTAGGTGCTCAAGATGTAAGGTGGCTTCGTAAAGAGCACGTTCATAATATTTTAGATATCATTTTAATGTATGACCGAGAGGCGAAGTATGATCCGACGTTAGAAGAAACAGCAGATGAATTGTTGCGTCTGTTGCTGGATGAGATTGGGCTATATTTTCAAAATTATTATGGTACGGGCGCAGAAATGGTTGCAAAGAAAGAAGCAGAACTGTTTGTAAACCAACTTTGGGACCGTTCACATGCGAAAGGATATGTCGATCCCAATAGTGCACCTTATAAAAAATGGCAACATGTATTACATGTTCAGGATGAGGGGAAAGACACAAAAACGAATGTGTAGGATGAAAATAGGGAACCCTGATGGATAGACATATGATTTTGAAAAGAGGGGTTCAGGTGCCGTTTTTAGGGAGTGTATATCAAATATTTGGATTATATCCAGAGATTTACCATGCAATGATTTCAATGGAGATAAAAGAGCAACAATTTGTGGATGAAGCTGTAGAACAAGAAGAACAAGAAACAGAAGGATGAAAAGACCGTGCAGGTTAGCTTGCATGGTCTTTTCATGTTACAATAAAGGGAATTTTTTTAGGGAGAGAAAGAAATGAAATGGATTTATTTTATTATTATAAATGTGATAGCGTTTAGTCTTATGGGACTGGATAAACAAAAAGCAAAAAAGAAGAAATGGCGAACGCCAGAAAGTACTTTGTTTTTAGCGGCAGCAGCAGGAGGTGCAGTTGGTGCGTGGGTTGGTATGTATGTATTCCATCATAAAACACATAAAAGTAAATTTGTTTTTGGTATACCAGTGCTTGTTGTAATGACACTATGTATTCTCTGGATGATATAAAGAAATAAAAGAAATGTCGAAAAAGTTATAAGAGGTAATATTAGTAAAGAAGCTTTCTGACAACGTATAATGAAGAGAAAAAGAGAAGAGGAGAAAAGGGAAGATGGAGAGTCAAAAAGCACTGCAGAAGAAAGGGATTTTATATGCAGCTGGTGCTTATATGATGTGGGGAGTTCTTCCTATTTATTGGAAATGGGTGGAGGAAGTTCCCGCAGAAGAAATATTAGCACATCGCATTGTTTGGGCATTTGTTTTTATGTTACTCGTTTTAGTAATATCAAAGCGTTTAGGCCAATTTCTTAGAGAACTTGTGAGTCTTTTTAAACGACCTAAATTATTAATTTCATTAACAATTGCTTCTATTTTAATTAGTGGGAATTGGTTTGTGTACATATGGGCTGTGAATCAAAATCATATCATTGAAGCGAGTCTTGGTTATTACATTAATCCTCTTGTAAGTATTTTACTTGGTACAGTTGTTTTGAAAGAAAAACTTAATTTTTGGCAGTATGTTGCAGTTGGTTTAGCTGGAGTAGGTGTTATTATTTTAGCATTTCGATATGGTTCGATTCCATGGATTGCTCTTTCACTTGCATTTACATTTGGATTGTATGGGTTAACAAAGAAATTGCTGAATTATGATGCAATGATTGGTCTTACGATGGAAACAATGATTGTGACACCCTTTGCAGCTATTTATTTAACTATGATTGGTGAGCATGGTTTTGGTTCATTTGGTTCGATTTCTTCAACGTTACTACTAATGGGGGCTGGAATTATTACGGCATTGCCACTTTTTTATTTCGCGAAAGGAGCACAGCTTATTCCGCTCTATATGATTGGGTTTTTACAGTATATCGCACCGACCATCAATCTAATTTTAGGTGTCTTTATTTTTCATGAGCATTTTACGTCAGCTCATACGACAGCATTTTTCTTTATTTGGGTTGCATTATTTATATTTTCAATGGCAAAAACAAAGTTTTTACTTCAGAAAGAGCCGAAATTTTTTAAAAATAAATCAGCAAAAGTATCATAATGCGTAGTATTTTCTACGCATTTTTATTTATACTTATAGTATGGATTTTCCATTACCGTAAGTAGGGAGCTGGAAATATGGAAACAATTTTACATAATGATCCGCTTATGGCGGCTATAATTGCTTGGTTTTTAGCACAATTAACAAAAGTTATTTTTAAATTAGTAAAGGAGAGAGAATTTGATTTTGCCCAGTTTTTTGCTTCTGGAGGAATGCCAAGTTCTCACTCTTCAACTGTTACGGCATTAGCGACAGGTGTTGGAATGGTAGAAGGGATAACGAGTGCAGTGTTCGCAGTAGCCGTCATTTTTGCTATTATTGTCATGTATGATGCTTCAGGGGTAAGGCTTGCAGTAAGTAAACAAGCGAAGATTTTAAATGATTTTTTTCATGGTAGACAAACTGAATATAAAAAATTAAATGAACTTGTTGGACACACACCGTATCAAGTTGTTGTTGGAGCGATTTTAGGAATTATAGTTGGAATTGGATATTGTTTATAAGCAGAACTTGTTTTTATACATGTTCTGCTTTTATTTGTTTCATACATAATTTTTGGAAAAGTGGAATATCGTATACGGATTTAGAAAGGGTGGGTGAAAAGGGTGACCGTATATGAAAATGTACATGAAGAAGTAAAACGGAGAGTTACTGCACTCCGGAAGATGCAACGGTATGACGGAACATGGCGGTTTTGTTTTGAAAATGCTTCCTTAACAGATTGTCACATGATTTTTTTACTACGGTTATTAGGGCAAGAGAAAGAAGTAGAGCCGTTTGTTACAAGACTTGTATCTCTTCAAACGAATGAAGGGACTTGGAAATTGTACGAAGATGAACTTGTTGGTAATATATCGGCTACTATTCAGGCATATGCGGCTTTACTTGCCTCTGGAAAGTATACGAAAGAAGATATAAATATGAAACGTGCAGAAGCATTTATTCGGCAACGGGGTGGGATTACAAGCGCTCACTTTATGACAAAATTTCTATTAGCACTTCACGGAGAATATGAATACCCCTCATTGTTTCATTTTCCGACTCCAATTTTATTTTTACCAGAAGATTCCCCGCTCAGCATATTTGAGCTAAGTAGTTCTGCACGTATTCACTTAATTCCGATGATGATTTGTATGAATAAGCGTTTTACCGTGTCAAAAAAAATCCTTCCTAATTTAGATCATATTTCAGGAGGGAGTAAGCCGCAGTGGTTCCGTGAAGAGCGTTCACCACTTTTTCAACCATTCCTAAATGATGTGAAAAAGTTTTTATCGTACCCATTATCTTTACATCATAAAGGGGATAAAGAGGCAGAGCGTTTTATGGTGGAACGGATTGATGAAAACGGAACATTATACAGTTATGCGAGTGCGACCTTTTACATGATTTATGCACTGCTTGCACTTGGTTACCCGATTCAGTCCTCGCTTATTTCAAATGCAGTATTAGGAATGAAATCTTATATATGGAACATGGGTAAAGGGGCGCACCTTCAAAATTCTCCATCTACAGTGTGGGATACAGCATTAGTAAGCTACTCGTTGCAAGAAGCAGGTGTAACACATAATAACCAAATGGTTCAAACAGCGACAGATTATTTACTACAAAAACAACATAAAGAGAAAAAAGATTGGAGTGTGCATGCCCCATTACTTGACGCTGGAGGCTGGGGGTTTTCAGATGTGAATACGACAATTCCAGATATTGATGACACAACAGCTGTCCTAAGAGCGTTAGCGCGAAGTAGAGAAGGAAATCAAAAAGTAGAGGGAGCTTGGAGAAAAGGGATTGAATGGGTGAAGGGACTGCAAAATATAGATGGGGGCTGGGCAGCTTTTGAAAGAGGTGTAACAAGCAAAATTTTAACCTATTTACCTCTTGATAATTCAGCGGATATGACTACTGATCCGTCTACGGCAGACATTACGGGTAGAGTTTTGGAATTTTTTGGAACGTACGCTCCACATGAGTTGCAAGGTGATCAAAGAAATCGAGCGATTAGGTGGCTCATCAATACACAAGAAAGAAATGGATCGTGGTATGGAAAGTGGGGAGTATGCTACATATATGGTACTTGGGCAGCTCTGACAGGTTTACGTGCTGTAGGAGTTCCGTCTAACCACCCTGCTTTGCAAAAAGCAGTTACATGGTTAGAGAATCTTCAACATAGCGATGGAGGCTGGGGGGAATCTTGCAAAAGTAGTATAGAAAAGCGATTTATTTCGTTACCTTTTAGTACACCATCACAAACAGCCTGGGCGCTCGATGCGTTAATTGCTTATTATGATACAGAAACACCAGCTATCCGAAAAGGGATTTCTTATTTACTTACACAGTTCATGCAGAATCAAGATTATCCTACAGGCATAGCGCTATCAGGTGAATTTTACATTCATTATCATAGCTATCGTTATATATTTCCACTGCTTACCTTTGCACATTATATAAAAAAATATAGAAAATAAACCGAGAAATCATCTCGGTTTATTTTTGTAGGTAGTAGGTCCCTGGTTGAAAAGAATAAGATAATAAATCGCACCTTATTTTTTTGTTGACTGGCGTTTTTGACGTGCATCGGCGGCATCTGCACGAGCATTTGCTTCTAAGTCATTTTGGTCAGCAAGTTCACGAGAGAACTCGACATCAATGCCATCAGAGGCTTTTTTTTGCTTTAGATCCTTTTTGTTCATTCGACACAATCTCCTTGTGTTTATGCTTATGTTGCAACTTTAGTTTGACACAAATAGACTTTTTTATACAAAAAGGATTTAGAAAAGGAAAAGCCGAAATATATAGTATAAGCGATAGAAATGGGGGAATATAATGGACTTTTTACATGGGAGAACAGCGGTTATAACAGGTGCTGCACAAGGGATAGGTAAGGAGATTGCTCGTACATTCGCAAAGCTTGGAGCAAAGGTGCTAATTAGCGATGTAAATGAGGAGAAATTGAAAGAAACTATAACTGAATTTTCGGAACAAGGATATGAAGTGAATTTCTATCGTTGTGATGTGAGTAATCAAAATGAGGCGAAGTCATTAATTGAATATGCAGTTCAAACATTCGGCAGTATACATATTTTGGTGAATAATGCTGGGATTACAAGAGATGCGATGTTACATAAAATGGAGAAATCAGCTTGGGAGCAAGTCATGCAAGTGAATTTAACAGGTGTATTTTATTGTATGCAACCGGCACTTCTTTATATGAGGCAGCAGCAATTTGGACGTATCATCAATATTTCTTCCATTAGTAGGGAAGGAAATATTGGGCAGGCGAATTATGCTGCAACAAAAGCTGGTGTCATTGGATTAACAAAAACGGCAGCAAAAGAAGTGGGGGGATTTGGTATTACTTGCAATGCGATTTGTCCAGGGTTTATGGATACAAATATGACAAAAACAATACCAAATAAAGTGAAAGAGAAGATGATTGGTGCAATTCCAGTTGGAAGGATTGGAATGCCGCAAGATATTGCAAATGCAGCAGCTTTTTTAGCTTCAGAGTATACTTCTTATATTACAGGCGAGGTATTAAATGTGAGTGGTGGATTACAAGTTTAATGAGAAAAGAGCCTGACTTCCAGAGTCAGGCTCTTTAAGCTAGTTTAGATTCACCCAAACACTCTTCACTTCTGTGTAGTTATTTAATGCATAAGATCCCATTTCACGACCAAGACCAGATTGTTTAAAGCCACCAAATGGAGAAGCTGCATCAAATACGTTATAACAGTTTACCCATACTGTACCAGCACGGACTTTACTTGCAATGTAATGTGCATTTTTTATATTTTCTGTCCATACACCAGCAGCAAGGCCATAATTTGATTTATTTGCGCGCTCAATTACTTCATCTATGTCATTAAATGGTAATGCGGAGATGACAGGACCGAAAATTTCTTCCTTAGCAATTGTCATTTCGTCATTTACATCTGCGAATACGGTTGGGGCAACGAAATAACCTTGCTCAAATGGTTGGTTCCCCCCGCACAGAACTTCTGCACCTTCTTCAATACCTTTTTCAATGTAACCCATAACACGTTTTTGTTGCTCTTCGGAAACAAGAGGACCAATTGTAGTTTCTGGATTTATCCCTGCACCTTGTGTTAATTTCTTCGAGTAAAGAACAAGATCAGCCATAACGTTATCATACATTTTTTTTGGAATAAATAAACGCGATCCAGCGCAGCATACTTGCCCTTGGTTAAACATAACCCCAGAAAGGGCTGCTGGAATTGCACGAGATAAATCCGCATCTGGTAGGATAATATTCGGTGATTTACCACCAAGTTCTAATGTAACACGTTTTAGTGTTTCAGATGCTTGTCTCATAATTTGTTTACCGACTGGAGTTGAACCTGTAAATGCAATTTTGTCGACGAGAGGATGATTCACAAGAGCTTGTCCAGCTGTTTCACCGAAGCCTGGTACGATATTTACGACACCTTTTGGGAATCCAGCTTCTTCAAATAATTCAGCTAAGTATAGAGCGGAAAGAGGTGTTTGTTCTGCTGGTTTTAACACAATTGTACAACCAGTCGCAAGAGCGGCACCCATTTTCCACATTGCCATTAGGAGAGGGAAATTCCACGGAATAATTTGTCCAACAACACCAACTGCTTCATGGCGCGTATAGTTAAAATATTCACCAGATACTGGAATTGTTTGGCCGACGATCTTTGTAGCCCAGCCAGCGTAATAACGCATATGTTCAATTGCAAGAGGAATGTCTGCTGCTAATGTTTCACGAATTGGTTTCCCGTTATCCAACGTTTCAAGTTGTGCCAGTTCTTCTTTATGTTCCTCCATTAAATCAGCGAGTTTATACATAAGACGGCTGCGTTCAGCCCCACTCATACGTGACCAAGGTCCTTCATCAAATGCAACTCTGGCAGCAACTACCGCTTTATGAATATCTTCGCGACCAGCTTCAGAAACGATTGCAAGTGTTTCACCTGTTGCGGGATTAGGAGTTTTAAATGTCTTACCGGAAACGCTTTCAACGAAAGTTCCATTCACATATAGTTTTTTTGTTCCTTGAAGAAACTTCTCTACTTTTTCATGAAGATTTACAGCTAGTTGACTCATTGTATAACCCCCTTGGAAATATAATATAAACGCAGTGCGAAACCACATTTATTCCTGTAACAGGGTTGTAAAAAAACTAGGTGAACAATCTCTAATTTAAATCATAAATAATATAGATTGAAAATTCAAATTTCAATTATGTTACAATTGTAAAAAATATGTAATAGTGAGCTAGCTTCTATAGCTTTTTAAAAAATCCTGCTAGTTTTTCTTTTCTAGTAGGAAAAACTAGAAAAACAATGGTACAATTATACATCGTGAGAGGAGGAAGGAAATGAAGGACTATCATAATGATCCACGCTTTCGAATTGCCCATAAAGAGGCGTTAATTGGTCTTGGACTTGCTGTTATTAATTTTATAATATGGTATGGATTTGCCTATGGGCTTGGGAGTAAGAATCCGAATGAATATACATATGTATTAGGTTTTCCGGCATGGTTTTTTTATAGCTGTATCGTCGGTTTTATTGTAGTAGTTATATTACTTATGTTCATTGTGCGTTTTGTATTTCAAGATATTCCGCTCGATGAGGAAGAAAAAAGTGAGGAATGATAAATGAATTGGTACGTAATAATTCCAATGATAATTTCTTTTATCGTTGTGTTTTTAATTGGTGTGTATGCATCAAGGCGTGTACAAGCAACGGCTCATAATAAGTTTTTACAAGAATACTTTCTTGGAGGACGTGAACTTGGCGGCTTATTATTAGCTATGACAATGATTGCTACTTACGGTAGCGCAAGTAGTTTTATTGGAGGTCCTGGTATTGCGTATAATATGGGGCTTGGATGGGTATTATTGTCAGCAATCCAGGTTGTAACGGGTTACATTGTCTTGACGGTACTTGGAAAAAAGTTTGCGATCATTGCAAGAAAGATGGAAGCAATTACGCTCATTGATTACTTAAAAGGAAGATATAATCATAAAGGCGTCGTCATTCTTTCCGCATTATGTATTATTATCTTTTTATTTTCAGCAACTGTTGCTCAGTGGGTTGGAGGCGGAAGATTAATTGAATCGTTAACAGGTCTTTCGTATACAACGTCTTTATTTCTTTTTACATTTTCTGTACTTGTATACGTTTTAATTGGTGGGTTCCGTGCCGTTGCCTTATCTGATACATTACTTGGCTTTATTATGTTAGCAGGTACGACAATTATTTTAATTGCAACAGTAATCGCTGGTGGTGGAATTGAAAAAATCATGCAAGAACTTGTTCAAATTAATCCGAATTTAATTACACCGTTTGGAGCGGATGGTAGTTTAACAAAAACGTATGTAACATCATTTTGGATTTTAATTGGTGTAGGTGTTGTTGGGTTACCACAAATTAGCGTACGCGCGATGTCTTATAAAAACTCAAAGGCAATGCATCAAGCGTTAGTTATCGGAACAGTTGTTGTCGGTACGATTATGATTGGCATGCATTTAACAGGTGTGTTTGCGCGCGTGGTGCTTCCGGGTGTAACGGTACCAGACAAGGTTATGCCACTTCTTGCACTAGAAGTATTACCGCCTTGGCTTGCTGGAATCTTTTTAGCTGCCCCAATGGCGGCTATTATGTCGACAGTAAATTCGCTTTTATTACTTGTAAGTTCATCAATCATTAAAGACATATATGTAAACTATATCAACGAAAAAGCAACTGATACAGTTATCAAAAAAGGAAGTTTGTGGATTACCGGAATCGTTGGTTTACTCGTATATGCAGCAGCTATTAAACCACCAGATTTCTTAATTTGGTTAAATTTATTTTCTTTTGGTGGATTAGAAGCAGCGTTTATTTGGCCAATCGTTTTAGGTTTATATTGGAAGAAAGGAAATGCAACTGGTGCACTTGCTTCCATTCTTATTGGTGTTGGTTCTTATATGATATTCCATCTGTGCTTCCCAACACCATTTGGTCTACATACAGTCGTGTTTCCCATTTGTTTTGCTTTCATTGCGTATGTAATAGGCAGTATGTTAACGGCAAATACAGTGAAACTTTAATCAGTGAGGGTCTTACTGTCCGCAAATAACGGGATAAAACAGCATGATGATAGCATGTACAAGTTGGATATGTTTTATGGTTTTTAATCAAAAATAGAGCTCATATTGAATGTATATGAGCTCTACTGATTAAAAAACTAATTATGATGCAATTTTATGTGTAGGACGAGTTGGATGATTCTTTTTATATGTATGGAAGAGTTTTTGAAAAACAAATCCGTCGAGACCGAGACGTCCTGCGTTATGCCCTGCAACTAAAATCAGTATAGACAATAGTATCATATTTGGATTTGTACTTATAGCTCCACTTAAAAGAAAAGCAGTGTTCATAACAACTCCGAAAAATGCCGCGGTTTTCGTAAGCCCTCCTAAAAGAAGACCAAGCCCAACTAAAATTTCTCCCCACTGCACAAGAAAGCTAAATAAATCAGCATATGGAAGAGCGAAATGTTGTAGAAAATCAGCCCACCATCCTTGCACAGTTGGATGATCGCCACTTGCGTTGGCAATTGCCCCTTTTAAAAAAACGCCTGCGTCAAATGATTGACCGAAAAGCTTTCCTAATCCAGCAGATAACCAAGCATACCCTAAATATAAACGAAGGGGTAAGAGAATAAACAATGCTTTTTTGCTATTACGTAAAAAATCAATAAACATAATAAATTCCTCCTATACATAATAAAATATATTTACAAGTTTAGTATGTAGATTTGTGAATTGAATCACAATGAATGAAATTTGAACAAACGATTCAAATGAGTGGTTTTTTTGAATAATTCATCATTTGTTCAAAAAACAGTGTGCATTTTGATTTGTGGCGTACATGGTATGAAAAATAGTTGACATGTATTTCGATTTTAAGAGCCCATCTTAAAATTGAGCGAAAGCAAATAAGTTAGGTGAGGCTAATAATCAGTGAGGGAATGAAGACACACAGTACGGATTAAACTATAATAAAAGGTGAAGGGATGGAGGAAGTACCATGAAAAAGGTGCTTTTTTTAGGGGATCCAGGCATTGATGATTCTTTAGCCATTATGTATGGGTTATTACATCCTGAGATTGAAATCGTTGGGATTGTAACTGGATATGGCAATGTAACACAAGAGCAAGCAACAAGCAATGCTGCGTATTTAATGCAATTAGCAGGGAGAAAGGATATACCTATTATAAATGGAGCAAAAATGCCGTTGTCGGGTGAATTTATCACATATTATCCTGAAATTCATGGAGCAGAGGGATTAGGGCCCATTCGTCCTCCAAAGACAATTCAACCAAATATTAAATCGTTTTGCACAATCTTTGATATAATTGAGCGTTATAAAAAAGAAATTATTATTGTTGATGCAGGGCGATCAACAAATTTAGCGACCGCGTTTATATTGGGGAAAGATATCATGAGAGATGTAAAAGAGTACTACTGTATGGGAGGGGCATTTCTTGTTCCAGGGAATGTTACGCCGGTAGCAGAGGCTAACTTTCATGGTGATGCACTCGCTGCAAATTTAGTCATGCAGTATGCAAAAAATGTAACTTTAATTCCACTTAATGTAACGAATGATGCAATTGTGACACCAGAATCTGTGAAATATATAACCAAACATTCGCAAACAGGATTTAACAAATTAATGGAACCTATTTTCCAATATTATTATAAGGCATATAAGAAAATAAATCCGAAAATAGCAGGTAGTCCGATTCATGATGTTGTTACAATGATGGCAGCTGCAAATCCCTCTATTATTGAATATGTATACCGGAAAGTAGATGTAGCTTTAGAAGGTAGTGCAAAGGGAGAAAGCATTGCTGATTTCCGGCCACAGCCTGATGCAAAAGCTCTTAAAAATTGGGTGAGGATTGGTTGGAAATTAAATTATAATAAATTTATTGAGAACTTTGTTCGGATTATGACATAGACATAATAGGAGATTACAAGTTAAAATAATAGAGAGGATTATTTAGATAATCCTCTCTATTATTTTGTGTATAACTCTATATAAATCCAAGTTAAAAAACTAACATCAAACCATTCTTTTCAGATGGATGAGAGCATCCGGCCACGGATAGAGGCGGTCAGTGCCTTTTTTAGCCCCATTCCATGTGAAAACAGAAGGAGAAAATGAGTGAAGGTTTCTGTCTGTTCTTCATAACCATAATGTATCTGTTAGCAAATCAAATTGGATTTATATATATGATAGATAAGAGATATAAATTAGGAGAGGGAATTTACTTGAGAAAAGTTATAATATGTGCGGGAATCATTGGTGTATTCATGGTGCTTATACTCGGTAGCTTTTTAGTGAAAAAAGTTCGGAGTTCTCATAATGATGATGCTCAATTTATTGCTTCATTTGTTGAAGAACATAAAGATGAAAAAAATAGCGCCTTACTTATAAAACGAAATGATAAAGTTGTGTATTCCGTCAATCCAAATGTTGTGTTGCCAGTTGCGAGTACGATGAAATTAATTGTTGCAATTGAATTCACGAAACAAGTTGTAGATGGGAGAATTGACCCAAATAGCTATGTTTCAATTGATGATGTAAATCGTTACTACATTCCGAATACAGATGGTGGTGCGCAGGATCGTTGGCAAAAATATTTAATACGAAAGGGAAACCTGGATGGAAATGCGGTTTCCTTAGAGGAAGTTGCAAAAGGTATGGTAAAGTTTAGTTCAAATGCCAATACAGAATATTTAATGGATCGACTTGGACTAGGACATATTAATCAAAATTTACAAAATTTATCACTGCCTTCACATCAACCGTTATTTCCTATCGTTTCCTCTTTATACATTCCAGGATATTTGCATAAGGAGTTGCATATTCCGAAGTCTAAATTAGAGGAAAAGCTTAAAAAAATGCCGCAAGAAGAATACCGCCGTTATGCAATGTTAATACATGAGCGCTTGAAAGAGAAAGGGCCATTATTACAAAAAGATATTCCACTATATTTAGAAGAGAAATACGAAAAAATATGGTCAGATAAGTTGCCCGCTGCATCTGCGAATGATTATATGGTGCTTCTTGAAAAAGCGAATCATAAAAAAGGTTTTACAAAAGCTGAAAAAGAAGAGTGGGCAAATCTTGTTGAAACGGATATGAAGGCGAAGAAGTATCGTAAGTCCTTCCGGCATGCCGGACAAAAAAATGGATATACGCCATGGACATTAGCAAAAGCAGTGTACGCTACTGATAAATTGGGAAATTGTACAGAAATTGTATTTTTAGCAAACGAAGTGGGCGAAGAGGATAGTGCGGAGCTTCGGAAACATTTGTTGAATTTGCATTTTCAAGTGTTACAAAGTGAAAAATACGATGCGACTTTTATTAAATAAACTCGATGCGCGAAGCATCGGGTTTATTTTTGCTTAGTCAATTAAAGTTTTCCTTCATACAAGCACTTTTTCAAAAGCTCCGGGTATGATGTTTAGTAAATAACTAGGCGAAAGGGGAAAAAGTGATGAAACAGGAACGAGACGAATTTATAAAGAGTGAAGGCGCTAATTTCCCTGGGGAAACGTATGCCAATTGTGTGTTACAGCATGTGTTTCAATTTCAGCGAGATTATTTATTGCAAGAAATGTTTATGGTTCATCGTGCTCATATTCTCATGTTGATTGACCAAAAATTAATGAAACAAAAGGATGCCAAAGTAATTTTAACAGCATTAGAGAAAGTGGCACAAATTCCGAAGAGTCAATTATTGTATGAGCAAAAACATGAGGATCTCTTTTTTTTAATCGAACATTTAATTGAGCAAGAAGCAGATGATCATTTTGTAAGTAATATGCATATCGGCAGGAGTCGAAATGATATGGGGGTCGCAATGTATCGAATGAGTTTGCGCCGCTATTTATTACGCTATATCGAGCATTTTCTTCTTTTACAAGATAGTATGTTAGAAGTGGCGAATGAACATATAGAAACGATTATGCCTGCGTATACACATACACAACCTGCGCAACCAACGACATTTGGTCATTATATGTTAGCGATATATGATACAATGCAGCGGGACTTAGAGCGGGGTTGGAAACTATATCATCTTATCAATCAATCTCCTTTAGGAGCAGCTGCTCTATCGACTACAAGTTTTCCTATAAATAGGCAGCAAGTTGCAGAGTTGCTTGGGTTTTCAAGTATTATTGAAAATTCATATGACGCGATTGCAAGTGCTGATTATTTATTAGAGACAAGTGCGACAATTATGGTGGCAATGACAAATAGCGGTAGATGGCTTCATGATTTTTTAAAACTTGTAACAAAGGAATATGGTGGTATTACTATTGCGAATCCGTATGTACAAATCAGCAGTATAATGCCACAAAAACGGAATCCGGTTTCAATTGAACATGCCAGGGCTTTAGCTAGCAGTGCATTTGGCGAAGCTTTCACTGTGTTTCAAATGATTCATAATACACCGTTTGGAGATATTGTGGATACGGAAGATGATTTACAGCCACATTTATATGAGGGGATTGAAAAAGCAACTCGCGTATTTTGCATGATGAATGCAGTGATTCGAACAATGAAGGTGGAGGATGAAGTTTTAAAGGATCGCTCGTTTAAGCACGCGATTACAATAACAGATTTTGCAGACATATTAACGAAAAATTATAATATTCCTTTCCGGCGCGCGCACCATGCTGCAAGTGATGTTGCAAAAATGTCTATGCAACAGCAAAAAGAGTTGCATGAATTAAATTTTGCAGACATCAATATGTACCTGCAAGAAAATTTTTATGTAACTCTTTCAGAAAAAGAATGGGTTGACATTATATCCCCTGAAGCTTTTGTTGAAAAACGGACTGTATATGGAGGACCGAGTAAAACGGAAATGATACGCATGATTCAAAAGAGGAAAGAAAATTTTAAGAAAGAAGAAGTTACATTTGAGAGAGAAAAAGAACGGATTTTACAAGCTGAAAAAGAAGTAATGATGCGGGTCTTGAATATTATTGAATCGTAAAAGAAGGATTTTGTGAATTAGTCGCCAATCTGTTATTTATAAATAGAAGGAAGAGATTGTCGATGATTCAGTTACAGGTGTATGAAGATTTTTCTCATTTTAAGCAAGAAGTAAGTCCTATTTTAGAAATGAATGAACAAGAGAATAATTTATTGTTAGGTGTGCTCCAGTTTGCGGAAAAACCGTTATTTATGGCAGTAGCAAAGCAAAATGAAAACATTGTTCTCATACTTCTTCAAACTGAGAAAAAGCAAATGATTGTTGCGAAATCCGAAGTTTCGAAGGCGGCTATAAAGGAAATAGCAAAACAATTAATAAAAGTGTATCCAAATATACGAGGATTAATTGGTGAAAAGCGAGTGGTGGAACAGTTAGCTAAAGAGATTGTACAACTAGAACAAAAGAAGTTTGTTATTCATATGAATCAAGGGGTATATAAATTAAAAGAAGTAAAGAAGAAATCGGATGAACAGGGTGTTTTCCGTCAAATAAATAGCGGTGAACTACCATTAATTGAACAGTGGGTGTACCAATTTTGTAAAGATGTTCATTTACCGACTACGGTAGAAGATGCTAACCAAATGGCCCATACATTAGTAAGTACAGATCGGTTGTTTGGATGGGAAGTAGAGGGAAGATTAGTTTCGGTAGCTGCAATTACAAGGCCGACTAAAAGTAATATTACCGTTAATTTTGTATATACACCGCAAACCGAACGCAAAAAGGGGTATGCTTCTAATTGTGTAGCTGCTCTCAGTCAGCATATGTTAGACAGAGGTTATAACACAACTACTTTATATACAGACTTAGCAAATCCGACGTCGAATAAAATTTATCAAGAGATAGGATATGAACTGATAATGGAATCTGTATTAATATTTTTAGAACCGATAATATAAAAGGCTCGCATACAAGCGAGCCTTTTGCTATGAAACTATTTTTCATCAATACGGATAATGCCGCCTTGCTGGAAATCTTCAGTTTCTAGAAGGTTAACAACAGCTTTCGCAACGTATTCAGGAGAAAGTAGTTTTCCTTCTTCCTTTAAAGTAATAAATCGATCTAAGTTAGTAAAATCTTCTTTGTCTGTTTCACGAATCTGTTGCTGCATGTCTGTGTCAACGACGCCTGGTGCAAACGCAATCGTTTTAACAGGATATTCTTTGTCAGCTTCTTCTGTAGCGATGCACGCTGTAAACATGTTCAAACCAGCTTTTGTTGTACAATATGCGCCCCATCCAAAGTATGGTTTTTGACCAGCACCTGAAGAGATGTTTATAACACGTTTGTCGACTTTCCAATCTTTCGTATGTTTCATAAACGAAGAAGTAAGAATCATTGGTGCCATTAAATTAATTTGTACGTTTGTAATTAAGAGGTCACTTTCTGATTTTTCAACCGGTTTCATGGGTGTAAGTGTACCAGCATTATTAATTAAATGGATAGAAGACACGTTTTCTTCTTCAATGGATGAAAAAATTGCTTCGAAATGAGTTTCTAGATTATGTACATCTTGAAGATCGATGGAGTGAAAGGTTAAAGGAATATCCTTTTGTTTTGCTTTTTCAACGAGCGTTTCATTCTGTCTTCTAGAAATACAAATGAGTCGTGTATTCGCTTCTAATAATTGTGTGGCGATTGCTTCGCCTAATCCTTGTGAAGTACCTGTTACAATAACATAGCGCATTTCTTTCAATTCCTCCCTTTATAAATGTTGATACGATGTTTAATCTTTATGTTATCGTATAGAGCATTTTTAATAAAGAAAAGAGATCTCCTCATGTGAGGAGATCTCTTGTTATGTTAAAGAAAGTAATCGTTTGAATAAAATGTTGTTTTCAAGATGTACGTGTTGGAATAAATCAGATTCAAAATCTTCTAGGCGATTATAGACCATACGATATGTGCGACACGCATATTCGGGGGGCGTAAAATCATTTGTAATGATTCGTAATTCTTTTATAAGATCACCAGCTCCATCATGCTCTTGTTCTAATTCTTCAAGCCTTTCAATTGCCAAAGCTAAATTTTCTTGAGTTGGATTTTGTTCGTATTTTTTGATGAGCGGGAATACAAAAGTTTCTTCTTTCATTATATGTTGTTCAAGTTCTAATTTTAATTCGTGAAAAAGTCGGTGAACGGCACTTAAATGCAGCTCTGTTTGACCATGTACACGAAATACTTTTGTTACATATGGGCTAAGTTGTGGTAATTCTTCTTGAATATAACGATGATGTTTTTCGATAATATGCTCAATTAGTATAGAAAGATTAACTTCACCCCAGTTTGTAGACTCATTATGTTTTGATGTATATAAAGTATATTGTTCATTTAATATTGTTAAAAGTTCATCAGGAGAAATTTCTTTCGTTTGTGTTGCTACTTCGATTGTTTTGTCCCCGCCACAACAAAAATCAATACGATATGTTTTGAACAAATCACTTGCTTGTGGAAAAATGGTAACTACTTCACCGACAATAGATGTTTTAGTAAAAGGTGTAGCCATATGAGTCACTCCTCTGTTCATTGTTATGTTTTTAGCATAATGGGTAAGGAAGGAGAGCAGAGTGATTATAATCACAAATATAATGGAGAGTTTATGAATGTTTTGTATAGGATGTAATGTATCTTTCACCACGGTAGAGTGGATTTAATCATGATATAATGATGCGGGGTGATAGAAAATGCAATATAAAATGGGATTATATAACGAACCGTTTCAATCTATTCAATCTGGAAAAAAGGTATTTGAAGTACGCTTATATGATGAAAAACGTCAGAAGATACAAAAAGACGATGAAATTGAATTTACAAATTTAATAACAAAAGAAACAATTTGTACAAAGGTAACAGAATTGAAGTGTTATAAAACATTTCAACAGATGTATGAAGAGATTGATAAAGAGTTGCTTGATTGTGCAAATTGGAGTTTAGAAGAAATGTTAGCAAGTACATATGAAATATACACAAAGGAACAAGAACAGAAGTGGGGGACCATTGCGATCGGAGTTGAGGTCATATCTTGATCCGAAATCGGGGTGCAGCGCTCATTATACAGAAGGGACAGATTGCTTTAATAAAACGTATTCGAAATCATGAAGTGTATTTTGTTTTTCCGGGTGGGGGAATTGAAGAAAATGAAACACCTGAAGAAGCAACAATACGTGAAGTTTATGAAGAATTAGGCGTGCATGTTAAAATTCAAAAGCTTGTTACGAAGTATGAATGTAAAGGTACTCAGTATTTTTATCAAGCCCGTATAACGAGTGGTGTCTTTGGTTCAGGAAAAGCGGAGGAATTTGCAAAGTGTGACAGAGGACAATACATTCCAACATGGATTCTTGTAAAAGAGCTATTACATGTAAATATCAAGCCATATAAAGTAGCAGAAATGGTAGATCATTATTATAAGGGTGTGAAGTCTGACGATATACAATAAAAACCATTGACACGGCCTTCTGATTTCAGTATTGTATTCAAGTATGTGTCAAAATCAGGAGGTTTTTTATGAGTAATCAAACTACACATCATGTGAAAATGACAACAGCGGATCCATCTGGAATTGGTCTATTTGGATTAGCAATGGTAACACTTGTAGCATCATCGCAAAAACTAGGATTAACTGAAGGTGTTTCATTTGTATTACCATGGGCAATCTTTTTAGGGGGATTTGCACAACTTTTTGCTTGTGTTCACGATGCAAAGCATAATAATACGTTCGGTACAACGGCGTTTGGTGCGTACGGTTTATTTTGGTTAGGCGTTGGAACATCATGGTTAATTCAACTAGGTGTATTCGGAGAAAAATTAGCGCAAGCTGTGGATCCAAAACAACTTGGAGTAGCCTTCATTGGATATTTAATCTTTACGATTTTTATGACGATTGGAGCAATGGAAACACATAAAGTATTATTTATGATTTTTGTACTTATTGATTTCTTATTTATCGGTCTTTCATTTAGTACTTTAGGTGTTATGCCACATGCTATGCATAATTTAGCAGCGTATTCAGAACTATGTATTTCATTATTATCTTTCTATGGTTCAGCAGCTGCTGTATTAAATATACATTTCGGAAAAGTTGTATTACCAGTAGGAAAGCCATTTGGCATTTTTACAAAATAATCATGGAGAAGGCACGAATGACAAGAATCGTCATTCGTGCTTTTTTTGTTGAGAAATAGGGATAGTGAAAAAACAATTGATTCTCATTCTCATTATTAATATAATGAGAATGAGAATCAATTGTGAAAAAGGGGATGTCGACATGGCGAAAATTTTACTAGCGTATGCAAGTATGTCAGGGAATACAGAAAGTATTGCTGATTTAATTAAAGCAAGTTTAGATGCATTCAATCATGAAGTGGAATTGAAGGAAATGGAAGGAATGGATGCAGAAGAATTATTAGAATATGATGGTATCATTTTGGGGTCTTATACATGGGGCGATGGCGAATTACCATTTGAAGCAGAAGACTTCCATGATGATTTAGAAGGTGTAGATTTAACTGGGAAAAAAGTTGCTGTATTTGGTTCAGGTGATACGGCGTATGAGCTGTTTTGTGAAGCGGTGACAATTTTTGAAGAGCGTCTTGTAGAATGCGGGGCGGAACTTGTACAAGAAGGTTTGAAAATTGAGTTATCTCCAGAAGAGGAAGAAGATATCGAGAGATGTAGTAACTTTGCAATCGCATTTGCCGAAAAGTTGTAAGAATAGGAGTGGCATCGTGGAAACAATGTTAAGTGCAACTGCCGTAACGAAATTAGAAGATAAGAAGCTTATATTAGCGACTACATATAACGGTCTATTTATGGTGCAAAATAGAAAATGGAAACAAGTATTACCAGAATTTCAAAAACGAATTCGCGATTTATGTAGTAACGGTAAAATGATTTACGGTGTGGGGGACGAAGGGATTTTTGTTCGTAGTATGGATGGTGGGGAAAACTGGAGTGTCCAAAGATTTCCAACGAAGGCAACAAGCTGGAATGTATGCAGTAATGCAGATGGAAAAGTTATTGCACATGGCGATAAAACGATATACGTTTCAGACAACTTCGGCACTACATGGGAAACCATTCGTCCATTTCATTGTTATGACATTGATGCACCATCTATTCGTTCGTTATTTTTATTTAAACATTTCTTATTTATTGGTACAAAGATTCATGCTAAATATGGTGGTGTTTGGCTTTTTGACTTGCGAAGACGTAAGCTTAGAAGAATTAAAAGGGCAACAAATCAAATGATTTCTGCGTTGACATTACACAACTCTTATTTAGTAGTAGCAAGTGGTTCGTGCAGAGGTAAAAGTGGAAACATTTCTTTTTGTGTGATGGACGAGATTATGAACCATAAGAAGCTAAATTGGAAAATATGTCAAAGTGAACAAAAAGAAAATAGCTATTTAGACTTAAGTGCTGATCAACAAGTGCTATACACAACTTCAACCAAAAATAAAGCTGGAATAGGAACGATTTGTCGAGTGTCTTTAGAGAAGGAAACGATAACGGCATGTGGATCAATTAAAGGACATGGCTGGCGCATTGTGAATGAAAAGGAAAATTATGTTGTAGCAGGGTCTGGAGAATCGAAAGTGATGCACTGGGAGCAAAGAATTGTGTAAAATATATAAAAAAATAAGGGATTCAGCTTTACTTTTATTATATTGATGTGGTATAGTGTTTATAAACCATTTTACTTTTAATAATATAGAGATTTAAATGAGCTGTAACTTCAGAAGGGGATAGCAATGTTAAATCTCCTTTGTAGTTGCAGCTTTTTAATGTCTTAATTATTGTTGTAAAGTGGTCGAAAATGAATATGTACATAGGTACATTGTAGGAGGATTTTTTCATGCAAAACGGTAAAGTAAAATGGTTTAACTCAGAAAAAGGTTTCGGATTCATCGAAGTTGAAGGCGGAGAAGACGTATTCGTTCATTTCTCAGCTATCCAAGGCGAAGGCTTCAAAACTTTAGAAGAAGGTCAAGAAGTTACTTTCGAAGTAGAACAAGGTAACCGTGGACCACAAGCTACTAACGTAGTTAAGAAGTAATTGAACAAAAAGAGGAGGGCGTGCCCTTCTCTTTTTTTTTGCTTTTTTATAAGTTGTATATATGAGAAATAGTTCTTTTCTCTATAGTAACCTCAAATTTTCTCTCTTACATAAAGGGGCCCTTTAATCAGTGGGGCGTCTTTATCCCCCACTAATTATCAAACCTCACCAATTGGGCTGCCCGCAAATAGCGTGATAAATACACCTCATCTAAATCTCTATTTTATACATGTCATATAAAGGATGATTAGCTTGAACAACCTCCTTACTATAAAAAGTATCCACTAAAAACTAGGTTAGTGTTGGTTACATATTTAAAAATCAATCATAAGTTGTTAAATGATACTAGTAATGAAAATCAAGATTATTTGCTAAGGAGAAATGAAATGGAACCATATTTCGCTCAAAAAAGAATAAATAGGACAGAAATGACTGGAAACAAACTTATTGGTAATGGAAAGGATGGAGAAATATATCAATTATGTGAAGATAAGTGTGTGAAAATATTTTTTCGTGAAGAAACGCAAAAAAAAGAGTTGAAAGCTCTAATAAAAGGACAATCTTCCCCTGTTATTCCGAAAGTGTATGGATATGGCGAAAATTATATTGTTATGGAATATGTACGTGGAACGTCACTGGCACGCTATTTAAAGATAGAGAAACAAATTTCTGAAGAGTTAACGCATAAAATATTAGTTATGTTAGAAGAATTAGAAAAGGTAAAATTCACTAGATTGGATACGGAAGTTAGACACATATTAATAAATGAGGAAGGGCAGTTAAAAGTAATTGATCATAAGAGAGCGTTTACCTCAGATCGTAAAGTTCCTAAAAAATTATTGCAAGGTTTAAAAAAGTTGGGGCTGTCATATGCTTTTTTAAATCATGTGAAGAAGTTACGTTTAACTGTTTATAATACATGGATTAATCATCAATAAAATGACTGCACATACTAGTATCCATTTCCGTATGATTATTTTCATCATATTAGATTGATATAATTATTTAAAAATAGATGAAATAATATATATATTGATGGATAGGATAAAGTGGAAAATAGGTTAACGATACAGAAAATTCTCCGCTGATGGTAGTTTCTTTTTGTTGCATTGCATCATAAATTAAGCAGTATAAGGAGTGAAATAATCATGGGAGAGAGTGTATTGGTTATTGCTGCTCATCCAGATGATGAGCTGTTAGGGCCTGGAGGTACATTAAGGAGATTAATAGAGGAGGGCTGTAAGATTGTATCAGTTATTACTGCTTTAGGAAGAAAAGAGGAAGCGCATCATATGCAGCAAACGAGTATAGCTGCAAATAATGAAATCGGTATTAATGAAGTTATATTTTTAAATCATGCAAACTTAGAATTGGAGCTAGTTCCGTTACATCAATTAACGAAAGAAATTGAAAAGCTAATTGAAATTTATAAACCTAGTAAAATTTTCACTCATCATTATGGTGATATTAATATAGATCATCAAATCACTTTTAAAGCTGTGCTGACAGCAACTCGACCTTTGCCAAATAGAGAGCCGATAGAATTGATTACATTCGAAACGGTGTCTTCTAGTGAATGGAATGCTCATACGAATGATACCATTTTTAAGCCTAATTATTTCGTTGACGTCACGAATCAAATGGATGTAAAGATTGCGTCTTTGAAACATTATGATGTAGAAATGAGGGATTTTCCGCATCCCCGTTCTTATGAAGGGGTAAGGTATTTAGGGAGAACTCGAGGAATGACAATCGGTGTGCCATATGCTGAAGCATTTGAAGTAGTAAGGAAGGTATGGCGATGAAGACTCAGGGAGGATTTCCGTATCCGTATATAATCAAAGCGCTGGATGAATATTTTGGGTTAAGCTCACAATCAAATAGAAAGAAAAGTATGGTGGGAAGAAGTTTTGAGAATATAACTTTTAAAGTACCGAAAAAGAAAAAATTGTCTATATTAATTGCTACATTTTGGGATTACCCTCACGTTGGAGGACTATCTAACTATATTAAAACACTTAGTGAAGGATTAAAAAAATTAGGGCATCGGGTTGATGTTATTTCTCCTAATCAATTTTCTATGAGTGAAGTGGAAAGGATTCGGGAGGACATTGTACCTAAATTAAAAAAATTCTTTGGTGCACGCTATGGAAGTTATAATAGTACAATTATTAAAAGTCAAAAAAAAATGTATACCTATGAAAAAATGTTATTAAAAAAACTAAAATCTAAAAAATATGATGTTTTTCATGCACAAGATTTATTTACAGCTAATATACTAGGCAGGTTTAGTGAACATTACAAATGTCCTTTGTTATATACACCCCATGGAATGTACACTTTTAATAGACTGAAATTTGGCATGATTGAAAAGGGCTCTTTGGAGGAGGTTTACTATAAAGGATTAGAAAAACAAGCGATTGAATTTTCTAATCAGTTAATTATACTAAGTGATTCTTTTAGGAAACCACTATTGCAGCTAGGGGCGAAACAAGAGAATATGAAAACAGTCCTTACAGGTATTCAGTATCCAAAAACGTCCCGAGCGAAAAGTACACATGGCAATAAGTTGGTGCTGACATGCGTGTCTAGATTAGGGCCACGTAAAGGTCATAATTTATTGTTTGATGCCCTTTCACAAATAGAAAGCGAATACACAGATAAAATAAAAGTCCTTATTGTTGGGGATGGTGAAATGAGGGAGGGATTGGAACAGCAAGTTGAGGCACTCGGTTTATCTATGGTGGAATTTTTGGGGATAAGAGATGATATACCTGATATTTTAGCTCAAACAGATATTTTTGTTCTTCCAACGCTCAACGACAGCTTACCAATTTCGATTATTGAAGCGATGCATAGTGGACTATGTGTCATTTCTACAAAATCAGGAGGGATACCTGAATTGGTGAACCATTCTCAGACAGGGATACTTGTAGAGGTAGGGGATACAAAAAAACTAGCCGATGCGATTAAATTTGCTATTACAAATCAACAAACTCGGGAAAAATTAGGCGAAAATGCAAAGAAATTTGCTAAGGATTATTTAACTCGAGAAGCGATGACAACTCAAATTGAAGCAATTTATAAAAAAAGTATGTAAGTGAGGAAGATCCTAATGAATCATGAACATGAAGCAGTTGTATTGGATTTAAGTGCAAATGGGATTGGAATCATCCGAGGTTTAGCAAGAAAAGGAATTAAAGTTTATGCATTTGATGTTGAAAGAGTTTATAAAATAGGAAAATCACGTCTTGCATCATGTGGAGTTTGTCCTAGTCCTTTATATGAAGAACAGCAATTGCTTACATTTTTAATTCAGTTGGCTGAAAAATGTAAAGAAAAACCAGTATTGTATACTGGAGCTGATGATTATGTAGTATTTATTTCGAAATATCGCAAAGAATTATCAGAATATTATTTATTTTTATTTCCTGAACATGATGTAATTGAACAACTAGTAGACAAACAAAAAATGTACGAATTAGCAAGAAAACATAATATTCCATGTCCTAAAACGTATATCATTGAGCAAAATGAGGAATTAGAAGAAGCGATACAGAATCTTGATTTTCCATGTATATTAAAACCAGTTTTAGGACATGAATTTCGAAAAAAGATAAATCAAAAAGCGATTGTAATACAAAATCCAAGTCAACTAAGAAATGAATATCAATTGTATCGACAGCACGGACAGCTTATGATTCAAGAAATTATTCCTGGAGATAATCAGTGCTTTTATAAAGTTGCAACATTATATAGCGATAAGATGGAGCTACTCGCATTATTTTCGTTACAAAAAAACCATCAATTTCCGGCGGAATTTGGCACGGGAGCTCACATTGTTAGTAAGGGGCTTCCAGAGTTAGTAGATATATGTTTACCTTTTTTTAAAGAAATAAATCTTAAAGGTATTGGTATGATAGAGTTTAAAAAAGATCCTCGTGATGGCGTGTACAAATTTATTGAAATAAACCCGCGTTTTTGGTTAACGCATAGTTTGACACAGCGTGCGGGTATCGACTTTGTGTATATGTACTATTTATATGTGACAAATCAAAAAACGGCGCCGCAACTTACACAAATAGATGGTGTCAAATGGATTTATTTTGTAAGGTATTATTTGACATTTCGTTATAAGAAGAAAAGAGAAGGGATGACATGGCGAGAGTTTTATGAAGGCTTGCGAGGACAAAAAGAGTTTGCGCTATTTGCATGGGATGATCCAATGCCATTCATTAGAAGTACATGTTCCCACCTAATGAATGCTTGGAAGCAAAGGCGAAAGGAATGAAAATATGTATGAGCCAAAAGGATTATCAGATCACTTTCAAAGATTAGAAATCTCGAAAAAACTTTCTTATGAAATCGGTGAGAATGTTGTAGTTGATCCTGCTAACATTACTTGTTTAAAGTCAAATCAAAAAATGAGCGTTTATAAATTATTCCTTCAAAAAAAAACAGGGGATTATCCCGTTATTTTGAAAATTTATCACTCTGATCATTATAAAAATGAAGTTGAGATTAAAGTCTACGATAAAGCATATCACATATTAAAGGAGTTTCTTCCTCGTATATATTATATTGAAAAAAATAAATCTGAAACGTGGATATTTATGGAGTTTGTTCACCAAGTACGAGGACAAATTACATTCACTCCAGCGCATTTTGATTCTATCATTCCCTCTGTTGCTAAACTGCACGCGCATATGTTTGAGGGGAGGTTTAAGAAGCATAATGATGTTTGGAAAGGCTGGCTTCCTATTTATGAGTCCGATAAGATGAAGAAGGATAGAGTGAAATATATAAACAGGACAATAACATTGCTTCATGCTGCGGTAGAGGATGAACGTTTGAAAAAGATTGTTAGGCCTCATTACAAATCGCTTATGAAAATATATCAAAAAGGGCCAGACTTTTTTCCAGAACTAATTGAAAATGGTTCGTCAATAACGCATGGTGATCTTCATATGCAAAATATATGTAGTAATCATATAAATAGCGCTGGGCCGTGGAAGATTCAATTTATTGATTGGGAGTCTGCTAAGTATGCACCAGTTTGGTTTGATATGGTAGTTTTGGTTGAAATATTATTGGGGTTCAGAAAAGATTGGCAAAGTAATGCTGAAGAAATTCGCACACATTGTGTGAAGTTTTATACAGAGCAAATGAAGAAGAATAGCGTTACATTTAAAACGAATCCAATGGATCTTTATAAAATGGCGTATTTGCAGAGAACGTTAGAAAAAGGGCTGCATACACAATTGAGAAGAATATTTGATAACCGTGGTGGTGAATTATTACCATATCACCTTGAAAGGGTTTCGACATGGGGAAAAGAGTTTGGATTATAGAAGACATGTGATGGACGGTTTAAGTAGGAGGAGGATTTTCTTGGATGCACAATCTAGGTGTCCTTTACATGGGAGCCTACTGAGAGTCATGGATGAGTATTATAATATTGAAAATCAGCTAGATTATGAAATGAAAACGTTCCAGATCTTTGGTGGTGTAAATAGTAGTAAAATAGACAAAATAAAAATTTTATATGTAACATTTTTAAAATATCCTAATACAGGAGGACTATCAAACTATATTACGTCATTAAAAACGGGATTTGCAAAGCAGGGTCATGAAGTAGATGTTATCTCTCCTCTTCAAATGCCAACGGAGCATTTTGAAAAACAGATTCCCGAGGAAGCCCGATATATAAGGGGTTTTTTACAAAAAAGATACGGTATAACAAATGAAAAGATTATAAAAAATGTTAGTTTTTTGAATGTATTTACATCCTTTTTAAAGGGGCAATATTTAGAGAGATATGATGTGTTTCATGCGCAAGATTTATTTTCCGCCTTTATATTGGGTCAATTAAATTTAGAATATAGAAAACCCCTTTTTTTTACCCCGCATGGACATTTTACAAAAAGTCGATTAAAGTTTGATAAAATTCAAAAAGGATCGATTGAAGAAATTTACTTTAGTGAAATTGAAAAGCAGGGGATACAAGCATCTAATAAAATTATAACGATTAGTGATTCTTTTCATTCCCCGTTAAAAGAATATGGAGCAAAGAAGGAACAACTTATTACGGTTTATACAGGTATAGACTTTAAAGAATTTACTATAGATAAAAAGACAAGAGAAGAGAAAATTATTATTTCTTGTGTTGCTAGACTTTCTCCAAGAAAGGGTCATGATATTCTTCTAAGAGCACTTTCACACATGAAAGAAGTTGTATCAAATGTGGAAGTATGGATTGTTGGGGCAGGTGTCATGGATGCAGCATTGGAAAAGCAAGTACAGCTACTCGGTTTAAAGGGGATTAAATTTTTAGGAAGAAGAACGGATATACCAGAAATTCTTTCGTACTCTGATATTTATGTGTTGCCTACTATAAATGATAATTTCCCGCTTTCGATTATTGAAGCTATGTTATCAGGAACAGCAATTATAACAACGGACTGTGGCGGTATACGAGAAATGATTCAAAATGGAAGGACCGGAATGATTTGCGAACCAGGAAATGTACAACAACTTGCAGAAGCATTGGCTTTATTAGTAAGAGATAAAAAATTGCGAGCATATTTAGGAAAGAATGCCAGGGAGCATGCTCTTAATCATTTTACACAAGAAATCATGGTTTCACAGATAGAGAGAATATATCGTTCTTCCTTACAAAATAATGAATAACAGAATGCCCCTCCCTCAAATGTACGATAGGGAGGGGCATTTACTTTATTATCTTAAAATCTACAGTTCTACTTTCAGGATACAAAGGAAAGTAAACCTGTAGATTGGATGAAAAGAAAAACAGTACAAAAGGATGGTTGTTTTTGTTGGAAATTATACATACATAACCTTAACTTGATGGCAATGTGGCGGTACCCTATGCCCATCAAGCTAAGGCCTTGAATTACCCACTAAACAAAATTTCTATTCATTATTGCCTACTGATAAATAGATTATGTTTCCATGTTAAAAGAGTGGGAAAAGTTTTTTAATGCTTGTTATTAGTTTTTGTATGAAGTTAATTTCGGATAATTGATTATTGTATTCTTTTAATTGGATTAGATATTCATAATCATTTTGCAACAACCAAACTTCGTTTTTTTTCAATGTACAATGAATTACATCAATTACTAACGATCGCATAAAATCCGTCTGCAATCATACCAACTTTTTATCTGTTAAGAAACTTTGCACCAGCCCCCTTTTGGGCTAACTTATATATCTTTCTAAATTCACGAATTTCTTTACCGATATTATTTAATGTAATGCCCACCCTAGAATTTTCTAAAAATTACTATGGACTCACTCTTATAGTATAGTATAATACCTATTTAACGGAGAATGGACTCCCTCTTGGATTATTGGAAGTTAAATCTAATACTTTACTATATTTTTTAGTTGTTGTTAATAACTACCATTACAATGAGAAGCTAATAGTGAACATTTCAAGAGTGACCATATATTCTTATGACAAACTGCTGTAGAAAGCTTAAGAATTCTTAAGAACTTTTGCCCCTTTTTCTTAAGGTTTGGACTCTAGAGTATGATTATGAGTTCAAACCTGTGGGATGATTAGGTATGAAAACAATTCGCTTTCTTATTTCTGTATATAATGCACTAAAAATCAATTGGTGCAGCCATTCCAATTTTAAGGTTTCTTGGAGACAAAATAATTGAAGGAATTGATTTGAAGAAAATAAATTACATTGTCAAATATGGACCAAGTACAGGTGTATTCACAGAAAAATTAATTAAAAGAAGAAATCTCAAGACAATTATTTTATTAGTGGAAAATAATAAGGAATTTTATTTTTTTACTAAAAGCAAAAGTTAAAGAAAAAGGGAACTTATTTATTGTATATGGATCAGTAGTAAATATTGAACAATATATTAGGGAGAACGATATTACGTATATACATTATGTTATTTCTTGTCTTCCGTTTGCAAGCTTAAGAAAAAGAGAAGATAGAAATGTCTCACCTGCTTATGTCTTTAGCTGTTTAATACGAGAAAAAATATGGAGGAATCATATGGAGTCAAAAATTCTTATTGTCGATGATGATAAAGAGATTAGAAATCTTATCTCTGTTTATTTGGAAAATGAAGGTCTGAAAACTCAAAAGGCAGAAGATGCTATGGAAGCTTTACAACTGCTAGAAGAAAAGGAGTTTGATCTTATAATATTAGATATTATGATGCCTAATATGGATGGTATTGAAGCATGTATGAAGATCAGGGAAGACCGCAATATTCCTATCATTATGCTATCTGCAAAATCTGAGGATATAGACAAAATTCAGGGTCTAGCCTCTGGTGCAGACGATTATTTATCAAAACCGTTTAATCCATTGGAATTAATCGCTAGGGTAAAATCCCAATTAAGAAGGTTTAAAAAATACAATACGTCAATAAATCATAATAAAAGCATCCTAGAAATTGGTGATTTAACCGTGAATACAGATACACGTCAAGTATGGGTAAGGGGAAAGGAAACCAGGCTAACTCCAAAAGAGTTTGATATACTCGAACTACTTGCCGGTAACAAAGGGATTGTCCTGAGTGTTGCAAAAATATATGAAGCCGTTTGGAAAGAGGTTTTTTATAAATCAGATAATACCGTCATGGTGCATATTACAAAAATAAGAGACAAAATCGAAGAGGATTCTAAACATCCCATTTATATTAAAACTGTTTGGGGAATTGGGTATAAAATATGAAGAGGGTTAGTTTTAGAAATAAAATAATTATAAAACTTCTTGTTGCTGTTGCAGTTAGTTTTTTTGTTGCGTTTGGTTTAACAATCCTTATGGTGCTATTCGTCATAGATCCATTATTTAAAAAACACGAAGATTTTGGTATGTTTGAACTCAATTTATCATTGTTATTCTTATTCTCGTTCGCAATTTTTAACTTTATAGTAATTTTTTTGATATTGGTTCGAAAGAAAATAGCATATTTGAAGCTCATTTCTGATAATGTGAATGATATTGCCAATGGAAAACTGGGTTTGACCATTGGGATTAAGGGGAAGGACGAATTGACCCAACTTGTTCAAAATATCAACTATATGTCCAAGGAATTGGAAAATACATTTGAACAGGAAAGACGATTAGAACGTACAAAAAATGAACTCATAACTAACGTATCTCATGACTTACGCACACCGTTGACATCTATTATTGGTTATATAGATTTATTAAAAAGAGGACAATACGAAAGTAAAACACAATTACAGGAATACCTTGAAACCACTTATTTAAAATCAAAGAGATTGAAATGTTTAATTGATGAACTGTTTGAATATACCCGTTTATCAGGCATCGATGTTAAGTTAAACTTTAATGAAGTTGATTTATCAGGTTTGTTGGAGCAAATAGTTGGAGAATACATTCCTATATTTGAAAAGGAGGGTTTAATCGTTCAAAAATCAATAACGGAAGAAACAATACCTATTTTCATAGACGTAGAAAAAATGGTACGTGTTTATGAAAATCTGTTTATGAATGCGATAAAGTACAGCATGAAACCATCTGAATTATCAATATGTCTTGAACTAATAGGTAACAAGGCAATTTTGAAAGTATCAAATAAAGTCGAGAAGCCGCCTGTTAGCGATCCAAATAAATTGTTTGAAAGGTTTTTCAGGGGGGATAAGGCAAGAAAAGATGACCAGGGAAATGGTCTGGGGCTTGCTATCTCAAAAAGAATTGTTGAACTTCATAATGGTAATATATATGCAAAATATAAAGACGGCTGGATGTCCTTTATTGTTGAACATCCAATCAAATAGATTAGCTTATGGAATTACAGGTTCCATAAGCTTTTTTTTATAAAACTTAAGAATTCTTAAGGATTTTACAGGGTGTTTCCTAATTTTCATAGTTTATTATGTATGTATTCAAAGCGATGAGGAGAGAGGAGAAATTAAAGAGAAAATTTTCTTTACAGCTTTCAAGTGGATACATCGTGACAACCTCATGAAAAAGGTAGATGCAACATGACTATTTTGTTAGTAGCAAATAAGAATAGCAACTTATTTTAAAGAAATGAAAAAACAAACGTAGGAGGATATATATGACGAAACCAGTTGTAGACGTGAAAAACGTCCAAAAAGTGTACGGTAAAAAAGGTGAGAACCAATCACACGCGTTAAAAGGTGTATCATTCTCAATTCAAGAAGGTGAGTTTGTCGGAATTATGGGACCATCTGGTTCTGGTAAAACGACATTATTAAATGTAATTTCAACGTTAGATAAAGCAACGGGCGGCGTTGTTGAAATTGCAGGAACAGATATTACGAAAATGAAACAAGGTGAGCTTTCCGATTTCCGTTCACAAATGTTAGGATTCATTTTCCAAGACTTTAACTTATTGGAGAATTTATCTATTTACGAAAACATCGCTCTTCCACTTTCCCTTCAAGGTGTTTCATCACGAAATATTGGATCAAAAGTAGAAAAGGTAGCTGATATGTTAGGCATTTCAGCAATACTTCAAAAGTATCCATCTGAAGTATCTGGTGGACAGAAGCAACGTTCAGCAGCAGCACGTGCGTTAGTTCATGAACCAGCAATTATTTTAGGAGACGAGCCAACTGGAGCTCTTGATTCTAAAAATGCAACCAGTTTACTTGATGCCATGACAAACTTAAATAAAGAGCAAGGTGTATCTATTATGATGGTTACACATGATCCGTACAGTGCAAGTTACTGTCAGCGTATTTTATTCATTCAAGATGGTGAGCTATATAAAGAAATTCATCGCAGTGGTACACGTGAAGAGTTCTATAAAGAAATTTTAGACGTGCTTGCAAACTTAGGCACACAAAAAGCGTAAGAAAGGAGGTTCAGTCATGTTATTTAAACTTTCCATGTCAGGCCTAAAAAGTAAGTTGCAAGATTATATTGTCTTACTTGTTGGTCTTATCGTATCTATTTCTACTTTTTATATGTTTCAAACGCTATCATTAAATAAAACGTTTCTTGAATCTAGCTCTTCTATTCGGGATATTGTATCTATATTCCACATTGGTTCCTTTCTGTTAGCGATTATAACATTTTTCTACATTTTATATGCAAACTCTTTCTTAGTATCTCTTCGCCAAAAAGAGTTTGGTATGTATATGATGTTAGGAGCAAAAAAGCATAAAGTTACACTACTTATGTTTATTGAAACAATCGTATTAGGCGCAGCGTCTCTTGCGATTGGAATTACAGTTGGTGTAGGACTTGCAGAAGGTATCGGACAGTTACTAATGAAGCAATTGGAATTTCCTGGTGAGGGTTATCAAGCATTTTATATTCCATCTATAACTGTTACGTGCATCTTCTTCTTTGCACTATTTGTACTATCAGCAATTATGAGTAGTATTAAATTAGTACGTTTTTCCGTATTACAACTTGTACATGCAGATGCACAAACAGAACGTGTCGCGGTAAAAGGAAAAATGACAGTTGTAGTTGCATTCCTTGGTTTAATTTTGTTAGGTATTGGTTATGCATCACTGACCTATATTCCACAAGCGGGAATGGCTGCTCTCGGATTAATGGCCCTTGGATTGACCACAGCAACCTTTGGTACTTACCTTTTATTTGGATCACTTCTCCCAGTTATGATTAACAAGTTAAAGAGTAATAAAAAACGTAGTGAGAAAGGCCTCAATGCTTTTACTTTTGCACAATTAAATTTTCGTATGAATAGCCTAGCAAATGTGCTTGCCACGGTAGCAATGTTAGTGGCCCTTGGAGCTGGTGGGATTTCTGGTGGTATGGCATTTAAAAACAACGTAATAAAAATGGTTAATGGTAGTGAAATTTACGATTCAGTCGTTCATAATCCAACAACTGAAGAAAAGAAAATTTTGAATACCATCTTATTTACAGAGAAGCTTGAATATCATTACAAAATAGATGGTCAGTCTATTTACTATTTAAAAGAGGATTTAGAGAAAAATCGTCCTTTAGTATTGAAAAATAGTAATGAGAGAGCAGAGTTTGGGAAAACAAAGAGAGTTTCAGAAGAGTTGCCAATTGGTGCAAACGTGAAGAAGTCACCGCAACAATGGAGTGAAGCTTTCGAAATAATCCAGCCATATTATATGTATCCTGATCATGAAATAAAAATTGTAGACAAAAACATGTACCATAGTATAGAGGGTCTCGAAAGTACTGTGTTTATTGGGAAAACAGATAATTTTAAATCATACTTAAAGGAATGGAAACAACTTGACGAATTACAGTTAGCTAAATATACAAGTATGAAACCTGAAGAACTGAAGAGTAAATATCGAATGTATGATTCTTATCATGGCATGTTCAGTGGATTGATGTTCATGGGCTTCTTCGTCGGAATTGCGTACTTAGCAATGATGGCAAGTTGCCTTATGTTTAAAGTTTTATCTGGTGCATCCAAAGATTGTACGCGTTATCAAATGCTTCGTAAAATCGGTGTTCGCCGAGAGTTATTAACACAATCGATTTATAAGGAGTTATTCTTCGTGTTCTTAGTCCCAGCAATTGTTGGCATTGTTCATGTATTAGTTGGTATGAACATGTTCGGAGCCATTTTGATTGATCCATATTTTCGTATTTGGTTACCAATTGTTATTTTCGTAGTGATTTACTCGATTTATTACTTCATTACAGTTCAATTGTATAAAAGAATTGTGCTTCCGAAAAAAGATTAATGTAATGATGTTATTTATACGAAATGTCAATATAATTAGCTCCCGTTTTATTGATCATCCTAAATGGGTACAAGAAATTTGGAAATAATAAATGGACTAGCACCACGGTCCATAAACAATTGGTTCTAGTCGGGTAGCACCATACCGCTATTAAGCTAACAAAACAAAATACCCCCTAAAATAAAAAAATACGCTATTTTTTCTGTAGAATTAATGGTATATAATTAAGCCTATCTCATGTGAGATGGGTTTTTAATTTTTTACCATTAACATGGGCACTGAATCCCGTTCTGGATATTTTTATTGTAACTTATTTTTAAATAACCAATCAAATTGAATCCTTAGTTTTTATTATAATAACATTCTACTCTGACAAATTTTATTATTAAATTTATCTCCCGATCTTTTCAATCGTTACATCTTGCTTTTCTTCCATTGAATCCTTGAGTGCACTTTCTAGTAAATCAAGGAATATTTTTCCTCTTTCGGTAGTATGATATTCTGCTAAGTTAGTTATATCTTCAGGGATTTTATCTTCATAAGGAGGACGAAAGTGAACGTGGGTTATCGAGAGTGTTGTTGGTAAATAAGAGGGGGAATAGAAGACGTATATAATAGAGGAAAGTGGTCAGACTTTCGATTGGTTAGTAATGTGAAACGTCATAAAATAAGTGGTTTTAGTATCCATATCCTTTTAGTGACCACCAAATAGACACGTAAATGTGACCAAAATAAAAGAGCGCTTGTTAACAGCGCTCAGTAAAAAATAGTTATATGGAAGCATTCATTTAGTGTTAGAACCGAAAATTTAAGTACTGTATGGTCACAAACGTGGTCACACTTGTGGACACATAATTGTTTTTTTAACATGTGTATTAGTTACTTTTTTACATTATTCAATTTCTTCTGGGTTATAGCTATACTGTTGCTTATTCTCAATTCGCTCAATCACATCTTGCAGTTCATCCGGCTTCAAAAACTCAATTGGAGAAAAGCCCTTTTCAAATGTAAGTGTATCTGCCTCAATCATCAGTACATATCTATCGTTTACCTTTGCAATATGGATTTGATCTCCAAAGTCCGCAAGTAACGCCTTGACAGAAATATGATCTGCTTTTACTTTCAACTCAACTTCAGGGGCATGCTCGACAATTTGAGCTGTCGCTTCCATTACTTCTTCGGTTGTAAATTGTTCCATAATCTCACGTTTTGGACTTGCTGCCCATACTTCCATTGCTTGGTCAAATTGTTCGCGTTCTTCAGTACCTTCTTCAAATACATCTTCAATTTGGTCGTACACCATATCCATAACTTGTGTTTTCATAATTTCTGGCATCGAGCGCTCATATTCAACAAATTTTAAGAAGTCTTCGAAGTAGCGGGCGTGTGATGCTTGGTGTATTTTTAGTTCGCCTACTTCTACAATTCCCTCTTCAGGCATGTATGGGTATTGAATAGACTTCATATTCTTCGTCGTAATTGCCATTTCCACGTTTCGGATAAGTGTTGCTTCATCAGAAATGGAAGCGACTTTTGGCTCGAAGTCACACTTCATCACGAATACGAATGGATCATCAAAGTATTTTCGTAGTTTTGCTTGGGCAACTAAAAATACGCCCCCGCGCACTGCACTTGTGTCGATATATGTATAAACGAGAGGTTCACTCATATCTTTGAAATTCTCTTTCGTTTCTGCAAAGCGGATCCGATTAAATAAGTTATAATGAGGGTTTGAATCGAATTCGTGTCCAGCTTCTACAATAAATCGACCAATCTTTGTCGGGGCTTGTTCGGTTTTTGCGTGGCGTTCTACTTTTCGTTTTGATATTTTTAATAATTCACCATCTAAGAAATCTTTTAAGGAACTGTCTTCGTATTCTTCAGCATCTAACGTTTGAAAATGCTTATATCGTTTATCTGCTTGTTCACCTTTTCCTTCTACTTGTACAACATAGAAAGAGAGGAAATTTATTTCAAAATCCATATTTATCACCTTGTTTCATTTCATTAACTCTTATCAGTATAGAGATAGAGAAAACTTTCGTCAATTTAATGAAGGAAGGGAAAACCCTTCCTTCATTAAAAACCATCCTCGAGTGCTGAAAATGGAATGTTGAGTCTATTTTCAACAGTACGTAAACGTTGATTTAATCTGTTTAGTCTACGTGTATGACGTTCTGCCGTTTGTTGAAGCTGCTGTACTTGACGATTTAACTGATTTACTCTTTGTTCTAGCTCGTTTACTCGTCTTTCTAACTGACGACCACTAGCACCTGGGAATGAAATCGGCATTTGGAATTGCCTGTTTGGATCATATGGATTCATTTGTTCAGCTTGTTCTATATATGGTTGGTATTGCGGTTGTCCTTCATATTGCTCTTGATAATAATAAGGGGTGTAAGGGACAGATGAATTGTAGGGATACATAAACATCCTCCGTTCTCTAAAGTTTGGTGAATTCACCATAAGGTATGTGCAAGAGCGGATGGGTGGCACGGCAAATACCCATTTTCAATGGAGATTGTCATGATGTATGTGTAAGAAAAGTTGCTAGTTTTTTTGAATGATTATTAAATGGAAAAAATCATGAAATATCAATGTATTTAAATTGTTTTTTAATTGGTGGTTGGTATATACTGGTTAATGAAGAGGAGGATTACATTATTAATAAACTTAAGTTTTTTAAGTAAATATTTGTAGACATTTCTTCAAGAAAAGAGTAGTTTTAATATAGTGGAAATCAAATTGTAATATTTGTAGTTATAGTTCAAAATCATGTAATCATACATAGATACATTTGAAAACAAAGAGTAATGGTTAGGGAAAAGGAGAGAGTGTATTGTTACGTAAGGTACAAAGTATAGTAATAGGGGCACTATGTGTAAGTATAGTGAGTGGATGTGGTACAAAAGTAAGTGAAGTTTCGTTAGTAAGTGGTATAGGGGAGCACACTGTAGAAGCTAAGACCGGCGTTAGCGACAGCATCAGCTTAGTTGATCCTAGAACTGGGAAAGAAATGAAAAATGTAAATCTAGCAAACTTAGGTTATTTTGAAGATGAAAATAAATTTAAAAAAGAAGTAACAAAGGTTGCTAGTGAAGTTGGAAAAAGTATTGACCAAAAGATGATTCCTTCACGTCTAGCAGGTGATGGAACGTGGCAAGAAGGAAAGCCTTCTTATGAGCTAATGGAAAAAGAGTTAGTAAATAAATTAATGAATGTAGGAATGTGGGATTCCTCATACCAATTACCAATTGTCGAAAAGAAACCTGTAGCGACGCCAGAGGATGCAAGAGGAAATGGTGCAGTGTTAGGTAGATACGAAACGAATTTAGGAGGTTCTACAGGCGGTAGAATTGAAAATATTCGTTTGTCTGCAAGTAATATTAACGGTGTAGTATTAGGAAAAGGAGATCGTTTCTCTTTTAACGCCCTAATTGGAGATACAACACCAGACAAAGGGTATCAGTTAGGGAAAGAAATTGTTGATGGGAAATTAGTAGATGGTTATGGCGGGGGAGTATGTCAAACATCTTCTACTCTTTTTAACGCGGCAGACCAAGCTGGTTTAAAAATGGTGGAGAGAACGACACACTCTAAAACAGTTGGATACGTTCCGCAAGGCCGAGATGCTACAATTGCCTATCCATATTTAGATTTAGTGTTTGAAAATACAAATGAAGTACCTGTCAAGCTTTATATGAGCATCGAGGGTGGAAAACTTGTTGCTGAAGTACGTGCGACAAGATAAGAGTAACGTTATTATACATAGAAGTCTTATAGATGCAACGAACGATTCTTGGAAGATAAGGAGAATCGTCACTGATCGAAGTCATTCTTTCTAGTATTTTTCTGGAAGGGATGGCTTTTTGTATGTATCAACTAAAAATAGGATGGATCCACTATTCACGGGACGGGGATAAGCTAATTGTGAAAGTAAGCTTATCCCTGACTAAAAAATTCTTTTGATACACTCGACTAAATGAAAGTTTGGCTAAACGAGTAAGTTTCGTAATAGCGAGAACTTTGAGGAGGGGGAAATTGTGCAATTTATTTTAGAAGCAATAGCAATCGCTGGAATTATATTCATCATTGTGATTTTAGGATTTAGTAAAACATTAAAAGATATCAATCGAAAGAAAAATAAAGAAGACAAATGAATTATATTGTAAAAATGACATGGAGAAATGTGTTCTATAGGCGTGTGAATGATAATTTTTTCTGTCTAATTTTTCAGTGCAGTTCTTCTTTCTATATGAAATTAGTTTTATAATGTAAACTAATGTTCATTTCGTCAAGTTGTTTATAGGATGAATTGAGACAAATGTAGATTTGACATAAAGTTGCGAAGCGTTGCCCCTTTGGATATGATTATCTAACGAGGGGTTTTTATGTCGAAAGGAAAAAGAACATCTGTGAAAGATCGATTGAGGAATGATAGACAGTAGACACCCTGATTAAACATTATTTGCGAAAAGTAATACTTAAGCTGACGGGTAGCATACTTGAATAAGACTAATGGTAAAATTGCGAAGTATGGAAGACTTGATAAAGAATAGAAACTAGTTGGTTACAATCAAAAGAGTCTTAATATAGTAAGGAGGAAGTGCAAAACTATGGATTTCGAAACAGTTATGCAGGAGCTTGAAGCCCTCGGTAAGGAAAGAACTAAAAAAATATACATATCCAATGGTGCAGAAGAGCCGCTTTTTGGTGTAGCTACAGGTGCTATGAAACCAATCGCAAAGAAAATAAAAATAAATCAATGTTTAGCTGAAGAGCTTTATGCTACAGGTAACTACGATGCAATGTACTTTGCAGGCATTATTGCAAATCCAAAAGCTATGAGTGAGTCGGATTTTGATCGTTGGATGGATGGGGCGTATTTTTATATGCTGTCCGATTATGTAGTGGCAGTAACGCTATCAGAGTCAGATTTTGCACAAGACATTGCTGATAAATGGATTGCAAGCGGTGACGAGCTGAGAATGTCAGCGGGCTGGAGCTGCTACTGCTGGCTTTTAGGGAATCGCCTAGACAATGAATTTTCCGAAAGCAAGATTTCCAATATGCTTGAAATTGTGAAACATAAGATTCACGATTCACCAGAACGAACGAAATCCGCTATGAATAATTTTCTATACACCGTGGGGGTTTCATATTTGCCGCTACATGAAAAGGCAGTCGAGACCGCAAAGGAAGTAGGTATAGTAGAAATCCAACGGGATAAGAAAAAAAGTAGTTTCCTAAATGCTCACGAAAGTATTGATAAAGAAATTGATAGGGGAAGGCTTGGTTTCAAACGTAAGTATGTAAGATGTTAGAAATTAGCTTAGTATCGGGGTGTTGATCCAAGAAGGATTGACACTCTTTTCGTATAAAGTCATATATATAAATCCAAATTAAAAAACGAACATTAAACCATTCTTTTCAGATGGATGAAAGGATCCGGCCATGGATAGAAGCGGTCAGTGCCTTTTTTAGCCCTACTCCATGTGAAAACAGAAGGGGAAAACGAGTGAAGGTCTCTGTTTGTTCTTCATAACCATAATGTATCTGTTAGAAAATCAAATTGGATTTATATATATTTTGTTGGTTGAAAGAAATATAATCCCTAGTTTTCTTATTGACATTTAATACTTTTGGTTGTATCCTTCATAATAACAACTAAATAATGGAAAATTTTATTTAATTTCTTATCAAGAGAGATGGAGGGACTGGCCCGATGATATCTCAGCAACAGACTATTGAGTACTGTGCTAATTCCAGCAAACGGATGGATCGTTTGAAAGATAGGAAGAAATGAATGGTAATTCAGTTCTTCTTATGTATGTAAGAAGAACTTTTTTGTATAGAAAGGAGGGAAGTAGAGTGACATTTGACGTAGCGTATTTTTTTGAAAGTTTTCCGCAATTATTTAAATATGTATACATAACTTTAGGAATTACTGTTGTTTCAATGGTTATATCGTTTGTGATTGGTATTTTTTTAGCGATCATTACGAAAAACAAAACGAAAATTTTATATCCAATTGCAAGAGTGTATATATCATTTTTTCGCGGAACCCCATTATTAGTTCAATTGTTTGTGCTGTATTTTGGTTTTCCACAAATATTCCCATCCTTTACAGTACTTACGGCAATACAAGCAACATTAATTGGCTTGAGTTTAAATAACGCAGCATATTTGTCTGAAATTATTCGCGGTTCATTGCATGCTGTGGAGTCTGGGCAGATGGACGCTTGTTTATCCGTTGGGATGACAAAAGCGCAAGCGATGCAGAAAATTATTTTTCCGCAAGCTATACGTGTGGCAGTTCCAGCATTAGGAAATAATTTTGTTGGGCTACTAAAAGAATCTTCGTTATCTTTTGCATTAGGGGTTGCTGAGATTTTAGCACAAGCGAAAATGTTAGCGGCACAATCATATCGATATATGGAAAGCTATTTAGCTGTTGCGATAGTATATTGGATTATAACGATTGTAGTTAGTTGGATGCAACAAAAGTTAGAGAAAAGGCTTGACGCACCGTACTTGTAATAAGAAAGAGGTGAGCTATTTGATTGAAGTGAAAGGATTGCATAAATCCTATAACAATAATGAGGTGTTGAAGGGGATTTCGCTTCATGTAAAAAAAGGAGAAGTAGTAGTCATTATTGGGCCCTCTGGTTCAGGAAAATCGACATTTTTACGATGTTTAAATTTATTAGAACAGCCGAATGATGGGAGTATTAGAATTGAAGATTTAGAGGTTCATACGAAGAGGATCCAAAAAAAAGAAATGTTGCAATTACGTCAAAAAACGGCAATGGTTTTTCAAAATTATAATTTATTTAAAAATAAGACAGTATTGCAAAATATTACAACACCATTAACTGTAGTAAAGAAAAAAAGTGAAGAAGATGCGAAAAGTATCGCACGAAAACTACTAGAACAAGTTGGTTTAGCAGAAAAAGAAGCGTTCTATCCGGCAATGTTATCTGGTGGTCAGCAGCAAAGAGTTGGGATTGCTCGTGCACTGGCATTAAATCCTGCCGTGTTGTTATTTGATGAACCAACTTCAGCGCTCGATCCAGAGTTAGTAAATGAAGTACTGCAAGTGATTAAGAATTTAGTAGAACAGCACATTACGATGGTTATTGTTACACATGAAATGAACTTTGCAAAAGATGTAGCAGATCGAATCGTTTTTATGGCGGATGGTATTGTCATAGAACAAGGTACACCAGAAGAAATCTTTCGAAATCCGCAGCATGAGCGTACCAAAAAGTTTTTAAGACAAATAGATGCTTCAGAAGAAGGGAATCATTTCGTTATTTAGGAGGAGAAGTTGTGAAAAAATCACCAGTATTACTTACAATAGCATTAACGTTAACAGTTGGTATTTTATCGGCGTGTGGCGCATCGAATGTGTCAAATAAAGAGTCAAATGAGAAGATTGTTAAAGTTGGAACTTCTGCTAGCCGTAGCCCTTTCATTTTTAAAGATGGAGAAAAAGTAAAAGGTTTTGATGCTGATATCATTGAAGCAGCGGCAAAAAGGGCTGGCTACAAAGTAGAATGGAATGTATCTGACTTTGAAGGATTATTTGGATTATTGGATTCAGGGCGTATAGATACGATTGCAAATGAACTATCAGTTTCAGCAGAGCGTAAAAAGAAATATAATTTTTCAGTTCCGTATGTGTATTCCGGATCCGTCTTTGCAGTGAAGAAGGATAATAAAACGATCAAATCGTTAGAAGATTTAAAAGGGAAGACGGTAGGTGTTGGGCTTGGGACAGCTGGAGAACAAGAATTGAAAGCATTAAATAAAGACAATGCTTTTACGATTAAAACATTTTCAGAAGATCCGACTGCGGAATTAAATGAAGTGGGGCTTGGACGTGTAGATGCATATTACAATGACAAAGTTCAAGTAGAAACAACAATTACAAAAGCAAAATTAGATAACGTGAAAGTTGGATTTGGTCCGCTTAAATGGGGAGAAATTGCTTTCCCGTTTGCTAAAAATAACAAAAAGTTAGAAGATATTAATAAAGCTTTAAAAGAATTAGAGCAAGATGGTACATTAAGTGAAATCTCGAAAAAATGGTTAAAGATTGATGCTACAAAAAAACAAAACTAAAGTGTATTCGCGAAGCGGAGAAATGACTCTGTCAGCTTATATAAATAATTAAAGGAATAAGGGGAGAAATGATTATGGTACAAATTCATCCGGAAACACGCATTGGGCATGTAGAATTTAAAGTGAAAGATTTAGCGCGTCAAATTGCTTTTTATGAAAGTGTAGTTGGTTTAGAGGTAATAAGAAAAGAAAATAATAAAGCGTATTTAGCTGGAAAAGGTGGAACAAAGACGTTATTGGTACTTGAACAATTAGATAACGCGACTTTACAAGAGCCACGCACAACAGGAATATATCACGTTGCTTTTCTAGTTCCGACTCGTAAAGATTTCGCGTCTGCATTATTTGGTGTCATTCGTAATAAGAAAGTAATTGATAGCCCAATTGAGCAAGAGGGACGGTATACATATTCAAATGAAATTTTGCCGATCTCACGCTTTAACAGTGCGAGTGATCATACATATAGCGAAGCCTTTTACTTACAAGATTTAGAGGGGAATGGCATTGAGATTTATGCAGACCGTCCGCGTGACCGATGGGGAGAAGGACCAGGCGGAAGTACACCATTAGACTTAAAAGAACTAGCGACACTCGTTGATTACGACTTTAACGGTTTGCCGGCAGAAACGGTAGTGGGGCATGTGCATTTACGTATAGCAGATGTTGAAAAGTCACATGAATTTTATGTGGAAACAGTAGGGTTTGAAGTGCAGCAACGTGAAGAGGATTGCCTTTTCATTTCAGCAGGCGGATATCATCACCACATTGGTGCGAATACATGGAATGGAGTAAATAATCCACATCCACCAGCACATGCAACTGGATTAAAAGTATATACAATTATTTTGCCACATAAGGAGGCATTAGATGAAGTGAAAAGGAGACTTATAGAAAAAGATCATGAATTGATAGAAGTAGTAAATGGATTTACAGTGCTGGATCCAAGTGGAATTACGGTGCAGTTTGAAATAGAAGGATGATAAGTTTTTTAGTAATAAAAAATAAGGAGGAGAGCGGAACGTGGGCTTTCTTCCTTATTTTTTGTGTTTTGTGAATATTTGATCAAGGTGATGGTTCATATGATCAATATAATCGATAACAAGCCATTCTAACGTTACTTCTTGTTTGTCTTCTAACTTACATGTAAGCTGCCACTGTTCATTTTTTACGTTGTTTAGTAATTTTATAATTTGTGTGTTAAGTGCTTCCCATAGCTTTATTATTTCGTTTGTTGAAAATGAGTGTTGATAATTATGTGCATACACCCACAAATCCTGGTCATAGCCAGAAAGTATAATAGATTCTTTTGAAGTGAGAATATTAACAAAGCGGTTATGATTTACTGTGCCGGAATCGCAAAGGTGGCCTAATATTTCTTTTTTAGACCATTTTGCCGGACTAAGTTTTATGTCCATATCAGAAAGAAGTATCATTTTTTGAGAAGCAGTTTGAATTGTTTGTTCTAATTTGGTTGCTAATGTAGACATGTAGATTCCTCCTGTTTCCTTAATATATTAGATGTTTACAGCTCAATCCAATATCTTCTTACAACATTACCACCGTCTTCGATAAAATCGTTATCACGTAGACCGCCGTTATGTAAAATTGTTTTTTCGGAAGCGGTATTTTTTTCATCGCAAACGACAAGCACTTTTATCACACCAAATTCTTTTATTTTTTCTAATGCTAAAGCTAATAATTTTGTAGCATATCCTTTCTGTCTCGCGGTAGGGCGAATGCCATAGCCGATATGTCCACCAGCATGAAATAAATGCTCCGTTAAACGGTGTCGAATATTTACAGCACCAACAATTTCGTTATCTTCCGTCACAAGCCAATAAGTAGAGTCGGGTACCCAGCCTTCAGGGAGATTTTTGCCTTCTGCTGCATCCAGTAGGTCCTGAACCATGTCTGGGAAATTTGAAGGGTCTTTTGCAATAACCCAAGGAATCAATGTTTCACCACTATTTTTCCATTCTTGGTAGAATTCTAGATATTCTGTTTGTAAATTCAGTGTAGGGTTTACTAAATGAACGTTCATTATGAATAGGCCCCTTTCAGTTGTAATATTTATAATATTAACACAATGAAAAGGAAAGAGAAATCTTTGAAAGTATATGATTCGAAGTTAAATAAAATAGCATGCTTTTGATAGTTGTTTGAATTATTTTGTTTTTCGGATTATTATATAAAAAATAGTTCATCAGATAAACCGTTATAAAAAGAGCTTAAATTGTATATGAAATTTGGAACAGAATGGTGGGAGAGAATAAAATGAAAGTCGAAACTGTAAAATTAATACATTCCTTAAAAGAGATACTTCTTGAGTCGCAAGTAGTAGTAAATGAAACGGTAAGAGAGTTACACAGTAGGGATGAATCTTATCATCATAGCAGTCTACCTGATGTTGTTGTATTTCCAACAACGACAAAAGAGGTCAGTGAAATAATGAAACTGGCAAACAAGTACCAAGTACCAGTTGTTCCATTTGGAGTAGGGTCAAGTTTGGAGGGGCATGTCATTCCATATGAAAACGGGATTACAATAGATTTCTCATTTATGAATAAAGTGTTAGAAGTAAGAGAAAAAGATTTTCTCGTTAAAGTGCAGCCTGGAGTAACGCGTTCACAGCTTAATAAAGAATTAAAAAAGTATGGATTATTTTTTAGTGTAGATCCAGGAGCAGACGCTACATTAGGGGGGATGGCTGCTACGAATGCAAGCGGAACGACTTCCGTAAAGTATGGTGTGATGCGTGATCAAGTTCGGGATTTAGAAGTAGTACTTGCAGATGGAACAATTATACATACAGGGACTTTAGCTGCAAAGTCATCCTCTGGCTATCATTTAAACGGTATTTTTGTGGGATCGGAAGGAACGCTTGGTTGCTTTACGGAATTAACAGTAAGAGTATACGGGATACCAGAGTATACGATGGCCGCAAGAGCATCTTTTCCGTCAGTAAATAACGCGGTAGAAGCTGTAATTGCTATTTTACAAGCTGGTATTCCCATTGCGAGAATTGAGCTTGTTGATGAACTTTCAATGAAGCAAGTTAACAAATACAGTGAAACGAATTACAGGGAAGAACCAACATTGTTTTTAGAGTTTCATGGGAATGAAGCAGGACTAAAACAAGATGTTGCATTTACAAAAGAGATTGCCGAGGATTACAAATGTAAAAATATTGAATTTGAAACAGAAACAGCAGCAAGAAATAAATTATGGGAAGCAAGACATAATTTAGCATATGCTTATGTCCACAGCCAACCAGGGAAAAAATTGATGAGTATGGATGTCTGTGTACCAATTTCAGAGTTAGCAAATGCAATACAGTATGCAAAAGAGATTTTAGACGCTATGGGAATTGTTGGGGGAATCCTCGGACATGTCGGTGATGGGAACTTTCACGTTCTATTAATGGTGGACCCAAATGATAAAGAGGACGTGCATCAAACAGAAGCGGCAAATGAAAAAATTGTGATGTACGCTCTTGAGCGCGGCGGCACGTGTACAGGTGAACACGGCGTTGGGATTGGTAAACGGAAATATCAAGAAAAAGAGCACGGAGCAGCACTTCTTGTGATGAAAAATATAAAACAAACTCTTGATCCGAAAAATATTTTGAATCCAAGTAAGATTTTTCAAATTAAGGAATAAGGAAGGATCTTCATATCCATCGACTTAAGAAGTTTTAATGGGGCACGGCAAGAATTCGTTCTTTTTTGAGCCACTCACCATTTTGTCACATTCCTGTCACAATGTATTTGTATCATAGAAATAAAAATAAGGAGGTTTATAAATATGAATAAAAAAATGAAAAAGCTAGTTATTCCGATCTTGATGAGTTCAATATGTCTTACATTGCCATCCTTGAGTTATGCGCAACAAAAGGATTTTACAACAAAGGGACAAAACGTGGTTTCTCAATACAAAAAGTTCACTTTTGATGTGAATCCTGAAACGGGTGAAATTTTTGTGGAAAAAGATGGTGTAAGAGAAAGTGCTTCCTTACCACTACCGAAGAAAAAAATAACAAATCTAATAAAAAAAGATGATTGTATATCATGGAGTTATCCAGATGACCAAATAGATGTGAAGATTGAAAAGAAAGAGTCTTATTTAAATATTAAGTTAAAATCTACTAAGTCTGAAGGAGCTAATGAATTTACATGGCCTAAAGTAAGTGCGGACAGCTATACGTTACCATTATGGGAAGGAAAAAATATACCTAGCAATGACCCAAGCTGGAAAGAATATTTAAAAGATAAAGACATGTCATTCATAGAAAGTTTTTCTATGAGATTCTTTGCATTGAATAAATCTAAATATTCCATTATGTATATAGCTGACAATATGTATAATGATAATATTCATTTCGCTGCTGATTCCGATATACAGTTTAGTTTTACACATCAATATCCTTCTATTAATAAGAATAAAGAATATGGATTCAGATTATATCTAACTGATAAAAACCCTGTCTCGATGGCAAATATTTATAAAAATTATATAAAAGAACAGGGAGAATTTAAGACACTAGAAGAAAAAGCAAAAACAAATCCGAACATTAAAAAATTATATGGTGCTCCTCATATTTATTTTTGGGACCACAGTGGGATTTCAGTAGAAAATATCAAGTGGGATAAATTTATACAAAAAATGGATGAGCCATTTACAAATTGGATTGCACAGTTGTTACGAGAAAATACGGAAGATGGCTCAAAAGATTTTGAAACTGTTATGCAAGATATAAAGAATCAAAAAGCTATCGATAAAAGCCAGCAAAAAGTAATAGTTAATGCGATAAATCAGGTATTAAAATTAGAACAACTTTATAATAAAGATATTTTTAATAATCCGGATGCTGGAATAAATGAATTATTGAAAAAAGGAATCCAAAACTTAAGTGAACAAGAACTATATACACTGAACAAAGGATTAATTAAGAGTAAGTTAACAGAGGCAGTGGATGAAGTAAGTAGATGGGAACAGAAAGAAACAACAGATGTTTTAGTTGATATGAAGAAATCGAATGTTAAAAAAGCATGGATAGGTTTACCTAATTGGGCTAATGGATTAATGAATCCCAAAATGGTAGAAGAAGCAAATAGAATGGGGTATTTAATCGGCCCTTATGATTCATATCACTCGATTCATGAAGTGGGAAATAGAGATTGGAATACTGCTTCTTTTAAAGATAAAACTTTATATGAAAATGCCACAATATCGAATGAAAAAGGAAAAAAAATAGGGGGATTCTTAGGAAAAGGAAGAAAGTTAAATCCAACTTTATCCTTACCTAGTGTGCAAGAACGTGTAGGTGATATTTTACAAAATAATATACCGTTTAATTCTTGGTTTGTCGATTGTGATGCTACAGGCGAAATTTATGATGATTATTCTCCAAATCACATTACAACTCAGGAACAAGATCTAAAAGCAAGACTGCAAAGAATGAAATATATTAGCGAAGAAAAACATATGGTAGTTGGATCAGAAGGTGGAAATGACTTTGCTAGTAATATAATTGCCTTTGCGCATGGAATAGAAACGCCTGGGATTTGGCCCGACTCTGATATGAAAGATAAACAGAGCCCATATTATGTAGGCGGATATAAATCCACTTCACCAGATGGTGCTATTCCAGAAACGAATGCCAAAACCATACCAATCAAACCTATTTATAAAAATATTTATAATAATCCTGTATATTCAATTCCGTTATATAAACTTGTATATAATGATTCAATTATTACTACTCACCAATGGGCATGGGGAAGTTTTAGAATTAAGGATGAGATAGGAAATAGAATGTTATCTGAAATGTTGTATAATGTACCACCTTTATATCATATTGATAAAAATGAATGGGAGAAAAGTAAATCCATCATTACCTCTTATTTAAAAGTATGGTCTCCATTTCATGAGAAAGCCGTAACAAAACCAATGACTAATTTTGAAGTGTTGTCTGAAGATCGGCAAGTTCAAAGTACGACATTCGGAAAAAACATGAAAGTGATTGTAAATTTCTCAAACCAAGATTTTACATATAACAATGAGAATATAAAAGCAAAAACAGCTATAGTATATGATGGGAAGAAAAAGAGTATATTAGAAGTTCCTAAATACTAAGATATATGATATGGTAACTGCTGTTAAGAGTTCTGAACCAAGGAGATCTGTTCGAAGGGTTTGATTTTTTGGTTCTGGTGCAAAAACTATAAGATTTATGTACCAGAACCAAATATATTGTCGAACCTTGAACTATGTGAGTGTCTCAAAAAGTTTAAATAGCTTTAATTATTAATTGTGATTGAGGTATATATAGTAATTGAGCTGTTAAAGAAGTTTTTATGTTTATAAAAGGATACGTTTCTTTATAAGGGAAATTACTATATACTATTTCGTTAATTTCAAAAGGTGTATGTTTTCTTTTAAGAATTTGCTGAGAAACTTTATTTGTACAAGCAGCAATTAAATCAAAATTTCTCTTAGCTATTTCTTGCATTGCGTTTGAAATAAGAGCAGTGACTACTCCGTTTCCCATCCTATCTGGGTGGCAAGCTCCCATATCTAGGTAGACCAATTTTTCTTTATCCAGACGGGAGAATTCTATCGAATCTGTTTCTAATGCATCTAGTAGTTGGAAAATTGGATCCATCTGAGGACATATTCGGATTGCTCTTTCTTTATCTATTAGTGGCTGAGTTACTTTCCTTACTAAAAGAACGCCTATCATTTGAAAATTTTCCATTGCTACAAATGACATGGATTGCGAAACAGCTTGCTTTATCATTTCTTCACACATTTTGTGAAAAGGAGTAAAAGGAATTTGCAAACCGCTCACAAGAGGTTCACTATTCACAAAAGAATGTGCGATCAAGCTAGCTGCATCTTTGACATGGTGTGTCTTTAAGATTTCTATGTTCATATATTTGTCCTCTTTTCATAATAGATAGTAAATAAAAAGTAAGTTTAAATTAAGAATCTATGCAAAGCTATTAGCGATATTACTTGAAGAAAAACAAAGTCAAATTTAGATATTAAATCGATAACAAATGAGATTATTAAGCATATGAATAGAATTGATTAGTAGCAATAAAAACATGTTTTTTAAGAAATGCGACAATCTCATCTAAACATTCAACTGTTGTATATGGTGAGATAGAAAAGAACTTAATGGTAGAAATCGGTATCCTCTCACTTCCATTTATTACATTCATTAAACAAGAACGAGTTGTATCACCTAAAAATATTTGATCTCGATTCTTTCCTAGGTGATTAAATATTTCCATATTCAACTTATTTGTGTCCTCAATATCTTCTTGCGTTCTTGTGCCTGTTTTTTCTTTTTTCCAATTCTCTTGACCATTTCCATTCATATAGAAACGAAATGTTGTAATTGGACCATACGTAAAATCATTCGTTACTGCTACTTGAGGGAGAGCCTTGCTCAACTTCTCTCTAAATAACAGATTTACACGTACATAATTTGCTAATAATGTTTGGAAACCTTCGATTCCAAATGCTAATAAATTTATATACATTGGAATAGCGCTACCAGAACGTGAACACTCTAATGTATAGCCTGTATGATAACTACCATACGATCTGTTACCGAGATAAGGTGTGTCATTTTGTTCCACGTCCATAATTTGCAGATCGGTATGATTTTTAATAATCCAAATACTTGAAGCATAAGGTGTTTGTCCTAGTTTATGAAAATCAAAGCATACGCTATCTGCAAGATGCATGTGCTGTATTTTTTCTTGTATTTGTTGTAATGCATCTTTCACAGTAGGCTCAAATAAGAGTGGATTCTGTTCAAATTCATAATTATTAAAGAAACTATAGAATCCTCCCATTGCAGAATCAGCGTGAATATAAATAGGGTTTAACTTATATTCATCTTGTATTAGTTCAGAAATCTCTTTGATTTTCTTGATATTATCAATTGCAAATGTATCTGTTGCTCCCATAGTAGCTAGAATATAAAGGGGGATACCTCCATTTTCAATAACTTCTATTATTTTATTTTCTAAATCTTCTATATCCATAGAATTTGTATAAGGATCCGCTTTCACTTTAATTAGGTGATTGGTACCAATGCCTGTTGCCTCAGCAGATTTTAATAAACTATAATGCGCATTTTCAGAAGCAAAACAATATACATTTTGAGGAACCCCTTGTTCCTTTGCAAGCGGAAATTGTTTAGAAATAGCTAAGCGTAAGCTCGAAAATACACATCCTTGTCCACCCCATGTTGTATAACCACCGCTATTATGTGGATTATAGCCAATCAGTTTCGAAAGCATAGATACAACTTTTACTTCCGCTTCTGTTGCTGCAGGGCCATATACATCCCAAACACCATTACCATTCAAAAGTGTCATAGTAATGGTACCTAATAATGATGGAATACTTGGAAGTGGTACAGCATTAGACAAATAATATTTATTTGGATAAGGATGTCCATTCATAAACTGGTTTAGTTCTTCAATAACATCAGGCATAGTAATTCCTATTTTGGGTATATGACTTTTGTGAATTAAGTCATTGTAGTATTCTTTTGATTTCTCCTCAATATGTCCTAAAGTTACTTGGTTTTCATTTTTTAAATGCCCAAGATTTTCAACTATTTTCTGTATAGATTCTAAAAATAGTTTTTGTTTTTTCTTATTTCCATCATCACTTGGAAATAAATTTAAAATATCGTTCATATATGTACCTCTCCTTATAAAGATCTGTTTTTTATTTCATCTCATTAAATATATAGACTAAATAATTTTCGTTTAACCTTTCAATTGTTTATCGCTAAGGATATTCCGACCAAAAAATGGAATTACATAGAAGATTATATTTTTTATGGAATTTAAAGTAAAGGTAGATTTATGTATTTTATGTAAAAATATGTAATTAATAGATAGGATAATAAAGTTAATAAAACAACGTTAGTGTCTGAATTTATTGGATTTAATAAGTGTCTATATCGTTTTCACTAAATTTTAAAATAATTAAAAATAAATTCTCCATTAACAAATGATATGGTAACTACTGTTAAAATTTATGAACCCAGGAGATCCTTTCAAAGGGTTTCATGATTACCGTTTAGAAAAAGGTAATTAGATACAACATGAACTTCATTTTATCTTGTTAGGAGGTTCATATAGATTTTTGAAGAAATAAGAGGAGGATGGACAAATTTCCAGAAGATATTGCATATATTTGGTTATGTATTGGTATTTATCCTTCGTACGAGTGTACAGAGCGATTTCAAAAGAAGAGAAGTGAGGGCACCATGATACATCGGTATGAAATTGATTTTTCAGTGATGTATGGTGGCAAGGAAAGAGAATTACAATCGGCAATCATTCCAGCACGTTCTTTAGAAGAGGCAAACTAGAAATTGCAATCAGAAGTCAAGCGATGGTTTGGGAAATGTCACGTGAGAATTGATACGGCCAATTTATGTGTTTCAAAGGATGGCAGATATATGATTGTGTGAAAAAGTCTTGTTTATACAACAAGGCTTTTTCTAGGTAGAATGTTTCTTACGGTTATTACAAAAGCAATTGTTATCTACGATGCCTCTTCCTTCTTCTTTTTCAGCATACTTTCGTCGTATTCTAGATGCTACCACGTTGCAAGTCTCGGATCAACTTGCAGCGTCCTATCCTGGATCCGGAGGAAGTGGGAAGGCTTCTGGTGTAAAAATACAACTAGAATATGATTTGCTAAGTGGACAGTTTTTACATGTTGAAGTGGGACCTGGCAAACAAAATGATGTGAATTATGGAAAAGAAGTTCAACATACCGTTGACTTACAAGACCTATGTATACGAGATTTAGGTTATTTTAGTTTGATTGATTTAGATGCGATTTCCTTAATTAGCTCGTTAGTTGGAGAAACTCATAAGGGATTAGATGTATTACGAGGTAATACCTATCCTGACAAATCAAAACCACCGTTGGCATTTGATAAACCAACCCATTTTGGTGATTCTATGTTTTTAGATCAAGGTAATGTAAGTCGTCTCCAAAAGAATGATATGTTAAAATTAGAAACCAACGGAATAGAGTCAAAGGTAGTATTGATTGATACACAAGGACAAGATTACGAAAGTAACATAGAATGGACAAATGTCATATCTAAAATTAAAGCCAATACAGCAGAAATTGTCTTTACTGCAGCAACAGGAGAGGTCACTAAACGTAACGTCGCAGCACGTGGAACTACACCTGTAGAGAAGACTGTACCAGAAATGACATTTAAAGAGGCATTAAAAATAAGTCATGGGGCTGTCGAAAAAAATGGCAAACTGTATATAGGTGACAACGAAGTATCCAAAGATATAACGAATCTAATTGTAGATCAATCAACGGAAAGAGAAATGACGAATCAAGGCGTTAATTCGATCTTTGATGTCAAACTAAAATCTGGTATGCATTTTGAAATGCACTCAAAACTCGGTATCCATCTATTTAGTCACTGGGGAATCGATGGAAACTATATATATAGTGTTTCTTTTTCCAATATCTCAATTCCTAAAGTTCGTTATCAACTAGAAGTAAATGGTAAATTATCGGATATACGATCTGATGCCTTATATGACTACGAGGGGAAACGAAGTATATCATTTCATTATTTTAATTATTCTAACGGTATTCCGGAAACTAGTAATATAAAAGTATATGCTGTAGATGAAAAGAATAATAATTTAAAAGTTAAAATTGCAGAATATAAGCCAAATTAATTTTTATTTCTGGTACAAAGATAGCTTTTCTAATTTGAATTTATAAAAGAAGAATCTATGTTGGGTTCTTCTTTTTATTTTGTTTAAAAAGGTATAGGTTTAGACACAAATTAACTGATTCTCTGTACATTAAATTTAGCAATTATATTTCTCAACTTAACTGACAAGATTTTGCTTCTTGTTAGTTACATAAAATGGTATTTTAAGTATGCTGTTAAATATTTTTAAAGGGGGATACGTAATTTGAATTCTAAATCTATCATCGAAAAAGAGGTACAAGAGAATCAATATATTGATATTCGTAACATATGTAGCATAAATGGTGCTGCTAAATTTGATCCTAATACTAACATTACAACCTTAACAGAAGCTATAAATACTCAAGCAGGTGCGATTGCTGGAAAAACTGCCTTAGATATGAGACGTGATTTTACTCTCGTAGCAGATATATACTTAGGATCTAACGGCAGTGGGGCTGATGGTATTGCTATAGCATTTCATAGAGGATCAATTGGATTTATTGGTACCATGGGCGGAGGCTTAGGGATTCTAGGAGCACCAAACGGGATAGGATTTGAAATAGATACGTATTGGAAAGCATCTTCAGATGAAACAGGGGATTCATTTGGGCATGGTCAAATGAATGGACCACATGCAGGTTTTGTGAGTACAAATCGAAATGCAAGCTATTTAACAGCTTTAGCTCCTATGCAAAGAATAGCTCCACCTAATGGTCAATGGAGGTTGTTAACTATTAAGTGGGATGCGCGTAACAACAAACTAACAGCAAGTCTTCAAGAGAAGAACAATGATGCCTCTACTAGATCTGCTACACCAAGATATCAAACATGGGAGTTATTAAATCCTGCATTTGATTTAAATCAGAAATATACTTTTGTTATTGGCTCAGCTACAGGGGCTGCTAATAACAAACATCAGATCGGAGTTACTTTATTTGAAGCATATTTTACAAAACCAACTATAGAGGCAAACCCTGTTGATATTGAACTAGGTACAGCGTTTGATCCATTAAACTATGAGCCAATTGGACTCAAGGCAACAGATGAAGTGGATGGAGATATAACAGACAAAATTACAGTAGAATTTAATGATGTAGATACTTCCAAACCAGGTGCATACCGTGTAACATATAAAGTAGAAAATAGTTATGGAGAAAGTGATGAGAAAACAATAGGAGTCGTAGTATATACGAAACCAACTATAGTGGCACATGATGTCAATATTAAAAAGGATACGGCATTTGATCCATTAAACTATGAACCAATTGGACTCAAAGCAACAGATCCAATTGATGGAGATATTACAGATAAAATTACGGTAGAATCTAATAACGTAGATACATCCAAACCAGGTGTATACCGTGTAACATATAGAGTAGTAAATAGTTATGAAGAATTTGATGTGAAACCAATAGAAGTCGTAGTATATACGAAACCAACTATAACTGCGCATGATGTTAGGATTAAAAAGGATACGGCATTTGATCCGTTAAACTATGAACCAATTAGACTCCAAGCAACAGATCCAATTGATGGAGATATTACAGATAAAATTACGGTAGAATCTAATAACGTAGATACCTCCAAACCAGGTGCGTATAGTGTAACATATATAGTAGTAAATAGTTATGGAGAACTTCACGATAAAACAATAGCCGTCACGGTACCTGTTATTGATGATGGATGGGAGAATGGCGATCCGACAGGATGGAAATTCTTCTCTGGTGAAACTATTACTCTAGAAGAAGATGAAGAGAATGCCCTTAATGGAAAATGGGTATTTTATGCTGATAAACATGTAGCAATATACAAACAAGTAGAGTTGAAGAATAATACCCCTTATCAAATTACAGTATATGTTAAACCAGAAGATGAAGGAACTGTGGCACACCATATTGTTAAAGTATCTTTCAAATCGGATTCTGCTGGTCAAGAAAGTGAAGAGATTCTAAATGAAAGATTAATTGATGCAGAACAGATACAAAAAGGATACAGAAAGTTAACAAGTATTCCATTTACACCAACAACAATTGTTCCCAACAAAAAACCAGTGATAATTGTTGAAAACTTTTTACCAGGATGGATAGGTGGAGTTAGAATCATTGTAGAGCCTACAAAGTAAGACTTGTAAACCAGCTTCTAATAAATGTATTTAAAAAAGAAGAAACACAGAGATTTTTAGCTCTGTGTTTCTTCCAGTTTACGCTGATTGATTGTTCGATAAAGAAAACCTTTTAAATAGAGGCGAATGAGATGACTTTTACGAATGCTTTGTTATTAGCTGGATATGAAAAATATCTGATTCTGTTATATCCAGCATCTTCATTTTTAAATATTTGAGTAAGTTGGCGTACTACCCCATCAACATCAGGTTAGGAAATTGGTTGTTCCCCAACTGTAAATAGATAAAATTTTCGTTTTGGGGGTAATTCAAAATATTAGCTTGATGAGCATGTATGTTGACCCCTAGAAGGGCATCAATCCCTTTCCCTATGTATTATGTAGTGATGGTGGAAATGGCTGTTTTATAGATTAATTGTTGTTTGCCATTAACCATTAACAGAACGGTGAATCTGTCTATTCCAAGTATTTGACCAGAAACTCGAACACCATTTTTTAAGATGACCATTGCATTGCCTTTTTCCTTATGTAATTGTTCATAGTACATATCTTGTGTATTTTGCATGATTATTCTTATCCCCCTTTTATATCATGGTACCATATTTCATTTTAAATGATTTTTAGTGTAAGTATTTCTCCAAATAATTATCAAAAAAGCACATTTTATTGATTATATAACAAGGTTATGTCTTTGTTAGCACTTGTTTTAATTTGGACTTGCTACTTATCCCCCGTTTGTAAGAACACTGGTACTATCCCTAGTTGTGTTTAAGAGCGTAAAAATCCCTGTATATCTTCTACTCGTAATCCTGTGAATTTTGCAATATCTTCTATAGGCATTCCGTTTTTATGCATACCACGAATTAATTGTGCACGCTCAGCTAGTTTACCTTCTTTTTCGCTTGTTCATCAAATAAAATCTTTTCACGTGCTTCATACGCTATACGAAAGGAACTGTTTTGACTCATGTTTTCCCACTTGTTTATCGCCTTTTGTAGCATTGGGTCTTGTTTCATTGCAATGTCCTCCAGTGTGTGGATCAAATGTCCATCCTCATGGGCTGGCAATAATAATAACCAACGAGTGAATTCATTTTCCAAAGGATTAATTTTTCTTATAAGGCGTACTTTCTTGTTTTAACGAAAATAAATGATGGTGAAGCCATTTCTCATATTGTGAAAGAGAATGGCATAACAAGTCAAACTGTTTATAGGCTTAAATAAGCATTGTAGGACTGATACGAAGAGAAGTATTGAATTTTTAGGGTGGGGGATTAATATTGAAATTTACAAGTAGTATGAAATGTCCTTGTGACAGTGGAAAAAAGTACAAAAAATGTTGCAAACCCATAGATGATGAAGAGAAATTAATTTATCTTAGGGTTGAACAAGAACTATTGTTTAAACTAAGTATACATGTCGAACTCGATGATTTATCATTTTCATATCGTGATATTAAAATAGAAATGGATGTTAAAGAGGGGGAATTTATAGCATTCTAAACAAGGAAAGTTCCTAACGGTGTAGTGAAGACACTTTTAGAAGAACATGCAAATTTTAAATGTATGGAAAAAACTGTTGATGATGAAGTAATCATGATAATCAAAGATTTATGGTCGCCATTATCTTCAGCGATCGATGATGTAATAAATTGGATTCATCTAGCATTGTTTATCAAGCATAATGACAGTATAACAAATGCCAAAACAAATAAATTGAGCGTTGACTAAGAAACTTGGAAAAAAGGTCCTAGTGATTTAGAAGCGCACGCTTTATTTTCACAGTCTTATAATCTAACCCAAGAAAGAAAGGATTATATACAAGAGCAGCTAAATAATGAAAGATTATCTTTTATAGCTTTTAAATATTTAATAAAAGCTAAGAATGAAGATGAATTAGAAATTAAATGGATTAATGCTACGATTGCTGCTGAATTAGCTATTAAAGAATTTTATATGAAATACGACGAAAAATTCAATTGTATCCTGCAAGAAATGCCGGCACCTCCATTGTTTAAACTGTATGGAAATATATCAGGATCTATTACTGGAAGAAAATGTACTAAACTTACCTCAATACAAAAAGGTGCGGAAATAAGAAATTCATTAGTACATAGTCCAAGCGAACAAAAACTATCGATACCTCAAGTTAATCAATATATATATGATGTAGAAACGTCAATTTTTGAACTTTACCAAAATAATATCTTTCTTGAATTGTTTTCCTTTAAAATATCTCATGTACCGTGCTCCTCGAATCATTTTTCTTACATTTTAATTTCACTCAGAAAACTTTGCAACAGAACCTTTTCTTTCTTGGTTTTGTCAGATTGTTTGGATATCTGGATTTTTTAAAAATATAAAAAGACTCTCGTTGGAGAGTCTTTTTGCTTTTCTTTTAGCGACTACATACTCTATAATTAACTTTGGGGAAGGTAATGTAAGAGTATTACTTTAGCATTATCTTTTATTAAACAAACCACGAAATTAAATGATTTTGTGGTTTGTTTTTAATAAACTCTTGCACTAAAAGAAAATTGTGCCGCTGAGCCAGATACAGTGTAAAATTTAACTTTATATTTAGCGGTTTCATATACATCAAAAGTTTTTAAAATTTGAGATGCATTTCCACTGTTTTTAGAGTCATATACTTCTACAAAACTACCTGTGTTTTTATTTTGTTTATATATTCTCATTTCTACTTCAGAACCTTTTCTATTTACCCAAAAATTAACTTTATCGCCTTTATTACTATCTACAGTATAAATAGGTGATTCTTTCGTTTGAAATTCTCCAAATGACCAGGTAACCTCTGGTTGAATTTTATCTTCTAATAAGTTCATGTTATACGATGGATTTGTAGGCTCTGCTGCACTAGCTTGAGATGCTCCCATTAAACCCAATCCACTAAACCCTATAGCACCGGCTAAGGCAATCCCTGTAAACTTTTTCATTTTTTTCATCCTATAAAACCTCCCGAATTTTTTGTAAAGGTTGTCCCCTTACACCTCAAAGTCTATATTTAATAATCATAGTAGTAAATCCATAAAATAAGACAAAAAAATACATTTTTTTCATTATTTGAATAATAATCCGTTTGTCAATATTTTGTCACATGTTGAAAGTTTAAGAGATAGAGAAACTTAGAATAATATATTCTAAATTTGTATAAAAATTAGTTTTTATAATTTTCTAAATAAACTTGATAAAAGATATACCTACAAAAATAGGCATATAAATCATATTTTATATGTTTTCTAATGTATCTCATATACAATATGTGCCTCAATTAGAAGAGGACATACGATATCCTCTGGATGAATAACAATAAAGTTATTTAATTTAATGTCTACAAATATGTATAACACCGTTCGACTTTTCGAATGGTGTTCAATTAGAGTTGATTAATCCTCTACACTTTTTTAAATAACACACAGATTAATTACAATAAAGTTGTTTGAAATTCGGCTTTGGAGATATTTTTAAATACGTTCAACATCCAAACTAAGCTAAGGCAATTACAAATGTAAGTGTCCTATTAATATTTCAAAAAACACCTAATCCCATTCTCTTGCTATATTTTTAGTTCCCCCCTTGACTATAACGCTACGTCATAGTGCATAATTTTAACTATATTAAATAAGGAGTGAAAGAAATGAATATAAAATCATTACGCTCAGATAAAATATATCGAAAAATTTTACAAGCTCCAAAAGAGGAAAAGGTTGAGTTATACAGACAAGAAATGTTGTCTCCGTTTATGGGAAAATGGGAAATTCAACATGTTCCTTTTAAAGCTGAGGAGCCAAATGGTTTTGATGTTATTACATTGAATAATATAATGAGCATTTCTCCTAATCAGATTACAAATGAGATTAAACCAGAATTAGAATTGATTTCGGCTGATTCTTTTTGGTCTGAGTGTAAAGAAGCTGTTAGGAAAAGCCTTCATTTATTTAGAGAGCATGATGTGAACCTTCGTGTATCCGATTACTTATTCACGATTCTATTAGGGGATCCAAATAGTCCTTCATTAATGTTAAATGAAGGATATAGTGGTGATGGAGGTATCCCTGGCTATATTTTGTGTACACTTGTGCCAAATGAATACACAATACCTCGAATGAAAGCTGCTTTAGCACATGAATGTAATCATAATGTTCGATATCAATTTATTCAGTGGGACCGTACTGTTACTTTAGGTGAATTAATTGTTAGTGAAGGCTTAGCAGAAAACTTTGCTACTTCTATTTTTGGGGAAGATCTACTCGGTCCTTGGGTATCGAAAACAACTACGGAAATGCTTAATAGACATATTAAACCTGTGCTCAAGGAACAATTACAATTAACAGGATTTGATAAAATTGCACCGTATCTTTATGGTGACGAATTAGCAAAACTTCAAAACTATATGCCAGTCAATATGTCTTATGCTGCTGGTTATGCCTGTGGATACTATTTAATTAAATACTATTTAGAAAAAACAGGTAAAAATATCTTTGAAGCCACAATAACTCCTGCCAATCTAATATTAGATGAAATAAAAGGATTTTGGGATGAAGAAACAATTATTAACGGTTAAAGATATTGTCCAAATTACAGGCATAACAAAAAGAACCTTACAATATTACGATAAAATAAATTTATTAAAGCCAATTCACTTAACAGAAAATGGTTATCGACTCTATGATAGGGATAATTTAGCGAAACTTCAAACGATTCTGTTTTTTAAGGAAATGGACTTCTCTTTAAAGGAAATTGCGGATGTTTTGAAACTTACGAGAGAAGAACAGCAACAATTATTAAAGAAGCATTATCAAACTTTATTGTTAAAACAACAACGTTTAGAAACACTTATTACTGCGGTGGATGAGTATGTATCAGGAAAGGATATCTACAATTTAAATGTTTTTAATAATTCATCTATTTTACCATTACAAGAACAATATGCTCATGAAGCGAAATTCATCTATGGAGAAACAGAAAAATACAAAGAATTTGAGGGGAAACTGAAAAAACTTTCTCCTAGTGAAAAAGCGAACTTATTTCATGAGTTCGAACAAAAAATGGAAAGAGTATTTAGAAAAATTGCTTCCTATATTAATCAATCACCTACTTCCGATGAAGTACAGCAATTAATTGTAGAGTGGAGAAGTTATCTCGAACAATTTATTGTATGTGACTCTGAAATGTTGACATGTATTGCAAATACGTATAAATTTGATAATCGATTCAAAAATTATATAAATCAATTTAGTAATGAAGACTTAGCTGAATTTTTATATAACGCTATTATACATTATGTCAATCAACAGAAGCATTAATTTCATACTTTTATAATACAACATATAAATAAAAGATGGTGTTAATTGAAATTTCACACCATCTTTTTAAATAACTTTATTTGCTTTTAAACATCTTTATTGTTACTGCACATAATCACCTGTCAACGTAATATGTTCCTATCCATTAGAGGTAAAGCGAAGATTAGGAAAATGTAGATTATGTGTTTCAGAGGATAATCGGTATGCAATCGTCTATTCTTTATTGTAAATAGGGGTCACACGACATATCCATCAACTTAAGAATTTTATAACACCCCCAAAACGAAAAAACGGTATTCTTTCTATCTAAGGTGTAGAAGGATTATTGTTTTTTTGTAAAAAAACTCTTAAAGCTAATGGAAATATGTAAAAAATTTAACTTTTGGTAATAATACCATGTTCATTCCAATTAAAGGTAATGGGAATATAAAACATGTAAGATAATATTAGCAAAAATAAAAATCTGCCTATTTTTCAATGAATGTATTGTGTATTGGCAATAAAGTTTAACTGTTTATAAAAAGATGAACCGAAATATCTTAATAAAGAAGGGATTTTGGTTTATCTTATTGTAGTAATAAAGCAAGTTGTATATTAAGTACATCAAAAATTTATATAACATTATTTCTAAGCAGATTGAAAATTTTGTTTGATGAATTTATTAACAAGGTTATTTAAAAATGAAGGAGCGCCATTCCAAAAAATTTTGATTAAAATAAAGGATTGAATACACATAAGACTTCTAGAATTTATCTTTACGATTTTGCCTATAGCCCTTTCGCCGGGTGCAAGCTTTACTCTCGCTATATCTAGTATAGCTTCTTCAGGTTTTAAGGGATTAAAAAAAGTTATTGTAGGCACTTCCTTAGGCATATTGACACATTCAATATTTGCAGGGATAGGAGTCTCATTGATTATATTAAGTAATCTACTTTTATTGAAAATAATAACAGTTATTGGTTCATTATTTTTAATTTATCTTTCCGGCATTTTCATCATCAGTGCATTAAAACAAAATAAAATGAATGCTTCGGATAAAGAAGTATTCATAAAAAATGCTTATTTATTAAATGTTCTTAACCCTAAAGCTATTTTGCTTTATTTAACAATTGTTCCTGGATTTATTACGAGTAAAGAGAATATACTGTTAGAATTTACTCTTTTATCGCTGATTCATATTACGATTATGTCATTATGGTTATTAATTGTTAGTATGACCATTATATTTTTACGAAATAATAGGCTCTATCTTGTGACGAATATCATCAGTTTTATAGGCGGCTTATTTTTGTTTTATCTGGCAGTACAGCAGTTACTATCAATATTTTAATCATTTTTAAAGAATTGGAAAGATGATTAAACTTTTTTATAAAAAGTGAGTTCATAGTTGTATATTTAGGGGTCACCATACATCACCATCAAGTTAAAATAAATTTGTATCCATATAGCAAAAAAATCGCTATTCTTTTTGTAGAAATATGCAGAAAGGATGGCATTTTTTATGAATCTTTCGATTCAAGATGAGCTTCAATTATTTACTGAGGAATTATATCAATATTTTACTCCTTCATTTTTAGAAAAGCTTGCTAGAGAATTAGATTTTGTTCAACGAAAGCGTAAGTTTTCAGGGCAGGACTTAGCCACTATCTGTGTTTGGGTAAGTCAACGGATAGCGAGTGATTCTTTAGTTAGGCTGTGTAGTCAACTGCATGCAGCTACAGGAACTCTTATTAGTCCAGAAGGACTAAATAAACGATTCAATAAAAAAGCTGTTTGTTTTTTAAAACATGTTTTCTCTGCATTATTAAAAAATAAAGTTTGTGAAACCTCAGTGATTCCAAGTTCTTCACTAACCCATTTTCAGTGGATTCGCATTTTAGATGCAACGATTTTTCAAGTACCAAAACATTTAGCTAGTGTGTATCCTGGTTCGGGTGGTTGTGCACAAACAGCAGGTATAAAGATTCAATTAGAATATAATTTACATAGCGGACAGTTTTTAAGTTTTCAAGTTGAACCGGGGAAAAATAATGATAAGACCTTTGGAACAGAGTGTTTAGCGACATTACGGCCTGGCGACCTATGTATTCGAGATTTAGGTTATTATTCACTGGATGATTTAGATCAAATGAACCAACGAGGGGGATATTATATATCGCGGTTTAAATTAAATAATATGGTATATATCAAAAATGAGTTTCCTGAATACTTTCGAAATGGAACAGTAAAAAAACAGTCTCAGTACATCAAACTTGATTTAGAAAACATTATGAATACCTTAAAACCAGGGCAAGTCTATGAAATAACAGATGCTTATATTGGGAAGGATAAAAAATTATTTACACGCGTTATTATATATCGATTAACTGAAAAACAACTTCGAGAACGTAAGAAAAAACAAGTGTATACGGAAAATAAAAAGGGTATTACGTACTCAGATAAAAGCAAATGATTAGCTGGTATAAACATTTATGTTACCAATACACCTTCGGAATGGGTTCCGATGGAACAAATACATGATTTGTATTCCCTCCGCTGGCAGATTGAAATTATCTTTAAAACTTGGAAATCCTTATTTCAAATTCATGATTTGCACAATATCAAACGAGAGCGATTAGAATGCCACATTTATGGAAAACTCATCGCCATTTTTCTATGTTCTTCCACTATGTTTAAGATGCGACAATTAATTTTACAAAAGAAGAAAAGAGAATTAAGCGAATATAAAGCCATTGGAATGATTCAAGACCATCTATGCATTCTGTATCAAGCTATACAACAAAATGCTCGAGAAATAACAAAGATTTTAATCCGCCTATTCCATCTACTACAGAAGAATGGACGGAAGTCTCACAGATATGATAAGAAAACTGTCTTTGACATTATGGGTGTTGTCTATGAGTATAGTGGATTTGGAAAACAAAGGAAAGTTGCATAATTAAAAAAGTGAAACCCGTTAGGGTTTATTTCTTGTGCAAACTTTTAAATAATTTATACTTAGTCTTCAGAAAATAGAAAGCTCTTAAGTTGAAATTGATTTTACATAAGTGTAGCTTGATGGCCATGGCGTGACAGCCACTTAAGAATAGAAGGAAAAGCATTGTACAAATTACAAGCAATATTCCTTGAGGATTGGCTCTATGCCACTAATGGTTTAAACACTTATTCTTGGAATCAATTTATGAATATAACATACTTTCCAGGTAAACAAAATTCTCATGCAGAAGGGGCTGTTCAAATTGTAGCAGGTGGACCAAGTTCAGATGATACAAACATTCGTAATACTTTACTTGCTGTTATAGGTTCTGCTAAGAAAGCAATTTGGATCGCAACACCCTATTTCATTCCGGACCAAGAAACATTAACATTACTACGTTTAAGTGCAATAGCTGGAATAGATGTCCGTATTCTATATCCGGGGAAGAGAGATAGAATCATTAGTGATCTAGCATCTCAATCATACTTCGCACCACTTCTAAAAGCCGGTGCTTCAATTTACAGCTATAAAGATGGTTTTGTGCACGCTAAAATTGTACTTGTAGATGATGAAATTGCAACAATTGGTACAGCAAATATGGATGTCCGTAGCTTTGAACTAAATTATGAAATCATTAGCGTACTTTATGAATCTAAGACAGTTCTTGATATTAAACGTGATTTTGAAGAGGACTTTAAGCATTCGTCTGAAATTAGATGGAAATCATTTCAAAAACGCAGTATTCGAAAACGAATACTGGAATCCCTAATGCATCTAATTTCCCCTTTATTATAATTCCGAAAAAAGTAATCAAAACAAATTTGATTACTTTTTCCTTTACACTAACATAAAGGTATTATATAGTTAAGTTAACTAAACTAAACTATGTGTCGAAACGAAAAAACGGCGTACAATGAAATAACAGAATGATTGGAGGAAGAATAGTATGACTAGTTCTTATAAAGAAGTAATTACCGACATGAACCGAGCCTACAATGAATTAAACATTTTACTATCTCAGGAGTTAAAGAATGAGTTTGGTCTTACAGGGCAGCAAGAGAACATGATAATCTATATTAATTTAAATAAAAATACTACAGCTAACAGTATTGCGACCACTTTTAATATATCCAAAAGTGCTGTCAGCCAAGTTTTATCTAAATTGGAGAAACATAATATGATTTCGAAACACGTAAATCCTAACAATAAACGTGAGTATTTCCTTACAATTGGTCCTAACGGTAGCAAGTATATAGAACGATTGTCTCAGCTAGATGATTTACTTATTGAGAAATACTTCTCTAAAATTGATATCGAAGCCTTGCAGCAAATGACCGATACCTTAATTAAAATAAATCAAATTATACTGGAAGAAAAAAAGAAGACCCTTGAGCCTAAGTAATAAAGTCTCAATGAGAAAGGTAAAGGAGTACAGCATGATTCGTATGGCACTAAGGGCATTTAAAATACAAATGTATTATTTGCTAGGCACGATGTTATTAGGATGGATTATGACGCCTTTTTCGCCCCATTTTTTAGGTGCAAGCATTGGCTTGCTTGTTAGTATGTATTGTGTTTGGATTTTAGGAAGGCGTATTGAAAAGTTTGGAGATAGCATTGTAAAAAAAAACAAAACACCGACGCTTGGTATGATTAATCGGTTTGCAGCAGCGATACTCGGTGCGATTATTATGTATGAGATTGAACACCATAGTGTCATATGGACATTTGCTGCCGGAATTATGGGTGGTTATTTCTTAATTGTGATTAATTTAGGGTATTATAGCATGAAAGATGGGAAGAAATAGATTAGCATAAAACTTTTTTTGGGGCACAGCACATCGCTATCAGGGGTTCAGCCGAGATACGTGTAAAAATGGGTCATAAGCTGTATTATATTTCTATTATTAATTTTCCAGCTAAAAATATCTACCACACGATTAACAAAAATCCAGTTTCCTGTACGCTAAGGAAATTGGCTTTTATTTGGGGTACTGCTAACCAGATAATATACTCCAAAGACTACTGAAAGCTAGAATTTTAAATTTTCTTCGTTCAGAGCATACAATTCTGGTAATATAAATTTACCATCTTTCCTAATTAATTTATTATCAAACCAAATTTCCCCACCACCATAGTTTGGCCTTTGGATGCTCACTAAATCCCAATGAATTGCTGATTTGTTTCCATTATCTGCGCCATTCAAAGAATCTCCAATCGCTAAATGAAAGCTGCCATTTATCTTTTCGTCAAATAGGGTATTATTTATTGGATGTAATATATATGGATTAAATGCTAATGCAAATTCACCAATATATCTTGAACCTTCATCAGTATCAAGTATTTGATTGATTCGTTCAGTGTCATTTGCATGAGCTTCTATTATCTTTCCATTTTTAATTTTTAAAGAGATATTATCAAATGAAAACCCTTGGTTTACTGAAGGCGTATTAAACGTCACAATACCATTTATAGATTCTTTTACTGGTGCAGTATATATTTCACCATCAGGTATATTATCTGTTCCATCCCCTTTTAAAACACCTATTCCTTTAATTGAAAAGTGCAATTTTGTACCGTTACCAATTATGGTTACCTTATCTGTTTTTTCATTAATTCTTTCAAAGGTTCCATTGCATCGGACATTTTTTGGTAATCTAAGGTAGAAACATCATAGTAAAAATGTTCATAAGCCTCGGTACTCATTTTTGCTTCTTGTGCAGTAGAAGGATTGGGAATTCTTGTGGTAACCCACCTTGTTTTATATACAGCTTCACTATGTGCTTTACCAAATATTGTTTGATATAATTTTATTTTATCTGAGGGTAAATCTGCTAGTTCATAGGCATTTCGAGGGCTGCGTAGATTAATATATACTTGCATTTTACTTAGACGATAGCATTCCCAATCGGCAAACATTTTGAACTGTTCTTCGGATCCTGATAAAACCATTTGGCGTGTAACAGTAACGTCACGCATTGAAACGTGAGCATGCCCCCCAGCATTTCCAACCGCCTTGATTATTTCTTGTACTACTAAAGGGTGTATAGGTTACACTGAACTAGACAAAAAAATTAAGGTCAAGTAGACTACAACTAATCTATTTGAGGAGAATCTACTATGACGGAAAATAAAAGGGAAAGAAGAACCTTTATAGCGGAATTTAAGCACCAAATGGTTCAACTGTATCAGAATGGTAAGCCGAGGAAAGATATCATTAAAGAATATGGATGAACACCATCATCATTGGATCGATGGATCAATCAAAATCATACGTCTGGCTCGTTTAAAGAGAAAGATAATAAGACCGCTGAACAACTAGAGTTGGAAGCATTGAGAAAACAAAACAAACAACTTCTTATGGAAAATGATATTTTAAAGCAAGCGGCGCTGATACTAGGACGAAAGTAAAAGTAGTAAAGAATAGCCTACATAAATACTCGATATCAGCAATGTGCGATGTCCTACAATTACCAAGAGCAACGTATTATTATGAGGCAAAACAAGCACAAGATACAGTAGATGAATTATCACCACTCGTGAAAGAAATCTTTCGAGAGAGCCGTCAGAACTATGGAACACGAAAGATAAAAGTGGAATTAAAGAAGGTAGGATATGTGATTTCGCGTCGCCGTATTGGACGAATCATGAAGAACCAAGGTTTAGTATCTCACTATACGATTGCACAATTTAAACCGAAGAGAGTTAGCTGTAATGAAGAAAAAATTTCAAACGAGCTCAATCGTCAGTTCAACCAGAAAGAAGAACTGGCTGTAGTCGTAAGTGATTTAACATACGTCCGTGTGAACAAAAAGTGGAATTACGTATGTTTATTAATTGATCTCTTGAATCGAGAAATCATAGGACATAGCGCAGGCCAACAGAAAGATGCCGAGCTTGTTTCACAAGCTTTCGCAACGGTGAAAACAAACCTGAATCAGATTACCTTATTTCATACAGATCGAGGAAATGAGTTCAAAAACAAGCTGATTCATGACACGTTAGAGACCTTCAAAATCAAACGTTCATGAAGTGCGAAAGGCTGTCCATACGATAATGCGGTAGCAGAAGCAACCTACAAAATCTTTAAAACAGAGTTCGTTCGCGGTCGTTATTTCGCAAGTCTAGAAGAATTGATCTTAGAATTGAACGACTACGTAAACTGGTTTAACAATGTTAGAATCCATGGAACACTAGGCTATTTGAGCCCTGTTCAGTACAGGCAGAAACACCTTAAAAAAATTGTCTAGTTTCGTGTTGACATACCAGGCCCTCACTCATATAGATTAAAGCTCCAGTACAAAGGTATCTATCAATATCAACAATTTGAGCCATTTAAATCTCCATCCCTTCTATAACAAAATTATTTAAGGGTATGAAAGCATATTATGTATCCTTAGTTATTGTTAGGATTAACACAACATGAGACATACCCTCAGCCCATATTTTACTTTATTTATCCATAATATGTATTGAGAAAGAATGTAAATCCGAATCATTTCCGTACCCCAACTATTGATCGTCTTTTTCACCTATTATCATTAGATATTTAGAATTTCATTATAAAAAACAACCAATCCCTTAACGTACAGGATGCGGTTGAAAAATGTATCTAACGTACAATTTACTTTTTTGATATGGTGACCCCAAGTATGGAAAGCACCTTTTCAGTCTACAACTATTTTTTAATAGTCTAAAACATTTTTAAAATTAAACATATGCAATTTATCATTAAAAAACTATGCAAATTATCTCCTAAAGTTACATTTTTAACAACATATATATTAAATTTATCTCAATAGAGTGTAGTCAATTGGGATAATAAGCAGTTTACTGACTGTCCTAGGATAAAAATTTCTCAAATGACTTGTATTAAATAGGGAATTAGAATAATTTTCAGATGTGGCAAGTTATTTACTTAATTACCACCTTATATTTTACATACATGTTAATTATTAATATTTTTTCTCAATTGTATGACTTTATTCTCGGATTATACTTAATATGTAATTCCAATATTAGTTAAAGGGTTTTAAGATAAGACATTTATCTTAAAATTCTACTTAAAGGAGTGATTTATGTATGACTTAAGAAATAAATGGAGGTAATATGTATCTGGAAGAATTAAGAAAAGACTTGGAAGTTTTAGACTCCTATGCTTTTTATCGTATTCATCCAAAAATATAATCAACATTGTTCAAAATAAGTATTCATTTAATAAATCCACTTGTGGGATTAGTGAGAAAATTGGTATTGTGCATGAACGTTATAACGGATTTGAACGAAAGGACTGATTTATATGAATAGAAGAAAGAATTGTAGATTACAAAAAACAAAGAAAGTATTTATAACATCTGCTATTTTGACAACGACATTATTTACACCTATCGCTATAAATAGTTTGAATGTTTATGCTGAAACTGCACAAACTGCAACGCAATATGAACAGAAGGAGTTCGATCTTCCAGGCACAGGTAGTTTTTGGGGTGAAGCAAAAAGGGAAAGAAGAAGTGAGCAAAAAAACTATATGCCAACAGGAATCTATGTAAAACCAAATGAACAGGTTACAATTGAAGTATCGGGAACGCAAAAGATTAGAGCGATTATTGGGACACATCAATATGATAAAGAATGGGGAAAAGAATTTGATCTTTCTCCTGGTTCTAATACCATCTCTTCTCCAAACGGTGGCTTATTAGGATTTGATAACTATCAAGACACAGGAACAATCAAGGTGAAAGTAACTCAAGGCGGTAGTCCTGTCCCATTCTTTGAATTAGGGAAGCACACGAAAGAAGACTGGATTGCCATGATGAACAAATATCCAGATGCACATGCGGTACAATTGAAATCAGAACGAGCAGTACTTACTGTTACTCGTGGTAGTGCCAATAAATATATTGTAGATCAGAATCCTGTGCCTCTATTAAAAAAATATGATGAAATGATTCAAGCGCAAGACAGAATATCGGGATTATCTAAAACAGATCCTAATCCGTTACATCGTTCAACTCAGCGTATTTGGGCTTTTGTAGAAAATCCTAATAAACAAGAGTGGGGTATGTATGCAAGTTGGGATGGAGCCGTATTTACTACTGCTGGCGAAGCAATTAAAAGTGCTTTAAACGTAAATGATTTTGGATGGGGACAAATGCATGAAGCGGGACATGCAAGACAACAATATCCATGGACTTGGAATGATTTAAGAAGTATGGGTGAAGTAACTGTTAATCTATACTCTTTAGCTGCACAAAAGCAATTATTCCCGAATCAACCAACACGTTTAGAAAAAGAGGGAGATTATGATAGAGCCTTTGCATACTTAAAACAAACAAATAAAGAATATAAAAATATTGATGATTTGTTTGTGAAACTTGTTATGATTTGGCAGCTTCATTTAGCATATGGCGATGATTTTTATCCAAATCTTCACAAACTATATCGAGAGTTACCAGAAGATCAACTTCCAAAAACGGACGAAGATAAAATACAAGCATTTATTTACAATACATCGAAAGTAGCAAAACAAAATTTACTTCCGTTTTTTGATAAATGGGGATTGAAAGCAACCCAAGAAACGAGACAAAAAGTAGAAGCTTTAAATAATCCAACATTAATTGCACCTATATGGGAAGCGACGGATACTAAACCTGTTAAACCACTTGCTGTATTATCTAAAAAAATAATGAAGGCGAGTGCCAGCAGTGAGGAATCATGGCGCGATCCAGCAAATAACGCAATTGATGACAATCCAAATACAATTTGGCATAGTCAATGGAGTACACCGAATCAATATCCATACAATTTAACGCTAGACCTCGGTCAAATACGAACTATCACCCTATTATCATGTCTCCCAAGACAAGATTGGTCAGAGAATGGTCGTATTTTAGGGTACAATATTTATACAAGCATGGATGGCTCTAACTATCAAAAAGTATCGTCTGGAACATGGAAAAGTACTGGAGGAAAAGAATTTGCAACATTCGACCCTGTTTCTGCGAAATATATAAAAATAGAAGTAACGAATGGGAAAAATGGATATGCTTCAGCAGCTGAAGTAGATATTTGGGGATATTAATAGTTTGCATCTATGAATGAGTACGTTATCGCAGGGTGGATTTTCAAATGATTTGAGAATCTGCCCTGTGATAATTTGGTGCTCATCCTATATCAGAAAGAATTTACATAAAAATATATTAATTTATAATTTTTAGAATTTTATATATAGTTTATTTGTAAAAAAACTACAAGGGGGTATCATATGAAGAAGTTGGTTCTGGTGCAAATATTTGAAGAAGGACATGAATAATAGTAGATTCCTAACAGAATCGTATTTTATGCTATAAGTCCAAACACTTGGTGAATGAACTCTTTTTGATTTTGGACAGACTGATTCGGTAAATTAATCTGTCCCTTTTTTATCATATGCATGGCTTCAACACCACTCAATATAGAGGTTGCTGTTTTAAATGACTTGAATCCTAACATAGAACGCACACGTTTCTTAATAAAACGATGATCTTGTTCCACTATATTATTAAGATATTTAACTTGCCTTAGTTGTATGCCTTTAGGTATATGTTTTTCTTCTTTCAACTCTTGAATCGCTACAGGATAGGCAGGGTTCTTATCTACTGTTATCACGCGAGGTTTAGAAACATACGAAAAAGCCAAGGCTTTCTTGAAAAAGCGCTTAGCTGCTTGTTTATCTCTTGATTTACTTAGATAAAAATCAATTGTATTGCCCTCTGAATCAACCGCACGATATAAGCACATCCATTGACCTTTTACTTTAATATAGGTTTCATCAACTCTCCACGAGTCATTTGTTGATTTAAGATGATGTCGTACTTTCTCTTCTAATTGAGGTCCATATTGATGAACCCAGCGCATAATCGTTGTATGAGAAATGAATAAGCCCCGTTCCTCCATCATTTCCACCAAATCACGAAAACTGAGGTTGTACCGTAGGTACCATCTTACCGTTAACAAAATAATATTCGGTTGATAATGCTTCCATTTGAATACATTTTCCTGTTCCATACCAATCACGCACCCTTTCTAGAGTAATAGTATTAGTATGGCCAAGATTTATAGATTCATTGCAATTGTCCCGAAGTTTTTGCACCAGAACCCTAAACATATAAGCCGCTTGATGATCGCGTGTCTTACGAAGCTGAATATCCAAAGTATGTTCAGCTTCATCAATTGCACGATAAAGATAGCACCAATCACCTTTAACTTTGATGTACGTCTCATCTAAATGCCAAGCACGGTGTGTGGTTTTGTTTTTCTTTTTCCAAATTTGATAAATCAAATTTCCATATTCATGCACCCAACGCATAATGGTTGTAGGGTGAACAGAAACTCCTCGTTCTTGTAGGATCTCAGATACATCACGATAACTTAAAGAAAAACGACAATAGTAGCCGACGGCTACTAAAATAATATCCTTTTTGAATTGTTTTCCTTTAAAGTATCGCATTTGTGATTCTCCTCGCCCTATTTTGCAAAAGCTTAGCTTACTTTTTAAAACTTTGCAACAGAAACATTCATGATTACTTTCGAGTACTATATCAACAAATGCAACATCAATCGAATCAGTTAGCCAAAAATTTCCTTCGCTTGTTTCATTTACTTGATAAAAATGGGCAGAAATCACATCGGTATCGAAAGAAAACTGTATTTAATATCTTAGGTATTGCGTCAATTTTGGACTTCGATTGAAGCGTCAGCAACATTAGATGATTACGGCATTGGAGAAAATGAGATTGATTTAATGGCTGATAAAGCGATGGCTTATGGTGAATTTGGTAACTTTAAAAAGTTAAATAAAGGTGATGTTCTAGATATATATAAAGCTTCTTTATAAGTGAACTGAGAAAAGAAACCTATTTGATTATTATATCAAATAGGTTTCTTTTTGTTGTTTATAATTGTTTTTGAATGTTTGTGATTAATTTTGGTTGTTTATGATTATTTTCGGTTGTTTGTGATTGATTTTTTCGATCGTTCTCATTATAATGTAATCAAAGAAGAGGTGAAGAAAAATGTTAACTCCTGAACGTCATCAAATGATATTGCAACTAGTAAAAGAACAGAAAGTTGTTAAATTACAGCAATTAGTTGAAAGAACAGAAAGCTCTGAATCAACAATACGTCGTGATTTAGCGCAATTGGAAAAACAAAGATTATTAAAAAGGGTTCATGGCGGAGCCTCTATTTTAACCGGAAAAGGACAAGAACCAACGATGGTTGAAAAATCATCCAAAAACATTCAAATAAAACAACAAATTGCCAAGTATGCGGCTAGCATAGTTGAACAAGGTGATTGTATTTATTTAGATGCAGGAAGTACAACATTTGAAATGATTCCATTTTTAATAAATAAAGACGTTACTGTCGTTACGAATGGACTTATGCATATTGAAGCTTTAGTTGAAAATAATATTCGTGCGTATTTACTAGGCGGGATAATGAAGAGTAGGACGAAAGCTTTAATCGGTGCTATGGCGCAGGAAAGTATGCAGAAGTATCGTTTTGATAAATGTTTTTTAGGAGCGAATGGTGTGCATGAACAGCTTGGTTTTACAACGCCAGATCCAGAAGAGGCACTCTTAAAACACATGGCATTAACACTAGCGAACGAAGGATATTTCTTAATTGATGAAAGTAAGTTTTCAGAAGTTGCGTTTGCGAAAATTGCAGATGTTGAAGATGCGAATATTATTACAAACCAGTTAGAAATTGATTTAGAAAAATATAAAAGACAAACAAATGTAATTGAGGCTGATAAACAATGATATATACAGTTACTTTAAATCCATCTATTGATTATGTAGTACAAGTTAATTCTTTTGATTTAGGAACAGTAAATCGAGCGGAGAAAGATATGAAGTTTCCAGGAGGGAAAGGGATTAATGTTTCCCGTGTTCTTCACCGTTTAGGTGTTGAAAATGTAGCGCTTGGATTTACCGGTGGATTTACAGGTAAATTTATTAAAGATGCATTACATGATGAAGGTGTAACAACAAACTTCATTCAAGTAGATGAAGATACTCGAATTAATGTGAAAATAAAAGGAGAAGAAGAAACAGAATTAAATGGACAAGGTCCTATTGTGACAAAAGAGCAGTTTGGACAGTTAATGAAAAAAATTGAAAGTATGCAACCTGGGGATTGTGTTGTACTTGCTGGAAGTGTACCAGCCTCTATTCCAAATACCTTTTACGAATCAATTGCTGCGTTTGGAGCTGAAAAAGGTATTCGTGTAGTAGTCGATGCAAGTGGAAGTGCGCTGCAGCATGTAATAAAAAATAAGCCGTTTTTAATAAAGCCAAATCATTATGAACTTGGTGAGTTATTCGGAGTGGAGCTTTCAACAGTAGAAGACATTTTACCGTATGGAAGAAAATTAATCGAACAAGGTGTAGAGCACGTTATCGTATCAATGGCAGGAGATGGAGCTTTATTATTTACGGCAGAAGGTATATATGAAGCAACTGTTCCAAAAGGTGTTGTAATTAATTCGGTTGGGGCCGGAGATTCTCTTGTTGCAGGATTTGTAGGTAAATACGAACAGACAAAGGATATTGAACAGGCATTTCAATATGGCGTTGCAACAGGGAGTGCAACAGCATTTTCGACAGATTTATGTACGAAGGAAAAAGTGGAAGAATTAGTGTCGCAAGTAATTGTAGCTAAGCGATAGGAGGAAGCAACATATGAAAATTACAGAACTATTAAAAAGGGATACAGTCATTATGAATTTGACAGCTTCAAATAAAGAAGCTGTCATAGATGAATTAGTTGAGAAATTAAACGGGGCAAATCGTTTAAATAGTAAAGCTGAATTTAAAGAAGCTATTTTAAAGCGAGAGTCCCAAAGTACGACTGGAATTGGAGAAGGTATTGCGATCCCTCATGCGAAGACGAAGGCTGTTAAACAACCATCGATTTGTTTTGGTAGAAGTGTAAGCGGTATCAACTATGAGTCGCTTGACGGGCAGTCTGCACATTTATTCTTTATGATTGCTGCAAGTGAAGGAGCGAATAATACGCATTTAGAAACGTTGTCTCGTCTATCTACATTACTAATGGATGAGGGGTTTCGCAAGCAATTATTAGAAGCAAAGGATGAAGAGGAACTTCTTCGTTTATTTGATGAAAAAGAGAATGAAAAAGACGAAGTTGAAGTACCAAAGCCAGAAGAGGATGAACCGTACGTATTAGCTGTTACAGCTTGTCCGACTGGAATCGCTCACACATATATGGCTGCTGATAGTTTGAAAGCGAAAGCGGCAGAGTTAGGAATTGCGATGAAAGTTGAAACGAACGGGTCAACGGGTGTAAAGAACGGTTTAACGAAAGAGGATATTGAACGTGCAACAGCAATTATTGTAGCTGCAGATAAACAAGTAGAAATGAACCGTTTTGCTGGAAAACATGTCATTCAAGTGCCAGTCGCTGATGGGATTAGAAAAACTGAAATCCTTCTTAATCGAGCTGTAAAACAAGATGCACCCATCTTTAAAGGCGTAAAAGAGGATGGGAAGGCAGAAAGTATAGAGAAAGAAAAAGGATTAGGAATTTATAAACATTTAATGAGCGGTGTAAGTAATATGCTTCCGTTCGTTGTTGGTGGTGGAATTTTAATTGCGCTAGCGTTTGCGGTTGGTGGCATAAAGGCAGAAGGCCCTTTAGCTGAATTGTTCATGTCTATTGGAGGAGGAAAGACAGGTGCGTTTTTATTCCTTGTACCAATTTTAGCTGGATTTATTGCGAGTTCTATTGCTGATCGTCCTGGTTTTATGCCTGGTGTTGTCGGTGGGTTTTTAGCAGCACAAGCGAATGCTGGATTTTTAGGCGGACTAATCGCTGGTTTCTTAGCTGGATATGCTGTTTTAGGATTGAAAAGATTATTTTCAGGATTACCAGTACAGTTAGAAGGAATTAAACCTGTTTTGTTATATCCAGTCTTTGGATTGTTGATTACAGGAGTTATTATGCAAAAAGTAGTAAACCCGCCTGTAGTAGCATTAAATGAAATGTTAACAGGGTGGTTAAATGGTTTGAGCGGTACGAATGCTATATTACTAGGCCTTATTTTAGGTGGTATGATGGCAATTGATATGGGTGGTCCAATTAATAAAGCAGCATTTACATTTGGTATTGCTGCAATAGAAGCACAGAATTTTGGAGTGCACTCAGCAGTTATGGCTGGTGGTATGGTACCACCACTTGCGATTGCATTCGCAACTACATTCTTTAAAACGAAGTTTACAGAAGCGGAACGTAAATCTGGTTTAACAAATTATATTATGGGAGCATCGTTTATTACAGAAGGTGCAATTCCATTTGCAGCTGCAGATCCGGTACGGGTAATTGTAAGTTGTGTTGTTGGTTCAAGTATTGCAGGTGCCTTATCTATGTTATTCCAGATTACATTACCGGCACCACATGGTGGGTTATTTGTTATAGCATTAGTAAATAAACCGTTGCTATATATTTTCTCTATATTAATAGGGACAGTTGTATCGGCTCTTATGATGGGGATTTGGAAAAAGAAAGTTAAATAACAAATGAAAAAGGAACAGCTGCTATTAAAATGTACCCTATCGAATAGACACTTTAAAAAAAGTCTATTCGATAGGGTATTTCTTGTATAATAAGGCCTAGTGACAGGGTTGCTGCTCTAGTCCGTAGTAACATTTCCATAATAAGTAAATGTAGTTGAAAATATAATCATTTATTTTAAATCGTGTATCTTCCTATATAAAGAGGATCTAGATACACTCGTAATTTCACAAATCTGTTTTACTGTCATATTTCCTTCTTCATAAAGCTTCATTGCATAATTCATTCCTGCATGTTTTTCATGATACTTTTTTACTCTCCCTTGATACTTTCCCTCTTTTTTAACCAAGTTAATTCCCTCACGTTGACGCATTCGGAGGTTCTGTTGCAAAGTTTTAAAAAGTAAGAGCTAAGCTTTTGCAAAATAGGGCGAGGAGAATCACAAATGCGATATTTTAAAGGAAAACAATTCAAAAAGGATATTATTTTAGTAGCTGTCGGCTACTATTGTCGTTTTTCTTTAAGTTATCGTGATGTATCTGAGATCCTACAAGAACGAGGAGTTTCTGTTCACCCTACAACCATTATGCGTTGAGTGCATGAATATGGCAATTTGATTTATCAAAGTTAAAGGTGATTGGTGCTATCTTTATCGTGCAAGTGATGGTGATGGATATACTTTGGATTTCCAACTTCGCAGAACACGCGATCACCAAGCGGCTTATATGTTTATGAAGCGATTAGTCAAAGCTTTTGGAGAACCAACAGTTCTCACAACAGACAAGGCTCCAGCCTTGCTTTGTGCGTTCGAAAAACTAAAAAAGAACGGCTTTTATATGCGCACAAAACATTGTACCGTTAAGTATCTTAATAATCTGATTGAACAGGATCATCGACGCTTTGCAAAATCTTCTGGATTCCAAAGTATCCGTCATGCTTCTCGTACCATGAAAGGAATCGAAAACATTCATGCCTTATATAAACAAAAACGAAGTTTGCAACAACCAAACTTCGTTTTTTCGACGTACAATGAATTACAGCAATTATTCATAACTGCTTAAACTATAACCGTATTTTGTAAACGGGTTTATGCTTTTTCGAACTTTGCGACAGAACTTATAATACAAAACGGATTCCAACGTGGTACCCTATAATTTCCAAGAGAGAGCATTTGACCTAGAAGAGTGCTCTCTTTCGTTTGCACTTTTCGAAAAGTTTGAGCATATATTAAACGCGAGACGGAGCAATCCCTTTATATACACGAGCGTCTATTGATTATGGGTGCTTTTTTCTTTGTTATATAGAAACTACACATTAAACACATACTTATGTGGGATTGATAGGAATAACATTATAGTGATCAAACCATACAAAAATAAAAGGAATCCTAAAATGAGTAGTATTGTACGAAAGTTGAACATGGTAGACCTCCCTTAGTTATATAAAGGATTTTAATATATTGTCGGTCTATTTAGAAGAGTAACCATAAATTGGATGGAATGATATTGAATGATTAAACTAATAGCAGCAATTATCCTAGGCGCTATCTTAATCGGTTTAGCGTCTTATTTTATTTTAAAGAAGAAGTGATGGGATGCTTTCTCTTTAGCCCCCTAATGAACTTGGACACCTACTAAGAGTGGTTTTATACTTGAAGTAGCCAAATAAGGGGGCATTTATTATGCAAAGAAGAAAACATTCTATAGAATTTAAGCAACAAGTTGGTATGTCAACACGAAACTAGACAATTTTTTTAAGGTGTTTCTGCCTGTACTGAACAGGGCTCAAATAGCCTAGTGTTCCATGGATTCTAACATTGTTAAACCAGTTTACGTAGTCGTTCAATTCTAAGATCAATTCTTCTAGACTTGCGAAATGACGACCGCGAACGAACTCTGTTTTAAAGATTTTGTAGGTTGCTTCCGCTACCGCATTATCGTATGGACAGCCTTTCGCACTTCATGAACGTTTGATTTTGAAGGTCTCTAACGTGTCATGAATCAGCTTGTTTTTGAACTCATTTCCTTGATCTGTATGAAATAAGGTAATCTGATTCAGGTTTGTTTTCACCGTTGCGAAAGCTTGTGAAACAAGCTCGGCATCTTTCTTTTGGCCTGCGCTATGTCCTATGATTTCTCGATTCAAGAGATCAATTAATAAACATACGTAATTCCACTTTTTGTTCACACGGACGTATGTTAAATCACTTACGACTACAGCCAGTTCTTCTTTCTGGTTGAACTGACGATTGAGCTCGGTTGAAATTTTTTCTTCATTACAGCTAACTCTCTTCGGTTTAAATTGTGCAATCGTATAGTGAGATACTAAACCTTGGTTCTTCATGATTCGTCCAATACGGCGACGCGAAATCACCTATCCTACCTTCTTTAATTCCACTTTTATCTTTCGTGTTCCATAGTTCTGACGGCTCTCTCGAAAGATTTCTTTCACGAGTGGTGATAATTCATCTACTGTATCTTGTGCTTGTTTTGCCTCATAATAATACGTTGCTCTTGGTAATTGTAGGACATCGCACATTGCTGATATCGAGTATTTATGTAGGCTATTCTTTACTACTTTTACTTTCGTCCTAGTATCAGCGCCGCTTGCTTTAAAATATCATTTTCCATAAGAAGTTGTTTGTTTTGTTTTCTCAATGCTTCCAACTCTAGTTGATCAGCGGTCTTATTATCTTTCTCTTTAAACGAGCCAGACGTATGATTTTGATTGATCCATTGATCCAATGATGATGGTGTTCATCCATATTCTTTAATGATATCTTTCCTTGGCTTACCATTCTGATACAGTTGAACCATTTGGTGCTTAAATTCCGCTGTAAAGGTTCTTCTTTCCCTTTTATTTTCCGTCATAGTAGATTCTCCTCAAATAGATTAGTTGTAGTCTACTTGACCTTAATTTTTTTGTCTAGTTCAGTGTAACCTATACACCCGTTAGGGTTTATTTGAGATGCGTATTTTTAAGAGTATGCTTCTATTTTAGGATTGTTTTGATCCAATGAGCGGAAAGCTCAGGTTGTTTTAACTCTTAAGTTGATGAGCATGTATGGTGACCCCTAATATTAAAACGGATATATGTAAAAAGTATTTGACACATATCCGTTTTTTATTTATTATATGATGTGTAAAACATATTTTACATATCATCAAAAAAGATGAGGTATTTGAGATGCATAACCAAATTAAAAAGTTTAGAGAACATAAAGGTATTTCTCAAGGGAAATTGGCAGAAATGTGTAATGTAAGTAGACAAACAATAAATGCTATTGAAAATAATAAATATGATCCTAGTTTAGAATTAGCATTCAGTATTGCATTTATTTTAGATTCTACAGTGGATACACTCTTTATTTATCAAAAAACTTATAGGAAATGAGGATAGTTTTATGAATATTATTATTGTAATAATTGCAGGAATTTTGGTTTCGTTGATTATAACATTTACTAAACGAATATCAGGTGATGAAACGGGATTTTCTAAAGAAGATGAGCGTCAAAAAATAATTTTAAAAGATGCTACACTAACTAGTTGGCAATTTATAATATTATATGCGTTCTTTAGATTAATGAATATTATCCCTTATTTTAATGAGTTAGTGAATCCTTCAAAAATACAATCTAATGTTTTCTTAGGTAACGGTGGGGATATCTTTCTTATATGCTTAGTAGGATATGTTGTTGGGGCTTCCGTCTCATATTTCCGACATTCCTAATTGGAATACCGCCACATCACTATCAAGCTAACAAAATAAAATACCCCTTAAAATGAAAAAATACGCTTTCTTTCTGTTTCCTTATAGGAAAGGATGGCGTTTTTTTTACACTTGGGGGTAAAGAAAATTCTGGTTCTGGTGCAAAAACTTTGAAGTATATGAAAATGGTCTATCAAACTTGGAAATACTGATAGTACTACTCTATAAAAGGTGTACCTTTTGAAGCGCGTAGAAAAAGGAAGCCGTTATGGATTCCTTTTTGTTTTGTAATGCTTTTATGAAACAGCTTACTCTCTTAAAAAGTATTTTTCAACTTGTTTAAAATATGGAATTAATTCTTGAAATTGATTTGAAGACTGTAATTTTTCTTTTATCAATAAAGAAAAATTCTCACATGAAATTAAAATTATATAAGTTTAGCTTGATCGGCATGGCGTACCGCCCACATTTTAACGATTTTATAAGCCAAGAGATTCTGATTTAAAAGATGCGTTCTGAGACACTATTCTTCTTCTAAAATAGAGTAATAATATTCATCCCACCATTCATTACCATGTGGTATACACTTCCTGAAATAGCCTTCTCTTCTCATTCCAATTTTCTCCATCACTCGATATGATGGGGTATTCTGTGGCTGACATGTAGCTATAATTCTATGTAATTTCATTTCTTTAAACCCATATTTCAATATAGCTTGTGCTGCTTCGGAAGCATATCCTTTATTGAAATATTTAGGATTGAACACCCAACCAATCTCATAAGTATGTTCACCAAAATATTTATGAAAAACAATATGACCAATTAGGATATTGTCATCTATTAATACCACAGGAAAGTTCTTAGCATTTTCACCAATGTTTTCATTCACAAAGTTTCTTGTATCTTCTTCAGTAAAAACCCCTTCGGGTATGTATTTCATAACATTGATATCTGATGTATACTCATGGACAGCTTGCCAATCTTTGAACTCAAATTTTCGTATCAATAATCGTTCTGTCTTTACAAACATTTACTTTTCCCCCTCAAAAAATCGTAACTTTATTTCAAATCCACATTTAACCCCAAAAACAAAAAGAACTTGTAGGAATCTCTACAAGTTCTATTTAGTTTAAGTTGAATATACGGGACAAACAAACTATCTTACAGGTTCATCATAAAAACTACAGGGATAATGCTTTGACAAGTATATTATATAACAAAAATTAATATCCATAGATTTTAATTTTGAAAATTATGTGAATTAAGAAAATCAGTCGTTGAGGGTGGATTTGAGCCTGATTTTCATACACCAATCGAAGCCATGACGTATACGACGCTACAAGAACTTGCAACGATGGTGTTTTACAATAATGTAGCTAAGGTTGCAAGTAAGCATGATCCAGATCTTGCTACATTATTACGCCGTCTTGCAAAAGATGAAACTCTTCATTATGCGTTTTATCGAGATGTGATTCGAACACATTTGGAATTGGAACCTAATTATTGCTATCATATTGCCAATGTAATTAGAGATTTTAAAATGCCAGGTGCTGTCATGCCTGATTTTGAAAATAGAATGGCTGTGATTGCAAAAGAAGCTAACTATGGGCCACTACATCAAGTACTTGATGTAGTGGTTAATTATTGGGGGTTAAAAGACTTACGACCAATTGCACCTCTAGCTGAAAAAGCAAGAATTGAGATTTTGGAGTACCACACAAGATTGAAAAAAATACGGGATCGATTTGGTCGTTTTCAAGGGAAAACTGATCTACGTTAATGAATAGAGGTTTCAGAATATACGCGGGGAAATTCCCCTTCCCTTTATTGGAAATCTGACACGCTCCCTATTGTTTTGGTGCTGTTTTTATTTAATTTGATTTTTAAAGAAAAAGCATTTGACACTAAAAATAAATTTATGATATTATAAAATATTTGATAAAAAACCACATATATGTTAAGGTTAAGAAGGTTACCATATATGGAGGTGGATTATATGTTTCAAATTGGCGATAACATTGTTTATCCAATGCACGGAGCAGGTATAATTGAAGCCATAGAAGAAAAAGAATTCTCAGGGAAAAAACAACAGTATTATGTCATAAAAATGTCAATCAGTAATATGCAAGTCATGATTCCTACGGGTAAAATATTAAGTTCAAGTATACGCCCAGTTACTGACATACTTACATTAAAACGCATCATACACATTTTTCAGCATGGAGAATCAGATAGATTACTGCCGTGGAAACAAAGGTATAAAGTGAACACGGACAAAATAAAAACGGGTGAAATACAAGAAGGTGCTGAAGTTGTACGTGATTTAATGCGTATGAAGAAAGAAAAAGCACTTAATACAAGCGAAAAAAAAATGTTGGATAACGCACATGAATTTTTGATTAGTGAACTAGGATTAATTAAAGGGATCACTGAAAATCAAATAAAAAGTTTCTGTTAAGATTCATTATAGATAATGTATTACATCCCCCGAAAATATCCTGAATTTTTCGGGAATATGATTATTATTAAAAGTAAATCATTTCAAAGACATTCAACTTCTTCAATTCACTTTTAGAGTAGGAACCTCTTTTGTTATTACTTCAATCGAATCCATTTTTATTTTACATTTCTTTTACGAACGTTCGAAGTATCATCAAATAACTCGATCAAATAGTCACTTGATTTTTGCAATCCTGATTCACACTGGCACGGACAAGGAGCCGTAAGGATGAAAGAGAGGTAGGGCTTTCATTGTTTTAGGTAATATACTATCTAAGTCATTATTTCTAGAAGAAAAAACAATCAATCTCACCGCTATCTTTAAGAATTTCTTACATCTACTGAGACAATGAATAGTAATTGTTTATCTTCTTTACGTAAAATTGATAAACGAACTGGTAACACCATATGGTCAACTACAAAAAATGGTTTCCAGACCAGGAAACCATTTTTAATTTTATTTACATACCAATAGTAAATTAAGCAGTAAGAAGGAGTGCACACATGAAAAAAATGTTAACAAAAGAATTGAGTAATGAATTAAAGAAGCGAGAAGGGATCATTTCTATTACAGTTGAGCCTTATGAAAAAATCGAAGTTGGTGAAATTCGTGTAGATGGACCAGCTGTTATTCTAATTAATCAAGAATAGCTAAAAATAGTTGAATGAACGAAGAAAAGGATCAGCCTTTACGAGAAGGGAAGATCCTTTTTGTTTGCTACGACTAATAATAGGATATACATATATTCCATCTGATGTGATGGGGTTAAAAGGAAGGAGAGGGTCGGGATTATCATAGTGGAAAGCTTAATATTGGTAGGATTTCTTTTTATGTTATATAAATTAGTTGCTTAAAAAAATTAATTATTTGAAACGATATATCGTTTTCTTTTTTAGGACGAAATTTATTTAATAGTGAAATAGATAATGTAAAGGAGGAATTTAGATGGATACAAGGAAAGTACGTATAAAATACGAGAAGATGACAAAGAACTATGACCGTATTTATGTAGTTTCGTTTTTCCTATTAATTGTACTTGTTTGTAGTAGTGTGATTATCATAGGGGCTACAGGGGGGGGATATGGAGTGTTTTTGTTGTTAGCAATTTTACTTAACGCACGTATTACTAAAGAATCTCAAAAAAAGTATGAGCAGTATTCTAATAAAGGGCGTATTTAAAATGATACATATCTTGAAAGGAACAACCTGGATGTACATTCAAAGTATCCCTATATCATCACCTATTAACGAGTAAAAGTAACCTTATATAAATAATTTTTTAGTAATTTAGGAATAGAAAACGTACCTTATCAAAATGTTATTTTCGTTCATATAATGAATTATCCTTCTAGCATATTTATAAGATTTATATCATATATTAAGAGAAAGAATGTAAGTTAGAAAGGAGTCTTATAGAATGAGTTATTTGGAGGAAAATGACTTGAGTGAACAAAATATGGTAAGTGTACCTAATCCCTACGTATATCAGACATTACAATCAGCAATTGGTAAACATGTGGTTATTGAAACTGTAAGAGGTAATGTAAGAGGTAAGTTAAAGGATGTGAAACCAGATCATTTGCTCATTGAAGATACGGTGCCATATATTGTACGCATTCAACAAATTGTATGGATTATGCCAAAACAATAATCAAATTACATCTAATTAGATTTATAAAAAATTAATGTCATAGTCCACCAAGTAAAAACACCGGGTTTTATCTCTGTGTTTCTTCAAATTTCCGTTTTTGAATATATGCCTGAGCATGAATAAGTTCTTCCTGAAGCTCTTTTAATTCTTTTGTAGCTTCTGATTCAATAGTCATGTAAGTAGTAACTAAACTGATCATCATATCCATCTTCTCTACTATATTTTGAATAACTTGTTCAGATTGCTCTTTTTTAGGATGTTGTATTGCTATTAATACATTTTCTATATAATTGTTCTTTCTTTGCTGGATATCATAAATAAACTGTTTTATGTTTGAGTTCATTTGTTTTCCCTCCGTTTTGGATATATTTCCATTCTATCATATTTGAATAGAAAATATTGGATTCCCCTACATTTACACCTGTCTCGTACATCTCCTCAAATATACAAACTAATTCCTTAACGTACAGGGAACTAATCGAAATGTGTCATTTTTATGTCTAAACGTACAATTTTCTTTTTTTGATATGGTGATCGCTATTAGACTCATATCAAATTGCTATAGAATCATAAGGTTTATAAATTTATGTACCCAAAATCATTTTAAAAGAATATTTAGGTGATAAAAATCTTTCAAAAGTTAAAGAAACACCTATTTTATTGGGTGTTTCTTTTCAGAGTGTCGGAAAGTCCGATCTTTACTTATTATTGAGTAACTGGCTTTTCACAATATTTCTTTGCAATTGCACTAGCCATATCAATTGCTCGTTGTAATACAGCTTGTTTAGAACTAAAATCTACAGGAACAAAGCCAAACTCTTCATTAATTTCATAATCATTAATTGTAACAAAACGGTATTCTTTTGGGATTGATTCGTTATCTGAACTCAAATGAAAAGCGTACGAATCATCAAAACATAATAATTCAACTTTGAATGTATTTAGTGTGCTTGCTTGGCGAAATTGATAATATTCAACTGGATATAAATAATCGCCTTGATGATTGTAGTTAAAGTCTTTTGAAAAATTCATAATCAACACCCCTTATGCATTTTTTGGGAATATATCCTATTCTTATATTAAACCTTTACTAAGTGGAAAGTACAGAATTATTAGTTTTATTATTTATAGGCGTTTCAAAAACGATGGTTTTTGATAAATGAAAACCAAACAAAATTTGCCCCTTATAAATCGCTTAACTACGTTATCAAAACTATTGTCAAAATCAAATTAACTTTAACCTCCCTTATGATAAAATTATCATGTAAAGGTTAGGTGATTTTATGAATTCATACATTTATGGTTATGCACGAGTAAGTACCCAACAACAAGATTTGATTCGTCAACTAGATATGCTTCAAAATTATAACTGTACCGAAATCCTCACAGAAAAAATGACAGGTACGAAAAGTGATCGTCCAGAACTTACTCGATTGAAAGATAAAATTAGACCTGGTGACACGTTAGTAGTAGAAAGCTTTTCTAGATTAGGGAGAAGTACCAAAGATCTAATTGAACTTGTTGATTTTTTCAAGAATAAAGGAGTTAAGCTAATTAGTATCAAAGAACAATTTGATACTAATATACCTCAAGGGAAATTGATGTTAACAGTATTTCAGGCATTTAGCCAGTTTGAAAGAGACTTGATTGCTCAACGTACTCAAGAGGGTCTTGAAAGTGCAAGAGCAAGAGGAAGAGTAGGTGGACGTCCTCGGGTTAAAGATAGTTTCATTCAAAGAGCATTGAAGTTATATGATTCTAAAGAGTATAGCATACAAGAAATTGTAAACATGACAGGTATTAGTCAAGCTACGCTTTACCGATACATACGAAAAAATAAACAAACTGAAAAAAATGAAAAGACTAAGGAACAAACAGCCATCATCCGTATGTTGTTACGTGTAGAAAATAATAATAAATTTGTACTAGGAAAGGGTAAAGTTCGAAAAAATATTGAATCCTTTCTCATATCACAATACAATATGGAACAACGTTCGGGAGAGTACTTATTCTATGTTTCTTACAGCACAATTCCAGAATTAGAACAAAAGGTAGATAGCATAATTCGTGAAATTAATTTTGAAGCGGATTTACAAAACTGTTTTACGGAGTTAGATGCGTACTGTGATGAATTGGAGCTACAATGGTAAAAGTAGCATTTGCTTATATAAAGAATTACATTATAAAATAGTAAGAAGAATAGAAAGACAGGGAGAGGAAACCCATGTCCACAAAATTAGTAAATTTACGAATCGATTTCGCCTTTAAACAGTTATTCGGAACGAAGGGAAATGAAGAAATTTTAACTGGATTTTTGAATGATATTTTAGAGGAATCTTTAGATACACCTATTACATCTCTACAATTGGAAGACCCTCATCTTCATAAGGCTTATGAAGATGATAAGTTATCCATTTTAGATTTATTAGCAACATTAGATAATGGATCGCAAGTGAATATAGAAGTCCAGCTCCGTAATACTCATGATATGGTGAAACGTTCTTTATAGTATTGGAGTAAGCTCTATATGCCCCAAATGCAAGAAGGGATACGATATCGTTCACTTCGAAAAACAATTACCATTAACTTATTAGATTTTGTCTTGTTTTCTCACGATGAAGAATTTCATACCATCGTACAATTAAGTACCTCAATAATATCATTGAGCAAGATCACCGATATGTGAAACATCGATTCTCCCGTTCTTTAGGATTTCAAAATTTTCGCCATGCCTCACGTGCTATTAAAGGTATAGAAACTGTTCATGCTATATACAAACAAAAACGAAGTATATGAATCATTAATAGTTTCATAAAACTGGTCCACAATATTCCCCATCTTTTTATATCTTCGGAAACTTTGCAACAGAACCATAACCAGCCTATCATTGTGTATGTAACAGTAGGATTTTTTTATACAATCTATACCAAGGAAACTTTCTTTTTATTGTCTATAGTCATGTAATGTAATTAAAGTGAGATAGGACACAGGGTACTATTGAAAAATGTAAGGTTTGTAGCGACCAAAACAAAATAATAGAAGTAATATAAGAGTTTTATGCATATAGTGATGTCGATGGGTTTAATTAACAAAAAATTCATTTTAATCAGTTAAATGTAAGGTGCATTTAACTTATAATAAAGTTACTACGATTAAAAACGGCTAATATTGAGTTAACTTAACAATTAAAATCAGATAGGAAGAGGATAATGAAGACCAGAGGTAGTTATAAAATTATTGTAATTGGTGCTGGGACTGCAGGACTATCTTCTACTGCATATTTGTTACGAAATGCACCCCTATTCAAAGACAGTATAGCAATTATTGATCCATCTAAAAAGCATTACTTTCAACCACTATGGACTTTAGTAGGGGGAGGACTTATTTCGAAGGAATGTACAATGCGTGATCAGGAATCATTTATTCCAAAAGGAGCCACGTGGATTTCTAAAAGTGTTGTTAAGTTGTTTCCGTATGAAAATAAGATACTTTTAGATGATGGAATGATGCTAGAGTATGAAATTCTTATTGTAGCAGCCGGTATACAAATAAATTGGGATGGTATTAAAGGATTAAAAGGGTCTATCGGGACTAATGGGATTTGTAGTAACTATTCTTATAAATATGTAGATTTTACTTGGAGAGAAATTAAAAAATTTGAGGGAGGGAATGCGCTTTTTACTCATCCTAATACTCCTATTAAATGCGGTGGCGCTCCACAAAAAATTATGTATTTAGCAGAAGAGCATTTTTGTAACAGCGGTGTAAGAAAAAGGAGTGAAGTAATGTTTTATTCCGCGAACGCTAACATATTTCAGGTTCCGCGCTATGCAGATACATTAGAACAAGTAATAGAAAGAAAGCAAATTATGACGAATTATAATAAAAACTTAGTAGAAATTACTGCTGAAAAGAGAGAGGCTATTTTTGAAGATACACAAACACTGAAAAGAGAAGCAGTACCATATAGTATGATACATGTTGTTCCACCAATGGGGCCACCTAGCTTTATAAAAGAAAGTGATATAAGTAATCATCACGGTTGGGTTGATATAAGCCCTTATACATTGCAGCATGTACGGTATAAAAATGTTTTTGGACTTGGAGATTGTACAAATTTACCTACATCTAAAACTGGAGCCGCAATCCGAAAGCAAATACCTGTCTTAAAACAAAATATTATGGACCTTCTTAACGGGAGAGACTTGCAGGCTACATATGATGGGTATACATCTTGCCCCATTGTTACAGGGTATAAAAGTCTTGTACTAGCAGAATTTAATTATGACCATGAGCCACAAGAAACATTTCCATTTAATCAAGCGAAAGAAAGATATAGTATGTTTTTGTTAAAAAGATATATGTTGCCATATATGTATTGGAATTTGATGTTGAAAGGGATTTTATAAAGTGAAGGCAGAATTTCATTTCAAAATCATAATTTAAAACAAATAATAGGAGGAAATAGATATGCTTTTAAAATATTTTTATGATGAAAAATTGGCACATGCTTCCTATTTAGTCGGTTGTCAGAAGGAAGGAGTAGCAATTGTAATTGATCCGAGTCGTTATATAGAACAATATATAGAATGTGCTAAAAAAGAGGGAATGGAAGTAATTGCTGCGGCTGAGACCCATATCCATGCAGATTTTCTTTCTGGGGCTAAAGAACTTTCCCATCTGTATAATGCAAATTTATATGTATCTGATGAAGGGGATTGTGATTGGAAATATCAATATCTTCACGAGGGCCGATACAATCTTGTTAGAGAGGGGACAGAGTTTAAAGTTGGTCATATAAAATTCAATGTAATTCATACTCCAGGACATACGCCTGAAAGTATTTCTTTTTTAGTAACTGATACAACTCAAAATAATTATACGAATGATAAACCGATAGGAATATTTACAGGTGATTTTATATTTGTAGGGGATGTAGGGAGGCCTGACTTATTAGAAACAGCTGTTGGTATTAAAGATACTGCAAAAATAGGAGCAAAACAATTATTTGATTCCATACAAAAAATAAAAAAACTTCCTGATTATTTGCAAATATGGCCATCACATGGTGCAGGAAGTGCATGTGGAAAAGCATTAGGAGCAATTCCGACTTCTACATTAGGTTATGAAAAGATGTTTAATTGGGCGTTTCAGTGTAATGAAGAAGAAGAGTTTGTATCGACTTTAGTGACGGGACAGCCAGAGCCGCCAAAGTATTTTTCGTTAATGAAGAATTTAAATAAGTATGGTCCACCAATTCGTAAGAAGAAAGGGATTATTGGTATTAATACAGTTGAAGCACTTCAAGAAATTATGAAGAGTGTTCAGCAAATAGTTGATATAAGGGATGTAGATTGTTTTGCTGCTGGTCATATTGAGAAATCAATTAATATACCGTATAACAACTCTTTCACAACTTGGTGTGGATGGCTATTAGATTATAAAAAAGAAACTGTAATAATTTTAGATGTAGAAAAAGTTAAAATGAGGGAAGTTATTAGAGACCTTGAATCTATTGGGCTAGATAATATTATTGCCTTTGTACCTTTAAAAGTAATGCAAAGATTTGATAGTTTGGAAAGTTACAAAGAAAAAACGTCGAACGAATTATATCCGAATATAACAGATGGAAGTGTTAAAGTTATCGATGTGCGTAGTAAAAGAGAGTGGGAGGAAGGACACCTTCATGATGCAATACATATCACTTTAGGTAATCTATTTGAGCAGCTAGATTATGTACCGAAAGATTGTCCAATAGTTTTACAATGTCGAACGGGGTTAAGGTCCGCTATAGCTGCTAGCATTTTACAAAGAGTCGGTATAAAGGAAGTAGTTAATTTAAAGGGAGGATTTCTTGCATGGAAAAAAGCAGGATTGCCTTATGCTACATGTGGCTCTGTTGCAAAAAGATGAAATGCAAGAGAAATATGCTTATACTGAATAAACTATATTTACAAATAACAGAAATAAGATGTAGCAAAATCAGTAGATTTTAAATGGAAATACTATCAATCTGAAATAATTTTACTAACAGGGATCATCATACATGCCCATCAACTTAACAGAGCAGGTTTCCCAAAAAATGATAAAACATTGCACATTATATATGAGAAAAAAGGATAGATAAAGCCATGATGCTTTATCTATTCTTTTCTTTATTACAAATACTCATGATTAGTACTCAGTATTAGAAATTTCTAGTTTTATTTTTTGATATCATATATTCCGCCCGCTGCTTGTGCTGAAAGTATATTGATAAACGATACCCCTGTTAATCCTGTAAACACTAATGCACTCGCTAAAACAAATTCCCCTACTTGCAACACAATTAAACACCCCGTGTTTTTATTTTTAGAACTTTCAATTGATTCAAAGGTAAATTTGTAAATCGACAATTTAAAACACTTAAAATGATTCAAACGGAAGAAAAACGGTTGGTGGATTAAGTTTGTATCCAACGTCTAACCGATTGGATCGCGAACAAGCTCTTCGTATGTATACAGCCGGAAATGCATGGTTTTCTGCAGAAGAAGAAATAAAAGGTCAAATCAAAAAAGGGCAATATGCAGACTTATCCATCCTTTCTGCTAATTACTTTCGTGTTCCAGATGAAGAAATCAAGCGTATTGAGTCCGTATTGACAGTAGTTGGCGTAATGTCTCATAAAAGTCATATGCATAACTGTAATCATCACCATCATCATGGTAGTGGTTTCTGTGATTTGGATTGCTTCGTCTTTTAAATTACATTCATAATAAAAAGGGTATTAGATGGGTAATTATTACAAATGGAAGGGAATAAATCCACTGAAACAATAGGATTTCATGTTTGGAGTCCTCAACATAAACGTGTATAAATAGACTACGAGATTCATCTGGATTATTGGAGAAAAGGATATATATTAAAATATTTTTGGAGGTAGAGGAATGGGGAAATTTACTGTAGGAACTGAAAATCAAACACCTATTGAACTATATTATGAGGATCATGGTACAGGGAAGCCAGTGGTATTAATTCACGGTTGGCCATTAAGTGGTCGATCTTGGGAATACCAAGTTCCTGCTCTCGTTGAGGCTGGATACAGAGTCATAACTTATGACCGTCGAGGGTTTGGGAACTCTTCTCAGCCATGGAATGGTTACGAATATGATACATTCGTTACTGATTTACATTTGTTACTAGAGCATTTGGATCTCCACAATGTGACGCTGGTCGGGTTTTCAATGGGGGGTGGAGAAGTAGCTCGCTATATTGGAACCTACGGAACAACTAGAGTAGAGAAGGCTGTATTTGCAGGAGCTGTACCACCATTTCTATACAAATCAGCAGATCATCCTGAAGGAGTATTAGATGATGCGGCAATTCAAAGTTTTGAAAATGGCGTAAAAAATGATCGTTTAGCATTTCTTGATGAGTTTACGAGAGGATTCTTTGCTGCTGGGGATCGAACTGACTTAGTCAGTGAACCATTCCGACTTTACAATCGGGATATTGCAGCGGGTGCATCGCCTAAAGGGACGCTAGATTGTATCGCTGCTTTCAGTAAAACAGACTTTAGAGGAGATTTAGCCAACTTTAATATACCTACCCTTGTTATTCATGGTGATTCAGATGCAACTGTTCCATTTGAATATAGTGGGAAGCTAACACATGAAGCAATTCCTAATTCTAAGGTAGCTTTAATAAAGGGTGGTCCACATGGGCTCAATGCAACACATGTTAAAGAATTTAATGAAGCATTGCTATCATTTTTAAAGGGCTGATTACAAATGAATAATTTAAAGCTAAACCACTGTGAAAATTGTATCTTTTCACAGTGGTTTATAACAATTTAGGATATTGTTTCGTTTGATGGAATAATAGATGGCAATGTTGTACCACTACATACTCATCAAGTTAAGATAAATTTGTATCCCTATAATGGAATGCTCCTTAACGCTTTCTAAATTCACACCATCCAATTCATGAATGTGATTGGATGCCTAGTTAATCGATCAAGTATGGATTCAAAAAGTGCTCTTCGACTCAGCGGTTTCATATCGCCTAGCGATATGAAACCGCTGAAAGGGCATGACGGATTATATGATCGGGAGAGTGGAGAATTGGCGATTTCGTGGTAAATAAATTTTTGTTCGAATGTTATTCAGGTCAACCGGATACCTTCAAATGCGTTCATTACTAAATGATGCACATAGGAATCATCTAACTTTTCGCCAGTTACAAGTAAACGATAGAAAATTGGTCCGTAAATGAGATCGATGCTTAATTCAATATCGAGATTTTCTTTTAATTCTCCTCGCTGAATTCCCTTTTCCAAAATGTGCCTAGCTTGCAGTCGACGAGGCTGAAAATATCGGATGCGATATTCCTTCGCCAGATTTGCATCAAACTGTCCTTCGCCTAGTAACTCTGTAATAATGGTTCCCTCCGGGCTTGTCAAAAAACTAGCTAAACTCGTGGCGTGAATTAGAATATCATTCAATGCTGATCCCGTATCAGGTATAGGTAATTTGGCAGCGGCAGCAGAAAGGAAACCGTCCATTACCACGGCTGCTTTGTTAGGCCACCATTTATAAATCGTAGCTTTGCTCACTTTAGCACGATCTGCAATTTTATCGACAGTAACGGCTTTAAAACCCTTTTCCAGCAATAACTCATAAGATGCGGAAAGGATAGACTTATGCGTTTCGACATTACGCGGCCGACCTCTTTTACTTTGCACATTGATCATTCCTTCCAAAAATATAAACTATACGTTTAGTATACTTAATTTGAATGAAAAGTAAAATCACCTATTTACAAAACTGAACGTTTAGTATATTATTTATTTTAATTAGTGAACTGAACGTTCAGTATTTAATTGTTAAGAAATTTCGCGATGTTAATTGATGTAAATAAGCCTAAGGTTCCATAAGAATTTATTACTAAAAGTACATGGGAAAGGGGATTGAAGAGGTGGCACAATTGAAAATTTTGAAAGAAGAGTTGGATTCATTTCTGACACAAATTAGTACAATGGCAACTGATGCAGCCGTTGCCGAGATGATTCAAGAACTTCGGGATAATGGTATGGGAGGAGTTAAGTATGTCTAATGTGAAAAGTAAAATAATTGATAAAGAAATTTCGGCAGGGTTAACCATACTGCTAGCAGCTGCAAGTGGTATCATTGTAGCTAATCTTTACTATGCACAGCCCTTGGTCGGGGTAATTAGCTCTGCAATTGGGCTTTCTACTAGTAGTGCAGGGTTGATTGTAACGCTAACCCAGATTGGATATGTTATCGGTTTATTATTTCTTGTACCTTTAGGAGATATTGTTGAAAATCGAAAGCTGGTAGTTACATCGTTACTTCTAAGTGCAGTCGCCCTGACTGCTACAGTATTTGTGAAACACGGAATACTTTTCTTAGTGGCTTCATTCTTCATCGGGGTGGGATCGGTCGCAGCACAAGTGCTTGTACCTTTTGCATCATACCTTGCATCAGAATCTACACGCGGTCGTGTTGTTGGTAATGTTATGAGTGGGCTGTTACTTGGCATTATGCTTTCGCGTCCGATATCAAGTCTAGTAGCTGACATCTGGGGATGGAATGCAATATTTGCTTTGTCTGCGGTAGTAGTTGTTGTCTTAGCGATTGTACTATTAAAAGTACTCCCTACTAGGAAACCAACGGCAAACACAAACTATACTGCCTTACTCGGTTCAATGTGGCAACTGCTGCGAACTACTCCAATCTTACGCCGCCGCGCGATCTATCATGCGTGTGTATTCGGGACTTTCAGCTTATTCTGGACTACTGTTCCGTTATTATTATCTAGCCCTACTTTTCATTTTTCTCAGAAAGCAATAGCACTATATGCACTTGTTGGAGTTGCTGGTGCGATAGCCGCACCAATAGGTGGACGTCTAGCTGATCGTGGTTGGACTCGATTTGCAACTGGAATAGCTCTCGCTGTTGTCATCGCTTCTTTATTACTCCCACTCATGGTTCAGAGTAACTCGCCCTTTGGAGTAGCTGTTTTAGTAGTTGCGGCTATTCTGTTAGACATGGGAGTATCCGCAAACCTTGTGCTCAGCCAACGTTTGATTTTCTCGTTGGGACCAGAAATTCGTAGTCGATTAAACGGGTTATTCATGGCTATTTTCTTTTTGGGTGGTGCTGTTGGATCTTCTATCGGAGGATGGGCATACGCCTCAGGTGGATGGAGTGCAACATTATGGATGGGAATTGTTTTTCCGGTCATTGCATTGCTTTATTTTGTCACAGAGAAGTAGTTCTTTGATTTAACTTAAGCAGTCAGAATTCGTTTGACTGCTTATTTTATACGTACAGCCTTTAGGAATCATACTGTCCTTATAAAATAATCATTATCTGTCCCTGTTGGATTCGCTTCTTCCTAAGTATAATTGGAAGATAAAATGATAAGGAAGAAAGGAGAGGGAATATGTACATACCAAAATACTTCGATATAAAAGATGAAAAGACGAAATATGAAATTATTGAACAAAATAGCTTTGCAACGTTATTTTCTCAGCATAGTGGAGCACCATATGCAACGCATCTTCCTTTACTATTAAATAGAAATGAGCGGATTCTATATGGTCACTTTGCACGTCCAAATGAACAATGGAAAGACACCGAGAATCAAGAGGTACTTGCTGTTTTTCAAGGACCACATTGCTACATATCTCCATCATGGTATGAAACAAACAAAGCAGTACCAACTTGGAACTATGTAGCTGTTCATGTATATGGTGAAATGGAAATTGTAGAGGATGAACAAGAATTAATCAATTCCCTTCGTGATTTAGTAGATAAATATGAGGATCAGGAGAGCTCCTATTTGTTAGATGAAGTGGAACCTAGTTATATTGAAGGGTTAAGTAAAGGAATTGTAGGGTTTAAAATAAAGATTAATAGAATTGAGGGGAAACGGAAACTAAGTCAAAACCATTCTGCGAAGCGGCAAGAATTGGTTGTGAAGCAACTTGAACAAATGGATAGTGAGGATCATAAAGGGATTGCTATGTTGATGAGAGGAAATTTTATAAAGAATGAGAAATGATATACAAAAGTAATGCTATCCCTTCAAGTGAAGAGATAGCATTACTTTTGTATAAATAGAAATCATGCCTCACGTACCACAAAAAGTTCGATAAGGTTGTGAAGAGGCTGCAGGCAATGTAGCATATTCACATTGTTCAGGTGAATGTGCGTAAGGATTGGAAAGAACAGCTAGCAGTCGCTGCATTACGCTGTAGTCGCCTTGTTTTACTGCTGCATTTAATGCTTCTTCCACGCGATGATTTCGCGGGATTACCGCAGGATTGCTGTCTCGCATCAATTGATGCGAAGTAGATTTTGGTTCCTGCTGTCTACTTAGCCTTGCTTGCCATTTTTCTTTCCACTCTGTGAACGCGGTGCTGTTAAATAAATCGGTATTTTCCCCTGTACCAAAAGTTAACGAAAGGAAGGTATTCGTATAGTCTGCGCGATGCTCCTCCATCATCTTCAGAAGTTCATCAATCAAGGCTTTATCTTCTGCTTCTTCGTTACATATGCCTAGTTTTGCTCGCATTCCAGTAAGCCAATGTTTTTCGTACAGTGCACCAAATGTTGAGAGGCTATCTTGAGCGAGTTTGACAGCTTGTTCCTCGTCTTCATGTAATAGTGGCAATAAAGATTCCGCAAATCGGGCAAGGTTCCAAACGCCAATATAAGGCTGGTTGCCATAGGCATAGCGGCCTTGTGTGTCAATAGAGCTGAACACGGTTGCTGGATTGTATTCATCCATAAAGGCACATGGGCCATAGTCGATCGTTTCGCCGCTAATTGTCATATTGTCGGTATTCATTACGCCGTGAATAAAACCGACAAGTTGCCATTTTGCAATTAGGGTTGCCTGTTGCTTCATCACTTCTTGAAGTAGCGCTAAATATGGGTTTTCATCTGATTGAATCGTTGGAAAATGACGTTTAATCGTATAATCAGCTAAAGCTTTAAGATCTTCAACTGAACCGCTTGCTGCTGCGTATTGAAATGTGCCAACGCGTATATGACTGCTGGCTACACGTGTCAAAATTGCACCAGGTAAAGCTGTTTCACGAAGGATTGACTCCCCTGTTGCTACCACAGCTAAACTACGAGTAGTTGGAATGCTAAGTGCATACATTGCTTCACTGATAATATATTCACGAAGCATTGGACCGAGTGCAGCACGTCCATCTCCGCGGCGAGAGTATGGTGTTCGGCCAGAGCCTTTTAATTGAATATCAAATCGTTCACCTGAAGGTGTAATTTGTTCACTAATTAACAGAGCACGACCATCTCCTAGCATGTTGAGATGCCCGAATTGATGCCCAGCATAAGCTTGAGCAAGAGGGGAAGCGTCTTCAGGTACTTTGTTGCCAGCAAACATTGCTATACTTTCTTCGTTTTGAAGTGCTTCTATATGTAACCCTAAAGACGTTGCTAAAGAATCGTTAAGAATGATTAACTCTGGTGAACGTACGGGCGTTGGAGCAGTTTTTGTGAAAAATGTTTCTGGCAGACGAGCATAACTATTGTCAAAGTTCCATCCCGTTTCTTGTGTTTCTTTTTTCTTTTCCATTGTATCTCCTTTTCTTTTCGTTCTAGTTTTTATATAAAGCCTACTATAAAAGTATTTCATAGTAGTTTCCATTTTATTTGTAGACAGAGGGGGAGAGTTTAAAATGATTGTACCGTTTTCTGGCCCTCACTTTTATCATTATTTCCATTATAACGAGGAATGAGTGCAAAAACACACAAAAACCCCGAATCATGGATTTTTTAAAGTGTCTACGATTCGGGGGACAGTTCATTTTATTATGAGTGTGACATTTTTGTTTTTATAGTTAGTGTAATTTTTAAGTTAAATATGTAGATGGGAACTATGCTTTATTGTAAGAAATTAATCATATAGATCGGTTATGTGTTTTGGGGCGTACTCTATCTATATGATAAATGATTTAAGAAGATAAGTCTATTTTTTTTGGGGGTTTATTATTATAGTTAAACCACTGAGCTCAGTAAAATTTATACGAATGGAGAAATACCCATGAAATCTATTCATGTTCCAGTTTTAATTATTGGAGGAGGTTTAACGGGGTTAACCTCAGCATTATTTCTTTCCCATCATAAAGTGGATTATGTACTCATTGAAAGACATCCAACAACTGCTATTCACCCAAAAGCAGGGGGGATTACTTTTCGGACGATGGAATTATTTCGGGAATTAGGTTTAGAGCAGGATATTCGTACTGCTGGAAAGATGTTGGAGAACTGCAGTGGAAGGTTTAATGTAAATACAATCGCTGAAGCGGACTATGAAGAATTAAAAAGGCTAAAGATGGTTCAAGATGAAAATGATAAAAGTTTGTCTGACTTAATTAGAAAGATTAGTCCATCAAAGCCGACTTCTTGTTATCAAATCACTTTAGAACCGATGTTACTCAAAGAGGCTAGGCGATTAGGTGGAGAGCTGTGGTTTCATCATGAACTTGTTTCTTACAAGCAGGATGAAATGGGAGTAACCGCTATTGTGCGAAATCGTGAAACGAAAGAGGAACAAATTATATATAGTAAGTATATGATTGCAGCAGATGGTGCAAAAAGTTCGATACGTAAACATTCTGGTATTGAGGCGAATGGTCGTGGTAAGATAGGAGGCCATTATATCAATATTTATTTTAAAGCAGATTTGAGCGATTTTATAAAAGGAGATGCTTTTGGCTTCACTATGGTTTCGCATCCTGAAGTTTTGGGTGCGCTAATTCCAGTCAATAATAAGGATCTTTGGATTTATCATGTAGCCTATTATCCTTTAAAGGGGGAAACACCTGAAGATTTTTCTATAGACCATTGTCAAGAAATTATTCGAAAAGCAATTGGGAAGTTAAATCTGAGTATGGAAATATTAAGCATTTCACCTTGGGAGGCAACAGAAAGTACAGCTGTACGTTTTCAAGATAATCGTGTTTTTTTAGTTGGAGATGCCGCGCACCTTATGCCACCTACGGGAGGATTTGGTTCAAATACAGGTGTTCAGGATGCTCATAATTTAGCTTGGAAATTAGCTGCTGTTATTCATGATCAAGCGAATCCAAAGTTGCTGGAAACTTATCATGAGGAAAGACACCCTGCTGTACAATTAACCACGGATTATGCAAGTAATATCCTACTGCGGGCTATGAATAGAGAAAATAATTTGAATACTACAGATGGTTTAGCTGTTACTGTAGGTTACAAGTACTGTTCTGCAGCAGTAATAGATCCAGATCAAACTACGCATAGAATGGATACTTTAGAGCTCAAAGGAAGACCGGGAACAAGAGCTCCACATATGTGGGGGATGTATCAAGGAAAGCGGATTTCAATACTTGATTTATTAGGAAGAAATTTTGTGTTATTTACTGGATCAGAACACGATTCTTGGTCAATTGCTGCATATAGGGTTGCGTCTCGTTTAGGAATTGGTATTGAAATGTATCGAGTTTCTCAAAAAGGGGATTTTATTGATCGAAATAACAAGTTTGTAACGCTATATGGAATTAATCCAGAAGGGGCGGTATTAGTAAGGCCAGATGGATTTATTGGTTGGGGGACAAAGGAGGCTATTTTAACACCGGATATCGTACTTGAAGAAGTATTAAATTGTATGCTATGCCATAATACTTTGAACACAAAACAATGTTAAGTGTGTATTGTGCTACTTTTTAGCATATAAAAGGTGGATAGGAATAAAAGCGCAGTTCTATTCATTAAGGTTATACTATGATAATAGAATATCATTTTATTATAATTATCATAACAAAAAATATTCACAAAGTTTATAAGATTTGTTATGATTAAATCCAACAAGTTAATAGAAGGCCGGAGATTTTGAGAAAAGCCATAAGACGATTTTTTGGATACTAGTCGTGTATTCTAAAATGTTTTATGGTTTTTTTGTTGGGGTAAAGAAGCACAATAGAGAATACGATTGCGATAAGGAAAGGCGTGATATAAGAAAGTCTGCGGAAAAAATTTTATTTATATAGTGAACAGTGCAGTACATAGAATGGTAGAATTTTTGTAAGATTGCAATATTATTATAGGTTTATAAAAATATGTAAGGTATTTTTTCTATTTCGTGTAAATCTCATTGGCTTGTTGAAATTTGCAATAGGGGAAGGAATTAAAAAAGTGAAAAAGATAATCAGTGTTTTAGTTATTTTCTTTACAATCGGGAGTTTTATTTACGGGGGAACTGTTGATGCAAAAACAGATATGAAAAATAAGGTGAATCAAAATAAGTTTTTAAATATTGCACACCGAGGAGCAAGTGGACATGCCCCAGAGCATACTTTTGCTTCATACGATCTTGTGAAAAAAATGAAAGCGGATTATTTAGAATTAGATATTCAATTAACAAAAGATGGTCAGTTGATTGCGATGCATGATACTGCGGTGGATCGAACTACAAATGGAACTGGCGAAGTAAGAGAAAAAACATTAAGTGAAATTAAAAGTTTAGATGCAGGATCTTGGTTCAATGAGGCTTATCCGGAGAAAGCGAAGCCAGAATACGTAGGACAAAAAGTTCTAACACTAGAAGAGATTTTTCAAAAGTATGGAAGAAGCATGAAATACTATATTGAAACGAAATCTCCTGAAGTATATCCAGGAATGGAAGAGAAATTATTAGGATTGTTAGAGAAATATAATTTAATTGGACAAAATATGTCTTCAAGTCGTGTTATGATTCAATCATTTAGTCAAGAAAGCTTAAAAAAGATTCATAGTATGAATGAAAATATCCCATTAATTCAATTACTTTGGTACAATCCGAATGGAAATAATGAAATCGTTGAATGGTCAGGAATTACGCATGATCCAGAGAATGTAACAAATAAAGATTTCCAAGAGATCAAAAAGTATGCGGTTGGTATTGGACCAAACTTACGTAATGATAATAATGGCGAGTTAATTATTGATAAAGCATTTATGAAGAAAGCTCGTGAAAATAAATTGTTAGTGCATCCGTATACAATCAATGAAAAAGATGATATGAGACTATTGATTAAATGGGGTGCTACAGGTATGTTTACAAATTACCCAGATCGATTACATAGTGTTCTGAAAGAAAGATAAGAACGAACTGATAAGTAAATGAATGATGAGTTTCTAAAAAACCTAGGCCAATGTAAATTGGCCTAGGTTTTTTAGTCTATGAGGTTTATTAATTATGGTGTATTTGTAATCTTGTCAATGAACTTACGCAAAGCCCCTGAATAAAACGTATCTTTCCGCACAATAAAAGTAGTGGGTACCCTCGAAAAACTCTCAGGTAAAGAAGTGAATACGAAAGAATGTTCATGGTCTTGTATAAGTGATTTTATCATAATAGCAATGCCCATACCTGATTTTACACAAGCAAGTATCGCTTCGATTGTTCCAAATTCCAATACGCGCTTTGGATAAATTCCTTCTTTATGAAGCCAGTTTTCTAATAAACTACGATAGTAACAGCCTTTGCTAAAAGCTAATACATTCATTTTTCCTAAATCATCGAAAGAAGAAAGGGGTAGTCTACTAATGAGTACTAATTCTTCCTTTCGAAACAAGATTGAATTCAGGTCAGGATGATGAATACTTCCAGCAATGAATGCCCCTTCAAGCTTTCGTTCTAAAACAAGTTGAATTAAATGCTCTGTTGCATGCGTTTCTAAAATGAGTTCTACTTCAGGATACGTTTCATAATAAGATGTCAGTATAGACGGAAGACGGACTGCAGTTGTAGATTCAGTAGAGCCGATTTTTAATGTCCCTTTTGGATGTAAGGTGTTACTTTGAACAGCTTTAATCGATTGTTCCATTAAGTGTATGATCTGTTTCGCATAAGGTAATAACACTTCTCCATGTGAAGTTAAAGAAACCCCTTTTCCATTTCGATAAAATAATGGCGTACATAATTCCTTTTCTAATTGTTTAATGCGCATCGTCACATTAGACTGCACATAATTTAGGTTTTGAGCAGCATGTGAGATCGTTCCTTCTTTAGCTACTTCATGAAAAACAGTTAGATCTTTTATATCCATCCCAATTCCTCCTAAAGATATCAACTATTTTGATATCTTTTCAGTTTGTTTGGAAACAGAAGCTAGGGGGCTCCTGTTTTTTGTCGTTTTTTGTGGGTTAGTCGATATCCGTTGTCGAATCGCTGATATATTCAAATTTGCGCTGATATATTGTGAGAAACGGTTGATATATTTGAAAAATCGCTGATAAAATTTTATTCACCATTTTATATGAACAAACCTCGTCAGCTTACCATGTTTCCCTTTCTCCACAGTCTGTAAAAGATATCAATTATTTTGATATCTTTTATCATTAATACTCATTTTACATGATATCTGAATCTTCGTACAATAAAAATGTATGGAGGGGATGAATTTGTTAAGTCAAGAAGAAGTCATGAAGTGTAGTAGTTCGTATAAATGGATTGTGCTTATGCTGGCAACAGCGGTGCAGGCGAGTGCAACGTTAATAACATATGGAGTAGGTCCTTTAGCGTTTTTTTGGAAAGACATATATCACCTTACTGACATGCAAATGGGAATGCTGCTAACTGCTGTGAATATCGGTCCACTTTTTTGTATGCTTTTTGTAGGAAGATTGCTTGATCAATATAATGAAAAATTCCTGATTGGGATTAGTGCTATATTGCTTGGCGGATCTATGTTGTTTACTCAAATAGTAGAAGGATTTACTGGGTTGTTATTTGTTCTTGTGATAGTCGGAGTGTTTTACAGTACCGCGCAGCCAGGAGGAAGTAAGGTCATTTTAAAATGGTTTCCGAAAGAAAATCGAGGATTCGCTACGGGAATTCGGCAAGCTGGTATTCCGATAGGCGGTGCAGTGGCAGGAGCTATTATTCCCGTTCTCTTTTTAAAGTTTGGTTTGTCATATACAATCTATACTCTTTCAAGCGTCTGTATCGCGGGAGGAGTATTGTTTTTAGTTTTTTATCGAGAGCCTGTTATTCATAAACAGCCTGGGTTACATAACAAAAGAATTCTTTTTTCACAACAGTTAAAAGAAGTGGTGAATAATAAGAAATTATATCCGGTTTTCTTAACAGGAATTTGTATGATTTCATTACAAATGGTATTGATCGGCCACTTTATTAAATTTTTGATTACTACTAAATCCATATCTTCCATTTTGGCAGGACAAATATTTTCAGTTACTTTATTTTTTGGAATGCTAGGAAGAATTGTATTAGCGATAGTGAGTGATTCTTTTTATAAAGGTAATAGACAGAAACCACTTTTTCTGTCTGTAGTGGCTTCATTTGTTTCAAGCTTTATTTTAGTTTTGAATATCCATAACTTTTCGGTATGGGGATTGTTTTTGTTCAGTAGCTTATTAGGGTTCTTTGGCATTGGATGGTTTAGTCTGTTTATGGTTGAGGTTACCGAAAAATCAAGGAAAGGGTCGGTTGGAGTTACCGTTAGTTTCGCACTCACTTTAAATCAAGTTGCGATTATTATAGCTCCGCCTATCTTTGGACTTATTGTGGATGTAAAGGGATACATGTGGGCGTGGGGAAGTATGAATGTACTACTGTTTGGTTCTGTGATAAGTATGTTGAAACATTTCGAAAGGTAGTAAAAATGTATCATTCTTAACCGTGAAGAATCTCTCCTCTAAGCGAAGGGCGGGGGTATTGCAACAAAAGAAACAAAAAAGCCTCTAGCGTGAGAGGCTTTTTTGTTACAGTGATGAAAATTCTTCAACCAACTTACTGAAACGATCTAGTGCACTTTCGATTGGTTTTGGTGTTGCTAAATCTACACCCGTTTTCTTTAAAAGGTTAAGTGGGTAATCTGAACTTCCACCTTTTAAAAATTCAATATAATTTCGCTGCATAGTAGGATCACCACTTAACAATTGTTCCGCAATTTGAATTGCGGAAGCAAATCCAGTAGCGTATTTATAAACATAAAACGGTCGGTAAAAATGAGGGATTCTAGCCCATCCATATTTTACTTCTTCATCAAATACGAGTGTATCCCCATTATATTCTCTAAATAGGTTTTCATATACTTCATTAAATGATTGGGCGTTTAATGGTTTACCTTGCTCTGCCATTTCGTGCGTAATTCTTTCGAATTCAGCAAACATCACTTGTGTAAAGAAAGTTCCTTTAAATTGATCGATAAAGTGATTGATTAAATGTTTGCGTACGTCTATATCTTTTGCTTCTTTTAGTAGATGGTGAATTAAAAGTATTTCATTTACCGTAGAAGCGACTTCCGCTACAAAGATGGAATAATGAGCGGAGATTCTCGGCTGAAACTTATGCGAATAATATGTATGCATACCATGTCCACATTCATGAGTAAGTGTAAAAAGACTATTTAAGTCATCATTATGATTTAAAAGGATAAAAGGGTGCACACCATATACGCCGAAATTGTAAGCGCCAGAACGTTTTCCAGGTAATTCTCTTACATCTATATAGCGTTTGTTTTTAAATTCTCGAAGTACTTCAATATAATCGTTACCTAAGGGAGTTAAAGCTGTGAGCATAGTTTCATAGGCTTCATGATACGAGATATCTTGCTTTACACCTGTTACTAAATCAACACTTAAGTCGTATTGTCTCAATGTATCTAGCTGCAATTTTTCTTGTCGTAAATGATTATACGTATGTAGAGATGCAATGTTCTTTTTAGTTGTATGAATTAAATTATCATATACTTCTTTTGGAACCATATCACTAAATAAAGATTTTTCTAAAGCGGATGGATAGTTTCTAATTTTTGAAATGGTCACATTGTTTTTTATAGCTGCTGTTAAAGTAGAAGCGATAGAATTTTTTAATTGTATGTATGGTTGATAGTAAGCTGTATAAGCTTCTTTCCTCGTATCTCTATTTTCATCTTTTATTAATTTGGAGTACATTCCACGTGTTAACTTTACTTTAGTTCCATTCTCGGCTGTAACTTCTCCAAATGTTATATCTGCATTATTAAGCATTCCGTATGTTTGCTGAGGAGAAGAAAGGGCTTCACCCATTTGAGATAAGATTTCTTCTTTATCTTTGTTTAACACATGTTTCTTATATCGATATAATTCAAATAAATCTTCTTTATAATATTGTAAGCCTTCGTTTTCTTGTATATAAGAATGTAATGTGGATTCGTCTATACTAAGTAAGAACGGAGAAAAGAAGGAACGAGCAGCACTTATTTTAACGTGCAATTGTGATGCTTTATCTACAAGAGACTGTGCGTCTGTATCGCGTGTATCAAGGTCCGCTTGGAGTCTTGCATATGCATAAACGAGGCTGAATAAACTTGATACTTCTTCACTTTTTGTAAGGTAAGCAAGTAAACTTTGTCCATCACGAATATTCCCGTTGAATGTTTTTAAGTTCTCAGTTAAAGTTTCGATTTTTGCGTAGTCACTTTTCCAGTCTTCGATTGTTTTATAAATGTCTGTTACATCCCATTTTTCTTGATTGGGTACATCGACCCTATTTTTGAATTCTGTCATAATCATTTCCTTCCTAAATATATATTTTGTATCTTCTATAATAACTATGGAATACAACAAATTGCAAAGAATCCCTGCTGTACACAATAAAAATGGAAGGCATAGGGGAGGATTCTATGCTATGAAAATTTAAAAATTGAAATATTTGAAAAGGAGAAGGTGCGTGTATAGGAGAAAAAGATAGTTAATTACAGAATTTGTGAGCGGGAAAGCCCGCGTGCTTTAGCCGTGGGATGAAAGCGAATAAAAAACTCCCTGTGTTTATGTTGCTATTATAATAGACGCAAGGAAAAACCTGATAAGAAAGGAGAGTACAAAATATTTGTCACTCATTCGTTTCAAATTCCATACGAAAAAGAATTGTACGACTCCCTTCGTTCTATGCAACGAGAAACAGCGTCTGTTTGGAACGATATTGTTCGCGAAGCAACAAGCTATTATTTCACATGGAAAAAATGGTTAAGCAAAACAGAAATACAAGCGGTTCGAAAACAAACGTATAATCTTCATTCTCAGACCGTGCAGGCTATCGCGGATAAATATGAAGCAAATCGTGAAACCATTCGTAAGTTGCGAAAAAAGTATTTTTATTGTATTCCATTAAAAAAATCAAGTATGAAAATCGAAGAACAAACCATTACAATCAAACGCGTCGAATTTCAAGTGAATCTTATAGATTTATTAACGAAAAAGAAGAAAAAAAACTGGAATGAAAAATTCCGAAGAAAAATGCAACTATCACCATTCCAAATTTAGCAATTGACGATTTGAAAGATTGTAACTACGCAGAAATTGTTTGGCGTAATGGTTCCTATTGGTTTTGTTATAGTGTTGAGGTTCCTGAAAAAGACCTTTCCAAACAAGAGAAAAAAATAGCTGGTGGAGATTTAGGTGAAATCCATGCGGTAACAGTCGCAACAGAAGATCAAGCATTATTGATTTCTGAAAGAGCGATGCGCAGTATTTCACAATTTCGCGCGAAAGCATTGGCGGATTTAAATAAAAAAATGTCAAGATGCAAAAAAGGTTCTCGACAATGGAAAAAATATAAAACAGCGCGAAATCGTATTCGTCAAAAAAGTAAAAACCAATTGGAATATTTAGAACACAAAACAACAAAAGAAGTGGTTGCGTTTTTAGAACAAGAAAAGGTCACACATTTTGTAATTGGAAACGTTTCAGGAATTGAAAAAAATACAAAGAAAAAAGAGAAACAGAAACAAAAAACAACAAAAAAGAAAAGACAACAATTATCGTTTTGGAACCAAGGGAAAATCAAACAAAAATTAACGTACAAATCACAGTTAAAAGGTATGGAAGTGGAAGAAACAGAAGAAAGTTATACGTCACAAAACTGTCCGTTTTGCGGTGGAAGACATAAAGCAAAAGGACGAAATTTCACATGTCCTGTTCACAAAACAGAGATCCATCGTGATGTAAATGGTGCACAAAATATTGCACATAAATTATATGAGATGGACGTAAAACCAATCGTATCGATTGTATATAAACAACCAGTTTGGCATAGACGTTTTTTATCTGAAGAAAACAGACAGGGAACGAAACATCCAAAAGACAAACCAAAGAAAAGTATCGCCTGTTGAATGGCGTAGTTGGCACGGACTTTGCCCTCTTTATAGTTTTTTGCACTATGTAGAGTTGTTCGCCCAAGTCTTGCCTCTGCATCTTCTCCTCGAAGCATGTAAGTAGGATGTTTGCGAAAAAGAATCCCATGGCTTTAGCCGTGGGAGTGGTCAAGGAGGTAGAAGTGTATTGATTCTAATTCCATTCATGATGTTAGGTTTACCGCTTGCGATTATAGTGTTTATTTTGATAGCAGTTATGAAGTGGAAAAAAGAGGGGGAGGAAGACGTGTTTAGACAATTATATGTACATTTAGTACTATTTGCGACCCTGATGTTATCTATTGGAGGAGGAATTGGCATATTTATGGGACTATCAGATTATATTAGTCCACCTTCTTACTATGAAACGTATGATTCATTTAAAAATATGAAATTAGAAGAAGCGAAAAATTCACAACAAATGGTAAGTGAAGAGCAAATTCGTTCAGAATATAATTGGAATGTAGAAGATAGGAAAGAAACAGTCAAGCAGGAAGCGATAAACACAATGATTAAAAGCTTAGGTTTTATCGTTATTCCCTTGCCTATCTTTCTGTATTTTAACAACGGGAGAATTCGAGAGAAAAAATCAGTGTAAACAGAAGTCAATAAAAGGACCTTGCTATTAGTGGCAAGGTCCTTTATCGTGTAGATTATAATTGTATACCGAATGTCGAGTATAATAGACTTGTATATTGCTCTTTTGAAATCTCTTCTTTTCTCTTTTTCCCTTGTTTTGTTACTGTAAAACTATCTTTTGTTAAGGAAGCGTGCCCGTCAGAAGTTAGTTTTACAATAAGGGGTACTTTATTAAAAGGAGATTCTTCATGTTCTACAATTATCTTTTGAGCTTCATTTAATTTTCTTTCATCAATTTCTTCAATATAAAATGCATAGCCTAATCCCCACTCTTCAGATGAAGCAACATCTAGAAATTCGGGATTCTTTTTCATCTCTAACATATAGTTTCCTTTTGCAGTTGTTGCTTTTCGGATACGATAGTCTCCGGTAACAGAGTGAACCGTTTCACCTGAGAACGGGACGGGTGCAAGAGGAAGATATGAACCGAAACCTACTTCAATTAAATAAAGTTCATCATTATGTTTTAACACAGTTGCTACATGTCCTGAATCAACAGCCCAGGTTGCAGACGGAGTATTATAAACCGTTCCTGATATTAAGTGAACATTAAAGCCGCAATCTTTAAGGAAGTAATACATCGTTGGGTTCAGTTCGTAGCAAAGACCACCACGGTTGTGAGCTAATATTTTTTCTTGGAGATGTTCTTTTGATATTTCTTTCACTGTACCTTGAATAATATCCAAATTCTCAAATGGAACTGCTTGAGCCATCGCATGAAGGATTTCGTTTAAATCTTCAAATGAAATGGACTCTCTTTCTTGTATATTTAATCTGGAAAAGAATTGCTTTTGTAGTTCTGTCATATAAATTGCTCCTTATCCATTTTACTTATATATAATTGTATCGAATGTTGAATAAGAAAGCATCCGTCATGCGTTGAATCAACAATCCATACATATACTTACGACTAAAGTATAATAAGAAGAAAATTGTAAAGTATGGCACCTTTACTTCTTCCATAACATATAGTATGATGATTTCAATAAATTAGATTTCAATGAACATAATTATAAATTAATGAGAGGTGCTTTTTGTGAGTGCGGTAGGTTCTAAATAGGAAAAAATTAAATGAAATAAATCGGATGAGAACAGGGGATTTTTATATACTTCTAACCCCTAATTTTGTCATGGATTTATTTCAAATACCTATGAAGATACCTACAATACTTTATAAAGCGTGTAATGATTATGGGGTAGTCATGTGTTTTTTGAGATGGCTTTCTTTCCTTATATTATGCACAGGCCTTGTAAATGTAAAAAGCTGCGGTGTCTCCGCAGCTTTTTTGTGTTTATTTTTAGCGTATGAAAATTTAATTATTTACAGCTCATTGAAATCTAATGAGTAGGTATCTTCATGTATGATGTGAATAAATCATAGTGAGGAGAAGAGAAATTGAATCAAATGACTTTTGAAAAATTACAATATAACGAGTTAAAAGAAATCGTTAAATCATACTGTGTAAGTGGATTAGGAAAACAATTGTTAGATAAATTAGAGCCAAGCGCAAGTATAAAAGTAGTGAAAAATCGTTTGAATGAAACAACGGAGGCGCGAGCTATATTAGATGCGGAAGGGCATGTTCCCTTTTTCGGAATTTCGAATATCGATAGTACAATTCAAAAATTAGAGAAAGGGATGATTTTAGATCCAGCCGAGTTAATTAGTGTATCAGACTTTTTACGAGGCTGTCGAAAGATAAAAAGATTTATGCTGGATAAAGAATTTTTTGCGCCAGTATTAGCATCATATGCGAATTCTATGTCCGAGTTCAAAAGTGTGGAAGAAGAAATTAATTTTTCCATTAAAGGAAATCGTGTTGATTCTGCCGCAAGTAAAGAATTGAAGCGAATACGAAATAGTATGGAATCAGTAGAGGGGAAAATTAAGGAACGTTTAAATAAATTTTTAAATAGCAGTGCAAATAAGAAATATATTCAGGAGTTCTTTATTAGTAAAAAAGACGATAAATATACGATTCCGGTGAAAGCTTCCTATAAAAATCAAGTTGCAGGAACAATTGTTGAAGTTTCTTCTAAAGGTTCGACTGTTTTTATAGAGCCAAATACAGTTACAAAATTAAACGTAGAACTAGCAAGTTTAAAAGCTGAAGAAGCGATGGAAGAATATCAAATATTAGCCACTTTATCAGGAATGATCTTAGAGGACATTTATCATATTAAGATTAATATGGAGCTAATTAGCCAATATGATATGGTGTTTGCAAAAGCGAAATTTAGTAAACAAATTGGCGGGGTAGAGCCGAAACTAAATGATTATGGATATATCAAGTTAGTTCATTGCAAGCATCCGCTTTTAGTAGGAGAAGTTGTACCACTGCACTTTGAAATTGGGGAAAATTATCGAAGTTTAATTATTACGGGGCCAAATGCTGGCGGGAAAACGATTGTTTTGAAAACAATTGGATTAGTAACATTGGCGACAATGTCAGGATTTCACATCGCTGGAGATAAAGAAACAGAAATAGCTGTTTTTGAAAATATCTTTGTAGACATTGGTGACAATCAAAGTATAGAAAATGCACTAAGTACATTTTCGTCTCATATGAAAAATCTTTCGGAAATTATGAGGAAGTCAAATGACAATACCCTTTTACTCTTTGATGAAATAGGAAGCGGTACGGAACCAAATGAAGGAGCAGCACTTGCGATTTCTATTTTAGAAGAATTTTATCAAATGGGTTGTATGACGGTTGCGACGACTCATTATGGCGAGATTAAACGTTTTTCAGAAATGCATAGTGATTTTATGAATGCGGCGATGCAATTTAATAGTGAAACATTGGAACCGTTGTATAAGTTAATGATAGGGAAATCAGGCGAGAGCAACGCCTTATGGATTTCAAGAAAAATGAGCGTGCGAGAAAATGTACTGCAAAGAGCAAAAGGCTATATGGAAAATAAAGAATATCGTTTAGAGAGACTGAATGAAAATAAAATAAGAAAGCCTAAAGTTGTGAAAGAAAAAATAGAAGAGAAACATGAATATAAAAAGGGAGACCGTGTAAAATTATTAGACTATGATGACTTTGGAATTGTGTATAACGAAAAAGACAATTTCTATAATGTCGTTGTATTTTATAATAGCCAATTCCTTGAAATAAACGTAAAGCGAATTTCCTTAGAAGTACAGGCAAAGGAATTATATCCAGAAGGGTATGATTTAGCCACATTGTTTGTCGATTATAAAGAACGGAAAATGCAGCATGACATAGAGCGGGGATCGAAAAAAGCACTGCGTAATATTCAAAAAGAAATAAGAAAGAATAGAGGATAAGGGGTTATGGATATAAAGGTTAGACAAGAAAGTGAGAAAGATTATAAAAGGGTAGAAGAGGTTATAAAACAAGCGTTTTTAAATGAAGCATTTAGCGATCAGAAAGAGCACGAGCTAGTAAATCGTATTAGAAAATGTGATGCGTTTATTCCAGAGTTATCATTAGTGGCGGTAGATAAAGAGGTTGTTGGTCATGTTCTATTATCTAGCATTAAAATAGTAGATGGTGATACATCTGTAGATTCGTTAGCTCTTGCGCCAATATCTGTTGTACAGGAGTACCAGAAAAAGGAGATTGTAAGTATGTTAATTTCGCATGTATTAAGAAAAGCAAAAGAGCTCGGATATCATTCTGTAATTGTGTGGGGTCATAAAGATTATTATCCGAAATTTGGTTTCAAACCAGCTAACCTATGGAATATACGTGCACCATTTGATGTGCCAGGTGAAATATTTATGGCTATGGAGTTAACGGTGCATGTTCTTCAAAATGTGCAAGGCGTTGTGCAATATTCGGAAGCTTTTTCTGAGTAGCACAAAAAAGGTAGTTAGAACAAATTTTATCAAGACCTAAATTTAGAAAAATAAAATAAGCTGTTTGACATATTATACATGACTAATATGTCAAACAGCCTTTTTATTATGGCTTGTTCTTCAACTAAAGTCCATATTAGTGAAATAATCTAATCTACGCTCTTGAACTTCGATACCACGCTACTGCTTTTCGTTCAATCTCCAATACTAGCTGTTCCTCCCTTTGATGTATAATTCAATGGAGTAGGGAAAACGTTTGGACAGATCCTCTTTTAAGTCTCCGTACTTTTTTGCGGCATTTGGATGTGCCTGCAAGTAATCGCGAAATGCAAGATGACGATCAATTTCGGAATTGCCTAATTGATAAATGTGGACTTGGTGGGTTCGATTATCTCCGCCTTTTTGGAAATATCGACGTTGAGAAATCCCGTATTCTCCTTTTGGTTTATAACTAATGGTGACCATTGATGTGTTAAACTCATCAATTCGATTAATGTCTCTAACCACAGGCATTATGTCAATGATAGGCTTTGCCATTAGTCCGTTTACGGATGTACTGCCAATGTGGTGCTACCCCTTATATTAAGGTTTAATTAACTACAATAAAATGAAATTCATGTTATCGTTAACCATAATTCTTAAATATGTGCAAATCGTTGGCATACTGATCTTGTTTTTAGGGGGATTTGGAACAAGTTCCAATTATCGGACGCCATCAAACATATAAAAGATAACTTTACGATAACCAAAATGATTTTAGACAGTTGTTCTTTCTCAGTTAACACAACTTATGATAAACTAATTTTATCAGAATTTTCAGGACAACAGAACGTTCCTTGTTCCGTTAAAGGGCCAGTTTAATTGAGCAAGGAATTGGCATGACACCTTAATTGGTGAGCTATCTACAACACGCCGCAAATGAATTTTGAGAAAAAGGATTATCTATTAAAGGGATTAAATTGGAGGGAATAGAAAATGGATGTAAAGACACTTTTGTTACAACAATGGGCAAGTTGCTTAGATGAAGAAGACTGGTTTCCACCACTTGAAAAAGTACTAGAGGATATTACTTTTGAACAGGCAATTTGGAAACCTGCTGTGGGGGAAATGAATTCCATTTGGGAATTAGTTTGTCATTTGCTTTTCTATAAAAAGAGACTTCTGATGCGATTTCTTGGTGAAACAGCGAATGAACCCCAGGCAGAAGACAATGAATCTACATTTCGATTACCAACTGAGACGTTTCAAAATTGGAAGGAAACAAAACAAGAATACTTTTATGTTCATCGTGAACTTGAAAAAATACTAGCAAAATCAGAACATAAAGATTTGTATAGACAGATCCCTGGAGAAAGATCATTAGTGCTTGAACTGAAGAGTTTGGCATTGCACGACGCATATCATATTGGGCAAATTGTATTCCTAAGTAAAATGCAAGGAGCTTGGGCAGGGAAACGCAGCTTTTAAAAAAGCTTCATTAGTTTTACAGTTATTCCATTATAGGGGGCTTTAATGGAATAAGAACGGTAACGTCCAAATCGGACGTTCTCATACTTTTATACCTGAAAAACAACAATACTACTTAACAAAGCCAAAAAATAAAAAGAGCCGAATCTCTCTTATAGTAGGAAATTCAGCTTTTTTTATGTCGAAATTTGCTTAGCGTATATTTCCGTTAAAATGTGGGCGGAACCCCATGCCCGTCAACTTAAGAAATTCGTTGTTACCCCAAACTGAAAAAATGAACTGAATTGTAGATAGGTAAAAATTTTCGTTTAGGGGGGACTTCATAACCTTAGCTTGATAGCGATGTGGATTCTCCCCTAAACTAATGACCTTTTCTCCTTTTCCATAGTTTCGAATTAGGTCGGGATCTCTAAAAATCGCGTACGTTCCAAACAATCTCACCGCGCTCGTCCCACGTACTGTGATGTCGATTGAATCCTATTTTTTCCAGAACTCGAAGGGACGCAACATTCCAAGCGCCCACAGTCGACCAAAGTCTGTGACGCCCGGTAGCAATCGCAGCGTCCAGCACAACGGATGCTGCCTCGGTCGCATATCCTTTACCATGAACACTGCGGAACAACTCGTATGCGATCTCAGGCTCTTCAAGGGTGGAACGGCCGATAATCAAGCCACAGTATCCGATGAAATCGCCTTCGTCTCGCCTACGGATAGTGAGAAGAGAAATGCCATTTTCAGCCGCTTTCTTGCGCATCTCAATAAGATAGCTACGAACGGAGTCAAGGGTTGGCATGTCCACACCACGTTCGCCAATTAATTTTCTAAACCAGGCTGAATCGGATTCCTCCCACATACTCAGGTCAAGTCGTTCAGTTTTCAGATGGAACGCCATAGCCATAGGTTTAAATAAAGCTGTCATAGTGGAAACCTCCTAATTATGTCACTGCACTCATAATAGCTTCGCAGCTCATCACCACATCAGGTTGGAAACCTGGTTGATTCGCGAATCTATTTTCCAAATCTCGAGAGAGTTTATAGCTACTGTATACAAAAAATTAGTTTTATTTTATGCATAAGCAATTTCCCTACAAAATAGACCTTTTTATCAAACTCTTTTACTAATTATCAATCTTTATTATAAATTATCAAACTTTATTTTAAATCTACATTGCCGTCAAGTTAAGCTCATGCAACATCGATTATAGGAAAGAGTATTTCTTTTTTATAACGCCCCCTAACAAAAAAATTATACAGTTCACCTCGGGAGGTCAATTCTCTCGTTTTGGGGTATTTGCTTTTCTTAGCTTGATGGTGATGAGGTACCGCCAGCATTTAAAAAAAAAAACCACGCTAAGGGTATTGGATTCCTAATTTATGTTATATTAGAATTATTACATGTTGAAAAGGAGATATAAAATGAAATTTAGATTTATTACGATTATAATCGGTATTTTATTATTAGGTGGATGTTCTTCGGTTTCAAATAATTCAAGTACTTCAAGTAATCAAAGTGATTCTTCTGTTGGTTTGAAATAAAGTTTGATTAAAAATATCCCGTGACCCGTGTTTGCTCACTATATACCTAGCCTTTATTTTGAGAAAAATTCAATCAAAATAAAGGCGTTTCGTTATATTTAGTAACTTACTTTTACAAAAAGTTTAATCAAAAATTCAAGACCTTATAAACAGTTCACCGCTATTTCAAAGCCACTAAAAAAGCTCCATGAAAGGAGCTAATTATTTCACAAGATTCTTCTGTAATTCTTCTATTATAAGATCTGCACCTGTTGGACTTAGCGTAAGCTTTCCATCTGCTAAAATAATATTTTTATCAGATACTTCTCCTGTTGTTGCACACGCTCCATGGGCTTCATATTTTTTTAAGATGATTTTTTCACCATCTACATAAATCTCTAATGGTGTCTTTTCTTCAATTTCCAGGGTGCGTCTTAACTCCATTGGTATAACGATACGTCCTAAATTATCTAATTTTCGAGTTACTCCTGTTGATTTCATGAAACCTCTCCCTTATATATTCTATAGCTCTATATTTCTCATACCCTATGCCATTTTCTCATTGTAACAGGCTTTCTCCGTACATGAAAAACATTATGATTCAAAAACTGACGGCCAGAACAAAGATATTTTTACACTTTTGCTTAAAGTAAATATAGGGGTTCTATTTTAATTTCAACTTAGTTCCAATATACAACATTTAAACTTAAAAATTAAAATTTTAATTAAACGAAATTTGCAGTTTTAAAAGGTATAATACATATAGTTATAATTAAACGCCTCAAAATGCGCCTGACGGTATCGTGATTTTTAAATATATATACAAAATACGGTTTTATTTAAAAATATATCCCAAAAACACCCTCCTTTTTTTATTCACTTAGTTTTTAAATGATTTCTTTTTCTCGTTACAAGGTACTTACACTGATTCCGGTCATTCTTTCCACTTTCCTATAAGGGGTTCCGCCCCATTGCCATCAAGCTAAGGTTATATAAGTTTAATTTCACGTGAGATTTTTTCTTTTTTCTAAAGGTCTAGTGTAAGTTCTTTAAAGATTTGCACACTAAATAAACCCTATCGGATTTCGATTTTTTGGATTACGCTACATGTTTGTGAGACATAGAAAAGTTGTATACGATGCCTAAGATATCAAAGACTGTTTTCTTCTCATACCTATGGGATTTTCGCCCATTTCTCTGTAGAAGAACGAACAAACGAAGTAGTATCTTTGATATCTGTTGGGTGTCTTTCTTACGATTAGTCAAATGTTTTTTAGAGCTATAATTGATTAAATGCCAGAGATTTTAGGCCAATTAGAATGCAAACCAAATACCCCTAATATGTGTCTATTTTTTACT